>CBDIWP010000015.1:0-28894 GCA_965285945.1 uncultured bacterium | reverse complement strand
CATCCGGGCGTACATCGCCTACACCAACGAGCAACCCAAGCCCTTCGTGTGGACGAAAACTGCCGATGAGATATTGGCTAGCGTGGCTCGCTTTTGTCGACGGACTTCTGACTCAGGACACTAGGTTTCGTCCCTCTTACTATTCATACTCGGACAACTGGAGTGTGCCTTCTAATTCTTCGAAGCTGATCTTGGGTTTCCACAAACGTTTTTCCATTCAACAGGCAAGCATGGCCACGGGCGCCTTGCTTCCCCGCAGTGCGCTGAGTAGAATCCCGGGCAGCATGACGCCTGAAGAAGCTCGCGCGCACTACAATTTCCTGCTCACCCTCTGCATCCGCAAGGCCGAATCGTTCGGCCCCATGGCGTTTACCTTCCTCAAGGACCATAGTTTTCCGACCGCCGGCTTGACCGCTGAAGAACAATTCAATCTGTTGCTCGCCGTCAGCGACGCCTTCGCCGACGAGCCGAAGCGGTATGGCCACAAGCTGGATTGCTTGCAGAAAGCCCTGGAACTGTTTCCGACCACCCAATTCTACGATGTCGGCATGGCGCGCCAAATCCAGCAGGACATCCAACGCCTCACGGCAGAGATCGATTTCTATAGCGCGGCCTTGAAACCGGAATCCTCGAGGGCCGGAGGGCGCGAAAGCCGGCAGCGCATCGTCATCGAGACCGACCTGCCCGATTATTTTTTCTCGATTGCCCAGCAGCGGGCCGCCGCCTACTACCAAGAGAAGTATCGGGTGCCCAAGGAAGCCAAAATCGCGCAGCACTTCTCCACTCCGACCCGCGCCTTCGAGCCCGATAATGCCGCGGTGCACAAGGAATTCGCCGGAGCCTGTGCGCCGTTCGTCCAGGCGAGAACCGGTGCCTGGCATGTGATGCTCCCGTTTGACCTCAAGATCAGCCGCACGCCGGACGATCCATTGGAGGCGGGGGTTCGTATCTGGTACGTCAAGAAGGGCTATTCATTTCCATTGCGGTATGAAATGGGACGGCTCGTCAGCTATTACAACGATCAGGTGCTCGAACTCGAGATGGCCGATCGACATCTGCTGTTCGTCTCGGTCTCGCCGCTGCAAGAGCCGCATCTCGGCACCTGCAACCGCGCGCTCCCGTCGGACCTCCCGTTTGAAATCGGCCTGCCTCGGACCTACTTGGATGCCACCAATACCTTGGGCACGTATGTGCAGATTGGCTGCAACATCAAGGTGTGGTTCGACGCAAGTGCGGTCTCGCTGCTGATCCAAGGGGCTCCCGACTTGCATGAATATGGGCTCGAAGGCGGCGCCGGGCTGCTCACGCGTACCTATGCCACGGAAAAAACCTCGGCCTATGCCGGCGCCGGCAGCCAGCCCTGGCAACGGGGCCTCAGTTTCAATTTCATCAACATGCATCTGCAACTACTGCCGGACGTGCCTACGGCGGTCGTACCGGCACACACCCCCATCTTTTCCCTCTACCCGATGCTGGCCCGAGGGCAGTACCAGCTGGAGGATGCTCGCTCGCTGAATTTATAAGACCGTTCAATGTGTGTGGTGCCGGTGTCACGCGTTCCTCGCTGCCAGCCGCATGATCTGCATGAACCCCATGCCGCCCATCAGGTGAGCTGCGACCCCCACGCCTGCGAGAAGATCCCCCAATCCTGCATCTCCGCGATACCCACGCCGCCGACTACGAGAGAAGAAGAGAAGGAAGAGCATCTGAACTCCACCAACCCTGACCCGTTTGCCGGCGCGCCTTATATCTCCACCTACACGCGACAGCAGGCCATCGCCGAAGGAATGCTTATCCTTGTCCCCCCGGACCGACAAGCTGAGTTTGGGATTAGATTTCCGATCGCGCTCACAACTACATCGCCTCGCTAAACTATCCGGAATTACTCGGGCTTGCCAAAACGCATCCAGCTGATTTCGCCGAGTGGGTCGCACTCGAAAAAGCCAAACTTGCTCGGTTCGCCCATCTCGGCGAGAAGAATTAAGGTGTATGGGGCAGACGCACGTTACCGATGGTGCTCACCGAAGGTTGAAACGACGTACGCGTCCTATTCCCTCGGCGAACGCAACGCCATCAAGTTCTCCCGCGGCCATTCGGTCCAAACGAAATTCTCACCTTCTCGTTCAGGCAGGCCCAACATGTCCAGATGGATCCAATCCTTCGAAGTGCCCAGTACCAGTGGTCGCGGTACCTATACGGTCAGTCTCGATAAGCAAGGCCACTTCGGCTGCTCCTGTCCTCAATGGAAATTCCGGCGTGTCGAGTGCAAGCATATCGCCAGGATCAAAAGAGGACGTTCAATGCGGTCCACGGGCACTAGCACGGGTAGTCAAACTTGCGTACCAGCGAATGTTCAGGAAGTCCGATTCCGAGACCCCGAAACCATCCTCGTTCCGTTCCTCCCACAGGGAAACAGCCACTTCTGGTGACGGTTGTGGTCGATCTGTTACTCCACGCCTTGAGCTTCAATGAAATCCGACGCCGATACCATCTTCCCCTCTAGAGTTGTGTACGTCAAGTAGCGAGGGAAACCACTCTTATGGATCAGGAGCTCGAGAGGCTCTCAAGAGTAAAATTATGGCGCCACACATAAGGTGGAGAGCGTGCAAGGTACCCAGAAACTCGCGTTACCGGCATCGGCTATCCGGCCTCTGCTCGATCTCCTTAGTTGGCTACGTCACGGCATTATACGATGCGCTACGTTCTCTATCCTGCGCCGCTGCGTGACCTTTCTAATGGAGGTCGCGCTCACTGACCTCTTTCGGGCAAAATGGTCCGCTCCCTCGGATGCAGCATCTCCTTACGGAGCCAGGCTTCTTTGATGCTACGTCGAGACCACCCTTTCAATAAAAGCGTTGACGAGGCGGATTGAAAAGCTTCAATCATATCACGCCATCGACAGCGGCCAGGACGCGCTCTTCCAATCGCAGGCCAGCTAGAGGAGTGATGGTGGGACGATGAACTAAGATGCTTTGAAATGGAGCAGCGTAGATTGGCCAAACGCCTTCCGGCTTTAGATCAGTTTCTCCTCCCTCGAGTAATCCTATTGTCTCGATAGCCATAGCGTGCCGTATTGATCTGGGATGCCCCGTATCAAAGGGCACGTTCGTGCCTGGATCTCAAGGCCATTTGTGAAGCGATTTTTATGATGTTGCAGTAGACGGGAAAGTTGTGGTTTTTGTTGGAAAGGGAACTGCTTCCGGACTCCCGGATACCTATGAAAAGGCTGATGTCAGATCTGAACCCCATCTCAATGACCGCCCCACCCGCTCTAGCGAGTCTAGGGATTCTGCGAAGCTATGCTCAGACCGCCAAACTCTCGCGAATGCGGCTTAAGAAAACCGGCTTTCAGGATGTTTGACACAACGTTGCTTGGATTCGGAAGTCAGTGAATCAATCTGTTACCAGCTGATCTCGATCTTGGGATACAACCGGTCAATTGTTGTCCCCAATTTCTTGCCTGCTGATTTAAAGAAGTCCGGCATCTAACGACTTTCTATACCCCAATGATAAGGTGCCGTCGCTATGGACACCGCCGCCGCTGGAGCCCATGCCAGCGCCGCAGCTCCCTTACCGCTTCGACCAGATAGAAAAGAGCGGCATATCTTCTGTGATGAATCAGGAGAAACTAACCTTGAGTGCGTCCTGAATCGCGCCATATAACCGGTCAACAGCGGCCTCTTTGGTCAGCAAGCTCGATGCCCCAGCTGCGAGCATTGCCGCGCGATTGCTTCCGTCGGCGTTGACCGAGAGCCCCACCACCACGATCTCGGGATGGCGCCTCTTAATGGCTCCCGTGGCTTCGATGCCGTTCATTTTCGGCATATTGATGTCCATCACCACGACGCGAGGCCGCAACCGTCCGACCGCAGTGAGCGCCTCCTCCCCATTGCTCGCTTCGCCGACGATTTCGATATCGTCGTAGCCTTCGAGGACAGCGCGTAATCCCTGTCGCATCATCGCGTGATCGTCAACGAGAACTACCTGCACAACGGTTTTCTTTTGTGGTGATGCGTCTCGCGCAACAAGCTGGGAGCGCGTGATGGTCGGTTCGCCTGCGACAGCGACTTGTCCCACGCCAGCCGCTTCCACGAGCGGCAATGTCAACGCCACCGCTGTCCCGGTTTCAGGGGCCGACGTGATGGCGAACGTCCCGCCCAGCGCTTGCATGCGTTCCTGGATGCTAAATAAGCCAAACTTGAGCGTCATGCCACCCTGGGATCCACCAGGTGACCCGGAGAGAGGGGCCAGATCCATGCCGCGACCTTCGTCGCGCACCTGGATGCGAAGGCCGTCGCGATCTCGCTCCAGGGTCACCCAGGCCTGCCCGGTGCCGGCATGCTTCGCGCAGTTGATGAGCAACTCCCGAACCGACTGGAAGAGCAAGGCGGCCTGATCCGGTGACAGCCGCCGATGGCTGGACTCCTGCACCGCAACGCTCACCTCGAGGTCATACTTGCGCATCGCCTCACCGAGCCATTGTAGCGCGGCACCCAGTCCATGGTCGCGGAGCACGGGCGGACTCAAGTCGGCCACCAGGCCGCGCGTGTATGTCAACGTCTCCGCGAGGAGGTCTTCGATATCCTTGAGCAGGCCGCTGAGAGCGCCTTCGGCGTGCCGCCGTCCCTGACCGGCTTTGATCTTACAGAGCGCCAGCAATTGCTGGAGGTGATCATGCAGCTCCGTGGCGAGGCGTTGGCGCTCGCGTTGCTCCGCTCGATTCAACTGGGAAGCGAGCGCCCGGAGCCGCCGTTGGGACTCGCTCAGTTCGGCAGTCCGTTCCTGCACCCGCTGCTCCAGATCGGCGGCCAATTGGCGGAGTTTCGCTTCACTGTCGACGAGCGCCTCCTGCGCCCGCTTGCGCTCGGTGATGTCTTGCACGACACCAGCGACCCGGTCGTGGCCGTGGGTATCGGTGTAGAACCGGCCGCTGAACCAGATCCATCGGATTTCTCCGTCCGCCCGGCGGATGCGGCATTCATAGGTCCACCCGGTTCGGGCCGCTGTTGCATCGCGGACGATCTTCACGACCGATTCGCGATATTCCGGCAGGGCGTGACGAAGGAAATCCTCGAGCGTCCACTCCGGCAGCGGCTCTGAATACCCGAAGATTCGGTCGTGCTCGACGGATCGGAACGCGGTGTGGTCGAGCAGATCGATGTCCCACGCTCCGATGTGGCAGGCCTCCAAGGAGAAGCGTAGTCGTTGCTCGCTCTCCTGCAAGGCCGCTTCGGCTTGGCGTTGTTCGGTGATATCGGTATGCACCCCGACCCATTCCCGGAGCGTCCCCTTGTCGGTCAACACCGGCACCGCACGGACCGAGCACAGACGCCACTGTCCGTCATGCCGTCGCACGCGATGCTCGAATACGAAGGTGCTCTTCCGGGCGACCGCCTCATTCCAAGCGTCCATCGTGGGCTGGGCATCGTCCGGATGCACCGCCTTCGACCATCCATGGCCTTGGTATTCGTCATAGGTCTGACCCGTGAACTTGGCCCATCCAGGTTGCTCCCCCTCCATCATGCCGGCGGCATTGTTGGTCCAGATCAAGCTGCTCACGGCGCCGACGGCCGCACGGAACCTCTGCTCACTGGCACGGAGCGCCACTTCAGCACGTTTCCGCTCCGTGATGTCCTGGACTTCGAGAATCGTCCCGACCGGTCTGCCGTGCTCATTTCGGATCGGACTCGCCGTGAAGGCGACCGAATAGAAATGGCCGTTCTTATGAACGAAGTCCTCTTCGCCTTGCATCTGATTCTGCTCGGGAAATGCCTGATCGATGGGACATTCTGAGAGCGGATAGGGGCGTCCGTCCGGTCTCGTATGGTGCACAAGGTTGTGTAGCGGCCGCCCCAGCGTCTCAGCTAAGGTATAGCCGGTGAGGTGCTCGGCGGCCGGATTCATGAACACGCATTGCTGGCGCTCATCCATGATAAAGAGCGCGACTGACGCATTATCGGTGACAGACTGGTAGAGACGCTGCTGCTGAACCAAGACACTCTGCGCCCGCTTGCGCTCGGAGATGTCCTCAATGAGAGATACGAAATGCGTAGGCCGTTCCTCGCGATCACGCAGGAGGGAGATGGTCTGGTTCACCCAAATGAGGGCGCGGTCTTTCCGATAATAGCGCTTCTCCATCGTATAGGTGCCGATCTCTCCTCCTCGCAGCCGGCGTGCTTGTCCCCTATCCGACTCGACGTCGTCGGGATGGGTGATGTCGCCGAACGTGAGAGCCGACAGTTCCTCGCGGCTGTATCCCGTAATGCGGCACATGGCATCGTTGAAGCGTATCCAGCGCCCGTCGAACCCCACGTGCGCGATCCCGACCGCAGCATTGTCGAAGGTGGCGCGATAACGTGTTTCGCTGGCGCGCAAGGCGGTTTCAGCTTCTTTCAGCGCGGTGATGTCACGGATGATGACAATAAAGTACTCCGGCTCGCCGGACGGCTTCCTGACCAACGAGCCGGTGAGCGTGACCCAAATCGTCGAGCCATCCTTGCGGATGTAACGCTTGTCCATGGAATAATTGGCTAGCTCCCCGGCGACGAGACGTCGGGCTTGCACCCAATCGGCCTCCAGATCGTCGGGATGCGTGATGTCCCCGAAGGTCTTCGTCAGGAGTTCCTCCCGGGGATAGCCGACTATCTCGCAAAGGCAGTCGTTCAGACGGAGCCACGTTCCGTCCAGCGCGACGTGGGCGATGCCGACCGCGGCATTCTCAAAGGTTGCGCGAAACCGCTCTTCCGTTTCCCGCATCAGCGCCGTCACGTCGTTGTGCACACCCAGCATGCGAATGGCCTTGCCCCTCGCGTCCCGAATGGCGAGTCCGTGGCAACGTACCCACACGGTTGATCCATTCTTGTGCCGGTACCGGACCAGCTGATCATACGGATGCTGCGGGTCGGCACAGTGCTTCTGTAAATTCTTTCCCGCCGTCGCTAAATCCTCCGGGAAAATAAGATGCTGCCATTCAGCAGCGAGGTGTCGCTTCTCCGCGGGATCATAGCCGAGCGTCTCCCAGAATTTGCGGCTCATCCATTCGTGCGCCGGATGTTCCAGGTCCCAATACCAGAGCCCATCAAGTCCGCCGGCTTCGAGGAATTCTAAAATGGCCGGATCCTGCTGCAGCAGGTTGTAGAACTCTTGCTTCAGGTAATGATCGTCCTGGCCGGCGTCTTTAAGATGATCCGGCATGCAGTTCCTCCTGCCGCTAGAAGGTACCAGAGCGATATTCTGTAGTACACACGAACGTCCATCCTAAGCTGGACGTGGGTTGAACTGACGGAAGGAGTCCTGCCGCCATGATTGCTAGCATGTCACCTCTCACGTCTTCGATCGTGCGAGAAGCACGAAACGCAAGCTCTCCACAAAATAATTACAGCATCATTCGATAGACTCCGCATGGAAGAGGCCCTCACCCACTGTGCCGTCCTGCGGCAGAACCGGGGAGTTCATGGGGCTCCAGTAGCGTTCTTCAGATCCGCCGCCGTGCTCGAGCGCCCGCCGGATATCGTACTTCTGGACCACCATTGCATTCCGGAACGCAGGCCGGTCATCACGCGCTCCAAGGACGCGTTGAGGTTCCAACCCCCGTCGCATGTGGATCGTCGGGAGAACATATGTTGGCCGAGGATTTCCTCCGGCGCGCCATCGTCGCCTCGGCGTAGGCGTCGCTGACCGCGACGATGGTCCACGCCGGGTTGAGGACTAAGTACAGGCCGGGAACGCCTCGAAGAGGCGTTGAAAATCAATGGATGTTGTAGCCATTACGGCGCCCCTTTCTAAGCAGCGCCTTGGGACATGGAGAATGTCGAGCAGGTAGAAAATACCTGTGACTCGATAAGATACAGCATCCCCGCACGTATCACCGCCTGACAGGCGACAATGCCGTTGCTTCTATGAGAATAGGGGGTCGTTTATATCACTAGTCCCACTCACGACCATACTAGGGGTTCCGCTAGCGGACCATGTTAGTGCGTGCTTCAACCGCATGCCTGCGGACGATGGAGCCGCCCTAAGATAGGAAAAAGGAGACAACCTGACCCGGAGGAGTTTGCACAACAACGTCAGGGCAGCATGTGTGGCTTGTTCGGAATGGGGCCGACTAGCCCATAAAGAAGCCACCGCAAACCGTGTGCTAAATTTGTGCTAAAGGGAATCAGAACCTTTCGAACAAGCCAGAACTATTCGAACCAACAGAAAGTCATTAGATGGCGGACTTCTTGATATGGGGAAACCTTCGTAACAGCAAGTCCATCTAAAATCAGCCCAGTCACCCTCTTAAGGGACGCTTCCACCAGGGGGCGGCACTAGTGCTTAGCCCAAAAGAGGAGGAGCGCGAAACATGACCACGACGCCGTTTCCGAAAGAGGCCCGCGATGGTAGCCAGACCAATAAGCAGCAATCCCAGCGCGTAAAGGAATGACACGTTACCCTCTCTGCGAATCTTATAATACGTCCGCTCCCCAGGGGCAAATACTAAATACGAGTCAGTCTGTGAACGGGCGATTCTTATAAGACGACTTTTGGGAATTCACCGGCAAACGATACGATCGCATCATCGTCAAGCCATGCTCACACAGGGCCGATGGAGGTCGCCTCCAACACGCGTATCAGGTACCCTCCCAGAAGGCACGTTCCTGGATCCACTTTGAGGGCACCACCGGCGCTAATGTACGGGTCGTGATTATCGACAAATCGGTCGATAAACCTCGGGGAGCAGTCGAACGGTGCCCCGCGAAGTGGTCCTGATAGCCCTTGCATTCCTCCTCGTAATCCATTCTACGCCCCCTGTCGGACAGGCACAGACATGGAGCCTCTCATCGTGAAGTCCGGCAAGCACCCACGATACAAAGATTGCCGCCTCAGTCATTTGCAACCTGTCTGACAGAGGCATTCTATGTGATTTTCAATAAATCGAATTCTCGACCGTTCCGTCGGACTGACATCAAAGGCGTCGGGTCTCTCCAACTCCAAGTGCTCCACCTCCTGGGCGCGCGCCAGAGACTCCGCTCTCACTGAGCGATATTGCCGCGGCTTGTGCTGTGCGCATGCCAACGGTCAGCGGCATCGTGGCTAAACTCAAAGCGCAATCCCTCGTGACCCAGCACAGCTCCTCGGTCGATCGCCGGGCGCGTCTGACACGACTCACGGCGGCAGGCGCACGCCTTGTCGTCCGCACCCCCGACACATGGGCGGGACAGGTGAAGCACGGCATCGAGTCCTGATCGCGCACCGAGCAACAGCAATTCGCCCAGTCACTCAGTGCCTTCTTCCCGCCCATTGACCGCACCAACTCCATTCATCAATCCAGCCACAATAGAAAGCGGTCGTAAGCGCACCCTGGTTTGCCATTTACGACGACCCCTCCCTCTTCTGAAGGATTGAGCGCTTTTCCGCCGGGGCTTATGGTCCGCCCAGGTGGAGGCGCAGATGGCGCAGTGGACACTGTTTTGGAAACATCGGACGTCAAACGGAACCACTTCACGACGATCTGTGGTACATGCCCGGACATGCGAGCGAATTCAACTTGCGCTGCCAGCATGTGGTGCACGTGCGCACTTGCGTGCATCTGTGCACTGCTCCGCTCCTTCTACATCCTGCCCTCACAAGTAGCTTTTCCGTAGTGGCGCGCTGGTTTTTCTGGGCCCTGTCAGGCATTTAATCGACGCGGTCAGAGACGGTACTATTCTTGCTGACGCTCCGGTTCATCTTGCTGATGAAGTGAACCTACATAGATTCACAAAGGAACGGCTTCAATGCATGCCATCCCAGCACTCATCGCCATTCTGTCGCCCCTCCTTGCGAGCGGATTGATGGCCGTGCTCGGGCCCCAGCTGGGCGAGCGAGCGGCCAGGATCAGCATCAGCGCCCTCGCACTATCCGCGGCCAGCGCCGTCCTCGTCCTGTACCAGAGCATCCAACAATATGAGCCGGTGGTGCTGACGCTGCCCGGGATGGCCAATCCGTTTGGCCTCACCTTGCTGGTAGACCGGCTGACGGCGGTCATGATGGTTTTGATTACCGGCGTGAGCCTCGTGATCCACGTGTTTTCCTACCGGTACATGCATGACGATCCAGGCTATATCCGATTTTTTAGTCTCATCAGTTTTCTCACCTTCGTCCTTCTCAATCTGGTGAGCAGCGGCAATCTGCTCTGGTTATTGATCAGTTGGCATGCGATCACCTGGCTGCTGCCCGTCTTGCTGTCGTTCGACCATGGAAGGCCTGCGGCGCGACAGGCCGGCCGCACGACGTTTTGGGTGCAGGCGATCGGCGACACAGGCCTGTTGGTCGCGTTCTCTCTAATTTACGTCGCCTACGGGACGTTAGATCTTGGCGCGTTATTTCAGATGATCAAGGAAGCGCCCATTGCGCCGGTCTTCTTCTCGGGCACCTGGTGGGAGATGACGGCACCCAGCGCCATCACGCTCGTGCTGGTGCTCACGATCATGACCAAGTCGGCCCAATTTCCGTTCCATGTGTGGCTCCCGGGAACCATCGAGGCGCCCACTCCCGTGTCGGCCCTGCTGCATGCGGGCATCGTGAATGGCGGTGGGTTCCTGGTCAACCGCTTGGCGCCCCTGTATGGCAGCGCGCCGGCGTCGCTCTATCTGATGTTCCTGATCGGCGGGCTCACGGCCTTAATCGGCGCTTCCACGATGTTGACACAATCCAGCATCAAACGAACGCTCGTCTATTCCACGATGGGACAGATGGGCTATATGGTCATGGAATGCGGACTCGGCGCCTTCGCGCTCGCCGTGTTTCACCTCTGTGCCCACGGGCTGTTCAAGGCGACGCTCTTCCTCAATTCGGGCACCCACATTCACAAGGCGCGAAGCGAATTCAAGCTCCCGGGTCACAAGCACATCGAACCATCGACCGATTTTTCGCTGATGACCTGGGCGACCGGGTTGGCCGTGACCTTGATCCTGCCATTGATCATCCTGCTCGTCGCCCATGGCCTCGTGCATATTCCCCTGCTTGAAGCGCAGGGAACCCTGATTTTCTTGTTCTTCGCCTGGGTCACGTCGGCCCAAGCGATCTTTAGTCTCTATCGCCTCAATGCGGTGGCGTCCTGGAAGGTCTCATTGACGATGGTGGCCACGCTCGCGCTCATCAGCCTGACCTACCTCTGGGCAGGCGAAGCCTTTACCGGTTTTCTCTACCCCCAACCAGGAGAGGCCGCCGGCTACTTTCAGGCTGCCGCCTGGCATGCCGGCGTCTTCGATGGGTTTGTCGCACTCGCCGCCATCCTGGTGATCGGTGTCTGGATCGTCCTGTACGGCGAAGCCCATGGCGTGCAGTTCTTAATCCCCGCCTGGGTGACCACCATCCGGACCCGCGCCTATGTGGCGTTCCTCAATGGCCTCTATGTTGAAGATCTGCTGCAGGCCTTGGGGAGGCCGCTCAGAGGGTCCAAGGTTCGCCCGCAATAGACGATCGAACTGACTGAAACCGCACGCAACACGAAACGGTGCAATAAGCGCAACGCATGATCCGGAACAGAACGCTGAAGATCGCGGGTCTCTCCAACCGACCGGAGGACGCCCTGGCTGCTAGAAGCGTCACTATGATGATGATTCCCCATACGTCTCGGGCGGAGGATATTTGGCTAAGCTGGCCGCCATGCGGAAGCGGCGATCCGAGCAGAGCGGGTATCCCTGACGCCAGCAGTACCGATTGGCTTAGGTAATGTTTTTGAGATTAGCTGGTGGCTCGATTCTGCGCGGAGAAACAGTACGACGGGACAATAGATGATCTTAGAAGGAGCGTCGCATGATCAACTTGACCCTGCATCCGATGAAAGAAATCAAGATCGTGGTCCATGGCGAACACCTCGCCTTTGTCACTGACCTGCTGGATCGCGTCGCGACGGGCTATACGATCATCAACAATGTGTCCGGCAAGGGCCACGATGGCTTTCACGAAGGGCATTTGTTGTTTAACGATACCAGCAGTCAGGTGATGGTCTTCACCGTCGTGCCGGAAGACCGCGTTGAGCCGATCCTCGCGGGGCTGGGTCCGTTGTTCAGCAAACATTCGGGCACGATGTTCGTCACCGACGTGGCCGTCAGCCGCCGAGAGCACTTCGTGAGCTGATGAGGCAGACCTTCTGCTGAGCCGGTGCCGTGGTTGACTTCCTGTATGATCCCCTGGGCACAATAAAATACCCATGCCTCCTTCTCATCAGCCACACCTCACATCCTCGGCACCGACGCAGTCGGACGTCGCCGCGCCGGACGTGCCGGCTTGGCTGACTGACTGTATCCAAAGCGGCCTCTGTTTCGTCTCCCACGGCGACGTGGTCTTTGAAAATGCGCAGTTTGGTGAACTGGTCGACGCGCCTTGCGGAGCGCCGGAGCTTCCCTTCCGGAAGCAACTGTTTGATGCGGCGCAGGCATGGCAGCAAGAACCGCTCCGCGCGCAACGCACCACCGCGTATCACCTCTGCGATCCGCAGGAGCAGCCGCTCATCTACGAATGCCGGTTCACGGTCGTGCCCTTTCGCGGCGCGTCCGGGGTGCTCATGGTGCTGGACAACGTCACCGAACGGACGCTGTTATCACGGGAAGCCTCGCAGGTGGCCCGGTTTCAATCGGTGCTGGCGCAGATCGGCTCGCTCGCCGTGAGTGGCACGCCGGTCCAAGAGATCATGAACGAGGCCGCCCGGCTGACGGCCGACGCCTTGCACGTGGAACTCTGCAAGATCCTCATTCCACGTGAATCGGACGAGCATCTGTATCTCGTGGCCGGCGTCGGCTGGCGTGAAGGTCTGATCGGCACCTTGACCGTGGAGGGAGGCACTCATTCACAGGCCGGCTTTGCCATTCGTGAACGGCAACCCGTGGTCGTGCGTAACCTGCACACCGAAACCCGCTTCAAGCCATCACGGCTCCTGGCGGAGCATGGCGGTGTCGCCGGCATGAGTGTCCCGATGATGGTCCAAGACCGGGTGTACGGCGTCATGGGAGCCCACTGCAAGGAGGTGCGGGATTTTACGCCGAAGGAATTGGAGTTCCTGTGCTCGGTGGGCAACACGATCGCCACCGTGCTTGAACGGTGGCGCCGGGCGGAAACGCAGTTGGAGCTCTATCACCGGATGTTTGAACTCGTGCAAGACGGCGTCATGCTCACCGATACCCAAGGCACGCTCTTGGAATGGAATCCGGCGATGGAACGATTATCGGGCTGGACGCGAGAGGAGGTCATCGGGCGGACGCCGGCGTTATTGAAATCCGGGAAACATCCCCCGGACTTCTTCGAGCGCATGTGGAGCACCATCCGGTCCGGATCAGCCTTCGTCGACCGGATGGTGAACCGGCGCAAAGACGGCTCGGAGTTCCTCGCGTGGGAGAGCGTCAGCCCGGTCAAGGACCCGGACGGAACCATCCGTTACTTCCTCGCGATTTTGACGGACCTGAGCGAGCGCGAGCAAATGCTGGAAGCGCTGCGCCATACGGAGCAGGTCAAACTCGTCGGCCAACTCGCCGGCGGTATCCTCCATGAAGTTCGCAATCCGCTGATCGGACTGGGCAGCCTGGCCACGCATTTGGCCGATCAAGACACCCTGCCGCAGTCGGCCCGTGACCGCTGTCGCTTGATCGCGCGCGAGGCCTCGCGCATCGATGACCTGCTGGAGTCTCATCTGGAGCACTTGCGGCCCCGCCCGTTCGAGATCACCCCCTGCGACCTGCCCGCGCTGGTCGACGATACGCTGAGCTTGCTGCGGCCCAACTTGTTGAAGCACCGTGTGGCGGCCCACACATGTGTAACGGCGGATTTGCCGTACGCAGAGGCCTCTCGCGCCCACATGCTTCAAGTCTGTTTGAACATCGTCATGAATGCCATTGACGCCATGCCGAACGGAGGCGAATTGACCATCACGATGAGACCCGAGACGAGGCAAGCCCCGGGGATCGTCCTGTCGTTTGCAGACACGGGAAAAGGCATTCCACCGGAAGACCTCCAACGGATTTATGAGCCGTTCTTCACGAACGGCAAAGCCAAGGGGGTCGGTCTCGGCCTCACGATCACCCAGGACATCATCGAACGCCATGGCGGACAACTCCTGATTCAGAGTCCGCCCGGGAGCGGGGCGATTGTCGACATCTGGCTTCCGCTGAAACGAGAGGGATAGCATGGCGTGGCAGCTCCTGCTGGTCGAAGACGAAGGGTCCGTACGAGAAGCGTTCGCCCTGCGTCTTACGGCCCAAGGCTATGTCGTGCAAACTGCCGGATCGGGAGAAGAGGCCCTGTCGCTGCTGCGTTCCTTTGACCCTGATATTCTGATCTTGGATCTCGTCATGCCTAATCTCTCGGGCCTCGAGGTGCTCGCCCACGTCAAGCAGACCATGCCCGCGCTGCCCGTCATCGTGCTGACCGCCAGAGGCACGGTCAAAGACGCCGTCGAAGCCATGCGCCTGGGGGCCTTCGATTTCGTGGCCAAATCCATCGACATGGAAGATCTGCAACACACGCTGCGACGCGCCACCGATTTGCTCGCGTTGCGTCGGACCGTCCAATGGCAGAGCGGCCAGGAGGTCGACCGCTATGCCCTGGACCGCGTCATTGCCAAAAGCCCCGTGACGCAACAGTTCCTACAGGAGATCCGTGAACTGGCGAAGAGTGACCTGGTGACCGTCCTGTTGCAGGGAGAAACCGGCACCGGAAAGCAGTACATGGGTCGTGTCATTCACTACAATAGTCCCCGGGCCGAGAAGCCCTGCACGGAAATCGATTGCCCCTCGATCCCGCGCGAACTCTTCGAGAGCGAGTTGTTCGGACATGAAAAGGGATCCTTCACTGGAGCCGCCGGCCGCAAATGCGGCCTCATTGAAATGGCGGAGGGCGGGACCGTCCTCTTCGATGAAATCGCCGACTTGCCGCTGGCCCTTCAAGCGAAGCTCCTTCGGGTGCTGGAAGAGCGGACCCTGCGCCGCGTCGGAGGATCGACAACCATTCCAGTGTCCGTGCGCTTCATGGCCGCGACGAATCGCAACCTGAAAGAAGCGGTTGCCAAAGGTGAGTTTCGCGAGGATCTCTACTTCCGGCTAAACGTGGTGACCTTGACCGTTCCCGCACTGCGGGAACGCCGTGACGATATCATCCCGCTGGCCCAACAATTCATGGTCCACTCCGCCATGGCGCTGAAGAAACCGGTGCGGACCTTGGGAGACAGTGCCCAGACGCTCTTGCGGCAGTACCAGTTTCCCGGCAACGTTCGCGAACTGAGCAATCTTCTGGAACGGGCGGTGCTGTTTTGCCAAGGCCCCACCTTGGAAGCCGCTCACTTTCCGTCCGACATCCAAGGAGCGGTCCACCCGTTCTCGCTGAAAGCGGCTGGGGTGCCGTCTCCTGCCAACCTCTCTGATCCGGCCGCCGTGCACATCAGCTTTTCCGTCGGAGAACAGACCTTGGCCGATCTCGAGGATCGCATCATCGCCGAAGTGCTGCAACGATCAGACGGCAACAAAACCCTAGCCGCAAAACATCTTGGCATCACCCGCTGGATGCTTGACCGGCGGCGCAAAATATAGCGCTTCCGCCTCAATGATGCTTGACCAGCACGGTCGAGTCCGGTGTAAGTGCTCTCGGTTTACGCGCCTCAGAAACGCAGTGTGGATGAAGAAGCTACTTGATGGACGGATACACGACCGAGGAATGGACCCGGATGGTAGTTGTGCTCACAGAGCCGAGATTCTAGCGACGCCCGCTCCGTATCCTTGTGCCACTTTCTGCTGATGACGCGGATGGGATACGCGGCCTACATCCAAAAGTTGGGAAAGTAGAGAACGGGCGGCTGCTGGTCAGTGTGCAGGGCCGCACGGTATTCAGTGCAGCCGTGCATCCACTCACGAGCTGCCGCCATCGAGACAGAGCCTTATTCAAGCGTCGACGCGCACAATTCCAGAAACGCGTGGATGGTGGAACGACATTTGCGAGGTTTGGGATTGTGATTCGAGGTCGTAACGGGTTCAGGGGCCGAGCAGAGAGCCTCGGCCTGAATGACTGAATGAAAGGAAAGAAGCTGCATGCCCCACAATCGCAGGAGTCGAGCCGTGACTCAGGGGTTCCACCGTTCTCCCAACCGCGCCTTGTTGAGAGCCGTCGGCTTCGCCGACGACGACTTCGACAAGCCGATCGTGGGAGTGGCCGATAGCCGGAGCACGATCACCCCGTGCAACGCGGGGCTGGGACCGTTGGCCGACCGGGCGGCGCTGGCGCTCAAGGCGGCCGGCACCATGCCGCAAGTCTTCGGCGTCATCACGATCTCCGATGGCATCGCCATGGGGACGCAAGGCATGAAGTACTCGCTGGTCTCCCGGGAGGTGATCGCCGATTCCATTGAAACCGTCTGCAATGGACAGAGTATGGACGCCGTGTTGGCCTTTGGCGGCTGCGACAAGAACATGCCCGGGGCCATGATCGCCATGGCTCGCCTCAACATCCCGGCGATTTTTGTGTATGGCGGCACGATGAAACCGGGCCACTATCACGACCGCAATCTCACCATCGTGAGCGCCTTTGAAGCGGTCGGCCAATACACCGCGCGTACAATCGACGAACAGGAACTGAGAGAAATCGAGCGCCGCGCCTGCCCGGGCGTGGGCTCCTGCGGCGGCATGTATACCGCGAACACCATGGCGTCGATCTTTGAGGCCATGGGTATGAGCCTGCCCTATTCCTCGACCATGGCCGCGGAAGACGCGGAAAAGGCCGACAGTGCGGCCGCCTCTGCCGAGGTGCTGGTGCAGGCCATCCGCCGGCAGATTCTGCCGCGCGCCATCCTCACCCGCCACGCGTTCGAGAATGGCATGGCGGTCTTGATGGCCCTAGGCGGCTCCACGAACGCCGTCTTGCATCTGCCTGCCATCGCGCACGCCGCACAGGTGCCGCTGACACTTGATGATTTCGAAGCATTCAGCCGGCGTGTGCCGGTGCTGTGCGATCTGAAACCGTCCGGACGCTATGTGACGACGGATTTGCACCGGGCGGGCGGTGTTCCACAGGTCATGAAGCTGCTGCTGGCTCACGGCCTCTTGCACGGTGATGCGCTAACCGTGACCGGTCACACCATTGCCGAGGTGCTGAGAGACGTGCCCGAGGAACCGCGCGCCGATCAGGAGGTCATCCGGCCCTGGTCCAGCACAGTGTATCCGCACGGCCATCTGGCCATCCTCAAAGGCAATCTGGCCGAAGAAGGCGCGCTGGCCAAGACCAGCGGGGTGAAGGTCCCCCGGATCACCGGCCCGGCGCGCGTATTCGACTCGGAAGAGGCCTGCATGGAGGCGATCCTCGCGCGCCGGCTCCAACCCGGCGACGTGGTGGTCATCCGCTATGAAGGCCCCAAGGGCGGCCCCGGCATGCGCGAGATGCTCTCGCCCACCGCCGCCCTCGTCGGCCAGGGCCTGGGCGACAGTGTGGGATTGGTTACGGACGGCCGGTTTTCCGGCGGCACCTACGGCATGGTGGTGGGGCATGTCGCGCCGGAAGCCGCAGTGGGCGGCACGATCGCGTTGGTGAACGAGGGCGACTCGGTGACCATCGACGCGGAGCAGCGCCTGCTGCAGCTCAATGTGCCCGAGGACGAGATCGCGCGCCGCCGGGCCGCGTGGCGACCGCCCGCGCCGCGCTATACGCGCGGCGTGCTGGCCAAGTACGCAAAGCAGGTCTCGAGCGCCAGCACCGGAGCCGTGACGGACTAGCCCGATGGTGAAGCGCCGCACACCGATGGGTCAGGAGGCGTTCCGTCTCTTTGTGACCGGGACCGACACCGGTGTGGGCAAGACCGAAGCGGCCTGCGCGCTGCTGTCCTTGCTGGCAGAGGCGGGGCTCCGCCCGGCGGCGATGAAGCCCTACGAGAGCGGCTGCCTCGACCGACGCAGGCCTGCCGACGCGCTGGCCTTGAAAGCCGCGGCCCGGTGCGACGATCCGCTGGACCGCGTGTGCCTCTATCGGTATAGGGCGCCGCTCGCGCCGGGGGTGGCGGCGGCGCGGCGCAAGGAAACGCCGTCGTTCGATCGCGTCCTCGCCCTCGCCCGCTCGCTTGGGAGACGTCCGCTGGTCATCGAAGGGGCAGGCGGGCTCTTCGTGCCAATCGACGCGCGGCGCGACATTCTCGACCTGATCAAAGCCTTGAACGTCCCAATCCTCCTGGTCGCACGTACCGGGCTTGGGACGTTGAATCATACGGGTCTCTCACTGGACGCGCTGAGCAGACGGGGCATTTTGGTCCATGCGGTCCTCTTGGCCAAGGTGACTGACGCGAGCGATCCGTCCGAGCATGACAATGCGGAGTGGCTCAGTCGGCGGCATGGCGTGCGGGTGCTGGGCCCGGTCCCCTATGTGCGCAGTGCAGGGCGCCGGCGGGCCGCCTATCGGCAAGCGCTTCGTTCGCTACTGAGTGCTGAAGGGGTAGGAACGCATGACTGAGCCTTGGTTCAAAGGCCGGCTTGCGGTGTTGGCGACGATGCACAGCAAGGAACAAGTGATCGCCCCTGTCCTGGAGGATGCGCTCGGGCTCCGGGTCGAAGTTCTGCGAGGGATCGACACCGACCGTTTCGGCACGTTCACGCGAGAGGTCCCGCGTCCCGGCTCGCAACGTGAGACGGCTCGCGTGAAGGCCGAGGCGGCGCTGGCGGCAGTCCCGGAAGCCGATTATGGGCTCGCGAGCGAAGGCAGTTTCGGACCCCATCCGTGGCTGCCGTGGGTCGCAGGCGGGCGCGAGCTCATCGTGCTGACGGGCCGTGATGGCGGACTCGAGCTCGTCGGAGCGGACCTCACAGCCGAAACCAACCATGGCAGCCGCCTTGTCGGCAGCGTGGCAGACGCCCTGGCCTTCGCTCAAGAGATCGGGTTCCCGACCCGTGGTCGTCATGGGGGTGCGCAAGGGGGAACCGGATGTGTACAAAGGCCTGATGACGACGAAAGCCCTGGAAGCGGCGGTCCGGGTCGTGCTCGAAGGCGACGGAGCCGCGCATCTTGAGAGCGATATGCGCGCACACGTCAATCCCACGCGGATGCAGGCGATCGGCCGAGCCGCCCAGGATTTGGTGCGTCTGGCCTTGAGCGGCTGCCCGCGCTGCGGGCGCCCGGGCTTCGATATTGTGGAGCGCCTTCAGGGACTACCCTGTGCCGAGTGCGGGCTGCCGACGCGCCGGGTCCGGATGGACATCGTCGGCTGCGCCGGCTGCGGTTTTCGGGAAGAACGACCGCCGGCCACCGGCACGGCGCCGGCGTTGCCGGGCGAATGTGATTTCTGTAATCCCTGACCATGGAGAGACTCCAATGGATCGATTCCAACTGCAGAACCTCCTTGAGCTGGTCCGCGCCGGTGGCGTGAGCCTCGATGAGGCGCTGCGCGAGTTGACGGATCTCCCGTTCGCCGACCTCGGCTATGCCATGGTCGACCACCATCGCGCGCTGCGGCAGGGGACACCCGAGGTGATTTTCGGGTTAGGGAAGACGCCCGAGCAGATCGTGGGGATCGCGCAGGAACTCGCCCGAACGGGCCAAAACGTGCTGATAACCCGACTCGATCGGGAGAAGGCGGTCGCGGTGAGGCAGATGTTGCCCGCCCTGATCTATCACGAGCTTGCGCGCACGGCGACTTGGGAGCAGGCGCCGATCGAACCGCTCGGCAAGCTCCCCATCGCGCTCGTCTGCGCGGGCACGGCCGATCTGCCGGTGGCGGAAGAGTGCGCGGAGACGCTGCGCCTGATGGGCATCCGGGTCGAACGGCTCTACGACGTCGGCATCGCAGGCATTCACCGGCTCCTCGGCCACCGCGAGTTGTTTGACCGGAGCGCCTTGGCGATTGTCGTAGCGGGCATGGAAGGGGCGCTGCCCAGCGCGGTCGGCGGGCTGGTGGCGATCCCGGTGATCGCGGTCCCGACGTCCGTGGGGTATGGGGCCGTGTTCGGCGGATTGACTCCGCTCCTCTGTATGCTGACGAGCTGCGCCTCCGGGGTCACGGTCTGCAATATCGACAACGGCTTCGGCGCCGCCTTCGCTGCGGCGAGGATTCTGCGGATGGCGTGTCACTGAAACCCTGCGGGACATAGTGATCGCGTGCTCGTTGGGTTGCCCCCCTTGTCTTTCCGCCTCAGCCGCAGACTCATGTCCCCCATTGCGTGAGACACGCGCAGGTGAGGGTGCGTGCGTTTTGCATGGCGAGCCGTGCGCCAGGTGCGCGTGCGCACCGGTTGCTCAACAGGCTCCCGGGTAGCGTTCTCCGCTGGGTTCCGCCTAGGTGGGTGCACCGAACCCATATAATATAGGCAATGCGACGTTATGGTCTTCTTCCCATGCGGATCCGTTTCCCTCACCACAAGGCACGCCGTTTGCTGAACGCTTTCCTGAAACCAGGACTCTGCGCGGACGTTGAGTGACAGGCTCTCCCGTGAGCCCGATTGGTCGTCGCGATCGGCAGGATGGCGTGACGCTCGTTCCAGCGATCTTTTTGGTTGGAAGCTCCTGATGGGCTCCGGTCGAGCACCGATGCCTCTTGCACGGAGGGAATCCAGCACTCGGCAGATGGCCGACCGCCTGCGGGTCATTCTTCGGATGATACGGCAATGGATACCGTGTGCATGCTGCGGGCTTTGGTGGTCGGATTGGTTGTTGGACTGGTGTTCTCTCTTCCAGGTCTGCTTCCGGTCGCGTGGGCCGTCGAGGAAGGCGAGTTGGTGCAGAAACAGGGGCGCTGGGAATACGTCATCAGGGAGGATCCCGCTCTCAAGTACCTCTTGGAAAAACATCTCATCACGCAGGGGGAATACGACAAGGGCGCCCACATCATCGAGATGCGGGAGCGCTTGTTGGCTCAGCCATTTCATATCAACTACGGCCAAGGGCTCAACATCAAGACCAAGGACAACTTCTTTCTCAAGGTGCGCGGCGCGCTGCAGTTTGCCTTCATCCATGATGCGTATAATCAAGCCTGGAACACCATCGGCAATCCCAATACTCCGAAAGTCGAGGGAGTTGCATTTGTCCCTGCACTACGGGCCGAGGAGTCGGCCGCGGCGCTCAGCAATCGGATCACGCGGTTACAGTTTCTGGGGTACGCATTTGATCCGAACTTGCGCTTCGACTTTACCATTGGGGCCGATCGCCCGGTTGGAAGCGCCTTCTCGGTGGGCGGCATGTCCTTGGTCAACTTTTATGTGGCCTCCTGGCACGTGCCCTATGCCAATGTCGTGGTCGGTCAGTACAAAACCTGGTTCAATCGAGCGCAGATTCAGTCCGTCCTCAATCTGACGTTCACGCACCGCATGTTCGTGCAGGATGCCTTTATGGCCAATGCCATCAACCGCCGTGACTTCGGCATCACGCTGCTCAGCGACGAGAGCAAATACCGGCTCAACTATGCAATAGGCGTCTTTAACGGGATGGGGATCACCCTGGACCGGCTCAGCCAGCCCTTCGGCAGGAACGCAAACGAGTTGATGTATACGGCACGACTGCTCTGGAGGGTGGCGGGTAATCCCCTCTACGGCGAAGGGGACATCCTCTGGTCAAAAACCCCCCAAGTCGCCGTCGCCGCCGCCTACGCTTACAATCCCGGGGTGGATCTGTTGCATCCGCATACCTCAACCCAGAATCAAATACTTGAGGTCTCCCGCAATGGTCGGTTGCTCGGTAGCGGGATCATCGACTTCCAGACCTGGAATGTGGACTTCATCGCCAGGTATCGAGGCTGGGCCCTCCAGGCGGAGGGGTACTATCGCCTGCAGCAAGTTCGCGGGGGCCATGTTCCTCTGGGGGACGCCATGGGCTGGTACGCGATGCTCGGTCATTATGTGGTGCCGCGGAAGCTGGAAGTGGCGGCCCGGTATGGCGTCTTCGATCCGAGCACGGCCCACTCTCACGATCTGGCCAAAGAGGCCGGCGTGGCGCTGAACTATAGCTTTGACGGAACGTATGATCATCGCATGATTGTCGATTTTACCAACCTCACGATGGGCGCCGGTGGATTCTTCGGCGGTGATCGGATCCCCCATACGCAGGATCTTGTTTCGAATAGCATCCGCGTTCTGTATCAGTTCTATTGGTAGAAAGAAGTTCGGAGGACACATGGGAGGACGCATGATGGACCCGGGATGGCGACGGAACAGTATCTGGTGTGTGGCGGCATTTGTGGCGGCATTGAGCATGGCGGAGCAGCCGGCACAGAGCGAAGTCTTGACGATCGGCGCCGCGCACAGTCTGAAGCCCGTCCTCCGCGACGTGCTCCCGATCTTCGAGTCGCAGCATCCGTCGGCCAAGGTGCGCGTCGTCTACGGTCCGTCCGTGACACTCCGCGAACAGATTGAGGAAGGCGCGCCGCTGGACATGTTCCTTCCCGCCTCATTCGACCAAGTGCGCCATCTGCAAGCCCGAAGACTGACCATCGATGGGCCACCGAGGGTTTTTGCCAGGACGTCCATGGTCTTGATCGCCTCCGCCGAGGCCGTTCCGGCTCCGGTGTCCTTTCAGTCCCTGAAGCTGAACAAGGACGCCACCGGCCGCCTTGCGATTGCGAATCCGGAGACGGATGCGTTGGGAGTCATCACCGCTGAGCTGTTGTCCAACATCGATCCCGTGAACCACTTGCGATCCCGGATCGTCTACGGCCATCACAGCGAGATCATCGATCTCGTCTCCAGCGGCGAAGCGGACGTGGGGATCGTGTACCGCGTCGACGCGGTCAACGCGGCGAATGTCCGGATTCTTGACGAAGCGCCGAGCAATCTCCATTCTCCCGTGGAGCTCGGCGCGGCCGTCGTGTGGACCTGTCGGCCTTCCGTACTTCCCCTGGCGCGGGAATTACTCGATTTTCTGCTCGCCCCGGCCGTACAACGCGCCTTGCGCGAGCACGGGTTCCAGCCCGTGTCCTCGGGGACGGTGGGAACCGATCACGCGCCGGCGCTCAAGCCCAGCTGAGGAACGTCAGCGGACTCGTGCACGCATGATGAACTTACTACGACAAGGGGCGGTCCTCTTTCTGAGCCTCATCCTCCTCGGATGTGTCGACACTCCCGCGGTCAAGGGGAGAGAGGTGCTGGCCGTCGGGTTTAACGATGTGCTCCTGGTACCGGAGGAGGAGTCGCAACGGAACGACCACCCTGTCACGTTGACTCCCACCGAGATCGGCACCCTGCTCCACCGGGTGCTCTATAGCGAGCGACGTAACTTCCTCTCCCGCCTGCTCATCGGCGAAGCGGTTAAGCACCGGGTTTTCCATTTGGATGACATTGCCTTTTTGGCTCCGGCAGTCTCCCAGGCGTTGGCGCAAGCCACACCGGACGAACGGGTGTTTTTTCATCTGAGCCGTCCCGGCTCAGGGACGGGCGAACAGGGCACGACCCCCACGCAGACCGGCATGCCCGGAGTGGCCATGGGGCGCCCCGTCATAATAGGCGGCGAAGAAAGCACAAGCGGATGGATCTTCGTTCGAGGGCCGTTGTTGCATCTTGTGCTGAGCGAAGTCCAGTACGTGCACGGGCCGGCGCCGGATATTAGTCAGTACATTCGCG
The DNA here is from genome assembly GCA_965285945.1 of uncultured bacterium. Lineage (GTDB taxonomy): Bacteria > Nitrospirota > Nitrospiria > Nitrospirales > Nitrospiraceae > Nitrospira_D. The sequence goes on along the minus strand of CBDIWP010000015.1, from coordinate 5,369 downwards.
AGATGCAAAACGTCCCGAAGGTTCCGACCGGTTTCACCCTGACGTTTGATCCGGAAACGTACATGGTGACCGAGTCCTCATGGGGCGGTTGGTCGGCACCGAGCCTGTTGGAGGTGCTGACCATCAGATTCCGGGAAGCACTGGCCGACGTGCCGCCCTACACAATTCTGAAAGGCGGCGAGCCGGTCTCTCCGTAGAACGCCTCCCTGTCAGTGCCAGGGACCTTGCAGAAGTCAGGCGAAGAGGGTTATTCATGTTTGGGTTTTCGAATCTTTTGATCCCGGCCGTCTTGTTTTTCGCCCTCGGCTTCCTCGCCAGGATTGTGCGCTCAGATCTCCGTTTCCCCCCCGACCTCGCCAAGACGCTCTCCATCTATCTGTTGATGGCCATTGGCATCCATGGTGGCGTTGAACTCGGCCATGCCAATTTGCTCACAGCATTGCACGCGGTCTTCTGGGCCATCGTGCTGGGGTTGATGCTTCCGGTTCTCGCGTATGTCGTGCTGGTCTTTTCGCGCACGGTCGATCAGTTGAACGCCGCCGCCATCGCCGCCCACTATGGCTCGGTGAGCGCCGGCACGTTTATGACGGCGATAGCCTATCTGGAGAGCAACAGCATCCTCTATGAGAAGTATCCGGTGATCATGCTGGCGGTGATGGAATCTCCCGCCATCGTCATTGGGTTGCTGCTTGCGGGGTGGTCCCGCCGCCGGCTCGGCGTCGCTTCGGACGACGCGGGCACGGCCGCCGAGGGGCGGCATCTGAGCGGCATTCTGCGGGAGGCCTTCCTGAACGGCAGCGTGGTGCTATTGGTCGGCTCGATGGTGATCGGCGCCGTTGTGCCGCCCACACGCTTGGCGGCGCTTCATCCGTTCGTGAGCGACATCTTCATGGGCGCGTTGTGTCTGTTCCTGCTCGAGATGGGCATGGAGGCAGCGCTCCGCATCGGGGAGTTCCGCCGAACGGGGGTCGTGCTCTCCCTATTCGGTGTGCTGATGCCCTTGGTCGGCGCCCTGATCGGCGCACTGGTGGGCTGTATCACGCTCGGGTTCGGCGTGGGTGGAACGACCATGGTGGCCGTGCTCGCGGCGAGCGCCTCTTACATTGCGGTGCCCCCGGCTATGCGGCTTGCCGTTCCCGAGGCGAACCCCTCCCTGTACATCACACTCTCGCTCGGCATTACCTTCCCATTTAATGTTATGGTAGGTATTCCGTTGTACCACCGCCTGGCGGAAGCGATCGTCGGCGCCTGGGCATAACATCCCACCGACTGTGGACGTATCATGAAACGACTGTGTCCGGAAAAGCTGCTTACCATTATCAGCCCCAGTGCGCTGACCGAAACCCTGACGGACATGCTTCGCCGGAACAGAATAGGCGGCTACACGCTCCTGCAGGCGAGCGGTGCCGGCACTTCTGGGCCCCAGACGGGAATGCTCGATATCGACAGCAACATCCTGCTTTATGTGATCCTTTCGGATGAGCGGGTTCCGGCGTTGCTTGACGAGATCGAGCGCCTGATGCGGAAGGGGCACCATCTCAAGGCCTTTGTGTCCGACGTGGCCGTCCTCGCCATCGAATAATCCAACCTGGTCTCCCCCACAACCGTAGAAAACGGTTCTCCGATGATTGTCCCGCTCCGCGTGCCGGCCGTTGCCGCCGCGACACGCTGAGGCGGCACCTTAGCGAGCGGCGAAGTGCTCGGACGCACTGAGCGCACAAGACGTCCGTGCACACACACACGGAGGGTTCTTCTCGATGACAAGCAGAGCACTCTCCTTTGTCAATTAAGCAGTTTGGCACATCCCCATTCCGGGTTTCCGAACCTCATTGAACGAGGAATCGACCTTGCAGGTATGCATTATGCGTTGGTGCACTGCACCCGTACACCGGACGACGCAGAAGGAGTCACACGTCATGCTCTTCACACCTTGGATCATCCCCCTGCTCTCGGCAGTGCTGCTGATCTGTTCGATGCCGTTCAACATCTCCGCCGGCTCATCTCGCGCTGAACGGTCCGAGACGTTTCCAGTAAAGCCGATCACTGATCCTGCGCATGCCGAGTCCGTGATTTTGTTTGTGCTGGAGGGGATCGGACAAGACTCTCCTAAGGCCGGGCCAATGCCCGTGCTCAACCGACTGGTCAAGGCAGGAGCTGCGACGTGGTCGGCTCAAACCAGCACGCCCCCTCTCCGGCTGCCGGCCATGGCCTCCCTGCTCACGGGGCTGCCGGTTGACAAGCATGGCATCACATGGGACGCCTTCGAGTTCAGCCGAGGCTATCCTCGACCTCCCACGTTGTTCGATTACCTCGACTTGAGCGGCGGGCGGGATAGCGCCATCTTCTTCATGGATGAATCGCTCTACCAGCTGGCGAAACCGGAACCCTACACGGATTATCAGATGTGCGGGCCGTTGAAGCCGGAATGCAGCCGGGAGCGGCTCGTGTCCTATATCAGGCAATACCTCTGGAAAGGGTCGAGCGGTCAGGGCTATGGCCATGCCATTCTGGCGCTGCCGCATCTCCTTGTCGTGCACTTGCCGGACGCCGGGCGCGCCGGCGCCGCGCATGGGTGGCACTCGACACGGTACCACAGTGCGCTCCAATCGGCGGATCGTGCCATGGGATCGGTGCTGGACATCTATCGAGACCATGGCCTCCTGGACCGCACCACGATTTTTGTCACGGCGTTGACCGGCACCGGCGGGGCGCAGGGACCTTCGACGCCGGTCTCATCGCGCGTCCCTTGGATCGCCTCCGGGGTCGGGATCAAGGCCGGCTACGCGATTCAACAGCCCGTCTCGATTGTCGACACCGGTGCAACGGTGATGCGGAGCTTAGGGTTGGACACGCATACGGAATGGGACAGCCGGGTCGTGGAGGAAGTGTTTCGCGAGACCAGCGCGGGCGCTGCGCTGCCAACGAAGGGACGATAGACGGCTATGACTCATGGCACACACAGACCGCGTTTCCGGACCGCTGCGCTGCTGATGCTGGTCATCAGCGTCTCTCCGCTGGTCCCTGTCGGCATAGGATTCCCCGCAACGGCGGAGCGGCCGACGGCCGCCGACCAGGACCATGCCATCACCATCGATGCCACAGCAATCGTATCGCAGAGTTGGTGGCAGATACCCGGTGTGACCCCCTCGATCTGGACCTCCGATCCCGAAACATCCGATGCTTATCGCACGACCGATCGTCGCATACTGCACCTGCCGCCGGGCCAGTATAAATTTGTCAGCTTTACGTTCGATTTTCCGTTTGAGGTCACGCAGGAAGGACAGGTCTCCTATGCCCAGTCGCTCGATCAATGTGTGGGCGGGCGAGGCACCACCTCCTTAATCGTGCGTTGTAAACGAACCTATCCGCATGGAGGGATTCGAGAATATTCTTTCCCTCCATCAGGAACCACCCAAGAGGCACCATGAAGAGCTATTCTCGCCTGCTGATCATTGTCCTGGCTGCCCTCGGACCGATGCTCGCCCCCGACGGCTGGGCCGCCTCGAAACAGAGGCCGGCGCCTCGTGCCGACAACGAGTCTTCCCGCTTCGCGCTGCGCTACGCCGAAGCCTTGGCCTCGGGACGCATCGACGAGTGGGCTCGTCTCGACTTGGGCTGTCTCAGCCGTCTGCGCCCTGCCACAGGTTCATCATCGGAGGCTCGCTCGACGATCGCGCGTGCCTGTTATGAGAACACCGTCACAGCGCATCGCGCCTTGATTCAGGGGGAATTTGAACCCGGCATTTTGGGCCCCAACGGGCGTGGACGAAGCCTGGGTCTGCTGTCTGAAACCCATCGGCACGCCGATCGTTGGAAAACGTATCCACCGGCGCTCTTTGTCTCGCCTGCGATTCTTCAAGCCGATGTGAAGGCGCGGCCGACCGTCGACGTCCGCACGGTTTCCCCATCCAGACCCGTGGCCATTCAGCAAGGAACGGCGGCCTCGGCGACTGTCAGCGGCACACTGGTCGAGTTGGCCGTCACCTATCCCGATCCGTTCACCGCCCCTCTGGCGCTTGCGCCCGGTGAGGCGTGGTGGGCGAGCGGAACGGCTCGTCGCTATCAACCGGTGCACAGTGTGGTGATCCGGTTGGTCGTCGCCGGCAACCTCCGACGGCTTGGCTATCCCGAGGATCGCGCGGTGGTGAATGAAGCCCTTGCCGACGCGCCGCAGATTCTCGCCACCTCGTACGGCATGCATGCGACCGACGAAGCCCTTCAACCGAAAGTGAGAGGGCAATTCGTCCTCGGCTCGGCGCGGTGGTGGACCCGCGACTTGGCCGGTGAACGCTATACGGCAGCCATCCAACGCGTGGCCGTGACGGCAGACCCTCACGCGAAGCGGGCGCTTCTGGCCTCGCTCCTGCTTGTCGATCCCACCGATCCGCAGGTGAATGCCGCGTTAGGAGCGCTCGAATTCGAGACGTTCTTGCGCACCGGCTTGGCCCATGCAGGGATCGGCGCGGGGGATGAGGTCACCAAGCGACGGGTGGCCGAGCTCTACTGGAACTTACAAGCTCAGACATGGCGCCAAGAGCTGACCGAAGTCGCCCTTGGTCATTCTCCGGCGGCGGAAGCCTTCTATGGCGCCTTCCGCGCTCTCGACGTGGCCGTTGCATCAGGCACGGCCACGCCGGAACTGCGCCGGCAACTGGGCGTACTCCATCGGTGGAATAACACCGTGCAGGAGGCCCTTGCGCTCCATGAATCGCTCTTGCTTGAAGCCACAACGGACGACGTGCGCGGCCGGTTGCTCATCGACATCGCCTGGGATCGCATTCAATGGGTGAGCTGGGAGCGGCGGAATGATCATCCCTGGCTTGAACAGGCGCAGACCGAAGCCCGGCAGGCGCTGGAGCTGGTCCACGCACCGGTTGAGCGTGTGCTCGCGGCTCAGGCCTTGTTGGTCGGCGAAGCCTTGTCCTTCACCCGAACTCCCGGGGCTCTGCAGGCGCGTCTGCATGTGATGAAAGACCACCACGAACATCTGACCGGCGTCACGGGACTGTGGCCCTATCTCGTCGGAAACGATCTGGTGAAAGCCTTGGTGCCCGACGGGCAACACGTCACGCTCCCAACGCCGGTGCGCGCGCCCGATGTGCTCAACGTCGAAGTCCACGCCAAACCGCCGCGGCAAGATATCGTATGGCAATGGAACTTCGACCAGGACGTGCCAGATGCCCCACCCAGCGGGTTTGTGATGGTCAGTACGCCTGGCGCGGACGCCCCGGACTGGCGGGTGGTAGCAGACACCGAGTCGCTCACACGGGGCCGACTGGTCGTTCAAAGCCGGCCCTGCCCGGCGGCGGACTGTGCGCATCTGCTGTTGCCCGAGCGGATCCGTGCGACGTACCCGGACATGACGGTGC
>CBDIWP010000014.1:0-8442 GCA_965285945.1 uncultured bacterium | reverse complement strand
CGCAGGCTGTTCAGAAAGGCCGTCCAGCCAGGCCGCAGGCGACGGGCGAACCGCAGGCGTACCCTCTCGGGTACGTTGAGGATTCGAGCGAGCCGAGAACGCCGCTGGCGGACTTTATCAACAGCCTGTTCTTGCTGCGATCAGGCCTGATGCCGATAGCCGTACAGCAGCGTGATGTTGATCCGCCGATTGAGGTAGCCGTCCTTGAACGTGCTGTCGTCGGTTTCGTGGAACAGGTCGGAGTTGAAGACCACGGCGCGGTTGGCCCGGTACGGGATCCGGATGGCCTCGGCGCCTGACTGCCGTAACCACTCCAGAATCTTCGGCTTGTTCTGATCGCTGTTGTACGCGGCGAAATTCCAATCCCGCGGCGCTTCCTTGTCATACACGACCAGCCCGCCTCTGTCCGGATTCAGATTGGCGTCATCCGGGGTAATCCAGAAATTCACGTTGACGGCCGCGGCGTCCGCATGGATGTTCAGGCCGCGCCGCGCGCTGTCCTGCTTGAAGGCCCAGGCTTGGGTGAGCCGATGGTCTTTGAAGATGCGGGGGAACCGGAGCCGCAACTCTCCGGCGATCTGGAGCAACAGGGGCGACGCGAAGCCATCCCCGAGAAAGGCGCCGAGATAGCCGTTGTCATAATCCTTTTTCCAGATCGTCGATTCCCAACAAAACTGTCTGAGCGCATGGAGCGCCTCATCGTTGACCAGTCCATCGATATAGGTCACTTCGGGTTGCCTGGCGAGATAGCGGGCCTCCACTTCCTGCACATCCAGACCGGGATGCAATGCGCCTGTGCCGATGCGGTCGCACCCGGCGAGATGGAGAAAGCGATTGAACGAGAGAGCGAGGGCGGCGGCTTGCTCCGGTTCTAGTGGACAGCGATTGCGGTCCTCGTGCCGGGCGGCCAATGCACGGTCTGTTTGCTCGAGGGCCTGCAAGTACCCCATCGATTCCGGTCCCAGCAAGTGCCGGCCGAGGAGATATCGCACTTGTTCAATATCGTGCTTCAGCCGGGACCGATGGACCGCCGATTCCGACGGCGGCTTCCCATGATTGTGTTTGAGGTCCGCCGTCTTGGAGAGGCACTCCATGGCGCGGGCATGATCGCCTTTCCAGATCCAGGCAATCCCCAGATTATAGAGCGCCTTGCCGTAGGTCGGTTGAACGGCCAGGGCTTGGGTGAACGCAGCAATGGCCTCGTCGGTCGCGCCGGTTTCCATCAAGGCCAGGCCCAGGTTGTTGAGCGCTTCCAGATGCGCGGGCTTTAACCGGAGCGCGTCGCGGTAGGCCGCGATGGCGGCGGGAATCTTCTGCTGCTCTTTCAGTGCGACGCCGAGGTTGTTGTGGGTGTCGGCATGGCCGGGATTCAAGGCGAGCGCTTTGCGATAGGCCTGGACCGCGTCATCCAGCCGGGCGAGCTCCTTTAGGACGTTCCCCATATTGATGAGCGCTTCGACATACTTAGGATTCAGCTCGAGGGCCCGCTCATAGGCCTGCAAGGCGTCTTCTTTTTTGCCGGCTCGTTGCGCGACCACCCCGAGATTGAACGAATAGAGTGCGTTGGTCGGAGCTTCTTCGATGGCGTGGGTGATGAGTTCGATGGCCTGGTCAAATTGATTCAGGCGATAGGCGAGGAGGCCCAGGAGATGCAGCGCCTCGGGATGGTCAGGGGCCATTTCTAATGCAAGATGATACGAGCGTTCCGCTTCGGCGAACCGGCCGGCCTGATGGTGCCGCTTGCCTTCATCAAGCAGCGAGCGCAGGGCAAACGTATCCGGACCCCGGTTCGCCGACCCGTGGACCTTCTCCTGCCGCCGCCGTTCGAAGCGATTCATCGTAGTCGAGAGCCTATCTGAAAGCGGCCTTCAGGGTCAAAGGGCGCAACCAGACAGCAGCACGGGTACTCAAATTTGTCTTACGGTTGGGCCATGGCTGGAGTAGGTCGATGGGAAGGTGAAATTGCCGAAACTGCTCGAGGTATCGGGGGACGGGATCGCTGAATGGATTCAGTGGATTGATGCCTGCCAGGCATAGGTGCGCTTCAATTAACGTGGATGCCGCTTCTATCGCATACCCTAAGACAAATTTTCCAGATTTTTGTTCCGGCACCTTTCCCTATTCCTTCGTATGGGTTGCCATTTTCGTTCCTAAGGCATACCCTCCATCCCGCCGAAGACTTCGTGTAGAACCTCATTGGGGAGACACATTCCATGGGTTTGCTGATTGGACTGCTGTTGGTTGTTTTAACAACGGGGTGCGCAACCAATCCCTACGCTGAGTTTTACACCGACAAGACGAAGGGTATGGACATCGAACATTCAGGACGGTTCATTATCCCGACCGAAGACCCTAGCGTAATAGAAGGCGAAGACATGCAGAAAGACGGCATCCGCATGTTGGAAGACGGTTATGCCCTACTAGGGATCTCCTCTTTCAATAGCCCTCCTGTTGATGAGAATGAAGCTGTTGAGCACGCCAAACAAATTCATGCAGGTGCAGTAGTGCTGTACTCTGGTTTCTCACACACAAAGTCCGGAGCACTTCCCTTGACCATGCCTAACGTACAAACTTCCAGTACTTCCATGTCAGGTTCGGCGTATGGATCAGGCGGTTATGCCAATTATTCAGGCATGGCTAACACGACGACATATGGAACACAGACCATGATGGTCCCCTTCAGCGTCAATAGATACGATTACAAAGCGGTGTTCTGGATAAAACGCAAGGGGTTTCGGTTGGGTGTGCATGTAAATCCTATGACGGATGAGCAAAGGCAAGCCTTGCAAAGTAATAGGGGTCTCCAAATCATTGCCGTTGTGAAAAACTCCCCGGCTTTCTTCGCTGACATCTTGAGAGGAGACATTCTCAGGTCAATTGAGGGAAACGAGACCTATGACTTGGAGACGTTCAAGGAGGCGATACGACAGAACAAAGGCAAAGCCGTCAGCGTCATCATCTATAGGAACGGACAAGCGCTGACAAAGAATGTTCAGCTTAAGGACGAGGAGTGACATCAAGGACAATCCGGAAATGAGAATACTAAAGGCGCAGTATTTGGCACTTCTGGCGGCTTCCGTGTTCACACTCAGTCTTGTACCACTGTCCGTCAACGCACAGTTAGGCCACCAGGATCTTATGAATGTTAGTTTTGCTTTGTCCTATCAGATGGGCAAGGTCTACCAGATGCAATCAGACTGCGGCCTCAACTCAAATATTGCGCCCGAGCGTGCGGCAGGATTCTTTGTGAACTATATGACACAAGAGCAAGTACAGAAAGTTATGGATCAGTACGTGAAGGGCATGAAGACGGTTGAAGGTAGGCCGTGCAATAAACCAGAGCTAGGGCGAACCTTGAAGAGTCTGATGGAAAGCACAAGCAACTATATCAACCTCGGCAAAGAACACACGCGTCCATACTAGGCTGCTAGATCTGACTGACGATAGAGGTCTTTGCCTTCGTCTGCGGCTGTCGCTGGGCTGAGATTGTGTAAAAAGCTGGCGGTCCGCCAGTCGCAGGAACCTGCCTCGCGGCCTTACTGAATGATAGGAAGTCTCTATGGCAAATAAGCCGTTCCAGTCTCGATTCTTATTGAAAGGCCAAAAGAACCAACTATTCACAACGATCCAAGACAAGGGCATGAGCCCCGCTGACTTTGCTTTTGAGATCGAGGAGACGATCCTTAAAGATGAGAAAATTACTATCACCCACAAGACTACAGGCTATTACTTTGCGGTCGTGATCAATAGTGCCGTGAACTATAGAACTACCTTTTCTCCTGGGAAAACAGCGGTAATCAGCCATGGGAAGCATACATCCTGGGTTGGAGTTGTTCAAAATGTGGAGCTATGGGTCGAGTACCTTAAGAGAGAAATAGAAACAGTGGATCTATGGGAAGCCCTCGTATACGACAATCAGCTAGTACAGGAAGCAACCCAACAACCCTCTGAGAACCTCCCATTTTCAGAATCGGAGTTACCTGACGTATGGAAAGCCCTTGATGAAATCAAGAGCTATGTAGTGAAGACGCATGAACTATCAGAAGATCAGAAAAAGATCGTTGATGCTCGATTTAGTTACATAGAAGAAGCTGCCAAACGCATGGGCCGAAAGGATTGGGTCAATATTGTAATCAGCAACCTTTTGAGTATTGTAATTACTCTTTCCCTCAGTGGAGAAAGTACGCGAGATCTGTTCCAATTCGCTGGGCAGGTGGTCAGGCAACTTCTTGGTACTCTCGTGTATCTAAGTGGTCCCCATTGATCCTGAGACATTTGATGGCAAAGAAGCAGTACGGTCCAAAGTATGAGAAAGAGCGGAAGCAATCGTGCCCCTGCAGCGTGACCTTTTTGACTTCCATGGAACGGGTGCAATCGGACCAACGCTTCACGAGTTGCAGGACTGGGAAAAGATTGAAGTGAGTGCCGATAACCTAACCACGATTACTGCTGCAGGACTGGCACAGCTGGAGGTTATGAAACTGGAAGCTTCGTCATAGCAACGGGTCTTTTGCTTTTCGGATGGAACAATATTTGAACAATCCGGTTGTGACGCTGATAGGCCTACTTTTGGGCATAGCAGGCCTCGTGTCGTCCTATATCTTTTATCGTAGAAGCAAGCGAGACAAAGAACCCCAATGGGCGATACATACCATAAACCTGTTCAAAGATTACTCAGGCACCGTTGCAGAACTAGAAATCCGGTATTTAGGTGAAAAAGTACGAGACCTGTCTGTCAGTAAAATCGCCTTTTGGAATCATGGTGCACTGACCATTGATTCAGTTGATATTGTTCGGGCAGACCAGCTTAGGGTTTCCATAAGAGGAAAGAGCCGTATCCTCAGCGCAAAACTAATTACTTCAAATAACCCTGCTAGTCAGCCTGTTGTCTCTACATCCCTTGAAAAAGACAAAGCATTTCTAGAATTTTCCTATTTAGATCGAGGTCAAGGCTTTGTTCTTCAAGTCATCCATGAGGGGACAAGTTCCAATGATCTTGAATTGCAGGGCGTTATAAAGGGCGTTACCAAACTCCGCAAAATCGATCTTAACGAATTTATTAATAAGACAAAAAGAGAGCGCTTTGGTGTGCAAATCGGTCAGGGCTTTATCGTACTAATGATGACGGGATTTAGTTTTCTCTGTTGGTCCCGAGCATGGGACTACTGGCTGGATGGCAAGTACGGTTGGCTTGTAGTCGGCATCTTAGGTGGCCTTCTTTTCATTTTTGCAACTGTTGGCGGCATACTTGTGCTTCTAGAATCGGTTAGGAAGGTTCCACCCGGCCTGGAAGGGTTCTACACAGACGCTACACAACCTCAACCACAACCGCAGCCAGCAATTATCTCCGTCAACAAGATCCAATAGGCCAGATAATAACCCTACGTGTTCTCGGCGTGTTCTCGCCACAGCAAAAAGCGCCGAAAATCGCCTGAAATCCCCTGAATAAAACTGACCAGTCAAACGGCGCAATATCGCTGTGGGAGCGGTGTTCCACTGTACTGACTAGCACTTGTGAGGAAGTGTAGAAGAGAGTTACAAAACCGCTGCTCCGCAATTGATCACGACAATCCGCTCCGACAACCGAGGGAGATGCACTGTGCAGATGCCAGGATCAAGCTACGAGTCACAGTCCCAGCCTAAGTCAGGCCTTCAACTGCCTTCCAGTTGTGGGTAGGGGCGCATAGCGGCCCATCATGGCTGCGACTTCCATCAGCCGATGCCATAAGAGTACGGTCATTAGAGTACGGTCATTCGCTCCCTGCATTGCCAAGTGTAAAGGCAAACGATGGCGCAGATTATGGAAGCGGAACGGTCTCCGATAGGATCTGACACCGGAGGTAACCGGGAGAAAGTCACGGCTCTTATAAGTCGCTCAACGATGTAAGAGGAACGGGGGACGGCTACGCGGCTCTCTGTGCCTGGCGCTGGGCGACTTGGCCGAGAATATCCAGGGCGGCCACGCGATAGGCCTCGGCATAGGTGGGAAAATTGAACACATTGTCGATGAACGACTCGATGGTGGCGCCTTGTTGCAGAGCCGATTGCCCGACATGGACCAACTCGGTGGCCGATTCCCCCACGATTTGCACGCCGAGCAGGCGTTCTCCAGAGGGATCGGCGATCATTTTCAACAGACCCTGGCCGGTGCCGGAAATCTGGGCACGGGCGATTTCTTCGAAGCGGGCCCGGCCGATGAGGGGCTCGCGATACCGTTCGCGGGCGCTGGGTTCGTCGAGGCCGATGCTGGCCATTTCGGGAATCGTATAGATGCCTAACGGGATGGTGGAGGCGGCGTCGCCGACCGGAAGGTTCAGCGCGTGGCGCACCGCCCGGCGGCCCTGTTCCATGGCCTTCGAGGCCAGGGCGGGCGCGCCGACCATGTCGCCGACGGCATAGATGTGTGGCACGTCCGTCTGGCAAAACTGATTGACGGACAGCGTGCCCTTGGCGGTGACCTGAAGGCCGGCGGCGGCGAGGTTCAGGTCTTCCACGTTGGCCTGGCGTCCCATGGCCACGAGCAGCTTGTCGCTCTCGATTGCGCGCCCGTCCTCCAGCGTGGTCACCACCTGTGTTGCGCCGTTCCAGCGGACGTTCGTGACCTGCTGGTTGCCTAGATAGTGCCCGCCCTGCCGTTCGAAGCTTTCCAGAAACTGGCGCACCAGCTCCTGATCCATGAACTGCAGCGGCGCGGGCGCGCGGTCGATGAGGGTGACCTGCACCCCCAGCAGCGCGAAAATGGAGGCGTATTCGCAGCCGATGACGCCGCCCCCCAGGATCGTCAAAGAGCGGGGCAGATAGATCATCGAGAGCAGGGAATCGCTGTCCAGGACATTCTCGTGATCGACGGGCATCTCCGGCGGGTTCCTCGGCCGGGAGCCGGTGGCGAGGACGATCGTGGCGGCGCTGAGCTCCTGGCGCGCCCCGTCGACGGTTTGCATCTCGATGACACGGTCGTTGAGGAAGCGTGCGCGCCCGTGAAAGAGCGAGATCCCATTGCGCTGCAGTTGCTTGCTCATGAACCGGTCATGGGTGTTGACGACATCCTCCAGGCGGCTCAGCAGCGTGGCAATCTGGGTATCCGGCTTCAGGCTGAAATCAAAGGCGGCGCCGGCTCGCTGCAGCCGGTCAAAATGCAAGGCGCTTTCCCGCAGGGTCTTGCTCGGAATCGTCCCCCGGTAGACGCAGCTGCCGCCGATCCCGCGCTCCCGCTCGATGAGTGCGACGCGCTTGCCGGCTTTCGCGCCCTGGACGGCGGCTTTCTGGCCGGCGGGGCCTGCGCCGATCACGAGGATGTCAACATTCATCGGGGTGCTCATACGTTCATGGCATTCACGATGGCCAGCACTTTCTCTTTCCCAGCGAGGAGCTGGTCGATATCGCCGGGATACAGATTGAGTTCGGCAAACACCGGGTGGTCGCGCAGGCTCTCTTCCGGCAGGTCCTCGGGCGCAAGCAGAAAGGTGGCCAGCCGGTCCGCCACACAGGTCAGCATGCATTCCTGGCGGAAGGCCGAGGCATGATCGTAGTCCGTATAGTACAGAATGGCCTCGACGACTTGCTTCGGCAGTCCCCATTTGTCGGCGATCAACCCGCCGACCCTCCCGTGATAGCCGTCGATCATGGCGTGCAGCCGGGGCTTGTCCAGGGTCAGTTGCTGCTGGCGTGCAAGGGCGGCCACGGTGCGCAGCACGACCGGTTTGCCGATCCCGTGCAAGAGTCCGCATAAGTACGCGCTTTCCACATTGACGCGCCTGGCACGGGCCACCTCCTTCCCGAAGGCGCCGCTCGCCAGGGAATGCCGCCACAGATGCTTGACCTCGCCTTCATGCCCGGGGACCTGAAAGGCGCCGGCTTTCAATGATGCGGTAAAGGCGATCTCTGAAAGAAGATTGATGCCGAGCATGGCGACGGCATGTTGAAGCGACACGACGGGGCTTCGCGGCATGTAGGCGGGAGAGTTGGCAATGCGAAGCACGTGCGCGGCCAGGGCTTGATCCTGATGAATCAGCGAAGACAGTTTGGCCGCATCGGCGGACGGATCCGACGTCATGGCCATGACCTGGCTGGCCACTTGAGGCAGCAGGGGCAGTTCCACGTCCCCTTTCTCGATTCTTTGTGCCAAGGCTTGTTCGAGCCGTTCAAACGGAGTGCTGGCGGGGTCCGTATCAGGCGCCATAGAGAACTGCATGCTCCTCGGTGGTTGCTGCGGGCTTCATTCCAATGCAGTGCTTTGTCGGTCGGTTTGCGTCGGAAGTTTAGCGCAGGAGCGATGCCCGGCGCCCTCGTGACTTTGAAAAACCGGCAGACTATACTTCGCACCGCCGGGGGAAGATTGGCTGCCTGAACAAGGGGAATACGAATGAGAACACCGATGGGTTTGAGGAAGATTGCGCTGTCGATTGTTGGGTTCGCGCTTCTCGCGCTTCCGGTTCAGGCCGC
>CBDIWP010000013.1:0-47131 GCA_965285945.1 uncultured bacterium | reverse complement strand
CGAGCCGGAGAGAACCGGACGCTCTGCGCCGGCTCGGGCGATACCGTTCCGTGCGCTAGAGAGGAAAGGAAGGTTCAATGACGTTCTCTCATGGGTGCGCCGCCACATGGCTCGTAGGATTGCTTGTCGCGGTAACAAGCAGCTCTGTTTCGACAAAGGCGGAGATTACCGTGTTGAGCCCATCCACCATCCCGCGCATCGGCGTGAACCCGGTAACCATGCCGTTTATTGGGACCGTAGACGAGCGGTATCAGTCGTACAACGTGGAGATGCTGGAGGTGACCGGCGGGAAGTTTTGGAAACCGTATGGGCCTGAATTGGACGCGGCCCTCCGGCAACCGGCGCCGGCCGGCAAGCAGTCCGGTGCGTCGTTGGGAGCCCGCGACACGCCCGCGGGCATGAATCCGGCATTGTACGATATCGCCCTCCCATCGACCTCAAGAGCTGCCGGTAGGGCAGCTTGAGGGTTCTCGCCCAGTATTCCTGCGCACGGTCCGCCTGATGGGTTCCTGTCGGCTTGGGCCTTGCAGTCCTGGCTGAATCGCATGCGAACACTGGCCGGGTAGGCAGCCCGCTGGCGCTGCCCTGAGAGAAAGGAGAGGGACTGGGGGATCAAGGGTATTGTCTGGTCGACGCCCCGGATCGACGGCATTACTATCAGTCGGACCCTCGTTGAGGAACCGGGCCACTCCGGCATCGGAAGCCGGCGGCAGCTAGCTGAAGCGGATTCATAATGGACACACGGCGAATCGGATCGCTCACCGTATCGGTCGTGGGATTGGGCTGCAATAACTTCGGGGCCCGCCTGGATGCCGCCGCCACGGCTGCGGTGGTCCAGGCGGCACTCGATGCCGGCATCACGTTCTTTGACACAGCGGACATCTACGGCGGCACGCGCAGCGAGGAATTTCTCGGCCGTGCGCTGGGAACGCGGCGCCGCGATGTTATCGTGGGCACGAAGTTCGGCATGGCTGTGGACGAGCGCCGCCGCGGCGCGAAGCCGGAATATGTGCGCCAGGCGGCCGAGGACAGTTTGCGCCGCCTGGGTACCGAGTGCATCGATCTGTATCAACTCCATCAGCCCGACCCGGATACGCCGATTGCCGACACGTTGGAAGCGCTGGAGGGGCTGGTGCGTGCCGGCAAAGTGCGGGAAATCGGCTGCTCCAACTTCTCGGCAGGCCAGCTTCGCGCCGCCCAACAAGCCGTACGGCCGGGTGCGGCCCGGTTTGTCAGCGTGCAAAACGAATACAGTCTCCTGAACCGGGAAGCGGAAGAGGCCGTCATCCCCGAATGCCTGCGCGCCGGCTTGAGCTTCATTCCGTATTTTCCGCTGGCCAGCGGCCTGCTCACCGGCAAATATCGGCGAGGCCAACCGCCTCCGGCGGGCACCCGGCTTGCGTCTCGCTTCGGCTCGGAGCCCTTCACGGAAGACAATCTGGCCCTGGCGGAATCACTCCTCGCCTTTGCGGCGTCACGAGGACACAGCCTCGTCGATCTTGCCGTGTCTTGGCTGGCCTCGCGGCCTGCCATCGCATCGGTGATCGCGGGGGCGACGTCGCCCAAACAAGTGCAGGCCAACGCCGTCGCGGCCGAATGGCGGCTGACCGATGAAGAGCTGTCCCAGATCGACGCCATCCTGGCCCAGCCGGTCCAGGCTTCCAGGATCATACGCAAAGGAGCGGCGTCATGAAGCTCGCCTTGATGGGGGCCACCGGCTTTGTAGGGTCGGCTATTTTGAAAGAGGCCTTGGATCGCGGCCATGAGGTGACGGCCGTGGCGCGGCATCCGGAGACATTACAGCCGCACGCCAACCTTCATGCGCACAAAGCCGATATGTACAACGTCGATGAACTGTCGCCGGTGTTGGCCGGTCATGAGGCCGTCATCAGCGCCTTCAGTCCCGATAAGACCGATCCTGATATCCGGGACAAACATGTGCAAGGTATCCGGACCCTGATGGCCGCCATGAAACGGGCCGCCATCAAGCGGCTGCTGGTGGTCGGCGGGGCGGGGAGCCTCGCGGTGAAGCCGGGTGTGCGCCTCATCGAGACGCCCGGCTTTCCCGAGCAGTGGAAAGGCACGGCGCTCGCCACAGCGGATGTGCTTCAGTTGTTACGTCATGAACATGACCTCGAATGGACCTGCGTGAGCCCCTCCGCGATGTTGCAACCGGGGACGCGCACGGGACAGTTCCGTCTGGGAACGGATCAGTTACTTCAGAATGCCAACGGCGAGAGTCTGATCTCGCTCGAGGACTATGCGATGGCCATGATGGACGAGGTGGAGAAGCCCCGCCATGTCCGGCAGCGCATTACCGTCGGGTATTGAGCCACGTCCGCCTGGCCGGCTGAAGGGGCTACCGAAAGAGCACGGGGCGAAGAGGAAGAGCCAGACCTGCATGTCGAGGGTGAGGCCTGACAAGGAGCATCAACGTGGCGATACCAGGGTGTACCAGCCGGTGGGTTTAAGACGGTCGGTCAGATTGACGGCACACATGTCCTGCGGTTCCATGGCCAGCAAAGCGGGTTGGCAGTCGCCATCGAACTGCCATCGTCTCATACCTCCGGAGCCCCCATCATTGACGACAATGAGAAGTGTATTGGATTCGCCAGTGAATTTGATTTGCTGGGGCCATCGAATGGGGCAGGACCTGAACTAAGGTGACGGCTGAACAAATCATGAACAAGGATCACTATGTCGCTGATGAATCGACCACCATTGCCGATGCCATCCGGCTCATGCGGGAACGGCACTTGCTCCTTCCGGTCATTAAACAAGGTAAGGTCGCGTATTCTGTCTCGCGCCATGATATGCTGCGCGCTCGCATAGGACTGGGTCCCGGCATCGAATTCTAACGCTGCCGACCATGGAGTGACCGGCTGCAATCAAGGAGGACAGTATGGAATCGCGCGACATTTATATTACGCAATTTGACCTGAACCGACTGAAAGAACTCCTTCAAGTGGGGATCAGCTTCGCGAGACGGGATCATGAAGCACTGGAAAGCCTGCAAGGTGAACTCGACCGTGCCCATATTGTGGAGCCGTCCGCCGTGCCTTCTGACGTCGTCACGATGAACTCACGGGTGCGCCTCAAAGATTTGGAGACGAACGAGGAAAAGATTTTCACGCTGGTCTTCCCATCTGAGGCGAACCTTGAACAGCAGAAAATTTCCATTCTGGCTCCCGTCGGTACCGCCATTCTCGGCTATCGGGTCGGCGATACGGTGGAATGGCGGGTGCCGGGCGGGCTCAAGAACTACCGGGTCGAAGAGGTGCTCTATCAACCCGAAGCTGCAGGGCAATATAGCCTCTGAACGGGAGCAGCCCTGACACACAGCTGCGATACGAAAGGAGTGACGACAATGATGTACTTTGGACACATCATGATCATGCTGGCGATCGCGGCGGTGGCGCTGCCGGGACAGGCGCTCTCCCAGGTCGCGGGGGAAACGATTATCGGCACCGCTCAGACAGAAATGAAGGATGTTGCGATGGGGTGGAGCGCCAAAAAACACATCATGGGCCAGCCGCTTTACAACGAGAAGAATGAAAAGGTCGGCACGATTGATGACGTGATCATCGCGCCTGACAAGGCGGTCTCGTATGCCATCATCGGCGCCGGCGGATTCATTGGCATCGGCAAGCATGACGTGGCGATCCCCGTGAGTCAGATCAAGCAAGAAGGCGGTAAGTTCATCCTCCGCGGAGCCTCCAAGGAGGCGATCAAAGCCATGCCGGAATTCCAATATGCGCGGTCCCAGTAACGTCAGCGATTCGGCCGGAAACCAGGTTGGCGCCGGACTGCTCCAAGACAAGGCGGCGAAGATGGTCAACAGGCACGCGTGGGTCCTCAGTATCGCACTGGTATTCCTCTCAACAGGAAGCGCGCCGGCGGCTGACCAGGTCAAAGCCGTCTTCAAGGATGGCACGGGCAAACAGATCGGCACCGCCACATTGATCGCCACGCCGACCGGCCTGCTCATCAAGGCCGAACTGACGGCCCTCTCACCGGGTGAACATGCGTTTCACATCCATCAAACCGGACGATGCGACCCCGCTGACGGATTCAAATCGGCGGGGGCTCATTACTCGGCCGGCAAACGTGAGCACGGCTATAAGGCCGAAGGCGGCCCGCACGCGGGGGACATGCCCAATCAGTTCGTCGGTAGAGACGGCACGCTTCATCTTCACCTGTTCAATCCCAACGTGGCTCTCACCCAAGGCGACGGAGGGCTGCTCGACGGCGATGGCTCGGCTTTGGTTATCCACGCGAAGGCAGACGACTACCGAAGTCAGCCGGCGGGTGACGCGGGCGATCGCATCGCCTGTGCCGTCATCGAACGGGTGGGCTGAGCGCCGTCCGATTGTCTGGGAAACGGGCGTCCGCGCGGAGCCCTCTCGCCGGTAGTGAGCCACCGGCTATTGTGAGGTCGGCTCGTTCCCATCCGGCGTCACAAGCGGCTCCTTCTCTCAGGAGGGTGACCGCAAAGGGACTCCCACATAGTCTGGCCCTTTCTTCTCTGCACGCCTTCTGCACGATGTGGGGGAAGCTCCATGCCGGCCAAAGTCAAAAAGGCAAACGGCCACCCGTCCACGCCGGACACGACCGGACCGGCATCCCCCCATCCATTCGATGCGCTCGAACTTACGGGTCCACTGGATCCCTGCTGGGCGTTCATCGAGGAAGGATTCACCCTCGCCCGCGAGCATGAAATCGAGTCGCTTCTGACCGTGGCGAACGGATATGTGGGAACCAGAGGCTCGGTCGAGGAGGGCACGAGCTTGTCAGCCCCCGCGACATTTCTCGCCGGGGCGTTTGAAACCGCCGATCCTTCAGCCGGTTCCGTTGAACTGGTCACCCTGCCGGACTGGACGCAGCTGGGCATTCTCGTGGAAGGACTTCCGCTTTCGCTCGAACGAGGCGACATCTTGGAGCACCGCCGCATCCTCGACCTCCGCCGCGGGCTCCACCTGCGCGTGTGGCGGCATCGCGATCCCACCGGCCGCATCACGGGGTTGCGCTCGATGCGCCTGGTGTCGCTGTCCGATCGCCACCGCTTTCTGCAATTCGTCCTTCTCACGGCCGAAAACTATACCGGACCGGTGACCATCGAATGTGCGACGACCTCACCGCCGGGGCGCCCCCTGTGGCAGGCGAACGTCGAAGCCGAGGCGGTCGTGATCGAGGGAGCGACAAACCGGGGCGTCAGCATCGCCATGGCGCATCGCAGCATGGTCCGTCCCGAGAGGGGACCAGCCCTCACGCGAATGACCGACGTCCGGGATCAGGGACTGGTGGAACGCTGGACCTGGCCGGCGCAGATCGGCGAAACGGCCCGCTTCACCCGGGCCGTGGTGGTCTTCTCGTCGCGTGAGACGGGCCATCCGGCCGTGAGGGTCAGACGGCAGGTGCGCCGGGCGGATGAGGCCGCCGTCATTTCGGACGTGAGGCGGCATATCGATTCGTGGCAAGCTCGCTGGCACGCCGCCGACGTGGAATTGTCCGGAGATCCGACGGCGCAGCAGGCGCTGCGATTTGCCGTCTACCATCTCACGAGCGCCGTCAACCCGAACGACGAACGGGTCTCGGTGGGCGCGCGGGCCCTCACCGGCCCCGTGTACCAAGGCCATGTCTTTTGGGACACTGAAATCTACCTGCTGCCCTTCTACACGTTCACGGATCCGCCGGCGGCCCGGGCGCTGCTGATGTACCGGTACCATACACTCACGGCGGCGCAAGACCGAGCGCGCAGCCTCGGGTACCAAGGCGCCCTCTATGCCTGGGAATCAGCCGACACCGGAGAGGATGTGACACCGGATTCGGTCGTCGCGCCCAACGGCGAGGTCGTGCGCGTCCTGACCGGTATTCAGGAGCACCATATCAGCGCCGACATCGCCTATGCCGTCTGGCACTACTGGCGCGCGACGGCCGACGAGCCGTTTTTGATCGGGGCGGGCATCGACATGCTCGTCGAGACCGCCCGCTTCTGGGCGACCCGCGGCCGCCACGAGCCGGACGGACGGTACCACATCCGAACCGTCATCGGACCGGATGAATACCATGAGACTGTGGATGACAACGCCTTCACCAATGTGATGGCGAAATGGAACCTGGAGCGGGCCGCAGAAGCGGTCGACTGGATCGCATCACGCCGTCCCGACGCCGCGCGAACCGTGGCGAAGCGGCTCCGGCTCGCGCCTGATGAACCGGCCGCCTGGCGCCGGATCGCCGGCGTGATGGCGACCGGATTCGATGCCCGCACAAATCTATTCGAGCAATTCGCCGGCTTCTTCCAGCTCGAGGATCTGGATCTTACGGCGTACCAAGCCCGGACCGTTCCCATCGATATCGTGCTCGGACGAGAACGCACCCAGCGTTCCAAAGTTGTGAAACAGGCGGATGTGATTATGCTGAGCGCCGTGCTGTGGGACGAATTTGCTTCTACGGTGCACGAAGCGAACTTTCGTTATTACGAGCCCCTCACGGCCCACGGCAGTTCCCTGAGTCCCTCGTTCCATGCCTTGGTCAGCGCTCGGCTCGGCGATACCGACCTGGCGTCCCGCTATTTCCACGAAGCCGCGGCAATCGATCTGTCCACCCACAGCGGCAATGCGTCCGGGGGCGTTCACATCGCCTCCCTGGGCGGTCTCTGGCAGACCGCCGTGTTCGGTATGGGAGGCGTCAGGTTTCGCGACGATGGGCTGAGCCTTGAACCGCATCTGCCGGCGACTTGGGAGAGGCTGGCATTTTCCCTCCAATGGAGGGGCCGCACCGTGGCGGTCACGATCGACCGGGAACCCGCGCAGGTCACGGTTTATCTGCGGAGCGGCGATCCGATGGTCATTCAAATGGGTCAGGGGACCGTCAGCAAGATCGACTCCTCGCATCCCTACGTCGGCCGTTTTTCCGGATCGACAAAGGACGCAGAGCAGCCGGCGAACCATTCACTCCGAACAACTCAAGGCAGGTGATTCGTGAACCTTCAACAGACGCGCGCAGCGCCGTCGCCTCATTCATCCGGTGTTCCGGAACCGCACCGCGGCGCGACGATTCTGGTTCCACTGGACGGCTCGAATCAGGCGACGCGTGTGCTGCCTGTGGCTGACGGCTTGGCCCGGATACTGGGCGCGACCATCCACATTGTGCATGTGTCGCCACAGGCCGTTCCCGCCAGAGAGATCTGCGACAAACTCCAGCTGACGACCCGCCATCTCTCGGGCACCGTCCTCGATCAATGCGCAGGCGCGCCCGCCGCGGCCATCGTGGAAGAAGCGAAGAAGCGAGGGAGTCGCTTCATCGTGATGTGCTGCCACACCGCGGCCGAGCAGCCCGAAGGAGGCTTCGGGGAGATTGCCCGGGACATTCTGCTACATACGCCTTGTCCGATCGTGCTCGTTCCATCGGGATGGGCTCAACGCCTCTGGTCGCTCCGGCGATTGTTGATGCCGCACGACGGGACGCCGGCAAACGCGCAGGCCATCGGTGCGGTAAGCGACCTCTGCTATGACGCCAGGGCCGAAATGACCATCCTCCATGTGGCGACCGCAGCGGCCGCTCCGCCGGGGGACACGGGAGCGCTCCATGTGCCGCACTATGCGGATCAACCGCAACACGAATGGCCGGCCTGGGGAGCGGAGTTTCTCTCGCGCGCCAGGGCCATCGGGAGGCCCCACTGTGAGGTCGAGTTGCGGACGGTCCTCTGTACCGAACCGGCGGGCGCGGCGATCGTGAGGTTTGCGTCCGACAATGAGACCGATCTCATCGCGCTGGCGTGGCGGAGACATCTGGAACGCACCCGCGCTTTGACCCTCCGAATGGTGGTACAGCGGGCCGCTTGCCCGGTGGCGATTTATCCGATTCGGACCGATCAGGAGAATCAATCAACAGGGTAGGGGCGGATTCATCATGCGGAGCCGCTCTGTCAATATGATGAGGGAATTGTCCTCTTCGACAATCGAGAAGCACTTGACCCTCAATCGATGGATCTCTCGCTTCCATCTTTCACCTGCGATGGAACAGGAAGAACTGCTGCTCGGCGAATTTGAAGCGCCTTTTTTCCGTGGCTTTTCTGGTTGGCAACGAGCTTTGGATAAACCGGAAACCGACGGCGACGTGGTCAGGCCGCGAGGTGTGACAACAGCGTTACTTCCCGCCAGCGGCAGACCACAATTGGTATGGGTGCCGATGAGCGCGAACGGCCGATACAAGGATGCACATAACCTTTGAATGTGCCGAGCGCGCGATCAGTTGACATGTTGGACGCTGAAGGAAGGATCGCAGCGTAGTCATGCCAGAGATGCCCGGCTCATGCGTACGCTGCGTACCATCATCATGTCTGTCCGGCACAGTGATCTCAACTCTCCACTTCCTGGTCGACCGGGCTGGCAATTCGCCCCATCCGTCCGCTCTGGTAATCCAGAAACGCTTGCCGAATTTCTGCCTCCGTGTTCATCACGAAAGGTCCGTAGCCGACGATCGGCTCATTAAGCGGTTGTCCGTTCAGAAACAGAAGTCGTGTCGGCTCGAGCACGTCCACGGCGATCTGGTCGCCGTCACGCTCCAAGACCGCCAATTCCGCTTCACCCACGAGATCACCCCCAGGCAAGCGGAGTCGGCCTTTCAAGACAAACAGCGCAGTGGTGTAGCCGCGTGGCACACGGAAGTCCGCATGGCGCTCAGCGTTCAGTTGGACATCCCATACATTGCAGGGACTAAACGTCTGAGCAGGCCCCACGCTGCTCTCATAGTTCCCCGAGATCACGCGGACCGTGCCGGCGTCGTGAGGAAGTGTCGCGGTCGGAATCTGTGCTTGGGTGAGGTTCTGATACCGTGCCGGCGCCATTTTGTCTTTCTTCGGCAAATTAACCCACAGCTGGATCATCTCAAATGGGCCGCCGTGGGCCGCAAACTCGGCGCTGTGAAATTCTTCGTGCACGATGCCGGACGCCGCCGTCATCCATTGCACGTCACCCGGCCGGATGATGCCGCCTCCGCCCGATGAGTCGCGATGTTCGACTTCGCCCTGGTACACGATCGTGACGGTTTCAAATCCGCGGTGAGCATGCTGGCCCACTCCCAGCCGCTTCGCTGTGGGCGGGAAACTCGCCGGTCCTCCGTAGTCCAAGAGGAGAAAGGGAGACATTTCCTCAGCGCGGTCGTGATATGAGAAAATGCTCCGCACGGGAAACCCGTCTCCAACCCAATGCTGCTCACTACTACGTTGTGAAAAAGAGAGTGCCTTCATCATGTGAGTCCTCCTGCGCGCGCGGGTGTGAAGGTGAGCACTCAGATAAACAAACGTGCCTGGCATGAAAGATTATAGATAGTCTTGACTAGATCCGAGTCAAGGTGCACCCCTTGTTCACGACCGACCATTGAGTGAGCGTGCAGCACACGCCACGACAGTATCCATTCTGAAGACCTCGCGCGTGTCATCAGCGCCACACCGACGCATGGGCGATGCGAGGATGGAGGCACCCATGAAACCAGGCATTGAGATTGGAGCGACATTCCCTGATTATGAACTGTCGGATCACACGGGCACAAAGAGAAGGCTGTCCGAACTCCAAGGCATCGACCCGATGATCCTCGTGCTATCCAGGGGCCATTACTGTCCCAAGGACCGCCGTCAACTTCGGCATTTGGTCGATTTCTATCCCGAGGTCAAAGTCGGCTATGCGTGTATGGTGACGATCTCGACCGACAATCTCCTGCAAACGAACGAGTTCCGAGACGGCCTCGGCGCGCACTGGACGTTCCTCTCCGATCCAGGCCGCAAGGTTCAGAAGGATCTCGACATTGCCGAATACACGGACCCTGACCATAATCCGATGATTCCCCACACCTTGGTGCTCGAGCCGCAATTGAAGATTTTCAAGATCTACAACGGCTACTGGTACTGGGGGCGCCCCACCATTGAAGAGCTTCGACACGATTTGAGAGAGATCACGCGGAAGATCCGCCCCGATTGGGATATCACCGCACCAGACCTTCGCGAAGCATGGCAGCGGGCCGACAAAAGCGCGGAATTGTTTTATCCCTATGGGAAAACGTTGGCTGAAGTGTTCAAGTCGGCGGAATGATCATAGCGCGCAGGGCAATGGAGCAGGTTCTCGAAAGGATGCTGGCCGGGGGAACTTTACGGCCCAGCCAACCCTGAATTGCTCCTAGAACATCACCAGGCGCAGGTGTCTGTTGGCGCACTATACTGCGACCTTTGCTAGGCGCTTGAAGGAGACCGTGGAGGGTGACCAGGAGGCGGCGGCCAACGTGCGGCATCTGGAGAGACTCCAGTCGCATGCCGGCCTCCGTCCGGACCGGATCTTGACCGGAACCATGGGGGAGAGGAGCGTGCCTGTAAGCATGGATCTGCATGAACGGACCGGCTTGATTCGGAGCTGTATGCCCGTGCTCATTCAGTCACTGTACCTCTTCGGTCGGCCAACAACTGATCGGATGTGGCACTTCTTAAACCAGACCTTGAAGTTGACGTGGACTGGCCTTCCAACAAGCTTGCCTCCTGAGGGCGCGCCTCTGAGTGCTCGGAATGGAATGCTAAAGATCGTACAGACAATGTTGGATTGACCAATGATTGGCGCCGAAGAATGCAAGTGATATCCCTTCAACCGAGTTTACTCATCCGCACCTGGCCAATGGATCATCAATGGGCAACTCAGTATGAACGTTACTTGGGCGTGGGCCACAAACGCTGGGCAGAAGGGCGAGCTCGAACAGGGAGTCAGGGAGTAACCGGATCCCAAGTCATTTACATGAGTTAACATAATAGATCTTATCAGACGCTCTACCAGAGCCTGAGACTTCTTGAAGTATCCCATGAAGTGTGCCTTTACGCCGGAGTAACCGGGCCACGGCTGAATCCGCGCGTTGGCCTCACTGGTTGTTTGATCAGCCTTTCAGTTGCCGGATCCTGTCGGACGGCTCGCGTCACGATTGGGCTTCCCATTCCGGCTTCCGTTTCGCTTTCATGCTTAAGAACCGCAGACGCAGGCGGTCGAGATACAGATAGACGACCGGCGTCGTGTAGAGCGTGAGCAGTTGGCTCACGAGCAGCCCTCCGACGATGGCAATGCCGAGCGGCCGGCGTAACTCGGAGCCGACGCCCGTCCCGAGCGCCAGCGGCAGCGCGCCGAAAAGAGCCGCCATCGTCGTCATCATAATGGGTCGAAAGCGCAACAGGCACGCTTGATAGATGGCCTCTTCCGGCCGTTTGCCCTCCGTCCGTTCCGCGGCCAAGGCAAAATCGATCATCATGATCGCGTTCTTTTTGACGATGCCGATCAGCAGAATGATCCCGATGAGCGCGATCATGCTGAGCTCGGTCTTGAACAACAGTAACGCGAGCAACGCGCCGACGCCGGCGGACGGCAGCGTCGACAGAATCGTCAGAGGATGGATGTAACTTTCGTAGAGAATGCCCAACACGATGTACACCGTGAGCAGCGCGGCCAGGATCAGCAAGGGCTGGTTCTCGACGGACGACTGGAAGGCTTTGGCCGTGCCCTGGAACGTCCCGCGGACGCCGGCCGGCAGCCCCATGTCCCGGGTCGCCTTGTCGATCGCCTGCACCGCATCGCCGAGCGAAGCCCCCGGCGCCATATTGAACGACAGCGTCACTCCGGGAAACTGGCCATGATGGTTGACCAGCAGCAGCGTGTTCGTCGGTTCATAGCGGGTGACCGCGCTCAGCGGCACTTGCGCCCCCGAGGGGGATCGCACGTAGATTTCCTGCAGGGTGGCCGGGTTCTGCCAGTATTGCGGGGCCACCTCCATCACGACGTGATACTGGTTGAGCGGCGTGTACATGACGGAGACCTGCCGTTGGCCGAAGGCATCGTAGAGCGTGTCGTCGATCAGCTGGGGGCTGAGGCCGAGCCGGGACGCCGTGCTCCGGTCAAAGACCACCAGCGACTGGAGGCCCTTGTCCTGCTGATCGCTGTTGACATCGGTAATTTCCGGCAACGTCCGCAGTTGCCGCTCCACCTGCGGTGCCCAGGTATTCAATTCATCCAGATCCACGCTTTGGAGCGTGAACTGGTACTGCGCGCTGCTCGCGCGCCCGCCGATGCGCAGGTCCTGAATCGCTTGCAGCACCGTCGGCGCGCCGGGCACTTGCGCCAGCTTGGGGCGCAGCCGGGCAATGACCTGATCCACGCTGACCCCGCGCTCCTCGAGCGGCTTCAAGGAGATGAACATGCGACCGGCATTCGTCGTCCCGCTCGATCCGCCGCCGCTGAACCCCGTGACGGTCTCGACGGCCGGATCGCGTTTGATGATCTCCACCACCTCCAGCAGCTTCTCGCGCATGGCCTGAAACGAAATGTCCTGCGCAGCCTGAATATTGCCGAACATGCGTCCCGTATCCTGCTGCGGAAAAAAACCCTTGGGCACGATGGTGTAGAGGTAGACGCTGACGGCCATGGTCGCCACGGTCAGCAGGAGCATGCCGCGCGGATGGCGCAGCACCCAGCCCAGGCTCCCGGCATAACCGCCGCGCAGCCTCTCGAAGAAGCGCTCGCTCAACCGGTACCAGCGCCCCTGCGGGCGGCCGCTTTCCGGCTTCAGGAGCCGGGCGCACATCATCGGCGTGGTGGTGAGCGAGACCACCAGCGAGACCAGGATGGCCACGGACAGCGTGACCGCAAACTCCCGGAACAGCCGCCCCATCATGCCCCCCATAAAGAGAATCGGGAGGAACACCGCGACCAGCGACAGCGTGATCGAGACCACCGTGAAGGTAATCTCGCGCGCGCCCCGGAGCGCAGCCTGCAGCGGCGCCATCCCCTGCTCCCGATACCGGCTGATATTTTCGAGGACCACGATGGCATCGTCCACCACGAATCCGGTCGCGATCGTGAGCGCCATGAGCGAGAGGTTGTCGAGGCTATATCCGCAGAGATACATCACGCCGAACGTGCTGATCAGCGACACGGGCACCGCTACGCAGGGAATGAGGGTGGCGCGCAGATCCCGCAGAAAGAGAAAAACGACCAGGATCACCAGCCCCACCGAAATCGCGAGCGTCCGTTCCACATCGTGCAGGGAGGCGCGAATCACCGGTGTGCGGTCGACCACGACCTTCAACGCCATGCTGCCGGGAATCGACGCCTCGAGTTGCGGCAGCACCGCCCGCACCCGGTCGACCGTCTCGATGATGTTGGCGCCCGGCTGCCGGCTGATGATGATGAGCACGGCCGGCGTGCCGTCCGCCACCCCGACCGTGCGAAGGTCCTCGACCGACTGCTCGACGGTGGCGACGTCCGACAGGCGCACGGCCCGGCCCTGCCGATAGCTCACAATCAACGGCAGATAGTCCTCCACCGCGTGGAGTTGATCGTTCGTCCGGATCTCCCACGTGCGCGCCCCGTTGGAGAGCTGCCCTTTGGGACGATTGACGTTCGTGCTGTTCAACACCCGGCGGACGTCGCCGAGTCCGATTCCATAATGGTTCAACGAGGTAGGGTTCAGATCGACGCGGATGGCGGGCAATGACCCGCCGCCCACGGTCACCTGCCCTACCCCGTCGATCTGGGACAGTCGTTGCTGCAGAATACTGGAGGCCACATCGTACATGTGGCCCCGGCTGACGAGATCGGAGGTCAGCGACAGAATGAGGATGGGCGCGTCCGCCGGATTGATCTTCCGATAGGTGGGACTGGTAGGGAGGGCCGCCGGCAGGTCGCTGCGCGCCGCCATGATGGCCGCTTGCACGTCCCGGGCCGCGCCGTCAATATTGCGGCTCAATTCAAACTGCAGCGTGATATTGGTGGAGCCCAGCCGGCTCGTCGACGTCATTTCGGTCACACCGGCAATGCGCGTCAACTGGTGTTCCAGGGGAGCGGCCACCGAGGTCGCCATGGTTTCCGGACTGCCCCCGGGCAACGTGGCGGAGACATTGATGGTAGGAAACTCCACCTGCGGAAGCGCGGCCACGGGAAGGAACCGGAACGCGATGAGACCGACGAGCGTGACGCCGACGGTCAGCAAGGTCGTGGCAACCGGGCGATGGATGAAGGGGGCCGAGAAGTTCATACCGGTCCGGGAGTCAGCACCTCCGCAGTCGACGGGGACGACCGGCTGGACCGGACCCGGCGTGCCAGCCGGTCAAAGGCCAGATACACGACCGGCGTCGTGTAGAGCGTCAGCGCCTGGCTCAGGATGAGCCCGCCGACGATGGCAATGCCGAGGGGGTGCCGCAGTTCGGATCCCACGCCGGACCCCATGGCCAGCGGCAGTGCGCCGAGCAACGCCGCCATCGTCGTCATGAGGATCGGCCGGAAGCGGAGCAGGCAGGCTTCGTAAATGGCCTCTTCCGGCGTCTTCCCGTCTTTCCGCTCGGCATCCAGCGCAAAATCAATCATCATGATGGCATTCTTCTTGACGATTCCAATCAGGAGAATGATGGCGATCAGCGCGATCACGCTGAACTCGGTTCGAAACAGCATCAACGCGAGCAACGCGCCCACGCCGGCGGAGGGCAGCGTCGACAGGATCGTGAGCGGATGGATATAGCTCTCGTACAACACTCCCAGCACGATATAGACGGTGACCAGCGCGGCCAGAATCAGCCACGTTTCGTTCGCCAGCGACGCCTGGAAGGCTTGCGCGGTGCCTTGGAAACTGCCGCGGATGCTGGCCGGCAGATGAACCTCCGCAGACACGGTCTCGACCGCCTTCACCGCCTCCCCCAGCGAGGTGCCCGGCGCGACATTGAAGGACACGGTCACCGCGGGAAACTGCCCCTGCCGGCTGATGGCCAACGGAGTGGTGGTTTCGGAGACCTGGGTAAAGACGCTGAGGGGCACTTGCCCGCCCGTCATCGACCGGATGTCGAGAAACTGCAGCGACTCCGGTCCGGCCTGAAATTCCGGCATGACTTCGAGCACCACGCGATACTGGTTCAACTGGGTGAACATCGTGGACACTTGCCGCTGGCCGAACGCGTCGTATAACGTATCGACAATCAATTGCGGCGTGATGCCGAGCCGCGACGCCGTGCTGCGGTCGATCACCAGCATGGACGCCAGCCCGCGATCCTGCTGATCGCTGCTCACGTCGCGCAATTCAGGCCGGGCTTGCAGCGCGTCGACGAACACAGGCGCCCACCGGTTCAATTCTTCGGGATCCGTGTCTTCCAGCGTGTATTGGTACTGTGTGCGGCTGATGCGATCTTCCACGGTCAGATCCTGCATCGGTTGCAAAAACAACGCAATGCCCTCCGCGTCGGCCGCCTGGGCCCGGAGGCGATGAATCACCTCCTGCGCGCTGACCCGGCGTTCGGCCATGGGCTTCAAGTTGATCTGGATCCGCCCGCTGTTGAGGGTGGTGTTGGTGCCGTCCACCCCGATGAAAGACGACAGGCTCGCGACGGCCGGATCCGCGAGGAGCCTGCCGGCCAGCGCCTGCTGCCGTTCCGCCATGGCCGGGAACGAAATCGACTGAGCGGCTTCGGTGATCCCGAGAATCGCCCCCGTATCTTGCACGGGAAAGAACCCCTTGGGAATGACGATATACAACACGATCGTGAGCGCGAGCGTGCCGGCCGCGACCACCAGGGTCGCCGGTTGATGCGCCAGCACCCAGCGCAAGCTGCGGGCGTAGGCCGCGATGATGCGATCGAACAGCTTCTGCGAGCCGCGATAGAACCGCCCCTGGGCGGACGCGGGACGATGGCGCAGCAGCCTGGCGCACATCATCGGCGTCAATGTCAGCGACACGACCGCCGACACGAGAATCGTCATACTGAGCGTGACGGCGAATTCGCGGAACAACCGGCCCACCACATCGCCCATGAAGAGGAGCGGAATCAGGACGGCAATCAGCGAGACGGTGAGCGACAGAATGGTAAACGCGATTTGTTGCGAGCCTTTGAGCGCGGCCTGCAGCGGCGATTCCCCGCGCTCGATGTAGCGCGAAATATTCTCGATCATCACGATGGCGTCATCAACGACAAAACCCGTCGAGATGGTCAGGGCCATCAGGGTGAGGTTATTCAAACTGAAGCCCATGAGGTACATGGCCCCGAACGTCCCGACCAGCGACAAGGGGACCGCCGCGGCGGGGATGATCGTGGCCGACCAGGTCCGCAAAAACAGAAAGATGACGAGAATGACCAGGGCGACGGCGAGCATCAATTCGAACTGCACGTCGCGGACAGACGCCCGAATGGACGTAGTCCGGTCGGTCAGTACGGTGACCTGCACCGACGACGGCAACGCACTCCGGAGTTGCGGCAGGAGGGTCTTGATGCGGTCGGCCACCTCGATCACATTGGCGCCCGGCTGCCGCTGAATGTTGACGAGGATCGCCGGCGTCTCGTTCATCCAGGCCGCCTGCCTGACGTTTTCCACATCGTCGACCACGTCGGCCACGTCGGATAAATGCACCGGCGCGCCGCTCCGATAGGCGACGATCAGGGGCCGGTAGTCCCGGCTGGCCAGCAACTGATCCGTCGCATTGATGATCGACGCGCGCCGCGGGCCGTCGAACGTCCCTTTGGCCTGATTGACGTTCGCCGCCGCCACGGTGAAGCGCAGGTCTTCCAGCGTCAGCCCATAGGCGGAGAGCGCGCGCGGATTCGCCTGAATCCGCACCGCCGGCCGCTGTCCGCCGCTGATACTCACGAGTCCCACGCCGGCGAGCTGGGAAATCTTCTGCGCGAACCGCGTCTCGGCCAGATCTTGGACCTGCGACAGCGGCAGCGTCGCCGAGGTCAGCGCGAGCGTGAGGATCGGGGCGTCCGCGGGATTCACCTTGTTATAGACCGGCGGATTGGGCAAATCCCGGGGCAGGAAGGTCGCGGCCCCGTTAATCGCCGCCTGGACCTGCTGTTCCGCCACGTCCAGATTCAGGTCGAGGCTGAACTGCAGCGTCACGACCGAGCTGCCCCCCGAACTAGTGGAGGTCATCTGGTTCAGGCCCGGCATCTGCCCGAACTGGCGCTCGAGCGGGGCCGTCACGGAGGACGCCATGACCTCCGGACCGGCGCCCGGATAAAAGGTCAGCACCTGGATGGTGGGATAGTCGACTTGCGGGAGGGCCGAAACCGGCAGCAGGCGATACGCCATGGTCCCCGCCAGCAGGATGGCCACCATCGACAAGGCCGTCGCGACCGGCCGGAGGATAAAGAGGCGCGAGGGGTTCATGAGGCAGCCCCTCGTGTCGGCTTGTCGGTTTCGGGCTGGACATCAGCCGGCTTTGCGGGCGGGACGTTCTGAGTTCGGACCTCGACCTTGCTCCCTTCACGCAGCTTGTCCGTCCCGTCCACGACGACGAGTTCATTGGGAGCCAGGCCCGTCTCGATCGCGATGTCGTCGCCTTCGGACGCCCCGACGGCCACGGTCCGGACCGCCACCGTATGATCCTCCTTTACCACGTACACGAAGGCGCCCTTGGCTCCGCGTTGCACGGCCGCAGAGGGCACGATCGTCGCGCCATGTTTCACTTCCAATAACAGACGCGCATTGACGAACTGGTTGGGGAATAATTGGCCGTCTTCATTGGGAAAGACGGCCTTGAGGCGCACCGTGCCCGTCGTGGGATCGATCTGATTGTCGACCGTCAGGAGTGTCCCCGTGGCGAGCTTCTTTTTCTGCTCACGATCAAACGCCTCCACCACCAGCCGTTCACCGGTATGCATCCGGTCCAGAACCGCCGGCAAACTGTCTTCCGGGATCGTGAAGACCACCGTAATCGGGATCAGCTGCGTGATGACCAACAGCCCGCTATTGTCGCTCGCCCGGACCATATTGCCGGGGTCGACGAGCCGCAGGCCCACCCGCCCCGTGATCGGGGCTGTGATGCGGCTGTAGGCCAGCTGCAATTTGGCGTTATCGATCTGGCTTTGATCGGCTTTGACAATGCCCTCCGACTGGCGGACCAACGCCTCCTGAGTATCGACTTGCTGCTTGGACACATACCCCTGGGTGTACAGATCCTTGTACCGCTGCAGGTCCAGCCGGGCGTTCCGCAGGCCGGCTTGGTCGCGCGCCATTTCGCCTTCCGCTTGGGCCAATTGCACTTCGAACGGCCGCGGATCGATCTCCGCCAACAGGTCATCCTTCCGGACAATCTGGCCTTCCTGAAACCGGACGTTCATGAGCTGGCCGTCCACCCGGCTCTTCACGTTCACCGTGTTCAATGGAACCACCGATCCGAGCCCGTTGAGATAAATCCCAATGTCGCCGGTGGTGGCCGCCGCCACGGCGACCGGAATCGTGCGAGCGGCGGCATTCGGGGCTTGCCCCGCCCGCGAAGGCGCCTCGCCGGATTTGGCCAAAAGCGCATACCCGCCGAGGGCCAAGAGACAGGCCGCAGAAAAACCGATCACCCAACGTTTTAGCATGGTGGCAAACCTGACTGAATCGGACATCGTGTCGTTCCTCGTCTCGCCGCAACGCGGCAGAGCCCGGCGCCTACCGGGCCGCGGCCCCCCGTTGCTTCATGGCGTCGAGATATTCGCGGGAGGCTCGCCAGCGGGCTTGCAGCCCCGCATACATTTCATCCAGCTTGGACTGCTGCTCGGCGGACAATTTGTCTTTCAGAGCGGTCATTCCCCGGCCTACGATCTGTTCGATGTCCCCCTGATGCGAAAACCGCAACTCCAAAATTTCCAGATGCACGCGCGTCACAATCGGCTCGATGTCGGCATGCTGCGCCGCCGTGAGAGTCAGCTCCTCGGTGAGCCGCTTCATGATGCGCTCGTGCTGCGCGGCCGGACCCCGCTCCCCCCGTTGAGACCAATCCACGGCACACACCAGGTACGTCGCGAGGGCGCCGGAGAGCACGCCCGCGCCAAACAGGAGCATCAGGCCCGCCCATAATTTATATCGTGACATGGGTCGCTCCACTCTGGCCGGATTCAGTCGTCCCATAGCAACGGAAGCGCGGCCAAACCGTCGGCCGGCCATCCCGCCGGCTCGGCCCTGGTTGTCCGCACGACGCCGACCGCGAAGACCGCCATCACCAAGACCACCGCAGCAGTCACCGTGGCCGTCCGCCAGACCAGTTGCTCCACCCAGACCGCGCGGGCCGGCCGGCCGTCTGGGCTCGTCTGTTGGCGGATCTTCCGCAAAACATGCTGCGCCAGATCGTCCCCCAAGACAGGGTCCGCTTGCCCGCGATAGGCTTCCGTGAGCGCCCGCTCGAGTGTTCGCTGGTCGTCCTCTGCACGTCTCGTCATGGTTGCCTCACCGGTGATGACTCAAGAATTTTGCGAAGGGCCTGCCGGGCGCGATAGGCCCGCACTCTGACCGTGACCATGGTCCATCCTAACAACTGTGCCGCCTCGCGCACGGAATGACCGTCGAGATGGACCAAGGTCAGCACGGCCCGATTCTCGGGAGACAGCTGGCCCAAGGCCCATTCCAGCAGCTCCGCCGCCTCGCGCCTTCTGGCCTGGTCACGGAAGTCGTCTTCCGACCGGGCTGCCAGCATGCGCTCGATCCATTGCTGATGGTCGCGGGTGAGCCTCGCCACCGGGACCTCTTCGCGGGCTCGTGCCCTCCAAAAATCGTAGCAGGCGCGAACGGCGATGCCGGCAAGCCACCGATCGATCGACACCGCATGGGAGAACAGCGCCAATCCGAAATACGCCCTGACAAACACATCGTGGACGATTTCTTCCACGCGGTCAGACGGGACCCGCCGGCTGACGATACGCCCCACATGGCGCTGATAGCGGTGAATGAGATCGGCATAGCGATCAATTTCTCCCTGTCCTATGCGCCGGAGAAGATCCTCATCATCGAGGGCATCCGCAGATTCCGTACGGGGCTTGTCGGCCATCGAAGATGCTATCCCCGGCAGAATGAGAACGGCTGGGTCGTTGCTGCAATGGGTGCATCATACCGCACAGTAGGGGTCCGGGCATGCATCAGCCTTTGGGCGATCGGCCCGCCGATATCCCGGCCTGGCGCTCTCTGATTCCGGTTTCTGTGACGACCAGGTCGCAAGGCATATGCTGCCTTCCATACCTCAGTCGCATCGAACGGAGCAAAGGTTACAGCGGCACTATATTGGCCACCGAGGGCCGATCGAACGGGGAAACCCTGCCGAGTGACCGAGTCGGCCGCGAACGGCTCGACCGGCGTTGGATGGCGGTGAGAGCGCCGCTGCGAGGCGATGCAACAATTACCGGAGCATGAGCCGGTGATGACGGGTCGGACGACAACCGGGGCCGGGGGGGTGACGTTCAGGCGGATGCAGGAATCGGGGCCTGGTAACAACGACGTCCACACGGGGAACGTATGAAAACGATTCGCGATGCCGTGACGATACTAGTTCTAGACACCGCACCGCTGAGAGACCGGGCATGACAATCACACCCGGCCCCGGCATCGGGTTACTTCTTTTTGCCAAGAATCGCGTCTTTGGCGGCTTTCGAGACACGGAATTTGAGCACGCGTTTGGCCGGAATCTTGATCTCCGCGCCCGTCTGCGGATTGCGGCCGATACGCGCCTTTCGGTTCGCAAGGACGAGTTTGCCCAGACCCGGAACCACAAACATGTTTTTGGCTTCCTTATAGGCCAGAGCGGCAAAGTCGTCGAGGAGTTGGACGGCCGCCTTTTTAGTAAGGCCGGATTTCGTAGCCACGTGTTCGGCAATCTGTGATTTCGTCATCGATTTCGCCATACAGACATCCTCCTGAATTGGATTATGACCATGCCACCAAAGCCGCGGCAGTATAGCGCAGCCCTTCTAAACTTGGTAGGGGTTTCTTAGGCCCGGATCACCAGGAGGTGAAAGGCGACGCGAGGTTGCATGGCTCCAGCTGGAGAGAGGCTGCAGGCACCCTGTCGGACAGGGCCGATCCCAGGCGCAGACACACGCATCCCGGCCGTCCTGCCGCGCTTCGCTCCGTGTGGCATTGTACTGTGCGAGGCCCGTGATGCTATATTCGATCTTGTTTTTTCACTGGAGCCCCGGCCGTAGGGCTGCATCCCACTCACTGTGACCTCCTGACAAATGAGCACCCGCCGTCGAATCACTGCGAGGCGTCCTCCACCGACCGGAGCAGACGTATGAGCCTGGAACTCCTCGGGCGCATCCATAAAGAACTGACGATGACCGGCAGTGCGGTCTATGAGACGGTGCTCGCCATTTCGGAGCGGGTGAACCGCAAGGTCCAAATTATCCGGCTCCACTGGCAGGCCTCCCAGCTCCTGGAGCGGATCGACCAGGTCACGGGCGAGGTCGGGCAACAGATCACCGACCAGGTCTCCCGGCGGTTCATGACGCGCCACTCCTCCGATATCGCGTACGGCGCCGTGGACGCCGTCTTGAACCGGGCAGTGGTTCGCGTTCAGGAGCTCAAGGCCTCCCTGATCCGTATCGATGCTCGTATTCGCGACCTCAAACTTGAAGCGATTCATCATGATCTTCTGCGCCTTCAACGCGACTTAAGTGTGCGCGCCGCGGCTATTGAACGCCTCGTGATCAGCCGGAATGCCCCCGCCGTCGGCCAATCTGCGGGCGCTCTCCCGCGACTCCCGTCGGTACAGATTGCCACGATTTTGCGCGGTCCCTTCCTGCTCGCCCCGGCCGCCGACGTGGTTTTTCGGCCGGACGATATCGTCGTGCTCTTCGGGCTCCGGGCCGAATTGGACCAACTGACTCCCTGGCTCACAGGCTCCAGCGCCGTCCCCATGGCGGCATTGACCCGGGCCTAAGCCGGTGGCGGCAGTAGGCACCGGGCCCGGCATCCGATACAATACGGACACTATGACGGTTTCGATGCGTGTGATCAGCCTCCTGGTGACCCTGCTCAGTGCGAGCCTGCCGCTCGATCCGCCGGCCTCGGCCGGCCCGGCCGACGGCGTGGCACTCGCCGACTCCCCCGGAATACGGATGCTGGAGGAAATCCAGACGGTCATCACCGAATTGGCCGAACAAGCCAAACCATCCGTGGTCAATTTGTTTCCTCTCCAGGGGCCCGCCCGATCACGCGAACCGGCCGGCGACCGCCCGCCGCCCAATGCCCCGGGCTCCGGCTCCGGCGTCATCGTGGACAGCGAGGGACATATCATCACGAACAATCACGTGATCGGCGATGCCTCGGAGGTGGAAGTACGCCTGTCGGACAAGACCAAACTGATCGCCAAAGTCATCGGCAAGGATCCCGACACGGACCTGGCCTTGCTCCAGGTGACCGCCGGTCGACCGTTGCGCGGCGTACGATTCGGCGATTCCAGTGGGGTGAAGGTCGGCCAATGGGTCTTGGCGGTCGGGAATCCCTTCGGGCTGGAACGGACGGTGACGTTGGGTGTCGTGAGCGGGATCGGGCGGGAGAATGTGAACCTGTCGCGCTATGAAAACTTTATTCAGACGGACGCCTCGATCAACCCCGGTAATTCCGGCGGGCCGCTGTTTAACCTGCGCGGTGAAGTGATCGGCATCAATACGGCGATCATCAACTTTGCGCAAGGCATCGGCTTTGCCATCCCATCCAATATGGTCAAGCAGGTCATCGAGCAGCTGCTGGCGAAAGGCAAAGTCGTCCGCGGCTGGCTCGGCGTGGGCATTCAGCCGCTGACGCCGGAACTGGCCAAAAAATTCGGTGTGGCGGAAGGCGAAGGAGTCCTCGTCAATGAAGTGTTTGAGAAGGACCCGGCGGCCTCGGCCGGCATCAGGCCCGGCGATATCATCGTCAAGATCGACGGCGTGACCGTCGACTCGCCCAACAAGCTCTCGCGGCTCATCGGCATCCTGCCGCCGGGCGCTGTCTCGAAAATCGAAGTCGTCCGCGACTTGAAGGCGATCGTCCTGGACGTGCCGCTCACCGAACGGCGCGATGCCGCGGTAGTCGCTTCTCTCCCCCAAGCGAGAACGGAAGTACGGCTGGGGCTCGACGTGCAGGACCTCACTGCGGGATTGGCCGACAAGTTCAAGCTGCAGGAACCCAAAGGCGTGCTGATCACGAAGGTGGAACCGAGCAGCCTTGCCCAAGCGGAAGGGCTGCGCGAAGGCGACCTGATCAAGGAGGTCAATCGCGCGGACGTGGCCACGGTCGGCGACTTCACGGCGGCGCTCGGACGCGTCCGGCGCGGCGACACGGTGCTGCTGCGGGTCCTCCGGGAAAACCGCGCCTTTTACGTCGTCCTCAAGGCGACCGACTGACCCGCGTCAGTGCACCATCGCCTGTCGATCCGTCTTGTGATGGTCGACGATTCGGCCGGCCATCTCGCGCGGCACTTCCTCATAGCGGGCAAAGTCCATGACATAATTTCCGCGGCCGCCGGTCAGGGCATGGAGCACGGGCGCATACGTGAGCAACTCCGCCAGCGGGACCACGGCTTTGATCTGCTCGGCATGATCGTTGGCGTTCACCGACACAATGCGGCCCCGGCGGCTGTTGAGATCTCCCATCACTGCGCCCACGGTTTCAGTGGGCGCGTCTATCTCCACCATCATGGCGGGCTCGAGAAGCACCGGATGCGCCTGCTCCATCGCCTTCTTAAAGGCCATGGAACCGGCGATCTTGAACGACATTTCCGAGGAATCGACCACGTGGTACGACCCCTCGAACACCGCCACCCGCACATCGACCACCGGGAACCCGCAGACGACGCCTTCATGCATGGCTTCGATTACGCCTTTCTCTATGGCCGGGATGAAGGTGCGCGGGATGGCCCCGCCGACCACCCGGCTTTCAAACACAAACCCTTCTCCCCGTGCGAGCGGCGCCACCTCCAGCCAACAATCGCCGTACTGCCCATGCCCGCCTGTCTGCTTTTTGTATTTTCCCTGGGCCTGTGCAACCGTTTTGACGGTTTCGCGATAGGGAATCTTCGGCGTATGGAGCGTGACGTTGGCGCCGAACTTGCGGTGTAACTTCTCGAGCGCCAGATCGATGTGCTGCTGGCCCAGTCCGCTCAGCACCATTTCTTTGGTGTCGGCGTTGCGGACGAATTCCAGGGTCGGGTCTTCCTCGATCAACTTATGAAGGCCGAGGCTGACCTTGTCGATTTCCGCCTTCGACTTGGCTTCGATGGCGAACGACAACACCGGCCGGGGCAGCTGAAGGGCGGGATAACAGATGGGCTCGTCCTGACACAGGGTATCGCCGGCTTGCGTATCTCTCAATTTCGCAAACGCGATGATGTCGCCCGCCTGCGCGGTGGGGACCGCCGTATGTCTCTTCCCGAGCACCGTATACAAATGACCGACCTTTTCGCGCACGTGTCGGATCGTATTGAGGACCGTACTATCGGTATGAATCGTTCCCGACAAGACCCGGCCATACGACAGGCGGCCCACGAACGGATCGATGAGCGTCTTGAACACATAGGCGGAAAATGGTTCATCTACCGTGCCCTGTCGTGCACCCTCGTCACCCCTGTCCGGATGCACCCCCTTCGGCGGATGCGTCGTCGCCCGTTCGGCCGGGGACGGCGCCAGTGAGGCGAGGGCATTCAACAGGGACCACACACCGACCGTGCGCGTGGCTGATCCGGCATAGACGGGCACAAACTGCCTCCGCAGAATACCGGCACGGAGTCCTTGGATCATTTCGTCTCGGCCCAGATCCCCTTCCGCCACGTACTTCTCCAAGAGGCTTTCGTCATTCTCGGCCACCGCTTCAATGAGTTGCTTGCGCGCGTCCTTGACCGGCTGTTCCAGCTCAGGCGGAATGGGCGCCTGCTCGATCTTCGCTGACGTCGGGCCCGACCGGATCAGTGTTTCGTGAAGCACGTCCACCACCGCTTCGAGGCCGGCAGCGGATTCGACCGGAACAACGAGCGGCACCGGCGTGCACGCCAGCCGGTGGCGACAGGTGTCCAGCGCGCTCTGGAGGGATGAGCCTTCCCGGTCCAATCCGTTGACGAAGACAAAGCAGGGCAGATCGAGGTCTTTGATGCGTCCCCAGAGGGTGGCCAGTTCCGTCCGGACGCCGGCCTGGCCGGTCAGGACGAGGACCACGGCATCGACGGCCCGCAAGGCCGCAAGCGGCTCACCCAACAGCGTCAGCGCCCCGGGCGTATCGATCAGATTGAAGCGCGTATGATTCCAGGTGAAATGCAGCAGGCTGCTGCTGGTCGAACTGTGGTGATGGAGTTCTTCGGGTTCGAAGTCGGACACCGTGGTGCCGTGGGCGACGGAGCCGAGGACCGGAACGGCGCCGCTGAGATAGAGTATGGCCTCGCTGAGGGCTGTCTTGCCTGCGCCGACATGGGACACAATCGCGACATTTCTGACGGGCTCCACATGAGTCTGTTCCATGGCCTGCCCTCCTCATTGAGTAAAAAATGTTTAGATCGCCGCCCTCCTCATTCTGACATCCCTTTGGTCGTCACCTTCACTCACGCTCCCTGTTCCTTCAGCCAACCCTCATCGGCGAAACTCACATAACGGCGATCGCCCACGATGACGTGGTCGAGCACACGGATGCCCAGTAACCGGCCGGCCGCCACCAGCCGATCGGTGAGCTGGCGGTCTTCAAGGCTGGGGGTCGGGTCCCCGCTCGGATGGTTGTGCAGAAAAATGACGCCGGCGGCCGATTCCCGCACGGCCAGCGTAAAGACTTCACGGGGATGGACGATACTCAGCGTCAAACTTCCCTCGGACACCGTGGCTTCTTTGAGAACGGCGTTTTTGGCATCCAGCAACACCACTTTGAAAAGTTCATGCTTCAAATCCCGGAGTGCCGGATGAAAATGCTTGAACAGATCGCCGCTACAGGTCACCCGCATGCCCGTCGACAGCGGCTCCGCCATCGTCCGCCGGCCCAATTCGACCGCCGCCTTCAGCTGCGCCGCTTTGGCCGGCCCGACACCGGCCACGGTACACAGTTCTTCGATGCCACAGTTCGCCAAGCCGGCCACCCCCCCGACGTGACGCAGCACCTCCATGGCGACTTGCACGGCGGAGAAATCGCGGCGACCGGTCCTGAGGAGAATGGCGAGCAGGTGGCCGTCCGAGAGCATGGTCGGCCCGTTGGCAAGCAGCCGCTCACGGGGACGTTCCGTCGCAGGCCAATACGTAATGCCTTTGGGAGGTGCCGGATCCGTCATAAAGCTACCGCCAATGGACAAAAAAATGACACCTCGAACGTTTTTGTGCCGTGCTGACGAGCCTTTTCGGTGACCCCAAAGAAATACTTATGCCCTAACTGATTGATAAACTGCATTGTGACAATTTGGTGCAGCTCTTGCTTTGTTGCCGGCTCAGCTGTACACGTCGCCACCTGGGAGGGATCAATGGAATGTCCGAAATGCAAAGGGATGATGATGTTGGAGCGGTTTTCTGATTTCTTTCTCATTTTTTACGCGTGGAAGTGTATCAACTGTGGCGCGATCATCGATCGCACGATCTCCAACAACCGGAGGAAAAGTCTGGCCGCGCGGGATGCTCAGCCGGTCGGCACGCGCTGACGACCCAGGATTTCTACTACCCCGATCCGAGACCGGCTCCCGGACTCGGTTCTTCGGATCGGGTGACCACCCAGGGTGTCGCTCACAAGGTCCGCATTATAGTCCTCTCACCGAGGACGGTCAAAGAAACCAGCTGACCGACTCGGTCCATCCTCACGGTCGTCTCCCTAGGAAGCCGGTTTCCTCGGTTGCCGTCGATCCCGTACCACGCCACTCCTTGACCCCTTCAAAATCGCTATGTTACAGTCCCGTGCTTTGCGTTAACATCACAGGCGTCTGCGCATGCGCGTTATTGCTGGGACCCATCGAGGCCGGCGTTTGCACGGACCCCGGGGCACGGCCCTCCGTCCAACATCCGACCGAGTCCGAGAAGCCCTATTTTCGATACTTGGCAATCGGCTGCCGGACAGCCGGTGGCTCGATCTGTATGCCGGGACAGGCGCCGTCGGCATCGAGGCGGTCAGCCGGGGCGCGCGGCACGTGGTGTGTGTGGAATCAAACGGCGACGCGTTGAAACTTCTGCAGAGAAATGTGTCGGACTGCGGGATGACCCATCGGGTGATGGTACGGGGCCAAACGGTGAAACACTTTTTCAGCCGAGTCGATCAGATGCACGGTCCTTACGATATCGTCTTTGCCGATCCGCCCTACGCCGCCGCACATGAACTGGACTCTGTCTTCGCCGGTGTGGCTCCGGAGGCGCTGTTTGCGCCCGACGCCCGGCTCATCGCCGAGCATGCCGCCAAGACGCCGATGCCCAGCCGGCTCGGCCCGTGTGTCTTCCTCCGCCGTTATACCTATGGCGACACCGCCGTGTCCGTCTTTGCCTATCCGGGCGCGGCCCCGCCATGAAGATCGGCATCTATCCCGGCACCTTTGACCCCATCACCCATGGGCATACTGATATCATTACGCGCAGCCTGCGTGTCTTCGATAAGGTGGTGGTGGCCGTCGCGCCCAATCCGGCCAAGCACCCGCTCTTCAATTTGACGGACCGCCTTGATATGGTGAAACTCGTGTTGAAGGACCTCGGGCAAGTGGAAGTCACCGAGTTCGACGGATTGCTCGTCGATTATGTGCGGCAGTCCGGGGCGCATGCGATCATCCGCGGCCTACGGGCCATTTCGGATTTCGAACACGAGTTTCAGATGGCCCTCATCAACCGCAAACTCGCCAAGCAAGTGGAGACGGTATTTTTGATGCCGAGCGAAGAATACTCCTATCTTTCATCCACCATTATCAAAGATGTCGCCACGCACGGGGGAGCCCTGACGGAATTTGTTCACCCGGAAGTGGCAAGGCGTCTTCAAGCACGGATCCGGAGCCTCAAACCATGAAACTGGCCGCGCGTGTCAGTCGGATTGCACCATCCCCTACCTTGGCGATGACCGCTATGGCCAAAGCCATGAAGGCGCAGGGCATCGATGTCATCGATTTTTCGTCCGGGGAACCGGACTTCGATACGCCGGAACCGGTCAAGGCGGCGGCAGAAGCCGCGATCCGAGGCGGCTTTACGAAGTATACGCCCTCCTCCGGCATCGACGAACTGAGACAGGCCATTATCGAGAAGCTCCAAGCCGAACAGGGGCTGCACTACGAAAAATCACAAATCCTGGTGTCCTGCGGCGCCAAGCATTCCCTGTACAACGTCGCCGAGGCGCTGCTCGAAGCGGGCGATGAGATCATCATTCCCACGCCCTATTGGGTGTCCTATGCCGATCAAGCGCTCCTCAACGATGCGACGCCCGTCCTGCTTCCCACGGCCGAGGCGCAGGGCTATGCCATCAACCCGGACGATTTGCAGCGCTTGATCACGCCGCGCACCAAAGCCATCATTCTCAATAGCCCCTGCAATCCGACCGGGGCGACTTACGCGGTGAAGACGCTGGAGGCGATCGCCACCATCGCCGTCCGTCACAAGATCCTCATCATTTCTGACGAGATCTATGAGAAGGTACTCTATGATGGCGCCTCGCATGTCAGCATCGCGACGCTGAGTCCCGAAGTGGCGGCGCAGACGGTCATCATCAACGGCGTCTCCAAAGCCTATGCCATGACGGGTTGGCGCATCGGCTATGCCGCGGGCCCCAAAGACTTGCTCACCGCCATGGCCAA
This sequence comes from uncultured bacterium, assembly GCA_965285945.1. Classification (GTDB taxonomy): domain Bacteria; phylum Nitrospirota; class Nitrospiria; order Nitrospirales; family Nitrospiraceae; genus Nitrospira_D. Next base: position 18,622 of record CBDIWP010000013.1, on the reverse strand, counting down.
TATTCAAAGCCAAAGCACCTCGAATCCCTGCTCGATTTCGCAGAAGGCCGCAGTGGCGGCGTTGAAACTGGGCGGGCCATTCACGGAGAAAATGGTGGTAGAATTCGACCGGCGGCGCAAGGTGATGGTCGATCGCTTAAACCGCATCACCGGTGTCAGCTGCCGCATGCCCGAGGGAGCTTTCTACGCGTTCCCCAACATCAGCGGGGTCCTGGGACGGCGCGGGCCGGAGGGTCCGCTGGAGTCCCCTCAGGCACTGGCGAACTATCTGCTGACGCAGGCACAGATCGCCGTGGTGCCGGGAGAGCCGTTCGGGAGCCCTCATCACATCCGACTCTCGTATGCCACGAGCATGGAGGCGATCGAGCGGGGTCTCGATCGGATCGCCGGGGCCTTGGATCGACTCACCTCGTGACAGTGCTGCCGCTTGACTCGTTACGTTGTGTGCTTATCATTGCGGCCAACAGGCGCCCACAGGAGGAATGACCGTGCCCATATACGAGTATCTGTGCCAGGATTGTGCGTATAAGTTCGAGCTGAAGCAGAGTATGAAAGATGAACCCGTCACGACCTGCGAGCGTTGCGGCAAGGTCGTGAGCCGGATTATTTCCGCGCCCGCCATCATGTTCAAGGGAACGGGCTGGTACGTCACCGATTATTCCGACAAACTGAAGCCCCCGACGGGAGACTCGCCGGCGCCCTCGAGCGAGCAGAAAAAAGACGTTCCGGCCGGCACGACCCCCGCGCCGACGCCGGCCTCGGCCGCCGCTGCTGCTGCCCCGGCGTCCAGCGGCACCACCAACGCGGCGACATCGACAACCGGCAGTGGATCCTCCTCCTCTTCCGGCAGTTCTCCGGCTTCAACCTGATACGGCCGGTCTATCTTCTATGCGTCGACGGCTTCTTTTTGACGGGCGGCTTGGGCACAGGCTTGGCGGTGGTCCGGGCCGCCGGCTTGGGCGCCATGGCTTTTATCGCCTTCGCGCGAAGCGTGTCCACCTGGTTCTGCAGCGAGGTGATCATGCCGGTCTTTTCACGATTCATGCGGCTCAGGTCATCGATTTGTGACTGCAAGTCCTGCTTCGATCTGGCCAGATCGCTTAACTGCGTTTGCAGTTGCGTGTTTTCCATGGCCAGGGTCTGCGCTTCGGATCGCAGTTGCTCGATTTGTGCCTGCAGGGCGGGCGGCCAATAATCACAGCCGGTCAAACCCATCACGAATACCGCACCTAAGAGTACGCTAAGAGACGTTCTCGCTCGTCTGTACGCCATCATCTTCTCCTCCTCGAAGTCCTCGCCGTTCACACACCGCCCTCATGACAGTGCAATGCCGCGTGTCTGTAACACGTCCGCAAGCGTCTGTCGAGCAATGGCTCCTTCGCGGATCACACCGACGGCCTTGCGTCCGTCCACGATGGTCGAGGGCAGCCCGCCCGCAGTGCGGCCGCCGTCGAGGATCAGCTCAATCTCGTCCCCGAGCGCTTCCTGCACTTCCTTCGCGGTGCGGGCCGGCGGACCGCCGGCCCGATTGGCGCTCGTGCCGGTGAGGGGGCCCACCGCTTCCAGAAGCCGCGCGAGCGGCTCACAGGACGTCAGGCGCACCCCGATGGTGTCGGTGCCTCCGGTAAGATGCGGCGGGAGCGTGGGCAGCGCCGGGAAAAGAATGGTCAACGGGCCCGGCCAAAAGAGATCCATCAGCACCGTCGCCAGGGGCGGGATTTCTCGGACCAGGGATGGCAGCTGTGTGCGTTGCCCGATCAGGACGAGAATCGGTTTGCCGTCGGGACGGCCTTTGACGGAGGCCAGCCGCTCGACCGCGCGGGGGTCACAGGGATCGACCCCCAGTCCATAATAGGTTTCCGTCGGCAGAGCCACGATACCGCCCGACTCAATGACGCGGCGAACGGCTGCGATCAGATCGGGCGGTATTGAGGAAGAGAGCGACTCGATCGCAGCCATGGCGGGACTGGCCCCAGAAAGGAACTAGCCCTTGGCGCCAAGGGCCCGATGCGCGATGTCGGTCCGAAAATGACAGCCCTCGAACGAGATGGCCTGGACGGCCTGGTAGGCTTCCCGCTGAGCGTCGATGAGCGTGGGGCCCCGGCCGACCACGCCGAGCACACGCCCGCCCGCGGTGACAATCTCGTTGGCCCGTCTCACCGTCCCGGCGTGAAAGACGGTCGCATTGACGCTCTTGTCTCCTGACAAGCCATGAATCGGCATTCCGGTGTCATAGGACCCTGGATAGCCGCCGCACGTCATGACCACGCAGACCGCGGTGTCCGCATGCCACTCCACCGTGAGTTGATCGAGCCGGTGTTCGACGACCGCCAGCATGACCTCGAGCAAGTCTGTCTTGAGCAGCGGAAGCACCACCTGCGCTTCCGGGTCCCCCATGCGGGCGTTGAACTCCAGGACATAGGGTGTGCCCTTCACCATCATCAGGCCGGCATAGAGCACCCCTTGAAACGGAGACCCCAGACGGACCATCGTATCGACGATGGGCTGCAGGATCTCGCGGGCGACCTGGTCGCGCAAGGCCGGAGTGGCCAATGGCGCCGGGCAGTAGGCTCCCATCCCGCCCGTGTTCAATCCGCTGTCGCCGTCCCCCACCCGCTTATGGTCCTGCGCCGGCAGCATCGGCACGACGGCGGTGCCGTCGGTAAAGGCCATAATCGTCAGTTCCTCGCCATCCAGGAATTCTTCGATCAAGACCTGTGCGCCGGCGGGGCCGAACACCGCCTTCTCCATCGAATCCACAATGGCCTGGCGGGCTTGCTCCCGGGTCGTGGCGATCACGACTCCTTTGCCCTGCGCCAACCCATCCGCCTTAATGACGACCGGCAATGCATGGCGGTCCACATAGGCGAGTGCGTCGGCCATTTTCTCGAAGCTCTTGGCCGCGGCCGTGGGAATTTTCGCTTGCGCCATCACGTCCTTGGAAAAGCTCTTACTCGCTTCCAATCGTGCGGCGCTTTTCGTGGGGCCAAAGATCTTCAACCGCGCCTTGCGAAATTCGTCGGCAATCCCGAGCGCAAGCGGCACTTCCGGACCGACGACCGTAAGATCGATCTGCTCCCGGATGACGAAGGCTTTCAGCCCGGCAATATCATCGGCCTTGATCGGCACACAGGGCGCCAACGATTCGATGCCCGCATTGCCCGGCGCACAAAACAGCTGCGGTCGATGCGGACTCTGCGCCAGCTTCCACACGATCGCATGTTCCCGCCCACCGCTTCCAACAACCAAGACTTTCACGAAATTCCTTTCAGAAAGAGGATTGACGACTTTCGTCGCGGATGCTCAAACGGGTCATCCAACAAGGCCGCAGGCGAGGAAAAACCGGAGGCGTAGCCTCTGGGCTACGTTGAGGATTTTTCAGAGCCGAGAACGAAGTTGGGGACCCGTTTCAGCATCCGGTTACTGACTAATGGCGGAAGTGGCGCATGCCCGTGAGAATCATCGCCACCCCTTGTTCATCCGCCGCCTTGATGATCTCGGCGTCACGAATGGAGCCGCCCGGTTGAATCACGGCCGTAATGCCCGCCTGCACGGCCGCATCGAGCCCGTCGCGGAACGGAAAGAACGCATCGGACGCCATCACACAGCCCTTCACCGGCATCTGGGCTTTCATGGCCGCGAGCTTCACCGAATCGACGCGGCTCATCTGCCCCGCCCCGATCCCCACCGTCTGGCCGGGTTTGGCATAGATGATCGCGTTCGACTTCACGTGCTTGCAGACTTTCCAGGCAAAGGCACAGGCGGCATATTCCTCGTCGGTCGGCTTGCGCACCGTCGGGACTGGAAGGGCGCGCAGATCCGTCAGCGCCCCCAAATCACGGTCCTGCACGATCAATCCGCCGACCAGTTTCTTCAGGTCGTAGCCGTCCTGTTTCACTTTCGTCAGGGCCCCCACATCGAGCAAGCGCAGATCTTTCTTGCGCTTCAACTCCGCCAGCGCGTCCTCCGCAAAGGCCGGTGCAATGACGACTTCGACGAAGGTGGACGTTATCTCTTTCGCGGCCGCCAGATCCACCGGCCGATTGAACGCAATCACGCCGCCGAACGCGGAGACGGGATCCGTCTCGCGCGCCTTGACGTAGGCTTCGACCGGCGTCGCCCCGAGCGCCACCCCGCAGGGGTTGTTGTGCTTGATGATGGCCACCGCGCACTCGTCGTACTCCTTGGCCAATTCGAGCGCCGAATTGGCGTCGAGGAAATTATTGTACGACATGGCCTTGCCGTGCAGGATCGTTCCGCGCGATACCGAAGGCTCGGTGGAATGGAGTTCGCGATAGAAGGCGCCCTGCTGATGGGGGTTTTCCCCGTAGCGCAGGGTCTCCGCCAATTCGAATTGTAGGGACAGCACTTTGGGAAACTTCACGTCCGCGCCGTGCACCTGTTTCTCCAGATAGCCCGCGATCAGGCTATCGTAGCGGGCCGTGTGTTGAAATACCTTCAGCGCGAGTTCCCGGCGCAGCCCGCGGGTGACCGTATTGCCTTTCACCGCGTCCACCACCCGGCCATAGTCCGCCGGATCCACCACCACCAGCACATCCTCGTGGTTCTTCGCGGCCGACCGCAACATGGAGGGGCCGCCGATGTCGATGTTTTCAATCGCGTCGTCGAAATGGCAATTCGGCTTGCCGATCGTCGCCTCGAAGGGATAGAGATTGACCACCACGACATCGATGGGCCCGATCTGGTGTTGCTGCATCTGCTCCACATGGGCCGGCACCGACCGGCGGCCCAGCAAGCCGCCATGGATTTTCGGATGGAGGGTTTTGACACGGCCGTCGAGGATCTCCGGCGAGCCGGTATAGGCCGCCACATCGGTGACCTTCACGCCGGCTTCGCGCAAGGCTTTGGCCGTGCCGCCGGTGGAGAGGATTTCCGCGCCCAGCGCTTCCAGGCTCTTCGCCATCTCCAGGACTCCGGTCTTATCTGAAACGCTGATCAGCGCCCGCTTGATGCTGGCCATGACTCACTCCTTTACAACCCTATTATAGTGGTGCGCGACTCGGAAGGCGGCTCGGAGAATAACAAATGGGTCAGGGAAGTTCAAGGCGATCTTCCCCCGCAGATCGCTCACGCCTCCGCTGGTGGCTCTACTGCCCAGTTCGGGTTTGACAATCACATTGGCGAGCATCCTTTTGATGCGGAGAAAGTATAGTCGCGACTTAGTGCAGCGTGCGCTGGCACCGTGAATGCCACAAAGGACAGTCGTCGACGAATGGGCCGACGGCTCGGTACATCGGGGAAGAGCAGCTTCCGAAGCGCACGCTCCGGTCTTTCCGTCAAGTTCCTCCCAATGGGAATCCTCCACCGGAAAGAATGAGAGGAAACATTCCACTATGCATTTGGTCGTCAGTCACATTGGTGGTATCACCAAACATTAAGGAACACCAACTGATACGCGTCAGCCTACTGGACGTCTATGTTTGATCTGGCATCGTTTCGTCTGCAAGACATGACCGACTGCGGGGCAGCGCTTCGCCAACTGGGCACCGATGCACGGTCCCTCGAAGACGCTGCCGACCGGATCACGCACTACCTCTACAGCAACCTCACCACCGGGCCCCAGAAAGAGCCGGCCTGTGTTCTCGTGCGCTTATTCAAGTCCCATCCCTATGAAGGATTGTCCCCTGATCTGCAAGCCATCGTGAATGCGCGCTTAGGGAGGCCCCCCGTTTCGACGACGACCAAGTGCCTGACGCTCCTCGGTAGCAGAGGGACCGTATCAGGATGGAACGATCCCGCGCTCTCGAGCCGCTATCGCGTCATTCCCCTGGAGACCGAAGCGGCGCTCAGCATGATGCCGATGTTTTCTCAGTTGTTCGCCCAGTTCAATATCGACCTGCGCGCGCTCCATCATGCCATGCCGAAACTCACGATCAACCGTGACAGGACCTTCGACGTGTTTTATCTTTCAAACGCGCTTGAGAGCCCGTATCTTGATCGTGCGTTTGTGATCCGTTTCGGCATTCAGTCCGTGTTAGGCTTCGGCGGCCTCCTGCCGACCGGGGAGTTATTTGCCGTCATTCTTTTTGCCAGGATCACCGTCCCGCGCGAAACGGCAGAACTGTTTCAGCCGTTTGCCTTAGCCACGAAGCTCTCCTTAACGCCCTTCGACCATGCAAGCCTCAGACTTCCTTCGCAACCCTCCGGTCCCAACCGGGACGTGGACTCGACCGCGCTTCATGATCGCGTGGCGACACTGGAAGCCCTCTTAGCGGTGCATGAGCAGGCAGTGGCGCTCCAGTCCCGCCGTTTGGATGCCACCGTCATGGATCTTCGCGCAGAGAACCGGCGTTTTGAATCCCTTGCTGCGGGCTCCCCGGTGGGAATTTTTCAAACCGATCCTCAGGGCGCCTGCCTCTATACCAATGCCATGTGGCAGCACATTACAGGGCTGTCTTTTGAAGAGGCACTGGGCCATGGCTGGGAGAGTGCCATTGCTTGCGAGGATCGGCCCGGGGTGATGTCGGTCTGGACGGGAGCCCTCAAAGCGGGTCAAGACTGCGCCATGGAGTTCCGGGTGATCCGGCCCGAAGGAACACGTCGATGGGTACACGGCCGCGCCCACGCCCTGCGGGATGAGACAACCGGGTTGGTGACGGGCTATGTAGGTACGGCGGAAGACATCACGGACCGGAAAGCCGCGGAACAGGAATTGCTGGCCACCAAAGAAGCGGCGGATGCCGCGGCCATCGCCAAGACCCAATTTTTAGCCACGATGAGCCATGAGATTCGCACACCGATGACCGGGATCATCGGCATGACTGAAGTGCTTCTGGAAACGAATCTCGCTCCGGACCAGCGTGAGTATGCTGAACTAGTCAACGGCGCAAGCCAGGCGCTGCTCCGTATTGTGAACGACATTCTTGATTTCTCCAAGTTCGAAGCGGGGGGGACCGTCCTGGAAGAGCTGGAGTTCGATATCCGGGCCACGGTGGAGGATGTGTTGGATGTCTTGGCGGAACCGGCGCAGCGTAAGGCCATCGACTTGTGCGGGCTCATTCATGCCGACATACCCACGACTCTCCGAGGAGACCCCGGACGCTTGCGCCAAGTGCTGATGAACCTGGTCGGCAATGCGATCAAGTTTACAGAACGTGGTGATGTGATGGTGCGAGTGATGCTCCAACACGAGGACTCCTCCTCGGTCCGACTGACCTTCAACATCTCGGACACCGGGATCGGCATGCCGGCGGAAGCCATCGCCTCTCTGTTCCGACCGTTTTCACAAGCCGACAGTTCCACGACGCGCCTGTTCGGTGGCACCGGTCTTGGCCTGGCGATCTCCAAACAGCTCGTTGAACTGATGGGGGGCTCGATCTCCGTCGACAGCATCGTGGGGCACGGAAGTACCTTCCACGTGACCGTGCCACTGAGGCGGCTGCCGGCCGAACGGCGAAAGGAAGGGGTATTGTCACCCACCCTGACGGGCCGCCGTTTGTGCATCGTGGACCACAATGAGACGAGTCGACTGGTCCTTGAGCATTATGCCGCCCAATGGGGCCTTCACACTCGGACCGCAGCAACCGGCGATCGGGCGTTGGAGCTGTTACGCGACATGGCCACCCGCGGAGAGCCGTGCCAGGTCGCAATTCTGGACCTGCAGCTGCCGATCATGGACGGGCTCACCCTGGCACGTGCGATCAAGGCCGATCCAATGCTCGCGCCGACCCCACTCGTCTTACTGACCGCAATCGGTCTTCGTGGGCAGGCGAAGCTGGCACGGGAGGCCGGGTGTTCAGCCTACCTGACCAAGCCGATTCATCACTCACAACTTCACGGCTGTCTGGCGGCCCTGGTCCATTCCAGTTCGATCCAGGCCGCTCCTCAGGATGGGTTGCCGACCAAGGACCTTTCATCCACGGCCTTGGTGACGCGCCATACCTTGAGAGAATCCGCAGCACTGACCCGCGCCCATATCCTCATCGCGGACGACACCGTGATCAATCAGAAGGTCACCGCGCTCCAACTAAAACACCTCGGCTATCGTGCGGATATCGTATGCAACGGGGCAGAGGCATTGGAAGCCGTGTCTCGAACGAGCTACGCCTTGGTGTTGATGGATGGCCAGATGCCGGTATTGGATGGAATCGGCGCCGCGGCACAAATTCGTGCCCGTGAAATGGCCGTGGGCGGTCGGCGCCTCCCGATCATTGCCCTGACGGCGAATGTCTTGTCGGGAGAGCGGGAAAAGTGTCTCGCGGCAGGAATGGACGATTATCTTGCTAAGCCGGTGGAGCTGCGCGATCTGGAGGCCATGCTCACCAAATGGATTCCTCAGTCGGCAAGCGGGTGCTTGGAGAACCCTGCGTTCCCCTCAGCCGGCCGAGGTGAACTCACTGCTGCGATGGATCCGGCTGTGCTGGCGAATTTGCGTCAGCTCGATGAGGGAGAAGTCCTTACCGAGCTCATCATGCTCTTCCTCAATACGATGCCCCCTCAGCTCACCGCGCTGAGGCAGGCCTGCGGAGAGGGAGACGGACGCACGGTAGAGAGGATCGCCCACACCCTCGTCGGGAGCACCGGCAACCTTGGGCTCTGGCGCATGCATGAGTGGTGTAAGCAGCTCGAAACGCTGGGCAAGGCGAACGACCCTCAGAGCGCTCACCCGCTCGTCAACCGCCTTGCAGAGCAATTTGAGGAGCTTCGTCCATTGCTTCTGCACCAATGCGTGAACACCGATGGAAAGAATGAGACACCGTAATATGCCGACGCAGGAGCAGCTCGCCACGATGTCCGTTCAACTCACCGGCGGCGGCAATCACCCTATGCGGAGTCTTCCACATTCCACTCAGAAGCGATGAAGCGCAGTGTGCCCTTGATGCCGGGGGTCGTGGTGCTTTCAAACGCAATCGGCAGTTCCAATTTTCCTTTCTTGAGCGCCTTCGCCGACAAGGGCGTGCTCGCTTTCCCGAGATTGTCGCTTTGCCAATCGTAATGCACGATCCAGTCGCCGTCATCCATTTGGGGCGGCACCAATTCGATGACGACCGAATCGTGAAACAGATATCCGCCCTCGTAATGTTCGTTCACCCACAGCTTGCGCTCGATTTCATAGTCGGGCACCCGCACGCCCAAAGTCAGACTGTAGGCCAACGAGGCCCGCGCCTGGTTGACGCGCGCCCGTTTGGCCAGGAACATCGTCGAGAGATGCAGGGAGGATGGTTGCTTCTTCTTCGCCGCGGCGGCCCAGTCCCGGTGGCTGAGACAGGCGACCGAGTCTTCCTCGGTCACCCGCCGCGTGAGGTACCAGAGTTTGCCGCGCGGCGAGGCGAGCACTTCCAACTGATAGAGCGCATTGATCTCCTTGCCGTCCGCTTCGGCTTTGCGCACGGGTTCGGGCAATGTGACCGTGTCCACATCGAGCCAGATATCGATCCGCACGTCGCCGAACAAGAAGCGAATCAGATTCTGGTAGGAGTCTTCGCTGTTGACGATGCCGAAGTAGCCGGAATGCGACCGATAGACATAGGCCTTCGCGCTGGGATCCGAGGGTTGGCCGTTGGCCTTCACCCCGCAGATCCAGGCGTTTTCGATGCGCACCAATCCGTCGCTCCCGTGTCCGGCGAACGCGCGCGACAGGCCTTTCCCCGCCTCGTAATCGCCGCGGTTGGTCCCGACCAGACAGAACACTTTTTCAGAGGGGAAGGCTTTCTCCGGAATCCAGTCCACCCGCCCCGTCTTCTTGTAGAGGGCCTTCAGATCGAGATACTCGGCCATGCGGTCGCGATTGAAATTGTTCATGTCATTGAGGCTCAACCATTCCGGTATGTTGAGTCCCGCCATGTCGATGCCGTTGTGCGGCGTGGCATAGGTGAAGAACTTATCCACGTACTGCTTCGCGTGCTTGGGATCGAGGGCGGGGTTCTGCAAAAAGGCCCGGCAGACCAGGCCTCCCATGGAATGGGCGACGAGATAGCACCGGAACTGTTTTGGCGTCAGTTTGTTCGCCGGCTCCTGACAGACGAGGTCGCGCACCCGCATCACGAGTTCGCCCAGGTTTGTCGCAAACTGCTCGATCGTCGGCGTGGTCTCGTTGCCGAGCAGGCTCGACGCGGCTTCATAGTAGCGGTAAATGATGATGGATCGCCGGTTCAGGCCTCCGGTCCAGCCTTCGTCCACGATGTCCATCCCGTCGCTGAAGACGTCGGTATAGCCGAAATCCGATCCCAACCGCACCAGCGGCGATTCAAAAATGAACTTGCGCGGCGGCCGTTTTATGTCCGGCGTCGCCCGATACACCGTGGACCCCAGATTGAAGCCGCAGAATGGATCGACCGTCGTCTCATCGATTTCACCCCGCGTCATCGCATAGCCCCGCACGTAAATGATGGGATACAGCACCGAATCCATGCACACCTCCTGGAAGAGTGAGGGAACGCCCGACGAAGCCCGGCACATTGTCGATTTCTTGCAGCGACCCGTCAAGGGTCGATCGGTTTCAGCGCTGCCACCGACGCTCGCGACATCACGCAGGTGACGAACGCGACCGTCTCGGCAGACCTCCGGGCCTTGATTGACTTCGCCTCCCTCCCTCACTAGAATCCCGCCAGCCTCCGTTGTGGGTCTTCATCCAGAGGTTCCTTCCCGTGGCATCGCCTTTCGTTCACCTGCATCTGCATACACAATTCAGTCTCCTCGACGGCGCCAACCAGATCGAACCGCTCGTGCAGCAGATCAAGTCGTTCGGGCAGCCGGCCGTGGCCATGACCGACCATGGCAACATGTTCGGCGCGGTGGAGTTTTATCGCAAAGCCAAAGAGGCCGGCGTCAAGCCCATCATCGGGTGCGAAGCCTATATGGCGCTCGGCAGCCGCCTGGCGAAGAAAGACAGCGGGCTCGCGCACAACGACTACTACCACCTGATCCTCCTCGCACGGAATCTGACCGGCTATCAGAATCTGATCAAGCTCGTCAGTAAAGCGTACCTTGAAGGCTTCTACTATAAGCCGCGGATGGACAAGGAGATTCTAAAAGAACATCATGAAGGCTTGATCGCGTTGTCAGGCTGTTTGAGCGGCGAGATTCCCTATCTCATCGGCCAGAAAGATATGGACGGCGCCTTGGCCGTGGCCGGGGAATTCCAAGAGATCTTCGGGAAAGAACACTTCTATCTGGAAGTGCAAGCCAATGGGCTTGACCATCAACGCATCGCCAATGCCGGCTTGCTGGAAATCCATAAGAAGCTCGGCATCCCCTTGGCCGGCACCAACGACTGCCATTACCTCAAAAAAGAGGATTCGCATCCGCATGAGCTGATGCTCTGCCTGCAGACGGGGAAAACGCTCAGCGATCCCAACCGGATGAAGTTCGACACGGATCAGCTCTATGTGAAGTCAACGGAAGAAATCACGCCCGCCTTCGCCGAGTTTCCCGGGGCGGTGACCAATACATGCCGGATCGCCGATGCCTGCGATCTCGAATTGGTCCTCAACAAGACCCACCTCCCTCAGTACCGGGTGCCGGAAGGCTACACGCGCGAATCCTATGTCGAGCAACTCGCGGTGGAGGGCTTGAAGACGCGGTTGAAAGAGCGGCCCAGCACGATCGCCTCCGCCGCCTACGAGCAGCGGCTCCGCGAGGAACTCATGGTGATCTGTTCCATGGGATTCGCAGGCTACTTTTTGATCGTCTGGGACATCATCCGGTTCGCCCGCTCCCGCGGCATTCCCGTGGGCCCGGGGCGCGGCTCGGCCGCGGGCAGCCTCGTCGCCTATGCGCTCCGCATCACCGACCTGGATCCGCTGGTCTACACGCTGCTGTTCGAGCGGTTCCTCAATCCCGAACGCGTGTCGCTGCCCGATATCGACATGGACTTCTGCATGGATCGCCGCGGCGAAGTCATCAATTACGTCGTCGACAAGTACGGCACCGACCACGTGGCGCAGATCATCACGTTCGGCACGCTCGGCGCCAAAGCCGCGATCCGGGACGTCGGGCGCGTGCTCGAAATTCCGTATGCGGAATGCGACAAGGTCGCCAAGCTCGTGCCCAATCAGTTGAACATCACCCTCCAGCAGGCGCTCGAGACCGAGCCCAAGCTCCGTGAGCTGGTGGAAACCGACGGCAAAATCGCCGAGCTGATGAAGGTGGCGCAGTCCTTGGAAGGGCTCGCCCGGCATGCGTCCACCCATGCGGCGGGGGTCGTCATCTCCGAAGGACCCTTGACGGATCACGTGCCTCTCTACAAGGGGGCCAACGACGAAATCGTGACCCAATACACGATGGGCGACGTCGAAAAAATCGGGCTCGTCAAGTTCGACTTTCTCGGCCTGAAAACGCTCACGATGATCAAGCGCGCCGCCGACTTGATCAATGACAGCCGGCCGGATCAGCCGCCGCTCGTCATCGAACAGATTCCCTTCGACGACCAGAAGACGTTCCAGTTGCTGGCCTCCGGCAAGACCACCGGCCTGTTCCAGTTGGAAAGCTCCGGCATGCGGGATCTGCTCACCGGCCTCAAGCCGGACCGGTTCGAGGACATCATCGCCATCATCGCCCTGTACCGGCCCGGTCCCATGGACCTCATCCCCGACTTCATCAAGCGCAAGCAGGGCAAGGTGCCGATCGCCTACGAGCTGCCGGAATTGGAGCCCATCCTGAAAGACACCTACGGGGTCATCGTCTATCAGGAACAGGTCATGGCGATCGCCAACAAGGTGGCCGGCTTCTCGCTCGGACAAGCCGACATCCTCCGCCGCGCCATGGGCAAGAAGAAGCCGGAGGAAATGGAAAAGCTGCGCGTCAAATTCGTGGACGGCGCCAAGCAGAATCACATTCAGGAGAAGAAGGCCGAAAAGCTGTACGAGCACATTCAAAAGTTCGCGGGCTACGGCTTCAACAAATCCCACGCCGCGGCCTATGCGGTCGTGTGTTACCACACGGGGTTTTTGAAGGCGCACTACCCGACCGAATTCATGGCGGCGCTCATGACCACCGACATGGGCAATACCGATAAGATCGTCGGCTACTTCACCGAATGCCGGGATCTGGGCATCAAGGTCCTGGGACCGGACGTCAATGCGAGCCAGAAGAACTTTGCCGTCACCGATGCCGCCATCCGGTTCGGGTTGGCGGCGATCAAGAACGTCGGCGAAGGGGCGGTGGATTCCGTGCTGGCCATTCGTGCGGAGAGCGGGCCGTTCAAGTCGTTCTTCGACTTCTGCCGCCGCGTCGATTTGCACAAGGTGAACAAGCGCATGCTCGAGGGGCTCATCAAGACCGGCGCCTTCGATTCGACGGGCGGCAAGCGGTCGCAGTTGATGGCCGTGCTCGATCAGGCCGTGGAAGACGGCGCCGCGGCCCAGCGTGAGCGGGATTCCGGTCAGACGAGTATTTTTGGAGACGAATCGGACGACCAGCACGCGTCCTCGAACCTCGCCGTTCCGCCGCTGCCGCCCATCGCCGAATGGGTTCAGGCGGAACGGCTCAAGTATGAGCGTGAATTGACCGGCTTTTACATCACGGCCCATCCGCTGACGCGCTATGAAGCGACGCTGACCGCCCTCTCAACGGCCACCACGGTCGGTCTGTCGGAATGCGCCGACGGCAAAGAGATCAAGATCTGCGGGATCATCGCCGGCGTCAAGTCGATGATCACGAAGAAAGGCGATCGGATGGCCTACGTGACGCTGGAGGATCTGCATGGCACCACGGAAGTGATCGCCTTCCCCGACCTCTTCAAGTCGGCGGGCGACCTGATCGCGCCGGAACGACTGGTGCGCATCACCGGCACGATCGATCGAGGAGACAAAGGGACCAAGATTCGCGGCACCAAGATCGAACCATTGGCCGAGGTGCAAACGCAATCCATCAAACGCATCCGCATTCGCCTGACCGATCGGCCGGAAGTGCGCGAGCAGCTTCCCAAATTGCTCGACATCTTCAAGCGGCATCCCGGCCAGAGCACCATCTCCATGACGTTCAGAACGAATGAGGCGCTGGAGGCCGACACCGCCCCGCTGCCGAACCTGGCGGTCAGCCCGACCGAACATTTCGTGGCCGATGTTGAAGAAGTGCTAGGCAAAGGCGCGCTTTCTTTGCTATCTTAGGCACGTAAATGTGAGGTAGAATCCACAGACGGCTCGCACCGCACTGTCATCCGAGAGGGTTATGCGCGACTATCTTGAGTTTGAGAAACCGATCCGCGAGATTGAAGAAAAGATTGAAAAGGTATCCGCCGCCCACTCAGGGAAGTCCTCCTCGCAAGACGAGATTCGAAAGCTCCGGACCAAGCTCGCGCAGACCGAACACGAACTCTACCAGAACCTGACGCCCTGGCAGCGGACCCAACTTGCCCGCCACCCGCAACGGCCCAGCACGCTCGACTATATTCAAGAACTCACGCGGGGCTTCCTCGAATTCCACGGCGATCGTTCCTTTGCCGACGACCGGGCCATCGTGGGCGGCTTCGCCCGCTTCAATGACCGCTCCGTCATGATCATTGGACACCAAAAAGGCAAGACGCTGAAAGAACGCATGCAGCGGAATTTCGGGATGCCCAACCCGGAAGGCTATCGCAAGGCCCTGCGCTTGATGAAGATGGCGGAAAAGTTTCATCGCCCCATCATCACCTTTATCGATACCCCCGGAGCGTACCCGGGCATCGGGGCCGAAGAGCGGGGCCAAGCCGAAGCGATTGCCCGCAACCTCCTCGTCATGTCCCGGCTGACCGTCCCGATCATCTCGGTGGTGATCGGCGAAGGCGGCAGTGGCGGCGCGTTGGCGTTGGGAGTCTCCGACCGGGTGCTCATGCTCGAGCATTCCGTCTATTCGGTCATTTCACCGGAAGGCTGCGCGGCTATTCTCTGGGATGATCCGACCAAGGTGCCGGATGCGGCCACCTCGTTGAAGATGACGGCCAAAGATTTGCTGGAACTGGGCATCATCGACGAGATTATTCCCGAACCGCTGGGGGGAGCGCATCGCGAACCGAAAGCCATCGCAGACCGCATCGCCAAAGCCCTCACGAATCAGCTCTTCTCCCTCACCGATTTGTCACCGGACCAACTCCTCATTCAACGCGACCAAAAATTCAGGAAGATGGGCGCCGTCCAAGGCCTGGAACCGCTCGAAGCCTGAGAGACCTTCAGGCCTGCTGGGTGAGAAGCCCGGCGCCGACAAATCGCTGCTCGATGGCGGACAGCATGTGTTGTCCGAGCCGGCTCTTGAACGGCCGTAGCGCCTCCCCCTCCAGATAGCGATCCAATGTCCGTGGCAGTTTGCGCCACCAGGCTCTCGCGGAGAGGATCGCCTGATCTGCCATCGGGGCGTGGCCCCCCTCCAGAATTTTTCGCACCTCCCGCTCGAAGAACGCCACATGGGTTTCTTCATCCGCCAGAATGGCGGCGAGATCGGGCCGCATCGTGGCCAGCAATTTGGCGAACTCCAAGCCCAGCGATTCATATCCATACAGCTGGACCGCCAGCGCCGGCCACTGATGCGGGACCGTCGGGAGCCGCTCCCGTCCGTGTGACGCATGGCCGACCATGGCTTCAAACTGCTTCAGGTGATCCTGCTCGTCCGCTTCATGCTGACGCAGAAACGCTTGCACGTTCGGCGGCACATCTTGATGTTGCGCCGACCGCACGGCCCACAGCGCCATGGCTTCGGCTTTTAAAAACCGCTCCAAGAGTGCGGGTTCGCAGGCGGCGGGAAGCGCCAAGGGCTGGCTGTCTAGCGATGAGTTGGACATGAGGCGGCATCGTACGTGAAGCCGCAGGGAAAACCAAGGACGGCGCCTCCGTCATTCCGAGATCCCCCGCAGCTTTTTGCGCTTCTGTTGTCAGAACGGGCCTCTTTTGAGACACTACGTACAGCTACTCACCCGATCGGCCGCCAATCCAAGATACCGGCCGGTCTTCTCGACAAGGATGATTCCATGACACGTCGGATTGCCCCCCTCTTCATGCTCCCCGTCGTCGCGCCGCTCGGCTTGTGCCTGCTTCTCGGCGCCGGCTGTGTCCGCCAACACACCTACGACACCATCAGGAGGGAAGCGGATGAACTGGCGCGGGCCGTGGAGATGGCCCGCGGGGAAAATCAGGAATTGGAACAGCAGGCCGCCACGCTCCAGCAGCGTAACAAACAGGAAGACGCCGCGCTCGTCGAGGTGCAGGCTGCCATCCGGCAGGAGCTGGATGCTGCGCCGGTGCTCCGGCAGCGCGCGGACGACAAGCTCGGGGCCTTGCAAACCCAGGTCGCCTACCTCATGAATCAAAATCGCTTGCTGGGCCGCGAGATGGCGGAGGCCAAACAGGAGCGCGTTTCCTTACAAGCCTTGGCGGCCCAACACAAGCAGGAGGTCGACGAGGCCTCGGGATTGTCGCCGTCGGCCGTTCCACAGTCCCCTCAGGCCGGGGTGCCTCACCGCCTCGCCCCGGCCGTCCCGACTCCCGCGCCGCCTTCGGTCGCCACCGCATCAGCCCCAAGTCCTCCCAGCATTCCGGTCAAGACTGCGACCGTTCCCCGTCCTGCCAACGCCGCACCCGATCAGCCGGATGAGTCCTGGACCGGCAAGATCAAGAGCTGGGCCTCGAGCCTCTGGGTCTGGATTTTTGGATAGGCCGGCCGGCTGGTCCACGCTACGCCGGCTGAATCAGGGATCCAAGCTCCGGTTCACATCAGGGGCAAGATTCTCGGGACGTGCCCTATTCAGCTACCAGAACACCTCGCTCCAATAAGGAGAACAGATACTCATGAAGACTTCGACTTGGCGTGTCATGATTCTGGGCTTGGCGAGCTGTGCCGGCTGCGCGTCCATGCAAGGCCCGCCGGAAGATGTCCTCAGGCGCATGCCGGTCATCGAAGTCGGACAGGCCGAGCCGGCCGATAAGCAGTACGTGCTCCATGTTCGAGCCGGTCAGCCGGTTCCTCTGCGATTTACCATGAGAGGGCCGCTGCTCCTTCAGCCCACCGAAGGCGCGGCTCAGGTTCAGTTCGCCCACAGCCTGTACATCTATAAAGAGTGGTCCAGCCTGGATGGATTCAATTGGACCCGCCGGGGATTCGAGGGCGCCGTCTCGTTCGGGTTAGCGCCGAAAGGCGGGATTGTGGACATTCACGTGGGGCGGACCGATTAATCAGGGTCGTCCGGGGGATCGAATCAGTCGCTCCGTAGGAAATCCGAGTTGCCGGCCGAACTCGACAAGTTCCTGATAGAGCGGCCCGTCCATCAGCGGCGTTCGGGCAAGGATCCATAGATACGTTCGATCCGGCGTGCCGACCACCGTCCAGCGATAGTCGGGATCGATCCGCAGAATCCAATAATTCCCTTCGGCCGATGCCGTGAACCAGGACACCAGCTTGGCCGCCCACTGATCAAAAACGACGTTCAGTCTGGCTCGCGACTCAAGGTCGATCACAGTGGCCGTCCCGTCAATGCTGATCTCTCGGCCTGATGTCGTCACGCAGGCATTGCGCACATGCACCTCGCCCGAGTCGAGCAGCCGATATTCGGCGGTGGAAGCCAGACAGTCCCGTTGCGCCCACATGGGCAACCGGGCGATCTCATACCAGAGGCCCGCATAGCGTGCGAGATCCACGGCCTCAGCCGTCGGCGGAGGCGATGCCGGTTCGCCTCGACCGGCGCAACTCAGGAGACTCAACGCGAGGCTGAGAACGGACGCCCGGAAGAACCACCGGCGGCTGAGCGAACGCATGCCATCCTCATGCGAACAATCAGAAGTAGGGTCTAGAGAAAGGCTACTGATGGTTCTTGGGACTGTCAACGTGGAGTTCACCTGGATAAATTCAATCCGCGTACCGTAGTCTCCCCCTCTCTCCGTTTGCGTGACGCCGCTCGCTTTTGACAGCGGGGATCACAATAGAATTGATCCCGACGCGCGGCGAGGAAGATCCGTTCGCACTCATGGCACATCCGGATACGGCCCGCATGCTGGGCCACCACCAGCGCCATACGGTATTCGAACTCCTTGCTCTTCGGCTTCGTGGCGACGAGGATATGTCCTTGCCGCTCGTTCACACTACCCGGCTGGGTGATGATCAAGGTGAGATCCTTGAACCGTACCGGCATCATGCCGTTGACCCAGAAATTCTCGAGATGGTGCTTGATGGTCTGCTGCAGCTGCCCGGCCTCTTTCCGGCTCGGCAACGTGTATTCGTATGCCTCTCCGGGCATCGCCTGCATGGCCCAGCCGGTGGCTGACACGAGCGGCATGGTTTGCTTTCGCGCGAGATCCGTTTCCACAAATGCCGCCACTTCATAGGCAAATATCGTCCACTCATTCAATGTGAGGGTCTCCAGGTCCATCTGGAGAAAACGAACGAGCCACCCCGCCTCCCCCTCCGCTCCTGTGATCACCCGCTCCCGCGCTCGTGACAGCTCGCGGATAAATTCCTGATGGATTGCCTTCCGATCGCGCTTCATTCACTTCTCCTTGGTCGTACTGCTGGATTCCGCCCTGCAGTCTTCATAGAACAGTATGCGTATTCGGATGGCGGACCTTATGGAGGATGTGTAGTGCTCCCCTGAAATCAAGCCACCTGAGTTGATTGTTGTGCCCGGTATTGAACTGGGCTCCTATACTCAAGCGCCTGATGCGGGCGATCGTGGTTGTACCACTGCATCCAGTCCCGGATGACC
>CBDIWP010000012.1:0-101831 GCA_965285945.1 uncultured bacterium | reverse complement strand
TTTCTCTTGGCCGGCGCGTACCATACGGTGTACCAGCGCCATCAGGACGTCGGCACGTATTGTTCCATCAGCCATCCCTGGCGGGTGCGGGAGCCGCTCCGGCTGCATGACCGGCGCCATATGCTCTGGATCGGCTTCCGGCATGCACATTCATTCATCCGGATCCGACTTCAAACGAACGCCGTGATCAGCCCGGGGGAGACACGGGGAGACGCCGAGCGGATGGATTGGCTGGACGAGCGGCGCGCCGCCTTCCTGGAGGCGATCACGACCCTGGAGTTGCCGATCGAAACCAAGGTCGAGAAGGACATGGTGGTGGTGCGGCCGCTGGATGGGTCCATTCCGTTCTTCTGCTCCTGGCCCGACGCCTTCGGCCCCTGTCAGTTTGAATACAATACGACCGACGCCTTTGAGTTTCTCGTCCCGGCCAGCAAGCTCGCGCAGACGTTTGCCCCGGAGCCGGCGGCGGTGCGCGCGTACCTTACGGGATTCTCCGAGGACGCGCTCACGGAATTTCACGCGATTGAGTCCGGTGCGCGGATGGCCTATCGCTGCTCGGTCCATTGTCCGCTGGACGAGCTGCCAGAAATCCTGACGGCCATCCAGCCGGAGGGACGCCTGTACGCCACGCTGTGTGAGTTTCAAACACAGGAACTCCTGCCCGAAGGAGAGGACGCCTCGGCCATTATCGGGATCATGGGGCACAACGGAGCGTTTCACATCGAAGCGCGTCTCAACCGCGCCCCGTTAACAGAGGAGCTGATGGCGGCATGGCTGGCACGGCTGATCGGTCATGCGGTCGTCTATGCGCCGCTCCCAGCCTTCCTCTGAACAGGTTGCTGAAACGGGCTGCCAGCGGCGTTCTCAGATCGAAATAATCCTCAACGTACCCCAGAGGGTACGCCTCCGGTCATTTCTCTCTTGCGGCCTTGCTGGACATCCCGTTTGAGCAACCTTGAGCCGGCTTCCCCAAGTTTTTCGTTGAAGAACATACTCCGATTCCGCACAGTCACCGCATGAGTCCGATGGCGAACGTGCAATCCATCCTAGCCAAGCCCTTCATGCCGGCCGTGTTTTTCATGTCGGGCGTGACCTATGACACGCTCACGCTGACGCGCATCGACCGGCTCCAAGACAATCTCTTGCTCCTGATTTATTTGCTTCTCTTGGGGGTGCTGATCGTCTTGACCGGGCGGTTGGGCATCGAGCCGGCGCCGGATCGCGAGCACCTGGCCGCACTGTCGCCGTTTGCGCGGTGGATGCTCACAGCCCGTCCCTATTATCCGATGGCCGTGCAGTTCCTCCTCGGCGGCCTCTTCAGCGCCTACGCGATCTTCTATTCACGCAGCGCGACATGGACCGGTACCGCCGTCTTCTTCGCCTTATTGGTCGCCCTGCTTGTCCTGAATGAGTTCTTGAGGGACCGCCTGTCGAACCTGCGCCTGCTGGTGAGCCTCTACGCGGTCGTGTGTTTCGCGTTTTTTACCTTCTTCCTTCCGGTGATGACCGGCTCTATGAACGCCATCGTCTTCCTCGCCGGGGCGGCGCTGAGCCTTGTGGTGATATTCCGTGTGGTGCAGTTGATCTATCGCGACAATCCGGACCGTTCCAGGCGGGAAGCCGTGAGTGTGACGGGTCCGGCCTTCGCGCTCATCGGCGTCCTCATAGGATTTTATTTCTTGAACTGGATTCCCCCCGTACCGCTCTCCCTGAAGTTCGGGGGCATCTATCGCGAGGTGAAAAAAACGGGCGATCGGTTCGAACTTTCCTATGACAGGCGGTGGCACGAAGTCTGGAAACGGTCCAACAGCACTTTCCCAGCCGACGAGCCCGTCTATTGCTTCACGGCGGTGTTTGCCCCGGTTGCCTTGAGTACGACGGTGTATCATCATTGGTACTACCGGCCGGATGACACGAAGGCGTTCATGCACGCCGATAAAATTCCGATCAAGATCTCCGGGGGGCGTGAGGGCGGCTACCGGGCCTACAGCTTCAAGCAACGTCTGGACCCGGGTGATTGGCGCGTGGATGTAGAGACGGAGGATGGGCGCATCATCGGGCGCGTCGCTGTGAAGGTCGTCACCCAGGATCGCACCGGACCGACCATCAGAACCGTGCTGTACTGAGGCGGCAAAGGACGCCCCTCATGAAGCGAATGAGCGGGGTCGGATTGCTTGGCGAACGAGACGGTGCGGGCAGACTTCGCATCTGTTCCGCCGGAAAAGCCGTCCTGACAGGTGAGGTCGTATAGCCGCTACAGGAGCCGAAATGACGCAGCGAACTTTACCCCCTTGTCCCAGTAGCCCGAACTGCGTGTCGACCGAAGCCCGGGACGAACGCCATGCCATTGCGCCGATTCCCTACCGGATGCCTCTCCCGGAGGCCAAAGCGGCGTTAAAAACCGCTGTCCATGCATTGCCGCGTACCAGGCTTGTCGACGAGGACGAGTCCTACCTGCATTACGAATTCACCAGCCTGCTGCTTCGCTTTGTCGACGATGTCGAGTTTCTGTTCGACGACGACGCGAAGCTGATTCGTTTCCGTTCCGCTTCCCGCACCGGCTACGGCGATCTGGGGGTCAACCGCAAGCGCATGGAGCAGATCAGGTCGTCGGTGGACGGACATCTCTGACGCCGCGTGCTCCGCGGCTGCGGCAATCTCCCATTCGCTTGGTGCGGCGCCGATCCTTTGCTATCGTGCCTCAGCTGTGGAGGCCGCATGGGATTTAAACGCAAACAGTCCCGCATCGAGGTCGGGCGCAAAGGCCGTTTGGAGCGGGGCGCGCTGTCCGCCCCCTGCACCGTCTTGGATGTCAGCGAATCCGGAGTCCGGATCGAAAGCCGCTTATTCGTGAAGACGGGTGAGACGCTGCAACTCATCATCGACATCGATCACGGCCGGATGATTTCCTGTACCGTTCAGCCGGTGTACGTACGGTCTCCCCGTTTCGGAGCCCGCATTGCCTCGATCAGCGTCGAAGATCAGGAACGCCTGTCCCTCGTGCTCGATGATCGCGTCCACAATCTCTTCTCCTCCCGATAGAACCATCCAACCTCCAGGCGGCATCGCAGAAATCGTTGCGCCGGTCGGTGCCATGTGTCTGACAGGCCGCTCCTATGGTACGGTAGAGAAGGTCCGTTCCACCATGGAGATACAATGGCGATCAACACCTTTCAGGCATCGGTCCGGCGGATCCGCGATCTGACGCACGACGTGCGAGAGCTGGAATTGGCGCTACGAGAACCCAAGGACATCGCCTTTAAAGCCGGACAATTCATTTCTTTTGAGGTGACGAAAGAAGGCCTGCCCTTTCCGTTGACCCGGCCCTATTCCATTGCTTCCCCCCCCTCCGTCGCCAATCAGGTGACGTTGCTCTTCAACCTGGTGGCCGGAGGGCCCGGGTCGACCTACCTGTATGGCTTGCAAGAGGGAAACCCGGTCAGCTTCAAAGGCCCTGCCGGGACGTACTATCTCCGTGAAGACCCGGGCCGGCACGTGCTCTTTGTCGCGACCGGCACAGGCATTGCTCCAATTCGCTCGATGCTGCTCACGCATTTCGAGCGTCATACGGGACAGCCGTTGACGCTCTTCTGGGGGCTCCGGTTTGAGCGCGATCTGTATTACCAGGATGAGCTGGCGGACTGGGCGTCCCGCTATCCCCATTTTTCTTATGTCACCACATTGTCTCAGCCGGGCCCCGGCTGGGGAGGAGTCAAAGGCCGAGTGACGAACCTCGTCCGGGAGCGGATTACCTCTGTTCATAATCTCGCGGTCTATCTCTGCGGCAATGGCGAAATGATTACCGAAGTGACGGGGTTGATTCAGGCGAAGGGGCTGTGTCCGATTTACCGAGAAAAATACTACTAATCCGGCTGGTGAAAATGGACGCGGACTTCGTTCTCGGCAAAGACACGGGGCGCTCACCATCTCGCGCCCGTGCGCAAACATGACGCTCGTTATTCCTCGCGTCGCGCACCTCGACGTACCCCCGAGGGTACGCCTGTGGTTTCGACTCTCCTGCGGCCTGGTTTGCGTCCAATTTTATCGGTCGCTAGGTCGCGTAGAAATCAAGCCGCTGATCGAGTTGAGCCGCTATGTTGACCGGCCGTTACGAATTCGCCCGAGAACGTAAGAGACAGTGAAGCTCCGCCGTCACGAATCCATAAGCGCTAGTGCTTGAGAACGGCGGGTTTCGGTCCCAATCGGGTCGTGTGCTGGAAGACGCACTTGGGGCAGGTGTAATGGATGAACTGCTTGCCGCCGACCAGGCGCTTCGTCATCGGGACCTTGCACCAGGTGCAGAGGCGGTCGGGCAGGGAGTCAACGGACAAGTCAGACAGGCTGTTCATGGACGGCATTCTCTCCGACCGCCGCAAACCTTGTCAACCAATCCGGACCGGCTTCGCTCGGCAAAAATATTTGTTCAGTTTTTTCTGCTCGCGGTTTCGTTCAAAAAAAATCGTGGTATAGTGCGTTCCACGGCAGGCTGAATTCTTTACCCCCTCACACAGAAAGGTGCACCCCTTCTATGAGTATCTCGGCTGGTTCCGAGTCCTCCATCTTACCAACGAACGCCCCCGAGGCCTCTTCGCTGCCCGTCCAGGACATGGTTGGAGCAGGAAAGGCTTGGGGACTCTGTACCGCAGTAGACCTCCAAGATTGCAATCCCGACCTCATCCGCGACGCCGACCATATCAAGCAGTATGTCGTCGAGCTGTGCGAGCTCATCGGCATGAAACGCTTTGGCGAGTGCCAGGTGGTCAATTTCGGCGAAGGTCGGGTCGCCGGCTATTCGATGGTCCAGCTGATTTCCACTTCCTTGATCAGCGGCCACTTCGCCAACGACACCAACAACGCGTATCTGGATATCTTCAGTTGCAAGGGATACGATCCCGCGGTGGTCGAAGCTTTCTCGAAGGAGTTCTTCGGCGCCCGGCGCAGCATGGCGACCGCCACGCTACGCTATTAAGCCACTGATCGAGCATGCGTGAGGGTCGTCGATAGTGGCTCTCACGCATCTTTGCCGCCTCTAGCCTGCGCCCTATGACCATCCTATCCATCAAGGCGTTCTTTCAGTCGCTTCCCGACTCGCTTGATGAAGAGGCGGCTGAGGACCTGGAGGCCACGTATCAGTTTGACCTCAGCGGGCCTCAGGGCGGGCAGTATGTGGTGACGATTCAGAACGGCGGCTGTACCGTCTCAGAGGGGACTCATGCGGACCCGCACGTCACCCTCACCATGGCGGCTGAGGATTGCATGAAGGTGTTAAACGGGCAACTCAGCGGTCCGGCGGTCATGATGTCGGGGCGCCTCCGGATCAGCGGCGATGTCGGACTCGCCATGCAGCTCAAGTCACTCTTTCCCACTCTCGGCTAACTTCGTCGCCAGTCTGTGTTCACCCCGTGTTTCATCGTGATCAGGGTATTTATTTCCGTCTGCCGAAATACTTTCCCAGGGCGAGCCATCGTGCGTTCTTAAGTCTTACGTGGGAGTCGTCACTGGTTGAGGCGCGGTGGCGAACGGAGCGACAGCCTGCTCATCCGTGAGGCGACGAGGGAACCGCTCTTCCAAGATCAAGTACATCGTTGGCACGAGGAACAGTGTGAGCAGCGTGGAGACGCTGAGACCGCCGACCACGGCTCGCGCCAGGGGGGCATTGGTTTCCCCACCGGTTCCGAATCCAATGGCCATGGGCAGCAGTCCGAACACCGTGGCCAGCGAGGTCATGAGGATCGGTCTCAGGCGGGTGCGGGAGGCGGTGACCACGGCCTCGAGCAACGGCCGCCCTTTGCGGCGCAGGACGTTGGTGTAGTCGACCAACAGCACGCCGTTTGAGACGACAATGCCGAGCATCATGATAATTCCCATCATGGACGTGGTGGAGAGCGTGGTGTCGGTCAGGAACAGAATCAGAATGACGCCGGGGAATCCCATGGGCACCGCAAACATGATGATGAAGGGATCGATCAGAGATTTGAACTGGGCCGCCATGACCATATACACCAGGACCAGCGCGAGAATAGTGGCGAACTGAAGGCCTTCGAACGTCTCCCGCTGCTGCTGGATCTGGCCGGCCATTCGGATGCTGAACCCCGTCGGCAACTGCAAGCCCGCGAACGCCGTTTCGAGATCCTCCGCAATGGCGCCCAGGTCCCGATTCACCGGGTTGGCCGTGATATGGACGACTCGTTGGAAGTATTTCCGGTCGATTTTCACGGGCCCGGCATTGAGTTTGAGCGTGGCGACGTTCTTGAGCAGCACCGGCTCTCCGGCTTTCGTCGTCAGCAGGATATTCTCCAGGTCGGTCAGTTCCTTGCGGTGTTCTTCCGCCAGCCAGGCGCTGATGTAATATTCATTGCCGTTCTGAGGGTCGGTGTAAATGATCGGGTCGGTCTGCCCGTTGCCGTTCAGTGAAAACAGCACGGCATTGGCCACGTCTGTTTCGCTGATGCCCAGCAATGCCGCTTTTTCGCGGTCTACGACGACGTTGA
The DNA here is from genome assembly GCA_965285945.1 of uncultured bacterium. Classification (GTDB taxonomy): domain Bacteria; phylum Nitrospirota; class Nitrospiria; order Nitrospirales; family Nitrospiraceae; genus Nitrospira_D. Next base: position 95,340 of record CBDIWP010000012.1, on the reverse strand, counting down.
TCTCCGGATAATTTTCCTCACGGCTGACTTCGATGTCCGCCAGGCCTTCCGTCTTGTGCATCACGTCTTCGACGAGCCGGATCGCTTCCCGGGCTTTTTCAAAGTCATAGCCATAGATCTCCACGTCCACGGATTTCTGCGATCCGAAGCTGGTGACGCGCTTGACTAACCCGCCGGGATCGAAAAACATCGCGACGCCCGGGAAGAGCTTCAGGATTTTGGGCCGCACGTCGTTCATGATTTGCACTTGGTTCCGGGTGCGCTTCTCCGGCGAGACGAGATAGACGGAAATCGAGGAGGTATGGGGACCGGTGTTGGGATTAAATAATGAGGACCGGCCCTGGGCCAGCACGCCGGTGCTGGACACGATCGTTTCCAACTCGCCGGGCGGGATGTGCTCCCGGAGCACGCGCTCCACCTCGGCCACTTGTTGCTCCGTCTTTTCGACCCGCTGTCCGACCGGGCCGCGCAGCGTGATCCGAAATTGGCTTTCGTCGGAGACCGGTAAGAATTCCGTTCCGATCAGGGGCAGCAGAGCGAGCGACGCCGCGAAGAGCGCCAGCACGGAGATGATGAAGGCCCGCCGGTGCTTCAAGACCGAGCGCAAGGACTCTTCATACCGGCGGTCGAGCGACTCATAGCGGGCCCGGCTCCACTGCATCAGGCGGACGAACCATCCGGGCATTGCGCGATGGGCCTCTGCTTCCGGCTTGAGAAACTTGTAGCAGAGGGCCGGGGTCACCGTCCGGGAGACGAAAAATGAGGTGAAGAGGGCAATGGCGATGGTGACCGTCAAGGGAATCAGCAAGAGGCGCGCGATGCCGACCACGAAAAACATCGGCAGAAACACCACGACGGTCGTGACGGTCGAGGCGAGGATCGGCATGGCCACTTCGCGAGCCGCCTCCAGGATGGCCTGCCAGCGGTTCGGGTTCTGGTTCAAATGCCGTTGGATGTTCTCCAACTCCACGATCGAGTCGTCGACCAGCCGCCCGATGCCGAGCGCGAGCCCTCCCAAGGTAAATACATTGAGCGTTTGACCGGAAAAATAGAGCACGATGAACGTCACCAGAATGGACAGCGGGATCGACACGGAAATGATCAGCGTGCTGGTGAGGTTGCGCAGAAAAATCAGGATGACGGCGGCGGCCAAGAGCGAGCCATGCAGCGCCTGCTCGATCAAGTTCTGAATGGATTGCCGGATGTAGACGGATTGGTCGAACGAGATGCCGAGTTTCACGTTGGAGGGAATGCCGATCATCTTGGGAATTGCCGCGCGCAAGGCATCGACGACTTGCACCGTGTTGGCGATCGGCTGTTTGTTCACCCGGAGATAGACGGCCCTGGCGCCGTCCGTGCGAACGATATTGGTTTGAATATCGGAGGAGTCGGTCACTGTCCCGACGTCGCGTACCCGCACGGGGTTCCCCAGCTGGTTCACCTTGACGATGACATCCTGGATCGGGTCGACGGTCTTGAACTGGTTGTTGGTAAAGACATTGTAGTCCAGGTTACCGGCTTTGATATCGCCGGACGGCAAAATCAAATTGGCGGCCTTGACGGACCGGACGACGTCCAGGATCGACAGGCCCCGGGCATTGAGGAGCGCCGGATCGAGGTTGATGTTGATCTGGCGGATCTTGCCCCCCTCCACCGTGGCGGCCGCGACATTGGCGATCTGTTCGATCTGAGGCGCGATCGTGTTGTACGCCAGATCGTACAAGGCGCGCTCATCGAGATCGTCACTGGAGACCGTGACCATCGAAACGGGAATATTGGAGACATCGAATTTGACGATGAAGGGCTGCAAGATGCCCGGCGGCAGGCTGTTGAGAATTTGGGTGATCCGCTGCATCACCTCCATCTGTCCGACGTTGATATCGGCGCCCCAATTGAACCAGATCTGAACGGCCCCAATACCTTGCTTGGCGAAGGACTCCACGTGCTCGACGTTGGAGGCCGAACTGACCGCTTTTTCGATCGGATAGACGACGCTTTGCTCGATATCCAGAGGAGGCGCGCCCTTATAGATGACGCCGACAAACGCGACCGGCACCTGAATCTGAGGGAACAAATCGACCGGCAACCGCTGAAGCGAGGTGACGCCGAGCACCACCATTGCCAGCGACAGCATGAGGATGCCGATGCGATTGCGTAAGGCGAGGAGCGTGAGCCACATTAGTGAAGCGCTCGTGACGGGTGATGGGTGATCAGTGAAGAGGTCGGAAACGGAGGAGGGCCAGTTTGTCGTCCCCGATCACGCATCACGCATCAGCCTTCACCGGCGGAAGCGGTTGGGTTTGGACCGGCATGCCGTCGTGAACGAGGTCTTTGCCGGACACGATCACCTGCTCATTCCCGTCCAGACCCTTGGTGATCTCCACCCGGTGTTCATCGCGCAGTCCGATCTCGACTGGCACCCGATGGGCCTTCCCGTCCCGGATGACATAGACGTATTGGGAGTCCTCCAGGCGGCTCACCGCATCCATGGGTATCTGAATCGCATCGCGGTGCCTGCCGACCAGGGCTTCAACTCGGGCGAACATCCCGCCCTTGAGATGTCGATCTTTGTTCGGGAGATCAATCTCCACGGTCATGGTCCGTGTGGCCCGGTTCAGGGCTTGCACGATGCGGGTCACCGTGCCGTCAAAGACCCGATCCGGGTAGGCCTCGGCCCTGACTTCGGCTTTCTGCCCGATCTTGATCAACGGGATATCTTTCTCCACGACTTCGATCAGAATACGGACCGTATCGATATCATGGAGACTCAGCATGCCCCGCGACATCGTCGAGGTGCTGGCCGTGGCGCTCGTTACGTAGGCGCCTTGGTCCAGGTTCCGCTCGGACACGTAGCCGGCAAACGGAGCGCGAATGTACGAATAGGCCAGGTTGGTTTCGGCCTGAGCCAGCGCCACCTCCATTTGTTTGACCTGCGCTTGCAGGGAGTCAAGCGCCGCGAGGGCGCCGTCGTAATTGACCTGGGCGTTATCGAGGTCCTGCTGGGAGATGAAGTGCTCTCTGATCAGCGCCTGCATCCGGTCGAGCGTCAGCTTCGCGTTTCGCACGGCGGCATCCTGTTGAGCCACCTTGGCTTTGGCGGCGGCGAGATTCGCTTTCGCCTGATTGACGGCATGGACGTAATCGGTGTGGTCAATCTCGATCAACAGTTGATTGGCCCGTACGAAGTCCCCTTTATCCACATGCATCTTGGCGATATACCCATCGACCCGCGAAAAGACGTTCACGACCTGGTTCGGAATGATATCCGCCGTGTAGGCCAGGCGAATATCGAGGTCCTGCTTCAGGGGCGTCACGGTGCTCACGGTGACCAGGCGGGATTTGCGCTGGTCGGTTTTGGCTCCGCTGCTCAAGCGAAACACCACGAGTGCGGTCACGGTGAAAAAGATGATGATGCCAAGGATGACGAACGGATGTTGCTTGAAGGACTTCATGCGAGAAGCCTCCCGCCTGTCATACGCGGCGGTGCCGTCGCGACCAGACCTCGCAGGAAGAGGTCCACATAGGCCGAGACCGTGTACTGATGCGACCGGTGCATGGAAACCCCGAAAATCTCATGCAGGAGACGATGATGCACCACCATCCCGATGAACGCCCGAGCGGCCAACAGAGGATCGACGCCCCGGAACGCGCCTTCCGCGATTCTCCCGTCGATGTAGGTGGCGAGGTACTCATAGAACACCTTGTGATGCCGTCCAAAGAACATATAGGAGAGCTCATGGCCCTCCAAGGCGCTGAATAACAACAAGCGGAGGAGGGTGGAGTCCACGTCCGGTCGGATGCGATAGCCGGCAATCAGCGTAAAGACCTGACGATCATCCCGCTGCCGCGCCGATTGCTCAATGGCGTCGAGCAAGTCGCTGACGGTCACTCGTTCTTCAAGAATGGCGCCGTACAACGCCCGCTTCGTCGGGAAGTATTTGAAGACCAGCGCTTCGCTCACGCCGGCTGCTCTGGCGATTTCCTTTGTGGTCGTGCCATTGAATCCTTTGCGGGCAAAGAGCGCCGCGGCGGCCGCGATGAGGCTGGCGTGCCGCTCTGTCCTGGAAGGGCGTGAAGGTCTCTTGCGTGAAGGTCTCTTGATGGTATGCATAGGGCAGGTGAGTGTTTACTCACCGAAAAGTATCATGCGCATTGTGTTGAAAACAAGGAAGAGGGCGGTTCACGGCAGTTGATTCCGGAACATCAAAGACTCAAGGCATGCCGCCGATAGCGATGATTCTAGTGAAGCCAGGCCGGACCGGTATGGGCCGGTTCCTTAATGGAACCGTGGCCGCGCAGGAACGCCACGCCCGGGAAATTCGAGAGGTCGGCTCCCCGGCCTTCATTCCAGACATAGAATCTGCGCCGCTGTTGCCGGGATGTCCTCATCCGGAATCTCGTGGCCCCTCGCCCTACAGATGACGATGTGATGCGGTTTCCAACTGCCGCAGGTATTCATGATACTGCCGACTTTAAGATGTTGATGTGGTGCCATTACCAACGGCGGTGTGCGAGGAAGAGCTGCAGCCGATGGTGATCCTCGCGCGAGAGCGTGCGCAGGGTGACGCCGAAGCGGCGGCCCCTTGCCCAGGAGACGCGGGCCTCAGGGATACAGACATCGTCACCGGCATCGGGCAGCGTAAGGAACAGGGCGACCTCCATCCCGGGTCTGAGCGCGTCATCACCCTGCAGGCCGATTCCGTTTTCGGACAGGTCGGTGACATGGCCCTGGTCCATGGCAAAGCGATGCCCGTCGACATACGAGACCGTGATGCGGAGACGGCTGCGTGTGCGAGGTTCCCGCCGGCGGTTTACGTGGCCCTTTGCATCCTTCCGTGAGCGGTGTGGCACGTCGGTCGTCCGTTTCATTATTCGTCCTCCGTTTAAAAGATGAGGCACTTCAATGCTCTATTCCGGTTACGCGGCAGGTCTCGGTTGTCTTCCGCAGTGGCGGGATGGGACCCTAGGCCGAAGGGGAGCCAGCCTGCGTCCTCATGGATGACCCTAAGAGGGGGATCCGGAGTCTTGAACGGCCCGCTCTGAGGCTAGACAAGGCGAAATCGAGTGCGGCGATTACTGACCGAGTCCTGCGAGATGTTCTTCCAGATGAAGGCCTGCAAGCGTTTCCGCTGCTCTGAGTCGACGTACATAAAGCGAACGGAAAAGTGGCAGCCCGAAACCCAGATCACGTGCGCTGACAGCAGCTTCAGCGGCGGTTGTCCGTCCAGGAGCATGATCTGAAGCGTCACCAGCGTGCCGCGCGTCACCGGGCTTTCACTGACTACCTTGCACCCTGCTAGGGAAAGATCCTTGGTGAGCCCTTCACCGAGATGAGGTTGCGTCGAAATCTCACCGCAATATGTCACGCGGCGGGAGACCGTCACGCGTTCAGTATGGCGGCTATCCAGGGGAGAATAAGACTTCCGTGCCGTCTGACAGGGTTTGGTTATCCCTTTGTTCATCGGGGTTCTCCTACAACATGAGGATTGCGACTCGTGAGGGGCCACATTATACCGTGGCGACGTCGAGCAACATTCCCCAAGAGGAGGCCATGACCCCACCGAAAGAACAGGACCGTGGAAAGGCCAGGGGAGGGACGAATAAAGAAATGGGGGAAAGGATCTACTGGCGGATTTTGGCCCAGGCCTTCTGATATTCCTCAAATGAATCGACTTCCATCCAGCCCTTGAAGACCGGTACGGCGTCGACTCGGTGTCCCTGATCGATCAGTTCCTGGATGAGATCGGTAAAGGACGCTTTACTGAAGGTGCCGCCTTCATGAAAGCCCGTCTTTTGGTAAGTGTCTTTGGAGGTCTGGTAGCAGGTGCGGAAGGCCTGGGTGCCTTTTTCAGAGAACATCGCCATCCCGATGAATTCGCCATGAGCCTGATCGACGGGAAGCTGCTGGCCGATCTTCACAATCCGGTGCTCTCCCTCAGGCAGGACGAAGCGGGATACCTGGCTCTTCCCCGGTGATTCGGCCAGTGAGACGAGATCCGGGTTCAAGTGGATCGGCTGGGCCGTCCGATCCGCGTCGAGCCAGGCGACGTCCACCACGAGCGAGATGTCGGCGGGACTCTTGAGGAGCTTTTCGAGGATGGCCCGATCGAACATGATGTCGCCATAGAGGACGAGAACCCGGCCTTTGAATTCGTTTTCCGCGCAGAACAAGGAATAGAGCTCACCTGTCTCTTCGTATCGGTCGTTATCGTAGTAGCGGATGTTCGGCAGCGTGATCGCCTCTTTTTTATAGCCGCGGACGAGGGCGATGTCTTTGATGTTGCACTCGTTCAAGGCGCCGACCGCGCGCTCTAAAATCGTCTTACCCTTGATGTCGAGCAGGCATTTCGGCTTCTCTTCGATGAGGGGAAGCAACTGCTTTTCAAATCCCGCCGCGGCGATAATGGCGGTGATCTTTTCTCCGTCCACGGGGAGGAACTGTTTCTCGTCCTGTTCCATCTGCGGCACGCCGACAATGTCATAGACTTGGGGCAAGGTGACGATACGATCGTTTGCGGCGCCGGGGCGAGTGTCTGTCTTGATGAGGTCGAGCGTCTCCTGCATGGCGCGGATCGCGGCGCGCACGGGCTGATTGGCATAAATAATGATTTTGGCGCCGGCTTCTTCCAATTCCGCCGCGGTGGTTTGGTCGAAAATCGTCGGGACCACCACGAGCGGGACCCGCCCGGACCACGCCTTGTACAAAGCCTTGAGTTCATCGAATTTCTTGGACTTCGAATGAATGAGGACCGCATCGGCGCCCGCCTCCGCATAGGCCTCGGCTCGCTTCAAGGCTTCCTCCTGCCCCCAACCGGCGATGAGCGCCTCGGTCCTGGCGATGATGACGAACTCCGGATAGATCTGCGCGGCTTTGGCGGCTTTGATTTTCCCGCAATGCTCCTCAATGGGAATGAGTTCCCGCCGCACGCCGGCGTAAAAACTACAACGCTTGGGATAGACGTTGTCTTCGATGCAAATGGCCGCGACGCCGGCCCGTTCGCGATCGTTCACCGTCCGCATCACGTTGAGGGCGTTGCCATACCCCGTGTCGCAGTCGGCAATGATGGGGATGGAGACGGCTTGCGCGATATTCCGTTCGACCTCGAGCTGCTCGCTCGAGGTGATGAAGCTCGCGTCGGGAATGCACTTCAGCGAGGCCGAGATGGCAAATCCGCTGGCCCACACGGCGTCGAAGCCGGCTCGTTCGATCAAGCGGGCGCTCAACGCATCGTGCGCGCCGACCGCCTTGATCGCACCGGGTCGCTTGAGAAGGGTTCGAAGTTTTGCGGCATTATTCATGGGAGCGCATCATGCGAAAACCCGTCCCTGTTGTCAAATGGAAAGTTGGCGCGAGACAGCGGCCGCTCAAAAAACGGTGCCCGAATTGCCTTCGGACAGTTTTTCACGCAACGTTCGGCTTTCAAAAAATATAATGCCGCGTTGGGCACTGGTTTCATAACGCAAGGTCACTTCCGTATCAAACCCGTGCCATGCATAGACTTTGATCGGCCCCACGGCGATCTGCCCCGGTGTGCGGTCCAGCGGGCCATATTTCGATTGCAGGTACTTCAGAATCTGTTCGTGCGCGTCTTTTCCGGTGTACCGAACCGTCACCCGGCCGAATTTTCCTTCGAAAGTGGTAAACCGCATGGAGTCGACGGTCACGGGTCCCAGCGTCGGCGTGCCGCCCTTGTCCTCATAGGTCTCGAGCCGATCCGCGTCCTCCACCTTGCCGAACTGCGCGTTTTCCGACAAGGACGAGCCCCAGGAAATGCCCTCGAACCCGTTCGGATCGTTGAGGATGGGTACCGCAAGTGCAACTGCAGCGATCGCGGACCATCCGGTCACGAGTGCAAGGACGCGGCTGTAGGGGCCTGGGGCCATCTGGTCACTCCGCAGAATCGGCGATGTGGTCATTGAATCGCGGCGCCAATGTCCGGCTGTCGATGAAGATGAAGCCGCGTTCGGTGCTGGCTTGATAGGTCAGGTTGATCTCCGTTTCGGGTCCGCGCCAATTATACTGTTGGTTCAGGCCGCGAGCCATCTGCCCGGGAATCCGCTCCAGCGGACCGAATTGCGTCTCCAGATAGCGCAGCACCTGCTTATGAACCTGTTCGCCCTGATAGCGGATCGTGACACGGGCGAACTGATCATCGACCGAGATATACTCGATGCTGCGCATTTCGGCGCCTGCGAACGTGGGCGCCTCGCCGTTCAGGCGGTATTCTTTGATGTGCGCCCCTAACCGGGTCGGTTCCAGATCCCGACGTTCCGCCAACGCCGCTCCCCAGGCAATATCATGGAAGCCCTGGGGGTCGTTCATCATCGGCACCGCCTGAGCCGGAAGCCCAGCCCAGCTTCCCTCAAGGACCAGACAGATCAGTATCGGGAGCAGTGCGGCAGGTCGTCTCATGACAGGGAAGCCCACGACGGACATGGTTCGCAGCAGACGCTATCATGCGGCCGAGGGCAACGCAACCCGTCGATCGTCCTTGAGAGTGAGCGAAGCCCTATTTTATAATGCGCCGATTTTTGAGCCGCCATTGTGTGCGACTCCACCTGAAGGGATTGCGACGCATGATTGAAAGCGATGTCTTTGTGCAAGCGCTCCAGGACATGGGGGTAAATTTTTTCACCGGTGTGCCGGATTCAATTCTTGGCGGGATCATTGCCGAGCTCATGGATCGCCGGCTCTACACACCGGCGGTTCGGGAGGATGAAGCGGTGGCCATGGCGGCCGGCGCGTATATGGCCGGAAAGGTTCCTGCTGTGCTGATGCAGAATTCCGGCTTGGGCACCTCGCTGAACACGCTCATTTCCCTCAACATGATCTATCGGCAACCGGTCATCCTGATCGTCTCCTGGAGAGGCCAGGGGGGCAAGGACGCGCCGGAGCATCTGGTGATGGGAGACGTGATGCCGCAGTTTCTCGATACCATGAAGATTCCCCATCGCACGCTGACCGAGAAATCGGCGATCGATGATTTTAAATGGGTGGCCGAGACATTCATGAAACAGCGGATTCCCGTCGCGTTGTGTATCACCAAAGGCGTCGTGAAAGGATTGCACCCATGAGGCCAGAGCAAGGCACCTTGATCAGCCGGGCACAAGCCATTGCCGCGCTCCTGGAACTCCTGACGGACCAGCCGGTGATCATCTGCAACGGGTTCCCCTCCCGCGAGGCGCATAAAATCGCCGATCGACCCACGCATTTCTATATGATCGGGTCGATGGGGAACGCGCCCGCCATTGCGCTGGGCGTGGCACTGGCCAAGCCCGCCAAACAGGTCATCACGTTTGACGGAGACGGCAACGTCCTCATGGGAATGGGTACGCTTGCCACCGTCGGGGCGCTGAAACCGAAGAACTTCATTCACGTGGTCTTTGATAACGAGGTCTACGGGACGACCGGCAACCAGCCGACGATTTCCAATGTGGTTCCGCTGGAAAAAGTGGCGAAGGCGGCGGGCTATGTCCATGTCGAGCGGGTGCTCGATCGGGACGACTTGGTCTATGAGTTCAAAGACATGCTCAAGAAAGAGGGCCCCAGCATGTTGCTGATCAAGGTGAACGAGTTTGCGGAGGACGCCGGTCGGGTGCTGCACGAACCGCCGGACATCACGAAACGGTTTATGCAGGCCATCCAATAGCGCTCGCTTCAACGGTTCGGTCTGCAGCTGAACCGGAGGAAGCCGAAGGGACAAATGATTCTCCTGAACCCCGGTCCAGTCAATGTCTCAGATCGTGTGCGGCAGGCCCTGGTACGCCCGGACCTCTGTCATCGCGAGTCGGAGTTTACCGAGCTGCTGCACGGCATTCAGGCCAAGTTACTCAAGGCGTTCGTCCCTGGCGCGGAATCCGACTATGCCGCCGTGCTGATCACCGGATCAGGAACCTCGGCGGTCGAGTCCGCCTTGATGTCCTCCATCCCGCACGGAAAGCGGATTCTGATCCTCAACAACGGTGTGTACGGGGAACGGCTTTCCAATATGGTGGGCCTCCATCGCCTCGGCGTCTCGGAACTGAAATATGAGTGGACGGTCAAGCCGGATCCCGAGCGACTGCGGCTGGCGTTGAGGCAGCATCCCGAAGTCCATGGCGTCGCCATGGTTCACCACGAAACGACGACGGGGTTGCTGAACCCGGTGAAGGACATCGCGGAGGTGGTGGACAGCCAGAACCGGGTATTCATCCTCGACGCGGTCAGCGCCTTAGGCGGAGAAACGATCGATGTGGCCGGCTCGCACATGTATATGGTGGCGGGCACCGCCGGGAAATGCATCCAAGGGTTTCCCGGGGTTGCCTTCGTCCTCGTGCGGAAAGGTTTTTTGGAGCGCATGCGGAGTTATCCAAAGCGCTCCTGGTATCTGCACCTGACGCATTACGTGGACGACCAGGGCCGTGGCACCATTCCGTTTACGCCGGCGGTGCAGATCTATTATGCGTTTGACGAGGCTTTGAACGAACTCCTGGAAGAAGGGGTGGCCAAGCGCATCCAACGGTACAAGAAAATGGCGGCGCTCATCCGGAGCCGTATGGCCACTCTCGGGATCAAACCGGTGCTGACTCCGGAACGGCAATCAAACAGCCTCACAGCCTTTTATCTTCCGGAAAGGGTGACCTACCAGACGCTTCATGACCGGCTGAAGGCCGAGGGCTATGTGATCTACGCCGGCCAGGGGAATCTCGAGAATACAATTTTTCGCGTGGCCAACATGGGCGCGCTCACCGAAGCGCAATTCACCTCATTCCTCGACGCCTTTGAGCAGGCCTGCAAGCCGGCATGAAAGCGATCATCCTCGCAGCCGGCGTCGGCAAGCGCCTCTGGCAGGTGACGCAGCATCGGCCGAAGTGCCTCATCGAGATCGGCGGCCTGTCGCTCCTCCGCCGCTATCTCACCACGCTCGCCAGTGTGGGTATCCGGCGGGCCGACATCGTGGTGGGATATAAACAGGAGATGATCCGCGATGCGGTGGCCGGCGATTCCTGCGGCGTGGCCGTCAATTTCCTTGTGAATGAGGAATTCCATCGCGGCAGTATTTCGTCCCTCTGGATCGCACGCACGGCGCTCGATGATGACGTCATCATCATGGATGCCGACGTCTTGTTTCATCGTGAAATCCTGCGCCGGCTCGTGGCCTCGCCCTATGAGAACGCGCTGCTCATGGATGAGACGGTGAAGCAGACCGGTGAAGAATGCATGGTGGTCGTCGCGGGCGGCCGCGTGATCGCCCTGACGAAGCAGGTGCCCGCGCGGTATGATTATGCGGGTGAAGGGGTGGGGTTCCTCCGGGTGCGGCATGCCGATACGCCGCACGTGGTCGCGTCGCTCCGGTCCCACGTCGACAAGGGCGCGTGGAACATGGAGTATGAAGACGCGCTCCTCGATTATTTCAGCGACGTCAAGGTCGGGCATGAAAAGATCGGCGGACTGCCCTGGACGGAAATCGATTTCGTTGAGGACGTACAGAAGGCGGAGCTCGAAGTCTTGCCGCGATTGTGAACGATCCGTGAATCTGCTGGTCGGTGGGGCGTGCACAGGATCGACCGCAAATTTCAGCCATGAGTGAAAGTCTCATCCAGAAAAAGCGATTGGAAGTCCAGGGCCTCGCGACGGCGATTCTGCTGCCCTCGGTCAGCCTGTTCGGCGGTGCCGCAGACGGGATCGGGCCGCTGACAAGTATTGTCGGAATCGGGCTGTTCCAGCGCGCGGTCCTGACCTTGCAGCGGGCGGGTATCCGGCAGTTGATCGTGCTGGCCGGCCCCGAGGAAGAGCAACTCAAACAGGCGTTAAGCAAAGGGCCGCGGGTGACCATTCCTGTGCGCTGGATGCCGATCAGGGAATTCCCGTTGGACGATCGCCGCACATGGGAGTCTCTCGCCGCCGAAGTGCACGGCTTCGCGCTGGTGGCCGGGGTGAACGGCATCTTTTCGCGCGCGCTGGTTGAACGCCTCAGGCGCGACGTGCAGGACGGCGAAGCGATGGTGGTGGCGGAAGACCCGGCCGGAGGAGGCGAGGGTGCGCCCCGCGGCTTGCGGATGAAAGTGCGCTCTCACCGCCTCACCGCCTTTGCCGCTGCGCACTTCGGCGAATCCGCTCCGCAGGCCGCCGACATGGTCGTCCTGCCGGCGAGCTTCATGGGGGCCGCCGGTGAGACGGCGATGGCGAGCCATGAACTTCCGATTCGCCGTTGGTTGGAGCTCGCTGCGGTCGAGGGGCGCGTGCGGGTGGTCTCCACTGAGGACAAGGCGAGTCAGTGGTATCAAGGCGTGCGGGCGATGTCGGACGTGCTCCGGGCCGAAAAACGGCTGTTTGCGTCGCTCAAGGGGGAGCTCGAAGGGTTCGTCGATCGCTATTTCAATCGACTGCTCTCCCGGCGGTTCACCCGTCTCTTTCTCGCACTGGGACTGTCGCCCAATGCGGTGACGATGGTGGCGACTGCCTTCGGCCTCGCCTCGGCCGCCGTGTTCGGGATTGGCACTTACAATGCGGGCATCATCGGAGCGCTTCTCTTTCAGTTGGCGGCGATCGTGGATTGTTCGGACGGCGAAGTCGCCCGCCTGACATTTACCGAATCGCCCTTCGGGGCCTGGCTGGATATCGCGATGGACAACATCGTGCACATGGCGATCTTCGCCGGGATTGCGGCGGGCCTCTATGTGACCCGGGTCGGTCAGGATCATGCGTGGGTTATGCTCGCGCTCGGCGCGGCGGCCGTCATGGGGAACGGCTTGTCGTTCCTGCTGGTGGAGAAGGCCCAGAAAATTAAGGCGGCCAGCGCCTGGCAGACTCGCACCGATGCGGCATGGTCCGAGTTCATGCTCAAGAATGTGGCGAGTCGGGATTTTTCCGTGATCGTCCTGCTGTTTGCCCTGCTGGGCAAACTCGATTGGTTTCTCTGGATGGCGGCCATCGGGTCTATCGGTTTTGCCGGCATCATGCTCTGGGTCATCCGTCCGTCCGCGGTCACCACGCTACGTCGCTGAGAGAAGCCGAAATAGAATGATGCACACCACCCTTCTTACCGCCGGGGCAAGCCCATCGTTCGGCCGGGCCGGTGCGAGCCGTGAGTCCACGCTGGGCGTCAGGCGGCCACGAAGCCGGCGGCCGCTGGCACCGTCCTCGTAGCGTGCTGCGCTACGTCCTACTGGCCCTCGGTCTCCTCACCCTCACCTTGCTCATTTGGCATATCGGTCCCGGCCGTATCTACGACGCGGCGGTTCAACTCGGTCCTCTCGCGCTGATCATCTTGTTGATTCCGTCCGTTCTCATGTATGTGGTCGAAGCCTACGGATGGAGGGTCACTCTCGGATCATCTGCCGAGACTGTGTCTTTCTGGCGGGTGCTGGTCATACGCACGGCCGGTGAAGTGGTGAACATGACCACCCCGACGGCCTATGTCGGCGGTGAACCACTCAAGGCCTATATGCTCAGAAAGCATGGCGTGCCGATGGTGGAAGCTCTGGCCTCCGTCGTCATCGCGAAAACCACCATGACCATCGCCGAAGTGTTGTTCATCGTGCTCGGCATCGCCCTGGGGTTTTGGATTTTGGGCAGTCAGGGTTCATCCGGACAGATGGTGGCCGCCGGGTTGCTGAGTGTCGGACTGCTCGCGTTTGGCATCGCGGGCTTTGTGCTCGTGCAACGGCAGGGGCTCTTCATGTGGATCCTGGCGATGCTCAGAAAGCTCAATGTTCGGATCGGGTTCCTCGAGGCGCGGGAAGAGAAACTTCAGTCGCTGGATGAAACGATCCTTCGCTTTTATCGGCACCATCGCAAGGCATTCTATGCCTCCACGGGATTGTTCTTCCTGGGCTGGATGGCCGAAGCCCTGGAAGTATACGTCATCATTTCGTATCTCGGCGGCCCGGCCAGTCTCCTCACCGCCGTTGCGATCGGGGCGCTCTCCGTGTTCATTAAAGGTGGCACGTTTTTCATTCCCGGCAGCCTCGGCACCCAGGACGCCGGGAATCTGTTGCTGCTCACCACCTTCGGCTATAGTGATGTCACCGGGATCACCTTTGCGCTCCTTCGGCGTTTTCGGGAACTGATCTGGATCGGCCTTGGGGTTCTTTGCTTGGCCGCCATGGGAAAAGTCGTTCCCTCGACGTCGGCCAACCCGCCCACCTCCCCCTCTTGACTTTTGAGCCGTTGAAATTATCTGACGCTTCGTTGCTGATACGAACCAGACGAACCGGTGTCAGGCCCGACTCTGGGAGAGTAGCGGCGGCAGAATCGCCCCGGTCTTCCCGCGCCTGATCCGGCTCGTCCATCAACCTCAACCCACTGCAGCGACCTCTCTGGAGAGAGGAGGAGGGAGACTTATGAGCAGTCTGATGCCGACCATGATGCCGTCCACGAGAGAAGAGCGACTCGATCGGCAGATTGATCGAATGTTGGACGAGGCGTTACGCGCCTTCGGCACGTCGGGTGACAATTGGGTACCCGCGTGCAATGTGTGGGACGATGAAAACGGATTTTATGTCCAAGCGGCGCTCCCCGGGTGGGAGGCGAGCCAGATCGCGCTGGAAGTGAATAATCAGATCGTCACGATCAAGGGCGAACGCAAAGAGGAATCTGCAGAGGGCGCTCGCTACCATCTGCGCGAGTTCGGAGGGACCCGTTTTGTCCGGCTCTTCAAACTACCCTCGTTTGTCGATCATGACAAAGCGTCGGCCACGCACAAAAACGGCATGTTGACCGTGATCTTCCCGAAGCGAGAAGAGGCCAAATGTCGCAGGATCATGATTGCGGCTGATTAAACCAACGCGACCGTTCCTGCCTCTTCAGAAGACCGGTCCCTGAGGCCTCACCGAGGTCTGCAATCGGTGGGGCCTCCTTCCAGAAGTGCGCATGTGAGGTGCTGTTCGGTCACAGCCAGAGCTGGCACAGAAAGGAGGGAGGAGTGATGAGACCCCCTGAGAGGTTCAAAAAATGGCGGCGCGAAGAGCCCGGAGGTGACGGGAGGAAGGTATCCAGCGGGGGACGTAGGCTCAAACCTCAGCGACGACTCCCCAACTTCTGGACGCGACGCCGGGAAGGACCGGGCGATCAGGCCGCCCGGGCCGACATGATGATCGACGTCGGGCCCCCGTCACACGGTCTGTATTGACGGCGGACCAATGTCCGACGTTGTGGTGGAAGCCCCAGGTGAACGGTGTAACGACTCCTGTGCCTGGTCGTGTTTCTGTTAGCGAGCGAGGCGGTGCGTTTTGATCACCTGAAGGCGTTCCAGCATCCGATCCCACACAAAGCCATGCAAGCGAAGGTTGGCCTTGCGCTCCAGTCGTCGGAACTGTAGCCCAAGCTGATTGCCCTTCACCCATCGGACCTCGGCCCCATCGATAGGGAGTGATTCCCGATCATCCGGGAGGATGAGACGCAGGTGGAGCGTCGCCTCCTCCGGCAGGTCCCCTTCCCAATCGAGGGTACAGCCGGAAACCGACAGGTTCGATACCCGCGCTTCACCAATAGTGCATGCGTGCGAGAACATCGCCGGATAGCTCACGGCCAAACGATAATGTTCGCGAACGTATCGTCGCATCGAGTTCATGCCGGCGATTCCAGCCGTGCGGCCCTGTGGCCCTTCATCGTGAGCTGACGGTTCTACGGCGGCGGCCTTGATAAGGATGGGGCTGTCCATACTGGTCCGCAATTTCTATCGCCGCCAGGATGGGAAACGGGAGCGTGCCTAAGAGCATGATCAGCAACAGGAGCGACATGGATGAGTCTCCTCCGCGGGTGTTTGGTGTGAGACTAGTGCAATTGAAGTCGTCATCACATTCCTCAAAAGAAGGGGGGCGGGAGAGGTCGTCAGCTCGCACAGGGCAGAGTGCCGGCGAAAGAGTTGCTCGTCGCCGCGGCGGCCGAGACCTCCATCATCGGCTTGATGAGAAAATGTGACACAAACTGAGCCTTGATGCCCTCTACGGCGATTTCCGACGGGCCGATGGTGCTGAGGCAGGCACCTTGGCGGATGCCGAAGCGGTCATTGAGGGCGCGAAGGTTGACTACCCTCGTCTTGTGTCTCGAGTCATTCGAGCAAGCGTCACACGTGTCACGAAGCCGAGTGAGCCGGACACAACGGAGAACCCCAGCAAGACCGTCACTGCGCCACGTCACTCATGTCCGCCTGTACAGGCATCAGCGGGGTTGTGCTACCATGCCGCGCATGAAATTCGTGTTTGTTCTGTTGTGGGGGCTGCTTTCTATCTTGGGCGCGCTCGCCCTGGCTCACGTGACCGGTCTCCTGCATCCCCATGAAAAGGTCAACGGCCTATGGCTGGTCGTGGCGGCAACGTGCATCTATGTGCTGGCCTATCGATTCTATGGCCGTTGGCTCGCCAGGCAGGTCGTCGAACTCAACAACCAACGGGTGACGCCAGCGGTGCGATTGAACGACTCCGTGAACTTTCATCCCACCAATAAGGTCGTGTTGTTCGGCCATCACTTCGCGGCCATTGCCGGAGCAGGCCCGCTGCTGGGACCGGTGCTGGCGGCACAGTTTGGTTTTCTTCCCGGCTTTCTATGGCTGGTGATTGGCGCGGTGTTGGCCGGGGCGGTGCAGGATTTCATCATTCTCGTGGCCTCGATGCGGCGCAACGGACGGTCACTTCCTGAGATTGCGCATGACGAACTGGGTGTCATCACCGGGACGGCCACGGCGATGGCGGTGCTCTTCATTGTGGTCGTTGCACTGGCGGGGTTGGGCTTTGCGGTGGTGAATGCCCTCTTCCAGAATGCATGGGGGACCTTCACGATTGCCATGACCATTCCCATCGGCTTCATCATGGGCTTCTATCTCCAAAAGTTTCGTCCCGGCGCCGTAGGAGAAGTATCGGTGCTCGGTGTCCTCCTCTTAATCGCGGCGATCCTGTCCGGACGGGTGGTGGGACAGTCGTCTTACGCGGGGCTCTTTGAATATGACAAGCCCACGTTGGTGTGGCTCCTGGCCGGCTACGGATTTTTGGCCTCGGTGCTGCCGGGGTGGATGCTGCTGGTGCCGCGCGGCTATCTGTCCACCTTTATGAAGCTGGGGGTGGTGTTCCTGCTGGGGTTCGGTGTCGTGCTGATGGCCCCGACCATGGAAATGCCGCGTGTGACCGTGTTCGCCGACGGTGGCGGACCGATCATCCCCGGCACATTGTTCCCGTTCCTCTTCATCACTATTGCCTGCGGTGCGGTCTCGGGCTTTCATTCGTTGGTGGCTTCCGGCACGACTCCGAAGATGATTGAGCGGGAATCTCAGGCGGTGGTGGGATATGCGGCGATGCTGCTGGAAAGCTTTGTCGGGGTCATGGCATTGATTGCGGCCTCGGTGCTCATCCCGGGCGATTATTTCGCGATCAATACGACTCTGTCGCCGGAGACCCTCACGGCGATGGGCTTTGCGCCGGCACGAATCGCCGAGCTGTCCCAACTCGTTGAGGTGGATGTGTCTGGGCGGCCCGGCGGGGCCGTGTCACTTGCGGTCGGGATGGCGTCGATCTTTGCCGCGCTACCGGGTATGGCCGGGTTGATGGCCTATTGGTATCAGTTTGCCCTGGTGTTTGAGGCGCTCTTCATCTTGACGACGATTGATACCGGAACGCGGGTCGGGCGCTATCTCATTCAGGAAATGGCGGGGCGGGTGTATGCGCCATTCCGGCAGATGAACTGGTGGCCGGGCGTGCTGGTGAGCAGCGGTTTCGTCGTGGGATCGTGGGCTTACTTGATCGGAACCGGGAGCATCTCGACGATTTGGCCGATGTTCGGCGCGGCGAATCAATTGCTCGGAACGCTGGCGCTCTGCATTGCGACGACGGTGCTGATCAAGATGTGGAAGGCGCCGTACCTCTGGGTGACCGCGGGGCCGATGCTGTTTGTGGGCGTGATCACGATCACGGGCTCCTATGAAATGTTCGGGATGTTTCTTACGAAGGCGGCCACACTGCCGGTCGGCGAGGCCGTTGCCTTGTATGTGGACGCAGGACTGGTAGCCCTCGTGGCAATCCTAGGCATGATCGTCTTGAGCGACAGCCTGAAACAGTGGTACGGATATGTGGTGTTGAAACGGCCGTTCACCAGCAGCGAAGTCGTGGTGATGGCGGGCGGCGGCACAGCTGGCCGGATCCAAACAGCGATTCGAACCCACGATGACAAAGGCTTTTGCTTGCCGCCCGGCGGGGGGTGCTGTTAGGACCTGCCTCCTGGGTGGCATGAGTGGTCGGCGCGCGGGTCGCAACCAGGCAGCTCCCCTGAGTCGGGAGGCAGGAAAGGAGGAAATCATGGCCGATCAGTTTTCATTCGATATCGTATCGGAAGTCAATATGCAGGAGCTCCGGAACGTCGTCGACCAAGCGACCAAAGAAGTGAAACAGCGGTTCGATTTCAAGAACTCCAAGACTGACATCACGTTGAAGGAGAAGGAAAAGGAATTGGTGATCGTCTCGGATGACGAGTATAAATTATCTGCGGTCATCGACATCATTAAGACGAAGTGTACCAAGCGCGGGGTATCACTCAAGGCCTTTGACTACGGGGCCGTGGAGCCGGCATTGGGAGGGACCGTGCGGCAGCTGGCAAAAATCCAAAGCGGGATTGTGTCCGAGAAGGCGAAGGAAATCGCGAAAGCGGTGAAAGAGTCGAAACTGAAGGTCCAGGCGCAGATCCAGGGTGAGCAGCTCCGTGTGCTCGGCAAAAGCAAGGATGATCTGCAAGCCACGATGGCGTTGCTGAAAGGAAAGGATTTTGGCATTGACCTGCAGTTTACCAACTACCGTTAGCATGGGACGGGCAGCAGCGCTTCCAGCGGCGTGCTCCCGTCCTTCATAGGCTCAAGGTACGGCGTACAGGAGCGTCTTCACTTCCTCAAGCCTGCCGGGCGACCTGGTCATCCCATAAGGACTTGCCTTCGTTGATGGTTCGCAGTGTCACAATGGTGCTCTTGATCCTCGTGGCCCTTTCCGGCTGCAACCGTAGCGATCCCATCGTCGTCCTTCACCTCCATCCCAAGAATCCCGACATTATTTACGTCGCCACGAACGACTATGTCTATAAGACCCGTGACGGCGGACAGACTTGGACGAATCTCTCGAAAGGCATGAGCCATTCGCGCGTCATTTCGATGGCGCTCGATCCCGTCTATCCGGCGACGGTCTATGCGGGCACTAAAGGAGATGCGGTCTTTAAGAGTCATGATGGCGGCCAAATTTGGAGATCGATGCGCTCGGGCATCGATGACGTGACAATTTCCTCGGTGGTCAATCAGTTCGTCTTTGACCCGGCTGACAACAATCATCTTTTTATTGCCACGACGATGGGGGTGTTCGAGACGAAGAACGGAGGCGAGCACTGGACAAAAAAGATGGAGGGTATGAAGGAAGTGCTCATGGTAGTGACACTTGGAATGGATCCCACGCGGTCGTCCGTTCTTTATGCGGGGACCAGCGGCGGTGTGTATAAGACCATCGATCAGGCCGGCCATTGGGAAAAAGTGAACAATGGATTGGTGCCGCCCGATATGGTCAAAACTTCCCGCGCGTTGAACGTCACCGCTATAGCGGTTGATTCTTATGAGCCGGAGACCGTGTATGCGGCCACTCTGAGCGGTTTGTACAAGACGACGGACGGGGCCCGGTCCTGGGATCGCATCGGCGGATCGCTGCCGGATCAGATGATCATTTCAATGATTCTGGATCGAAGCCGAAAAGGGGTCCTCTACATTGTCGGCCGGGACGGCGTACACCGGAGCGAAGATGGAGGCTCCACCTGGAAATCCATGAATAGCGGTTTTACCGCGACCAATGTGCGAACCATTGCGCAAAGCGCGTCGGATCCGAAGCTGTTCTATGCGGGAACCAATGGAAGTGGGTTATATCGCAGCCGTGATGCCGGCGAGACTTGGGAGCCGATGGGGGACGTATCCAAATAGGTTATCGACGTTGACTGTTCAGTTCGGAATCGCCTATGGCGGGCCCGGCTCCTCGCCGTTGCACGGTGGATGCACCATCGGGGTTTTGGGCTTGATCAATCTGAAAGCCGGTGCTGTTGGGGATCGTTGTCTCTTGCCCTTCCATGCCTGGTCGATAGGGAAGCTGACTGTCATGGATCGCATCACCCCGTCTCGGCCGGAGCGATTCTCCCACGTTGCTATAGGGCGAGACCGAGTAGCCGATGTCTGCACCAAAGTTCGGGGACAGATTGGTCTCTTCGATATCTCCGCCGATGCGTGAACGAAACGTTTTATCCTGAATTTCCATGCCGGTCGGCGCCGATGAGGGCGGTTTTTTGGAGTCGAAATGTTTTCGGATCGCCTCCTCTTCCTCCTGTATCTGCAGACGTACTCGGCCGCTAGCTTCGTAGTCTGCTGTGTCGACGTTCTGTTGGGCGGCCTGCAGCTGTTCGAGCCGCTCCTGCAGAGCAAACAAATCATTGCGCGCGCGGGCGACCGTTCCCACAATTTCACTGAGCGTCCATTGGCGCGCAAATGTGCCGAGCTTGGGGCTTTGGCCGGGTCCGCCGCCCAATCCATCGCTTCCGCTTCCGACGCCGAATCCCGCCGAATTAAAAATGCCCTTTTGCTGCACGGATTTGAGGATGCTGGTCGCTTCATCGATTAACTCGGCGATCTGGCCGGTAGCGGCGACATCAGTTGAACAACACGCTAAGAATGTCCGGTAGCGGTCGGCGAATTGCGAGGCGGCATTCTGGAGATCGAGAATCTTAATCGGTTCCCGTTCCGGGAGCTCCACACCTTTTTTGCGCAGAGTCTCTCGAAAGGTTTCCTCTGCCTGGGGGTCATAGAGAGGGTGACAGCCGGCGGCCTTTTTTGTCGCGATCTGCTGATCAGCCATCTTGCCTGGGCACCAATAGACCGGTGCCGGTGGATTGAGAGGATTGTCAGGATTGAAGTCCTTGGCCTCCATCTGTTCTGAGAAAGGAGCAATCAACGCGAAAACCGCGACGACGCTGAGGGCCTGGCGTGAACGGCGCAAGGGCGGAGTTGTCATGTCCGCATTGTCGTCCTCGAGCAAAATGTTGTCAACGAATCACGTCGAACCGCCGGGGTATCAAAGGAGGATGAACGTCTAGACTGCAGTCAAGGGCCGGGGGGCGGATAATAAAAGGCCTTTCCGACCCAGAGAAGTAGGTGGCTTGCCCGGGCCACCTGTGGATAACCTCAATGAACCCTTCACGGATAAAGCCGCGTAGACGATCGCATTCGAATTCCTACTCTATCTATCTCGTTAGAAGTGTCACCGCATAAGTCCATGAATAGTCTATTGACAAGCCTTCGAACCAGAGTATACTCGCGATCTAGTGGGAAGAAGTGGATGCTAGTGGGGGACATCTGAACAGCCCGGTTTTTGGCCATTCTCCCGTAATGGTGCAAGAGGTAACCGCTTGGTTGACCGGCCTGAACGCGACGTCTCTCTGCGACGGAACGGTGGGGTATGGGGGCCATGCTGAAGCGCTCCTTGAGGGCATGGGTGCGTCGGGAACCGTCGTCGGCATCGATCGGGATGCCGAGGCATTGGCCGTCTGCCGGGAACGGCTCTCACGGTTCGGAGCGCGCGTTATTTTGATCAAGGGACTGTTTGTAGATATCCGTAGACATCTGGCGGAGGCGGGAATGTCGGATACCGATGGCGTGTTGCTCGACCTCGGCGTGTCGTCTCGCCAGCTGGACGATCCCAAACGGGGGTTCAGTTTCCAGTCTGATGGTCCGCTCGATATGCGCATGGACCGGAGTTCCGGGGAGACTGCTGCCGAGTTGGTGAACAGACTGCCCGAGGCGGAATTGGCAGACCTCATCTATCAGTTTGGAGAAGAGCGTTTCTCCAGACGGATCTCGCGCGCGATTGTCCGGATGCGGGTGGATCATCCCTTCGAGACGACGCAGGAGTTAGTGACCGCCATCAAGGGCGCAGTGCCGTCGGCGTATCGACACGGGCGCATTCATTGCGCAACCAGGACGTTCCAAGCCTTGCGCATCGCCGTCAACCGGGAGATTGAGACGTTGGAGCCTGCCCTCCGCGCTGCGGTGGACGTCTTGAGCCCGGGCGGACGGTTGGCGGTGATCTCGTTCCATTCGCTTGAAGACCGTATTGTCAAGCATACCTTTCGTGCGCTGTCGCGGGAATCGGATGGGCGCCTGGCAGTGTTGACGAAGAGGCCGCAAATTCCCAGCGAAGCAGAATGCCGGATGAACCCTCGGGCGCGGAGCGCGAAATTACGCGTGCTGGAACGCATTTCACAGGAGTCTCTCCAATGAAGATTGTCACCGTGCTCGGGGCGTTGTGCCTGGTCTTCACGTTCGTGTGGGAGCGAGTGGATATGGTTCGCGTCGGGTATCACATCGAGCGGTTAAAGCACGAGAAGATAATCCTGGAGCGTGAGCGAGACGAACTCCGCGTGAAGGTTTCCGCCCTCAGCGCTCCCGACCGCATCGCGAAGGTCGCCTCGGAAAAATTGGGCATGACTCCGCCGCAACAAGGCCAGGTCATCATGGTGCAATCGCGGCCTGAGCCGCTACCGTCCGGCCGGCAGGCTCCAATGGAAATGCGGGTCGCGAAGAATGAGCTGCCGGGTGGAGGAAGATAGTGGCCGCTGCTCTATCGCGCCGTCGCCGGTACGTTGTCTTGCTGTGCATGTTGTGTGGCTTCGGAGTGGTGTTGTTTCGGCTGGTCTCACTGCAGGTGCTGCAAGCGGCCGAGTTAACCGTGAAGGCCGACAGGCAGCATCAAAAAACTGTGTCGTTGGAGGGCGCACGCGGCACGATTGTGGATCGGCATGGGAAAGTGCTGGCCATGAATATGGAAGTGCCGTCGGTCTTTGGCGTGCCGACCGCACTCGAGAGTCCGGCGAAAACGGCCCGGCATCTGTCGCCGGTTCTCCGGATCAGTACGGGTGAGCTCGAACGGAAATTGCGGCAGGACCGCGGATTTGTCTGGTTGGCGAGAAAATTGGATCCGGAGCAGGGCCGACGGCTGGAACGGATGCCGATGGATGGGATCGGGGTGGTGATGGAGGGACGGCGGTTCTACCCTAAGGGCCCGCTTCTATCTCACGTTCTGGGCTTCGCCGGGATGGATGGCGAAGGGCTTGAAGGGATCGAGCGTCGGTATGAGTCTCATCTGCACGGAGAAAAACGCGTGACCGTACTGCAGCGCGACGCCTTGGGCCGCACGGTATTTCCGAAGGGCCGGGCCGAGCAGGTCCCCCAGCCGGGGCATAGCCTGGTGCTCACCATTGATGAGGTGATTCAATACATCACGGAGAAGGAGCTTGAAGAGGCGGTGACTCGGACCCATGCCAAATCGGGAACCATGATCGTCCTCGATCCCCAAACAGGAGCGTTGCTCGCGTTGGCGATCAGCCCTCGCTTCGATCCCAACACCGTGGGGGCTATCGGCCCCGATCGCTGGCGCAATCGCGCCTTGACCGATGCGTATGAGCCCGGATCGACCATGAAAGCCGTGGTGGCGGCGGCTGCCATCGAAGAAGGAGTGATGAAGCCCCATACCCTGATCTTTGGCGAAAACGGGCGGATGACGGTGGCCAACACAGTGATCCATGACCACGAAAAGATGGGCTGGGCCACCTTCGCCGAGGTGATTCAGAAATCGAGCAACATTGGGGCGGCCAAGACCGGTATGGCGCTGGGGGATCAGCGACTCTATCGGTATCTCCAAGCGTTTGGATTCGGCCAACGGACGGAAATCGATCTTCCCGGCGAGGCTGGAGGTCTCATGAGAGATCCGCGTTACTGGGGCCGGCGATCCGTCGCGTCCATTTCAATGGGGCAGGAAATCGGGGTCACGCCGATACAAATGGTCTCTGCGATCGGAGCCCTCGCCAATGGCGGTGTCCTCATGAAACCCTATGTGGTCTCGGAGATTCGCGATGCGAAGGGGCTGGTTGTCAAACAGGTGCTGCCGCAGGTCAAACGGCGGGTGGTGTCTCCGGAGACCGCGCGAACCGTCACGACCATTCTTGAAGGTGTCGTGACGGACGGAACGGGAGGCAAGGCCGCCATCCCGGGATTTCGCGTCGCCGGAAAAACGGGGACCGCACAAAAAATCGATCCGCGCACAGGAACCTATTCGACTACTCAATTTGTCGGGTCCTTTGTCGGATTCGCGCCGGCGGACCATCCGAGACTCGCGATGATTGTGGTGATCGACGAACCCCACGGGGAAGCCTGGGGAGGCACCGTCGCGGCCCCGGTGTTCCGTCGGGTCGGTGAACAGGTGTTGAACTACCTGGGCGTGAGTTCGGAGGAGCCCGTAAAACTCGCGATGGTGGACGAACAAACATGAGCCGGATGTAACGAGATGGCCATGCAATTGCTGGACATGCTACCAGCCTTGGACGGACAGGTCGCGCTGTTTGAGCGTCAAGGAGATCTCCGCGTCGAGGTGGCCGGGATTACCGACGATTCCCGAGTCGTTCAAGCCGGAAGCCTCTTCGTGGCGGTGCACGGGGACCAAGCGGACGGGCATCAGTTTATTCCGGCCGCCGTACAAGCCGGAGCCGCCGCCGTGGTGCACCAGCAACCCTGCGCCGGATTGACGGTTCCTTCCGTACGCGTGGCGGATTCTCGCAAAGCGCTCGGACTGCTGGGCGGGTGTTTCTACGGGAACCCCTCGTCGCGCCTGCGCATGATCGGCGTCACCGGGACGAACGGTAAAACGACCACCGCCTATGTGTGCAAGGCTTTATTGGAAGCGATCGGTCGCCGGGTCGGTTTGATCGGCACCGTGGCCTACCAGATTGGTGAGGAAACCCTCGCGGCTTCCCACACCACCCCGGGGGCGCTGACGCTGCAACAGCTTTTGGCCAAGATGGTCGAGCGAGGCTGCGGCGTGACCGTGATGGAGGTGTCGTCGCATGCGCTGGCACAGGATCGGACGATCGGCTGCGAATACGATGTCGCGGTCTTTTCAAACTTGACGCAGGACCATCTGGATTTTCACCGGACCATGGAGGAATATTTCCAGGCAAAGCTGCGACTGTTTACCGGGTTGACCGGGACTCAAAAGTCGAACAAGCGCGCCATCCTGAATAGTGACGATCCGAGCGGTCTGCGGATTCAACCGTTCTGCCCCGTTCCGGTCTGGACCTTTGGCATGAGAAGCAAGGCGGATCTGCGGGCGGAAAACGTTCGGCTCTCGCTGGGAGGCACCGCCTTTAGAGCGGCGACGCCGGCCGGATCATTTACCATCGAAAGCCATCTCGTCGGGGAGCATAACGTCTACAACCTCCTGGCTGCGATCGCGGTGGCGCTGCACGAAGGAGCGACCTCCGATCAAGTGTGTGAAGCGGTCAGCCATGTGACGAATGTGCCCGGTCGGTTCGAGCGTGTCGTGGCCGGTCAGCCATTTACTGTGGTTGTGGACTATGCGCATACCGAAGATGCCTTAGTCCGTGTCCTCGCAGCGGCTCAAGAGTTGAAAGCCGGGCGTATCATTACGGTCTTCGGATGCGGCGGGGATCGCGATCGGGGGAAGCGTCCCCTCATGGGTCGGGCGGCCGTCCGGTACAGCGATGTCGTCATCCTCACCTCGGATAACCCGCGAACCGAAGACCCCCTCGCCATCCTCCAGGAAGTCGAAGTGGGGGTGGCTGAGGCGCTGAATGATCGTCCCTCGGTGCAGTATCACAAGGTTCCCGACCGGCGGGCAGCCATTAGAGCGGCGGTCCGGGCAGCGCAGCCCGGGGACATGGTCTTGATCGCCGGCAAAGGGCATGAGGACTATCAGATCATCGGCACCACCAAGGTGCATTTCGACGATCGGGAAGTGGCACGTGACGCAATCGCACAACTCGCCTCCGCATAAGGCTCCTCACCCTGCTGCGGTGCGGCCAAGGCCCCACATGGCATTATTCACTGTCGAAGAATTGAGGGAAGTCATCAGCGTCAAGGTACTGGCTGGCGACGCACCGGACTGGACCAAACAACGGATCCGCCAGATCAGCCTCGATTCGCGATCAATCGGGCCCGGCGATTTGTTTGTCGCCATCAAAGGCGATCGGTTCGACGGGCATGACTTTGTCGCCGCGGCACTCGCGCGCGGCGCCGTGGGAGCCATCGTCCACGATGCGTTTCCCGGTGACCGCGTGACGGTCGCACGCGGCTCGAAGCGATGGCCGCCTTTTGTACTGGGTACCCGCGACCCCCTGTTCGCCTACCAGCAACTGGCGACGCATCATCGCAGCCGGTTTGACATCCCCCTGGTGGCCGTCACGGGAAGCAACGGAAAGACGACCACCAAAGAAATGGTGGCGAGCGTGATGGCCCATCGTTGGACGGTGCTGAAGACAGACGGTAATCTGAATAATCGTATCGGAGTTCCGCAGACGCTGTTCAGGTTGAATCGACGCCACCAAGCGGCCGTCATTGAAATGGGCGTGGACAACATCGGCCAGACCACCAGGCTCTGTGAAATCGCCCGTCCGACCGTTGGCGTCATCACCAACATCGGGCCGGACCATCTCGAATTCTTCCGCAGCATGGAAGGATCGGCGCAAGCCAAAGCGGAATTGCTCGACCATCTTCCGACAGAGGGAGTCGCGGTGCTCAATGCGGACGATGCCTATTTCGATTACCTGGCGGCGCGCGCGCAATGCCGCGTCGTGTCTTTCGGCTTTTCTGAAAAAGCCGACGTGCGCGCGATGGATGTGAAGTCGGACGGGGGCGACGGGACAATCTTCCGTCTGCTGCTCCCCGGAAAAATCCGGCATACGATCGTGCATATTCGTGTCCAGGGACGACATAACGTCACCAATGCCTTAGCGGCAGCTGCGGTGGGATCCGTGCTGGGGCTGCCTGGCGCGGTCATCGCCCAAGGCTTGGCCCGCTTCCGGCCCGCCGCCATGCGATCACAAATCATCGTCAGCCAGGGCGTCAGGATCATCAACGATTGTTACAACGCAAACCCTGCGTCGATGAAGGCGGCGGTGCAATTGCTGGCGCAGGCGGAGAGTGAACAGCGGAAGATTGCGGTGCTGGGCGACATGTTGGAATTGGGAGCGGCTGCGGTTCAGATGCACGAGGACATCGGAGCCTATGTCGCGCGTCACACCGTTGACCGGCTCATCAGCTGCGGCCCACTCGGTCGCAGTCTCGCCGACGGTGCGCGGCGCGCTGGAATGGACCCCGCTCATATCCTCGAAGCTCCCGACGCACAGGCGGCGGCCGTGACGGTGAAGGGGTTGGTGAAACCAGGAGATGTCGTGCTGGTGAAAGGCTCGCGCGGCATGCGGCTCGAGCAGGTTGTGTCGGCGCTGCAAGGAACGAGGCGCGTGGCAAAGAAGGCCTCGTAAGGAAAGGTCGAAGGCCCGGCGCCCCTCGCCGAGCGGCTTGAAGAAGCCATCAGACTATGCTCTATAACTGGCTGTATCCGCTCCACACAGAGTTTTCTTTCCTGAACGTCTTTCGCTATCAAAGCTTTCGCATTATCTATGCTGCAGTGACGGCGTTTCTGATCGCCTTCATCCTGGCCCCCTGGGTGATCCGTAAGCTCCAGGAGATCAAACTGGGCCAACAAGTACGCGATGACGGACCGAAACGCCATTTGGCAAAGAGCGGGACGCCCACCATGGGAGGCATCCTCATTATTTTTGCCGTGACCCTGTCAACCCTGCTCTGGGCGGATGTCTCGAAACCCTACGTGTGGCTGGTGCTGGCCGCGACCCTCGGCTTCGGCGCCATCGGATTTGTCGACGACTATCTAAAGTTCATGAAAGCGCAGTCGAAGGGGCTGTCGGCTAAAGAGAAATTCACCGCTCAGGTCGCCGTGGCCCTGGGGATTGCCTTGGTGCTGTACTTCTTGCCCGGCTATAGCACCAAGCTCAGCGTGCCATTTTTCAAGAACTTCATGCCCGACTTGGGCTGGTTCTATATCGTTTTCACCGTGCTCGTCATTGTCGGCAGTTCGAACGCAGTCAATCTCACGGACGGACTTGACGGACTGGCGATCGGACCGGTCATGATCGCGGCCCTGGCCTACACTGTCGTGGCCTATGTCACGGGTCACCGGCTCATGTCCGACTATCTGCTCATTCCCCATATTGATGGAGCGGGCGAGTTGGCTGTGTTCACCGCTTCTATTTTAGGATCGAGTCTCGGCTTTCTCTGGTTCAACACGTATCCGGCCAGCGTGTTCATGGGTGATGTCGGCTCCTTGCCGCTCGGGGCGGCGCTCGGGACAGTGGCGGTGATCAGCAAGCATGAATTGCTTCTCTTGATGGTGGGCGGCGTGTTCGTGATCGAGGCGGTGTCCGTGATTTTTCAGGTGGCGTCATTCAAATCGAGAGGCAAGCGCATCTTCCTCATGGCTCCGATCCATCATCATTTTGAGATGAAGGGGTGGGAGGAGCCGAAGGTAGTGGTGCGCTTATGGATCATTGCCATTCTCTTGGCTTTGTTAAGCTTGAGTACGCTGAAGCTGCGGTAGCATGGTCGGCGAAGACCTATGAACATAGCGGGTACCAACGTAACTGTAGTGGGACTGGCCCGAAGCGGAGTAGCAGCCGCTCGCTTGTTGGCGGAGGCCGGCGCCCGTGTGACCGTCGCCGATCGGAAGGGACAGGCCGAGTTGGCTCCGGTGCTGAAGCAGGTCGCGTCCAACATCGAGGTGACCGTCGGGAGCGGCTATGAACGAGCTCTGGAATCAGCCGATCTGGTCGTAGTCAGCCCCGGTGTGCCCTATCGCATGGAGGCGCTTGAGCGTGTCCGCCGCCGGGGAGTGACCGTCATCAGCGAACTCGAGTTGGCCTCCCGGTTCGTATCGGCTCCGATCCTGGCTCTGACCGGCACGAATGGAAAAAGTACCACGGTGACCTTGATCGGCAAAATGCTGGAGCAGCAGGGGAAGCGGGTGTTTGTGGGAGGCAACCTCGGCACGGCGCTCAGCGAAGCGGCGATCAAATCCGTACAGGCCGGTAAGCACCGTCTCGCCACACCGTATGATTTTCTCGTAGTGGAAGTGTCGAGCTTTCAACTGGAAACGGTGGAGCGGTTTCATCCCTGGATTGCGGCCCTTCTGAATGTGACGGTCGACCATCAGGATCGCTATGACTCGATTGAGGAGTATGTGGCCGCCAAAAACCGGATTTTCGAGCAGCAAACCCCGTCCGACTACGCGCTTTTCAATCTGGACGATGCGCGGGTGGCTGCGTTACGGCCGCGTGCCAACGCGCGGGTGTTGGGCTTTACGAAGACCCAGTCCTTGCCATCCGGTGTGGCGGGAGGCACCTATCTGGATCGCCAGCGGATCATGACGACCGTGACCGGATCACTCCAAGAAGTCTGCCGGCGCGAGGACATCCGGATCATCGGCGACCACAATGTCGAGAACGTGATGGCGGCTGTCACCTATGCGCTGCTGAGCGGGTGCTCGCTCGAGGTGATCCGTCGGGTCCTGCGTGAGTTCCCGGGGTTGGAACATGCGCTTGAAATTGTTCGTGAACGTCACGGAGTCCGCTTTGTGAATGACTCAAAGGGCACGAATGTGGATGCGACGCTCAAGGCGCTGGAAAGCATCGATCAGCCGATCTGGCTTATTGCCGGCGGGCGGGACAAGGGCGGCGATTTTTCGCGGTTGGCCCCTGCCATCCGGCAGCGGGTGAAGCGGCTCATCGTGATCGGAGAAGCGGCTCCCTTGATCGCGAATGCAGTACCCGGCTATGGCGCCATTGACCGGGCCGCCACGTTGCGCGAGGCCGTGGACCGAGCGGCCGCCGGCGCCGCCGCCAACGAGGTGGTCCTGCTGTCGCCCGCCTGCGCGAGCTTTGACATGTTCATGGATTATCAAGATCGGGGCCGCCAGTTCAAGGCGCTGGTCAAGGAACTTCCGTGAACCGGTGTAGGGGATGAGCG
Source organism: uncultured bacterium (assembly GCA_965285945.1). Lineage (GTDB taxonomy): Bacteria > Nitrospirota > Nitrospiria > Nitrospirales > Nitrospiraceae > Nitrospira_D. Next base: position 65,473 of record CBDIWP010000012.1, on the reverse strand, counting down.
ATGCCACAGAGATCCGCAGGAACGCTGGCACTGCCGTGGTCCACCTCAAGCCAGCGAGCCAAAAAACGGGTGGCGATGGATCACACGCTGCTGATCATCACCATGACGCTGGCCTTGGTCGGACTGGTGATGGTCTTCAGTGCCAGCGCGGTGGTCGCGGGCAACCGCTTCCAAGACTCCGGCTACTTCCTGAAGCGGCAACTGGCCTGGCTGACGTTCGGGTTCGTCCTTTTGCATCTGGCGTCGCATATCGATTACGTCTGGTGGAAGCGCCTCTCCATCCCGTTGCTCGGATTAATCATGGTGTTGCTTCTCATGGTCCTGGTCCCCTCGCTTGGCGTGGTGGCGAAGGGCGCCCGGCGCTGGTTGCGGCTTGGCCCCATTTCGATTCAACCGGCCGAAATGGTGAAGCTGATCACGGTCATTTATCTGGCCGCCTATCTCACCAGGAAGGAGGACGGGATCACGATCTTCCGCAGCGGCCTGTTGCCGGCCCTCGTCGTGGTCGGTCTGCTGAGCGGGTTGGTCCTTTTGGAGCCCGATCTCGGGACGGTCGTGGTGATGGGCCTGGTCACGTGCGGCTTGCTGTTTCTCGGAGGGGCACGGCTGGCGCATCTCATGGCGTTGAGCCTCTGCGCGGTGCCGGCCGTTTTGGCGCTCGTCCTCGGATCGAGTTATCGCCGTCAACGGTTACTGACGTTTCTGGCACCGTGGAAGGACGCGTCGGATGCGGGATTTCAGATTACACAATCTTTTCTGGCCTTCGGGAGCGGCGGCCCCTTCGGAGTGGGATTGGGGGAGGGAAAGCAGAAGCTGTTTTTTCTCCCGGAGGCTCATACCGACTTTGTGCTGGCCCTGGTCGGCGAAGAATTGGGTCTCGTCGGAACGGGCGTCATCGTGCTGTTGTTTGCCTTGTTTGTCGTGCGGGGATTTCAGATTGCCGCCCGGGCCCGAGTGCCCTTTGGCCGCTATCTCGGGATGGGAATCACGCTCCTCATCGGCATTCAAGCGCTGGTCAACGCCTGCGTGGTGACGGGTCTCGTTCCCACCAAGGGCCTGACCTTGCCGTTTGTGAGCTATGGCGGGTCCTCGCTGGTCGTCAGCCTCCTCGGCGTCGGCATCTTGCTGAATATCTCCCGGGATCGGCAAGCGGGACGAGAGGACGCGGGGTCTCCTGGCGGGCGGGGCCGGGTGGGGCGCCGATGACGATCGTCATTGCTGCAGGAGGCACCGGAGGCCATCTCTATCCCGCCGTCGCGCTCGCGCGCGAATTTTTGCGTTGTGATCCGACTACCCGCATCGCCTTCGTAGGAACCGCTCGGGGAATCGAGTCGAAGGTGTTAGCGCATGAAGGATTTGAATTAGTGTTCATTACGGCCAAGCCGGTCATGGGGAGAGGGTGGTGGCGCACGGTGCAGGGCCTCCTCTCGGTGCCGGTCGGACTCGGACAATCGCTGAGCCTCCTGCGCCGGTATCGAGCCGACTTGGCGATCGGCGTCGGCGGGTATACGAGCCCCACCATCTTGGCCGCCGCAGCGCTCGCGGGAATCGCGCGGGTGATCGTCGAGCCGAACGCCTACCCCGGCATGGCCAACAAAGCCGTGGCCCCCTGGGCGCAGAGGATTTTTCTGGCCTTTGAATCGGCGGGCCGCTCATTCAATCGACAGAAGGTTCGCGTCGTGGGCACGCCGATCCGGCGCGAATTTCTCGCGCACGTTGAAGAACGGGACCCGGCGGGCACAGCCCGGACCGGCCGCCGGCTCCTTATTTTCGGCGGGAGCCAGGGAGCCCGGGCGATCAACGGCGCGGTCATTGAAGGGTTGTCCAGTCTCATGCGTCATCTGCCGGATGTCACCATCACGCATCAGACCGGCGAAGCGGATCACCAGCGGGTGAGCGAAGCCTATGGGCGGGCGGGGATCCACGCAGAAGTCGTTCCCTTTCTCTACGACATGCCCCGTGCGCTTCTCGCCGCCGATCTGGTGGTGGCCCGTGCCGGCGCCATGACCATCGCCGAACTGACGGCCTGCGGGAAACCGGCGATTCTGATTCCGTTGCCGACGGCCATTTACGACCATCAGACGAAAAACGCCCGCGCCATGGAAGCGGGGGGAGGCGCTCTTGTGCTCCCGCAGGCGGACCTGACCGGTGCGCGACTTAGCGAATCAATTGTGAGCCTCTTTCAGAGTCCGGGGCAGCTCCAGGCCATGCGCGAGAACAGTTGGCAAATGAGGCGGATCGATGCAGCGGAGGTGATCGTTCGTGAATGTTACAACCTGATGGGGGTGACACATGACATCAACCGGACTGTTGGAGCAACTGGAGCCTAATGGGATTGGAAATCGATGGCCGCGGGCCACACCGGGATTGCAAGGACTGAGGCATACAGCGATGTTTCGTAAGACACAACAAATACATCTGGTCGGTATCGGCGGATCCGGCATGAGCGGGATCGCCGAAGTGTTGTTGACTCTAGGGTACAAGGTCACCGGATCGGATCTTCAGGGTACAGAAACCACCCGCCGGTTGGAAGAACAAGGTGGAAAGATTTTCTTCGGCCATCAGGAATCCAATGTCGGAGAGGCACAGGTCGTCGTCATTTCCTCGGCGGTCGCGGCGACCAATCCGGAAGTCATGGTGGCCAAGGCCAGGCAGATTCCCGTGATCCCGCGAGCCGAAATGCTGGCCGAGCTCATGCGGCTGAAATTCGGCGTGGCCATTGCCGGGGCGCACGGCAAAACGACGACCACCTCGATGGTGGCGAACGTGTTGGCGCAAGGCGGCCTCGATCCGACCATGGTGATCGGCGGCAAAGTGAATGCCTTGGGCAGTCATGCACGGCTCGGGCGTGGCGACATCCTGGTGGCCGAGGCCGACGAAAGCGATGGCTCGTTCCTCCGCCTGTCGCCGACGGTGGTCGCCGTGACCAACCTCGACCGTGAGCACCTCGATCATTACGGCTCGATGGAGCGGATCAACGACTGCTTTGCGGAGTTCATCAACAAGATTCCCTTCTACGGGCTTGCCGTGCTGTGTGCCGACGATGAACGGCTCCGCGCGCTCTTCCCCCGCATTGTGAAACGGTATCAGACCTATGGGCTCCAGGAGCGGGACGGGGTCGTGCCGGATTTCAAGGCGACCGATGTGGTGCTCAAACAATGGGGGGCCGAATTCCGCGCGCATTTTCGCGGCAAGAATCTCGGCCCCTTCCGTCTGGCGGTGCCGGGTATCCACAACGTGTCGAACGCCCTGGTGGCGATCGCCATCGGCGTCGAGCTGGACATCCCGGTGGATTTGATTCGGAAAGGCCTCGCCGCCTTTACCGGCGTGGAACGACGGTTCCATCTGCGGGGAGAAGCCGGCGGTATCATGGTGGTGGACGATTACGGCCATCATCCGACCGAAGTCAAAGCGACCTTGGCGGCTGCAAAGCAGGGATGGGGGGATCGCCGGTTAGTGGTGCTGTTTCAGCCCCACCGCTACAGCCGGACACGGGATTGCATGGAAGAATTTGCTCACGCCTTCGATCAGGCGGATGTGGTGTTCATGACCGACATTTACGCGGCCGGCGAGCAGGCGATTCCCGGCGTGTCGGGCGCCAATCTGGCCGAAGCGATCCGGGCGGCGGGGCATCCTTCTGTCACTTTCGTGGAACGGAAAGAAAATCTTCCGGATGAGGTGATGCCGCATCTGAAGCCCGGCGATCTGGTTCTGACCTTGGGAGCGGGAGATATCTGGAAGGCGGGCACGGGCCTTGTGGCCCGGCTCGAGCCCTCGTCTTAGGGATGGTCCCTCGAAGCGACAGGCAGACGACGACGCGACGGGATCGCGTCCGACAGCGCAGGTTGGAGGCGGCGGTGGCCGGCCTCAAAGGGACGGTCCGTTTCAATGCGCCGCTCAAGGAGTACACGTCCTTTCGTATCGGCGGTCCTGCCGATGTGCTGGTGGAGCCGGCCGATGTGGCCGACGTGAGGCGACTGGTCACTCAAACAAGAGATCAGGATCTGCCGATCTTTGTCCTGGGTGGAACGAATCTGCTGATCCGAGACAAGGGCGTTCGCGGGGTGGTCATCAGTTTAAGGAAATTGCGAACAATCAAAGAAGAGCCGGATTCTGTCCTGTATGCGGAAGGGGGCGTGGGCATGCCGACCGTGATCGGCTATGCCATCCGACGGTCGCTTGCTGGTCTGGAATGGGCCGCCGGTATTCCCGGCACCGTGGCCGGATGTGTCGTCATGAATGCGGGCACGAGGCTCGGGGAAATGAAGGACGCGGTGAAGGCCGTCCGCATCGTGACCCCGGCAGGCACCGTAGTGGAATGCCCGGCGGACACCATCCCGTTCACCTACCGGCGGGCGCAGCTGCCGCCCGGCGTCGTGGTGGGGGTGTGGCTCCAGCTGAGACCGGGCCTGCGATCGGAGATTGAGAAAGTGGTGAAAGACTATTTGCATTATCGCCGGGACACGCAGCCGCTGATGTTGCCCAGTGCCGGTTGCGTCTTCAAGAACCCGCCGAATGATTCCGCCGGACGGGTGGTGGAAGCGGCGGGGCTCAAGGGTGCCCAGGTGGGTGACGCGCAGGTCTCGGAGAAGCACGGCAATTTTATTGTGAACCAGGGCGAGGCCACGGCCAAGGATGTGTTGGCGCTCATCAAGAAGGTCCGCGCGCAAGTTGCCCGCAAGACCGGCACAAAATTGGAACTGGAATTGAAACTGGTGGGTGAAGCGTAACAGGGAATGACGGGCCACGGGTGACGCCCTGGTCCGCGATCAGTGAGAACAGCAGCATGAATATGGCCGTTCACCACGAAAGAACAGCATGGCACAGACTGGTCGCCTGACGACGGCACGAATTGGGGTTCTCATGGGCGGACGCTCCTCGGAACGCGACGTGTCGCTGCGCACAGGGCAGGCCGTGCATCAGTCGCTGCTTCGGCGCGGCTATGATGCCGTGGCTATCGATGTGGCGCACTCCCTGACCCAGGCGTTGCAAGAGCAGAAGGTCGCCATCGCGTTTCTTTCGCTGCATGGACCGGGCGGGGAGGACGGCACGATCCAAGGGTTTCTTGAGACGATCGGCATGCCCTACACCGGTTCGGGGGTGCAGGCGAGCGCCGTCGGGATGCACAAGGTCATCACCAAGACCGTGCTCGCGGCCCACGACATCCCGGTGCCTGGCGGGACGGTTGTGCTGCGCGGTGAGTCGCCTTCCCTGGGCCGCATTCTCACAAGCGCCAAGCTGAGATTGCCCGTGGTCGTGAAGCCCGCCTCGCAGGGATCCACCATCGGCGTGACGATCGTCCGCGAGAGCAAAGAATGGAAACCTGCGCTGGCCCTGGCCCATCGCTATGATGCAGAGGCGATGGTGGAAGCCTACATCCCCGGTCATGAAGTCACCGTGTCGATCCTGGGCGGAGCGAGCGGACCGCCAAAGGTGTTGCCCGCCGTTGAGATTGTGGCTCCGAACGGTTTTTACGACTTTTCCGCAAAGTATCAGAAAGGGCGGACCCAGTATCTGTGTCCGGCTCCCTTGTCGGCCAGGGTCCGGCGGGAAATCGGAGAGCTGGCGCGGCGCACCTATCACGTGCTGGGCTGTGGCGGTGCGGCGCGCGTCGATTTCCGGATTACCCCCAAAGGGCGTCCGTATGTGTTGGAAATCAATACCGTGCCCGGCATGACGGAGACCAGTCTGCTGCCGATGGCGGCCGCTCAAGCGGGAATTGACTACGACAGCTTGGTCGAATGGATTCTGCAATCGGCCCTCGATCGTGCCATCCGATTCGCCCAAGCGGCCAACAAGGAGCCGGCGTGATGCGGTCATACATGAGGCGGAAGACGGCGCGGCCGGCTGAGCCGCGCGAAAATCAGTGGAAAGGACCCCGCGCCGGGGCGGCCGCCAGTCAGCATGTGGAAGCGCGCCGGGCCAAGCGGTTGGCTGCCTGGAAGCGCCGCCTGCGATGGGGCGGCGTGCTCGCCGGCGCGCTGTGCGCTGGATGGGGCTTGGTGGCCGTGGGGCAATATTCCGGGCCGGCACTGGCCCGTCTTCTGGAAATTCGAACCGTGACGGTTGAGGGCGTGCACCAGATCCGCAAGCAGGAGCTCATCGATCTCGTCAAATTGAAGCCGGGCGCCGCGCTCCATCAGATCGTCACCACTGCAATCCAACAACAGGTCGAATCCCATCCGTGGGTGAAGGAAGCGGTGGTGACACGAGTGCCCTTTCATGAACTCCGCCTGTCGGTCGTCGAGCGGAAACCGGCGGCGATCGTCCGAATCGGCGCAGAGAACTTCCTCAGTGACGAGACCGGCCACCTGTTGGCCCGGCTCGGTCAAGCCGACAATGAGGCGCTGCCCATGGTGACGGGCCTTGATTTAAAGGGACTGCTCCAAGGCGATAGCGGTGTGCGACAGGCGATTGTGTCGGGTATCGAGTTGGCCAAACTGGTGGGACATACCTACGAGGGCCGGCTCCAAATCAATGCGGCGAATCCGGCCAACCTCGTGGCCTCCGTGCGTGGCGTGCAATTCCAGTTCGGCGAAGAGGCGCTGGGCGAGCAGTGGGAGCGATTCCAACGCGTGAAGCCGACGTTGAGGACGCTGAGCTTCGACGGTCAGGGGCGCGGAGCCAATGAAGTCGATCTGCGGTATGAGAATCGCATTATTGTTCGGGAAAGGGGGTGATCACGGTGCCAAAACGCGATCAGATCCTTGTCGGGCTCGACATCGGCACTACGAAGATTTGTGCCATTGTCGCGGAGATTCCCGATACCGGCGGACTCAACGTGATCGGCGTCGGATCGAGTCCGTCCCGCGGGCTGCGCAAAGGCGTAGTCGTCGATATCGAGAGCACCGTGGAGTCGATCAAGAAGGCGGTGGAAGAAGCCGAGTTGATGGCGGCGGTGCAGATCAATTCCGTCTACACCGGCATCGCCGGGAGCCATATTTCAGCCGAAAACTGCAAGGGGGTGGTGGCCCTCAAGCGGGCGGAAGTCACCCGGGAGGATATCCATCGGGCGATCGAGAGTGCGAGAACGCTCGCCGTCATTCCCCATGAGCGGCGAATCCTCCACGTGCTCCCGCGAGAATACATGGTGGACGGGCAGGAAGGCGTCCGTGAACCCTTGGGGCTGTCCGGCAACCGCTTGGAAGTCAATGTGCATGTGATCACCGGCGCCGTTACGTCGGCACAAAATATCATCAAGAGCGTCAACCGGGCAGGGCTGGATGTCGTGGACATCATCCTGCAACCGCTCGCGTCCAGCGAAGCGGTGCTCAGCCAGGAGGAACGTGACTTGGGTGTGGTGATGGTGGACCTTGGCGGCGGCACGACCGATCTGGCGATCTTTCTGGACGGCAGCATCCGTCACTCCGCCGTGCTGCCGATCGGCGGGCAAAATCTGACGAAGGATCTGGCGATCGGTCTGCTGACGTCTCAAACCGAAGCCGAAAAGATCAAGACGCAGCACGGCATCGCCCGGACGGAGTTGATCACCAGCCACCACCCGGTGGAGGTGCCCTCCGTCGGAGACAGGCCGCCGCGCATGTTTTCACGCCGGGATATCGCTGAAATACTCGAGCCGCGTGTCGACGAAATGTTTGAGCTGGTGCGCCGGGAAATTGCCCGGGCCGGCTATGAAGGCATGTTAGGCGCCGGGGTGGTCATCACCGGCGGCACTTCCCTGCTGGAAGGCATGCCGGATGCGGCTGAAAAAGTATTGAACCTGCCGGCGCGCCGCGGGACGCCATCCGGCCTGGGCGGCCTGCGAGATATCGTGGGGCACCCGAGCCATGCGACCGGTGTGGGGTTGCTGTTGCATGCCCGCCGGCATGCCGATGAATTGGAAACCGCCGGACTTCGCAATGGGGGGCCGTGGGCCAAGATGTTCGGATGGACGAAGCGAGTGTTAGAGGTGTTTTAACCATAACCGCCGCATGGCAGACGCCGCCGTGCGGCGCGATGTGAGGGGAGGTGCCGCAATGTTCTCATTTCAGGAAGATGTGCTGTTGCCGGTCCGGATCAAGGTGATCGGAGTCGGTGGAGCCGGGTGCAATGCGGTGAATACCATGATCGGGTCAAGTCTGGCCCGGGTGGATTTTATTTCGGCGAACACCGATTTGCAGGCGCTGGATCGGTCGCTTGCGCCGTATAAAATCCAATTGGGCCCGGAACGGACCCGTGGATTGGGTGCGGGGGCCAAACCGGAAATCGGGAAGGATGCGGCGCTCGAAAGCAAAGATCATATCCGGGAATGTCTGGAAGGCGCCGACATGGTGTTTGTGACAGCGGGAATGGGCGGCGGGACCGGGACGGGCGCCGCTCCGATCGTGGCGAGTATCGCCCGCGAACTGGGTATTTTGACAGTGGGCGTCGTGACGAAGCCGTTTCAATACGAAGGGCAGCGCCGGCACAAACATGCGGAGGAAGGAATCCGGGACTTGCGTCGCCATGTGGACACCCTCCTGGTTATCCCGAATCAGCGGCTGCTCGGCATTGTCGACAAATCCACGCCGCTGCTCGAAGCGTTCAAAGTAGCGGATGACGTCTTGCGCCAGGCGATTCAAGGGATTGCCGATGTCATTACCACGACGGGCCATGTGAATGTGGACTTTGCCGACGTGCGGACCATCATGTCACATACCGGCCGGGCCGTGATGGGCATGGGCGTGTCACGGGGGACCAACCGGGCGATCGAAGCAGCGCAGAAAGCCATCTGCAGTCCCCTGCTCGAAGAAGGCAGCGTGGAAGGGGCCCGGGGGGTGTTGCTCAACATCACCGGCGGACCCAACATGTCGCTGCATGAAATTGAAGAGGCGGCGTCCATCATCCAGCAGACGGCGGACTCCGAGGCCAACATCATTGTGGGACAGGTCATCAATCCTGATATGGGCGATGATTTAGTCGTCACCGTGATCGCCACGGGGTTCGAGCGGGACGAGGAGCCGGCGACCATGACGGTTGCCACGGAAAGAACCAGCCTTCGTGCGCCAAAGCCGGCGCCGCCTGTGCTGGCCGGGGTCGGTGCCGCTGCGGCGGTCGACCGGCCGATGAAGGATCTCGATCGTCCGACCTTCTTAAGGCGAATGAGCGACGCGCGGGAATCCATTGACCGAGCGGCGCTGGCGGCAGAAGACGAGTGGGATGTACCGACGTTTCTCCGGAAGCAGGCGGACTAAGCGGCCTGCCGAATCCCGATGCCGTTGAGGAGAGAAGCGCCATGATCAATGCACCGGTCATCACTGTCCCGGCGTTCGCGTCGACGCAAGGCGGGGTCCGTCACTTCTTCGGCACCCGTCGCCATGCCACGCGCCTGGCCGTCGAAGTCGGGATTCCGATTCAGCGGCGGGCCGGTATGCCATGGTCCGCCTGGCTTCTCTCCGTCAAACAGGTTCACGGGACCGATGCGCTGGTCGTTGATCGATCCCTTACGGCGGACGATCGATTCCAGGGAGGGTGGGATGCCTTGGTGACGGACCAACCGGGGGTGATGGTGGCGGTGCGGACGGCGGACTGTGTGCCTGTACTGGTTCATGATCCAGAGCGCCGCGTGGTGGCCGCGATTCATGCCGGCTGGCGAGGAGCAGTGGCCGGCATCGTGCCGAGGACGATCGCGTTGATGGCAGCCCGGTTCGGATCCGATCCAGCAGATCTCCGTGTCAGCATCGGACCGTCCGCCGGCGTATGTTGCTATGAGGTGGATGAACCAGTGCTCAATCAGTTGGCGGATGCTTATTCTGGATACCGCCAGGTGCTGCAAGACCGGCCCGGCGGGAGGGTCCATTTGGATTTAAAGGCTCTTATCAGAGCGCAGGCGGAGAGTATGGGAACCAGTTCCGGCTCCATCACCGCCGTCAATCTCTGCACGATCTGCCACGATGACCTCTTCTTTTCCTATCGCCGGGAGGGAAGAGTGATCGGGACGATGGTCAGTGCCATTGGATTGGCTCCTGAGAAGATAGAATAGTAAGAAGCCTCTGCCAATTGCGTAATCCTTCCGTTAGAATGAAGCGGTTCGCCGGGCTGGCGGCCGGGAGCGAGGCCTGAGTCCCACAATGGAGCCGCTGCTCAATGACACGCTGGCCGAGCGCGTTCACCTTGTGCGGTCGAGAATGTCCCGGGCGGCGACCAAAGTGGGACGAAAGCCGCAGGAGGTCCGTTTGGTCGCTGTCACGAAGACCGTGACGGTGGATCGCATCAGGCAAGGCATCGATGCGGGGCTGTCAATTGTCGGAGAAAATCGGTTTCAGGAAGCGGTGTCCAAGATGGCAGCGCTCAAGGATACGCCGGTCCGCTGGCATTTCATTGGACACCTGCAGCGGCGAAAAGTGCGATCCATAATCGGAGTGTTTGACCTGGTGCATTCGGTGGACAGCATGGCATTGGCGCAGGAGATCAATCATCGGGCGGGTGAGGCCGGCGTATGCCAAGACGTGCTGTTGGAAGTGAACCTCGCTCATGAGCCGACGAAGGCCGGTTTTCACCCTGATGATCTGGTCGGCCTGGTGCCGGCTCTCAGTCTTCTGCCACATCTTCGCATCAAAGGACTGATGACCATTCCCCCTCCGCTGCCAGAGGCCGAACAGGCGCGGCCGTACTTTTTCCAATTGCGCAGCATGGCCAAACACATTGCCGAGCTGCGCCTGCCCACCATTTCCATGGATGAGCTGTCGATGGGCATGTCCAATGATTATGAAGTCGCCATTGAAGAAGGGGCGACGCTGGTCCGCGTCGGCACGGCGATCTTTGGGGCGCGTCATGTCTAACACCGCGCTGACACGAAAAATCTCGTTTGTGGGTGCGGGGCAAATGGCGGAGGCCTTGATCGGCGGCCTGCTCGGTGCTCGTCTGTGTGGTCCCGATCGTATTTGGGCCACGGATCCTATGGCGGATCGCTTGGACCATCTCAAGAACACCTACGGCATACAGGTTAGCAGGAATAACCGTGAGGCGGTGCGTTGGGCCGATATGGTGGTGCTTGCGGTGAAGCCCCAGGTTCTTGATGCGGTGCTCCAGGACATACGCACCGAATCGGCGGGACGGTTGATCGTCTCCGTCGTGGCCGGTGTCCCGATCGCGCGCATTACCGATGCCTGTGGTGCGAGGACCTCGGTGATTCGCACCATGCCGAATACGCCCGCGATGGTCCACGAGGGCATGACGGCGATCGCAGTAGGCGCGGGCGTCGTCGAGGGCGATATGGTCTGGGTGCGCCAGATGTTCGAGTCAGTCGGCAAAGTGGTGCCTGTCGAGGAGCGTCTGATGGATGCCGTCACAGGACTGAGCGGAAGCGGTCCGGCCTATGTGTTCCTTGCCATCGAAGCGCTGACCGACGGCGGGGTCAAGATGGGATTACCCCGTGAAGCGGCCGGGCTCCTTGCCGCACAGACCGTTCTGGGCGCTGCCCGGATGGTGCTCGAAACGGGCCAGCATCCCGCTCGGCTGAAGGATCAAGTGACGTCCCCGGGGGGCACGACCATTGCGGGGTTGCATCAATTGGAGCAGGGAGGGTTGCGGGCGACCCTCATAAATGCGGTTGAGGCCGCGACGAAACGGTCACAGGAGCTCGGACGCTGATGTTCGTGGTGGGCAATGTGCTGCTAGGATTAGCCACCGTACTGGATTATGCGCTGTGGTTTTATATGTGGATCATCATCGCGCGGGCCTTGATCTCCTGGGTGAGTCCGGACCCGTGGAACCCGATCGTACAATTTTTAGATCGTGCGACTGAGCCGGTGCTGTCGCCGATCCGTCGAATGCTCGGCTGGCGGATGGGCATCGATCTGTCGCCCCTCATCGCGATCGTGGCGATTACCTTCCTGCAGATCGCCGTGGTGCAGTCGCTCAAAGAATTGGCGCTGCGGATTAATTGAGCCAACCTATGGGGGATGCCATGAAAATCACGCCACTCGACATTCAACAAATGGTGTTCAAGGTCAAGCTTCGAGGGTATGATCGCGATGAGGTCAATCGCTTTCTGGAGGAAGTGGCGCAAACCGTCGAATCCCTGAACCGTGATAATGCGACGCTCCGTGAGCGGATGGCCTTTATGGAGCAGCAGGTTTCGGAGCTGAAGCGGACGGAATCGGCGTTGTCCAACACGCTGGTGGCGGCACAGTCGCTGGCCGACGATGTGAAGCGAAGCGCCCAGCGGGAGGCTGAACTGATTGTCAAGGAAGCGGAGCTGAAGGCCGGTGAGCTGATCCGCGAAGCCCGCATTGAACTGGGAGAAACGCAACGGGACCTTTCTCAACTGCACAAGCAACGGCTTCTCATGGTCGAGCGGATGCGCGCCACCCTGCATACATTTGAGCGGATGTTGGATGTCGAAACCACTGAGGCGTATGAGGAGACCCGCCCCGTAACTGAAGAAAAAATGGAAGACGAGTCGAGCCCTGCCCGCTGAGCCAGGCGGCTCTCCTTTTCGGCGCGTGCACCCGCCTGGCGTCATGCGGGATGCGGCATAGTGTCTTAAGTCGGGTACCTCGGTGCTGTCTCATCATGCACGTTCCGGCATCCATCCAAACGGCGCTCCAACAAGCCGTCGACCGCGGAGTCTTTCCCGGCGCCGTCCTTGCGATTCGCCGAGGTGGAGAACCTCCCGGGCTGGTCTGGGCCGGCCGCCTCTCCGTCGACCCGGCAGACGAGGCGGTGTCGGCTTCGACCTTGTATGACCTTGCGTCGTTGACCAAACCTCTCGCTGCGGTTACATCCCTCGCCTTGCTGCTCCAAGAGGGGCGCTGCCATCTCGGCGACCGGCTCGACAAGGTGCTGCCGGAGTTGACACAGACGCCGGTTGGCTCGGGGACGCTACGTGACTTGCTCACCCACAGTTCCGGTCTCCCGGGGTGGCGCGGGTTTTATGAGCAGCTCAGTCCCCAGGGAGCGCTGCCTTCTTCACACGGGGAACGCCTCCATGCGAGCCGTCGGTTGCTGGATCTCATCGGCAATGAACCGCTCATCTACCGAAGAGGAGAAAAAAGCTTATACAGCGATCTTGGGTTCATGCTCCTTGGATTCATCGTCGAGCGTCTGAGCGGCACGACGTTGGATCGCTTTGTAGCGGAGCGCATTGTAGAGCCTCTGTCGGCCGGTTCCCTGTTCTTTCTACCGACTGATGAAGACGGTCACTCTCGAAGAAAAGCCCTTATGAATACGATCGCGCCAACGGAATTCGATGGATGGAGGGGACGTCTCTTGCGTGGAGAGGTTCACGATGAAAACGCCGCCGTAGCGGGCGGGGTGGCGGGACATGCAGGACTATTTGGGACAGCCGAATCCCTGCTTTCCGTCACGGGAGGCTGGCTCAAGGCCTATCGAGGGGAGCCGGCACTGCTGGATCCGCACGTTGTACGACAATTTACGCGACGCCAAGAACAGGTCCCGGGAAGTAGTTGGGCACTCGGGTGGGATACGCCATCCATACCGTCCTCGTCCGGACACCATTTCTCTTCCCGGTCGTTCGGGCATCTCGGCTATACGGGAACCTCAATGTGGATCGATCCTGTGAGCGAGCTCGAAGTGGTGCTCTTATCGAATCGTGTCCATCCCAGCCGGAAGAATGACGCGATTCGGGACTTTCGTCCGGCGATTCATGACCTGATTCATGCGGAATTTGTTACCAGTCTCTAGGAGGGGTCGGGATAATCGATCCACGTTTCTTTTTCCGCCAGGTAGCGAGTTCCTTTGAAATTGGCCCGCGACCGCATTCGGCGGAATCCAAACCCTTGAAGCCTCTCCACCAATTCCCTGACGGCGGCCGCAATCGTCGAATGCGATCCGCCCTCCACCGTGAAGGCTTCGTACATCATCTTGGCGGCGTAGCCGGAAGCGGTCCGATTCACGAGGATGGCGCGGCTAAAATATCGGTCGCTTGGATCCACGCCTTCCAGTTGGTGTTTCTCTACCAGCCCTTCCCTCTTAAACATCAGCGGTAACGTGCTCATTCAACCTCCGGCTCATAGGATGTCCAGGCCACGCGGATTATAGGGGCCTTCCGCCATGACTGCAACCGCGTTGACAAGGTGGCACCCTCTCACTAAGATGCTTCCCCTCGCTCGGCCGGAGGCCCGTTTGTAAGTCGTATCAATGAACATACCCAATAGCTTGACGATCCTCCGTATCCTCTTAATCCCTGTCTACATCGGGTTTATGACATATGGCAAATTCGGGTTTGCGTTGTTCTCCCTCCTCCTGGCCGGTGTTACTGACGCCATCGACGGACCTATAGCGCGAAGGCTCAATCAGCGGACAAAGCTTGGAACCTTCCTCGATCCGCTGGCGGATAAACTCCTGCTGACATCCGGGTTCATTTCTCTCTCCATCCTTCATCTCGTGCCCTCGTGGCTGGCCATCCTGGTTGTCAGCCGCGATATTATTCTGCTATTGGGCACGGCGGTGGCTCATCTGACGAATTCTCCGATCGACATCACCCCGACCCTCCTTGGAAAAGGCACGACGCTCCTTCAGTTGAGTTATGTGCTCCTCGTTGTATTTATGACCTGGAAAGGGCATGGGGCGGGGCCCCTCACCCCGCTCTTGATCATCATGGTGACGTTTACGTTAGCGTCAGGTTTGCACTATCTCTATCGCGGGTATCGGTATACGAATGCGGCCCCGCCGCTGAATTAATTCTGGTTCTCCGCTGCTCCTCCAGGCACTGGGCGCGATCAGATTCTGCAATTGTTTTGACAGGTTTTTCGACCCCCCGTAGACTCCCTTTGGTAAAGGTACTTCACGAATCACTGGCTCAGTGAGCCACAACAGGGCGAGAGATCTATGGCCACCTTTGCGTATGTGGGGCGAAGCAAATCAGGATCCGTGAAGAAGGGCGAGCTCGTTGCGAAAAGCCGCGAGGAAGCCGTTGATCAGCTTCGCAAGCAAAGCGTTGTGGTCACCAGCCTGGAGGAAAAGGCGGCGAAAGCCGGCTTATCATTTAGTCTCGGCTCCGGACTCACCGACAAGGATCTCGTCATTTTTACCAGGCAATTCGGAACCATGATCAATGCAGGATTGCCCTTAATACAGTGCCTCGAAATTCTCTCCACCCAGTCCGAGAATGCGGCCCTCAGAAAAGCGGTAGGTGAAATCAAAACCCAGGTGGAAGGCGGATCCACGTTTTCGGACGCGCTTCGCCGGCACCCGAAGGTGTTTGATGATCTCTATGTCAACATGGTGCATGCGGGAGAGGTCGGAGGTTTGCTGGACACCATTCTAGCCAGACTCTCAAAGTACATTGAGAAGGCGATGAAGTTAAAGGGGCAGATCAAGAGCGCCATGGTCTACCCGTCCGCCATCCTGGGCATCGCGTTCATCGTGATCGCGGTGTTGATGATCTTCGTCATCCCGGTGTTCGAGAAGATGTTCAAGGACATGTCGGGTGGGAAGATGGCGCTGCCGGCGCCCACTCAGCTGGTCATTGATATGAGTAATTTTGCCCAGTCGAGCTGGTACATCATTCTCGGATGTATCATTGCCGCCGTGATTGGGTTGAAAAAGGTCTATGCCACGCCGAAGGGGAAGTATCGGGTCGATAAGATCCTGCTCAAGACGCCCATCTTCGGAGACTTAATCCGAAAGGCGTCGGTCGCTAAGTTTACAAGAACTCTTGGAACGTTAATCACCAGTGGTGTCCCTCTCTTGGAAGCGCTGACCATATGTGCCAAGACGTCTGGCAATAAAGTGATCGAAGAGGCGCTCATCAATGCCAAAGTCAGTATCAGCGGCGGCAAGACCATTTCAGATCCTTTGGCAAAGAGCGAAGTGTTCCCGAAGATGGTGACCCATATGATCGCCGTGGGGGAGTCGACCGGCGCGTTGGATGCGATGCTGGGGAAAATCGCGGATTTTTACGAAGACGAGGTGGATCAAGCGGTGACCTCACTCACGGCCTTGCTCGAACCGATGATGATGGTCTTCCTGGGAGTCGTGATCGGGTTCATTGTCGTCGCGATGTACCTGCCGATCTTCACCATGGCACAGGCAATTAGTTCATAAACGACGATGCCAGTAGCATGGCTGGCCTCCGGCGCCTCTCTCGTCCGGAACGATATCCATTTACGGATCCCCTGCAATATCGAATGACCAGAGGATGAAAAGACCCGATGGGCGACATCAAAACCGGAATCCACTGGCTGATGGGATTACGGGTTCTTCTGGTCACGCTGCTACTCGGCCTTTCCCTCACGTTCCAGGTGACAAAGGGTGAGCCTGCTGAAACGTTCTACGCGCTGATCATCTTTACCTACGCCATCACTATCCCTTATGCCCTGGTCCTCCGCCGGTTGACTTCCACCGCCGCGTTGCTTCGCTTTGCATGGCTTCAAATCGGCGTCGACTTCCTGTTGGAAACGATTCTAATCGCGCGGACAGGAGGAATCGAAAGCCCGTTCGTGGTCTTGTATGTCATTACGGTCTCAGTGGCCAGTCTGGTGTCCCGCCGGCGCGCCAGCTTCCTGGCAGCGGGCCTGTCCATCGTCCTCTTCGGCACGTTGACGAATATGCAACTGTACGGACTGATGGAAACATGGAGCTGGCTACCGCGCCCCCGCTTGAGTGCTCCCGAGGTCCTGCAGATGTTTGGCGTCTACAGCCTGGCCATTTTGGTGGTCGGTTTTCTCAGCGGAGCACTGGCTGATCAACTGCATCTTGCGGACCAGTCCCTCCGGGAAAAAGAACAAGGGTTGAGCCGTCTCCAAGCGTTCCACGAAAACATCGTTCAAAGCATCAGTAGCGGCGTCTTCACGACTGACCAGAGAGGACAGATCACTTCATGGAATCCCGCAGCACTGGAAGCGACCGGCAATAGCCTCAGCCAGGTCCAAGGACGGCACTGGGCGGAGGTATTCAATTGGCATCCCAATCAACCGTCGGATGAATGTGCCCTCGAAAACACGAACATGCGGTTTGAAGTGGAATGCAAACGCGCCGATGGCAATCGCCTCATTCTCGGGATGACGCTCTCACCCTTACACGAACAGGGCAGGGAGACGGGCTTAGTCGGCGTGTTTAAGGACCTCACCCAGATCAGAGATCTGGAGGAAGAGATGAAGCGGAAAGAATGGCTCGCCCGTCTCGGAGAAATGTCGGCTGGCATGGCGCACGAAATCCGCAATCCGTTGGGCGCGTTGGCAGGCGCTATGCAGATGCTTCGGAAGGACCTGCATGCGGACGAGACGAGCCAGCGGCTCATGGACATTGCCGTGCGAGAGGCCACGAGACTGGACAATATCATCACCGAATTTCTTCAGTACGCCAGGCCTCCCGCACTCAACTTGGCCGAGTACGATTTGAACAAAGTCCTTGCTGAGACTCTGGATCTGGTACAACATGAGGCCAGGGCGCGGGCTAATATCACCATCATCACGACGCTTGCAGACGGCCCGCTTCCTGGGCAGGTGGACCCCGACCAACTGAAACAGGTGTACTGGAATCTGGCGACCAACGCCTTTGATGCGATGCCGGCGGGTGGCCAACTGACCATCACAACCGGTTGCCGGAAGATCGATGCCGGAGGGCGAAAAACCGAAGTGGTGGAAACGGCTTTTCACGATACCGGAGAGGGCATCTCCAAGGCGAATCTCGATAAGATATTCCTGCCGTTTTTTACCACCAAAAAACAAGGTTCCGGACTAGGGCTGGCGGCCGTGCATCGCATCGTCGATCTGCATGGAGGATGGATCAAGGTGGATAGTCGCGAAGGCCATGGGTCACGGTTTGTGGTCTGCTTGCCTCGTTCGGCTGAAAATGGCGTGCGGCTGTGGCATGAAGGAAGGGATCCGTGGAAAAAATCTTAGTCGTCGATGACGAGCCAAGCTTACGTGAAGTGTTGAGTATCATGCTCAAACGTGGTGGATATGCCGTGACGAGCGCTTCGGACGGGGAGGAAGCGCTCGAGCATCTCCAAAAGGATATCTTTGACCTCGTCATCACGGACCTACGCATGCCGAAGATGGACGGCATGGAGGTGCTGAAGGCAGTCAAGTCCGCGGCGCCGGAAACCGTGGTGCTGGTGATTACGGCATTTGCGACGGCGGATTCGGCTGTTGAAGCGATGAAGCATGGCGCCTACGACTATCTGACCAAGCCGTTCCAAGTGGACGAAGTGCAGTTGATCATTCGCAATGCCTTGGAAAAACGGCGGCTCACGACTGAAAACATTCTGCTCAAGCGGGAGATGGCAAGCCAATCATCATTCGCGCAACTCGTGGGCCAGAGCGAAGCGATGCAGAAGGTGTTTGATGTGGTGCGAAAAATTGCGGACTCCAAAAGCAACGTCCTGATTTGTGGGGAGAGCGGAACCGGAAAAGAACTCATTGCCAGGGCCATCCACTACAACAGTACAAGGAGTACCCTGCCGTTTGTTGCAGTGAATTGCAGCGCCGTGCCGGAGACGCTCCTGGAAAGCGAGCTGTTCGGCCATATGAGAGGTTCTTTTACCGGCGCCATTGCGAATAAGGCGGGTTTGTTCGAAGTGGCGAACGGAGGGACGATCTTCCTGGACGAGATCGGCGATACGACGCCGACCATTCAAGTTAAATTGTTGCGAGTGATCCAAGAGCGTGAATTCCGACGGGTAGGTGGCAATCAGGATATCAAGGTGGATGTGCGCATCGTGGCCGCCACAAATAAGGACCTGGAGAAAGCGGTGGCAGACGGATCGTTCCGCGAAGATCTGTACTACCGACTCGACGTCATCCCCATCAAACTCCCGCCCTTACGCTTGCGCAGTGGTGATATTCCGCTCCTGGTCAAGCACTTTTTGGAGCGCTTTTCGAAGGAGAGCGGGAAGCCCACGCCAGGATTGACGTCAGAGGCCATGCACGTCCTGCTTGCGCATGAATGGAGAGGCAATGTCCGAGAGTTGGAGAATTTGATCGAGCGTGTCGTAGCCTTTTCGAACGGTGCGACCGTGAGCGACCTGGAGGTGCGGGGATGGCTCCATCGGTCGGTCTCAGCGCCGGCGCATCACGGCGCGCCGACCGATTTGCCCGACGACGGACTGGATCTCGAAGCGTTGATCAACGGAATTGAGAAAGATTTGTTGTTGAAGGCATTGGAGCGTGCCAAATGGGTGAAGAAAAAGGCGGCCAGGTTGCTCCGATTAAACACTCGCTCCTTCCGCTATCGTCTGGAGAAGTATGCTATAAAGGGAGGCCGTGACTAACAGTTCTCCGCTATTGTCCACATCGCCGTCTGAAACGACCGTTCTCGCTCCCGCAAAAGTCAACCTGGTCCTGCGAATCCTCGACCGCCGTCGGGATGGGTTCCACAATCTGTGGTCTGTGATGCAGACTGTAGGATTGGAGGATGAAGTTTCCATCCGCCTCAGTCCCGGGCACGCAGGCATCCGCCTCCAATGCGACTCGCAGTCACTGAGCGTGGACCATACTAACCTTGTCTATCGTGCAGCTCTGGCGGTGCTTCAACAGAGCGGGCGGACCCCCGGGCTCGATATTATTCTCAAGAAGCGGATTCCTATGGGAGCCGGTTTGGGAGGCGGGAGCAGTGATGCGGCAGCCACGATCGTGGGATTGAACCGACTGCTCAACCTGGGGTGGTCTCAGCAAGAGATGGCCGCAGTGGGGCAGGGTCTTGGAAGCGATGTGCCGTTTTTTTTCTTTGCTCCCTCGGCGATCGTTTCTGGTAAGGGCGAACACGTAGAGCCTGTCCGGATAACGGGGACACGATGGGCGGTGCTGGTCAATCCTGGATTTCCTGTTGAGACGAAGTGGGCCTATCAGGAACTCGCCAGTACTCGACCGGCAATTCCCTCCCTTCCTGACTCCCTGGCGCTTGTTCAGAAGGAGCCTCAGTTGTCATGGGATCAGGTCTCCAAGGAGGCACATAACGATTTTGAAGGCCCCGTGTTTCACGCTCATCCTGTGCTTCGACAGGTGAAGATGCAACTCCTGGCAACGGGGGCGGAAACGGCGCTCTTGTCGGGGAGCGGCGCGACGGTCTTCGGTTTGTTTCAGGACGAGCATAAAGCCAGGCAAGCCGCGGAAGGGTTTCGGGCAACTCCAGACCTCAAGGTGTTTGTGGTTCCCGCTGGGTCGGGGCCGCTCTGCTGGCGCGTATAACAGCCAGTCCTCCAACGGTTTTATTGACAAGCGTGTCACATATCCGATACAGTTTCACGCCTTGGTGGCTTTCATCGCCCATGCAGCGAACCGGTAGGAGTGGCTCAAGCGAGTCCACGGACGCCCGCCAGAGAAACAGACCACTCGCTCGATTAGGTACGTAAACAGGTCGAATCAGGACGATTGAGGCAGTTCATGAACAGAGAACTCAAGATCTTCTCTGGCAACGCCAATCCTGCGCTCGCCCACGAGATCTCGGCGTACTTGGGGCAGAAACTGGGCGACGCAACGGTCTCGTCCTTCAGTGACGGGGAAATCCGGGTCAAGATCGAGGAGAATGTGCGCGGTGCCGACGTCTTTGTCGTACAGTCGTGCTGCCAGCCGGTCAATGATTCTCTGATGGAGCTCCTGATCATTATCGATGCAGTCAAGCGCTCGTCGGCCAATCGGATCACCGCCGTGATTCCGTATTTTGGATACGCTCGGCAAGACCGCAAAGACCAGCCGCGCGTGCCGATTACGGCTAAACTGGTCGCGGACCTCATTACCACAGCCGGCGCAGACCGCGTCTTGACGATGGACCTTCATGCGGGACAGATTCAGGGGTTCTTCAACGTGCCGGTGGACCATCTCTACGCCTTGCCTGTCTTGCTCGAATATATTACCAAGAAGAAGATCAACGATCTGGTGGTGGTATCCCCGGACGCCGGCGGAGTGGAACGGGCTCGTGCGTTTGCCAAACGCCTCCAAGCGAATTTGGCGATTATCGACAAGCGGCGGGAAGGCCCCAATCAAGCGCAAATCATGAATATCATCGGCGACGTGCAGGGCAAGAGTGTGCTGCTGCTCGACGACATGATCGACACGGCCGGGACCATCGTACAAGGCGCTCAGGCTTGCGCCGATCAAGGCGCACGCGAAGTCTGGACCGCCTGTACTCATGCCGTTCTTTCGGGGCCGGCGCTGGATCGGCTGCAGAAGTCCTGTATCACCCAAGTGGTCACGACGAATTCGATCCCTATGCGGGGAAAAGACCAAGCCTGTCCCAAGCTGCATCAATTGTCGGTCGCACCCCTTCTCGGGGAAGCCATCAGACGCATTCACGAAGACGAATCAGTCAGCTCATTATTTGCCTAGACCCGCCTAGGGACACGGGCTGTAAGCAGGAGACGGAGGAAACATCATGAAATTCGAATTAGCAGTCACAATGAGAGAGCAGGCCGGTAAGGGAGCCGCGCGCACCATGCGGCGGAACGGGCAGATTCCCGCCGTGCTCTATGGCCAGGGGGAGTGTCTTCTGCTGAGCATCACCGATCCGGAAGAGTTGCTCAGAATCTTGAAATCCAGGGCAGGCAGCACCGCGTTGATCTCCCTGACCGTGACCGGGGCCAAATCAAACCCCAATCGGACGGCACTTCTCAGGGACTACCAGGTGGATCCGGTGACGAGCGCCGTCCTACATGCAGATCTGTTTGAGATTTCCATGAGTAAGCCGATTCGCGTCAAGGTTCCGATCCATGTCATCGGCGGGATCCCGGCCGGTGTGAAAGAGGGCGGTGTCCTGCACCATAACCTCCGCGAGCTGAACATCGAGTGTCTGCCGGCGGTTCTGCCGGATACCATTGAAGTGGATGCCTCTACATTGGGCATTGGCACCGGTATTCATTTGAAGGATCTTGTCGGCCAAGAAGGCATTCGATTCCTGGACGATCCGGAACAGATGGTGGTGAGCGTGGCAGTGCCGATGTCCGAGGCGAAGCTGGAATCCTTGTTGACCAGCGGCGCAGGGACAGCCACCGAGCCGGAGGTCGCCGCCAAGGGGAAGGAACCGGGAGAAGGTGAACCGGCTAAAGCGGGCTCCGCCGCTCCGGCAGCCGCCGAAGCGAAGGGGGGCGAGAAAAAGGACGCTCCTAAGGCTGAAACAAAGGGAGCGGATAAGAAGAAATAGCGGTGCATCTGCTCGTGGGACTGGGCAATCCCGGCAAAGCGTACGCCCAGACCCGTCACAATATTGGTATGTGGGTCATCGAGCGAGCCGCGGCCCGGTGGTCTATTCGTCTCATTCCCCGTGGCACAGCCCAGCGAGGCTCCGGTCGGCTCGGGTCGGAATTGATCGAGCTGGCCGGCTTGCTGGACTGGATGAACCTCAGCGGTCCTCCTCTCAAAGGCCTTCTCCGAGAATTCAAGCTCACGCCCGACCAGCTCATCCTCATTCATGATGATCTGGATCTGGAGCCCGGCCGGATTCGAATTAAGGAGGGCGGGGGGCATGGCGGGCACAACGGAATCAAATCTGTCGTCGAGGCGCTGGGTACTCCTCAATTTGTCCGGGTTAAAATCGGAATCGGCCGGCCCGCACCGCATCAGGATTCGGCCGACTATGTGCTGCAGCCGGTTACACCCGACGAAATGGCGGTCTTTGAGCCTTGCTTAAATAAAGCCGTCGATGCGCTGGAATGTCTGGTCCATCGGGGGACGGCTGTTGCGATGAATCAGTTCAATATACGAGAACGAGTCAGTGGAGAGGAGTAGCCGGTCTCCGTACACATGCGACAGTTCTCTACGATCATGTCTTTTTTGTTGACACGACCTCTTGGAGGCTCCCACCGATTGACTGGCACGTTCTTCTGCATCGGTTTTCTGAAGCTGTTCAAGTAATCATCAGCATAGGGAGCCAGGATGTGCGATCTTCCGGCCCCGTCAGCCGTCTTGCAAGCAACGTGTCACCAGTTCCCGAAAGTCCCATCGCCACTTGCCAAAGTCGTCGTTGACATAAATCACTGGCACGTCCGCCTTCTTCATGTGCTGTTTCACCGTCGCAATCCGCTGCGCCGTGTGCTCTATCGAGGGAAACAATCGTTCCACCTGCTCGAAGGCGAATCCACTCATCATGTCGATAATGAGCCGGCAGGTATGGGTTGGATGCGACATGAAGTTACGCGGCGCGAGCCCGCAAATACTGTTGGATCCGGCGGAAATCTCCGACGAAGCGCCGGTATTCGTCGTCCCGGCTCGAGGCGTCCCGATGTCGCAGGATCGCGGACGGATGGATGGTCACGTATACGTTGGGTCCGAGGGGCGTATCCCAAAACCGCCCGGTCACTTCATGTAATCGAACGCTTTTGCCGAATGCCGACTGAGCGGCCGTCACCCCGAGACACACGATGACCAGCGGCTGAATCGCCCGCACTTCCGCGTCCAGCCATGGGCGGCAGGCCGCAATTTCGGCTGCCGACGGCTTCTTATGCTTGCGGCGTTTGCCTTGGGGGTCCCATTTGAAATGTTTGACGGCATTGGTAATGTAGACGTCGTCTCGCGCGATGCCCGCTTCAGCGAGCGCTTTGTCCAATAGTTTTCCCGCCGGACCGACGAACGGATGGCCCGCACGATCTTCTTGGTCGCCCGGTTGTTCCCCGATCATCAGCGTGCTTGCGTGAGGCGCGCCTTCTCCGAACACCGTTTGAGTGGCGTGCTGGTAAAGGTCGCAGCCGGTGCAGGACGCCGAGGCTTCACGCAGATGAGGAATGGTCAGGTCGGCGGGGAGAAAGCCGGCGGCGGATCGATCGGGACGGGATCGCATTCATCACCATACCATGCGGGTGAACGCCGGTGTGATGGCCGGCCGCCGGCGGATGTCGGCTCCAATAAATGCAGATCACTCACCGTCAGGGTGGCGACGCCGAACTCCTCCTCCACCCGCCCGCGCACGACATAGGGCCGGTTGGGGGACAAGAGGGCATGGCAGCGCTGATAGATT
Organism: uncultured bacterium; assembly: GCA_965285945.1. Taxonomy (GTDB): domain Bacteria; phylum Nitrospirota; class Nitrospiria; order Nitrospirales; family Nitrospiraceae; genus Nitrospira_D. The sequence goes on along the minus strand of CBDIWP010000012.1, from coordinate 41,641 downwards.
TCCGGAAATAGGGTCGCATCATAGAGAGCGGTCGTGTCTTCCAGGGTGATGAATTCCATCGCCTGGCCATGTTTGGTTTCTACCGGCTTTTCGGTGATGAGCCAGCCCACCATCGTAATGCGGCGTCCGACGAACCGGCGCATCTGAACGGCGGGCACCGGCTGCAGGCGCTCAATTTCAGCCCGATAGAGGACCAGGGGATGGCGGCTCACAAGAAAGCCGAATGACTCCAGTTCATGGGTCAACTTCTGCAGGGGAGGATACTCGTCGGGCACCGGCAACGGGTCTGCTCTTCCGTTATGGGCATAGAGCCGCCACAGCAAGGCAGGTCTGGTCAATTCGCCGGCGAGAGAGTCACAGCAGCCGGCTCGAATCAAAAGCCTGGCTTGAGCCGGTTCTGGGTCGACACGCGTCAAAAAATCGCGCCATGAGCGGTATAACCCATTCTTGGTCCGCTCTTCGACGATCTGCATGCCGAGGGCTTTGGTCAGACCCTTGACCTGCATCAGTCCGATGCGCAGGCGGTCACCCGCGCCGTGATAGGCCCATTCGCTGGCGTTGATGTCGGGCAGAACAATGGCGAGCCCCATGCGCCGCGCTTCGGAGAGATAGGCAAAGGCCGAATAAAATCCTCCTTCGTTGCTGATCACGGCGGCCATGAATTCAGCCGGGTAGTGCGCGCGCAGATAGGCGGATTTGAACGAGACTTGTGCATAGCTGGCTGAATGTGGCTTACAAAAGCTGTAGCCGGCGAAACTCATAATCATCGTCCAAATTTTCCGGATGGTGTTCGGAGAGGCGCCGTTTTTCGCTGCGCCGCGGCAAAACTGCTGGTAATAGTCTCGTAGTTGCCGCTCTTTGTGTTTTTTGCTGATCACCTTGCGCAATTGATCGGCATCTTCTACGGAAAAATCGGCGAGCGCCATGGCCACTTTCGTGACATCCTCCTGGTAGACCATGATGCCGTGGGTGTCATTGAGAAGGGGTTCCATCAGCGGATGCAGCGGATCATAGGGGTGACCATGAGCCCGTCGCACGAAGTCCTGCACGAACGTAATCGCCGCGGGCCGGACGAGCGAGGACACCATTACGAGATACTCAAAGACATCCGCAAGAGCGCGACGGTCCGGAGGCATGCCGCGCCAGAGCTTGTTCAGCAACAGTCGCGTCGCGGGAGATTCGACATAAAAACATCCCATGGTGTCGCCGCGTCGAATGAGATCCTGCGTGCCCGGATCACTCACAGGATCCCAACTCGCATAATCGATCACACGACCGGTGTGGCGGGCGATGGCAGCGAGGGCATCGCGGATGACGGCGAGTGAGCGATTGCCCAACAAGTCGATTTTAACGAGCCCCGCCTCCTCCGCCTGGTCTTTTTCCCATTGCATGACCGGCCAGCCTTTGGCCGTGAATTCGACCGGCACGTACCGCCGGATCTCGTCCGGGACGATGACGACACCGCCGCAATGCATCGAGAGATGACGGAAATGGTTTTGCGCCTGCACGGCGCCGGTGAGGATGTCCGGCCACGGGGCTTTCAATTGCAGCCTCCGTCCAAGCCGGTCCAGCCATTGGCGGTCTGTCGGGCTTTCGTCGAACGACAGCAGATTGAGTTGGCGGCTGATCCGTGACGAGATGTGGGTGATTTCCTCAGCCGGCATCCCATAGACCTTCGCGGTTTCTCGCAGCGCCGCGCGAAACCCCAAACTATTTTGATTCGCCACCATGGCGGCCTGCCGTTCGCCGTATTGTCGAAAGACCCACTTCAGAATATCGTCGCGTTCATCCCAAGGGAAATCGATGTCGATGTCGGGCGGATCCTGGCGGCCCGGATTGAGAAAGCGTTCGAAAAACAAGTTGTGCTTCAGCGGATCTACGTGGGTAATTTTGAGACAGTAGGAGACGATGGAAGCGGCGACGGATCCACGGCCGCAGGTGCGCGGCGCCTGTCGGACGATTTCATCGACGACTAAAAAGTAATGGGCGAAGCGCTTCTGCCGGATGACGGCCAGTTCGTGTTCTATCCGGTCACGGACCTCCGGCGAAATCGTGCCATACCGCTCAAGGGCGCCTTCATAAGTTTTGTCGTATAACCGCATAAAGGCTTCGTCGTCGGATAGCCGGCGGAACGCGGGAAAGAGGGTGTCGCGGAAACTCCAGTCGGTATGGCAACTCTCGGCAATGCGCGCCGTGTTGGCCAGCGCCTCGGGCAGATGAGGAAACTGCGCCGCCATGCGGGCGGGCGGCATGAGCCATTGCCCGGATGCGCAGGAGGCTTGGACCGGCAATCGTGACAGCGTGGTGTTGAGCGCAATGGCGCGGAGCAGGCGATGGGTGGTGATGCCGTCCGGTCTGGCAAAATACACACTGTTGGTCGCAATCGGCGGGATGCCGGTGCGGCGGCTGACCCCCAGTGTGGAAAGCATGGCCGGTCCCGGCGTCAGTTCGACGTACAGGTCTTGCGATGAATCCTTGCTCCAGGTCGAGAGGGCCGTTTCATCGTCGGTCAAAAGAATGAGTCCGTCTCGATAGCGCCGGACAGCCGTCAGGCAGTCGAACGACGGATCGCAGTGGCGTTCCGACAGCAGGCGGCAAAGATTGGCATAACCCTCCGGTGTGCGGGCCAACAGGACCGCGCGATGGTCGTCGGTGAGCAATTCGGCACCCAGGATCGGCCGTATTCCCTGCTGTTTGGCGACATCGACAAATCGAATGGCGCCATACAATCCGTTCGTATCGGTCACTGCCAGTGACGGCATGCCCTGGGCCTTCGCCAATCCACAGAGCGCCTCGAGCGAGGAGACCCCCCGCATGGGCGAATAATCGGAGTGGACATGCAGGTGCACGAAGGGGGCGGTCATCGCAAGGTCCTTCCCCACGACACCGCCTGTTCGCCGAACTTGGTGCGGATCCGATCCAACGCCAGTGACAGTCGATGGTGTGTCGGCGGAGCGGCGGAGGCCGGTTCGCTGAAGAGCGAGAGTTGTTCGGCCGGGAATTCCAGATGATCCACTTGGAGCGTCAGGCGCTGCAAGCGAACGCGACGCCGGAAACAGTTCGTAAACAGACGCGCGAGCACCGGGCGGAGATCAGCTTCCCAACAGGTGCCGTGCGCCAACATCTGGCGTGCAGTCTGCTCATGATGATCGCTGTGCCGGACCGTGAGAAGGAGACGCCGGCAGACGCGCCGCTGCTGTCTGAGGGCCGCGCAGAGGTGTTCCAGCAATCCATACAGTCGCCCCAGTAAGAGCGGATCGTCGATTTCATCCGGATTGAGCTGGAGCGATCGCTCGATCGACGGGTGCTCGACCGGAGGGCGGACGGGCGAGGAGTCGATGCCCCGAGCCCAGTCGTGCAGCAAGCCCGCGGTTGTCCCGAGTGCCAGCTCCAAATGGGCCCGCGACACGGCGGCAATCGCTCCCAGCGTGCCGAGATTCAAATCGTCGAGTCGGCGCAAGACGTGCGAGGCCTGCGTCCGCTGGAGGCCCGGCAGCAGCGTCGTGGACAGCGGAGCCAGAAACGGCTGCTCGGAGCCGGGATGAACCGACAATAATTGCGGCGGCCGCTCCAATGTAACGGCCGCCAGGTGCGACACCAGCTTGCTTCCAGCCAGCCCAATCACACTATTCAGGTGTTGTTGATGGGCAACTTCCCTGGCCAGACGGGCGGCCGTATCGATGGATGGGCCGAAGAGTCGGCTGGTGCCGGTCACATCCGCAAACAGCGAGCCGGGCCTGGTCGGTTCCCAGACCGGCGCGAAAGGAGTGATCGTGCGGTGTAACTCATGCTGTGCCGCTCGAAGGCGTGCGAGGTCCGGGGGGACCACACGCAGACACGGGCATAACTGGCGCGCCAGTTCAACCGACATGCCGCGCACGATACCTTCGCGTGAGGCCTCAGACGATACGTCCCGGATCCGCGCCCGCGGCGTATGGACCGGGGCCATGGCGACTGGCCGGTTTCGCAAGGACGCATCGGCGAGACGTGCAAGCGCGATGGCGAATGAAGGAATTTGAAGACAGATAATTTGCCGTGTCATGATGTCTTTCTTCGTAGCCAATGGTTACAAGCGGGGCCGCCAAGTGTCAATGCAAGAAAATCCTTACGAATTTGGTCAAGGGATGAGGATGTTAAATCAGGAACCGTCGATCGAGCGGCCCCCGATCGAAAAAGACTGCGTGTGTAATGCCGTTTCATTCAGGCCAGGAGCGCAGTTTATTGACAGTTTGAGAAGGGCTGTGATACCGTCCACCGTTCTTTGCGCCAATATAGGCGCCCCACACCTCGCTCCGGGCTGGTCCCGGGGCCTTTGTCCAGGAGGATCCCTGCATGGAGCTCTACGAGTCTCTGTTCATTATTCGTCCGTCCGTCTCCGATGAGGAGACCAACGCCCTCATTGAAAAAATGAAAGCGGTGGCCGATAAAACCGGCGCGCAGTTCATCAAGTCAGAAAATTGGGGCCGCAAGAAACTCGCGTATGAAGTCCGGCGCGAGCGGAAGGGTACCTATGCGTACTTTTATTTCAAAGCGCCGAACAACACCGTCAGCGAATTGGAGCGGTCCTATCGTCTGGAAGACAACATCATCAAGTTCCTGACCATTCATCTGGAAAAAGAACTGGTGCCGCGGCGTCCATTGGAAGCCACCGCCCAGGAGGCTGACGGTGGCCGGATTTAATAAAGTCATCCTGATCGGGAATCTCACCCGCAATCCAGAGCTGCGGTACACGCCCAGCGGCACGCCGGTCGCCAGTTTCGGATTGGCGGTGAGCCGCCGATTCAAGCAAGCGGACGAGTTGAAGGAAGAAGTCTGCTTTGTCGACATTGTGGTGTTCGGTAAACAAGCCGAGCATTGCGGGCAGTATCTCAGCAAAGGCAACGGGGCCATTATCGAGGGCCGGTTGCAGCAACGGCGCTGGGAAACAGAAGACGGCCAAAAGCGCAGCAAGCATGAAGTGGTCGCCCAGACGGTGACCTTCATGCCGAAACGCCAGGACGCCGGAAGCAGCGGAGCCGGCGCAGAAGCGCCGATGCCTGAAGAGCCCGGCTACGAATTTGAAGAACATAGCTAATCGTTCAGTGATTGAGGAGGCCGTATGATGGATCGAGGAGAAGGCGGCGGTGGCGGGCGATTGTTTCAGCGGAGACGCCCTTGCCGGTTTTGTCTGGAAAAGGCGCCGATTGACTTCAAGGATGCGGGATTGTTACGGAACTTTCTGACGGAGCGCGGGCGCATTGTCCCGCGCCGGATATCCGGAAATTGCATGGGCCACCAGCGGGAGCTGACCGTTGCGATCAAGCGGGCCCGGCAGATTGCGTTGATCAGTTTTGCCGAAGAACGGTAAACCGGCGTGACGGGCAATCAGAGTAGTATAATGACGTGGGGCAGCGGCGTAACGCTGGAGAACGTGATGGACCTGCTCACACCAAAGATTGCCGACATTACGGATGGCGAATTATCTCTCTCAGGTGACGTGACGGCTGAGGAACTTGGGTTGACCGAGGCGGATGCCCCCTTGAGTGGCCCGCTGGCCGTCGGCCTGGACCTCCGGGCGGTTGACGGTACGGTGTGCGTCACGGGGGTGGTGGAAGGCACCGCGATTCGGCAATGTGTACGTTGTCTGAAGGACTTTGAAGAGCCGATCGCTTTTTCGGTGCGGGTCGCATACGAGCGCGAGCCCAAGTCGCCGCCGTCTCCCAAGCGGGAGGACTCCAGAAAAAAGAAGCCGACTCCGGTCGTGGCCGTGGAGCCTGAAGAGCACAACGACGACATTTATCATTATGTCGGCGATCAGCTCGAACTCGCGCCGATGCTCCGGGAACAATTGATCCTGGCCGCGCCCATGCACCCGCTTTGTACAGAGGATTGTTTGGGGCTTTGCCCACGGTGCGGCAACGATTTGAACGCGGGTCCGTGTTGCTGTGCCGCCGAGCCGACGGGTGGTCCGTTCGACATCCTGCGGAAATTAAAACAGAAGAATGACTGAGCGCTGCCCATCGGGGTCAGCGGCTGAACCAGAGGAAGGGAGTCGCCATGCCAAATCCGAAGCATAAACATTCACGGGCGCGCCGTGACAAGCGCCGCACCCAGAAACTGCGCATGACGCCCCCTGGGATGTCGGTGTGCCCCCAGTGCCACGAACTCAAGCTGCCGCACTACACCTGCTTGAATTGCGGAACGTATAAAGGCAAGGCCGTCATCCAGGTCGAAGAATCGTAAGGGACGTCCGCCGGCAGGAGTCTGAAGCGTGGATGATGGATCCTGGGTCTGTACGCCGGCATGATAACAACGCTTCTGTGCCGTCCGCTGTGAACATCGCCACTGCACTCAGGGTTCGGCGTATCTCACAAGAGGTGCCCCGCGTGTTCAGCCGGCCGTCCCAAGAGCAGCAGTGAGTACGCAACCTCGCATGAAAATCGCGCTGGATGCAGTCGGCGGGGATCACGGTCCCGCCCCCTGCATCGAGGGCGCCCTCCAGGCAGCCAAAGAATTCGACGTTGACGTCATTCTCGTCGGCGATGCCGCGACGCTGAAACAGCACTGTGACCGCCTGGGCTGTCACGATGCTCGCCTTTCGATTCGGCACGCCTCCCAAGTGGTGGAGATGCACGAATCGCCCTCCGCCGTCGCTCGCAAAAAAAGAGATTCCTCCATCTGGGTGGCCACCGAGCTGGTGAAAGGCGGCGAGGCGCATGCGATCGTGAGTCCGGGTAATACAGGGGCCAGCATGGTCTCCTCCTTTTTTGTCCTGGGCTTGCTCAAGGGCGTGGAGCGCCCGGCGATCGCCACGAGTTTGCCCACGTTGACCGGTGAAGCGATCATGCTCGATGTTGGCGCGAACGTCGATTGTACCGCCCAGCATCTCGAACAGTTTGCCTTGATGGGCAACGAATACGGCAAACATCTGTTCAAGAAGCCGAACCCGCGCATTGCGCTCCTCAGCATTGGCGAGGAAGACAGTAAAGGCAACGAAGTCACCAAGGAAGCATTCAAGCGGCTCAAGGCCAGCCCGCTCAATTTTGTGGGCAACGTCGAAGGGCGTGAAGTCTATAGCGGCAACGCGGACGTGGTGGTGTGCGACGGCTTTATCGGCAATGTCGCGTTGAAGATCTCGGAGGGTGTGGCAGAAACGATCAAGAAACTCCTGATCAAAGAAATTTCCAGCTCGTTCTTCGGACGCCTGGCGTACCCTCTCATTGCAGCCCCGCTGCTCAATTTGAAACGCAAAATCGACTATGCCGAATTCGGGGGCGCCCCACTCCTCGGGGTGAATGGGATTACGATGATCTGCCATGGACGGTCCTCGGCCAAAGCGATCAAGAATGCGATCCGGCGGGCCAAGGGCATGGCCGAAGGCCGGGTGCATGAACTGATTCAGCGAGACATCGAAGAGTCGCTCTCCCGTCCACCGGTGGAATTAGAATCATGAGAGCGCGTATTACGGGCACCGGCTCCTATGCCCCCGCCACCGTGCTGACGAACGCCGACCTTGAACGCATGGTCGCCACGTCGGATGCATGGATCAGCGATCGCACCGGCATTAAAGAACGGCGCATTGCTCAGAGCGGGGAGGCCTGCTCCGATTTGGCGGTTCAAGCGGGGCAACGCGCCCTGGACTCGGCCGGCATTGCGGCGGCCGATGTCGACATGATTCTGCTTGCCACCTGTACCGGTGATTACCCGTTACCGGCCACCGCCTGTTTAGTCCAGCATCAACTCGGAGCGGCCAAAGCGGCGGCCTGCGATCTCTCGGCCGCCTGCTGCGGCTTTGTCTATGCCTTATCGATGGCCGATGCCTACGTGAAGACCGGCATGCGTCATGTGCTGGTTATCGGCTCCGAAGTCATGTCGGCGATCACGGATTGGACGGATCGGAATACCTGCGTATTATTCGGCGATGGAGCGGGAGCGGCCGTCGTCAGCGCCAGCGAAGATGGCCCACGGGGCATTCTTTCGACGCATTTACGCTCGGACGGCAACCTGGGTGAACTGATCGCGGTTCCGGGAGGAGGGTCCCGCATGCCGCCCTGCGAAAAAGTCATTGCGGAACGGATGCAGTTCATCAAGATGAAAGGCAATGAAACATTTAAGGTCGCGGTGCGCAGCTTAGAGGAAATTGCCCGAGACACGCTGGCTGCCAACGGGCTCCAGGTCGAGGATCTCGATCTCTACGTCCCTCATCAGGCCAACATGCGCATTTTGAAGGCGGTGATGGAGCGACTGGGACTGCCCATCGAAAAAGTGATGCTCAATCTCGATCGCTATGGCAACACGTCGGCGGCATCCATTCCCATCGCCTTGGATGAAGCGGTGCGTGCCGGGCGCATCCGGGAGGGATCGCTCGTGATGTTGGGCGCGTTCGGTGCGGGGCTGACCTGGGCCTCAGCCCTCATTAGATGGTAATGGCCTATTCATACCAAATCAGGACCGCCGGCAAGAGATGCGGTTGCCGTATGGAGACCGTGCTTTCGTCGACCGCAATGCCGCTCACCAAGATCAGCATCTGCCGAACTTTTCCCGTTGACATTCCACGGGATTTCTAAGATATCTAACCGCTTATGGCTACCGCAATTGGATTGGTTTTCCCGGGACAGGGCTCGCAATCGGTCGGCATGGGCCGGGCGCTGTGCGAAGCCCACCCTCGGTTGAGACAGGTCTATGAGGAAGCCTCGACCGTGCTCGGATATGATGCCGCAGCGCTCTGCTTTGACGGCCCGGCGGAACGACTGAATATGACGGAATATACGCAGCCGGCGTTGCTGGTCAGCAGCATGGCTGCCTTCAGAACGTTGGAGCCGGCAGGCCTGACGCCGCTGGCCGTGGCCGGCCACAGTTTGGGTGAGTACTCCGCCCTAGTGGCGGCAGGCGGGCTTTCATTTCGGGATGCTGTGGCGCTCGTTCAGAAGCGCGGCCGCTATATGGCGGAAGCGGTGGCGCCGGGGACCGGCCAGGTCGCGGCCCTGTTAGGACTCACCTCGGAGGTTGTGAGAGCGGTCTGCCGCGAGGCATCCTCCGTGGGCATCGTGGCGGCGGCCAACTTCAATTCTCCGGGGCAGGTGGTCATCGCCGGCGAGAAAGCGGCGGTGGAACGGGCCATCGACCTGGCGAAGGGCCAAGGCTGCAAGAAGGCGATTCCCCTCCCGGTCAGCGTGCCGGTCCATACGCCGCTCATGCAGCAGGCCGCCGACCGGCTGGCGAGCGATCTCGCGGCCGTGCAGTGGTCTGATCTCAAGGCGCCGCTCGTGAATAATGCCGAAGCCAAAGCCATCAGCCGGGCGAGTGAGATTCAACCGTCATTAGTCAGGCAACTCCCCTCATCGGTCTTGTGGGAAGATTCGGTTCAGACCATGGCCCGAATGGGGGTCACCACGTTTATTGAGGTCGGCCCCGGTTCCGTGCTGACAGGTTTGATTAAACGAATCATTTCGGGTGCCACCGTACTCAACGTTCACGATCCCAAGTCGTTGGATGCGACGTTGAGCGCGCTGGGCGTCGGGTCAGCGTCCTGATCACGTCTAACAAGGAAGTTCACCAAGAAGATGGAGTTCATGTCGTTACAAGGAAGAATCGCCGTTGTCACCGGCGCGGCTCAGGGAATCGGGCGGGCCATCGCCGAAAGCCTGGCTGCAGCGGGGGCGGATATCGTCGTCGCCGATTTGGATCCCGGTCGATCGCAGGAGACGGTGGCCGCGGTGGAAAAACTCGGACGCCAGGCGTTGACCGTGAAGGTCAACGTGGCGGATTCAAATGAGACGAAACTGCTCGTCGAGCAGGTCATGAAGGCCTGGGGGAAAATCGATATCCTGGTCAACAACGCAGGCATCACGCGCGATGGGTTGCTCCTCCGGATGAAGGACGAAGATTGGAACCTGGTGATGCAGGTCAATCTCAACGGCACCTTCAATTGTACCAAGGCAGTCTTGCAGCCGATGACGAAGCAGCGGTATGGTCGGATTGTGAACATTGCCTCGATCGTCGGGGTGATGGGCAATGCGGGCCAGGCCAACTACGCCGCGTCCAAGGCCGCTGTGATCGGATTTACGAAGACCGTGGGACGGGAATATGCCAGCCGCAATATCACGGTCAATGCCGTGGCTCCGGGGTTCATCGATACGGCCATGACGCATGGGCTGCCGGCCGATGTGAAGGAGACCCTCCAGAAGCAGATTCCGTTGGGCCGGCTCGGTAGACCCGAGGATATTGCGGCCGCCGTCCGTTTCCTGGCGTCGGAGGATGCCGCCTATATCACCGGGCATGTGTTGCACGTCAACGGCGGCATGCTCATGGTGTAGCAGGATCAGGTAATCACAGCACGACCAGCCGTGGCAGATCCCCATGTCATGGCGCATATGGCACATCGGGGAGGGAGGTAGGCACAGCAATGGCAACCGTCGAAGAGCGCGTCAAGAAGATTATCGCCGAGCAGCTCGGGGTGGAGGAGGATGAAGTGACGCCCGAAGCATCCTTCGTGGAAGATCTCGGCGCCGATTCGCTCGACACCGTCGAGCTGGTGATGGCGCTCGAGGAAGAGTTTGAAATCGAAATCCCCGATGAGGATGCCGAAAAGATCCTTACGGTCGCGAAGGCGCTGGATTACATCAAGGAAAAGGCCTGAGCAGGACGGAGTAAGATGACGGATCGACCTACACGACGCATTGTAGTGACCGGACTCGGGCTGGTCACGCCGCTTGGCACGGGTGTGGAGAAAACCTGGACCGCCCTTTGTGCCGGACAGTCCGGAATCGGACGCATTACGAGGTTCGACCCCACCGGCTACGATGCGCAAATCGCTGGCGAGGTCAAAGATTTCGATCCCGGCCAATTCATCGAGAAAAAAGAAATTAAGAAGATGGACATGTTCATCCACTATGCCGTCGGGGCGGCCCTCATGGCAGTGGATGATGCGGGATTAAAGGTGGCGCCGGAAGAGGCGACCCAGGTCGGTGTCTATATCGGGTCCGGCATCGGAGGCTTGGGCTCCATCGAGCATTACCATGACGTGCTGAAGGACAAGGGGCCGGGACGGGTGTCGCCCTTCTTTATCCCGATGACGATCATCAACCTGGCATCGGGCCAAGTCGCTATTCGTATCGGCGCGAAAGGGCCGAACTCCTGTGCCGTGACCGCCTGTGCCACGGGCAATCATTGTATCGGCGACGCGTTTCGTCTGATTCAGCGAGGGGATGCCGATGTCATGGTGGCCGGCGGGGCGGAAGCCGCGGTGACGCCGTTGGGCGTGGCAGGCTTTGCCGCCGCCAAAGCCTTATCGTTCCGGAACGACGAGCCGACCAGAGCCAGCCGGCCGTTCGATAAAGACCGTGACGGGTTTGTCTTGGGAGAAGGTGCTGGGGTAGTGGTGCTGGAGGAACTGGACCGTGCCCGCCGCCGGGGCGCGCGGATTTATGCGGAGGTGATCGGATATGGCATGAACAGTGATGCCTATCATATCACCGCGCCGCCCGAAGAAGGCGAGGGGGCGGTCCGGTGCATGGAGCTGGCATTGAAAGATGCCGGCGTCAGGAAGGATCAGATCGGCTACATCAATGCTCATGGGACCTCCACGATGGCCGATGCGATTGAGACCCGTGCGATCAAGACCGTGTTCGGTGAACAGGCCTCCCGCATTCCGGTCAGTTCGACCAAATCGATGACGGGACACTTGCTCGGCGCGGCCGGCGGCATTGAAGCGGTTTTCAGCATTTTGGCCCTCCACCATGGCCTCCTGCCGCCTACCATCAATCTGGACAATCCGGATCCGGCGTGTGATCTGGATTATGTGCCGAACAAGGCGCGCGCAGCGGCCGTCCAGGTCGCGCTGTCCAATTCGTTCGGCTTCGGCGGGGTGAATGCGTGCCTGATCTTCAAACGTGCGGATGCCTAACGTTTCTGCGACTATGACACCGGCGTCCTCAGCCGACTCTCCTCTTCCTTCCCTCCACTATGAGTTTAAGAATCCGGCTCTGCTGGCAGAAGCGCTGACACATAAATCACATGTGAATGAGCGGAAGGGGCAGGACCGGAAACATAACGAGCGGCTCGAGTTCCTGGGGGATGCCGTGTTGTCCCTCATTATCAGCGATCATCTGGCGACCTCCTTTCCACACTTGAGCGAGGGGGCCCTGTCCAAGCTGAAGGCCAAACTCGTCAGCGAACAATCACTGGCGGCCGCCGCCAAGCGATTGCAGCTGGGCGTCCGGCTGCAGTTAGGACGGGGCGAAGAAGCGTCGAAGGGACGTGAAAAATCGTCGCTGCTAGCCGATGCCTTGGAAGCGGTGATCGCAGCGGTCTATCTCGACGGCGGGTTGGAGGCCAGCCGCCAATTTACTCTGACTGTGTTGCGCCAGGAAGTGCACGAGGCGCAATCCCAACAGGCCACGCCCGGGGATGACGATTACAAGACCCGGTTCCAAGAATGGTGTCAGCGACGGTATGATGTACTGCCGCGATATGTGACCGTCCGCGAGACCGGGCCGGACCATCAGAAGCGATTCGAGGTGGAAGTGCAGGTGGATGGGCGAGCGCTGGGAGCCGGTCAGGGGAACAGCAAAAAAGAGGCTGAACAGTTGGCGGCCCAACAGGCCTTAAAACAGATGGAGCCGTGATGCCTCGGCCCCGCAACGGTGGCCGGGTTACCAAGCGTTGAACAGGAGGAGGTTCACAATGCCGATGGGAGCGGGATTCATGATGGTCATGATCATGCTGACGGGTGGTCTGGTAGGGGTCTCGAGCGAAAGTCTGGCGGCCTCCGACAAAACGCCGTCGGCCAAGACCGACACCTCCAAAGGCCCGCGGGCCATCATCAAGACCAAGTTCGGTGAGATTGAACTCAAGCTGTATCCCGACGTGGCGCCGAAACATGTGGAAAATTTTATCAAGCTCGCAAAGGACGGCTTTTATAACGGCACGATTTTTCACCGGGTCATCCCCGGCTTCATGATTCAAGGCGGCGACCCCAACACCAAAGATTCCTTGAAGAAGGAGACCTTCGGGCAGGGGGGGCCCGGATACACCGTCAAAGCCGAGTTCAGCGATCTTCCGCACAAGCGCGGCATTGTGTCCATGGCGCGCGCGTCCGATCCTGACAGCGCGGGGTCTCAATTCTTCATTGTCGTCGAGGACTCGCGCTTCTTGGACCGCAAGTACACGGTGTTCGGGGAAGTGACCAAAGGGATTGGCGTGGCCGATAAGATCGTGAACCTCCCCCGTGACGAACGGGACAACCCGAAAGAACGCATCGAGATGACAGTGACCATAGTGGAATGATGTCGATGCGCTACAGCGGCTTCTCCAAGGATGGTCCAGGCGATTGATTATCGAAGGGCTGGCTGCATAGACGACGGGTCCGGGTCATTCCGGCACCGTTGCCATCCTGCGGATTTGGTTGCCTGGAGAAGATACGACGATGGCAATCGACAGCGGTGTGCCCCCAGGTCAATCGGCGTGCGTGAAATGGGATCCAGATCAGTGTGCGACCGAACGAGGCCGCTGGTTGTCTGGCCCTGCAAGCCAGAGCGCCCGCACAGGCCGGCTAAGCCAACAAGAAGCTAATGATGATGCGCACAGCCCGGGCCGTGCGTATGGGCCTCCGGCGCCGGCGGGGGCATGAAAGATTGTCCTGGCAGCACGATGTGTCCCGGCTCGTGCTTCTTCTTGAGATGCTCGGCGATCTGAGGATGATACACTTTCACATATCCGATCAACCCCCCCAGGAACCGGCGCGACTGAAAATCCTTGCCAGAAAACTCTGACACAAAGTGCATGGCTCGATCGAGGATTTCAGGAGCGTCGGAGGAATCCGCGATCTGGTCCGGGTTCTGCTTCTTGAAGGTTTCGTACTCCTTCATCAGTTGCTCTGCGAACACCGGCGTCGGGCCCGCCGGGACATGCAGGGGGCTGAGCGTCCGGCGGAGCGCCTGGATGGCAGCCACGACTTCCGCATCCTGTCCGTCACGGCGCCTTTCAAAATAGCTGAAGACGACTACTTCGAGGAGGTTAAAGAGCGCGACAGCCTTGTTGCCGCCGAATTCGCTCAGCGCGCGATAAAAGTCCCGCCGGACCGGCACGAATTCTTCTGCCAGCCGTTTCTGCTGATAGTCGCTTCCGCTGTCCAGGTAGACACAGTCGTTTGGACAGGAAACCCTCACCAGGCGGTGCTCGCCGCAGCAGAGGCTGCAGATCGAGCCCTGGAGCGCCGGACAGGGACGCTTGCCCTTGCGTTGATGGCAATAGACGCAGGCACTCATTTCGTGGCGGATCCTTCCGGGGCTGTTTTCTGCGGCGGCGGGACAAACCCATAATCCGACAACGTGCGTTTGTCCACTTTGGGTTTCCCGTCGGACGGGGCCTCGAGACCATTCATTTCTGCGGCATGGGCGTAATAATAGGGGACCAGGATCAAATTGCTCGCGCGATCGATACTGATATCGGCGGGTGAGAACAAGTACTCAGCGATGACTTGGAAGCGATTATCCCGCGTCATACGCCAGATTTTGCCTTTCGTAAAATCCGACACGTACATGTTGCCCCACCGGTCAAAGTCGACGCCGCTCAGATTCTGAAAGCGGCCGGTGAAAAAGCCGTTGGGTTCCAGCTCGGTCAGGTGCCCGTCCGGCGTAATCTCAAGGATCTTGCCTTTTTCCCAGCTGACGGCAATGAGATGGTTTGTCTTCGGATGGACCGCGATACCGGTCGGCCCCGCCAGCCGATCGTCGTGGATCAAGAGGCTGACGCGATGGTTGGCGGCCGGTTCAATCCGATAAATGCTGTTCGCTGCCTGATCGGAGGCATACAGCAGGCCATTCGGTCCGAGCGTGACATCGGTGAGAGAAACTGAATGGGCCGGGGCGGGCGCGGGGAAGGAAATCGACACGGTGAGCTTCCCCGTCGTCCGATCAAACCCTTTGAGTTGGTCGAGGTCCGCCACATAGAGCGTTTGGCCAACCAAGGCCAGTCCCTTGGGCGCATGGAGCAGGACGTCTGCCACGCCGCCCTGGATGAACCTGAGCTTCGTGACCTTTCCTTCCGTGTCCAATTTGGTGATGAATCCGTTGTTATCCCTGGCGTCCGGCTCTCCGTTGATATTGGAGATGAAATACTCCTTCCCCTGCTGATCGCCGACGAAGCTGTTCGGTGATTCGAGACCTGTTATCTGGGCCGCCTGGCCGGGGGACGCGAGTGGCAGGAGCGCCATAACCAGCAGGGGCCAGCAGACGGACCAGCGAAATGTGAGGGTAGTGTATGGGAAGTTCAAAGATCGAATGACTCAATGCCTGTTGGTGCGGCATCGTAGCCAACGCAAGAAGACCCTGTCAAGGAACACTCCGGAGAGCCGGTCGTCCGAGGGAGAGGCGGACTTGCGCAATGCCGTGTCTCGTTCATCCTCAGGCGATCCTCGGTCACATTGACTTGCGCAAAATTGCCCTGCTAAGGTGCCGTGATTTTCGTTGTCTTCGGCAGGAGGCCAAGAGGAGGATGTTGTGGCGGCACGATTGATTGACGGCAAGGCGTTGGCGCAACAGGTGCGCGACAGATTGGCTCAGGCATCGGCGGAATTGCTGGCGCAAAAAGGCATCAAACCGGGGCTGGCGACGATCCTGGTGGGGGATGATCCGGCCTCTCAGATTTATGTCAGAAACAAACAGAAGGCTTGTGAACTGGCGGGCATACACGTGGATGATCACAAGCTGTCGGTCAGCACCACTCAGGCGGAATTGCTCGCCTTGATCGACAAGAAGAACGCCGACCCGCAGATCCACGGCATTCTCGTGCAGCTTCCGTTACCCAAGCACATTGACAGCAAAGTGATTCTCGAAGCGGTATCTCCTCTGAAGGATGCCGACGGCTTTCATCCGTACAATTTGGGCCGCCTGGTGGAAGGCCATCCGGTGTTTGAAGCCTGCACGCCCAAAGGTGTGATCAAGATGATCGAGTCCACCGGGGTGGCGATTGAAGGGAAGCGGGCCGTGGTCGTGGGGCGAAGCAATATCGTAGGCAAGCCGCTGGCCCTCATGCTGCTTCAGCGGAATGCGACCGTCACCATCTGTCACTCCAAGACCAAAGATCTCCCGGCCGTGTGTCGTGAAGCGGAGATCTTGCTGGTGGCGATCGGCAAAGCGAAGTTCGTGACGGCGGATATGGTGCGTGACGGTGCGGTGGTGATCGACGTCGGGACGAACAAAACGCCCGAGGGCAAGCTCTGCGGCGATGTCGATTTCGAGCCGGTCAGTCAGAAAGCGAGCTGGATCAGTCCGGTGCCCGG
This sequence comes from uncultured bacterium, assembly GCA_965285945.1. Lineage (GTDB taxonomy): Bacteria > Nitrospirota > Nitrospiria > Nitrospirales > Nitrospiraceae > Nitrospira_D. The sequence goes on along the minus strand of CBDIWP010000012.1, from coordinate 25,380 downwards.
CGGGGTGGGGCCGATGACCATCGCGATGTTATTGGAGAACACGGTCGAATCCGCCAAACGGGCGGCCGGATTGCAGTAAGGAGCCGAGTTGTGAGTCCTGAGCCACAGCGTTTAAAAGCGGTTCTCGAACGAGGTACGTTTGCCGTCACGATCGAATACAATCCGCCTAAGGGAACCAATATCTCAGCGGTGTTGGACAATGCCAAGCAGCTGGTCGGGCGTGTGCATGGCGTAAATGTGACGGACAATACCGCGGCTGTCGTCCGGGCCGGCTCGTTGCCGGTCTGCCGCTTGCTCTATGAACTTGGCCACGATCCGGTGATGCAGCTGACCTGCCGCGATCGTAACCGGATCGCGATGCAGTCGGATCTGCTGGGCGCCCACATGCTGGGCATCAGGAATATTTTGTGCCTGACCGGCGACTACCCGACGGTGGGGGACCATAAAGAAGCCAAGCCTGTCTACGACTTGGATTCCGTGCAGGTGATGCAGCTGGTCCAGGGATTGAACGGGGGCCGTGATATGGCGGGCAATAAGCTGGATGGATCCACCGGCTTTACGATCGGCGCGGCCGTGACGCCGGAGGCTGATCCGCTTGGGCCGATGCTGGCCAAGTTCGAAGTCAAGGTGAAAGCCGGCGCCCAATTTTTCCAAACCCAGGCGATCTACAACCCTGACCAGTTTGCCGCCTTTATGAAAGCCGTTCGGCCCTTCAATGTAAAAGTGCTCGCCGGTATCCTCGTGTTGCGTAATGCCAAGATGGCCGAATTCATGAATGCCAATATTCCCGGCGTGTCGGTGCCGCAGGCCATGATCGACGAGCTCAGAGCCGCCGGAGACAAATCAGAAGACGTCGGCGTCGAGATCGCCGTCCGGACGATCAAAGCCGTGCGGCCGCATTGCGATGGGGTCCATATCATGGCGATCAAGGCGACGCATCGGTTAGGGGACATCATCACCAAAGCTGAATTGGCCTGATGACCATTCCCGAATTTCAACAATACAAGCGCGAGAAGAAAAAGCTGATCGTCGTGACGGCGTACGACGCGCTGTTCGCTCGGATCGTCGAGCAAGCAGGCATCAGCGCCATGCTGGTGGGCGATTCACTGGGTGTCGTCGTGCAAGGCAAGGCGAACACGTTGTCTGTGACGATGGATGACATGCTGTATCACACGAAGCTCGTGGCCGGGGCCGCCGAGCAGGCGCTCGTGATCGGCGACATGCCGTTTATGTCGTACCAGGCGAGCATCGAAGAAGCGGTGCGCAATGGGGGACGATTTCTGCAAGCCGGTGCCGCGGCGGTCAAGCTGGAAGGCGGCGCAGCCATGGTGGATCGTGTGCACGCCATGACCAGGATTGGCATTCCGGTGATGGGACACCTGGGCATGACGCCGCAATCGGTCCATGCGCTGGGCGGATATAAAGTGCAGGGTAAGGCGCAGGACCATGCGACGACTCTGCTCAACGATGCGAAGGCGCTGGAAGCGGCCGGAGCCTTTGCGATCGTGCTGGAAGCCATCCCGGTCCAGGTGGCTCAGAGCATCACGCAAGCCCTCTCCATCCCGACGGTTGGCATCGGGGCCGGACCGCACTGTGACGGACAAATCTTGGTGCTCTATGATCTCTTGGGTCTATTCGATGACTTTGTGCCGAAATTCGTCAAGCCTTACGCCCATCTAAAGGCCGATGCGCTGCAAGCACTCCAGCGGTACAAAGAAGAAGTCGAGCAAGGCAAATTCCCATCCCAGTCCGAGTCCTACCACTGACGCCGCCTTGTTCCCCTGCTCATGCTTATGGCGTGACGTGCAGGTCAAGACAGGGCGTTCGCGGGTGCGGATGATCGATGCCAGCGAGCAACGCCTGCTTCAAACCCTCCACATCGACACCCATATAGGATTGAGGGAGGTTCTGTAAGCGAGCGAGGCCATGCCGCAGCAGGTTCCGCATGGCCGGCACGTTGCCTTGTGCGAGTTTCACGTTGGCTGCAGCCAGCTGTATCAGCGCCTGAAAAAAGCGGCCTTGTTCGGTCCGGCGTCCCGCCGCATGCCAGAAGGCTTCAAACACCTCATGGCATTCCCACCAATACGCAAAGTTGTAGAGGTCGATGCCGTACAGATAGTCGGCTGATCGCTGCCATTCACCGGGCCCCAGGCGCTCCGCTGTCGGTTCAGGCTGTCCATACGAATGGCCTGCAGGATGACGGCGAGGGTGGGGAGACGTGCCAGGCACGTAGCGATAGGAGGGAAACGGGCGCGGCGAATAGCGGGTCCGATGAGGATCAGGCGCCTGAGGCTCACTCATCCCGGCACCCGGCATTGTCGCAGGGGATCTGAGTAATCTGTCTGTCTTCCAATCGGATGGCCGTGAGGGATCCACCCCAGACACAGCCGCTGTCGAGTGCCACAACGTTATGCGCGAGGTGGAGCCCGAGGGCGGCCCAGTGGCCTACGACGACGGTGGTGTCGGCGCTTCGCCTCGTGGGGATGCGAAACCAGGGTAAGTATCCGAGAGGCGCCTCGTCCGGTGGTCCTGAGAAGGCAACGGCCATGTGGCCGGCGGGCGTGCAAAGTCGGATGCGGGTCAACACGCGCGCGATGGCGGCCAGGCGCTGAAAGCCCGAGAGGGTGGAAGACCATTGTGTAGGGGCGTCATGGAAGAGCGTATGCAGAAAGGTCCGATAGTGCGGTCCGGCGAGCGCAGCCGCCGTGTCCTTCGCCAATCGGTCGGCCTCCGCGACCGTCCATTGCGGCAACAAGCCCGCGTGCACCATGAAATAGGATCCTTCGCGATGGTGGAGCGGTTGCCGTCGCAACCACTCCAGTAAGCCGGGCCCATCCACGGCGGCCAGCACATCCTGAAGCGTGTCGTGCGGACGCAGTTTGACAAGGTCTTCGGCAGCCGCCAGCAAAAAAAGATCGTGGTTTCCAAGGACCATTTGGGCAGCTGGTCCGAGGTTCTTGATGTAACGGAGAACCTGCAGGGACTCCGGGCCGCGATTCACCACGTCGCCGACAAACCATAATCGGTCAGAAGCGGGATCGAAGTGAATGAGGTCGACGAGTCTTTGGAGGCTGCGATAACAGCCCTGCACGTCGCCGATGGCATATGTGGCCATGTCCGGCAGCTCCTTCTTCGCGGGGTGAAAGTACCCTGTGATGGCAGGAAAGACAACAAGGGCTGCGCTCTGTGGCTCCCCCGGGCAGGTGCACTGCCGGCTTATTCAGCCATCGGGGCAGGGGCGCTCAGACAATCGCTCGATGAATCCGGTGTGTTGCTGGTTGAAGTTGGCGGCCGGCGGTGCAGGGCTAGGGTCTGCTATGGATAATGGGCTTCGATGGTACTGCTGAGACCTCCACGGGCGGAGAATTCACCTGTCACTGTGGCGCGGACCGGCCGGCACGATGTCACGATATCCGCGAGAATACGGTTGACGGCATTTTCGTAAAAAATACCCAGATTGCGGTAGGCATGGATGTACATCTTGAGCGATTTCAGCTCGAGGCACTGCTTATCCGGCATGTACTGGACGATGATTGTGCCGAAGTCCGGCAGGTTGGTCTTCGGGCAGATGGCGGTATATTCAGGAATTTCGATGGTGATTTCGTAGCCTTTATATTGGTTCGGAAAGGTCTCAATGTCGGGCAACGTCGCCGTAATTCCGCTTTTCGCGTGCTCTTCGTTGTAGCCGAGTCTTGTGGTCTTGGCCTTCTTCTGTTTGTTCGTTTTACCCTTCACTATGTTCGTTCCTCATGTTCAGACTTGTTTCATCCAATCAGTCTGGCCGATTTTGTCCAGCTCGATGTAGAGAGTGACCCATGGGCATTTCATGTCAGGATAGACCTCGCAGAAGCCTCCCTTGCGAACGCCGCCGCAGGGTCCATGGGCCATGAACTTCGGGCATTCGGCCTTCAGTGACTGGTCAGGGATAGGGGGGCGCTTATGGACACCGCCGACATGCGTCCCTGCCTCGTCTTCGCCCGGTATGAGAACGCGTATCGCCATTCTTCGCAGTGTAAACGGATTTCGGTTCAAACGGCAATCACTACAGCGGCTTTCCCCCGATTAAATCCACCGGTACGATAGACCTCTCAATAATGGATCTTGGGGCGAATGGCCTATCCCCCTGCCGAACCCTAGGCCTTCTTTCGAAAGCCTTGGGCCTTCTGCGAAGTTGCTATGAAATTCAGGGCGTTATAGAATTTTGGTGGACGTCTTCCTACGGGGGAAGCGGCAACTTATAAATTGACAGCCTTTTTTCAGCTTTGCTAGGATGGGCACCGGGTCATGGCGAGACAGCTATATCGTCGTCCATCCTCATTGTCCTACTCGCGACTAACGTTCCTGGGATAGCGTTGAACACATAAAGCAACGGCTTGCTGTTGCAGCGACATAAGGGAGGTGCCTGATGAGTCTCGATTACGTGAAGTTTTCAAACGGCTTTGAGAAATTCATGCCGAAAGAATATCGGGACATGGTCGAACATGGGCCCTTTGGAAAGAAGATGTCTGTCTCGCAGATGGGCAGCTTCAAGGAAATTCTGGAAGAGCACCCCATGTGCGCCGGTTGCGCGATGACCCTCTTTATTCGCCTTGCGATGATTGCAGTTCCGAACCCGGAAGACACGATCATGGTCGGCACGGCAGGTTGTGGTCGACTGGCGATCTCACAAGCGGCGATCCCGTTCGTGTATGGCAACTACGGCGATCAGAACGGCGTCGCAAGCGGACTTTCCCGCGGCCTGCGCCTTCGTTTCGGCGATAAGCCGAAAGATGTGGTCGTGATGGCGGGTGACGGTGGAACGGCCGATATCGGGTTCCAGCAAGTGTTGCACTCATGGTTCCGGAAGGAACGGTTTACGACGATCATGTTGGACAATGAAGTGTATGGCAACACCGGAGGACAAGAAAGCGGCATGACGAACCGCGGCGCCGTCTTGAAAATGGCTCCGCTCGGCAAGAAGTTCGAGAAGATGGATATGCTGCAGATGGCAAAAGTGGCCGGTTGCGCCTACGTGGCGACGGTGGTACCCAATAATCCGCGCCGGGTTGAAAGCGTCATTAAGAAAGCGGTCCTAATCGCCCGCGAAGTGGGCTCAGCCTATATTCAAGCCTACACGTCCTGCAACATCGAGTACGCCATCCCGACCGACAAGGTCATGGAAGATGCCAAGACGGTGGAAAACGATCGGTATGCCTTCTCTGAATATGTCAGCGATGAGGCCAAGCAGTACTTGACGGAACGGTATGGCTACAAGGAATTTCTTCCGAAGCCGGCTGCTCCTGCTGGCGCAATTCCCAAGGCTTAAGTCCGACCGGTAAGGAGGGTCGATCCATGGCAAAACGTTTTAACATTCGGATGGCGGGTGTCGGCGGTCAGGGCGTCGTGACGGGCTCCCACATCCTCAGCACGGCCGTCATCAATGCTGGTGGTGAAAGCACGATTGTGCCGTTTTACGGATCGGAAAAGCGCATGGCGCCGGTGGAAAGCTATGTGCGAGTGTCCGATGAGCCGATTTACGAGATTGGTGAAATCACGTTCCCTCACATCATTATCATCTTCCACCCGCAGGTGATCACCCACGGCAAGTCCTACACGATGCCGTTCTACTTCGGTTTGAAGGAGGACGGAATTGCGCTGATCAACAACGACGGGCCGATGAAGCTGCACAAGGATCAAGCCGCCGAATTGGAAGAGCGGCGTGCGAAGCTCTACTACTTTCCGGCCACCAAGCTTTCCCTGGAAGTTGCCGGAATGGACCTCGCGACCAATATGGCGCTGATGGGGTGCATCGGTGCGATTACCGGCCTCACCAACATGTTGGGGTTGGAGCAGGCCGTGAAGGACCGGTTCCTGGGCAAAGGGTTCGTGGTGTCCGGCGGTACAGCCGCGCTCGACAGCGTCGTGGAACGGAAATTCAAGAAGAAGCAAGAATTGATCGATAAAAATGTCGCCGTCATGCGGGCCGGGTGGAATTACGCCGTTGACCACGGCTGGGCTTCCCCCGACGTCAAGCGTGTGGAAGAGCCCGTGGCTGCGGCCACCGCGTAATGGCGATACGGAAGGAGTTTCGATGTACCTCGTAGCTGATATCAATGTGGAAATCTGCGCCGCAAAGAGCTGTAAGCTGTGCACGCAATATTGCCCGGAAGCCAATACCATCCTGTATAGCGAAGAGATGGGGAAGGACCGGGGATTTAAGTACGGGTCGGCCTATGTGGCCGTTGACCGCTGCAAGGGCTGTGCACAGTGCGTCTGGGTGTGTGACAACATGGCGAAGAATAATGCCATCAAGATGATCATGATCGATCAGTTGCCGAAGGCTGCCTTGACCGACAACATCACGTACGGTGAAAAGAGCACGACGGCAGTGTTGGCAAGCCCGGTCGTCGGGTAGCGGTAAGAAAGGGGAATGGGCGTGGCAATTACGCAAGATACGAGAGAGAAGATTATTGTTCCCGGGCCGGCCGGATTTCATCCTCCATCTGCAGCGCAGCTCGGGGTCGCCCTCCCTGATCCGGGACAAGGGCTCTACTACGGGTTGCTCGAGGAGAACGAGGACAAGGTCATCGAGGAAATGGCTCGCAAGATGCTGACCAGCCCCAATGCCACGATATTCCCCGGTCCGCTGGTCCTCTGGGCCTGGAACGATCATGCGGTTGAGAAAGCGAAGGCGGTGCTGGAGATTGCCGCTCAGATCCCCGATGTCATGATCATCCCCATGCCTGACTATCGGCCGAAATATCCCAAGATTGATCCCGAGGAAGTGATCAACCCCAACCATCCGAATCTCACGATATGGGGGAACAAAATTGAAGCCTGTATCTTTATCGGGGTTCATTGCCACTATGCAAATCTGACCCTGAAGATGATCCGCGCGGGAACGAACTGCTGCACCATGGCCATCTGTGCCGAGCAGGGACACGAAGATGCCATGTTGACGATTCGCGATTCGGACACGCTCAAGCTGAAGAAGACCGCGCAGATCTTCAAGAAGGTTCGCGAAGAGTTGGGCATCAAGCTGCCCGAAAACGGAGAGAACGTCCGGTTTACGGGGACTCAGTCCAAAGTCCATGGCGGCAGGACACACACCAATCCTCTCACCTTTGCGCCTGTTGCGGCCGGTCTCGGTAGCGCAGCCACGTTTGGCCACTCCGCCGAGCAGATGAAGCGCGAGGGATAGGAGCCCGGATCAAGGTCGATATAGCCAAGAGGTGCAACGATGAGCGAAACAGAAGTCAAAACGAATCCGCAAGGCGATCCGATCACGAGCGTAGCCGCGCCGAAACTAGACGGGAAAAAAGACCCCCACGCGGAAGCGAAGAAACAGCGGATCGTCACGCCGGAATATATGTTCCAGGAGGCCCCGCGGACGAAAGAATTTATCACCGGCAGCGAAGCCGCCAAGGAAGCGATTCGCCGATCCAATGTCGACATGGCGATTGCCTATCCGATCACCCCTCAGAGCGAGACCATGCAGCTGGTCGGCGTGCTGTACGGCGAAGGCTATGTCAAAGAGTACTATCGCGGTGAGGAAGAAGTCGGTGTGATGGCGGCGATCGCCGGCGGATCCCGGGCTGGTGTGCGTTGCTTTACCGCGACGGCGGGTCCCGGGACCTTGCGGGGCCTGGAAGGTATCGCGTCATGGCCAGGACACCGCTTGCCGGCCGTGGCCATGTTTACCTGCCGTGTGGTCAATGCTCCCCTGGCCATTCAGCCCGACAATATTGAGATATCGTATCTACTCAATTGCGGCATGATCGTCTTCCATGCTGAGAATCAACAGGACATGTTCGATTTCATCATGACCGGGTTTACGATCAGCGAGAAGAATGACGTGACGTTGCCGGTGGGTGTGTGCTGCGATGGGTTCTTCGTCACTCATGCCCGCGGGTATGTGCGCATGCAGGATCGGGGCATCAAGCTCCCGCCCCGGGAAGCCTGGCGCGGCGCAGTGCCCGTCTTGGATGCGGAGAATCCGCCCGCGCGCCTGTCTCGCGACGCCCCCGTTCAAAAGTCAAATTTTATGGCCTACAACATTCATGCGGTCTGGCAACAGGAAGTGTGGGCTGCTGTGGAGCGCTCCCGCAAGTACATCAATCAGTACATGGGTGGATTGCTCACGGCGGAAAATGTGGATGACGCCGAGGCTGTGATCATTGCTTCGGGAAGCGCGGCGGCCCAGTCGCGTGAGGCGGTGCGCATTTGTGCTGAAAAGGGCATCAAGATCGGTTTGATCAAAGTCCGTTCGTTGCGCCCCTTCCCGACACAGGAATTGCGTGCCCTCTGTGGCAAGGCGAAACTCATTGTCGTGCCGGAATTTAACTATGTCGGGTGGCTGGCCAAAGAAGTGGCCACGGCGATTTATGGCTTCTCCAAGGCCAAGATCATCGGCGGCCCGCGCGTGTATGGCGGTCAATCGATGCCGGTCGAATTGATTGTGGATGAGGTAGAGTCCGGTATGACGGGGAAGAAGTCCACGAACGTCGCGTTGTCTTCTATCATGGGCGGCGCGGTCAATCCTGACGAGGTTGCGCAGTTCATGCGTAGCATCTGAGCGCTTCAAAAGAGAACAAAAAGGGCTCGCCCGGTTGTCCCGGGCGGGCCCTTTCCTTTTGATATGAACAGCCGCGCCTACCCCTGGATTTCGTCCTGAACCATTTCTTCGCTGGCTGGCATGCCATGGGCGACATATTTGGCGTACGATAAATAAATCAGGGCGCTGTCACGCATGGCCTTATAGCCGTGCGTCATCCGTACGAGCTTATCCGACTCGGGTCCTTCCGAGCGTTGCAGCACGGTCACCTGCTCCTGGAGCATGAGCGTAAAGCGCTCCATCGCCTGCTCCACTTCGCGATACGACTGGAGAATCTCGTCTGTCATAGTTGTCCTCCCTGACGGCCTGAGCATACACTAGCATATGGAGCCCATCAACCAGCGGCCGCGCTATCGTCTTTCGGAGCAGGCGCTGGGGCTCTTCCAATCCCTGTCTGGCTCACACCCGGGGCCGTCGCTCGCCCTCAGTATTGCACGGCTCTCCAAGCTGTTTACGAAAGAGCGCAGCGGATTGAGTGCCCGATATCTCGACGATCCTTCGCTGTCCGCGGGCTATGCGGCCTATTTTCTTCCGGTCAACTTTGCCAAGATTCAGGTTCTCCTCGACGAGTTGCCCAAAGACTGGGCGGATAAAGCGGCGCTTTCGGTGCTCGATGTGGGAGCCGGACCGGGGACTGCGTCCCTCGCCGTGCGCGATTGGTTGAGAACCGGTGACCCATGCAAGACCACGCCTCTTCACGTCACGGCGATCGATCAATCACAAGCGGCTCTGGCGGAACTGGCGCGCTTATGGAGCTTGTCCGGGCGGCAGATGAACAGCGTGAAGGATCAGTTGCGTATCTCCACTGAGCAGCTCGAACAATTCAGGATCGAAGCTTGTTCCGCTGTCGCCGGTCAGGCACCCTTCGATCTGATCATCGTGGCCAACTCACTGAACGAGCTCTTTCACGACTCATCAGACTGGCTCGAGAGACGCGCCGGCTTCGTCGCGCAGCTTGTATCGGTTCTCAAGCCGGACGGGACGTTGATGATCGTCGAGCCCGCCTTACGCTCCACGGCTCGCGCCCTTCACCAGGTCAGGGATCGACTATTGGAAGAAGGTGTCTGTGCCCTGTATAGCCCCTGCCTGCATGAGGGACCCTGTCCTGCATTGGTCAAAGCGGAGGATTGGTGCCATGAGGAGAGGGCATGGGAGCCTCCTCCCTGGATAACTGCGTTAGACAAGGAATTGCACTTCATTAAGGACGCCCTCAAGTTCTCGTATCTGTTGCTCCGTACGGATGGCCGGACGATTGTGCCGCGCCAGCCCGACCTCTATCGTGTGGTGAGTGAACGACTGGTCTTCAAGGGTGAACAGCGAGCATGGCTTTGCAATGAACGCGGCCGCTCCGAAGTGGGACGGCTGGATCGGAAGGCCACTGACTCGAATGCCGATTTCGACGCCTGTCATCGAGGCGCACTCGTCCTCATTGACGGCATCGTCAGAAAAGAGCGGAACGGAAAGATGTCGAGCCTGGGGAGAATTGAAGGAACCGGTGTGGTGAAGATCGTCCGGAAGGCCTAGCTAATCGGCTTCCGGCTCCGAGCTGCCATGCTGGTGGCTGACCCGGTCTTCGTCAAACAGTTCCGCCATCTCTTCAGCGATCATGTCGCGATCGTTCGGCACCGATACCAGCGGTATTTCTTTCCGTTTGGGGGCCGGCGTTTCCGGTGTCTTGGGCGTTGGTTCCATCATGGCCTCAGTATACACCATTCGGCTTTCGGTGGGTTATTCAAACGCTTCAAGGAGGGATCTTTCATTGAAGGGATGCGAACAAGCCGTACAAGTCACGAAATAGTGGGCTTCCCGCACGGACATGACGATGCGGAAGTCCAATGACACGCCTTGCGTTTCACACTTGGGGCAGGGAATCGTTCGCATCAAATAAGGGATATCCGGTTGCGTTCGCTCGTAAAACTCCATATCTGTATGGATCGGAAATGAATACCGGCATTGTTTGCACACGCCTTTGCATTCGCCGTCCGGCTGTAATGTGCGGCGATCGACCATGAACTGGCTCGTTTTGCAGATCGCACACTTCACGCTGCTTAGGCGTTGTTCTACTTGTTCAAGACTCGGACGGCTCATAGTCTCTCAGTCCTCTGTGTGTAGGCGAGTATACGGGGCGCCGCACCGGTCCGCAACCGATCGCATCAGACCGCACCAAGTGCAAAGTATCTGTTGCCCGACGGCATGCTACTCTATACTTTGAACACAATGCACCTGGTCACTGATTGGCTGCTAGTCGGCAACCTTGAAGATGCGCGCGATCCGTCCCCGATGATCCGTGCGCTGTTATTTGTGGCTGCGGAGCATACGGTCCGGCCTACGGCAGGAATTGATTACACCAAGATCCCGCTTACAGAATTCGCCGAGCCGGATCCCGTCCTGCTCGCACAATCGGTCCAATGGATCGAAGACCGTCGTGCCAAGTGCCGGGTGATGGTCTGCTGCCGAGCCGGGATGGGCCGATCCGTGTCCGTTGTCATCGCCTATCTGTGCTGCGCGCAGGGTCTGTCGTATGACGAGGCCCTCAAGCTCGTGAAAATGAGACGGCCTGGCGCCATGCCTTTACCAGGCCTCCAGCGTGCCATTCGCGAGGTCATCAAGCTGCGTACCGCCCGCATAAAGGGCGACCAGTCCTCCGCCCAAGCCCTGGAGCCCACACCGGGGCCCGTCCCGAGTCTCTAGCCCATCCGTTGCCTTTTCGTCTCGTCTCATGGCGTAATGAGTTTCCTATGTGACCCGGTCCGTGAAGGTTAGGTCATGCCTGAATTGCCAGAAGCTGAAGTCACCGCCATGCAAATACGATCGCGTCTGATCGGAAGGCGCCTCGCGGATATCTGGGTGGGCCGTGCGGATATCGTTCGTGAAGGCGTTGACCGTGTCGGGTGGTATCGCGGAAGCGTCATCCGGGCCGTGAGCCGGCAGGGGAAAAGCGTCATCCTTGAGATGGAGCAGGGAGCCCAGGTGGGCTATCTCGTCGCTGAATTGGGCATGACCGGGCTCCTGTTGTTTCCTTCGGCCGCCGTCAAACATCCCCAGCATACCCACGTGATCATCAGGTTCGAAAACGATCCCGGTGGCACTCTTCGATATTGGAATCCCCGGCGGTTCGGGCGCCTTTCATTGCTCGATCCCGAAGGTCTCGCACGATATGTCAGCCGCCGCTTCGGCTGCGATCCGCTCTCGGTGAGTCAAGATGACTTCGTGGCGTTCCTGCGGCGCTCGCGCCGGCGCCTGAAGCCGCTTTTGATGCACCAGCAGAGCATTGCCGGCATCGGGAATATTTATGCGAACGAGATTCTTTTTCGCACCGCCTTGCATCCCAATACGATTGCAAGCCGGCTTACCATGGCCGCCGCGCAGCGACTCCACGGCACGATGCAGTCCGTCTTGCAGGAAGCCATACGCTGTGGGGGGTCCAGTGTGAAAGATTTCTATGCGCCGGACGGATCAGCGGGACGCTATAAAGAGCAGCATCTGGTGTATGGCAAGGAAGGCCAATCCTGTCACAACGAGTGCGGGGCGCTCATACGACGCTTGCAGAGCGAGCGCAGTTCCTTTTACTGCCCCGCCTGCCAAAAGCGGAGTGCCAGCAGGCAGCCTCCCGACCGACGAATGAGAGCAGGCGCAGTTTCAGAGGTTTAACGAGGGGCTCAGTACCCGCTCATTTCCTGAGCACTAGGCCTTTTGTGCTCCCCCAGGTTAGTCCCTCTGGTGTATTGTGTCGCCCCGCTAATTTGGCTAGAATCCGCTTTCCTATCGCTCTGTTCACTTGTTTGCTAAGGAGACCACGCCATGGCCAAGGTGCTTGAGGGTCCCGGGATGGGACTGATGAAGAAGTGGGGAATCGCGGTACCGAATTACGTTGTCGTCACATCAGCGGACGAACTCTCGAAGCTCGGCCAGGCCAACGAATGGATGAAGCAGTCCAAGCTGGTCGTCAAGGCTCATGAAGCGCTCGGGTCCCGGTTCAAGCTCGGGCTCGTCAAGGTGGGTCTCGATCTCACGGCCGCCGTCGCAGCCACAAAGGAAATGATCGGCCGTGAGGTCGGCAGCATTACGGTCTCACAGGTCATCGTGTCCGAAATGGTCCCGCACAAGGAAGAATATTATTGCGCCGTCAAGTCGACCAGGGAAGGCAGCGAGGTTCTGGTTGCGAATTGCGGCGGTATTGAAGTGGAATCCAATTGGGACCGTGTGAAGCGATTGACTTTGGATGTGGGACAACAGCCGGCGCCTGAGGCGCTGGAAAAGTTGGCCAAGGAAGCCGGTTTTGCCGGGCCCCTCACGAAGAAGATGGCGGACTTCGCCGGGAAAATGTTTACCTGCTTCGATAACGAAGATGCTCAATATCTTGAAGTCAATCCGGTCGTCACGCGGGAGAGTGATGGCGAGTTGGTCGCTTTGGATGCGGTGACCTTGCTCGATGGCGACGCAAAATTCCGGCATCCGGACTGGAATTTTCAGTTCGCAGCCGAATTCGGACGCGCCTACAGCACAGCCGAAATGGAAGTCATGGCGGTCGACAGCAAGATCAAAGGCTCCGTCAAGTTCATCGAGATCCCAGGCGGCGATACGGCCATGCTGCCGGCCGGCGGCGGCGCGAGCGTGTACTACTCCGATGCGGTGGTCGCGCGCGGCGGCAAGTTGGCCAATTACGCGGAATATTCCGGCGATCCGCCGGATTGGGCGGTGGAGGTCCTCACTGAAAAAGTTTGCTCGCTGCCCGGCATCAAGAACATCATCGTCGGCGGGGCTATTGCGAACTTTACCGATGTAAAAAAGACCTTCGGCGGGATTATCAACGGCTTCCGGAAGGCCCAGTCGGAAGGGAAGCTTAAGAACGTCAAGATATGGGTGCGCCGCGGAGGCCCGCGCGAGAAGGAAGGCCTTGATGCGATGCGCGCGCTCAAAGACGAAGGGTTTGACATCAACGTCTTCGACCGCAACACACCGCTCACCGACATCGTCGATAAGGCGCTTCAACAGAAATAGCCCATCCATACCGTACTGGCACAAGGGGAGATCCCGATGAGCATTCTCGCAAATAAAGACACCCGGGTGGTGATTCAGGGCGGTCAAGCCGGCGTCAACGCCGCCCGCCGCATGGCCGAGTTTTGTTACTTGATCAAGCGCCCCCTCAACGTCGAAGCGTTCGTGTATCCGCCCGATGCCGGCAAGACCAACGAGGTGCCCTACGGCAGCGGGTTGATTGCCATCCCGGTCTATAAATCGATCGCCGAAGCCACCAAGCACCATCCCGCTATCAATACCAGCCTTGTCTATATCGGCGCCGATCGTGCGATGAAAGGCGGGATGGAGGCTCTCGATGATCCGCACATTAAGGTCGTCTCCATGATCACCGAAGGGGTGCCTGAAAAAGACGCAAAACTCCTGGGCGCCCATGCGCGCAAGTTGGGGAAGGTCTTCAACGGCCCTTCTTCCATCGGGATCATCTCGGCCGGCGCCTGCCGTTTAGGGGTCATCGGCGGGGCGTTTGATAACCTCGTCCTCTCCAAGCTCTATCGTGAAGGCTCGTTCGGCGTCATCACGAAGTCCGGCGGACTTTCCAATGAGATTATCTGGATCTGCTCACAATTCGCCGACGGCATTACGACCGCCATCGGAATCGGGGGTGACGCCTACCCCGGAACGGACTACGTCAGCTATCTCGAAATGTTCGAAAACGATCCGCAGACGAAGGCCGTCGTCATCGTCGGTGAAATGGGCGGCGACCTGGAGGAGCGCGCCGCCGAGTGGTATGGAGCCAAAAAGCGGCGTGTCACCTTGATCGCCGTCGTGTCGGGCTTCTGCCAGGAGAGTCTGCCGAAGGGAATGAAATTCGGCCATGCCGGCGCCAAAGAAGGCATGAAAGGTGAAGGTTCGGCCCGTTCCAAATCCGATGCGCTCAAGAAAGCCGGTGCGATCGTCCCGGCCACTTTCGGGGCGCTTGGCCCGGCGATCAAAGAGACGTATCAGCAGTTACTGAAGTCCGGCCAGGTGAAGGAGCCGGTCGAGCCGGCCGTCCTGCCCCGACTGCCGAAATCCATTGAAGAGGCCATGAAGGCGGATGAAGTCATGGTGGCGCCGCTGATTCGCACGACGATCAGCGACGATCGCGGCGACGAACCGTGCTACGACGGCTATCCCGCTTCTGAACTGATCAATAAGGGATATGAAATCCCACATGTGATGGGCCTGTTGTGGGACAAGCGGCTGATCTCCAAGCAGGAGGCCGAAATCGTCAAGCGGATCATGATGTTGTCCGCCGATCACGGCCCCTGTGTCAGCGGCGCTTATGCGACGATTCTGGCGGCCTGCGCCGGAATCGGGTTATCGCAATCTGTGGCAGCCGGCATGATCATGATCGGTCCACGCTTCGGCGGGGCCGTCACCGATGCCGGCCGGTTTTTCAAGTATGCCGTCGACAACAAGATGACCGTCGACGAGTTCCTCGCCTACATGAAGAAGAACCATGGACCGGTGCCGGGCATCGGCCATCGGGTCAAGAGCTTGCGCAATCCGGACAAGCGGGTGAAGGAACTGGTCGGCTACGTGAAGAGCTTGAACATCAAGACGCCCTGCTTGGACTTTGCGCTGGAAGTCGAAAAAGTGACGGCGGCCAAAAAGGATAATCTGATTTTGAACGTGGATGGGACGATGGCGGCGGTGCTGGTCGACATCGGGTTTCCGGTGGACAGCTTGAACGGCTTTTTCATTCTGTCGCGGACCATCGGATTGATCGGGCATTGGGTGGACCAAAAGCGCCAGGACAGCCGCTTGATCCGGCTGTTTGACTACCTGGTCAATTACGCGGCCCCGAAGCGCCGGGAAGTGCCGCCCTTGAAATGAAGTTGTGACCTTTGAGTTTTGAGTTGTGAGTTGCGACGGAACGTAAGACTGAACACTCAAAACTAAACACCAATAACCGAGGGTTCAATCATGTCGATAGATCTTGCCAAAAATCTCTATGCGAAGATGCCTGACCTGTTTGCCAAGGCCAGGAAGAAATTCGGCCGCGGATTGACGTTAGCCGAAAAAATCCTCGTGTCTCACGCCGACAATTTTGACTCGCAACAGTGGGAACGTGGCAAGGCCATGTTGGCCCTCCGTCCTGATCGCGTGGCGATGCAGGATGCTACGGCTCAGATGGCCATGTTGCAGTTCATGCAGGCCAATAAGAAGAAAGTGGCCGTGCCGAGCACCATCCATTGCGATCACTTGATTCGCGCGGAAATGGGGTCGGAGAAGGATCTGCTCCGGGCAATGGATGAAAACAAGGAAGTCTATAATTTCCTGGCCTCCGCCGCGAAGAAGTACGGCATCGGATTCTGGAAGCCGGGAGCGGGCATCATCCATCAAGTCGTGTTGGAGAACTATGCTTTTCCCGGTTCTTTGATCATCGGGACGGATTCCCACACGCCGAACGGCGGCGGCTTGGGCGGCCTGGCGATCGGGGTTGGCGGCGCCGATGCCGGTGAAGTGATGGCCGGACTTCCTTGGGAAGTTCTCGATCCAAAACTCATCGGCGTACGGTTGACCGGAAAACTGAACGGCTGGGCTTCCCCGAAGGACGTCATCTTGTATCTGTGCGGACTGCTGACGGTGAAGGGCGGCACCAACAAGATTGTGGAATACTTCGGTCCCGGCGCCGAGACGATCAGTGCAACCGGCAAGGGCACCATTTGCAATATGGGGGCGGAACTCGGAGCCACCACCTCCGTGTTTCCGTTCGACCAGAAGATGGTTGCCTATATGAACATTACCGATCGGGCAGACCTGGCGACCTTCGCGCAGTCCCATAAAGATTTGTTGGTGGCCGATCCCGAGGTCTACCAATCGCCGGAGAAATATTACGATCAAATCGTCGAGGTCGATCTCTCGAAGCTTGAACCGCATGTGGTCGGACCGCACACGCCGGATCTGGCCAGGCCGATTTCCAAGCTGGCGGCGGAAGCCAAGGAGAAGGGCTATCCGGTCGAGTTGAAGGCCGCCTTGATCGGAAGCTGCACGAACTCTTCTTATGAGGACATCAGCCGTTCGGCGCACATCGCACGGCAGGGACTCAAGGCGGGATTGAAGGCTAAAGCTTCCTTCCTGGTGTCGCCGGGCTCCGAGCGCATCTATCATACGATGAAGCGCGACGGGTTCCTCGACACGTTCGAGCAGTTGGGCGGGACGGTGCTGTCGAACTCCTGCGGGCCCTGCATCGGACAGTGGAAGCGTGCCGACGGGGTTAAGGGCAAGGCCGATTCCATCGTCAGTTCGTTCAATCGCAACTTCCCGGGACGGAATGACGGCATCAGCGAAACATTGTCATTTCTCGCCAGTCCGGAAGTCGTGACGGCCTACGCCATCACGGGTGACTTGGGGTTTGATCCGGTCAACCAGAAGCTCAAAGGCGCGGACGGAAGGGAATTCAAGTTTGAACCGCCGCAGGGCGAAGAGCTGCCTGCCAAGGGGTTTGCCAAGGGCGAGGAAGGATTTGTCGCGCCGGCCGAAAACGGCGATGCCCTGACCGTTGACGTCCCGCCGACCAGCGAGCGGTTGCAGTTACTGCAGCCCTTTCCGCGATGGGACGGCAAGGACTTCGAGAAGATGCCGCTCCTGATCAAGACCAAGGGAAAGACCACGACCGACCACATCTCGCCGGCGGGCCCGTGGCTCAAGTTCCGCGGTCACCTGGACAAGATCAGCGACAATATGTTTCTGGGTGCAAATAACGCGTTCTCGACCGAACCCGGCAAGGGCACCGATGTGCTGACCGGCGAATCGGCTTTGACGATCGCGCAGATCGCGCGGCGCTACAAAGCGCAAGGGATCGGCTCCATCGTGGTGGGAGACGAGAACTACGGCGAGGGCAGCAGCCGCGAGCACGCGGCCATGTCGCCCCGGTTCTTGAACGTTCGAGTGGTCATCACCAAGAGTTTCGCGCGCATTCATGAGACGAATCTCAAGAAGCAGGGCATTCTGGCGTTGACGTTCGCCGATGTAAAAGATTACGAGAAGATTGAACAACAGGACCGCATCAGCATCACGGGACTACAAGGTCTGGCGCCCGGCAAGCCGGTGCAAGTCACCATCCACAAGGCGGGTGGGCAGGCGCTCACCATTCAGGCGAACCACAGCATGACGGAGCAGCAGATTGCGTGGTTCAAGGCTGGTTCGGCGCTGAATGCGCTGAACTAACAAAGTAGGGAAAGAGGGACAATTATGACGACCAAAGCGTCGAAGATCATCTATACAAAGACAGACGAAGCGCCGATGTTGGCCACGTATTCGTTCTTGCCGATCATCAATGCGTTCAGCAAGGCCGCCGGGGTATCCGTGGAATTGCGGGATATCTCATTGGCCGGCCGCATTCTGGCAGTGTTTCCTGAGTATCTCACGCCTCAGCAGAAGCAGCCGGACGCGCTCTCTGAATTAGGCGAACTGGCCAAGACGCCGGAAGCGAATATCATCAAGCTGCCCAATATCAGCGCCTCGCTTCCTCAACTCCAAGAAGCGATCAAGGAATTGCAGAGTCAGGGATATAAGGTTCCGGATTACCCGGAAAACCCGAAAGACGACAAAGAGAAGGACATCAAGACGCGCTACGACAAAGTCAAAGGCAGTGCCGTAAACCCGGTGCTGCGTGAAGGCAACTCGGATCGCCGGGCGCCGCTTTCCGTCAAGGCCCATACCCGAAAGCATCCGCACAAGATGGGAGCCTGGAGCCCGGATTCAAAAACGCACGTCTCCCACATGAAGGGCGGCGATTTCCGATCCAACGAAAAGTCGATGACCATGGCCGCGGCGACCGATGCGCGGATCGAGTTCGTCGGTCAGGATGGCAAGACGACGGTGCTCAAGCCGAAAGTGGCGTTGCAGGCGGGGGAAGTCATCGATGCCACCTTCATGAGCAAGCGGGCCCTGCGGCAGTTCCTCGAGGAGCAGATCGAAGATGCCAAGCAACGGGGCGTCTTGTTCTCACTGCACATGAAAGCCACCATGATGAAGGTCTCGGATCCGAAGATCTTCGGTCATGCGGTGACGGTGTACTTCAAAGACGTGTTCGAGAAGCATGGCGAGACGCTCAAGAAGTTGGGCGTTGACCCGGACAACGGCCTGGGCGACCTCTACGCGAAGATCAAGGCCTTGCCCGACGATCAGCGCAAAGCGATCGAGGCCGATATTCAAGCCGTCTATCAAAAGCGTCCTCCGATGGCGATGGTGAACTCCGACAAGGGCATCACCAACCTGCATGTGCCCAGCGACATCATCATCGACGCCTCCATGCCGCCGGTCATTCGCGACAGCGGCAAGATGTGGGGTCCTGACGGCAAGCTGGCGGACACCAAATGCGTCATCCCGGATGGCAGTTATGCGCCGGTCTACCACGAGGTGGTGGAGTTTTGTAAGAAGTACGGTGCACTTGATCCGAAGACGATGGGCAGCGTGCCCAATGTCGGACTCATGGCTCAGGCGGCGGAAGAATATGGTTCCCACGATAAGACCTTCAAGGCACCGGGCAACGGCACCATCCGTGTGGTCGATGCCGCGGGGAAGACGCTCCTGGAGCATCAGGTCGAGGAAGGCGATATCTGGCGTATGTGCCAGGTAAAAGATGCGCCGATCCGGGACTGGGTCAAGCTCGCGGTCACCCGCGCGAAAGCCACCGGCGCGCCGGCGATTTTCTGGCTCAACAAGGACCGGGCGCATGACGCGCAATTGATCACGAAGGTCGAACGCTATTTGAAAGAGCACGATACCCAGGGCCTGGACATTCGCATCATGACTCCGGCCGAGGCGACGCGGTTGTCGTTGGAGCGGATCAAGGAAGGCAAGGACACGATCTCTGTGACGGGGAACGTGTTGCGCGACTATCTCACGGATCTCTTTCCGATCCTCGAGATCGGGACCAGCGCCAAGATGCTCTCAATCGTTCCGTTGCTGAATGGCGGTGGCCTCTTCGAGACCGGTGCCGGGGGGTCCGCCCCGAAACATGTGCAGCAGTTTCAGGAAGAAGGCTATCTGCGGTGGGATTCGCTCGGTGAATTCCTCGCGTTGGCCGCGTCCTTGGAACACCTCGCTAAAGTCGCCGACAATCAAGCCGCGAAGATTCTGGCGGACACCCTCGATCAGGCCAACGCCAAGTTCCTGGAGAGCAATAAGTCGCCGGCCCGCAAAGTGGGCGAAATCGATAACCGCGGCAGCCATTTTTATCTGGCGCTCTATTGGGCTCACGCCTTGGCCCAGCAGACGCAGGACAAGAGTCTCGCGGCGCGGTTTACCAAGATTGCCAAGGAGATGGCGGACAATGAGGCGAAGATTTCGGCTGAATTGCTTGCGGCCCAAGGCAAGCCGGTTGATGTCGGCGGGTACTATCATCCCGATGATGCGAAGGCATCAAAGGCCATGCGTCCGAGCGTGACGCTGAACGCGATTGTCGACGCGATCGCATAGGAGGCCATCAGCGGTCAGTGGCCAGATCAGTCGGCGCGACGTTCGAAGGCTCAATGTGACGCGCTGATAACGGATGTGAACTATGGCACAAGAAGACACCAACGTGATCGATCAACCCGAGGTGATGAAGCCTCGGATGGTGACTGTCGAAATCTCCGGCAAGAAGTATGAAGTGCCGGAAGGCATCACGGTCATCAAAGCGCTCTGGTACACGGGCCAGGAGGTGGTGCGTGGAGCCGGCTGCCTCGGCGGCTTCTGCGGCGCCTGCGCCACCTACTACCGCACCAAAGACGACCCTAAGGTCAGAACCTGCCTGGCCTGTCAAATGGCCGTTCAGGACGGGATGTCCTTCACGCTCATGCCGCCGTTTCCGGCGCGGAAAGCGCTGTACGACATACAATCGCTCAAAGATCCGAAGCAGGATCTCTTCAACCTGTATCCCGAAGCGCCGCTCTGCCGGAACTGCAATGCCTGCACGGAAGCCTGCCCGCAGAAGATCGATGTGCGGGAAGGCGTGTGGAAGGCGGTGTTCGGGGACTTCAAGAGCGTGTCTGAAATGTTCATGGACTGCGTCATGTGCGGCATGTGTACGCCGGTCTGCATCGCAGACATTGCACCGAATCTGGTGGCCCTCTATGTCAGCCGGGCGCAAGGCGCGCATTTCACCGAGAAGCCGCCGGGTCTTGATACGCGGATCAAGGAAATCCAGGATGGCCGTTTCAATGAAGAGTGGAAGAAGGTCCTGAAAATGAATGAACAGGAACTAGCCGCTCACTGTGCGACGGTGAAATAACGTTCGTCAGGCAAGAAGCTCGCGGCAAGGGGCTGGGAGGAAGGATGACGATGCCGGAGAGCTGTTCCATAGCTATTGACCTCTAGCTCCTGGCTTCCGGCCTATTTATTATGGATATCCACGCGCTGCAACAAATCGTGCACAAGACTCGGGATGCTCGCCGCAAGCAAACCATCCCGAAATTCTCACCGGCTGACTGCGATCAGCTCATTCACAAGTATCACCCCGATTACCGCGCCAGCGCCTATCGCCCCATCCGGTTCGGTCCCAATATTGATGAAAAGACCGTCGTCGAATTGGCCACGTTGCTGGAGGGCGACAGCCCGATTCAGGACGACGCGGACCTCACCCCGCATTATACGACCGATGTTCTGGTGATCGGTGGCGGAGGGGCCGGCTGCGCTGCGGCGCTTCATGCGCATGGCGCGGGCGCTCAGGTCATGCTGGCGACCAAGCTGAGACTTGGCGACTCCAACAGCGTCATGGCTCAGGGCGGCATGCAAATCTCCGTCGCACCGGAAGATTCACCGGTAACCCATTTTATCGACACGCTCAAGGGCGGCCATATGCATAACGACCATGACCTGCTCAAGGTGATGGTCGAGGACGGTCCTTCCATTGCAAAGTGGCTGCTTGAACTGGGCGTGTTATTTGACCGGCAAGCGGACGGCAATCTGCATGTCAAAAAAGGCGGAGGCAGTTCCAAGCCCCGACTGCTGACCTGCTCTGATTACACCGGCCTCGAGATCATGCGCGTCCTCAAGGATGAGGTCATCAACCAAAAAATCCAATTGCTCGAATTCTGCGCAGCGGTGGAACTGCTCAGCGATGAGAACGGGCAGTGCACCGGAGCCATTTTCAAAGATTTGGACAACCATCGCTATGTTGTCGTCGCGGCCAAGTCGGTCATTCTGGCGACCGGCGGCATCGGCCGCCTCCACATCCAAGGGTTTCCCACCAGCAATCACTACGGTGCCACCGGGGACGGGCTGTGCCTCTCGTATCGCATGGGCGCAAAGCTCGCCCATATCGACACCTTCCAGTACCATCCGTCAGGTGCGGTCTACCCTGAGCAATTGATCGGCGCGTTAGTCACGGAAGGGATCAGGTCGGAAGGCGGGCATCTCGTCAATGCCAAGGGAGAACGGTTCGTGAACGAGCTGGACACGCGCGATGTGGTGTCGTCCTCGATCATCCGCGAGTGTGAAGAAGGCCGGGGGATTCGTACGATGTCGGGCCGGGTCGGCGTCTGGCTTGATACTCCGCTCCTCGATGCGGAGCATGGACCGGGGACGGTGGAGAAGCATTTTCCCGCGATGATGATGCAGTTTGAGCGGTTCGGCATCGACATCAGCAAGGATCCGGTGTTGATCTATCCGACGCTGCACTATCAGAACGGCGGCGTGAAGATTGACACGAATTCCGAAACGAATGTGAAGCAGCTGTTCGTGGCCGGCGAAGCCTCCGGCGGGTTGCATGGGCGCAATCGATTGATGGGCAATTCGTTACTCGATCTGATGGTCTTCGGCAGACGCTCCGGGTTGACCGCAGCGGGTCGGTCCGGCACGATGAAGCAAGGCAAGCTCACGCTGACGCACTTGCAGCGGTTCCGGGCTGAGGCCAAGAAGCATGGCAACCTCAGCAATGTGATCTCTCCCATGGTCCTGCCGGCCTACACTAGAAAAGTGAGCTAAAAGGGGTCCAGCATGAATGTGCATGAGTTCCAAGCGAAGTCGTTGTTTGCGCAGTTCGGAGTGCCGGTGCCGCGGGGGAAAGAAGTGACGTCTCCCGAATCTGCGACGGCGTGGGCGAATGAGCTCAATACGCCGGTCTTTGTCGTGAAGGCGCAGATTCATGCCGGCGGCCGCGGCAAAGCCGGCGGCGTCAAGATTACGAAAGACAAAAGCGCCGTGGCGGGCCTTGCGAAAGAGTTGATCGGCAAGACGCTCGTCACCCATCAGACGGGGCCGAAGGGCCGGACCGTGCATCGGCTGCTCCTCGAAGAAGGCGCAAACATCAGCAAAGAGTTGTATTTGTCCATCCTCGTGGATCGGGATACCGGCTGGCCGACGTTCATCGCCAGCACCGAAGGCGGGATGGAAATCGAAGAAGTCGCCGAACACACGCCCGAGAAAATCATCAAGGAAGCGGTCGATCCGGCGGTCGGATTCCAAGGCCACAATGGGCGCAACGTCGCCTTTGCCCTCGGGCTTCAGAACATCGAGCCGTCCGCCATCAATCCCTTCGTGCAGCTGCTTGGCAATCTCTATCGGCTGTTCATGGAGAAGCATGCCGCGCTGGTGGAGATCAACCCGCTCATCATCACGAAGGAAAAGACCCTCGTGGCGCTGGATGGAAAGGTCTCGTTCGACGACAACGGACTGTTCAAGCATGAAGATGTGCAGAAAATGCGGGACTTGAACGAGGAAGATCCGCTCGAAATCGAAGCCACGGCGAACAACCTCAACTACGTCAAGCTCGACGGCAACATCGGCTGCATGGTCAACGGGGCCGGCCTCGCCATGGCGACGATGGACGTTATCAAACTGGCCGGCAGCGAACCGGCGAACTTTCTGGACGTGGGCGGCGGCGCGACCAAAGAGACCGTGGCCGCCGGTTTCCGAATCCTGCTCAAAGATCCGAACGTCAAAGGTATCTTCATCAATATCTTCGGCGGCATCGTGCGGTGCGAGCGCATTGCCCATGGCGTGATTGAAGCGGCCAAGGAAGTGAAGATTACCGTGCCTCTCGTCGTGCGCCTCCAGGGAACGAATGCCGCCGAAGGGCGTCACCTGCTGGCCCAGTCGGGCCTCCAGTTGGATGTGGCGGACGACTTGTGGGAAGCGGCGCAAAAGATTGTGCAGATGACCGGCAAAGCGGCGTAAAGGAGAAGACCGTGAGCATTCTCGTCAATAAACACACACGGGTAGTCGTGCAGGGCATCACCGGGAAGGAAGGCTCCTTCCATGCGGCCCAGTGCAAGGCCTATGGCACCCAGATGGTCGCGGGTGTCACACCGGGCAAGGCCGGACAGGAAGTCGAGGGGATTCCAGTGTTCAACACGGTGGCCGACGCCGTGAAGAAGACCGAGTGTGATACCTCGCTCATCTTTGTGCCGCCGCCCTTTTGTGCCGACGCGATCCTCGAAGCGGCCGATGCCGGGGTGAAGCTGATTATCTGCATTACCGAAGGCATCCCGGTCAATGACATGGTGAAGGTCAAACGGGCATTGCATGGGCGTGACGTCCGGCTGATCGGTCCGAACTGCCCGGGCGTCATCACGGTGGACGAGGCGAAGATCGGCATCATGCCGGGTTTCATCCATAAGAAGGGCATCGTCGGGGTGGTCTCCCGGAGCGGCACCCTCACCTATGAAGCCGTGCATCAGTTGTCGGCGCTGGGTCTCGGTGAAACGACCTGCGTGGGCATCGGCGGGGACCCGGTGAACGGGACCGGCTTTGTCGATGTGCTGCCGCTGTTCGAGAAAGATCCGGAAACGCACGCCATCGTCATGATCGGGGAGATCGGCGGCGATGCGGAAGAAAAGGCCGCGGAGTACATCAAGAAGCGGGTCAAGAAGCCTGTCGTCAGCTTCATCGCCGGGATCACCGCACCTCCAGGACGCCGGATGGGACATGCCGGTGCGATTATCTCCGGCGGCAAGGGCACGGCGACCGAAAAAATGAAGGCCCTCGAAGCGGCCGGCGTCAAAGTGGTCAAGAATCCCGCTGAAATCGGCCAGGCCGTGAAGAAGGCGCTCGGCCGCTAGCGCCCTCCATATGTCCATATGAATGAGGCACGGCCGGGGGTGTGGGATTGTTCGCCCACACCCCCGGTTGTTTTCAGGCCGGTCGGTGTGGATCTTCAGCTGGCACGAGGCCTATGCAGCAACAGCAGCCCAAGCCTTACCGTGTCAGTCCGAGTAGATGCAGGAGGTCGTCAGCCCAGACCCAGGGGGACCCTTCATCTTCATGTTTGCAGTACACGTAGCAGTCCTGCCCCAGACCAGAAGCCGTCTTGAGCCGTTCCGCCCATGCTTCTAGATCCGGTTTGGCGTAAGCGCTTTTCCGCAGGCGAGCATAGCGAAAGCTCGCGGTGTCGCGATCCTCGGCCTCATGCTCATCCGTATCCACGCCGGCCCAGGCGACACCATGATGCCGCAACAGCTCTTCGACAGCCCCGTCATGCCAACTGCCGTGGCGAAATTCTATGGCCCATCGCTGTGATGCCGGCAGTGCGTCGAGAAAGGCGGCCAGGCGTGCGTCGTCGCGCTTAAAATTCGGCGGCAACTGGAGAAGAACCGGCCCGAGCTTCCTGGCTTGATGCAGGGGAGCGAGCCGCTCCAGCATCGCATTTAATGTCGAGAGGCCTTCAAGTTTGAGCCGCCGTACGTGGGTGATCTGCCGATGGGCCTTAGGCGCGTAGACAAAATCAGAGGGTGTCTGCTCAAGCCAGGCCCGGACCGCCTGGTCTGTCGGCAGCCGGTACCAGATGCCATCCAATTCGACAGTAGGATACCGGGTCGCATAGTAGCGGAGAAAGC
>CBDIWP010000011.1:0-6383 GCA_965285945.1 uncultured bacterium | reverse complement strand
TCGCCAAGGCCACGGCGGGCGAACTGGCCTCGCGCCATCCCAAGACGATTGCCGCCGGCGACCTGGCCGCAAAAGCCGTCGAAATGATGGAGCGGTATTCGATCACGACGCTGGTAGTGACCGAGGGGGACCGGATCATCGTCGGGGTCATCCATCTGCATGATCTCCTCAAGAGCGGGATCGTCTAGCAGGCTGTTGAAAAAGTCGCCCAGCGGCGTTCTCGCGACGCGCAGAGGCTCAACGTACGGCACAGAGTACGATTCGCCTCTTCGCTTGCTGCGGCCTTGCTGGATCGTCTTTTTGAACAGCCTGCGACTATGCCGCGAGCGTCTGGTTTCCGATTCCCACAGATCCCAAGTAGTTGGTCATACCGTGCTAGCGGGAGGCAAGCCGGCCCGCGGTGCCTAAACACCGGCTTCTCACCATCTCACCCCCGCGGCAAGGCCTGAGTATCCCATAGCGTACCTTGCCAGCCTTCAGGTCCTCACCGTATAGCGTTTCAGTTCGGACCCGTGCCGGCTGTGGTCTTGCCGTCGGCTTTTGTAAAAATTACATTCACCAGTCCTCTGTCCGATCTCAACGGCATGGCTTTTGTTTGCTTGTCCGCCGGCTAATCGGGTACAACCAGACTATGAACCGCGTCGTCGAACTCTGGAAGGAAATCGGGCAGGACTCGCTCAATCTTCCCAATCTGCTGACGTTCACCCGCATTCTATTGATTCCGGTCTTCGTCATGCTGTTTGCGACCCCCACGCCGGATCGCTCACTCATGGCCGCCATCGTGTTTGTGGTGGCCGCCCTCACCGATCTGCTTGACGGATATCTCGCGAGAAAATCCGGCCAGGTGACGATGCTCGGCAAGCTGCTCGATCCGATTGCCGATAAATTGCTGGTCTTGTCGGCCCTCATTCTCTTGGTCAACGTCGACCGGGTCAGCGCGTTGGTGGCGATTTTCATCATTGCCCGCGAAGTGGCCGTCACCGGTGTTCGCGCCATGGCCGCCAGCGAAGGCATCATCATCTCGGCCGAAACGACCGGCAAGTACAAGATGGCGCTCCAGGTGGTAGCCATCGTGATGCTGATTTTGGAAGGCACCGCCCTCTCTCAACTCGGTAATTTGCATCTGGCGGGCATCGCGACCCTCTATGTGTCGCTGATATTGGGTTATATATCCGGTGGCCGGTATGTGTGGAGCTTTTGGAATCAACTGGCTGCCAAAGGGCTGTAACAGGATGCTGAAAAAGCCCGCCGGCTTCGTTCTCGTGTATTGTCAATGAGACCCGGCCGGCTCACCATCTCGGCGGCGCGCACGAAACGTGGTGCTCCTTATTCGTCGCACTGTGCGCCCAAGAGGGTACGCCTCCGTACTTTCATCGGCTGCGGCCTTGCCGGACGGACTTTTTGAGCATCCTGCAAGTTGGAAGATCGGTAGACCTTGTTGGAATGACGCGCCAGACCTTCCTCGAATGGACTACCAACTGCTCCTTGTGATTCTGGTCCTCATGGGCTATCTACTCGGCGGGATTCCATTCGGCGTCGTGGTGTCGAAGGCTATGGGACTGCCTGATCCTCGCACTGTCGGAAGCAAGAATGTGGGTTTTACCAATGTGCTGCGCGTGTCCGGCAAGACAGCCGGCATCCTCACGCTGCTGGGTGACATGGGCAAAGGCTGGTTGCTGGGCTGGGCCGGTGGGCAGCTGCTTCAGGACGAATGGATGGTGCTGCTGGTGGCCCTGGCGCCGTTTCTGGGCCATTTGTTTTCGCCGTTTTTAGGATTCACGGGCGGGAAAGGCGTCGCGACGGCGCTCGGTTCAGTGTTGGGAGTGGCGCCGGTGGTCGGACTGCTGTTACTGCTCACATGGGTCGGAACGGTCGCGATCTGGCGGTATTCGTCCGGCGGCGCACTGGCCGCGTTTGCGCTCTTTCCGCTTCTTGCGGCGCTGCTCCATCCGACTGTCGCCTTTCTGCTCTTCGCAGTGATCGTCAGCGCCTTGATCGGGATGAAGCACAAGGGCAATATCGAACGACTCTGGAGCGGGACCGAAAGTAAGATCGGGCAGCAGCGCGCCTAGTTCCTCGCAGATCAGCGGACGTCTTGCGACACGTGTTATACCATCGCTCCATCACGCCAATTCTCGTATGGTCCTTTGTGCTGATCCTCCTCAGCTCCGGCTCGGAGGCGGCCGAGGGGACGCAGCCCCTCCCCCCAAAAACCGCGAAGATCATGCCCTTGGGCGATTCGATTACCGAGTCGTTTGCGGGGCTGCCGAGTTATCGCTTCCATTTGTGGCAACTGGCTCAAGCCCAGGGCTATCGGGTGGACTTTGTCGGTTCACGACGGGGGGTGATCGGCGGCCTTCCGTTGCATAACGGTTTTGACATGGATCATGAGGGACATTCCGGGTGGCGGGCGGATGAAATCCTGGCTAAGATCACTGTTTGGGCCAGCGCCACGTCACCTGATTTCGTGTTAATGCATCTGGGGCATAACGATCTGTGCCAGGGCCAGGATGTGGGGAGTACAGTCGGCGAGGTGGCCGCCATTATCGACGCGCTGAGAGCCGTCAAGGCCACAGTCGGCGTGATCGTCGCCCAAGTCCTCGCGTCCGCCAATCCATGCCATGGTCGGATTCCCGCTTTGAACGCGGCCCTGACGGCCATGGTAGCGGCGAAGAACACTGCCGATTCACCGGTCGTCGTGGCCGATCTTTTTACCGGGTTTATTCCGGCAACCATGACGTGGGATGGCCTGCATCCGAACGGAAGCGGGGAATCCTGGATGGCGGAGCGGTGGTTCGTCGCCTTGGCTCCGCTGCTCAAGAAGTTTTTTGCCGCATACCCTTAGTGGTCGCGGGAGTCGACGATCGGCTGGGCCTTTTTCCCACCCCGCTCCACACATCGACCGTTTGGGGACCATGCCCCATCGTCGTTCCAACCGCCTCCTGATTGCGACTTGTTCCTTCTGCCTGGTCTTCGCCTCGTGCGGCTCCGAGGAGACCGAGAGCACCAGTCCGCCCGTGCCTGTCAAAACGGCGAAAATCATGCCGTTGGGCGACTCGATCACCGAATCTGCGGCCGGCATGCCGACCTACCGGTTCTTCCTCTGGCAACTGGCTCAGGAGGCGGGGTACCGCATCGATTTTGTCGGGTCGCAGTCGGGAGCGTTCGGAGGACCGCCGTCGAACCAGGATTTCGACATGGACCATGAAGGGCATTGGGGTTGGCGAGCGGATCAAATCCTGGCGAGAATTGTCGATTGGGCCATGGCTGCCGCACCTGATATCGTCCTCATCCATCTCGGGCACAATGACCTCTGCCAAGGCCAGGACATCGCCGGCACCATAGGCGAGGTGGCGGCCATCATTGATGCGTTGAGGACTGTGAATGCCAAGGTCGGGATCATTGTCGCTCAAAACATCGCCTCCAGTTTTCCCTGTCAGGCCAGGATCCCCGCCTATAATGACCAGGTTCCTGCCCTGGTGGCGGAGAAAGCGACAGAGGAGTCACCGGTTGCGATCGTGGATCAGTACACGGGTTTTGATCCCGCGACGATGACCTGGGACGGCCAGCATCCGAACGCAGCGGGCGAGTCCCGCATGGCGGATCGGTGGTTCACCGTACTGGTTCCACTCCTCGACGCATTTATCGCAGGGCCATGAGGTGCCCCACCGGCACCTCACGCTGAATTGACTCTCCAGAGACCCCTTTCTATAATGCGTTCCGTTGCGTGTTTGCCCTTCTCTAGCCCTGCGCTGATGCGATTATTCTCCAAGGACAATATGACCGGCAAGCTGGCCTCCATTCGAACCGGCTTGCGCCATGCCTTCGCCGTTCAGTCCGAGGTCCAACCTCTGTCTCCGGATGACGCGGCCTTGCTGGAACGGGTTGCCGCCGCCATCGTGAAGCGCGGCATGGCGGCTCCGGCGACGGTCTTTCTGGAGTCGTTGGGACCCATGAACTTTTTGGGAAGCCAGGCGCTGCATTTTCTCGCGCCGATCATCGAGTGCGCCCTGCAGGCCAAGGAAGTCGAACACGTCGCGAGGCTGCTGGAACGCCGGGACACTATTCCTCGCCTGATCGCCGTCATCGAAGCCATGTCCGGTTCCGAGGGGACGTCCGCTCCATGAGCGCGTCCGGTTCTCCTGCCGTCAAACCGGAGATCGACCATCCCATCAATGTCATTGTCGCCACTGACTGCGGCAGCACGACGACGAAGGCGATTCTGATCGAGAAAGTCGGAAACGAATACCGCCAGACGTATCGCGGCGAAGCGCCCACGACGGTGGAGGCGCCGTTCGAAGACGTGACCCGCGGCGTATTGAACGCCATCGCCGAAATCGAAGAACTCTCCGGCCGCACGATCCTGGACGGCGACGCCATCATCACGCCCTGCCGTGATGCGCGCACCGGCGTCGACATCTACATCTCGACCAGCAGCGCGGGCGGCGGGCTGCAGATGATGGTGACCGGCGTCGTGCAGAACATGACCGGTGAGAGCGCACAGCGGGCCGCGCTGGGAGCCGGCGCGATCGTGATCGATGTGCTGGCCTCCAACGACGGCCGCCTGCCCCACGAAAAGATCGAACGCATCCGGACGATGCGTCCCGACATGATCCTGATGTCCGGCGGGACGGACGGCGGGGCGGTGACCCACGTCGTCGAAATGGCCGAATACATTGCCGCCGCGGAACCGCGGCCCCGATTCGGCGCCACGTACAAGCTGCCGCTCATCTATGCGGGCAACAAAGACGCGCAGCCTCAGGTCAGCAAGATCCTGGGCGAGAAAACCGCCCTCGAACTGACCGACAATATCAGGCCGGTCCTGGAGCGGGAAAACCTGGCCCCGGCGCGCGACAAGATTCACGATCTCTTTCTTGAACACGTCATGCAGCAGGCGCCGGGCTATCGCAAATTGATCGGCATGGCCGGCGCTCCGATCATGCCGACGCCGGCGGCCGTGGGCGTCATCATGGAAACCATCGCCAAGCGGGAGCATTTGAACCTCATCGGGGTGGATATCGGAGGGGCGACGACCGATGTGTTTTCCGTGTTCAACGGGATCTTCAATCGCACGGTGAGCGCCAACCTCGGCATGTCCTACAGCATTTCGAACGTGCTCGCGGAGGCGGGGCTCGCCAACATCATGCGGTGGGTGCCCTTTTCGATCGATGAGCAAACCCTCCGCAACCGGATCAAGAATAAGATGGTCCGGCCGACGACCGTTCCGCAGACGCTCGATGAACTGCAGATCGAACAGGCCATCGCGCGGGAAGCCTTACGCCTCGCCTTGATCCATCACAAATCCCTCGCGACCGGATTGAAGGGCGTGCAGCAAGAGCGGACGATTTCCGACGTGTTCGAGCAGCAGCAATCCGGGAAGACGCTGATCGACATGCTGGCGCTGGATTTAATCGTGGGCAGCGGCGGGATTCTCTCCCATGCCCCGCGCCGCATCCAATCCATGATGATGATGGTGGACGCCTATGAGCCGCTGGGCTGTACCCGCCTCTCGGTCGACAGCATCTTCATGATGCCGCATCTCGGCGTGTTGTCGACGATCAATGAGCAGGCGGCTACCGATGTGTTCATCCGCGACTGCATGATTTATCTTGGAACCTGTGTGGCGCCGATCGGGCAAGGGAAAGACGGGGAGCGCTGCGCCGACTATGAGATCACGTTTCCGGACGGCACGACCGTGAAAGATTCGCTGCGGGTCGGCGAGTTACGCCTGTTTCCGCTGGCATTCGACCAACAGGCGACGCTCGCCATGCAGCCTGTCAAACAGTTCAATCTTGGAGCGGGGGCCGGCACGCCGGTGCGGCGCGAAGTGCAGGGCGGGGTGGTGGGCTTGCTGCTGGACGCCCGCGGACGCCCGCTGCAAATGCCTGCGGATCCACAAGCAAGAGTGACGGCGCTGATGCGCTGGTTCAACGCCGTCGGATTGTACCCGGCGGGAAGTTGTTAGTTTTTAGTTTTGAGTTTTTAGTCGCTGAATCCAACAACTCAAAACCCAAAACTTAACACTCAAAACTATTTATGGCCCGACGGGAAGTTGTTAGTTCTTAATTTTGAGTTGTTAGTTACTGAATCCAACAACTCAAAACTCAAAACTTAACACTCAAAACTATTTTATGGTTGTACCCGACGGGTAGTTGTTAGTTCTTAATTTTGAGTTGTTAGTTACTGAATCCGACAACATAAAACTCAAAACTTAACACTCAAAACTATTTATGGCCCGACGGGAAGTTGTTAGTTCTTAATTTTGAGTTGTTAGTTACTGAATCCAACAACTCAAAACTCAAAACTTAACACTCAAAACTATTTTATGGCTCACAGCTATACACCAGGGCTCACAGTGGCCGAGCGGACCGTGGTCAGGCGAC
>CBDIWP010000010.1:0-42089 GCA_965285945.1 uncultured bacterium | reverse complement strand
CGGCGAAGGCCGCCGGCACACTATAGCGATTCCCGCGGACCTCGATATAGGCATCCCAGCTGACTTGGCGCAGTTCCCAATAGGACGTGTCGTAGCGCCGGAGCGGGAGCGGCTGCAGGGTGGGCGCCTCGGTCGCAAACCGCTCGGCGACAATCTGATGCACCGTCCCGTGGCGGCGCTGGTCGGCTTCCTCCCGCAGCCACTGCTCCGCCAGTTGATTGAGATGGGCCCAACTCTCGAAGTGGCGATAGCGGACGAAGAAGTGGTGTTTAATGTAGCCCACCATCCGTTCGTCCTTGCCCTTCGTCTGCGCGCGGGCTGGACGACACGCTTTCGGAACGAAGCCGTAGTGACCGGCCAGATCGAGGAACCGCGGATGGAACTGCACCAGGCCGCCACGTGGATGTTCCAACACGGCGGCCTTCTGATTGTCGACCAGCACTTCGCGCGGGACGCCGCCGAACCATTCGAAGGCGCGAATCAGGCCCTCGTAGGTATGTTCAGCATCGGTCGAGTCACTGCACCAGAAATGAACTCGGCGCGAGAAGCCCAGCGTGTTGACGATAAAGGCGACGGTCGTCGACCGCCCGGCAATCTCCGTCTGGATGACGGCCCAGTCACTCTGGAGCTGGTGGCCCGGCTCAGTTTCAAACCGCACGGTCGCCCGGCCGGGACGGAGCGCCCGCTTCGGTCGAATGTAATCTCGCAGAATGGAGAGCTGCCCGGTATACCCCTTCGCCTGCAATTCACGGAAGATCACCACGGCGTTCCAGACGCCGGCGGTCAGCAGCCGGTCGATGTCGGCCCGGTACGGATCCAGCTGGCTACGCCGCCGGCCCCGGCGTCCTTCTGGAGCCTTGCCCCGCGCGAGCGCGCGCCGAACGGTCTTCGGATGCACGCCCAGCTGCCGCGCAATATCGCAGAGATACACTCCCTGTCGAATGAGTGCCTGAATCACGATAAAGTCCTCCTTTCTCAGCATCCGTCCCTCCTCCTGTGCTGGTGTGCCCAGGAGGGACATTGTCATCGCTGTTGAGGGGACTTCCTAGATCGGTGTTCAGGAGACTTCTATCATCGGTGCTGACAACGACATACCGTTTTGGTATTTCTCAAGCGATGGGCCACCGATTCGATCGCCCGGGCGATGTTCCGCTTGGCCTCTTTAGAAGATTCAGCGGGAGGCAATCCTTGAAGGAACTGAACGGCTAATACCGTTCCCGCCCAAGTCCTAAAATCTTTGGCGGTGATGTCCTGTCCGCCGATGCGCCTTAAATAGTCATTAACATCCGACGCATGCACGGACCGCCGCCGGCCTTCAGCATCCAGGTATTGGAAAAGCTCATATCCCGGCAAATCACGGCTTTGCCGGATGATCTGGGCCAGATGTCGGTCATCCAGCTCCACCTGATGATGAATGCCGCTCTTGCCC
Organism: uncultured bacterium; assembly: GCA_965285945.1. GTDB lineage: Bacteria > Nitrospirota > Nitrospiria > Nitrospirales > Nitrospiraceae > Nitrospira_D. The sequence continues at coordinate 40,660 of CBDIWP010000010.1, read as the reverse complement.
CTGAATGAAAACTGGATAGTAGAGCCCGCAACAGACACATGACGGTCATGCATCGTGGCCAAACCAAAGGAGTGGTTCTCTTTCGCATAAACATCGTTTCCCACCCTGATTAACGTGGTGTCCAGGAGCCGCACAATGGTGGCCAGAATATTGTCGCGGGAAAGACCCGGAAGAGCGAGATCTCGCGCGACCTGACGCCGAATCGCGGGCAAACGCTCTGCGAACGGCCGGAGCTTTCCATATTTGACGGAGTCCCGGCTCGCGCGCCAGTCAGGGTGGTATCGATACTGTTTCCGCCCTCTGGCGTCCCATCCAACAACTTACATATGGCCGTCCGGCTTCGGACAAATCCACACGTCCCGCCACGCCGGTGGAATGGCTAAGGCTCGTATTCGCAGGAGATCCTCACGACTAACGCGTTGCCCGTTAGGGCGCAGATATAAATTCCGCCCCCTCTCTTCAACCGTTGGATGCCGTCATGATGGTGGGAGATATACCGAAGAGGGGAAGGCTGGCTTCGGAGGCCGCGTGCCAAAGCGGCTCCGATCGATTGGAGCTTCCTAGACCGACGTTCGTCCGGTGTGTATTTTGTGGCCGTAACCTTTGGCTTTGCCTGAGAACGTCCCATCTCCTCCTTTAGCCAACAGTCACCGGCTGTGGAAACGACCATCACTACGACCAGCTAAGGGGCTGGTAGCTCATCCGAGGATAGGATCTTTAATTCCTTGCACCCTCCTCGTCTTTCCACATCCCGAGAGCATGGAGGATGGTGTCGTGAAGGGTCAGAACCTGATCTTTACACATAAAGCATACAGCACCCGCTGTCCGCATCGCATTGTAAACCTGGGGCATGTAGTTTCCTGAAATACCGATGATCACAGTCCGGGGAAGAGCCTTCTTGATACGCTGAGTCGCTTCAATCCCATTGACGTACGGCAGGGCAATATCCATGATGACCAGGTCCGGTCGATGTACGGTGGCCATTAACACGGCTTCTCTTCCATCACCTGCCTCTCCCACCACTTTTACATCAGGATAGGCTTCAAGAATGTCCCGTAACATCTGGCGGGTCCATTCATCATCGTCAACCACGAGAACCTGCCACGGTACAGCCGCCGGTCCCTCTGTGGACACAGACTCATTGGATTGCCCTGCTGGGATCAGAGCCCTCCCCGTATTGCCGTCCAAGCAACCGAACATAATCACCTCGTTATATTGTCGTGATATTTTACGCAGCGACCTGCCGAGCCTACCGCAGTTCGCAACGGCCCTCCATTTCAAGTAGCAGGCACAGGGAGGGGCTCCTACTAGGTAACCTCCTAGGCCGTTAAATCCATGAAAACACCCTGCACGCTGGCAAGGCTCAGTCACCTCGGCACTCTCACACGCCTACTCGCGGAGGCTGTCGAAATGTGCCCACTCATTGCGGTTTATTAGGTGTCTGCTAGGATGAGTGCCAGAAATTATGATCGACTTAGGAGCATACCTGGGAAGGTGCATTGGGTCGGGGACTTTGCTTGTTCTCGTCTCGATGCTTTCCGGATGCGCGGCGCCCTCGCCCATCGCATGTCCGGCAGTGACTTTGGAACAGCCCAGACCGATCACCCATCGCGATCCCATGGTGCCAGTCCTCCAGCGCCGTATTCATGAACGTGAGAGGCGAATCGCTGAACTGCAGATTCAGCTGGAGACCTTGAAACACATCGAGATCGATGTCAGGACCGATAAAAAGACCAATCCTTCTCAATAGGCCAGTGTCATTTCCTACCAGCTAGATGAAAACCCGTCTGTACCTCGCCGAAATGAAACGCCGCTATGGCGACGGTCGCCGCCACATTGAGCGACTCCACTCCCCGAGCCAAGGGGATACAAAATCTAAGTGCCGAAGCTTTTTGCATGTCCATCGCTAATCCTCCGCCTTCATTCCCCACCGCAATAACGACACGCTTGGGGACCTCCCGAATGCTTCTCAAAGAGACAACATCATGCGATGGCACGACGGCTGAATAAATCGGGCACTGATGTTGTTGGAACACCGTGACGGCCCCACTGCATCTGAAAATAGGAAGAGTCATGATGGCTCCGGCAGTGGAACGTACGACCTTGGGCGCGAAGCAGTCAGCCGAATCGGAACTAAGCCACAAACCCGTCAGGTTCAAGGCAGCCGCGGTGCGGATAATTGCCCCCACATTGGCGGGATCACGCAATTGGTCTCCGTAAACAGCGAGCACCCGCTCTTGACCCAATACAGGGTCGTAGTCCCATTGCGGTTGCCGAACAATGGCGAGAACCCCTTGAGGAGCCTCCACGTCCGAAAGTGTTTCGAAGATATGGTCTGAACAGGTATATTGGGCGATGTGGATTGTAGACCGAAGCGTTCGGCTGACTTCATCCTCTTGTTCGAGATAGCGAGATGAGAGAAGAAGACTGACAAGCGAACGCGGGTGATACCGGATGACGTCCAGGCAGAATTTGGCGCCTTCAAGAACGAAGACGCCTTCCTTGGTTCGAACTCGTTTATCCTGAAGCAGGTGACGGATGAGGGCTCCACGGGCGCGGGTCAGAGGAAGGACAGGGGAAACCACATCAGCTCCGACGCGACGCGCCCGGGAGAACACGCCAGTGAATTATCGCCGTTTTCGCTCAGAAGCCGCTTCCGCAGCCCGGATACGTTGGGCCCGAGCCTTTGCCCGCTTGAGCGCCGTCAATTTCCCACGGGTCCGGTTTTGCTCGAACTGCAACTGCTCCAGTTGAGATTTCAGATGGGCCTTCTCCTGCTTGTGAAGGTCGGCACACTCGGCCTTTGAAAGCTGAGTCCAGTCTCCGCTGTTTCTTGCCCGCTTGATCCGCGCATCCAGCGATTCTCTCAACTGCCGTGCCCGCATCGTCACGAGGGACTTCAACGCTTGCTGGCGCCGCTGAACTTCCTCTTCCTCGGCCATAATACCGCGAATGTCTGTTCCCAACATCGTCCGATTACCTCCTTTCACCACACGGATAAACACGAGCATTGTACCCGATTTCCTTTCTTATCTTCCACTTTCCAGATACAAGCACAAACCATTGAAAGACAATGCCTTATTGAAGTGATCGGGACGATATCCTTGAAGCGATCAGTTGCTTTCTGTATTATCGGCACATGTCGATTGGTCCGCTCATCCAGGCCTGGAGGCTCTCCCGCAAATACTCGATTCCTGCTCTGTCAAAGGCGGCAGGACTGACTCCGGACGTCCTTGAACAAATCGAAGCCGACCAGGCGGATCCACAGATGTGCACGCTGGAAGCCTTGGCTGGTGCCCTCCGGATCCCCGCGCCATGGCTCTTTGAGAACCCTCACTCCTTCGATGTTCTTTTTAAGGATACGGAGGAAGAGGAGGAAGAACTAAATCCGTCACAGGTCGACCCGGTAACAGACAGGATCCTAGCCGGCTGCCGCATGGACCGTTCGCTGTACGTCCTGCTCACGGCGCTCTTGCAAGCGGGCGATCCTAAACTGCTGCGTGCTGCAGAGGTCAGTCTCCGCAGTCTGGTCAAACAATCACGCCAGGCGACCGTCCCATGGCAACAGCGCCCGTCAGGCCACTTTGAGCCTCCCAATGATTGAGCCGGCGTGCCTGGATGATTCGTCGCCGATCGGGTTGATAACTACAGCACCTGCAGGATCAAGCACTTGAGATAGCGGGTCTCCGGCATACTGGCCAAGATAGGATGATCGGCACTCTGACCTCGTTGCTCGACCAGCCGGATTTCACGTTTGGCATCGCGCGAAGCAAGGCGTACGGCCTTCCAGAGATCTTCTTCGGAGACAGGATGAGAGCAGGAACTCGTTACCACGAACCCTTCCGGCTTGGTCAATCGGAGACCCATTAAGTTCACGTCCTTGTATCCGGCCAGCGCGCGGGAGAGCGCCTGCTTGCTCCGCGCAAACGCCGGCGGATCCAGGATCACCAAATCATAGCGCCGGCCGGCTTTGACCAGTTTGCGCAATTCGTCGAACGCATCCGCCGCTCGGTACGTACAGCGGTCTTCAACTTTATTGCGACGGGCATGCTCCCGCGCCGATACCAGCGTGTCTTCGCTGACATCGAGCCCTTCCACTGACACGGCTCCGGCCATCGCTGCATGGATCCCGAAGGCTCCGGTGTGGCAGAACACTTCCAGCACGTCCGCCCCGGCCGCCAGCCTGGCCGCTGCCGATCGATTCTCACGTTGATCACAGAACCATCCGGTTTTTTGTCCATGCTCGATATCGACAAGGAATGTCGCCGGCCCTTCGCGGATGTCCACCTGTGTGGGTCCTTGGCCGTATACGAATCGACGTTCGGATGACAGGCCCTCTAATTGCCGGCTTTTGGCATCGTTTCTCAGAAATACGGATTCGGCGCCCGATTCTTTGGCGAGAAGAGCCGACAGATAGTCCTTTCGCCGATCCATCCCATATGACAGGGTCTGCATGACCAACGTCCGATCATACCGATCCACAATGAGTCCCGGCAGGCGATCCCCCTCGCCAAAAATGAGCCGGTACGCATTCGTGTCTTGCACCACACGCTGGCGCAAGCGGATCGCCTGTCCGAATCGCCGCAACCAAAAGGCCTCGTCGATGGCTTCGTCCTCAAATGTGAGGAGACGAACCTGAATTTTCGACGTCGGATTATAGAACCCACGGGCGTAAAAACGTCCGTTCGGCGTAACGACGTCGACGACGTCACCGGCAACCGGTTGACCCGTGATGTGATTGACATGTCCGGCATAAATCCAGAGATGGTCTGGCCCGTTGCCTATCCGCGGTTGAGTGAGTCTGACGCGCCCGGTTGGTTCTTCCATATTCATAGGTGTGTTATCCGATTGCCGGACAGTAAAGGTCAAGCATCTTCGTGCCAGCGACGGTATGCCGACCCCGAGAAGCTGCTTGACGGACTATAGTCAGTGTGTTTTCCTGAACACGACTGGGTCGCACCGCAGGGCGCACGGCAGACTGACAATGATGGACAATCCGACAATCGGTTCGACCGTGCTTGATCGCCTCCACCGCCTCGGCGTCCGCCATATCTTCGGCTTACCCGGCGATTATGTGTTGTCGCTCTATCAGCTCATAGAATCCTCTCCGATCAGACATGTAGGAACCACGCGTGAAGATTGCGCGGGGTTTGCAGCAGACGCCTATGCCCGGATCAACGGCATTGGCGCGGCCTGCGTCACGTATTGCGTGGGCGGCTTGAACACCGTCAACGCCATTGCCTGCGCGTACGCCGAGCGCTCGCCTGTCGTGCTGCTCACCGGCTCGCCAGGACTCTCCGAGCGAAGGCGCACGCCCTATCTCCATCACATGGTGAGAGATTTCTCGACGCAACGCGAGGTCTTCGAGCGTATGACCGTGGCAGCCGTCACCTTGAGCGACCCCCTCACCGCTGAACGGGAAATGGATCAGGCGTTTGCGGCCTTATTGCGCTATCGACGTCCGATCTATCTGGAAATTCCCCGAGACATGGTGCATGCGCCGTTGGCCGGAGGCAGTACACCCCTTTGCCTGGAAGATGAAACCAGCGACCCGGCGGCGCTGGAGGAAGCGCTCGGTGAAGTGCGGACGATGCTGGCGTCCGCCAAGCGACCGGCCATGCTGGTGGGTGCGGAAGTCGGCCGGTTTGGGCTCCAAGATGCGCTGGCCCGCCTCGTTGAACGGCTGCACATTCCGATCGCCTCCACCTTGTTGGGCAAATCGATCATTCGGGAAGATCATCCGCTGTATGTCGGCGTCTACGGTGGGCTCATCGGTCGCGAAGAGGTCCAAGACTTCATCAATGATTCCGACTGTCTTCTCATCCTGGGCTCCATCCTATCTGATGTAGAGGATTTGGATGCCAGCTCCCCGTTATTATATGAAGGCAGAACCATCCATGCGACAGCCGACCGGATCGCAATTAAACACCACCGCTATGAATCGATCAAGTTCCAGGACTTCGTCCAGGGATTGGTCCATACGCCGCTGCCCTCGTTTCCTGCCCGTTCGCTGCCGGCTCGAAAGGTCATTGTTCCCTCCACCCCTCCTCGGGACCATCCGGTGACGTTGGAAGGGCTGTTCCGGCATCTGGATTCAGCGCTGACTGAAAAAACGCTGATCATAGCAGACGTGGGGGAATCCCTGTTTGCGGCGGCGGACCTGCATGTCCGGCACCGCTTTGAGTTTCTCTCTCCGGCTTATTACACATCGATGGGGTTTGCCGTCCCGGCGGCGCTCGGTGCCTCTTTCGCCGATCCGACGCTTCGACCGATCGTGCTGGTGGGAGACGGCGCTTTCCAAATGACGGGCACTGAACTGGCGAGTTGTCTCCGGTATGGACAGGCACCCATCGTGATCGTCCTGAATAACCGGGGCTATTCCACAGAGCGGGAAATTCTCGAAGGCCCGTTTAATGATCTGCATGAATGGCAATACGAGCGGATCTGCGATCTCATCGGCGGCGGCGTGGGATCACGCATCAGTACCCAGGGTGAATTTGAACAACGGCTTGCCGCCGCCTTTGCGGACCACAATCAGATTCATCTCTTGAACGTCCTGCTCGATCCCGCCGATCGCTCTCCTGGAATGATGCGATTGGCTCGGCGGCTTGGCAAGAAGCTGTCCACCGACAAGCCATAAATCCTTCTCTTGTGCTGCTTTTCCCCTACAAAGTGAAGGCGCTGGCCTCTAGCAAATCCTCCAGGCCCGCGCGCAAAGGTGCTGTGGCATGATGATTCAGGTTGATGCATACATGGCACGTGGCATGCAGAGTCTCATGGATCGAGGACTTCACGAGGCAACCGGAGACTAGGAACGAATTGTTAAACCCCTCCTTGATGGCGATGACACATACGGTGTTCTTTACGGATCTTGATGAGTGCCTACTGGACAATACCGCTGATTCGGTTGAGAGCGCCCGTCCGGCATGTCAGGCTCTGCGCGGCCACAACATTCCGCTCATTCTGGTTTCAGGGAAAACTCGAGCCGAGATTGAGCCGCTCCGGCAACGCTTAGACCATCGGGATCCTTTCATCGTGGAGGACGGGGCCGCCGTATTTGTTCCTTTGGACACGTTCGAGTTTCCGTTGGAACGTTCACGACAACGATCATCTTACCAGGTGATCGAATTGGGCACACCCTATGCCATGTTGCGAGAAGTCCTCCGGCAAATCGAGGAGGCGGTACAATCGCCGCTGCGTGGATTCGGCGATCTCTCGTTGGAGGACATCATGCGCGCGACCGGCTTGTCTCACGATCAAGCCTTGCGCGCGAAACTACGTGAGTACGGTGAGCCGTTCCTTATGACAGGTCCTAGCACCCTTATGGAGGAAGTGTATCGGCAGATCGCCTTACGAGATCTCCGCTGCACCAAGGGCGAGTATTTTTTCCATTTAACCGGTGCGAATAGCAGAACTCGGGCAGCAGACATCTTACTCCGCTGTTATCGCCGAAAATGGCAAAAAGAAGGACGGCAACCCTCTCTTGAAACCGTGGTCATCGGTGAAAATCTTCAAGACCTTCCGATGTTCCTGAGCGCAGATCGGTCAGGCCCTGATCAAAGATCGGACGGGTCATACGAGCCTGAAGCGCACATGCCCAAACTCATTCATGCGCATGGCGCGGGTCCGGCAGCCTGGAGCGATGCGGTGCTGGATCTCCTCAAACGCGCCGCTTAGAGATGCCGGCCTGCGTTGATCGCTTGTCCAAACTGTCATTTCCTGCGAATCCTGATAGTGCTGCATCCACTCGTATATGAGCCCTCATGACAGCGCATCTCCGGCAGAACAACGATTTTTGAGGGCCCTCCTTAGAACCCACGATAGTGCGATTACCTGAAGGTACTGAACACTCGGTTATGCATGTGCCCAGGAAGCGCGATTCTGGTCATCCCATCCTTCTTTCAGTCTTCGCCGCTCCCTCAGTTGATTGACTGGGCTTTCTTTCGTCAGGAGAAGACCGTGAAGGAACCAGGTAAGACTGGGGTTGGGGCAGCCGTCGCGAGCTAAGTCTTTGGTTTCGTGGCAAACACAGTGGCATCGCAGGCGAGATACTTGATCTGCTTCATTGGAATAATGATGACTTCACGGGGGGAATCCACTTCCAGCACTTCCATGTCGTCGCTGATCGTGTGACGCACGGCATCTTTGATCAAGAGCTCCTGATTATCCACGAACACAATTTTGACCCAATACTGCATTCAGCGACCTCTCTCCCAAAGAAAGTTACGACCTGCGACTGTACCGGAGTCTGCGGGCGCATTATACGGGCCTTGGTAAGACGGCCGCAACTTGCCGGGATGGAGCGCTGTTCAGTAGACTAGTCGATCCGTCCACTCCCTAGAGGGAACGTATGCAGGGATTGCCTGTCTTCGTCTGTTTCTTGATCGCCTCCCTGCACCTCTCCGTCCTACCCGCTGCCCCGCAGGTGATGGGAGATGACGCCGAACTGACGCGACTTCGCCTGAAGGGAGAAGAGGCGATCGCCAACGACGATCCTGATGGAGCGGCCATGACGATGGGACGAGCTGCCCTGCTCGCGGCACAGGTCGCAAAGAAGCAGACAGGGCCAAGTGCACTGATGACCAAAGCCAACGAAGCCTTGTTCCGCTCTCAGGAACACGCCTACCGGGCCATGGCCCTGTTCAGACGCGCGGGAGGCCAATTACCCGCTTCATCCGGAGTCTGTGGGAGTCTCGCCCTGGCCTTCGACAGCCTGCGACAGGCCGGTAGCCCGCTGGCCGATCCATCCGCCTCATCGTCCTCCGTCCGGTTGATGGAGCAACGGGCCGCCCTCCGGCAGTCCGTGGACGATTGGACCACGGTCGTGGAGTCCATGATCGCGGAATATCAATGTCCCTAATGCTCCTGATTCCTTTAATCTTCCTCCGGATTAATGATGTGTAGTCCGGCCGTCTTGGAGGCCGCCAACAACTGGGCATCGGCACTGACCACCGTCAGCCGCAAGGGTTTGAGTTCGAGCGCCAGCGCCAGATGCATCACCTGTGGAGATCGCAGGAAGGGATATTCGAGCACCAGCTCTTTCGTGGCCAGATAGGTTCCCATCGTCGGCGCGATAAAATCATAGAGTCCCTGCTTGGATTCCACTTCAAACTTATAGATCACCGAGTAGCAATCATCTCGCGTAATATGGCCCTCTTGTGCGCGGGTCGACAACGTGGCGTAGAATTCCGTCACCGTCCAGGTCGGGAGAATCGCCACCTTCCCCCGCTTGACCATCAGCTTGTTGACGATCCGGGTCCCGCGTTCCATGCTGTAGCGTTTGACCAACGCTGACGAATCGAAATAATAGTACGGCATCCTGTCAGACCCTCCCCTTCAGAATGACTTCGGCCAACGGGGCCTGGAGCTTTGAAAGCCGGTCCTGAATTTCGTCCAGCGGAGCCTCCTCGTATCCCTGTTTTCTGAGCGTTTCGGCAAGATTGCCTTGGTTGAAGGAGGCGGTATCTGCCTTCAACCGATCACCCAGGCGGCGCTTTGCCAAGCGGCTGGAGACCTTCTGCCCGGTCTTCGTCAGTCCCCGGCCACGACTCCGTGGAGCCCGTCCGATGGATTTCGATTCGCTGTTGTTCATACTCGTCCTTCCTCCTGGGTTAGAGTGATGTCGACCGCTCACTGAGTCGTTTGACGCGATGCAGGATCTCGAGGACATCCGGCGGACGATCCGGGAGGCATCGGAAGCGCCGCTTCACCAAAGAGGTGCGCGGCAATGGCTTTCGCCAGTTCGGAGGAGAACTCCTGTTGCATGACGCGTACAGCCTTGGCCGTCGCTTCCCGATCGGTCAAATGGCCCTCTTTCCCCCCCCGAGAGACGGCGCCCAGCACCCGCTGCGTCGGCACGTCCACGACTTCAAAATCGCTGCACCACCGGACATACTTAAACTGCGGATCGCGCACTTCGATGGGCCAGACTCGAGCCGCCCCCCGCACGACCAGTTCGGGCGACTGTCCCGCCACGCTCCCCTGGTCGGTCACGACAGAGAGCCCTTCACGAACCAGCCCTTCGGTCACGGCGCGCTGGATAGCCTCGGCGTGATCTCCGCTCACGCGCACCTCCAGCACGAGATTGTCGGCCAGAAACTGTTCCAGTTCATGGGCGAGCTCATGCGCCCGATAGGGAGACGCAGTGCCCTGACCGCTCGCTCTCACGACGCGGAGGTCGGCGTTGTAGGCGTCGCGAAGAACCTGGTTTCTGACGGCCCGCCTGAGGTTTCTGATTTTCGCCAGTTTATCCGCCGTCCGATGCGCCTCCGACATATCCGCTTCGATGGCCTGGTCCAAGGTCGTCATGCGCTCAAGCAACGAGGTGGCTGCCTGCGAGCGGCTCATTCCCGCAAGCGCATAATGCAGACCCTTGTGCCGGTCGTACCAGGTCTCCATGATGCGGACATTTTCCAGAACTTTGTCGGTGGACACCTTGGTCACCGTATCCAGCGTCAACTTGCGCTCCGTATTGGAGGACCCGCGCGCTTCAACCAGGAGATAAGACTCCCAATCTTTCGCCTGGGCCGCGACCTCAGCCTTAAAGATGCGCGCCACAGCGGCGTACGCTTGATCCGATGCGCCGTTTCGGCTGTCCGCTTGTCCAATGCCGGTCAGATACTGGGCCGGCGGATAGTCTGCACTCGCGCCATCCACCCACTGGGGCGCAACCTGGCCTCCGACCCAGGCGCAGCCGGGGAATGAAAGACCCGTCAGCAAGAACCCCAGCGCGAAGGGCACCCACGCCATGCGTGGATCCTTCCTCATTGCATCACTCGCTGGATCACAAATCTGGTTTGTCCGGCTGCAAGACTAAGCGGCTGGCCGTCTTTCCCGGCCTTGCCAGGCTGACCGGAAGGTTGAATCGAGAGGTGATACTCTCCGGGAGGGACCCAGGCCCGCGCAATATGAATTTCATCCGGCAGGGTCTGCCAGCTCCGCTTGTCCGCTTCTTCCGAGGCCACGGCCAGGCCCTTCGTCAAAAGAGCCACGGCGAGCCCCACCCATGGACCGGCGTCTTTTCCAGCCGCGTGCTGCGCGCCCCGCACCGCACCTTCGGCCAATGCGAACTTGGTGGCTGCTCGCGCCAAGGCTTTGACCGTGATCTGGGGGAGGCGATCAGAGAGGCTTTTTTCAGCCAAGGCGGTCACATTGTGAGCCAACTCTGACTGAACGTGGATCGGATGGCCGTCGGAATCGGTCAGCACCATGTTTTCAAAGAGCACTTTGGTTTTCTGCGGAACCAGATACGGGAGCGCGACCCGCACAACCCGGCCGCTGAGTCCATACAGCACACTGTCGGCCGCTCGGTTCCGTTGATGCTGAGACTGCGACAACCCACGATTGAGCAGGACCAGTTGCAACGCATCCACACTCAGAGGCAGATCGAGGAACCGATCCTCCTTGCGCGGAGCGCGCCCATTATAGCTGATCATGACCACTTGGGCGAGCGGCTGTTGCTTAGAGAAAGAGTCCCAGGTGGTCTCGGGGAATTGCCGTCGATATTCGTCGAATTCCGACGTCAGATTCAGGGCCTCGGCCGTCCGCAGGAGATCCGTGCGCAGCGAGGGCGGCACGGGCGTGCGCGACCATCCCCGCGTGGACTCATAGGCTTCGTAGGCGTTGCGATACGCGATAAAAGCATTGTTCAGATCGCCGGCCGATTCGAACAAGATACCGCTGAGATAGCGGGCGAAGCCGTCATTGCGATATCGACCGGCATCTGTGACCGTATCGTTGAGCACGTTCAACCGGTGGTCGATGCGCCGGGCTTCAACCAGCGCCTCCTGCAATTGCCCTTCGACGGCGTAGTTCAACGCCTTGACCACATTGATCATGACGTGTTCATGCGGGTCTCCCTCATAGGGAAGCGATGTGTCGTTCGTGAGAAACGCCGCCGCCTCGGTCCGGATGGAACGGGTATAGAGCCGTTCGACCTCATCGTTCGCCTGTTCCAGGACCGCACTGCTCAGCTGATACTGCCCCGCCAGCTGCAACATCATCCCGCGATCCATCTCGTACAGCAGCCGGCTCTTGCCTCCATAATCCTGCTCGGCCTGTTCCACAATAGCCGCCGCCTGCTGCGCGTTACCGGCGAGCAGGCTTTGCTCAATGAGATGATAGCGATTGACCGAAGGGCCGCACCCCGTCAGCAGCAGGGCCCATAACAAGGGGATGGAAAGAAAGAGTGCACCGCTCCACCGCACCTGTTCACTGCGGGTAAAGCGTGAGAGGAAGGGCTTCAACAGCGTCCGTGGAACTAAAACACGGTGCGTTTCTTTTCGACGACTTTCTTGATCTTCTTTTGTCCGTACCACACCTTGGCATTGCTCTCCAGATCGATCATCTGCAGATCGACTTGGTAAAACACCGCCCGAGTCCCATCCGCCTCATCGAGGATGGTGGCAATGGTGCCCTTCATCATGTAATCGGCGCCGGTCTCTTTGCCCGGCGCTTTCTGCGTGTCTTCACGGGCGTACATGGCCTGCTCTTTCCGCTCCGTTCGGATTTCGTCGCGCTCGCCTTTGCCGGCGACAAACGTCACCCGTTGCGAGTTCGTAAGTTCCCGCTCTAAATCGGTAATGAACGTTTGGACGTCGATATGCTCATGGCTCCGGTTCAGGACCGTTCCCACGACCACGACCGGTTGACGTTGCTTGCTTTGTGAAAAATTGCTCAGCCAGGGATAGCTGAGCGACTCCTTCACCATCGTCTCCGCCACTATTCTGGAGTCGGTGTCGTTCCAGCGACCGCTCAAATCGGTGACGACCCCGGCATCGACCCGGGTGACCTTGGTTTCCGCCCCGCATCCGGCAACGGCCAACACCGCACAGACCACCACCCACAGCGAACAACGTCTCGCGCCCATCACGCTTGCTCCTCCATTGGACAACTCGAAGGCCGCTTGAACCAACCGGCTGAGGCCGTCACCGGTTGAGCCGCTTGTCCTCTTCTTTTTCCAGCCGATCAAACATCTTGTCAGCGTTCTTCCGCACGAAATCCCGAACCTGCGCATTGAGTTCCCTCGCCTGCTCGAGATTGTTCTTCATGTCTTCCAAGCTCAGCTTGGTGAGCACGTAATAGGTATTGGTCTTCTCATCCTTATAGCGCTCGATGGGCCGAACCCCGCTCAGCGTGGCGGTGGTCACCGTCTTGACGGCGCGTTCAACATTCTGTTCTTCCGTGTTGCGGGTAAAATCACCGGCCGTGGTGGATGCCGCATAGTCTCTCATGAGATAACCGGTATAGGTTTCAAACGTCTTGGCGATCTCGGCCCGCGCTCGATTTTCCGCCGTGTCCCAGGCCAGCGGTTCATTGCGGACACCGACCACGGAGCCGACGCCGTAAAACGCCTTCGAATCCTTTTCGTTATAGACGCCGGATCCTTTCTGCACCCATTTGGGAGGACCGCCGCAAGCCGCCATGGTCAGCACAAGAAGGACGGCGATCCCGGCGCCGGCCCACCTCGTCACCTGCTTCTTCATACGATCCTCCTTGTCACGACGACGACTGTTCGCCCGCCCATAGAGCGGATTTCAGAGCAAAGCGGAATCATGCTAGCATGGGTCCCTAGTGGCGTCAACGCAACCACCGCTCAAGACGGCGCGGGCCACGCGGCCCGTACCCGCTCACATTGAAAAGGGGAATCATGGCAGACATCCAGATTGAAGACGGCATTATAAAGATTGGCCACCTGGACATTCAGGACCCGAAGGCCGCAGCGGTGCTGGCCGCCTATCCGCAGGTGCGGTGGGCGGAGATCACCCGCCGGGCACTCAAGATAGGCCTGGGGTATATGAAGGGGGGCGAGAAAGACTGACCGGCTACTGAGACGGCTTGGCTGCCTGGTCCGCCTGAGCCACCGCGTCTCGGGCGCGGGCATGCAGGCCGCCTAATTCAAGATAGCGGCGAAAGGCCTCAATCGATTTGGGCTGGTCTTGTAACTGATCGGCATACAAGGTCCCAAGGGAGAAATAGACGTCCTGATAGGCCGGATTCACCTTCGCCGCCTGCAGCAACGCTTCTTCGGCCTCTTTGTATTTGCCGCGCTTTTCCTGGATCAGGCCGAGCGTATAAAAAGAATCCGGATTGTCCGGCGCATGTTTGACTGCGAGTTGCGCCGCGGCCAAGGCCTCCTCGATGTTCGGGACGACTTCGAGGCGCACGTAGCTTTTCAGGACATAGGCATCGCCGAAGGTGGGATCGTACTGAATGGCCCGATCCAGCCGTTGAAGCGCCTCGTCCGCATACTTTCCTTCCTGCAGCAGCGCGAAGGCCTGTTCGTACTGCGCCTTGGCCGCCTCCTGCCGCTCACCCGGCGTTTGGGGTCCGGCCCCCAGCACGAAGTCGGCTTTGCGTCCTTCGACAAGCACCGTGTCGCCGTCGCCGTCAATGCGCAGACTGACCGGATGCTGTGCCCCTTTCGTGGCACCCTCGACCTGCTGGGCGAGATACATGCCCAGTTCCGACGCCATCAACCACCCGTTCTTATTCAGATCGGCGGTGCCCGACAGTCCGGTCAACAGCGTCTGGACGAACAGGCTTTTGCCTCCCTGCCTGGCTGACTGCTCACCCTTGTCGGCCGCGCTGATGACCTGCACCGCCCGCCGTTCAGTCTCCGCCTCCGGCGCCGCCCGTCCTTCCAATGAGAGCGGTTGGGGTGAACTGGTCTCCCAGCCGCGAATGGGCGCATCGACAATCAACAACATATGCTTGGAGGCGGAGCGTCTGGTGAACTCCTTGAGGTGCTCCACGGTCACCGATTTGGCGGCATTATTCAACTGCGCATCCAACGGCACGAGATACCCGAGATCTTTTCCCTGGGCGTCCTGGGTAACGCCGGTGTGGCCGACATAAAAAATCACCAGCCGGTCCATACGACCGACCTTTCTTGGCAGCATGTCGCTCAGCACTTGCTGAAGACGGCGCGACGTGGCGTCCTTATCATAGATTTCCACGACTTCTTCAAACCCGAGCTGGCGGAAAGCTTGCGCCACTCGTTTGGCGTCCTCAATGGCGCCCGGAATGCGGGGAGCGAGTACATAGTTTTCAATGCCGATGACGATCGCCCAGGACTTATAGTACAGCGCTTCGGGTTTGCCCAATTGAGCCTGCGCGGAGGGGGAAGTGCTGAAAAGCAATGACGAACCGATGAGGAAGATCAGGAGGGTGGATCGAACATGTCGCATAGATGGCGTGCCGATCTCGTGCACAGGATGAGAGTTGAGCGTACCCTCGACGCGTCGCCGCTGTCAAGGAATGTGAGGCAGACCAGGCCTGCGCCGGCGCCCCTCCCGTCATCCGCAAAAGTATGGTTGCAGGCCCGCCGGCCTTTGCCCATAATTGCTCGTTGCCAGCCTGAAAGCCGATTCGAGGAGGAGTGCCATGGATGACAAGATCGATACCCTCTTGAAACAAAGCCGGACCTACCACCCGTCCGCCGCCACCACCGCCGCCGCGTACATTCAGGACTACGAGACGGAATATAAGAAGTCGATCGCCGACCCGGACACGTTCTGGAGCGCTGCGGCCAAGGAGCTCGAGTGGTTTTCTCCTTGGAGCAAGGTGCTGGAGTGGAACTATCCCTGGGCGAAGTGGTTTGTCGGCGCCACCTGTAACATTGCCTATAACTGCCTGGACCGGCACGTGAAGACCTGGCGCAAGAACAAAGTCGCGTTGATCTGGGTCGGCGAAAACGATCAAGAACGCGTCTTCACCTACGGCCAGCTCCATCGGCACGTGAATCGCTGCGCCAACGCGCTCAAGAAGCTCGGCCTCAAGAAGGGCGACCGCGTCACGATCTATCTGCCTAAAATCCCGGAGCAGGTCATCGCCATGCTGGCCTGCGCGAGAATCGGCGTGATCCACAGCGTTGTCTATTCCGGGTTCAGCGCTCCGGCTTTGGCCAGCCGTATCAATGACGCCGAGGCGAGGCTGGTCATCACCGCCGACGTCGGATTCGACCGCGGCAAAGTGATCAACCTGAAGCCCGTCGTGGATGAGGCGCTCAAGACCTGCCCGACGGTGGAACATGCCGTCGTGGTGCGGCGGCAGACACCGGCAGCGGCCCTCGAGGCTCCGAAAGAAATCGATTGGAACGACTGGCTCACAGACGAGACGGCGATCTGCGAAGCGGAGCCGCTGGATGCCGAAACGCCTCTGTATATCCTCTATACATCGGGGACGACCGGGAAACCCAAAGGCGTGGTGCATGTGCACGGCGGCTACATGGTGGGCACCTACCTGACCACGAAATACGTTTTCGATCTCAAGGATGACGACGTGTACTTTTGCGTCGCGGATCCGGGCTGGGTCACGGGGCATAGCTATATCGTCTACGGCCCGCTGTTGAACGGCGCAACGATTCTCACCGCCGAAGGCAAGCCGGACTATCCGAATCCGGGCCGCTGGTGGAACTTGATCGAGCGCTACGGGGTGTCCATTTTCTACACGACCCCGACGGCGATTCGTTTGCTGATGCGGTATGGCGAAGACTGGCCGAAGAAGTCCGATCTCTCGACGCTGCGCATCCTGGGCAGCGTCGGCGAGCCGATCAATCCGGAAGCCTGGGAGTGGTTCCATCGGGCGACCGGCGGTGACAAGCCCATCATGGATACCTGGTGGCAGACGGAAACCGGGGCCATCCTCATCACGCCCCTGCCCACCGTCCCTCTGAAACCGGGCTCAGCCACCAGGCCGTTCCTGGGCATCGAAGCCGACGTGGTCGATCGTGCCGGTCGAAGCTGTCCGCCGGGCGCCGGCGGGTTCGCCGTCATCAAAAAGCCGTGGCCCTCCATGATGCGGACGATCTACAAGGATCCGGAACGGTACCTGACCTATTGGAATACGATTCCCAACTGCTACACAGCGGGCGACGTGTGCCACAAAGACGCCGACGGCTATATGTGGTTCATGGGCCGCGCAGACGATGTCATCAAGGTGGCCGGTAACCGGCTCGGCACAGCCGAAGTCGAGAGCGCCTTGGTCAGCCACCCGGCCGTGGCCGAAGCCGCCGTCATCGGCAAACCCCACAAGACGGTCGGCGAATCCATCAAGGCGTTCATCATCCTGAAACAAGGCGAAACAGAAAGCCATGACCTGATCCAGTCCATCAAGGATCAAGTCAAAGCCGAGTTGGGAAAGATTGCCGTCCCCTCTGAAGTCGAAATTGTCCCGTCGCTACCGAAAACACGGTCGGGCAAGATCATGCGGCGGGTGCTGAAGGCCAAAGAGTTGGGGCACGATCCCGGCGACATTTCCACAATCGAGGAATAAGGCGGCTACCCGCCCCGACGGGTTTTGTTGACCGTGCGAAATGTGATGGAATAGCGCAAAGCTTTGGTAGGCGGGATGGAATGCTGCCAGGACCTGCGAGCCTCGCCGGAGAGCACATAGGCCGATCGAGGCTCCAGAAGCCACTCGGCCGTCTCCCGACCTGTTCCCCGTTGCCGCTGGAACCGCATGCGGCAAGCGGCCAGGAGTGAGACTCCCACCACGATAGGACCGAACATCGGAGCATCGCGATGCCAGCCGATGCCGGCTCCCGGCTCATAGCGGGTGACCAGGACCTCTTCCAGCCTCTCCGCCGGTAGAGCTATCAGGTCCGCAGCTCGTTCTCGCAAAGGCATGAGCCAGGCCGGAATCGGCTCGGTCGGCGTGATGCGCCACGATTCATAACCATAGTCCCACCCGAAATGCGCCACCCGGCGCTTCGCCACCACCCCATGCATCCGGACTTCCGCGAACGGCAAGGCGCCTACCCGTTCCAGCAGGCGATGTTCTTCTGCGGTGGATATCCATTCAGGGACATACTGAAAGCCATTTGGAGCGGGAGGGTGGACAGACGGAAAGAGCATCGACCATTGTACTGAGCGCATGCCATCGGACAGAAGCCGCCAGGATCACGACTCGATCTGCCGGACCAAGTCCGTTACAATACGGCTCACCAGGAAGAGGCAACCGCACCACTCGGAGACTGTGCATGCGAAAACCGGGAGAGCCAATTTATCAACGGCGCCACATGGCGGGTCTGGCGCTTGCCGTGGGGCTTCCGCTCGTCCTGCTCCAGCTTTATAAAACCTATGTGGGTCCCATCAGTTTCGGCGCGCAACTCGTGGTCGGGTTCGTCATTTCCGTCGCCGCCGGCCTGGCGCTCTATCTGACCTACCGGTCTTCGGCGCAGAACGAACCTTAGAGCAGACCCCGCTTCTGGAGATAGTCTTTGTCGATGACAGGGGCCGGTCTCTGCGGAACCTGACTCCGTTCCTGCAGCAAGCGTTCGACGTATTTGCCGATCAGGTCCGCTTCCAGGTTGACCGGGTCGTTGACCTGCTTGAGGCCCAGCGTCGTCACTTTGGCGGTGTGCGGGATGACGGCGATCGTGAACCCGTGCGGGGTCACGTCGTTGATGGTCAGACTGATCCCGTCCACGGTGATGGAACCCTTCAGCACGCAATACCGCAAGATATCGGGGGGCGCTTCGATCGTGAAATAGATGGCATTGCCTTCCTGCCGCCGGATGCGGATCGTCCCCACTCCATCGACATGGCCGGCCACCAAATGTCCGCCGATACGCTCGTTCAGCTTCATGGGCCGCTCCAGATTGACCGGGGCGCCCGGCATCAGCCGGCCAAGAGTGGTCACAGAGAGCGTCTCAGGCGAGACATCGACCGAGAAATCACGTTCCCCCCGGGATACGACGGTGAGGCAAATGCCGTTCACACTGACACTGTCACCGGTTTTTAAATCGCCCAGAACGGTTTCGGCCAGTATGGTCATGCGCGATCCGGCCAGCGTCTTGTCCATCAAGGTCACGGCGCCCATTTCTTCCACAATCCCGGTGAACATCAGTCTTTCCTCGTCATGATCTGCCTCACCACATAGACAAAGAGAACGAGCAGGATGACCACACCGATGGAGGCCATCACCCCGATGATCATATCGCCTGACGAGACGTCCTTCATGAACGCATTATAATCACTTTGGGCTATTTATTCTGCATCGAGCGCCAGAATACGGCGGCAGCCGCCGCTTGAATTCCGGCAATGATGGCAAAGGCGCCGGCATAACTCATGTGCGCGATCAGCACCCCGGCCAGCAGAGGCCCGCTCGCGTGGCCGATGTCGCCGATCGTCCCTTGCATACCCATGCCGGCCCCCAGCGACTTGAAGGCGGAACTGTCGGCCACGAGCGCTGACGACGACGAGGAGACGACCGCCTCGCCGAACCCGAATCCGGCCGACAGCAGGAGTAACAGCGGGAACAGGGAGACGTGGGGGATGCACACAAAGGTGCCCGCACAGATCAACAGGCCGATGACAATCAACGGCTCGCGTCCGACGCGGTCGGAGACGCGTCCCATGATCGGCTTCGACACAAACGAGGTCCCGGCCTGGAAGGTGAACAAGAGTCCGACCTCGCCCGGATTCAATCCCGCCGAGACGCCATACAGAGGCAAGAACGCCATGAGCGCTCCGTTGGCAATCATCTTGGCCGCGTCCGTGGCGCTGGTGATCAACACTGTCCGATTGCGCGCCACCGCGGCGAAGCCCTTCCACATTTCCGCCAGCAGCGGAGCCAGTCCTGTTTCATGCACCCGCGGAGGAGGCGGCGTCAGATGCAGCGAGTAAAAGAGCAGGATGGCCATGCACCCGAACAATCCGGCGGTGATAAAGGCGGAGGGAAACCCGGCCGCATACGCCAGAGACCCCCCGATAAAGGGGCCGAGCAACGCGCCGGCCTGAGTGCTCGCGGTGTACGTGCCGAGCGCGGCGCCCCGCCGCTCGCGGTACAGATCGGCGACGGTTGCGAGCGCGCTGGGCGCAAAGATGGCGGTCGCGAGCCCGTGAAAGATCCGTAAGACCGTGAGCAGATCCAGATCCGAAATGAAGGGATACAGGAAGGGCGGCAGGCCGAAGGCCACCACGCCGACGCGCAGTAACATGCGCCGCCCATAGATATCGGACAGGGCGCCGGAAGGCAGCTTGAGGAACACACCGGTCAGCGTAGAGACCGAGACAATCAGTCCGATGCGTTCCGGACCGGCGCCCAGCGATTCCGCGAATAACGCCAGGACCGGCATCCGGACCATGTTGTAGCTGATGAATGCAAACACCCCGATGGCACAGAGCAAGGCGAAGCTGCGGGAAGTCGTCATGGTGCGCTCTTCCTCGGCTTCCCGGAGGCCGCAGCACGCAATGCGTCGAGCGCGTTTCTTAACGAAGCCACCTCCTCCTTCGGCAGCCCGGGCGGATCGGTCGCTTCGGTCAAGACCCGATCCGGTTCCTGGCGCATGATCCGGCTCAACTGATTCACCTTTTCGACTCCTTTCATGAGCTTGCGCGTCACCGTGCCGCCGACGAGCGGTCGAAGCAGCGACACGAGTCCGGATAACACGCGATTGTCCAATCGGGTATAGGCCACCATCGTCGTGTCCATCGCTTCTGTGCCGTCGACATTGTGTACGGCATGCATCCTCAGGAGCAGCACGGCTTGGCCGGTAAGGTGCGGCAGCACCCGGCTGTCATAGGATCCCTCCAGGTAGTACATGCGAGTGGTCCGATCCTGATACACCAATTCGATCATGCCTTCTGCACCCTCTCCATCGTTCCCCCAATACCGGTTGCGCCCCCGGGCCTCGGCCCGATAGAGCGCAAGGTCCAACCGGTTGATCAATGTGGCGGCCATGGTGGGATGGTCCAACAGCAACCGGTACGTTCCATGCGGCAGGGTCGTCCGGATCGGCCCGATCTTATTGGCCGTCGTGTACTGGGACATGATCGGATGGAGACGACAGGTCCACTGCCCCTCCACCTGCTCCACGGGAAAGATCACGCCCGCATGCTGGGACGGGAGCCGGCAGCGGTCCGTCGCCCACGACACCGTGGCCGTACTGAGCATGGCCAGCGCCAGCGTCGGCAGGAGAGCGCCTCCACGGCTCATTGAGGGGGTTTTGGGACGGCGATAGTAAGGTGGATCGGAAAGAGGAGACGCGCATCATGCCGGCCCCGGGCCTGCCGCAGGAGCGTCTCCAGAGAGGACTTGACGATTCCTTCAAAGGATACGGTCCCGTTGGTGACGACCGTCAGCGGCTTCGCCGGATCAATCAGCACATCGTTGAGGAAAAGACTGTACCGCTGAACCCGATCGGCCGTGACCTCGATACGATTCGGCGCCACGATCGTGGCATCCAGCCGGGCATACACCCGCCCTTTGATCCGGTCGTCCCGCTTGTTGATCAAATCTTCCGAAAAGGCCGCGATGGGATCTGTGGCTTCCAGGCGAAGCCAGCTGAACGGCTGCAAGTGCGTCGCTTCCCGCACCATGGTGAGCCTCGTCGGATACGGATTGCGCCGTTGGAGATTTAACCAGGTAATCAAATCAGGCAACTCTTCTCGCGGAAAGTAGTGCCCGCCGGCCATCGGATGTTCCCGATTATGCTCCCGGTAGCGATGGGGATAGCCAAGCGCCGCCAGTTCGCGCGAGATGGATCGGCTGAGCTCCACCGGCATGACCTGATCCTTGGCGCCATGGATCATATAGACCGGTGTATTGCGGAGATTCGCCAGGAACGGCATCAGGACCGCATCCAGGCCGCCCGCCATGGGCGCAATGCCTGCGAACATGGGCGCCTGATGCATCCCGATGAGCCACGCGCCGATGCCTCCGTTGGACATGCCCGTCAGAAAAATCCGATCCGGGTCGATATGGTATTGCCGCTGAACCTTGCGGACCACCGCGATGACGAGATCTTCCGCCCGCCGGGTGAACCAGGCACCGGCCGGATAGGTCGGACAAACCAGGAGGTAGTCCTCGCCTAACCGGCTCTGCCAACGCTCCAGATAGGACTCGCCGGTAAAGCCTGCCCCATGGAGGCAGACGACTAATCCATAGCCCTTCGTCGGTTGATACGTCAACGGCACAGAGAGCGCGTACTGATAGGTACGGTCGCGGACCGCGATCCGCTCATCCGCCATCGTGCCCAGCGGCTGCGCGACATAGGCCCGTCCGGTTTGCAGCGCGCGTCCCACCCGCTCGATCGTGGCCTCCGGATGGGCCAGGATCACTTGCAACGTCGATTCCGCTTGGGCCGCATCCGGATCATCGAGATACGAACCGACCAGCGAGGGGAGATCGGCGTCCAGTAAGACCGGCTCGGCGTAGGTCGCTCCACCCGCGAGCAGCAGGATGATGCAGATCCAGACGCCGGCGAGACTGGCTCGATTCATAATCGTCACAGGGTGTTACACCACACGTGGCTATAACCGGCCTTCGACAACAAGGTCTGTACCGAGGCGGCGGGCGGTGAACCTTTGGAGTGGCACCGCCTGCGCCAGGCGGCGCGGACTCGCTCCGCCGATGACGCCCGTCGACTGCAGCCCGCCCATCAGCCTGGGCGCCAGGTACAGACGGACCTCATTGATCAGGCGCGCCTTGAGGAATGCGGCATTGAGGTCGCTCCCACCTTCCACAATGACCTGGGTGATCCCGCGTTGCCCCAACCGTGTGAGCAGAGGACCCAGGCTGACCCGGTTGTTTGCCGCAGGAACCACGAGGACTTCAATGCCCTGCCGCTCCAGGCGCGCTCGCTTGGCGGCGGAGGCGGCCGGCGTCGTGGCCACCAGGGTGCGGGCTGTTCGTTGCCCGGACAGGATTCTGGCGCCGGGACTGATTCGAAGGCGGCTGTCCAGCACGACCCTGAGCGGTTGCTTCGCCGCCAAGGCGGTCAACCGGGGCGGCCGCCGGGCCGTCAGGGCCGGATCATCTTTGATCACGGTGCCGATCCCGACGAGGACGGCATCCGCTTGCGATCGGAGACGATGGACTTCCTGCCGTGATGACGGACCGGTGATCCAGCGTGATTCGCCCGTAGCGGTGGCAATCTGCCCGTCGAGCGTCATGCCGGCCTTCAGGGTCACGTACGGACGTTTCGTCCTCACCCAATGGCTATACGCTCGATTCATGTCTTCCGCCTTCGCGCGCCCGACCCCGACCGTGACGGAGACTCCGGCGCGGCGCAGTTGAGCCACGCCTTTGCCGCTTACCGACGGATTCGGATCGATCATGGCCACGACGACGCGCCGGATTCCGGCGCACAGAATCGCCGGCACACAGGGCGGCGTCCGCTTGTTCAGATGGGAACAGGGCTCGAGAGTCACATAGAGTGTGGCATCCCGGGCGCGTGAGCCAGCCTGCCGGAGCGCGAGGACCTCTGCGTGGGGTTCGCCGGCCGCGTGGTGGTACGCCTCTCCGACGACCCGTCCGTTCGCAACCACCAGGGCACCGACCATCGGATTCGGACTGGTCTTGCCGTGGCCCTTCTCAGCCAGCAGAAGGGCGCGCGCCATGAACGCCTCGTGAGAGGCCCTCACCGTTTCTTGCGCGCGACGCGCGAGCGACTTTTCGAGGCGCCGGCCGCACGGGCGGCCTTCACCCGCGGACGCGGGCGGGAGGCGCGCTTGACGCGCTTGGGCGCGGATTTTTTGCGGACCGGCTTGGCGTCGGCTGCCGATAATGCCGCTTGAGCGGCCGCAAGGCGTGCAATGGGGACGCGAAACGGCGAACAACTGACATAGTCCAATCCGAGCTGGTGGCAGAATTCCACGGAACTGGCATCGCCTCCGTGCTCGCCGCAAATGCCCAGCTTGATGCCGGGTCTCGTCCGGCGACCGCCTTCGATGGCGATCTTCATCAGCGCCCCGACGCCTTCCCGATCGAGGACCGCAAAAGGATCGCTGTCCATCAGGTTCATGGTCTTGTACTGATCGATGAACTTCGCCGCGTCGTCCCGCGAAAATCCGAAGGTGGTTTGTGTCAGGTCATTGGTCCCGAACGAGAAGAATTCCGCCTCCGTCGCAATGCGATCGGCCGTGACGGCCGCGCGCGGCAGTTCGATCATCGTGCCGACGAGGTATGTCAGCTTGACGTTGTACCGCTTCATGGTCTCGATGGCGACCTCGCGGACCAGGTCCTTTTGTGATTTCATTTCCGAGACCATGCCGACCAGCGGGATCATGATCTCCGGCACGATCTTCTTGCCCTCTTTGGCCAGCTCGCAGGCGGCTTCCATAATCGCGCGGGCCTGCATGCGCGTGATTTCGGGCATGGTGATCCCCAGCCGGCAGCCGCGCAACCCCAGCATAGGATTGAATTCGTGCAGTTCCTCCACCCGGGCGAGCAGCCGGCGTTGCTCTTCCAGTTTCACGCCGTCCCTGCCCGTCAATTCGAGTTGGGCGATCTCCACCATCAACTCCTCCCGCTTGGGCAGGAATTCATGCAGCGGCGGATCAAGCAATCGAATGGTGACGGGATACCCCTCCATCTCCCGGTAGAGTCCGATGAAGTCCTCTTTTTGTAGCGGCAGCAGCTGGTCCAGGAACTTCTCCCGCTCGTCCGCGGCCCGGGCCAGAATCATTTTCTGCATGATGGGAATGCGGTCTTCGGCAAAAAACATGTGCTCGGTCCGGCAGAGCCCGATGCCTTCCGCGCCGAAGCCCCGCGCCATCTTGGCCTGATCGGGCACATCGGCGTTTGAACGCACGCGCAAGGTGCGCATGCCGTCCGCCCAGGACAGGAGCGTTTCGAACAATTGGTACTTTTCGGACTTCTTCGGGTCGAGTTTGCCTTGCACAACTTGGATGATCTCGGACTCCACGACCGGCAGGTCGCCGTCATAGACATTCCCGGTTGATCCGTTGACCGACAAATAATCGCCTTCCCGGAAGACTTTCGACCCGATTCGGACCGACTGGTTATCGATCACATCCACCGCCTCGCATCCCGCCACACAGACTTTGCCCATCTGCCGCGCAACCACCGCGGCATGGGACGTCATGCCCCCGCGCGCAGTCACAAAGCCCATGGCCGCATTCATGCCGTGAATGTCGTCGGGGCTGGTTTCATCGCGGACCAGGACCACGCGATCGCCGGCGGCCCTCATCTCGACCGCTCGATCCGGCGTCAAGGCGAGTTTGCCCGAGGCGGCGCCGGGGCCCGCCGGCAAGCCCTTGCCCAGCGGCGTCGCACTGGATTCCGCCTTCGCGTCAAAAATGGGATAGAGATACTGGGACAACTGGTCCGGCCCTACCCGCTGCACCGCTTCGCGTTTCGAGATGAGCCCTTCCTTCACCATCTCGACGGCGATGCGCACGGCCGAGATGCCGGTACGTTTGCCGACGCGGGTCTGGAGCATGTAGAGCTTGCCCTCCTGGATGGTAAACTCCAGGTCAAGCATGTCCCGGTAGTGCCGTTCGAGTTTCTTGTACGTCGTTTCCAGTTCCTTGTAGGCCTGCGGCACCGTGCGGGCCAATTCCGTGACCGGCAAGGGATTCCGGATCCCGGCAACCACGTCTTCACCCTGCGCATTCATCAGACATTCGCCAAAAAACTTTCGTTCGCCGGTCGAGGGGTCCCGGGTAAAGGCCACGCCGGTACCGCTGGTATCGCCCATGTTCCCGAACACCATCGCGACCACGTTGACCGCCGTTCCCCAGGAGTCCGGGATGTTGTACAGCCGCCGATAGGTGACGGCTCGCGAGCCCTGCCAGGACGAGAAGACCGCATGGATCGCCATCCGCAGCTGTTCGTTGGGATCGTCGGGAAAGTCCTTCTTGGTTTCTTCCTTGACCAAGGACTTGAAGCTGGCGACCAGATCCCGCAACGCACGCGCATCCAGCTGCGTTTCATGCGTCACGCCGAGTTCTTCTTTCTTATGGTTCAGGATCGCTTCGAAATGTTCGCGCGGCACCCCCATGACGATATTGCCGAACATGGTGATGAACCGGCGATAGCTGTCCTGGGCAAACCGTTCGTTCCGCGTCTTGGCAGCCAGGCCCTCGACGGTCCTGACCGTGAGGCCGACGTTGAGGACCGTGTCCATCATACCCGGCATGGACGCGCGGGCTCCCGACCGCACCGACACGAGCAGCGGCTTGGCGGGATCGCCGAAGCCCATCCCCATGGATTTCTCCACCCGTTTCAATGCGGCGAGGGCGGCGTCCCACATCCCGGGCGGGTACGACTTTCCGCGCCGGTAATATTCGACGCAGGCTTCCGTCGTGATGGTGAATCCGGGAGGCACGGAAATGCCCAGGTTCGTCATCTCTGCCAGACCGGCCCCCTTGCCGCCCAGCAGCTCCTTCATGTTCGAGGTGCCTTCCGCCTTGCCGTCTCCGAAGTAATATACGTATTTGTTCGCCACGCCTGCCTCTCCTTTGCGATCCGCTAATGCGTTACTGTCGAATGGCCGTACGCTCGAGTTGCAGCCGGTAGCGGCTGACCAAATACCGGCGGATCAGCATGCCGGACACGAGCACCGCCGCCACGAATCCCACGAACCCGAGCAGCCGGTAGTCCGCCTGAACCGCCTGATCCACATAGTAGCGTCCGTCCGGTCCCTGTTTGACCTTGGTGTTTTGATCGAGCTGGTGCGGGGTGCCGGTGGTATCCGATAGGTTGATCCATTCGGAGCAGAGCCGGACCGGCTCAGGGGCGCCGGCAAGACGTTGCCAGGTGAGCCGAAGACAAATATCCGATTTGGGATTGAAGACATCGGGTGTTTTGACCAGATCGTCCAGATTGACGCCGCTCACCCGCATCCCGACCAGGAACACCGCATTGCAGAGGACGATCAACACCACCGTGACGCCGGAGGTGAAACGCCGGACCCGCGCGTTCCGCGACGCCTGCTCCGCCGTGACGACAGTCGGGGCCTCCGCTGGGCGGTGTGAGGTCATTATCGCCCCGTCCCTAGGTTAACTCCCTTGTACCACAATCTGAGAGAAGTCCGCGAACGACATGAACAGCTCGTCCACATCCTTGAGCAAAGACAGCCGGTTGGTCCGAATGGCCGGATCGTCGGCATTCACCATCACCGCTTCGAAAAAAGCATCAATGGCCGGCTTGAGACCCACCAGCACTTCCATGGCTTCCTTATAGCGCCCGGCCTTCACATGCGTGGCCATGTGCCGGCCTTTTTCCAGCGAACTGTGAAGATGGCCCTCTGAAGGATCCTGGAACCGGCCGGGATCCACTGTCGTGCGGTCCCAGGATTCTTTTTCCACCAACCGGTGGGCCCGCTTAAATCCCACGATCAACGGATCAAACTCGGCCCGCGCCGCGATGTCTTGCAGCGCTTTCATCCGTTCCACGAGGTCACGCAGATCCAGCGTCTGGCGATCAGCCACCCGCAAGACCGCGTTCATGACATCGTCCCGCAATCCGTGGACCGTGCGTCCGTAATGCCGGAGCCGCTCAAACAAAAAATCCGTCAGCCGCTGTGCGCCGTCACCGCCCGGTACGGGCGCCGCCTTGAAGCCGGCGGCAGAAACCAGGGATTGAGCCTTCTGCACGGTTTGACCGAAATCTTTAAACGTCGCGCCTTCGATCAGAATCCGAACCATGGCGGTGGCATGGCGGCGAAGCCCGAAAGGGTCTTCGGAACCCGTCGGCACGATGCCCACGTGGAAGAAGGCCGCCAGCGAATCGAGGCGGTCGGCAAGCGACAGGACCTGTCCTTCCACCGTTCTCGGCAATTCGCCTTCGAGGGATCGCGGCAGATACTGCTCCCGGATCGCTCGGCTCACGACCGGAGATTCTCCGTCATGCTCCGCATAGGCTCCGCCCATGATCCCCTGCAATTCGGGAAATTCCCCCACGATGCCGGTGAGCAGATCGGCTTTGCATAACGCACCGGCCCGCTCGCATTCGGGCCGCAGCCCCGGCTGCGGCGGATCGACCAGATCGCTGATGAGGCCGGCCAAGAGGGTGACCCGTTCCTGCTTTTGCGCCATCGTGCCGAGTTTCTGATGGAGCGTGACGCCGCCGAGTTTTTTGGCCCTCACCTCGAGCGTCACTTTGCGGTCTTCATCGAAGAAAAACTTCGCATCGGCCAACCGGGCGGCCAACACCCGCTCATTGCCGGCACGGATGAGATCCATATTGTTCAGTTCAATATTGGCGACCGCGATGAAATGCGGAGCCAGCTGGCCGGTCTTGTCGCGCACCGAAAAAAATCCTTGATGCTCTTTCATGGACGTGATCAGGATTTCAGCCGGGACGGTCAAATATTCCGGCTTGAAATGTCCCAGGATGGCGAAGGGCCATTCGGTCGTATACACCGCCTGATCCAACAGCGCCGCATCGGCGTTGATGGCCACCCCTGTCTCGCGACACAGACGGTCCAATTGCTCTTCAATGGCGGCGCGCCGGCGCGCCGGATCGACCAACACCCCATGCCGTGACAGGGCTTCCTCATAACGTTTCGCATTCCGCACGGCGATCGGCTTCCCGTTGCTCATGACCCGATGGCCATAGGTCCGATTTCCTGCCCGGATACCGGCGGCCTCTACCGGAAGCACCGCTCCGGCAAACAGCGCGACCAGCCATCGCACCGGCCGCGCAAACCGCACGCCGGCCTCATTCCATTTCATCGCCTTGGGAAAGGACAGGGTCTCGATCAGCCGGGGAACGATGTCGAGTAACACGACTTGGCTGGGCCGTCCGGCGTCCTGCTTGACGGCGAAAAGGTATTCGCCTTTAGGTGTCTGACGCACCTCCAATTGGTCGACCGGCACGCCCTGCCCCGCGGCGAATCCGATTGCCGCTTTGGTCGGTTGCCCCGCCGGATCAAATGCCACGGTTTTCGACGGCCCCATAGCCTCCTTGACCACCGCCGCTTGCTGTGCCGCCAGTCCGTCGACCGCCAGGGTGAGACGCCGCGGCGTCCCGTATGTCCGGATGAGGCCGTAGGAAAGCCTCGCCTCGGTCAACAGACGCTCGGCCTGTTCCTTCAGGGACATGAGGGCGGGCGCAATGAATTGATAGGGCAACTCTTCCGTCCCGATTTCCACGAGGAGCTCGGCGGGAGGCGAGACACGGGGGCTCTTCCGTGTTGTTGGTGTGCCGGCCGGTGCGTGTGTCATCGCCACATCACTTCCGGTCCGCCGCGACAGCGGATCGTTCCTGCAAGGGATGGCCCATGGCGGCGCGCTCCTCAATGTAGCGTTCGGCACATTGCCGGGCCAAGCCGCGCACGCGTGCGATATAGCCTGTCCGCTCGGCCACGCTGATGGCCCCCCGCGCGTCCAGGAGGTTGAACACATGGGACGACTTGATGCAGTAGTCGTATGCCGGCAACGTCAGCCGCTTTTCCCTGTGAGCCAACAACCGCTGGCACTCCGCTTCATAGGATTGAAAGGCGTTCATCAGCATGCTGACATCGGCTTCCTCAAAGTTGTAGCGGGAATACTGCACCTCCGTCTCATGATGGATGTCGCCGTACTTGATGCGATCGGTCCAGGCGAGATCATAGACGTTGTTCACCTGCTGCAAATACATCGCAATCCGTTCCGTACCATAGGTGATTTCGCCGGTAATCGGGCTTAACTCGATGCCTCCGATTTCCTGAAAGTAGGTAAACTGAGTAATCTCCATCCCGTCCAACCGGACCTCCCAGCCCAGTCCCCAGGCGCCCAGCGTCGGAGATTCCCAGTCGTCCTGGATGAACCGAATATCATGCTGTTTGGGGTCAATGCCCAATTCCGCCAGGCTGTCCAGATACAAGCCCTGAATATTATCGGGAGCCGGCTTCAAGACGACTTGATATTGGTAGTAGTGCTGCATCCGATTGGGGTTCTCACCATAACGTCCGTCCGTGGGACGCCGGCAGGGTTGCGGGTAGGCGGCGCGCCACGGCTCGGGACCGAGCGATCGCAGAAAGGTGGCAGGGTGAAACGTGCCGGCCCCCATCTCCAGGTCGTACGGTTGGTGGATAACACAACCCTGATCCGCCCAAAACCGATGCAACGTGAGAATGAGATCCTGGTAGTTCACGTAAGGTCCAGTCGTTTTGTGGGAATGTGTAAGTGGTGTCGGCTCTACGTCTCGGTGAGATTTGAAGCTAGCAAGATTGCTTTTGCACTGTCAAGCCAGAATCCCTCATCCTTCAAGGACTTACCTGCGATTCTTTTTGGTTGTGAGACCCCAATGAGACCCCAAAGGGACAAGCGCTCGCCCTTGGTGGCTCACTTGACGTCGCGCCGTCGACTCCACTATTGTCCGCGATCTTGATTAAGTCACTTGCTCAATGAAACTATCGAAAAAAAGTGAGTACGGACTGCGCGCCCTGCTGGAACTCACGCTTGCCCATGGCCAGGCCACTTTGCAGCGGCAGGAGATTGCGCATCGGCAGCACATCCCGATTGAGTTCCTGGAGCAAATCCTGCTGGCGTTGAAGCGAGCCGGTATCCTGTCGAGCCGCCGAGGCATGAAAGGCGGCTACACATTAATCAAGGAACCGGACGACATCACGCTGGGACAGATCATTCGTATACTCGACGGTCCATTGGCTCCCATCGGATGTGTCAGCAAGACGGCCTATCAAAAGTGCTCGGAATGCCCCTACGCCAATAAAGCGCAATGTCCGGTGCAACAGGTCATGGGCACAGTTCGCGATGCCATCGCCGGTGTATTGGACCATTACACTCTGGCCGATTTCGCCTCCGGGCATCGTTCAGGATAACCCATGGACCTGCTCATCACGTTCATGGCCGCGACGGTCAATGGCGCACTGGGGTATGGCGGGTATGGCTTCTCGCCATCACCGTTCCCGTGGCCCTCTTGCTCTACACGAATCGCATATTGAATCCGGCCCTGGCGCCCATTCTGATCGGCCTGGTCATTGGAATTGGCATCGGCAGCTACATTCTCCTTTTAGTCCAACCGGCCTGGATCAAGTTCGTCACCTTTTTCCTGCTGCTGCACGGGATGGGTTGGCACGCTCTATTCCATGACCACCATATCCGGTCCTCCGCTGGCGCCGTCCATTCAATAATCAAGGCTCTGCCAAGCAAGGTTTTCGGGCCGCGCTCGGAGTCATTCGTGTGCGGAATCTTCTCTGACCGCCGTCGCCTATGGATTCATCGGCTTCTACACCATGGGCCGCAGGGAGATCATTCCGTACATCATTCCGAGCGTCCTGCTCGGGATTCCGCTTGGCAGCTATCTCATCCGCTGGATAGGACCCGAAACATTCGGCGCATCT
Organism: uncultured bacterium; assembly: GCA_965285945.1. Taxonomy (GTDB): domain Bacteria; phylum Nitrospirota; class Nitrospiria; order Nitrospirales; family Nitrospiraceae; genus Nitrospira_D. The sequence continues at coordinate 9,621 of CBDIWP010000010.1, read as the reverse complement.
GTATGGCGTTTGATGCGTCGGTGGTGGCCTTCGGTCTGTCCCGAGTCCCGGTGGCACTCAACCTGGCGTCCACCTCTACCAGCTCTATCGTTTCTTCAGCACTCGTGCGGCGCCTACAGGCAAAGCGCTCTAGCAACAGGCTCAGGGCTTATCGCTGGATGCCCGCCCGTCGCTCAAAAGTCCCGCGTATTTCCTGCTCTATAACCGGCGAGAACCAACCGTAACCACCCATGCCTGGTTCCGGCGCCCCTTTGCGAACGTAATGTGGCGAAGGTAGGACCCTTCACACTTGGTCACTCTCTTCCTCCTCCTTTTTTGCAAACACCTGAAAAACTTCATGCAATCGGCCGGGTGATGATGGCACTCGCTTTGCTTTAGCACCAAGGGTCGGTTGGAACGTAAACCGGGGTTCATCCTAGGCATCCCCGGAAGAGACGTCCCACGAAGCGTCCTGTGTCATTACCTTAAACACATACAGGTCTTACATGAACACGATGACTCGATTGCGATCTACCGTGATACTCGGATTGTTGGTTACGACACTTACCGGCTGCGGCGGCGGCGAAGGCGGCGACCCATCGATTTCAACCTCTGCGACTCCAACAGGAGCGACGGCCTCGCTCGCATGGGACCCGGTTCAGGATCAGACGGTCTATGCCTATTATGTCCATTACGGCAGGCAATCCGCCGGGCAACCGGGATCCTGCAACTACGAAGATTCGCAGTATGTGTCGTCGCCTTCAGCGACCATCACAGGGCTGGATCCCAACACTCAATATTACTTTTCGGTGAGCGCCTACAATGGATTGAGCAGTCCCTGCTCCAACGAAGTCTCCACTGTGACACCGGCTGCTCAGGTATAGTCCCAGTTATGCTGACCTTGTCGGTCAAGCCTCCAGAATAGAAGCCCACAATAGAACCCCACGCTCTTCGGAACCGGACGGACCGGGATCGAACCGATCCTGGTCCGCTCTCGCTGGGGGCTGTGTGCTGATCCGGCCGCAGAGTCAGTTTGGACGGGCGCATGTCTCCATCGAAGAGCGGGTGGATGCGAATCTCCTCCAACAGGGCTCTCTGACCTATCGGCTCATGCGGACGCGGCCCAGCCCCGTCGTACCTCCCAAAGCCGTCGCATACCCCGTCAAGCCATGCCCGAACCATCCCTGGAATCGATTCGGCACGTTCGCCCGCGCGCGGCCCGCGAGGCGACCCGATGAACCGGACATTTCTATTTTGGTACAAAGCGGACATTTCTAAAGTGGGATGACACTGCCCGATCCGTTCATTGACTCGCTCCAGAAGTTTTGTTAGCTTCAACCCCCGCCGCATTGCTACCGATGGCGCAGGTGCGACAAAACTCGGTAGCATCTAGCAAACATCCCGAAAGGAGTTTCGATGCCTAGCTCGACCGCTTCGCCCGACGTCCTTACCGCCCTACATAATAAGGCGACCGAACTCCGGATCGACAGTGTCCGAGCCACGAGCGAGGCCGGCAGCGGGCATCCGTCCAGTTGCTGCTCAGCCGCCGAGATCGTCGCCGCCCTATTCTTTTCGGTCATGCGGTACGACCCCAACAATCCCAAGGCGTTGAACAGCGATCGTTTCGTGCTCTCGAAGGGACATGCCGCACCGGTCTTGTATGCCGCCTGGGCAGAAGCCGGGTTGTTCCCGAAGAGCGACCTGCTGAAATTGCGAACCCTGAGCTCCGATCTCGAAGGGCATCCCACTCCCCGTCTCCCGTTCGTCGACATGGCGACCGGCTCCCTGGGTCAGGGGCTGCCTGTCGGCGTGGGGTTGGCGCTCAATGCCAAATTCGTCGACACCCTGGATTATCGGACGTACGTGTTGATGGGAGATGGAGAATCGGTCGAAGGATCCGTCTGGGAAGCAGCCGAGATTGGTCGCCAATATGGGCTCGACAACCTCTGCGCCATCATCGACGTGAACCGGCTCGGCCAAAGCGATCCCACCATGTTGCAGCATGACATGGAGGCCTACCGCGCACGCTGGGCGGCGTTTGGCTGGCACGCGCTCGTCGTCGACGGGCACGACCTGGCCGCTCTGTTGGCGGCATTTGATGACGCCGCCCGCACCAAAGGAAAACCGACGATGGTGCTGGCCAAGACGTACAAAGGGCACGGCATTTCGTTCATTGAAGACCATCCCGTCTGGCACGGGAAACCGCTCGCCAAGGGGCAGGAAACCGAGAAGGCGCTCGCCGAGTTGACCAGTCAGCTTATGCCGAACGGCACACCGCTTCACATTAAGAAACCGGCGGCGGCTGCCGTGTCGCCGAAGTCCGCTGGTCCTCTTCCGGCGCCTCCCTATAAGAAAGGCGACTCGGTCGCCACACGCGAAGCCTTCGGGGCTGCGCTCGAAGCGCTCGGCGGAGCGAACCCTCTGATCGTCGCACTCGATGCGGACGTCAAGAACTCGACCTACACGGACAAGTTCGCAAAGAAATATCCGAACCGCTTTTTTGAAAATTTCATCGCGGAACAAAATATGCTGGGGGCCGCGGCCGGTTTGGCGGCTTGCGGAAAGATCCCGTTTGTGGCGACCTTCGCCGCCTTTTTCACGCGCGCCTACGATTTCATCCGCATGGCGGCCATCAGCGAATCCAACCTCAAACTGGTCGGGACCCATGTCGGGGTGAGCATCGGCGAAGACGGCCCATCCCAGATGGGATTGGAGGATATTGCCATGATGGCCGCCCAACCGGACATCGTCGTGCTGTATCCTTCCGATGGCACCTCGATGTATCGCCTGATGGAAATTGCGGCCGCTCACAAAGGAATGGTGTATCTCCGAGCCGGCCGCCCGAAATCGCCGGTGATCTACGGCCCGGAGGAGCCGTTCGCGATCGGAGGCAGCAAGGTTCTCCGCCGCAGTGCGAACGACGTCTTGACGATCGTGGCCGCCGGAGTCACGCTCTTTGAAGCCCTGAAAGCCCATGAACAATTGAGCGCCGCAGGCATCCAAGTCCGGGTCATCGATCTGTACAGCGTCTCCCCCATTGACCGGCCGACGCTGATCGAGAGTGCCCGGGAGACCCGCGACCGCATCCTGACGGTGGAAGATCACTATGCTCATGGGGGCTTGGGCGATGCGGTCCTGAGCGCGGTGGGGACGGAAGGCATCGCCGTCCACAAACTGGCAGTACGCCGCATCCCGCACAGCGGGAAACCGGATGAACTCATCAACCACTACGGAATCGGGGCGTCGTCCATTGTCGAAACGGCCAAACAAATCATCAAATAGGCTCGGCACAGCCTCGCATGACAGGTTTGACGGCATTCCTCTTCTCAGCATCCTGAGCGGGCAGGATCGTCAACGCGTGCTCGATGAGCTGACCGAATCCCGCTACAGCAAAGGCGACTTTATTTTCCGCGAAGGCGATCCGACCGAGTACTTCCACATCGTCAAGGAAGGGACGGTGAAGTGCGTGAAATCCACGCCGGACGGCAAAGAATGCACGTTAAAAATGCTCATGCCCGGTGACCTCTTCTGTTGTGACGCGGCCGCGTTCGACGGCACCGCGCACCCCGGCACCGCACAGCCCATGGGCGACGTCCGCATCCTCCGCATGCGGAAGAAGAGCTACTTTGACATGCTGCGGCGCAGCCCGGAGGCCGCGCTGGAAGTCATCAAGTACCTCGGAAATCGGCTCCATGAAGCCCAGGAAAAAGCCAAAGAGCTCGCGCTTGACCGGGCTGATCAACGGCTGGCGGCCCTGCTCGTCGAATTAGCCGGCCGCAACGGCGTACCGGACCCACAAGGTCTTCGATTGGGCATCCGGCTGACACGGCAGGACATGGCCAACATGGTCGGCACCACGACTGAGACCGTCATTCGCATCATGGGCCGCTTCAAGCGCAGTCAACTGGTCAGCGGCACCGCCAATCGCCTCATCATCCGAGACCTCGCCAAGCTCAAGGCCATCGCCTCCGCCTCCCATCCCTGATTGACCTTACGTGTCAATCAACACGAACAGCATACTTTCCGGCCAAGGTGCAGTATGCTGTCACGCGTCGCTTGCCCGCAGACTTCGAGGCGGCGGCGGTCGCGGCACTTGTTCTCTAACCAGAAGGAGCAATGTATGCGCAGGATCTTGTCACGGGGAGAAGCCCGAATACCGGGCTTCGGCCTCTTCCTCGGCCTCGCCGCCGGTCTGGCCATGGCGACGCCGGCTCTCGCAAAAACGCATGAGATCGTCATGACCGCCGTTGAGTCCGATGTGGTCATTGACGGGGGAGGCGAGAAATACGCGGCCTGGACCTTCAATGGAACCCTGCCGGGACCTGTCCTGCGCGTGACCGAAGGCGATGTCATCAAATTCACCTTAACGAATCCCGCCACGAACAAGTACCCGCATGCCATGGATTTCCACGCGGCTGAACTCGACTTCCTGGCCAATTACAAGGCGATCAATGCGGGAGAAACGATCAGCTACACCTTCACCGCCAAGAAGCCCGGCATCTTCTACTACCATTGCGGCGCGCCGCCCATGATCCAACACGTCGCGCGCGGCATGTTCGGCGCCATCATCGTCGACCCCAAAGATCCGAAGGCGCTGCCCAAGGCGGACCGTGAGTATGTCCTCATCCAATCCGAGTTTTTCAAAAACCCGAATGACGTGCAGGCGATGTTTGATCGCAAGTCCGACGGCATCCTGTTCAATGGCGGCCTTTTCAAATACCATCCCTTCGTCGCCGGCGGCGGCAAACTGGACGCCAAACCCGGCGATCGGGTCCGCATTTATTTTGTCAACGCCGGACCAAACGAATTTTCCGCGTTTCACCCGATCGGTGAAATCTGGGACAACGTGTATGAAAGCGGTAATCCCGCAAACAAACTGACCGGCGTGCAGACCTACGTGGTGGGACCGGGCAGCGCCGCGACGTTCGACGTGATCGTGGATTCCGTAGGCGCCTACCCGCTGGTCACCCACTCGTTGACCGGCGCGTTGCGGGGGGCGATCGCCGTGCTGTTGGCGTCCCTTGATGCCAAGCCGCAGCCGCTCATGCCGATGGTGCCCTGGGAATTGCCGGCGAAGTAGTCCTCCGTCTGGGGATCAGCCATGGGCTATGGCGGGCGATGCTCAACACTGCCATGGTGAACAGGAGCGTGATCGAGACTAGAACGGTGAATCGGGTGAGTTGGCCTGTGCGTCAGGGTTTAGAACGGCGCTCACTCAGCCGGACCGCGTCAATACACGATCGCCGGGCGGTTCCCCTTGACCACCAACATCAGGCGCTTGCGGGTCAACGGCCGAGCCGGGTCGCGGGTGTAATGCGACAGATCTTCAGACACCTCCAGATCGCTCAAGGGGAGCGAAATTTCCTGCCGCATGTGCGTCACCGGCGTCTCCAGCGCCAGATCCACTAATTGATCGCTGCAACCCGTCACTTCTCCGTTGATGTCCCGCTGATCGTCGAACTGCACGGTGATCCGCTCTTCCGGATTGATCCATCGGGAGATCACAGCCGCTTTTTCACGGTTATCCATGTTCGCTTCTCCTTGCGTCGCCGTTGCCTTCCACGGCGTGGCCGTTGCCTTTCACGGCATCCCCAGTCGCTTCCTTTACTTTATCACCTAATGTGAATCATCTCGATGAGCGAAATCGCACCACCCGCTCGCTCCGCAGCCTGCGCGAATGTGTGAAACCCGCTCCGCTTTCGCAGCAGTGTCATGCAATTGCCTATGAAACGACACTCATCTGCGGTAGGACCGCTGCTAAATATGTGTCAACCAAGTTGGCCCTGAAATTGCTGTACCCCATTTGTGAAGGAGCCACCCGCGATATGGAGCCCACTATGGATTATGTGAAGCCTCAAGAGGTCGTCAACGACATGGTGTCCACGGGAGCCGTCAAGTTAGACTTGCCGGTTCGCCATCTCCTGATCCGGGGGGCCCTGGCCGGTGCATACCTGGCAGTCGCCACGAGCATGGCTGTGACAGCGGCGGTGGAGACCGGGAGCTGGCTCGTCGGATCGCTGCTGTTTCCTTTCGGACTATGTCTGGCCATTCTGTTGAAGACTGAACTCATCACCGGCAGCTTCGCCCTGATCCCCTGCGCTACGGTTGACAGCCATGGCAAAGCGCGCGTCAGCCGGGTACTGGCGAACTGGGGCTGGGTCTTTCTCGGTAACCTGATTGGAAGCACCGTCTACGCGGGCCTCCTGGCCATCGTGCTGACCACCGCCGGGGATGCCACCGTGACGGCGACCGGTGCCAAGCTCATCGCCATCGCGGAAGCGAAAACCAACTACTATGCGTCGCACGGCTCAGCCGGCATGCTCACCGCGTTCACCAAAGGCATACTCTGTAATTGGATGGTCAGTCTCGCCGTGGTCTTCGCTTTTGCCACCACATCGCTGTCCGGAAAGATTCTGGCGATCTGGGGCCCGACGGTCTTGTTTTTTTCGCAGGGGTTCGAACACACCGTCGTCAATATGTTCGTCATTCCCGTCGGCATGCTGTTGGGCGCGCATGTCACCGTCGCCGACTGGTGGTTGTGGAACCAGATTCCCGTGACCCTCGGAAATCTGGTGGGCGGCATGGTGTTCACGGGGTTCGCCCTCTACTTCACACACCGGCCGGCCGTCACGCCGCAAGTGATTGCCGTGGCGGAGAACGTTCAGAAACGCCCGCAGTATTCCACGTCTTTTTAAGGAGCGCGCCGCTGTCCGATGTCTGATGCCCATCCCACTCGCCTGACCGGCTGGCAGTTCTTCCTTTTCAATCTCATGTTGGGCCTGGCCCACATGATCGTCCTCTTCAATGCCGGCAGCTACGTGGCGCTGTTGCCCCATGCGGCCGGAGATCTGGGCGGCGTGCTGCCGAGCTTCGGAACCTGGGCGCAGACCGATTTCATCATCGCCCTGGCCTTGGCATTTCCCCTTGCGCGCTGGCTCGCAGGCCGGTTCGGCGAAGCGCGGGTGTTCGTCGCCGCCTTTGTGCTCTACGCGGCGGCCTCCTGGTTGTGCCTCATGGGTGGATCGATCTCCAGCTTTCTGCCCGCCCGCATCCTCCTGGGTCTCTTCGGAGGGCTCACGCTTCCTCTAGGACAATCCTTGCTGCTGCAGGAATACCCGAATCGGTTGAAATCGCTGGGCCTGGCCGTCTGGGGCCTGTTCACCTTAATGCCCTTTACGCTCGGGCTCGCCACCGGCGGCTGGATTGCCGATGAGTTGGGCTGGCGGGCGCTGTTCGAGCTCAACATACCCTGCGCCCTCCTGATCGCGGGCGTGACCGGCGCCTTGCTCACCGGCCGGCCGGTGACGCCGCGCTTCGAGCGGTTCGATTTCGTCGGATTTCTGCTGCTCACCGTCATTTTCGGCGGCATCCAGACCATCCTGAACGAAGGAAACGATTTTGACTGGTTTGATGATCACTTCCTGCTCGGGACGCTGGTGCTGGTGGTGGTCGCGGTGCCGGTCTGGATCATCTGGGAACTCGCCGAGCGGAAACCGGCCGTGGACGTGCGGCTGTTTGCTCATCGCAATTTCGCCATCGGCTTGCTCTGTCTCACCGTGGGCTTTTTGGCCATTCAAGGGTTGCTGGCCTTGTTCGTCGTGCAGCTCCAACTGTTGATGGGCTATTCGTCGACGCTGGCCGGCATGGTGTTCCTGCCCATGATCCTCCTCGGCCTCCCGATGATGGCCATCATGCATGAAGTGGCCAAGCGGCTGGACGTCCGTTGGCTGGCCTGCCTCAACGCCCTGGGGTTCGCCGCCACTTTTTATTGGATCGGGCTGTACGACGAACCTCAATCGTTCGATCAGATCTTCTGGCCCATGGTGCTGGAAGGCGTGTTTCTCGGCTCCTTCTTTACGCCCTTGACGGTGCTCACCCTGCACGGCTTGTCGGGAGAGCAAATGCTGCGCGCGGCCGAGGCGGCCAACGTCTTCCGCATTGCCGCCGGGGCGTTGGGCATCAGCTGGCAGGAAGTGGTGCTGTTCCGGCGCCTCCCCTTTCATCAAATGAACTTGAGCGATCACTTCGGCGGCCGCATTTCCGCCTCCTACGACGCGCTGCAGCAGACCGTGACCAGGTTTGACGCGCTCGGCATGGATCCCGCCGTGATCCAGCGCAAGCTCCAGTTGGTGATCAAGCAAGAGGCCGGCATCCTGGCCATGAACGATGCGTTTCTGTTGTCCAGCTTCCTTTGCGCCGGCCTGGCCCTGCTGGTCTGGTTTGCGCAGTCCAGCCGCGTTCCTGCGTTGCAGCCGGTTGAGGCCGTGCAGGAGCTGCAGGCGGAAGAACTGATGGAGCAGCCATGACTCGAACAGGTGTTGCCATGGCCCGGTTCGGTACGAGCCTGTTGTTCACCGCCGTGCTTTGGGCAACCGGTTGCGCCTGGATTCCGAAAGGCGACCCGCCCGCGGCCTATCTGGAGCCGCCGGAACTGAAAGAGACCATGGAGGAAGTCACAAACCGGCTGCAGCAGTGGCCGGAAGATCGCTGGTGGGAGCAATTCAACAATCCGGAATTGACGCAGATCATCGACATGGGGCTGCAGGACAATCCCGGTCTCAAAATGGCCTCGGCCCGGCTGCGGGAGGCGCAAGCACTGGTCCGGGTGGAAGGCGCCCGGCTGCTGCCCTTTCTGGAAGCCGATGCCTCCCTGACCTATGAGCGCCTCTCCCAGCACGGCGTGTTCGCCGCCCTCAATCCGGAAGTCGGCGGCGCGCGTTTTTTACTCGGCGTCATCAATCCGCTCAGTTTTCGCTACGAATTTGATTTCTGGGGCAAGAATCGCTCGACCATGGAAGCGGCGTTGGGTCAGGCTGCGGCGGAAGAGGCCGAACGCGCCGAAGTCCGTCTGCATCTGACGACAGGGATTGCGCGCGCGTACTTCCGCGGGCAGGCACTCCATCGCCAGCTGCAATTGGTCCGGTCCATCGTCGACATCCGCCGCAACCTGCGGCAACTGGCTGAAACGCGGTCCAGACTGGGTCTGGACAATGAACTGGCGGTGAAGCAGGCCATCGCCGACTACGAAGCCGCCGTGAAGCGGCTGGCCGGCGTCCGCGATCAACTGGACGTGCAGCGCCATCTGCTCGCCCGACTGGCCGGCAAGGGTCCGGACGATATCGGCCATCTGTTCACGCACTCAACGCCGCTCATCCCGGAGGCGGTGCCCGTGCCGGAACATCTCTCGATGGGCCTGCTCGTCCATCGTCCGGATCTGGCGGCAGCCATCTACCGGGCGGATTCGGCCGCGCGGATGGTCAAGGTGGCGAAAACCCAATTCTATCCCACCATCGACCTGACCGCCTTCGTGGGCTTCAACGCGCTGGCGCTCACCAAAGGCGCCGATAAGCTGGCCAACTTCCTCTTCTCCGGACAGAGCCTTTCCTATGGCATCGCGCCGGGGCTCCGGCTGCCCTGGTTCGAAGGAGGCCGCCTGCGCGGCGAATTGGCGATGCACCGCGCCGAGTATGACGCGGCCGTCGAATTGTATAACGATACGTTGCTCGGAGCGCTGCGGGAAGTCGCCGACAGCCTCAGCGCCTGGCAGGCGACACGCGAAATGTTGGCCTCGCATCGGCGGCTCGTCGCGTCCCTCAGTGAAGATTGGCACCTGGCCAAAGTGCGGCGGGTGACGGGCCTCGA
>CBDIWP010000009.1:0-14620 GCA_965285945.1 uncultured bacterium | reverse complement strand
GTCACGCCGGTAATGTCGTTGGTAATTTCATCCAACGTATAGCCCACCGCGAGCTTGGCGGCGATCTTGGCAATAGGGAAGCCCGTCGCCTTGGACGCGAGCGCCGAGCTGCGCGAGACCCGGGGATTCATCTCGATCACCACCATCTCGCCGCTGCGCGGATCGATGCCGAATTGAATGTTCGACCCGCCCGTATCGACGCCGATTTCGCGGATGATCGTGAGCGCCGCATCGCGCATGCGCTGATATTCCTTGTCGGTCAGCGTCATCGCCGGAGCCACCGTGATGCTGTCGCCGGTATGCACGCCCATGGGATCGAGGTTCTCGATCGGACAGACGATCACGACGTTGTCCTTCAGATCGCGCATGACCTCCAGTTCATATTCTTTCCATCCGATGACGGATTCTTCAATCAGCACCTGGCTGACCGGACTCATGGCCAAGGCCCAATCGATGAGCTTTTCGAACTCTTCCCGGTTGTAGGCGATGTTGCCGCCGGTCCCGCCCATGGTGAAGGAAGGCCGGATGATGGCGGGGAACCCCACCGGCTCCAGGATCTTGACGGCTTCTTCTCTCGTGTGGGCCGTGCCGCTCTTGGGCACGCGAAGGCCGATTTTCTGCATCGCCAGCTTGAACGCGTCGCGGTCTTCCGCCTTATGGATGGCTTCGGCCGAGGCGCCGATCAATTGCACGCCGTATTTCTCGAGCACCCCTCGCTTGACGAGCCCCATGGTGGCATTGAGCGCGGTCTGTCCTCCCATGGTGGGCAACAGCGCATCCGGCCGCTCGCGCTCGATGACCTTTTCCACCACTTCCAGGGTGATCGGTTCCACATAAGTTCGATCGGCCAGTTCCGGGTCGGTCATGATCGTGGCGGGATTGCTGTTGATGAGGATGACCTTGTACCCCTCCTCCTTGAGCGCCTTACAAGCCTGGGTGCCGGAATAGTCGAATTCGCAGGCTTGCCCGATTACAATGGGGCCGGAACCGATCAAAAGAATGGAGCGGATGTCAGTACGTTTCGGCATGGGATCCTTTTGACGTTAACTGATCTGCGGCATGGGGCCGATGAGAGGCCGATATGGAGCCGGCGCCGGCGGCGCGCCGCCGCCGGGACCCCGGTAGTGCTGCAAGGCATCGGGCAGCCAGGCTTCGATTTGATTGATGCGCGTCAGGTCCGATGGGTGTGTCGACAGGAATTCGGGAACCGCCTGCTGAGACCGGAAGCAGACTTTCCCGATCATCTGCCGCGGACACCCGCTCATGCGTTCCCAAAACGGCACCGCCTCACGAGGATCATAACCGGCCTCGGCCATCAACCGCAGCCCGATGTAATCCGCCTCCGATTCCTGCTTCCGATTGAAAGGCAGCGAGACATTGACTCCGTAGGCCCCCAGGAGGCCCTGAATCGCCCCGCCACCCGCGCGCCCGGACGCGGCCGCACCGATGGCGCCCAGTTGCGCGATCTGGTCCAGAATGCTGCGGCTCATGCGTTCGACCCCATGCCGCTGCAGCGCATGGGCGATTTCATGGCCCATCACCGTCGCCAATCCGGGTTCTCCCTTCGTGACTTTCAAAATGCCGGTAAACACGGCGACTTTGCCCCCGGGCAAACAAAATGCGTTGACCATTCTATCTTCTTCGATGACCGCGAACTCCCATTGATAATCGGGTTTGTTCGCCGCCTTGGCGATTTTTTGGCCCACGCGCTGCACCATCTCGGTAATCTCCGGGTTCTCGCTGAGGCGTGCCTGCCGCAAGACCTCTCGATAGGCCTGCATGCCGAACTGCAGTTCTTTTTCTTCCGAGAAAAAAATCAGCTGATCGCGCGCCGTCCCCGGAGCCCGGTAACAACCGGTCAGCAGGCTCACCAGGCCGGCCGCCGCGCCGGTCCCCAGGACGCCATACAGACCGGCCGCGCCCCGCAATCCGAGGGAGAGCAGGCTCCGGCGGTTCACCGGAGATTCAAACCAACTGGCGATCCGGGGTTCTGAGATTTCCATCATTGGAGTACCCAGTTAAACGCGACCATTTGCACGTGGCCATCATCACATCAGGACATCGAAGCTCAATCGTTCCAGACGCCGATTACGGCATCCACAGATACATGAACTGCGGCGTGCCGCCCCGGACGAAAGACAGCAAGTCGAGATGGCTCAGGCTGGCCAATGGACCGGGTGCCAGGATCTTGGAATAGATATTATTCTTGTATTCGCCGGGACGACGATAGGTCACGACCCGGGCCTCCGTCAGGCCGGCTTTCTTTTTGGCCAATTCCACCGCATCGTCCAGATAGCCGATGTCATCCACCAGACCGGCCGCCTTGGCCTGATCGCCGGTATAAATCCGCCCATCCGCCAGCTTCCTGATCGCCTCCATCGGCAACTGGGGCCGGCCTTCCTGGACGACGCTCAGAAAGCGCTGATAGAAGGAATCGATCACGCTTTGAAAAATAGCCCGTTCTTCCGTCGTCATGGTGCGGAAGGGCGATCCCATGTCTTTGCGCGGGCCTGAGATGACCGCCGTCGCTTCGACGCCCACCTTTTCCAGCAGCCCTTTCGCATTCATCGTGAGCATGATGACCCCGATGCTCCCGGTCACTGAGGAGGGATGAGCCAGCACGCTGTCCGCCACGGCGGCAATATAGTATCCGCCCGAGGCGCCGACGTCCATGATGGAGGCGATGATCGGCACCTTGCGGTTCGATTTGAACGCCTTCAGCTCATGATGAATGATATCGGACGCGGTGACCGTCCCGCCCGGCGTATTGATACGAAGAACGACGGCCTTCACCGACTCATCCTGTGTGGCCCGCGTGAGCTGCTCCTTGATCCCCGCGATCATATTGGGAGTCGGCGCCAATCCATCCTCGTCCTGGGAACTGATGACACCGGAAATGTCCAGGAGCAGGACTTTCGGCTTCCCGGTTCCGCTCACCTGCGTTTCCTGCAGCGGGCCGGGCCCCGGAAACAGCGGAAAATTAAACGTGCAGCCCTGAACGGACAGGGCCGCCAGCAGAACCAGCATGAGCCGACTACGCATGATGCTTCTCCATCGACTGAACAAAAGCGTCAAAGAGATAGGCCGAGTCATGGGGGCCCGGCGAGGCCTCGGGATGATACTGCACGGAAAAGACCGGGTGCTCAAGAGCAATCATGCCTTCAATCGACTGATCGTTCAAGCTCACATGGGTAATGGCCAATCGGCCGTACGGCGTATCCACCGCCGTGGAAGCGAGCGGCGCGCCGCTCAGGTGCGCGGGCAGCTGAACCGCAAAATTATGGTTTTGGGAGGTGATTTCCACTTTTCTCGTCCGCAAGTCGATCACGGGATGATTGGCGCCATGATGACCGAACTTGAGTTTGTAGGTCTTGAGCCCGAACGCGAGGCCCAGAATCTGATGCCCCAGGCAAATCCCGAAGATCGGACGCCGGCCGATGAGCGCCCGTACGGATTCAACGGCATAAGGCACTCCTTCCGGATCACCGGGGCCATTGGAGAGGAACACGCCATCCGGGTTGATCGCCTCAATTTCCGCCGCCGGAGTAGAAGCCGGCACGACCGTGACCTGACACCCCACATCGACGAGCCGCCGGAGAATGTTTTCCTTGATCCCGAAATCATAGGCCACCACGCGCCAGGGCCGCCCCTGGCGCGGCCGGTCCACCGGGTGGGGGGCCCACTCTCCCGATCCCTCTTTCCATTCATAGGCCTGTCGGCAGGTCACTGCCGCCGCCAGGTCCCGGCCGACAATGGCGGGCGCGTCCTGGGCTTTGCGCACCGCGCGGGCATGATCCAGGTCCGTGTGCGTGATCACCCCTTGCTGGGACCCATGGTCGCGCAAATGTCTGGTCAAGGCCCGGGTATCCAGGCCTTCGATACCCACGATCCTGGCGCGAGCCAGATAGTCGTGAATCGTGTGCTGCGACCGCCAATTGCTGGCCAGCCGGCTGGCTTCCATGACCACGAATCCCTCCGCCCAAACGCGCCGCGACTCGGTGTCCTCGGTCGTCACGCCGTAGTTCCCGATGTGCGGGCAGGTCATGGTGATGATCTGCCCTTTATAGGAGGGATCGGTGAGCACCTCTTGATACCCGGTCATCGCGGTGTTGAACACGACCTCGCCGACCGTCTCGCCTTCGTACCCCAACGCGCGTCCTTCAAAGACCGTTCCATCCGCGAGCGCAAGCAACGCCGGTTTCATAGAGCACGCTCCGTTCCAAAGATCCAGGTGCGCACCCTCACGGCGGCCAAGGCGAGTCCCAGACAGAGATTCACCATGTAGAGGGTACGAACCGGCATGTGCAGCTGAAAAAATGCTTCAAACGCTTCTTTTCTTCCTTCGCCGGCTTTCAACGCAAAAGCCGCTGCCTGGCGAGCGGCCGCCAGCGGATGCAGATAAAAGATGATGATGCCGGCGATGACCACCATCACCCCGAAGAGCAATCCCTCGGCGGGGACCACGGCGTGGGGAGCGGATGCATACCAGGCACGCCAACCCATCCCCGCCGCCATCACGACGATCGCACCGAGCACCAGACGATTGTATCCTTCAAAGGCGCGCGTCAGGAACAGCCCTCCGGAATCCTGTCCGCCGAAGGTATTGAAGACCGCTGGGAGGACCGCTGTCACCAAGACGATTAATCCTCCGGTCCACACGGACCATGCCACCCATTCACTGACCATACCGATGACGAGCCCCCACCGCATCCCTCGCCCCACGACCTAGCGCTCGGCTCCCGTGAAAGGAAACACGACACGGCCGCCCACAATGGTTTTCTTGACCCGTCCCTTGACCTTCCAACCCACAAAAGGCGTGTTCCGGCTTTTTGAGCGGAACTTGCCTGGATCGACTTCCCACTGTTCATCCGCATCGACGATCGCCACATCGGCGTCCGCCCCGACGGCGAGGGTTCCCTTCTGAAGCCCGAAGGCCGCCGCCGGAGCAGCCGTCAGCTTCATCACCGCTTGTTCCAGCGAGAGAACGCCTTCATCCACCAATCCCAACGTCAATGCCAGCGCGGTTTCCAGCCCCACGATCCCGAACGGCGCTTCCGTGAAGTCCTGTTGCTTCTCCTGGGTCGCATGCGGCGCATGGTCGGTGGCGATGACGTCGATCGTGCCGTCCCGCAGCCCTTCCTTGATGGCCTGAACGTCATCCCATGTCCGCAACGGCGGGTTCATTTTGGCATGCGTGTTGTAGCCCCGCACGACTTCCTCGGTCAGCGTAAAGTGATGCGGGCAGGCTTCGGCGGTCACCTTGATCCCCCGCGCTTTCGCCTCACGCACCATGCGGACGGACCCGGCGGTGCTGATATGCGCCAGATGCAGGCGGGCGCCGGTCAGTTCGGAGAGCGAGAGATTGCGGGCGACCATGACGTCTTCAGCTGCCGCCGGAATACCGGGCAAGCCCAGCTCTGTGGAAATGAGACCTTCGTTCATGCAGCCGCCTTCCGCCAGGTGCAGATCCTCGCAATGATCGACGACCGTCAGGTCGAACGCCAGGGCATACTCCATGGCCCGGCGCATCACCAGGCTGTTCATGACGGGGCGGCCATCATCGGAGATCGCGACGCAACCCGAGCGGCGCAAATCACCGATCTCCGCCAGTTCCTTCCCCTCCGAGCCTTTGGTGATCGCCCCGATGGGCAAGACGTTGGCGAGTCCGGCCAGCCTGGCACGCTCCAGGATGAATTCGGTGACCGCCTGATTGTCGTTCACCGGATTCGTGTTCGGCATGCAGCACACCGTGGTAAACCCGCCGGCCACCGCGGCCGCCGCCCCGCTCTGAATCGTTTCCTTATACTCGAACCCCGGCTCCCTGAAATGGACGTGCACGTCGACAAAGCCGGGCAGAACGAGCTGTCCCTGGGCGTCCAGAATCGTGGCCCCCGCCGGCCCGGACAGCGACGGCCCCACCGCAACGATCTTGCCTTGATCGATCAAGATGTCCCCCGTGCCGACGAAGCGGCCCGGGTCTACCACTGTCCCGCCCTTGATGAGAATAGCCACCATCTAGTTTGCTCCTGACATCAAATAAAGAATCCCCATGCGTACCGCCACCCCGTTCGCGACCTGATCTAAGATCACCGACGAGAGACTGTCAGCCACGTCCGGCGCAATTTCCACTCCCCGATTGATGGGACCCGGATGCATGACGATGGCGCCCGGTTCGGCCAGCTTCACCCGTTCGGCCGTCAATCCATACAACGAGGCATACTCGCGAATAGTGGGGAACAGCGCCCGCCCCTGCCGCTCCAATTGCAACCGGAGCATCATGATGACGTTCACGCCCCGCAAGCCTGCATCCATGCTGTAGAACACCTTGGCCCCTAGTTTGTCGATGCCGTAGGGCATCATCGTCGGCGGCCCGACCACCCGGACTTCGGCGCCCAGCTTGGTGAGCGCATGGATGTTCGAGCGCGCGACCCGGCTATGCGACACATCCCCGACGATCGCCACGCGCAAGCCGTTGAACGGCAGGCCTCGCTGGCGAATGGTATACAGATCGAGCAGCGCCTGGGTGGGATGCTCATGCCATCCGTCGCCGGCGTTGATCACCGAGGATTTGACGCCTTGGGCCAAGGTTTCCGCCGCGCCGGCCGAGGGGTGCCGGAGCACGATGATGTCGGCCTGCATGGCCTCGATATTGCGGGCGGTATCCAGCAGCGTTTCCCCTTTGACCACGCTGCTCGACGAGGGCGAGAAGTTGATGACATCGGCGCTGAGCCGCTTGGCGGCCAGTTCAAAGGAGGTGCGCGTCCTCGTGCTCGGTTCGAAAAACAAGTTCACCACGGTCCGTCCGCGCAAGGCCGGCACCTTCTTGATCTCGCGGCCCGTCACCTCTTTGAAGGAATCGGCCGTTTCCAGAATGCGATGGATCTCGTCCACGGACAACGGCGCCAGACTCAGCAAATCTTTCCGTTTGAGGCTCATGGCATCCTCCGCTCTCGACCTGTCGCGCCTGTCTCAGGAGGCTCACAATGGCAGTTCCGCAAGGCCGCAGGGAATCCAGCGAAACTTCGTGTGACCCGTTCGCCCTTCACATGTGTCTTGGCGAACGGAGAAATACCTCCAGTAATTCCGAAGCGTGTCCTTTTCACCCGCCCACCCCGAGCGGCCAAGACGGCTCCTTCACCGGCGTACGTCGCAGGGAGCCGGAGACCGAGCGCGACGCTGACGGACATGGTCAGCATCCTGCTTTCAAGATGACGACCCGGTCATCCTCCCCCTGTTCTTCAAGCAGGACCTGGACAGTTTCATCCCGGGAGGTCGGCATATTTTTCCCGATGTAGGTGGCTTTGATCGGCAGTTGGCGGTGGCCGCGATCGATGAGGACGGCCAACTGGATCTCCGCAGGCCTTCCCAGATCCATCAGCCCGTCCATCGCCGCGCGAATGGTCCGGCCGGTAAAGAGCACGTCGTCGACCAACACCACCACCTTGTCCGACACATCGAAGGGCACCGACGTCTTTCTGAGGATCGGCTGTTCCTTCCGCAAAGACAGATCGTCCCGATAGAGCGTGATATCAAGCTCGCCGATAGGCACTTCCACGCCTTCGATATCCTGGATGCGTTTGACCAATCGATGCGCGAGGTGCACGCCGCCGGTCCGGATCCCGACCAGCGCCAGGTCTTTCACGCCTTTATTCCGCTCCAGAATTTCATGGGCGATACGGGTGAGCGCCCGTGCGATGTCACCCGTATCCATGACGAGTCGTTCATTGTCTTTGGCGCTACGCATAGTGGCCGCCTGACTCCACCTCGCCCGGTGTAGGCATACTGTGTAATGGGCATAAAAAAACCTCCCCGCCAGTGTCTGGTGAGAAGGTTCGATGAGACTGACCGGCGTAAGCCGGAGCAAACATCATATGGAGGCTCCTTGCTCACCTCACTGGATGAGCGTTAAAGGCAGTCGAATCTTACTGGCACAGGCGCGGAGTGTCAAGGTGCGGATTCGTCAACTGTAGATAGCACATCATCTGTCCGGTTTTTGTAGCACGTGATCTGTCCGGTTTAGGGTGCGCCCTCAAGGAGGGGGTACCATGACACGGGCGAGCGTCCTACAGGAGGTGAGACAGATGCGCTTTGAAGAGGTGTATGCCCGACGGTCTCGCCGAGAGCTGTCGGTGGCGGAGGCGGCGGAGTGGTTAGGGATCACGGAGCGGACGTTTCGCCGGTGGAAGGACCGCTATGAAGCCGAGGGGGTGGCGGGGGGCCGGTAGCCGGTTGCGCCGCTTACTGCGGTCCATTCGATGGCCAGTGAGCGGTACCAGGAGGTCGTGCTGGCACTCCAGACCGCAGAGGCAATTGTTTCCCCGCTGGCATTGGTGGCGGTGACCGCATAGTAATACGTGGTGTTGCTGCTGAGTGATCCGCTCCAATTGCGAGTGATGCGCGTGATGGTCGGTGGCGCTAGGCCGTTCCGGTCTCTGACCCGCGGCAGGATGCGGAGGAGCCCGCTGTTCTCCGTCAGGTCACTGGTGACCGTGACCGAGGCCACGTCAGACCAGGTGCTTCCCGGCGTGACCCGCCGCACGTTGGCGCCATCGAGGCTGTTGGGCTCGGCAACACTGGTGGCGCTGCCGGCCGGTACGCCGGGACGGGCGAACACCGCATTCGCGGGCGCGCCCCCCTGCGCCTCATGCCGGATGTTCACCAACACCTTGTTGATCGCCCCACTGGTGGACTGATCCTCTATCGCCAACTGGAACAAGGCCGGCACGTCACCGGGCACGTTGTTCACATCGAGCACCGCACCGGCATTGTTGGTGCGCTGTGCCGTGGCGCTCACCGTCACGCTCTCCCCGCGGGCAAATGGCCGGCATTCGAGCGTGAGCGTGGGCTGCCAGATCATGTGCAGGTCGCGCCAGAGCTTCATCGTGGCGCTGGAGGGTACCGGGAAGGTCCCACTGAGCACGTCCAGATAGCGTGGGCTCGTCTCGCCTTCAGCCTTGACGGTGAGCACCACCGGTTGCCCCTCGCCTTTGGTGGCATAGCGCACCGCGTCTTCCAGGAGGGCATGCAGGTTGGCGATGTTGGCGCGCAGGGTTGGCAGGTTGGCGCCGGCAATCGAGCGGAAGGGAACCGTCACCGTGCGATTCTCCCGGTGCGACTCCACGGCGTCAGCGCCGTCCCGCGTGGCCCCAGCCGTGTACTGCACCTTGAGCGGTGGCTCTGGCGCGTCGAAGCCATCGGCGCCGATTCGGAAGTCATAGGCATCCCCGCCGCCGAAGGTGATGCCGTCCGTGCCGTTATCACCATGGGCCAGCGTGTAGGTGCTCTCGGTATAGGCCATGTTAGTGCGCCCCCTGGAACATCAACTCGCGACCAACCACCCGGAAGACTTCTTCCTTGAACTGACGGCCACCAACCTCAAAGGAGACGTGGATGTCCATCACCTGCCCGTTGCCCACCGGCTGCCCGACGTTCTGCCCAAAGCGACCGGATTCCTCCCGGACGATCCGCCGCATCAGGGATTCAGGCGAGGCAATTTCCGTCTCGCCTCCCTCGCCGATCATCGCCACGGTCGGGCGCCGCACCACGCCCCCGCTGGCCAGTGCTGGGATCTTGGCCGTGCCACCAGCCGACGCGACGCTCACCTTGGCTTGCGCACCGCCCAGCGTTTCGGTGCCAATCTTCAGCGCAGCCGCGATCTGGTCCATCAGGTTCCGGAATACCGTGGCGTCGCTGATGCCCGCCTCAGCCATGGAGCGCATCTTCTTGACGAGTCGCATCACCCGCTGGATATTCCCCTCGAACAAGCTCAGTTTCGATTCGCTGACCTTGCCCATCTCCTCTAGCGCGGTGAAGCCATCAGCCACTTTCTTGATGGTGTCGAAGACCGGCCCGGCGGCATCCGCAAAGGCTTTGGCGGATTCCAGCACGTTGGTGTTGAACTGATCGGCCGCGTCGGCAAAGGCTTGAGTACACCGGACAGCCAGGTCGGTGAGGAGGTTGATCAACTGGCTGGAGACCAGCGGCCACTTGTTATCGGCCAGGAAATCCACGACATCACTGGTGAACCCCAGTGCATCGGAGAGGACGCCGAAGGGCGCACGCATGGCCTCAGCGGTGTCCTTGCTCTGTGCCAGGACCTCCGTGTCAAAATGCTTGGCGGCCTGCGCCATCGCGGCCATGGCATGTTCGCCGATCGCGATCAGGTCATCCGCCAGGAAGTTGATGTTATGGAAGAGGTCTGTTTCGAGCTCAATAATGTTCTTGTCGATGAAGTCCGCAACGAAGGCCAGCCCATCACCCAGTGCGCCGAAGACACTGCCGAAGGAATCCCCGACTGCCTTGGCTGCCTCAAGCGTCTCGCTGCCGAGCTGCTGGGCGGCTTCCCCCATGCGCTTCGCCGCGTGTGCACCGATGGCGACCAGGTCGTTCGACATCCAGTTGATGTTCTCGAACAGGTCCGTTTCAAGCTCGATGATGTTGCGATCAATGTAGTCATTGATGAACTCAAGCCCGGCACCGAGCGCGCCGAACGCGCTATTGAACGCCTCGCTGGTGGCTTTCGCGGCGTCAAGGGTTTCCGTGCCAAGGAAGCGTCCGGTATCGGCGAGGCTTTTCGTCGCATGCTCACCGATGAACTTGAGGGTGCTTATCAGCGTGCGGAGTCGATCATCGAGAATATCGTTCTCACCATTGAGTGCTTCCACGGCGGATTTGGCAAACTCAAGGCCCGCGCCGAGCGCGCCAAAGACGCTCTCCATGGCCTCGCCCGCCGCTTTGGCCGCGTCCAGCAGTTCCGTGCCGATGAACCGTCCGGTATCGCCGAGGCTCTGGACGGCATGCTCGGCCCAGAATTTCAGGACCGTGATAAACGTCGGCATCCGGTCATCAAAGTCAAATGACTTGCCATTGAGCAGTCCGGTTGCCCTGGTCGCGAAATCAAGCGCATTTGAGAGGGCATCGATCACCGCGTTGGCGACTTCTGCGGCTTTCTTGGCTGCCTCCTGTTGCGCGTCGTCCATCCCGGCCACGAGGCCCATGACCACATCGCGACCGGATGCGACCATCGACGGCCAGGGGGAATGCCCGAAGGACTGGACCGTACTGATGACCGATGCGGCAACATTGCGCGCGGCGGCTATCGCGCTCCCGATGGCTGAGGCAATGCCGTTGACCAGCCCCATCACGATGTCCCGGCCAGACTGGATGAGCCAGGCGCCCGCACCGGCGAAGATCCCGACGATGGCCGCCCGCAGGCTGGAGACAATCCCGATGATCAGCGCCCGGCCGCCGGCTGCCGCTTGCGCCATACCGGCCCAGGCACCGGCCCAGTCACCCTGCATGAGGCTGGTCAGCGTGCGGACAATCCCGACGATCAGATTCATACCGCCGGTGACGATGCCCTGGATGGCGCCCCAGACAGCCGCAGTCTTGCCCTGGATATCCCCCCAGTTGTTGGCCCAAGCCACCGCGAGCAGCCCTATCGCCAAGGCGACGGCGCCGATCGCGACCGTCACCGGGCCACCCAGCAGCGCAACCAGCGTCCCAAGGACACTCCCTGAGAGTTGACTAATGGCAACGAAGGCCACAATCGAACCAGAGAGCACCGCCCATGCTGACGACACGGTGGCGATAATTCCGGAGATCGTGGCAAAAACCGACGAGAGTGCGACAAACACGCCCACCGCTACCCCGGCGAACCCGGCGATAGTGGCAATCGTCCCCGCGTGCGCCTGGAGGAATCCGAAGAACTGCTGGATGGCTGGGAGGCCATCAGCCATGAACCAGTCGCCGAACTGCTGCAAGGCTGGGAGCGCCGTCCCGTTGATGAATCCCACGAAGTGCTGGAGGGCGAGCCCGATGGATTCGAAGGCATTTACCGGCCCATCATCAGCCGTGAACTGGAAGCCGTCGATGACGTTATCGATGGCGAAGCGGAGCATGCCGAGCATCGGCACGACGTTCGCGCTGATTACACTGGCGATCTGATCAAAGACGGGCAACGCCTGGTCGATCGCGCCCGGAAGCCACTGGGAAAACGAGGCGACTAACGGCGCGATAGCCGGGAGCAGCCGCTCCCCGATCGCGATCTGGAGATTCTCCATACTCGCGCCGATGATGCGCATGGCGTTCGCCATGCCGGTTGATGTCTCGGCAAAGTCATCCTTCGCCGCCTTGTTCCACTCTTCGGTAACAAGTTGATTGATGGCGAGGGCTTTCCCCTGTGCCGTGATCTCGCCGTTGGCGTCAACCATGCCCATTGCGAGGGCCTTTTGTTCCACGGCTGCGGCGGAGATGGCGGGGACGAACCGCTGGAGCGTGTCATACTCGCCAATCATGGCCGCATTGATGGCTTCTACGACCTCGGCCGGGCTGGCATTGTTGAATGAGGCAAAGTCGCCGGCCATCTTGATAATGCCGGAGGAGATGTCAGCCGCTTTATCGGGCACGACCCCCATGCCGGTGAGGAGATTCCCGAGCGCGCCAGCATTGGCAAGGTAGGCATTCCGCGAGAGGCCCATCCCCTGGGCGGAAGTCTTCGACGCATCGAGGATCTTCTGCGCAGAGTCCCCGAAGACGACGCTGACCTTGTTCTGCGCTTCCGAAACGTCGGAGGCGGCCATGATCGCGCCCTTGGCAACAACGCCAATGCCGACGGCCGCCACGCCAATCCCGGCCGCGCCAACGGCGGCCAGTTTCCCGATGCCGGCGAACGCGCCGGACAGCTTCCCGAGCGCGCCGGTCGTGTTCCCGGCCTGGCCTTCGATGCCCTGCAAGCCGGATTTGTGGCGCGCCATGGCGGCCTCGGCGCCGTCATCCTTGATGCTCAGCTTGCTATAGAGCTCTCCGACTAACAGCGGCATTCGACATCCTAACGTGGGTTTGCCAGGCGTTGCATCCAGGCATCGAAGGCGTCCGGGTCGCGTTCCGCGTCAACCGCGGTCATGGTTCGATAGGGACCGTCTCGATCGTCACCAGCCGGGCGTTTCCCCTTCGGCTGGCTCTGCAGCGTCACGATGGCGCTCTGCGGCCCCAGGCCGTTCAAGAGCACCAGGAAGCGACGCCAGCTCAGGCGGTCGCACTCGGTGAGCAGGTCAATGTGGTAGGAGGCTAGGAAGTCGGCTTCGATGAGCGCCCAGTTTTCGAGGAGATCGAAGCCGGGCGCTCCTAACCGTTTCCCTGGCTGGCCTCATCACCGCCGCCGTTGTACTGATCGATCGTCCAGGAGATGAGGTCCCCGAACTGATCCATGTCAACCCGCTTGGCAAGGAAGCGCTCCATCAGGTCCGAGCCGAAGAGCTCGTCACCGATGTCGAGCAGGTCAGCTTGCGGGATGGCCGTCGCCTCCCCATGCTCCCGCTGCAGCCGCACGACCTTGAGGAGCGCGGCCATTGGCAGCGACGGTGGGAGTTCGCACTCCTCCCCGAACGCCTTGAACCGGAGTGGTTCCCGTTCCTTCTCGGCCCAGAAGGCATCAAAGTCCTTGTACTTGCGTGTCATCGTGGCTCCCATTAGGCGTAGACCGGCGCGCCGACGCAGGTGAGCGTGCATTCCCAGGAGGCAAGGTCATCTTGACTACCGCCGAAGTCGGTCACCTCGGCATTGGCGGTGAAGGTGATCGTCTTGCCGCCGCTCCCCTGTATCTGGTACTGCTCACGGCCAGCCTGGCCACCGAGCAGGCCCGAGGCTTCCACGGCTTCCTGTCCGGGGTCACGCGCGCCGGTGGTCTCATCCTCCATCCGGAAGCCGGTCACGCTGAAGGACAGGCCACGGCCGGAGATCATCGGCTCGGCCCAGAGACCGGACTCGAAGTCGCGCCCATCAACGGTATTCGAGGATGGGGACGGGCTCACCTCCGAGATACCCCGGATACGGGTCCAGATGGGGGTTTCCTCGGTGCCGGTGTTGATGTAAATCGGGAAATTCGCGAGTAACTTATCGACGGCCATCGGATCATCTCCTCTCAGGCAACACAAAACACCGGCCCAAGACACGCGTGTCTGGCCGGCTCATGCGTGGGATCTATCGCGAGGGCTACTCGCGGTGCGTCGTTAGATTGCGGATATGGGTCTCGTAGTTCTGTGAGTACTCATGCCGTCCGTTCCCGTCCGTGCCGAGATGGGCTGGCGCGGTCTGGACGGCCTTGCAGAGATGCAGCATGGTCCCATCGGGCAGTTCGGTGCGGAGATCCTGTAACGCGTCGTAGATCGCTTCCAGGAGCGTCAGGGCGGTGCGTGGATCTTGCGTGCCCCGCGCCAGCACCTGGAAGGATGGCCGGTCATAGCCGAGGCCCCGGTCGCCTGGGAAGCCGCCGCCATGCCGGAACATCACCACGGTCTCGGATGATTCCGGGAGGGTGTCCAGGAAGGCATTGCCGCTGATCCCGGTCGGATCGTAGGCGATGGTTCCCTGGGCATCGAGGTATTCCATGATGCCGATGAGGTAGCTCATCCCAGTGCCCTCCGGATACGTTCGGCCATGAACTGCTGGACCCGCGTTGCCTGTTCCTGCATGGTGAGTTCAAGCCACTTGCCCCGGCGGCCATTCTGGAAGTTGTATTCCGGATGCTCGTGCAAGCGGGCGGCGTAGACGGTGTTATAAGAGATGGCGGCCTCGCGCGCCCCGGCGTCCACTGAGGTCACGCCGCTGTTTTGGAGCGGCC
>CBDIWP010000008.1:0-143034 GCA_965285945.1 uncultured bacterium | reverse complement strand
ACAAGCAATCCTACGAGCCATGTGGCGGCGCACCCATGAGAGAACGTCATTGAACCTTCCTTTCCTCTCTAGCGCACGGAACGGTATCGCCCGAGCCGGCGCAGAGCGTCCGGTTCTCTCCGGCTCGTCGTCCGGAGAAGCGGGCCGTCGTTACGGCCCTCTCACCCCACCAGTGGCCCGACAAATCTGGCCAGCGAATAGCCCCGGCTCTAGCGAAGCTAGGAGCATGTACAGCGGCGCGGTCTCGGCCGGCTGGCCAGGCCGTTCCCCCGATCGGTTGGCCTCGTCCGTACCTCACGACCATGCCTTCAACCCGGGCCGCCGCTCACCTCCAACGGTGTGCAGAACGGTCCGGGCGGGACCGGATTCATGCGGAGTCCTTTTGGGCTCAACTGCTGTGCGAGCATCTTGGTGAGCGACACCTCCGCCGCTTCGATCAGCGCATAGCCGAGGAGGTGCGGCGAAGGCTCATAGGCCTGGGCCGAGGACGTGTTACGTCTGACGTCGCGAACAGTTCGCTGCTTTCTGATGTCCTATGCCGTACTCCATCTTTGGTCATGTGCTGCCAGGCTGTCCTCGTTGTTGAAAGAGGAGGTGGTCTGGGCGATTGGATTCGGCAAAAGATCATGTGATGCAGTAGCGGAGCAGCTGCGGTGTGCCGCAAGCACAAGGACTCTCCCTTGTCTCGCTCAAAACAATTCAGGTCACGTCCGCCGGGCCAACTAAAGATGTCCGAACTAATTGAGTCTCGTGAAAGGGTATGGCCGTAAGGCTGGAAAGCGGTGATCTTACTTTCGCGACCATGAAGTCAGAAACCGGTGCCAATGGCGATCAATAAGACGCGCCGCCGGCACGGCACTCCTCCGTGTTCGCTTCAGGCGGTCCTGCCTGTTGCGCTGTCACGGATCTCGTGCCGGCCGGCGTCACGTTTCCAAACCGGTGCCAGACGGAGAACGCCGCCGCGGCCACGGCCACCATGACGGCCGTCAGCCCGGCCACCGTGCCGAAGCCGGGGCGCTCGACCGCCGCCCTGACGCGGTCGACGACCACCGCCGCGACTGCAATGCCCGGCGCCATGCCGATGGCGGTGCCCAGAAGAAAATCGCGGAGCCTGACATGCGAGGCGCCCGCGACGGCGTTGAGGCTCGAGAAGGGCGCCACCGGGAGAAGGCGCAGCATCGCGACGGTCGTCATGCCTTCCCTAGCAAGACGCAGGGTGATGTCATTCAAGCGTGAGCCGGCAAGCCGGCGAACCGCATCGCGCCCCAGGCTGCGTCCGATCCCGTAGAGCACGGCCGCGCTGAGCAAGACACCCCCAAGGGCGTACAGCCCGCCCGGAAGCGGCCCGAACAGGACGCAGGTGCCGATGATCAGCCATGTGACGGGCACGAACAGCATCCCGCCTGCAATATAGGCGGCCCACACCATCCACGGCCGGGCGACCACGTCTTCCACCATCCGTGTCAGGGACTCGGGCAGCAGGGAGGCGCCCAGCGGCGTCCAGAATATCAAGATAGAGAAGGCGCCGACCAGGAACAATTCGATGCCGAAGCGGACGAGACGGCCGGCCGTCGGTCTACGCAAATCGGGCGGCACAAACTCGTTAATCAGGGTTTCCGGATCGGCGGGACGTTCCGGATCGACGACCGCATCGGGCGGCACCAGACGGTCGATCTCGGGCGGCACCGTCGGATTGATCGGCTCCAGTGTTCGTCCCGGCCGTTTGAGCGCATCCACCGTCGCGATAAGGCGGCCGGTCTGCCGGGCCGTTTCGCGGGCTACCGCTTCGGGCGTCACATTCAGATGCTCCCCCAGCAGGCGGTGGCGCAGACCCGCAATGACCCGTCTGATGCGCTCCTGCCCGCCCGACTCGAAGGCGATGTTGCATTCCGTGTCAAACCCCATCGACCGGTTGTTGAAATTGGCCGACCCGATACTGCACAGATCGTCGTCCATGATCAGAACCTTGCTGTGGACGTTCAAGAGGTTGGGCTGGACGAGGCCCGGTATATGGGGATACAAGAGGCGATACCGCCCATGCGTATCGGCGTCCACGAGCCGGCTGTGGAGCCGCGCCCGCAACACTCCCATGGTCCGCTCCTCCAGCCACCCCTCTTCCGTGAGCCGGGACACCACCAGCACCTCGGGCGCGGCGCTGGTTCGCAGACGGGCCGCGAGAGCGGCACCGACCACGCTGGAACTGAAATATTGATTTTCGAGGTAGAGCGAGCGGGTCGCCGATGCGACCGCATCGACGTACAGCCGGTGAATCTCTTCCACCGGCCGGCCGGTGACCCAGCCGGGGTCGGTCCGCGCGATCGCGACGTCGATATCGGCGACTTCGGGTACGAGCCCCCTGGGCCATGGGTCATCGTCCGGTCCCGCCTCTGTCACGACGGGCTCCCGCCTGGTCGCGCGCCGCCACCGGTCGCGGCAGAGGTCGCCGAGCGCCCGAGCCGCGGCTCCGTCGACGATCGCCTGCACGTCATGATTGGGACGGGACGGCCGGCCCTGCGCGTCGCGCCGGTTCGGTTCGTTTTGACGATGGCGCGGCGTATCCCAGCGGCCATGCGTGAGGTCGAGTCCGCCCACAAATGCCACCGCATCGTCCACGACCACCACTTTTTGATGGTGGGACCCGCCCAGCGGATGGGTATCATCCAGACGAAAGCTCAGCCGCGGACGCGGCTGGGTGCGCCAGCCGAGCTTATAGAGCGGCATCCATTCGCGATGCAGTGCGAATACGACGGCGAAGTCCCACGAGAGGATATACATGCGCAAGGCATGCCGGCGTCCGACCACGTCCATCAAGAACTCGCCGAGTGCTTCGGGGTATCCGTCGTTCGCCCCGCGGGGTACCAGCCGGATGCGGCTGTCGAAATCCCACCCGAGGATGAAGACGCTTCGCGTGGCCTGCGCGATTGCGGAACGCACAGCGGCGAAATAGGACGCTCCGTCGATGAGAACCGCAAGGCGATGGGCGCGCTCGACGCGCCAGCAATTGTGACCGGGGACGAGCAGCCGGCCTGCCGGCGCACCGGCGGCGTCCCCCCAAAGCGGGTTTTGACCTGGCAGGATCGTCCGATTCGGCGCAGCGCACACGGCAGTCACCCATGAGCCGGCAAAGGGGCTTCGCGCAGGCGTCGAGGCCCGTCTCATGCACCCAGCCTGATGCTCGACAAGACACGATAATCATTTCCTGTCTCCCTGGAAGGCACAGCTAGGCATTTCCCGGAGCGGCATGCGATCCGGCCAGGGGCTTAGGCGCCGGTCCATTTCCAGTCGCGGATCTCGGGCATGTCTTCGCCGTACCGCCTGATGTATGCCGTGTGTTCGATCCGCTTCTCGAGGATCGCCTGTTTGGCATAGGCGGCGGCGGAGCCCAGTCCGACCCGCTCGATCACATCAGCGGCCAGATGGAAGCGGTCCATATCGTTTAAGAAGACCATGTCGAACGGAGTGGTCGTGGTGCCTTCTTCCTTGTAGCCGCGCACGTGAAGATTGTGGTGGTTGGTCCGGCGATACGTGAGGCGATGGATCAACCAGGGATAGCCGTGGTAGGCGAAGATGATGGGCTTGTTCGTGGTGAAGAAGGTGTCGAAGTGCTTGTCCGGCAGGCCGTGGGGATGTTCCTTGCGATCCTGCAGTTTCATCAGATCGACCACATTGACGACACGAATCTTCAAGTCGGGCACGTACTGCCGAAGGAGTTGCACCGCCGCGAGGGTTTCGAGCGTGGGGACGTCTCCGGCGCAGCCCATGACGACGTCGGGCTCCCCTCCCTTGTCGTTGCTCGCCCACTCCCAGATGCCGATGCCGGCGGTGCAGTGTGTCACGGCGGCATCCATGTCGAGATACTGCAAGGCCGGCTGCTTGCCGGCTACGATGACATTGACGTAATCACGGCTGCGCAGGCAATGATCCATGACCGAGAGCAGCGTGTTGGCGTCGGGCGGCAGGTAGACCCGGATCACGTCCGCCTTTTTATTGACGACATGGTCGATGAAGCCGGGATCCTGGTGCGAAAACCCGTTGTGATCCTGGCGCCAGACATGCGAAGTCA
Organism: uncultured bacterium; assembly: GCA_965285945.1. Lineage (GTDB taxonomy): Bacteria > Nitrospirota > Nitrospiria > Nitrospirales > Nitrospiraceae > Nitrospira_D. The sequence continues at coordinate 138,971 of CBDIWP010000008.1, read as the reverse complement.
GCAGATAGTTGAGCGAGGCGACCGGACGGCGCCACGCCATATCCTGCGAGGTCTTCAGCCACTTGGCGTGCTGGTTGAACATCGAATCCACAATATGGACGAAAGCCTCGTAGGTCGTGAAGAGCCCATGGCGGCCCGTGAGCAGATAGCCTTCCAACCACCCCTGACAGGTATGCTCGCTCAGAATCTCCATGGCGCGGCCATCCGGAGCCAGATGATCATCATTCGGCTGGACGTCGGCCAGCCAGGCACGGTTGGTGGTCTCGAGCAGCGCCCCGAGGCGGTTGGACGTCAGTTCGTCGGGCGCCATGACCCGGAAGTTCTTGCTCGCCCGATTCTGCGTCATTACATCACGGAGAAAGACGCCCGACACCCTCGTGGCCTCCGCGATCGTGGAGCCGGGCTTCGGCACGTCGACGGCATATCCCCGGAAGTCGGGCAGCCGGAGCTCCCGCAGAAGCACGCCGCCGTTCGCATGCGGGTTGGCTCCCATGCGCCGGAAACCGGTCGGGGCCAGTGCGATCAGTTCCGGCTTCAGCCTGCCGTCCTCGTCAAATAATTCTTCAGGCCGGTAGCTCCGCATCCAGGCTTCCAGCAACTTGATGTGGGCGGGTTTCGAGGCCATCTCCGCCATCGGAACCTGATGAGAACGCCAGGATCCCTCGGTGATCTGACCATCCACCTCCTTGGGACCGGTCCACCCCTTGGGCGACCGGAGAATAATGACCGGCCATCGCGGATAACCGGGAGTTCCCCCACCTATCCCACGGCGGCTTCGCGCTTCGGCCTGGATGCGCTTGATCTCGCCGATCGCCTCGTCCAATGTCGCGGCCATCGCTCGGTGCATCAGGTCCGGGTCCGAGCCCTCGACATAATAGGGCTTGTATCCGTATCCGGTGAACAGGTTGTCCAAGTCGGCGTGACTGATTCTGGCCAGCACCGTCGGATTGGCGATCTTGTAGGAGTTCAGATGCAAGATCGGCAGGACGGCGCCGTCCGTGGCGGGATTGAGAAATTTGTTCGAATGCCAGGACGCGGCCAGGGGGCCCGTTTCGGCTTCTCCGTCACCGACGACACAGGCCACAATCAAATCCGGATTGTCGAACGCGGCACCGTAGGCATGGGAGACCGCATACCCCAGCTCGCCGCCTTCATGAATGGAGCCGGGGGTTTCCGGCGCCACATGGCTGGGAATGCCGCCCGGAAAGGAGAACTGTCGAAACAGTCTCTTCATGCCGTCCGCGTCCTGCGACACGTTGGGATAGACTTCACTATAGGTGCCTTCGAGATAGACGTTGGCGACAATGGCGGGACCGCCATGACCGGGACCGCAGACGTACATCATGTCCAGATCGTACTGCTTGATCACACGATTCAGATGCACATAGATGAAGTTCAAACCGGGCGTCGTGCCCCAGTGGCCGAGCAGGCGCGGCTTGATATGCTCGAGCCTCAACGGCTCTTTCAGGAGCGGGTTATCCAGCAGATAAATCTGACCGACGGACAGATAATTGGCGGCCCGCCAATAGGCGTCCATCAACTGGAGTTGCACGGCGTCCAGCGGTTTGGTTTCTACGGTGTCGCGCATAGCATTCCTTTCCATAACGCAGGCGGGAGACTCACCTTCTATCGATATCTCGTTCACATGGCAGTCAGTAGTGTGCCGGCGGCGGATCCACGGCACCGAACGACCCACGCGGGCAGCGCCCCAATCACCCGTGCGCAAGCTCACGGTGGACAATCCCTGTTGCCATCTTGGAATGTAGACGACTGCTCCTTGTAACGCAATGGACGACAGGGCCTCCCCCACCAGTCGTTAAGGTCATCCCTCTACAGGGTTCTGCATCGGAACGCGCGCTGAACAGATGAACAGTGAGAAACAGATGAACGTCGTCAGGCCGCCGGGCAAGCTGACATCCACGAGCAACAGCGTCTCGGCCGCCATGCTGATGCCGATGAATCATCATCCGCGCCGCATCTCCAGCACGACCTTCCCGCGAGGATGGCCTTCTTCGAGAAGCCGGAAGGCCTCCACTGCCTCGTCCAGCGGGAAGACCCGGTCCACCTGGATGGTGATGACGTCCTTGTCTATGAGGTGCGCTAACCGTTTCAACACGTCGGTGGTGACCTGCGTCATCTGTCCGATGGCCGTCACCTGATATTGTTTGGCCAGCGCCGGATCCGGTTGTCCTAACATGGACACGAGGGTGCCGCCCTTTTTGAGGATCTTGAACGACTTGGTGGTCGTCTCGCCACCGACCGTGTCAAACACCGCATCGTACTGCGTGAGCTTCTCTTCAAAGGCTTCGGTCTTGTAGTCCACGACTGTCTCTGCCCCCAGGCCCTGCACGTACGCCCGATCGTCGGCACTCGCGGTCGTCGCGACAGAGGCCCCGATGGACTTGGCTATTTGGATGGCCACGCTGCCTATCCCGCCGGCCCCGCCATGGATCAGAATCTTGTGGCCGCGCTCGAGCTTGATGTGCTGTTCGATCGCCTGCACGGCGCTGGCACCGGCCAACGGAGCGGCAGCCGCCCGGTTCAGGGGCACCTTCCGTGGCGCGGGCGCCACGGTCGATGTCCGGGCCGCCACACATTCCGCGAACGAACCGGATCCACCGGAGACCACACTCGCGTATCCATAGACCCGGTCGCCAGCCTGGAGGCCTGAGACCGATGGCCTCACCTCCGCGACGACACCCGACACGTCGCCTCCTAACGTGGCCGGCATGGTGAGCGGCAAATGCTCCTTAAGATATCCGTCCCGGATTTTCCAATCGATCGGGTTGAGGCTGGCCCCGTGCACCTCGATGAGGACCTGCCCCTTCCCGACCACGGGCTTGGGGGCAGCGCGATTGAGTTCCAGGACCTCTCGTCCACCGTATCGCTTCATTTGTAGCGCATTCATGTTGTCCATCCTTTTTGAAAGGTTTCGCCATGAAACGGTAAACGGGCTGAACATCAGGCCTACGGAGATATCCAGTAATTACCCGGGCATTCCTCTGATCATCCCCATGCCCAAGCCACGGTGTACGTGAGGACCACGAACGCGCTCTTTGGCATGTCCCGGACCTCCATGAACCGGTTGCCTGCCGCGCGCATACTAGAACGACAGATAGAGGCCAAGGCCGACCGTCTCCACCTTTTGCGCGAAGAACTGCCCATAGGGAATGAAGCCGCGATAGTAGTTCAATAGCAAGCGGATGCGCCGGTCGCTGCCCGGCCTCGACCATTCCAAGCCGCCGACCACATTGGCATTGATAATCCAATGGAGTTCCTCGAAGGCCTTGAAGTCAGCCCCAAGCACGGGGGTGAGCCGCAGTCGGGCAGCGGTAAAGGGCGGTCCCCGCAGCTCGGCTCCCCACTGCACGCCATTCCTGTCCACGGTGGACGGTGCCCGATTGAACAGCGTGCTTCCACCTGCGTACACCCGCCCCCACCCTCCCGGCGCATCAAGGGACATGATGGCCTCGACCGCCTCGTAACTCAGGTTCACGCGCGGGAACCCGGGATTGCCCAGCAGAAACTCATCACCCAAATGGCTGCTTTGATGATACACGCGCAGGCGGGTCGAAAAGAGTCCATGACGCCAGGAGAACGGAAAGCCGATCACATAATCGGCATTGACCAGATCGATGGACGGGGCATCCATATTGAACTGCGCAAACACGCCGCCGAGGATGCCGATCCGCCAGCCGTTGCACCCATCCCGGCGTCCCACCACGCCGAAGTCCTCACCGAACCCGACTGAGCCAATGTTGGCGGATGTGTTGTTCGTGCGGACCCGCGTCGCCTGCCAGGCGGCAAAGAATTGCGGCTGCTTCGGATCAGCGAGAAGCGGGCGAAACACGTCGTTCTCCGGAAACGCTTCCAGAGGCGCCGACCCGGCCGGCTTGGAGGACTCCATGCCGATGCCTTCAAATCGGCAGTCGGCACGGGACCCCTTGGGGCTTCGTGCCTCTTCGGCGTCCACCGGGACAGTGTGAAGCATCCATATCATCGTCAGCACCGCACACCGCGAGAGCGATGACTGAAGCCATGGGCGCTCCTGACTGCCCCATCGAATCATAAGACGGTCCTTGACCAGCCGCAGAGGCCTTCCCCAGCCCGCTGTTCTGGCGGCACGCTGTACTCGTTGCAGACGGCCTCGTGGAGGATTGGTCTCTGCTGCACGTTTCAGCGAATTCATCGCAGCTCATGCTAGGCTCATAGATCGTCAATACATTGGTGCCTCGGACCGGGGATCATAGTGTCACTGCGGTAAGGGAAGGGCAGCACCGGCATGTTCCTGAATTCGTCTATACTAGTAGGCTCGATAAATGTGGTTAACAGGTAATCCCCCGAGCATCGTGCCGACGGCGGCCACCGTTGCGGCGATACGGGGCAAGTCTTTCCGCCGGACGAGAGGGAACATCATTTCTAGCGCATCCTGAAATGCCATGGACGGCGCGTCCGCATTAATGGCCGCTGAGGGATTGCCGGAGGTCCTCCTCCAGGGCGATCAGGAGTAGCCGCAGCGCTTCATTCCAGCCGGCGACCAGTGCCTCACGCGACATGCCTGTCACGGCCACTTCGTTCCGATACTCTCGATGCAGCACGACTCCGGGCGGGCGCGCCGCGTCTACGAGGAAACACTGGACGCCAAGAACCGCCTTCGGCGGAGCCGTACGGTAATCGCCATAGAGAGCGGTCACATTCCCCTCGAGACTATAGGTGGCACTCACGGGGCTTGAGGAGTCCGTGACATAGCGAAATGGGCCGGTCCTGGCCAGCCAGATGAGCACCTGCTGTGTCAGCATGGCATTGGGAGCGATAAACCACGCATTGTAAAAGTCGGCTTCGTACCGCACGTCGCTCAGGCGATAGACGAATTCCTTTCCTTCAAACGAAGGGGAGATCCGGAGTTTGCGCACCTTGAGGACGGATGGCGCGGCGGGCAGGCGAGACTCGGGCGGGCGGTCCGCTTCCAAAGCATAATAGTGCTTTTCCGGATAACTGGCGTTCAAGCTGACGCAGCCGCCGAGCGCACAGAGGGCGAGCCCTATCCGGATTACGGTTGGCATCACCGCTGGGCTGCCCGGGCAGGGGGCGGCGGGTCACCGAAAAGCACGTGGGCCGGATAGCGCTTCGCATCCTCGGTCGTTTCCCGCAGGTTCTCAGACACCACCCGGAGGTTTTCGAGCGTGTCCGTGAAATCCTGGCTCTTTTGCGACAGGAGGGTGTCGACCCGTTGCGCGCTCATATTCAACCGGGTGAGGGTGTCGGGTAGGTTTCCGGATCCCGTCATGATCTGGCGGGAACCCCGCGACAGGTCTTCGGCCAGGTCTTGCGTGTATTTGACCGTGCCGGCCGCCTCCTCGATCACTCTGGCGAATTGAGGATGCTCGACAAGCCGGCGGGTCTGCTCCGCCGTTACCTGCATCTCCGCGAGGATCCGGGTGACCTGACCCGCCATGTGGGGCCACCGGGAATCGTTGACAAGCTTCGTGATATCGAGCAACAGCGCATCCAGATCGCTGGTGACTTTATGGATATCCGCCTTCTCCACGTCTCTGGCAAGATGCTGAAGCGCGGACTCGAGTACCGCCACGGTGCTGGGCGCAGACGGCACATACAGCCGTTGCGGCGTCCAGGGAACCGCCATCACGGGATGGTGCCGGGGATCGAGGTAATCCGCTTCGAGGTGGACAATTCCGGTCAGGCCTTGCGAGGCCAACCGAACCCTGAGGCCGGCGGCAATGTTGCTCTGATGGGCGGCTTTCTGTTCTTCGTCGGTGAGATGCGCCGCCTGCGTCGCAGATCCGGTGACCAGCACGAAGCGACCGTAACGCAGCAAGTCTTCCTTGCCCAGCTGGGTCCCGTATCGGTTGCCGACGAAATCGATGGCGTCCACCGTACCGACCTTCACCCCCCGATACTTGATCGGCGCACCGACGGCCAGGCCCTGGATCGACTCATCGAAATAGGCTTCCCAATACAGCACGTTGGTCTTGAACCACTTCCTTCCGCTGAGCGTCACGATCGCCAGGATCGCGATGGTCAGCGCTGAGAGAATGAAGACTCCGATCTTGAAATAATCAGCCTTGGCGCTCATGGTCCCTCCCCTCATCTTAGGCGGCTTCCGACTCGCCTCGATTGAAAAACTGTCGCACCGATGGAATCGTGGCATGGTCCCGCAGATCCTGCGGCCGCCCGGTCGCCGCAATCGCTTTGGTCCGCTCGTCCAGCATGACCACCCGATCGGCGATGGCCTCAATGGTCGCCAGATCGTGTGTCACGATCACAAAGGTCATGTGAAGGCTGGATGCGAGGCTCAGGATCAATTGATCGATCTCTACGGAGGTAATCGGGTCGAGTCCGGCGGACGGCTCATCGAGGAAGACAATCTGCGGGTCGAGCGCCATCGCACGGGCGATGGCTGCGCGCTTTTGCATGCCTCCGCTGAGCTTGGACGGAAGATAATTCATGAAGGTGTCGAGCCCCACCAACTGCAGCTTCATGCGAACGATCAAATGCATGGCCTCGGCCGGAAGATCCGTGTATTCCTCCAATGGCAGACGGATGTTCTCGGACACGGTCATCGAGTCGAAGAGCGCTCCCATCTGGTACGCCACACCAATATGTTTCAACATGCCGGTGCGTGCCGCTCCTTCAGCCGTCACGATGTCCTGTCCCGCAATGAGGATGTGTCCCGCCAGGGGATGATAGAGGCCGATCATGTGTTTCAGCAGAGTGCTCTTCCCGCTCCCGGACCGGCCCGCAATGACCAGGATCTCCCCGCGATAGACGTCAAACGAGATGTCCTCGAGCACGACGGCATCGTGGTAGGCGGCAGTCACGTGCCGCACCTGAATAATGGATTCGCCCATTGTCGGCATCCCGCCTTCCGCGTCACAGCCCTAACGCGTAAAACACGGCCGCAAACACGCCATCCACCAGGGCGATCAAGACAATCCCGCTGACCACCGCACTGGTCGTGGAGCGTCCGACCGCGCCGGCTCCGGTGGTCGTTTGCAGACCGCGCAGACAGCCGATGGCGGACACCACCAGGCCGTAGACCAGCGATTTCAAGAGCCCGCCCGCAAGGTCGCCGGCCGTCACCGCCGACAGGATCTGGTTGACATAGGTCACCAGCGGAAACCCCAGCGACCGCATCACCACTGCGCCTCCCAGCAACCCGAACAGGTTGGCAAACACGGTGAGGAGCGGGGTCATCGTGACGGCCGCCAGGACACGCGGCAGAACGAGAAACCGGACCGGCTCGATCCCCATCGTGCTCAGTGCGTCGATCTCTTCCCTGATCTTCATGGTTCCCAGTTCGGCCGCAAAGGCCGAGCCGGACCGGCCCGCCAGGATAATGGCCGTCATCAGAGGGCCCATTTCCCGCAGCATCCCCAATCCCAGGAGGTCCGCGACGAAAATGTCTGCCCCGAACCTGCGCATCGGCATCGCCGCCTGGAACGCCAGGATTAATCCCATCAGTATTCCGATCAGCGTGATGATGGGAACCGCATTGACGCCGGTCTGCTCTGCGATCAGCCAGGCGTCTCGCCACCGGATCCGCCGCGGATGGCGGGCGGCCTGGACGAGGATCACCGTCAATTCCCCGACGAAGGCGAGTAATGCTCTGATGTCCTCCCCGAGCCGGACTGAATTCAGCCCGACCTGTTCCACGAATGAGAGCCTACGGGGGCGGCCCGTCCCAGGCTCTGTTCCGAGCTCGCCATAGATGTCCAGGAGGCGGAGGAATTGTTCGTGCAAACCGGAAATGATGAGCTCGGCGCCGACACCAGCCTGGTGCTGCCGCAGTTTGATGAGCAGCGCGATGCCCGCCCCGTCACAATAGGTCACCCCGGAGGCATCGACGACGATCCGGTCGGAAGGCTGGTCCTGTAAGACGCGTTGTGCGTCCCGCCAGACGCGTCCGGTGCTGTTCATGTCCAAGCGTCCCGATATGACAAGCGTGAGCATGCGCCGATCGCTCGAGACCCTCACCTCAAGCGAGCCGGCCCTCTGTGCACCTTCAGCGGCGATCATGACTCACGAACCATAACATTGGGCAACTTCACGGCTGATACAGGACAGGCGCGCCACATCCCGGGCTTCTGCGATCGTGCGGTGCCGGGCAAGTGCAAGAATTGGATGGAGTCGAGGTCCCCGGTTGACCTGGGGTCTCCAACGGTCGCTGGAGGCCCCAATTCCCGATAGAACTCATCGCAGAACTCATCGCCCAGCATTCTGCTCTGGATGGTACAGACACGCGGGTCGACACAAGTCCCTTACGCTACGAAACAGGACTCGTTCGTCTCCAACTCGTTTAGGCGGACGCGTGAGATCGTGAACACGTCAGGAGGCGCGCGGTGGGCTCCGCAGGAGGGGCTCCATCCAGTTCACCTTGCAGACTTTCCAGTGATGCACGATCCTGCTTCCTGGAAACGGATCCCAACTTGGAGAAGTTCTTCAGTCGGGTCAGATCATCGTGCGTGATGTGGATATCGCGCGACTCCATACCGTCCTCATCGATCAGCTCTCCAGGAGCTTCCGATACCTCCCGTCGTGTCAGTTGCTTCACGCGCTCATCATAGGCGGCACGAATGTGCGCGATCCGTTCTTGATACTTGGCCTTCATGTCCTGTTTGGCGGTGGCGGCCTGGTCTTGCAACGCCTTCACTTTCGCATCCCGCTCCTGCTTCGCGCTATCGGCTCGTTCCTTGACCCGCTTCAGGCCGTTTTCCACCTTGCCGTACGCTCGTCAATCTTGGCCTGCAGCTTCGCTTTGCGATCGGCGCTGGCCTGGGCGCGTTCCGCCTTCAATTGTGCCATCTCTGCCCGATCCGCAGCCACGGCCCTGGCATCCCGGGAATTGAGAAATTCCATCCACGTATGGCGAAAGACGACGCCGCCAAGTTGTTCCATCCGACTATCGACCGGCGTGATCCAGTGCTCGTTGACTTCAGCCGCCACGGCCACCTTCCCGGGAATGAGCGCTTTCGACACGTCCTCGATGAAATCCGTGCTGACACCGGAGTCCGACAAGTCGACGATGGCGCCGAGGAAGCCGCCCGTCAAAGCGCCCGCGACCAAGCCAACAGGGCCGCCAAGCACGCCGATCAAGCTGCCCAACAACCCCCCGATAGGATTCCCACCGGATCCTGATCATTGGCCTGCCGCAAGGCCACCGTCCCGTCTTGGTTCTTCGCGATCACGGCTGAGGCATGGACGGTAATACTCCCCTCTGCATCCAACTGCATGAGCGCCCGTTGTCCTTCGTAAGCCTTCTCCTCGGTATCGAAGACGACTATCATGACCTTTTCCATGTGTTATCCGCCCTCGACCAAGACGTTGATTCAACTCTCTCCCTATAATTTAATAGACGTGAGTCTGATTCCGAGTCCGGTCATCGTGATCTAGGCCCATCCACAGTTCGACCCTCATAGTGCCCTAGAGAAGAAATAAGGAGGCCTCCATCTGCCCCTTTATCCGCAATAGGTCAATGAAGGCCCTGTCGCGTTCACTGATCAGGGCACCCATATCCCATCCGATTGCGTCCGTCACTCCGGCGACGACTGTCGCCTTCAGTTCTTCCGTGAGGCGTGTTTGGTACAGATCCTGCCACCACTGATCCAATGATGGGCCACCACCTAAGTGTTGATTAAGAAATGAATTAAGCAGACCGGTGGAACATCGTGCTGACCGCGTCGAACCCGAGCCGAAAGTCCCTGACACACCTTCTCTTCTGTATCGAACGCTATGACCATGAGCTTCTCCATCTTGTACTCCGTTCCGGTGGGCCTGCACGCTGACCCCGCGCTAACCCAATGGTCCATTGTGAATTCTTCGATGATCGAATCCCGCCGAAGCGGCCGAGCCCGCTGTTCTTCTCGCCACCGAACGGGCAGTCCTGAGAGCTCTCCCCTCCGCTAGTGCGCGGTAAAGGAGGGCTTGACTGGGAGCACTATGCCCATCTCGTTGACATATTGATCCCACAGCTTCGTCAGCGTCTCGAGTTGGTCCGGTCGCTCACGAGCAAGGTCGGTGGTTTCGCCGGGGTCTTGCTCGAGGTTGAACAGCTGCCACTCATTTGGACCGACGGGTGGACCGATCCAGGTCGCCTTCCACGGCCCCTGGCGGATGCCGCGCCATCCGAATAGCTCGTACCCGAATGCCTGCTCGGCCGCGTGGACCCGGTCCTGGCGCCCCTGCAACAGGCGCATCATCGAGCCACCCTGCAGCGGCAGGACGTCTCGACCGTGAAACGTCGACGGGTGCGTGATCCCCGTCATCTCCAGGATGGTCGGCATGATGTCTCGGACGTCGGCGAGCGCAGACTCTATTCTCCCGCCCTGCGCCACCAGGGGGCCGCGCACGAGCAAGGGTGAGCGGATGCCTCCCTCGCTCACGAACGTCTTGAACATCCGAAACGGGGCCATTGAAGCGAGCGCCCAGCCCGGGCCGGTGCTGATCCGGGAACCACGTCTGCCGAGGTTCGCCGGCCGGTTGTCGGAGTTCCGCTCCAGCCAGGCAGCCGTCGCCGCTGGGTAGGCGGTCATCGGCTGTCCGTTGGCGCCGTTGTCCGAAAAGATGAGGATCATCGTGTCCTCATACCGCCCGAGTTCTTTCAAGGCCGTCATGAGACGGCCGACATGGTCGTCCACCGCCTCCACCATCGCGGCGTAGATCTCCATCGCCCGCGCCTGTTGCTTGCGCTCCTCCGGCGACAGTGCTTCCCAGCCTTGAATGAAGCCCGGCCGGGAGGACGGGACCGCATGGCCGGAGACGATGCCAAGGCTCTTCATCCGTGCGAGGCGACGCTGGGCCAAGACGTCGTACCCCATGTCATAGGCGCCCGTGTAGCCTGACAGCTTGTCATCCGGCGCATGGAGCGGATCGTGCGGAGCAGTGAAAGGCAGGTAGGCGAAGAACGGCCTATCGTCGCGCTTTTCCTTGAGCCATTGGATGAGGCGTTCCGTGTAGGAGCGCGACGAGTAGAAGCCGTCCGGTAGATGCACGCGCTCGCCATTCTCGCGGTAGATGGGCGTGTAGTTGGGGAAGAGCATCCACTCGTCGCCGAAATGACTCGCGCCGCCCTCCAGCAGCACGAACGACTGCTCGAAGCCTCTGCGCGAGGGGTCCTGCTCGAGATCCTCACCCAAGTGCCACTTGCCCGCCACCATGGTGGCATACCCGGCGTCGCGGAGGAGTTGCGGCAAGGTGACCGCACGATCGTTCAGGTGCCCCTCGTAGCCGGGTTTCCCTCGCTGATTCGGCTGCACCGTCTCGGCCATCGTCCCCAGCCCGACCAGGTGATGATCCATCCCGGTCATGAGCATGGCCCGCGTGGGCGAGCAAGTCGGCGAGACATAGAAGTTCGTGAACCGGACGCCCTCCTGAGCGAGTCCATCGATGTGGGGCGTCTTGATCTCGCCCCCGAACGCGCCCCAGTCCGAAAATCCCATGTCGTCCGTCACGATCATGAGGATGTTCGGTCGCGGCTCTGCCCCGGCGCCGGAAGCGATCACCGCCATCAAGAGCATGAACACGAGAACGATGGCACTGGGCATGGAAACCTCCTTTGATGAGTGTGGACGGCCGGTCTGCCCGCCATCCTGTGACCATCAGAACATCAGCTCGATCGTCCGCCTCGGGCCGCCTCGGGCCGCCACGGTCGCTCGTCACCTGCTTCCTCCGGCTCATTGCCCATCACCCGTCACTACTGCAGGTCTCATCAGAACATCAGCTCGATCTGGGCATACCCATAGTCGGCGTGATCCTGTCCAGGCCCCCCGGGGACCCGCTGCGGATAGCCGCCGAAGGCGAAGTGCACGAAGCCGACCTGCAGGAACACGTTCGCGACCACGCCCCACCGGACGCGCAGCTCCACCGTCTGGCCGAGAAACCGGCCCGAGCGGCCGGTCGGATCCTGGAGCCCGGATCCGGCCCACGGAGCTTGCGCATCCGCCAGCCACCAGGCACGATGCTGCATCAGCACGCCCATCCGTTCCGTCGGCAGGACCAGGAGCCGATACCCGGGCGAGAGGATGTTGCTGCGGTCAAAAGCACCGAAAATCCCGGTGGGGACCAGCTCGAAGGAGCGGGCTCCGTAGAGTGAGTCGAACCCCCGGCTTGCATAGTCGAACCGGGCCAGCAGCTGCGGCGACCATGCCGTATCGAACGTGTACCCAAGCTCGGCATGCTGGAAGTGCTCAAAGCGGCCGGCCCGGCTCACGTCCCCGAACTGGCAGGCCGACTCGATCTCGTAACGCCAGGGCCCTTCCGCCTCGTTCGGCTTGAACAACCGTACGCCGAGCATGTCGAAGTCTCGATGCGGGCCGGTACTGCGATGGCCGAAGTACTCGAAGGCGGCCGCGTGGCCACCCGGCAGCTCCCGTGATTCCGCATAGAAGCCCCACAAGGTATTGGCGTCCGCCGGGGCGGCGGGATCGAGGCTGCGCATTCTGATTTCGACCGGCTTCACCAGAAAGGCCTCGAGGTGCCACTGCTCCTGCCTGCCCATGCGCCAGTAGGCACCGTCGAACGCCTGCGTGGTCGTCCGGAAGTTGTTGCGCGCGACCCATCGGCGGCGCGCGATGTCGATGGTGAGCCGCCCGAGACTCAGGATCGCAGGCTGCCCGGTCCCCAGGAAGTCGTTGGTTGCCGCATCCAGATGCAGTTGTTGAATATCGGTCCTGTTCACATGGTTGTCGGTGACGAACGAGCCGTCATCGGTGAGGTGCGCGCGCGAGTCCTGCAGCTCCACCTGCAGTCGCACCGGCCCGAGCACGTCCTTGATCATCATGAACAGACGGGTCCGCTGCGCGATCTGCTGGTCGGACCCGCGCTCGCCGGCCCGCCACCGTCCTGTGAGGCTCTCGTACCGCGTCAGGTGTTGCCCTCCGAGGACCAGCCACTGTGGGAGCTGCAGCGCTTCCCGGAGCGACTTCGCGCCCGGCTCGGTCCGCTCGAGGATCTCGTCGTAGATGCCGTACGCCGGCTCATACATGCCCCCGGTATATTTGAGGCGGCGATCGCCTTCCTCCTCCTTCCTGGTCATCTCCTGCGCGCGGGCCTGAGCGGCCAGCACGAGGCTCACGAGCAGGAAAACAAACACCTGCCGGCGACGGTGTCGATCCCGATAGGGCGGCCCGTTAGCGATCATGGCTCCATAGGTCCAATCGGCTGGATGATGAGCCCTTCTCGCTGTCTTCCGCCGCCTCGTCGAACAAGTGGAGGCTGTAAGATTTCACCGGCTTCACGACCGCCAACGAATGGTCTTGACGACCCTCGTGCGCTACGCCTTTGAATTCTTCGAGTCCGTTGTCGAGTGCGCCTCGATCTTCTCCTTCGCCTCTGGCTGGATCGCGATCTGCGGCCGTCCGGGCTGCGGCCAATCGAGGTGGAAGAACCAACCGCGTGGCTGGTCCGTCCGCTCATAGGTGTGGGCGCCGAAGTAATCGCGCTGGGCCTGGAGGAGGTTCGCCGGCAGCCGGGCCGAGCGGTAGCCGTCGTAATACGCTAGCGCCGACATGAACGCCGGGGCGCTCACACCGTTCTGTGCCGCGAGCCCGACGATCCGTCGCCAGTTGGTCTGTCCCTTCTGTATCCGCTCATTGAAGTACGGGGCGAGCAGCAGGTTCACCAGGTCAGGGTCCTTGGTGTACGCGTCGGTGATCTTCTGGAGGAACCCGGCGCGGATGATGCAGCCGCCGCGCCAAATGGCTGCGATCTCGGCGAAGTTAAGCTTCCAGTTGTATTCCGTCTGGGCCTGGCGCATCAGTTGGAAGCCCTGGGCGTAGGCACAGAGCTTGGAACAGTAGAGGGCGTCGCGGATGGCGTTGGTCAACTCCTGTCGGTCACCCTTGTGCGACTCGACCTTCGGGCCGGTTAGGTACCTGCTCGCCTCGACCCGCTCCTCCTTCAGCGCCGACAGGCAGCGCGCGAACACCGCTTCGGCGATCGAAATGGCCGGGATGCCCAGGTCCAGGGCGTTGACGCTCGTCCACTTGCCCGTCCCCTTCTGAGCGGCGGTGTCGAGAACGTAGTCTACGAGGAACCCCTCCTTGTGGACGGGATCTTTCTGCTGGAGGATGTCGGCCGTGATCTGGATGAGGTAGGAGTTAAGGTCACCGTCGTTCCAGCTTGCGAAGACTTTGCCCACGTCCGGGGAAGACAGGCCCAGCAGGTTATGCAAGAGGGCGTAGGCTTCACTGATGAGCTGCATGTCGATGTACTCGATCCCGTTATGGACCATCTTGACGTAGTGTCCGGCTCCATTAGGGCCGATGTAGGCGGCACATGGGACGCCTCCGCTGACTGGCTTGCCGGGGGTGTACGTCTCGATCGGCTTGCCGGTGTTGGGATCGACCTTGGCGGCGATGGCCTCCCAAATTGGCTTGAGATGCTTCCACGACTCGGGGTCGCCCCCCGGCATCAGGGATGGGCCGAAACGGGCCCCTACCTCGCCGCCGGAGACGCCGGAGCCAAAGAACGTGCACTTGTCGGCGTACTGGCGCTCCCGGTGGATCGTGTCGGTCCAGAGGCTGTTGCCGCAGTCCACGACAATATCGTCCTTCTCAATGCCGGCCTCGAAGAGCTGCTTCACCACCGCGTCCACCGCCCGTCCGGCCGTGACGAGGATGAGAATCTTCCGCGGCTTCTTCTGCGCGGCGACAAACTCCTTCAGCGTCTCGCACCCGACCAGTCCGCCCGGCGGATGCTCTCGGGCGACGAACTTCTTCATCACCTCGGTCGTGCGGTTATAAACCGCCACCTTGTACCTATGATCCGACATGTTCAGGGCGAGGTTTTCGCCCATCACCGCCAGACCGATGACTCCGACATCCGCGACAGCGTTATGCGCCATGATGTCCTCACGTTGTGTTCTGAGCGGCACGGCTGTCCGCTACGTCATCTGGTAAAACGTGGCCTGCGTGCTCCGCCCTTCCGCTACGTGCAGTGCAATGCCAGCTTGCCGAGGTAATGGGTCTCAAGTGCGCGGTGCGCGTCCGCGGCGTCTTCAAGGGGGACGCTCTGTGCGACGTGAACCTCAAACGGTCCGGCCTCGATCAAGCGATTCAGCTTTTCGATGGCCTCCGGGTCTGGCATGCCGTCATAGCTCTTCCCACTGACACCGGGAGGTGCCTTCGGCACGGGTTCGACGCCATTGGGATACGCGAGACGCCCGCCATTCCGCACGGCGGTCGCCGCCTTGTCGGCCGCATCGCCGCCCGCTGTGAACAGCGCAGCGTCGAGGCCGCTGGGGGCGAAGTTTCGCGCAGCAGTCGTCACGTCCTCTCGTCGCCCGTTCACGGTGGCGTCCGCGCCCAACCGCTTTGCGAGCGTCACGCCGTCGTCCCCCGATGCGACGGCCAGGACTCGTGCCCCCATCCGCTTGGCGAGTTGCACCGCCATGTGCCCGATCCCGCCCCCCGCCCCGAAGATCATCAAGGACTCCTCCGCCTTGAGGTGCAGCGTGTCGTCAAGGCCTCTCAGCGCCGTCATCGCGTCCACCGGCATGGCGCCTGCCTGCGCGGTCGGCAGCGCTCCGGAGATATGCGAGGTCTGCTCCGCCTTCACCACCACGTACTCCGCGTAGGACCCTCCCTTTCGGTTCATCAGGGTGAAGGCGTACACGCGATCGTGCGGCTTGAATCGGGTCACGCCGGGGCCCACTGCTTCCACAGTCCCCGTGCCGTCGGAGCCCAGCACATATGGGAACGTCGGTTCGACGCCAAACTCTCTGGCGAACCCGCCTTCCCGCTCGAACGTGTCCCAAACGCCGACACCCGCCCATTCCAGACGAATCAGCACCTCGCCAGGCTCCACCTCCGGCACCGGCAGGCTCTGCACTTTGAGTTGCTCAATGCCGCCAAACTGATCGAGGGCAACCGCGCGCATCATCTTTCGTGTGGTCCCTACCATAAGAGCCTCTTTCTCGCTTCGTCGATTTGAGGAGCGTCACCTACCGGTGAGTCGCTCATCTGAAGCGCGCGCATCGATAGCCGCGACTTCGTTATATGTCAACAGCCTCCATTCCAATGCCCGGCTGTTTCATGGCACGAGCCTGACGATCGGCTTGATCGTCACGCCCTTCTCGCTGTCTTCGGCCGCCTGGTTGATCTGATCGAGGCTATAAAACTTGACCAACTTGTCGAACGGGAAGCGTCCCTGCATATACATTTCAACGAGGCTGGGGATAAAGAGATCCGGCACGCTGTCGCCCTCGATGATGCCGACGATCTGCTTGCCTGTCGTCATGATCCCGTTCACGTCGAAGCTGGCTTCGGTCCCCAGCGCCGGCGCTCCGACGATGCCGCAGATCCCGCGGATCGCCAGCGCATCAATGGCCTGGCGCAGGACCGCAGGCCGGCCGCTCGATTCGAGCGTGAAGTCGGCGCCGCCTCCGGTGATCTTCCGGACCGCTTCGACCGGATCCGTTTCCCGGCTGTTCACGGTATGGGTCGCTCCGAGTTCCTTGGCCAGCGCGAGCCGTGACGGCACCACGTCCGCCGCAATAATCGTGGTCGCACCGGCCACGCGGGCAGCCATCACCGCGCTCAAGCCGACGGCCCCTCCTCCGAAGGTTGCGAAGCTGCTGCCTGGCGTGACCTTCAGGGCGTTTATCACGGCCCCTGCGCCGGTTTGGATGCCGCAGCCAAGGGGACCAAGCAGCTCCAGAGGCGCATCAGGCGAGACCTTGATGACGTTGCGTTCGTGGGCGAGCGCAAAGGTGCCAAAGGACGATTGCCCGAAAAAGTGGTCGTGAACCGATCCCTGCGCGTCGTGCGTCGCGGTGCTCGTGTCTTCACGCGCGCCGCCGAAATTCAACGGGTAGAAATTTGCGCAATACGTCAGGTCGCCGTTCAGACAGGGTTTACAATGGCCGCACCACATGTAGGTGAGCACGACGTGGTCGCCGGGGGCGAGTTTCTTGACCGCGCCGCCGACTCGTTCAACGACTCCGGACCCTTCGTGGCCGAGCACGACCGGCATCGGCACCGTATAGAGCTGGTCGCGCGCCACCATATCGGTGTGGCACATGCCGGTCGCCACGATTCGAACGAGCACCTCATCCGGACGCGGCTCTTCCAAGGTGAGCGTCTCGACCTGAAACGGTCCGCCTTTCTTGCGAACCACGGCCGCCGTGATCTCTTTGGTTAGCGTATGGGCTGCCATCTGATTGCTCCTTTAATGCGGGCCTGGCGCATCCGAAACTGCCTCATCGTTTTGATATGCGGAGCGGGTGTTCCACGGTCACAGCACCGCTCTGCCCGAGCACCTGGCTAAATTCCGCCATCGCCGCCTGACATGATTGTTCCGAGACGTCATGGGGCAATGTGATCTATCCCGCCATCGCTGGTCCCTCCTTCCTACTCTCCCCCGACTAGAGATCGATCACAAATGAAACAAATCGTCCCGTCGATTGCATTCGTTCGCCCGTACGCGAGCGATGCACGAATGCGCGATGTGAACAGGATTCCTGAACGGGGCTCACGCCAAGCGCTGAGGTGGCCACGGCATAGCCGACAGATTCCGCCCAGTCGTCGGCTTGCCACATGACGGTCTCCCGTTCACATACCTGCGGTGGGAGTGTGGTCCATCTTTCCGTTGTTTTCACATCGAGCAACGTGCACCCGTCCGACAGTGAGAGGCCTGAACAATGGAGATGCATCGCGCCCGATCCAGTCAATCGATAGGAAGTGAATCCCGGTGCCGACCAGCCGGCCGGAGCGCTTCTTTCCACCGGTTGCTGGAGGAAATGCTCTGTAATTGAGAAACTGCCGCGTCGTCCGGTGAGCAGGGACGCCAGGAGCCCTCCGGCACTCCGGGCCGGTGATGCCGTGAGCCACGTATGACGAAGGGGACAGGATGCATTCATCGAACTGGCATGGGTGCCTCGGAGAAGCAGCCGACCGTCCGCATTCCGCATCACTTCCTGGAACACCGCCGCACTCGCATCGTCCAGCACAGCCATCCAACGCGATCCTTTCGACCCTTCCAACAGTTCGACGATTCCGCTGGGATCCCTCAGCAGTTCCCCTTTCAGCTTCAAGGTCTGAATCCCTTCGTACGCCATGCCGGTACAGGCTGCCCGCGCGCCGCACTCGAACGCGTCGTCCGCACCCGTACCGCCCAACAGCAGCACACAGTGCTTAGCTCTCTGCACGGCCGGGCCAGCGAACGCCCATGGGGGAGTACCAAGGGCCAGGAGAGCCCCGCCCGCCAACAGCCCTTTCATCAAACTGCGTCGATCCATATCCATGGAATGGTCCCTCCGTACTCGTCGACACATCCTCGGTCAGCTGTTCCAGTGAAAGCTGGTCGACTTCCGCCGCGAGAAAGACAGGCATGGCCCGGTTCCCATCTCGCGCGAGCACTCTGAATGCGCTGCTGGCGCCATGCCTGCGCCGAGCCGGATCACGGCACCTAGACGCTCCGATCGCAGGCGGACACCTACGCTCGCTATAACCGAATGCCGGATTTGCCCGGCGCGAAGATACCGTTGGGATCCAGCGCGGCTTTCAATGTCCGATTGATCGACCGTTGCACCGGGCCGTAGGTATCCGCCACCTTGTTCATGAAGGCCGTGTTTGTGCGATAACTGCCGTATCCCTGGGCTGAAAATTCCGTGATCAATTCATCGAAACATTGATACGCGGCCTTGGTCATGGCCGGATCCGTCCGGTCATAGACCATGTCGAGGATATGGTGCATGTCCCGCATGCCGACGATGAACTCGCCGGTGTAATCCAGTCCATGCCGACTCAGAATCTGCTTCGCAAGCTTCATCTGCTTGAGCGTCTCGTTCCCCCGCGCTTGCGAGACCGGCGCAAACCACAGGGACCCCCCGCCGCCCCGCCAGTTGTAGAGACTGAATTCCCGCATATCCATGCCGCCCCGCATGAGGACGGCACGATAGCCGAATTGAGGGTCAGCGCCGGCGTCCTCTTCAGTCAGAAACCTGGCCTTTCCCGATTTGCCAAACGCATCGGTCACGATCTTCCAATTCACGTCCACTTGCTCCTTCGTCCCATACAGCGCGGCCGAGACGTTCCAGATGCCCATGTGATGATCCTTTACCAGCCGGCGGACTGCGTCATCCGAAATCGAACCGGGCCCGGAAACGTAGTCACTCCGTTTGGCCTTCAGCCCCGCTTCATACAACGCGTGAGCAATGACGCCTGAATTGGGAATGATGCCATTGAGCCGCAGCGGCCTCATGGTCTCCACGATTTCGACGACATCTTCTTCGTTTTGATATTGAATCATGAACGGTTTGTACACCGGCGGCGCCGGCTGGAGCCAAAAGCCGAATTTCGTGACAATGCCGTAATTGGATTGCGTGAAGATTCCGTCCAGATAGGGGCCATAACCCCATTTAAAGACCTGCCACGTATTGGACTTGGGCAACGAGCCCATCCCGGTGCGTAAGACCTCGCCGTTGGCCAGCACCACTTCCATGCCGCAGGCATTGAGAAAATGCTCCCCGTAGGGCGTATACCCGACGCCGCGCTCCAACGTATTGCCGGTCGGACCGGCAATGGCCGATGGCGCCGGAACGGAGAGCCACAAAGGCAGCTGACGTTCCTGAATGTAGTCATAGAGCTGTCGATACGTGACACCCGGTTCGACCAAGGCATAGCAGAGATCGCCATCCACCTCCAGAATGCGATTCATCCGCTTCAAATCGAGCACGACCTGACCACGTTCGGCCGGCGCCGCGGATCCATAACCCAGATTTTTCCCGGTCGAAATGGTCCAGACCGGCACCTTGTGCTTATTGCAAATGCCCACAATCTTTTGGATCTGCTCTACGGTCGTCGCCAGGAGTGCGGCCGACGGCACGTGGCCCTCCTCGGGCACCGGCATCATCGTTTTGATATAGGGTGCAAGCTGTTCGGCGCTGGTGAGGACATTGGCCTCGCCCAAGAGACCACGGAAGTCATTGACCGCCGCATCGAACGTTTTCTCAGACACACCCTTCGGCAGCGCAATATAATGAGTGGCCATGCCTGCTCCTTCCGGTCTCTGCTATAGATCCATCAACGTCCATTGCTGAGCCGCCTTACTTATCCGCTGCCGTATTCGATACATACTCGGCCAGCTTCTCCAGCGATGCGTCATCGATTTCGCTTGCACGGAAAGCCGGCATGGCGCGCATGCCGTTTCGCACGATCAAGCGGATGTACAAGGGATCGTGCCCCCGGCCCCGGATGACAGGACCGGTCGACGTGTCGTGACATAAGGCGCAGACTTTCGCATAGATCTCGGCTCCATCCGTCCATGCGAACCCCGGTGTAGGGGCCTCTTTGGGGGCGGCCCATGTCATATTTGCGACAAGCCCGCCGGTAACCGTTCCTATCAACATGAGGGCCGCGGGAACGCGTGCCGACATTGTCTTCCGCATACCGCCTCCTCTTCTCGTGGCCTTTCCCTCGTCATTCGACGTAGCAGGTACTCGCCCTTTGTCATATGTTCGCCCAGTCAGGCAGCGCCTCCAGCGGTTCTCGGGTCCTGTGAGTCGTTGTCGTGGCCCTCGACAGCCCCTTCCTCATCGAACTTGTTGTCCGCATGGGTGATCATCAATTCCGCTTGGCTCAGCGATATCTCCCCCCGTCCCTAGCGTTTCAGACGCGCGAACTTGTACGCCTGCTCGGCGCTACTTCCTGAGCGTCAGCACATACGCGAGTACATCCTGGATTTCTGCTTCATTGAGCTGCTTTTTCCACGCCACCATGGACGTTTTGGGCACGCCGTTTTCTATGATCGTTTGCAACTCCTCCGGGGATTTCTTCTTGCTTTCGGCGCTCGAGAAATCACCTGCCGGGGGCTTCAGCGCCTTCCCGACCGGCCCGTCACCTTTGCCTTCCGGTCCGTGGCATGAGACGCACTTCGATTGAAAGATGGGCTTGCCTTTCTCCGCGTCCCCGCCGGCGGCGAACACCCATGTATCCGTTGCCGACACCATCCATGTCGTACCGACAGAAGCCAATACAAGGACGCCTCGGACCATCCGTGTCATCATGTCCCTCCTCCGTTGATGTGGGCGGTGCTATGGCATTTCAATAAGAACTCCAATAGCGAATCGCGTACTGAATGCCCCACACAATCAGGCCCAGGGATACGAGCTTGAGCCAATGTGGAATAGATCCCGGCCGTTCTCGTATCCCGGCCGGTTCATAAAGATATATTCCTCCTTCGCCGGCCTCCGACGGCGGCTGGGTACCAGACACGGTCCGATCGCTTGGGCTCTGGTCGGGTGTCATACTCTCTCAACCCTGCGCCGCCGTGCGGATTATCCTTCTCCAGTTTCTTGGCCTGTGGAAACGATCGATCGCCGTCTTATGGTCACCTGACTTACCGAGCGCCAACACGAGGTTGTAGTGCGCTTCTGCAGACGATGGGTCAGCCTTCACCGCCCTCATGAAGTGCTTCTTGGCCACATCCCAGCGGCTGCCGCCGAAACGCCGTTGCGGCCTGCGCCTCAGCACCTAGTCCGAACGTCCTTATCAGTCCCATTACAAGCGCGATTCGGCAATCTGCTCTATGCGGCCTTCTTCAGGCTGCCATGGGGATCAATGACAAATTTCTTGGCGGCCCCTCTGTCAAAGTCCTTGTAGCCCTGGGGTGCCTGATCCAGCGTAATGACCTGCACGTTGACGGCTTTCGCAATCTGGATCCGGTCGTGGAGGATGGCCATCATCAAACCGCGGTTGTACTTCATGACCGGCGCCTGGCCCGTGAAGAACGCGTGCGATTTGGCCCATCCGAGGCCGAAGCGAAGGATGAGATTGCCGGTTCGTGCGCCGCTGTCTTGGGCGCCTGGGTCCTCCGTGACATACAGACCCGGAATGCCGATCGCGCCTGCGGCACGCGTCACGTCCATCAACTGGTTCAGTACGACTGCGGGTTGGTCCGCCCCGCCGTGCCCTTTCGCTTCATACCCCACGCAATCGACGGCACAGTCCACTTCAGGCACTCCGAGGATCTGCTCGATATGCTCCGTGATCGTCCCGCCTTCCGACAGATCAATCGTTTCGCATCCAAACGATCGCGCCTGTACAAGACGCTCCTTATTGAAGTCTGTGACGATGACCACGGCGGCACCCAGAAGGAACGCGGCGGCTGCCGCGGCAAGCCCCACCGGCCCGGCGCCGGAGATCAGCACAGTGGAGCCGGTCGTCACACCGGCCGTGATGCAGCCGTGATACCCGGTGGGCAGGATGTCGCTCAAGCAGGTCAGGTCACGGATCTTTGCCATCGCCTGAGCCTTATCCGGGAACTTGAGGACATTGAAATCGGCATAGGGGACCATGATGTAATCGGCTTGCCCGCCGATCCATCCGCCCATATCGACATACCCATACGCGCCCCCGGGCTGAGAAGGATTCACATTCAGACACACGCCCGTGTCGCGATCCTTACAGTTCCGACAACGGCCGCAGGCAATGTTGAACGGAACCGACACGAGGTCTCCGACTGTGATGAACTCCACATCGCGTCCGGCCTCGATGACCTCACCTGTAATCTCATGACCCAAAATAAGGCCTATGGGCGCTGTGGTCCGACCTCTCACCATATGTTGGTCGCTTCCACAAATGTTGGTGGAGATGATCTTCAGGATCACGCCGTGATCGCAGTTTCTTCCGTCAGGCCCAATCAGCTTTGGAAAGTCGATGGCTTTCACCTCGACCTTTCCAGGCCCCATATAGGCAACGCCACGATTGCTGGCCATGGTGTATTCCTCCTGCTTCACACTTCATTTGAAGGCCGCGGCGCCGGCTTCCGCCACGGTATGATCCTGTTCGCCCGAACCGCCGCTCACGCCGATGGCGCCGACCACCTTCCCGTCTCGTTGGAGCGGGATGCCGCCGGCAAAGATCATCACGCGACCGTCGTTGGACGCATGAATCCCGAAGAACTGGCCGCCCGACTGAGAGTGTTCCGCCAGGTCTTTCGTGGCAATATCGAAGGCCCGCGAAGTGAAGGCCTTCTTGATGGAAATGTCGATACTGCCGATCCAGGCCCCATCCATCCGCACGTGAGCGACTAAGTTCCCTCCCGCGTCGGCGACCGCGATGTTCATCGGCTGACCTATTTCCGCGGATTTTTTCTCGGCCGCGGCAATCACTCTTTTGGCATCGTTCAGTGTGACCATGAGACCCTCCATGTCGTAGGCCGTCCCTCAGTGTTCGCGCATGGCCGTACCGGCTACAGGCCTTTCGCGGGATTCATCGGCCGTAACGGGAGTCTTGCCATCCCCGCCGGCCGACATGGCTGCCCAGATTTTCGCGCGCGCGATCGGCTGGTCCTCTTCCTTGATTCCGGCGGCTACGAGCTCCGCCTCATGGGCGTCGGCCCGTAGCGATTGGACGTAATGCGTCACGTTCCACACTTCGTCTTCCTTGAGGTCCTCGAACGGCGGCATGGGGGTCGCGCCGATACCCGCCACGATGATTTGATACAAGCGCGGACCGCCATGGCCGAGTTTCACCCCGCCCGGCGAACCGGCGGGAAGCGACAGATGGGCCGGTTTGATTGGCTCACCCCAGTCGTCGAAGAGCATGCCGGGCTGGGCCAAGGAACCATCCGCTTTTCCCAGATCGCCATGGCAGAGGGCGCAGTTCGCTTGGAACAGCCGCTTGCCGTTTGCGAGCGATTGCGGCGTGACCGGCGGTTCTGCCGGGACGGAGATCGGATGCCCTGCCGGTTCCTGTTTCCATCTCTCGGAAAAGGTCTTGAGATATTGAACGACGGCCCACCGTTCATGATCCGATAGTTCACGCATCGAAGGCATCGAGGTGCCCCATAAGCCATGGGTCACGATGAGGTATAGGTCCGCATCTGTAGGGAGCGAATCCTTTCCTACGGTCGATCGGAATTTGAAAAGACCCGTGGTAAAATCGCGCGGCTTGGGATTCAGAAACATTGCGGACGGTCCCTTACCGTCCCCCTTCGCACCGTGACAGCCGGCACACCGCCGTTCGTAGACCACCTTCCCGAGGCTGCGCAGCTCCTCCGGACTGTGGACCGCCGCCGGAGGTGCCGCTACGCCCCCGATCCTGGCGGCAAGAGGGGTCGCTCGCCAATCACCGATCGAAGTCCCGATTCGTTGCAGATAGGCCACCAGCGCTTTTCCGTCATCGTTGAGGCCCGGGGAACCCTCATCATGGCTCTCCTCAAAATACCAGGTGAAGCGGGGCATGATGGAATCCCGCACGACGTCCTGTGGGTTCCAGAGATGCGCGATGTGCCAGTCGTCTCCGTATTTCCTTCCCACGCGGGTCAGATCGGGTCCGATGCGGCGCGTGCTGAACATATGGGGCCGATCATAGGCATATTCTCCCACCTGAGATACCGGTCCCCATCGCAGCGATTCCCCCGTCACCGGGCGGATGTATTGCGAATGACATTGCCAACAGCCGTCCCGGATGTAGACGTGCCGGCCGCGCTCCTCTAGCGGTGAGTACGTATTCACCTTGACGGACAGGCCGGTGACCGCATCGGTCACCGTGGTGGAGCGTGTCGAAGCCTGAAGCCACGGAAGGACGCCGAGAATACAAAATGAGCCGACAAAGAAGATGACGCCGGCCACGATGCCGACCGTCGAGGGATATTCCAGCCAATTGCTGGATGTTGGTTGGGTGATCTGAGGCAAGGGTTCACGGTTCTCGCTTATGACCGGCTCCCCTTCGCGCACCGTCATATAGAAGTTGTACGCCATGAACCCGAGCGCAACATCCATGACGGTGCCGACGATGGTTCGGGCCACCCACCAGGGCTGCATGGCCTTTACCGAATCGACGAAGTCCACGCCATTCTCCAGCATGGCCCCCTGGATAAACCCCTGGGCCGTGAGCCCGAGGACCATCGCCGTGAACCCCGTGATCGTCAGCCAAAGGTGCCAACTCGCCAGGCGATCGCTCCAGAGTTGCCGGCCGGTCAGCCGCGGCCAGACGTAATACAAACCACCCACCACCCACATGATCATGGAGCCGAAGACGGTCAGATGGGCATGGCCCACGACGAAATCGTTGAAATGGGTCAGTTGCTGAAACCGGTGCAGAGTTTCGATGGAGCCTTGGAAGCTGCCGATCAAATAATAGACCACGCCGACCATGAGAAATTTCGCCGCATAATTATCCGCACCGCCTCCGCCCAGCACGGCGCCCCACCGTCCCAGCATGGTGCCGAAGAAATTGACGATGACAGTGCAGACCGGAATGATCATCCACATGCTGTGGACGACGGCGACCGTCTGCGTCCAATGCGGAATCGGACTGTACAGGTAATGATGCGTGCCGGTCAGAGGATAGAAAAGAGCCAGCGTCCAGAACCCCAAGAGGGACAGCTTGTGACTATAAAGGGCGTTCTTGGCGCTGAGGGGCAAAAAATAATAAATCGTCGCCAGCCCGGCCGGCGTGATCCAAAGGCCGACCAGATTGTGCATGTACAAGCCGTGGATCGCCGCGCTGTTCACGCCGCTGACCGGGCCATAGGGCAGCAGGACGGCGCCCAGCGGCAGATTGAAGATGGTCCAAATGCCTGCGGCGAGCGTGTACCACAAGGACACATAGAAGCGGGGCGCGCGGCGGCGCAGGATCGTGCCGATAACCTGCACGGCCACGGTCGCGACGACGATGAATCGCATGAGGTTCAGCGGCCACTCGTACTCGGCGTACTCCACCCCGACCATATAACCCATGAAGAGGGTCAACGAGCCGAGCACGAGGAAGGCATTCCAGATCCACAGGAGCCCCCACCCCCACTCGACTTTGTACAGCGGCGCGCCGCACAGGCGCGGCACACAGTAGTAGAGCAACGCGATGAACGCCGTGGTGAACGAGCCGAACAGCACGCCGCCCAAATGCACGGAACGCAACCGGCCGAACGTGAACCAGGGAATGCCGCCCAGGAATTCCGGGTTATGGAACTGAATCGAGACCAGAATGCCGATGAACGGAAACAGCGTCAGCCAGAGCAGCGCCCATTTCGCCCAGGCTTTCACCAACGCTGTATCGACCAGTTCAGCGCTGTCCATAAGGCCTCAGCAGCGGGTACGGTAATTTGCCTATGCTAAGAGACCCAATGCAAAGAGTTGAACGAGTAATTGCCCCAGCAGAGCGATGAAGGTACGCAATCATCCGACAGCACCGACGACCAAAGCCGGAGCGCCATCACGGCCCTCGGTGGAGCCCGCCCCGGGGCTGGCGCCGACGCAAGTCGCCACGGAGGGTCTAGCCGGGTTGGCGGAGCGCCCTGCGCCTCAAGCTATTCGTGATACGCACTTCACTGATCGGATGGCTGCGCATAGGCCGCCGGATTGATGACGACGGCCTTCGCGTCGGTGCTCCTTCATGAATGTGATCGACAACAGTGCCCTGACGGTTCCTCCAAACATAAGTCGATCGCGGCAAGGCCGGCGAAGGACCGGCGCAAAGGGGCGGCCCCGATCAGCGGACGGATTCCTGGGCCGGGGTTTTCTCAACCCGAGTGGGGTTGTCCGGCTGAGCATGCTGGGCGGCCGTCCGGCACAACGACTTCGTTGTTTCGCCCCTGGCCTCTGCCAAAACAGTCAGCCACCGCCTATCTCGCCTGTGGTTTCGACGACGAGGAATTCATTCTTCATGTTGTCATGGATGTCGCACCAGAATGGATATTGAATAGTTTGACGGGCTGCTCCATGGCCCTTGGTGAAATACAACGTCACGGTCTTCCCTGGCTCGACATGAAAAGACTGGGTTCCTTTCTTCGTCATGACTTCCTCGGCCTCTCCCTCTTTGGTAACTTTCACTTCCTTGAAGAGATTGGAACTGAATCCGTGCGTCACGTTATCCTGATTGCGAAGGACGATGGCCGTCAGAGAGCCGGGCAGCGAGTAACCTTCCACGTTGAACTCTTTGTCTTTCATCGTCACTTCGATTTTCATCTCGTGTGTAGGAGACTGAGCAATATCCTCCTGCATATCCTTGACCAGCGCTTGAACGTCCGGCGACATGTCCTTGAAATTGCGAGTGGTGGCCGACGGAAGCAGCTCTTCGCTGGTCCTCATCACACGGACTTCTCCGCTCTTCGGATCGATCTTCAAATCCCTCCATGAGACCGGGATCAAGGCAATGGTTTTGTTGGGCGTCATATATTTGATCACGCCGGCTTCAATCTTCCCGGTGCCCGTATCCATGATCACATTGTCGAGCGTCCCTAATTTGTTGCCTTGCTTGTCCTTTACCGTGTGACCCACCAGCGAGTGTTTCTGGTTCGCTTCCAGCGGTCCGCGCGGAACCGGCAAGATCCGATATTGCTTCGGGAGCGGTGCTTCACTGCCGGCCGCATCCGGATTGCCCTGCGCGTACGCCGGACCTACGCAAAGAACGGCGCTCAACATCAGCAGGCTGATGCTGTGTCTTGTGGCGATCTGACTCATAGGGCTTCCTCCTTGACCCATCAGGTCCGCTGTGAGTGGTCTTGTTATTGCCTACTTCGATGGCCGATCCCGCTATCCCGTTTCCTGACCTCTGGCCCATGAGGCTTAGAAGAGGTCGTGGGTAGAGCGGTGCTCCTGCGGTACTCTCCGGCTTCCGCAAGACGGTGTCGACCCAGAAATACCCTTGAATCCTTGGTTTAGTGCGAGCATGTGCCGGACGGCCGTCCCGTTGGGATTGCAGCGGCTTGCAGCGAGCACAGGAATATGGTCGGATCATGCTGGTCGTACCTGAGCATGGTTGTTTGTGGTGAGTCGTTCTGTTACGGGTCCGACGGGAAAGGAAGATGTGTTGAGGGGAGCGCGCGCGAAGAACGCTGTAGGGCTGAGAGGCACTGCGGACGACTTAGAGCAAGGGAGACAGCAGCCTTGCGGCCGAGTCTCTGAACCGGAGCGCCACATTGCGCCGGTGATACGCGGTTAAGTCGAATTCTGTGCAGTCGGCCAGGTCCCGCTTGAAATCCTCTTCCAGCTCTTTCGTCAGCCGGGTGTCGTACAGTACCGCGTTGAGTTCGTAGTTGATGCTGAAGCTGCGGACATCAATATTGGCCGAGCCGATCGAGCAAATTTCGGAATCGATACTGATCGTCTTGGCGTGCAGATAACCCTTCTGATAGAGAAAGACGCGGGCGCCGCTCGCGACGATATCGGCCATGAAGGTATTGCCCGCCCAATCCGGAACCTTGTTGCCCGATGGCCGGGCGCTCACCATGACCTTGACGTCGATCCCCGACAGCGCGGCCGACGTCAACGCCTCAGCCATCACGCCGTCGGGGATGAAGAAGGGCGACTGCAGATACACGTGGTGCTGCGCGGAGACGATCATCAATGAATAGAGCTGCCTGATCGCCGCCCATTCCGAATCCGGTCCGGAGGCCAGGAGCTGGACCGGCACGTTATACCGGCCCGATTCCACGGGTGCCGTCGGAAAATAGACCTTGGAGAACAAGTTCTCCTTCACGGCGTTATACCAATCGACCATGAACACGGCCTGCAACAGCGCCGCCCCTTCGCCTTCCACGCGCAGCTGCGTGTCGCGCCAGAAATCGAATCCCAGTCCGCCGTCGAGATGCTCCCGTCCGATATTCATCCCGCCGGTATAGCCGATCATGCCGTCGATCACGGTAATCTTCCGATGGTTTCGGTAGCTGATGGTATGGAGATGATAAAGAGGGGTCGTCGGCGCCATCCGGACGCCTGCAGCCTTCATATCCTTGATATAGGTGCGATTCAGGTGCCCGTACGACCCCAAGGGATCATAGAGTAAGCGCACTTCGATGCCCGCCTGTGCCTTGACGGTCAGGATAGCCTTCAAGGATTCTGTGAACGCGTCCGCGCCCCAGATGAAGTACTGGAGATGGATCGAATGCCGCGCGGCCGTCATATCCTTCATCAGACTGGGATAAAACCTCTCCGCATTCTGTTGGATCTCCACCCGGTTCCGTTTCGTCAGTGCGGAATACGAGTTGCGCCTCACCAGTCGCATCAGCCTTTTGCGGGCGGCACTGGCCCCTTCGAGCCGGACGATTTCTTCATCCTGATTGGATAGCATGGGTGAAAGAATGGGCAGCGCATCCGCCTTCAGATCCTGCCGGAGCAGCCGGCTCCGTTTACTGAAGGCTTTTACGTCCCGGCCGAAGAGAAGATAAATGACCAACCCGATGCCAGGCGCGAAGATAAAGGCCAACATCCAGGCCAGCGTGGCTTGAGGCCGCCGGTTCTCCAGGATGATGAACACCCCCATCGCGAGGGCATAGAGGGCCAGCGCAGGAGTGAGGATTGTGTTCAGATAGTCCATGCTGCGGTCTTCCCGTGGCATACGCGCACCGCTTCCGTCCAGTGCAGAGCGGCAACGGCCGCCCGCAACGATACGGTCGGGCTTGGCGTGACGCCCACGATCCATCGCCGCACATCTTCCCTGTCCACAATCGGTAGTGTCGACGCTGGAATACCCTTGAAGCGTGGCGTTCATTTGTCTGGTCCGACGGACCGACCATTGCCTTTTTCTCGTGTCACGGTGGTGAAGCCCGTCATTCATGGTTTACACTGAACCATACCTGCCGCTCATGACTGATTCCATGGACCGATTCGTAATCCGCCGCAGAGTGGGCCTCTCGGACCACGTTCGGGCCGATGAAGACCATGACGCATGCCCGATCCCATAGACTTCGTCCTCCGATAAGCCGGCGGGATCATGCCATCGGAAGTTCCGATGCGAATATTACGCTGGTTGAGTACGGCAGCTATGCCTGCCGGCACTGCCATGCCGCGCACGACGTCATCGCGAATCTTCAACGCCGCTTCGGCGACAAGATGCGCTACGTCTTCCGGCACCGCCCGCTTCGGGACAGCATTGTCGCCAAGTCTGCCGCCGTACTTGCGGAATATGCCTTTGTAACCACCGGCGCATTCTGGCCGATTCATGATGCCCTCATGACACGCGGACCGGCCTTCACATCGGACGGCCTCGAACAGATCGCCTCGGAGTTCGGGATACCGCCGGTTCAGGAGCGGTCGTCATTCGTCCAGCAGGCCGCAGCCCAACGGGTTCAAGAAGATACTGACAGTGCGGCTCACAGCGGCGCCGCCGTCACACCGACGTTCTTCATCAACGGACGTCGCTACGAAGGGCCCTGGGATGAAACGTCGATGGCGGAAGCCCTGGAGCGCACGCTGGGCCACCGCATTCAGACCGCGACGCTGGACTTCGTCCGGTGGGGTCCCTCCGCGGGGCTGCTGCTGCTGCTCCTATCGGTTGCGGCCGTCGTGCTGGCAAACTCCCGGATCGGCCCGTCGTTTGACTCCTGGTGGACCACCTCCTTGGGGTTCACGTCCGGGGGCAAGACCTTTTCCCTTCCGCTCGCCCAGTGGGTCAATGATGGGCTCTTGAGCCTCTTCTTCCTGGTGGTCGGGCTCGAAATCAAACGGGAATTTACCGTCGGCCGTCTCTCCACGCTGCGCGCGGGAGCCCTGCCGGTGATTGCCGCCTTCGGCGGCATCCTGCTCCCCGCCTGCATTTACCTCATGACCATTCGAGATGGGCCCTTGCTGGCCGGGTGGGGCATTCCTATCGGCACCGATACCGCCTTTGCCGTGGCGATCATGGTCATGCTGGGCACTCGCGTCCCCGTGGAGCTTCGTGTCTTTTTCACGGCGGCCGTCATCATTGACGATGTTGTCGCGATCGGCGTCATCGCGTTGTTCTATTCGGAGGCGATCGATCCCTACTACCTGGCTGCGTCGCTTGCCACAACGAGTCTGTTGATCGGGTTGAATTATTGGGGCATCTATGCCCCGTTGCCCTATGGACTCCTCGGGATCGCTTTATGGATCTGCCTGCATGAGTCGGGGATCCACGCCACCCTCTCAGGAGTCCTCCTCGCGATGGTCACCCCCACGCGTCCTCCGGCGAATATGCACGCACTGATCGGGCAGGCCGAGGCGATCATTCAGTCATGGACAGCGCAGGTTGGAAAAGGCTCGGGGCATCACGGTCCGCCGGAGCCGGTCATGCGCGCGTTGGATGCCATCCATGACCGGATGGAATCCCCCGCCAGCAAGTTGTTGCGCTCGGTGGAGCCTTGGTCGAGCTATATAGTGCTCCCGCTGTTTGCGCTGGCCAATGCCGGCGTCGTCTGGTCCGCCGATCTGCTCGAGGGCCACGGCAGGCTCCTGCTGGCGATCATCGGGGCATTGGTCATCGGGAAACCGGTCGGTATCACGCTGGCGGCCTGGTTGGCTGTGCGTTTCAGGATGGCCGTCAAGCCTGACGCGTATTCCTGGCCTCAGCTGGCGGGAGCCGGTGCGCTCGGTGGCATCGGGTTCACGATGTCCCTGTTCATCGCGGGAGAGGCCTTTCCCGATCCTGACCTGTTCGCGGTGGCCAAAATAGGGATCTTCGGAGCTTCGTTGATCGCTGGAGCGGCCGGCACACTGATCTTGTTGTGGGCGCATACCCGGCGCTAAGTCGCCGTCCCGTCCTTCTTGTCCCGATCACTCTGGACTTAAGGAAGGTGCTTCAATTGCTCTTTTATCCGCAGTAGATGAATGAGCCCCCGGTCGCGTTCCCTGCGCAGGGCACCCATATCCCATCCGTGAATGGCATCCGCCACTCCGGCGACGATTGTCATCTTCAGCTCTTCCGTCAAGCGTGTCTGGTAGAGATCCTGCCACCACTCATCCATTGACGGGCCAAGATGATCAAGATGATGCTGGATCCCGCCTTCACCGCCTCCTAAGTGTTGATTGAGAAACGGACCAAGCAGAGACCAGCGCAGGCCCGGACCATGCGCGATGGCCGCATCAACATCAGCCACCGTGGCGATGCCCTGCTCTACTAATCCATAGGCCTCCCGCCTCAAGGCGGCTTGCAATCGATTGGCGATATGCCCCTTGATCTCCTTACGGACTCGAATCGGACGTTTGCCGATCAGATGGTAAAAATTCAGAGCCGATTCGATGCATTCTTCCGAGGTCGCCGTGCCGCCGACCACCTCGACCAGCGGGATCAGATGCGGCGGATTGAACGGATGCCCGATGAGCACGCGCTCAGGGTGCCGGCACACCGACTGCACCTCACTAATGAACAGGCCCGAGGCACTGCTGGCGATGATCGCATGCGGCGGCGACGCATCGTCGATCGCCTTGAAGATGCCACGCTTGATATCCACCCTCTCAGGCCCGTTCTCCTGAACAAACTCAGCCTCCCGTACGCATTCAGTCAAAGAGGGAGTAAAACGCAACCGCGTGGGCGAGGCATCTTCGGCGAGGCCCAAGCGTTCGGCGTCCTCCCATTGTTCAGCGACCATTGCGCGAAGTGTCGTCTCAGCCCCTGAACGATTGGTTGCGATCACGTCGTAGCCGCGTGAAAGAAAATAAGTTGCCCAACTGGCTCCGATAACCCCGGTGCCGACAACAGCGATCGTTTTAAATGTCATGATTACTCCCCGTTCTTCTCCCCTTTTAGCCTACTTCCGGCGAAATGCAACCAGCGATATCAGTAGGGAACGGAAGATCGGCAGATTACGAAGGCGGTTAACGATGGTTTA
Organism: uncultured bacterium; assembly: GCA_965285945.1. GTDB lineage: Bacteria > Nitrospirota > Nitrospiria > Nitrospirales > Nitrospiraceae > Nitrospira_D. The sequence goes on along the minus strand of CBDIWP010000008.1, from coordinate 106,445 downwards.
TGAGCCCCGGACGTTCCAACAATTAGATATCGAAAGCCGCGTTGCCGAACAGAGTCCGTTCACCAACCAACGCGGGAATAGTCCAGTTACACTGCATGTGAGTTTCTGTTGAAATTGCCTCCAGGACGGCGAAGGAGGAGGACGACTGAGATGTTGCCGAGGGAACGTGGTTCACCACGCGGGAGCGAGGTCACCCACTTCACTCGGAAGCAAGCGGGTGTGAGAGAAAGCGCATCCTCAGTCGTTGAGACCACCCAGGAACAGATTTCAGCCGAGATCGCAAGCGCGCACCAGCGCTATGGGGAGCGACTCGCCAACGGGGAACCTCGGCGGCTTCAGCCGAACCTCGATTTCGCTCCGTATCAGAGCAGCATCCTGCGGCATCCGACCAAGGACCTACACCACGTCGACCCCGAGACCGTCGAGTTGTGCTCGCCCATTTTCGGGCACCACGAAGTCATGCCGGAAGAAAGCGACCTGACGATCCAACACGTCGGAGAGCCATTGGGTGAGCGCATCATGATCGCGGGCCAGGTGCTCGACGGCGAAGGCCAGCCTGTTCAGCATCAACTCATCGAAGTGTGGCAAGCCAACGCGGCCGGCCGGTATGCACATAAGCAGGACCAGCATCCGGCTCCCCTCGACCCGAACTTTACCGGCGTGGGCCGATGCATCACCGACGCGAATGGCCACTACCGATTCCAGACGATCAAACCAGGCGCATACCCCTGGAGGAACCATCGCAACGCCTGGCGGCCGGCGCATATCCATTTCTCCATCTTCGGCACGGCGTTCACCCAGCGCGTCGTGACCCAGATGTACTTTCCTGGCGACCCGCTGTTACGCCTCGACCCGATTTACCAGTCGATTGTTGACCCGGCCGCCCGTGACCGGCTCGTCGCGCAGTATGACCACGACTTGAGCGCGCCGGAATGGGCGTTGGGCTATCGTTGGAACATCGTGCTCACCGGATCGAACTCCATCACGCCCGACCCGAAAGGTCTGAAAGGAGAGTGACGAATGGGCCACCTGGCGCCAACACCGGGACAGACGGCCGGCCCATTTTTTGGATATGCCTTGCCCTATGAGGGGAGCCCGGACCTCGTGGACCGAAGTGACCCGGCCGCCGTTCGGTTGCATGGGTGGCTCTATGACGGAGCGGGCGCTCCGGTGCCAGACGGCCTCATCGAAATCCGGCAGGCCGACGAGCGCGGCACGATCTCCACGGCCCCCGGTTCATTACAGCGCGATGGCTACACCTTCACCGGATTTGGCCGCGCGGCAACGGATGGGTCCGGTCACTATCAGTTCACGACGGTCGTGCCCGGTCGCCGCGACGATGCCGCGGGTCCACCATTCATCGCGGTGGTCGTCTTCGCCCGCGGACTGCTGAACAAGTTGCACACCCGCATCTATCTGCCGGAGCACCGTCATCTGTTTGCAGCCGACCGGCTGCTGGCATCCCTCAATCCGGCGCGCGTCCCTACACTGGTGGCCAGCCGCGAGGCGGACGGGGCTCTGCGCCACGACATCCGCCTCCAAGGCGAAGGGGAGACGGTCTTTCTTGCGTACGGATGATGGCCCCCTGGATTGCACCGGTCCAGATGCTGGGCTGTTGTCGCCCTTCTGGGCGGGAGCGCCGGTCGCGCTCGTAACCTCCGACCAGGCGCTTGTCGATGCCATGATCGAAGTCGAGCTTGCGCTTCTGGACGCCTACGTCGAGTTGCAACTCGCGCCGGCGCAGGTCGCCGCCACCATACGCGCTGTTGCAGAGTCGACCGATTTCCATGCGCCGGGCCTCGCAGTCCGTGCCCGGGACGGGGGAAATCCGGTGATCCCGCTGGTTGCTGACCTGCGCGCGGCGGTCGGTGCGGTGGATGCCGAGGCAGCGGCTTGGGTGCATCGCGGTGCCACCAGCCAGGATATTCTCGACACGGCGCTCGTGCTCACCGCCCGGCGCACGCTCGCCATCGTGTTGGACGATGCTCAAACCGCGATCACGGCGCTCGCCTCGCTGACCGATCGCCATCGTGGCACACTGATGGTGGCGAGAACGCTGACGCAGCATAGCGTCCCCACCTCGTTTGGCCTCAAGTCTGCCGGCTGGTTGCATGGGGTCGTGCGGGCCACTCGACGTCTCCAAGTGGCTCGCGCGCAGCTTCCGATTCAGTGGGGTGGCGCGGGCGGAACGCTGGCCTCCTTCGCCTTGGTCGGATTCGCGCGCACCGGAATCGAGCTGGCGGAGGCGGTCGCGGACAAGCTTGGGCTGAGCGTTCCGCTCATGCCGTGGCATACACAGCGCGCTCCCATTACCGAGGTCGCGGATGCGGCCACCCAGTTGAGTGATGCGCTGGGAAAGATCGCGAGCGATGTGCTCCTGCTCGTGCGGCCCGAGATCGCAGAGGTGCAGGAGCCGCAAGCGGCGGGCCGCGGCGGCTCTTCCGCTATGCCGCAGAAACAGAACCCTGTATTGAGCGTGCTGATTAGCGCCGCGGTGCGTCGCGTGCCGGGCCTGACTGCCGAACTCCACCACTCTGCAAACGCGGTTGACGAGCGGCCGGACGGCGCCTGGCATGCCGAATGGTCCGCGTTACGTGAGCTGCTCAGGCTGGTCGGCGGCGCCGCGAGGCTCACTGCGGAGCTGGTTCCCGGTTTGGTGATCAACACAGAGGCCATGCTGGCCAACCTGCGTCAAGGTGGTCCTCTCATTGTCAGCGAACGTCTCATGCTCGAGTTCGGCCCGCTTGTCGGACAAACGAAGCTTCATGAGATGGTGACTGCGGCGGTGCGCGACAGGACGGTGAACTTGGCTGCGACCTTGCGGGCCGAGCCGTCCCTCGCCATGGTGAGCGACGAGCGTCTCGCCGCGAGCCTCGACCCGGCCAACTATTTGGGCGCGGCCGATGACCTCATCACGCGCGTGCTCGATGACCTTGCCGCACATGGGCTGAAGGCATGACCGTACCGATCCTCATTGGAACACGACTGGGCACACCGTCCGGAGAACCGCTGCTCATCCTTGGCCCCTCCCTCGGCACCTCGACCCTGCTTTGGGAGCCGGCGGCGGAGCTGCTCGCCCCACACTTTAGTCTGCTTGCCTGGGATCTGCCCGGCCACGGCCACTCACCGGCCACGGATAAATCGTTCACGGTAGCCGAGTTGGCCGATGGCGTGATCGGGCTGGCCGGCGAGGCTGGGGCGAGCGCGTTTTGCTATGCCGGGGTCTCGCTGGGCGGCCAGGTCGGGCTGGAACTGGCGCTGCGGCATCCCGATCGGGTCCTGAAGCTGGCGGTCATTGGCTCGGCCGCGAAGATCGGCGACGCCATGGCTTGGAAGGAGCGCGCTGCCGCCGTGCGCACCCAAGGCACACGGGCCATGGTCGACGGTTCGGCGGAACGCTGGTTCGCGCCGGGCTTCATCGCTCAGCAGCCCGAGCGGGCACGTCGGTTGCTGCAGGCTCTGTCGTCCGACACGGATGATGAGAGCTACGCCCTCTGCTGCGAAGCGTTGGGAGCCTCCGATGTTCGCGACCGCCTTGGCGCGATCGCGGCGCCAACGATCGTGATGTATGGAGAGCACGATACCGTGGTCGGCGCGACCGAGGCCGAATTCATCGCCCAACACATCCAACAAGGCGCAGCACGGAAGATCGCCGGGGCGGCGCATCTCGCACCCGTGGAGCGCCCGGAGGCAGTGACCGCGGCGATCATTGAGTATTTCAGGAAAGGACAACGTGATGAGCACTAATGACCGCACCAACCGGGACATTCACGAGGACGGCATGGTGGTACGCCGGGCGGTGCTCGGCGATGAGTATGTGGATCGGGCGAACGCCAACATTGACCAGACGACGGCCGAGTACCAAGACCTGATCACCCGCTACGCTTGGGGTGACATCTGGAGCAGGCCGGGGCTCGATCACAGAACCCGCAGCGTGATCACGCTCACGGCGCTGGTGGCGAACGGCCACTACGCCGAACTCGCGATCCATCTGCGTGGCGCGCAGCGAAACGGGCTCAGTCGTGAGGAGATCGTCGAAGTGCTGCTGCAGACGGCGATTTACTGCGGCGTGCCGGCGGCCAACTCCGCCTTTGAAGTGGCCCAGCGCGTCTTTGGGGAGGAACGCCGGTCCGCAGGCTAGACGCCGACGAGCCCGTGGGCCGGCCAGCCGGTATACGACTCGGCCAGGAACGTCCGTCCAGGCCGAGAGGCGAACCTGGCGTGCAGGTCGGCCCATTGCCGGCGCCTCTGGAAGGCGTTCATCTCCGGATAACGGTGCAGGCTGACCGTCATCCAGAACGAGAAGCTCTGCGCTCGCCAGACCCGCTCGAGCGCGCGGTCGCTGTACTCGTCGAGCAGGTCCTCCGACCTGCTGTGGAAGAACGATTCAAGCGCCTCATGGAGGACCTTCACGTCGGCGAAGGCGAGATTCAGGCCTTTCGCGCCGGTCGGCGGCACGACATGGGCTCCGTCTCCCGCCAGGAACATCCGGCCGTACCGCATCGGCTCGCGGACGTAGCTGTTGAAACCCAACACGTTCTTCTCGACGATGGGCCCGCCGTGTAGCTCGAAGCCATCGGTTCCCGCCATCCGCCTTCGCAACTCGGTCCAAATCCGGTCGTCGCTCCAGGCGTCCGGGTCTTCGTCCCGATCGCACTGGAAGTACAGCCGCTGGAGCGACTCGGTTCGCTGGCTGATCAGGGCGAACCCGTGGTCGGAGTGGGTATAGATCAGCTCGTTGGCGTTGGGCGGCGATTCCACCATGATCGCGAACCAGGCGAACGGGTACCGGTGAAAGTAGTCCGTGCGGTGCTCCTGCGGCACGACCTTCTTGCACATGCCGTGCGAGCCATCCGCCCCGACCAGGATGTCACACTGGATCCGCACGCCACGGCCCTCGTGGTCTCTGACATGAATGGTCGGGGTCGTTGTCGTAACGTTCGCGAGGCTCGTGACTCTGGTCAGGTAACGAACGTCCCCCCCGTCGCGGGCGCGGGCGTCGGCAAGGTCCTTCCAGATCTCGGTCTGGGGATACACCCACACGGCCTGCCCGACGAGCTCGGCGAAGTCGAGCCGGTGGTTCTCGCCGTCGAAGCGGAAGTTGACCGCCTCGTGCCGGACGCCGTCGGTCAGAACACGATCGGACACCCCGGTGTCGATGAGCATCCGGACACTGCCGGGCTCCAGGATCCCGGCACGCTGGGTCTCGTAAATCTCCTGGTAACTGCGCTGCTCCAGCACGATGGAGTCGATGCCCGACTTGGCAAGCAGGTGCGAAAGCATCAGCCCGGCCGGACCCCCTCCCACGATCCCCACTTGGGTCTTGACATTTCTGGGTTTGTCGATCATGCGATGCTCGCGACGCCGATCCAACACTGTGATGCATCGAAGATGTACGTATTCAGCACGCCGTAGTGATCGGACCCGGGTTGAACTGAGACGGCCGTGGGTTCTCCAAACAGGGTCTGCCGTAGACATCCCTGAGGCTGGTTCGGGGGCCTACCCATGTGAAAGAGATAATCAATCCGTCTCCTCCGGCCCAGGGCGTTCCTATAACCATCTCGACCACTTTCTCAGCTCCCTCTTCTCCTTCTTTTCACGTTTATAGAAGCGGCTCCGGACCATCACCTCTCTCCCGAGGGCACGTTTGAAGATACCGTCCGCATGTTTGACCCGACCTGGAAGCCGCCGTCATGGAACGTCACGGCCGCTGCGACTCAAAACGAGCGCAACAATATCGCGCTGGCGGGCGGCAGCAGCACGTCGAGTCGGCCGCCGCTGGCGATCATCGGTCCCTGCGGTTGCGGCGCCCAGCTGCCGTCGCTGCCAATCGCTACGCCGCCCAAGGTGTGTCCGCTAAGTGCGGATAGCTCCGGCCCCCTCAGCCACAGCGGGTCGAAGCGCTCGGCGGCGACGCCGGTGGTCAGGTTCACGCCCACGCTCCGGCTGTCGTCCTTGTTGATCAGGATGGCGTTGAGGCCCCCGTCATCGCGCCTGACGCCCCAGGCGATGAGACTGATGGCGCTGACAGAGGCCACGACACTGTCCAGAGGCACCCCCTGGGCGGCTTGCGCGAACATCACCATGCCGTAGAACTCGGGGCGCGCCTCGGCCACTTCGCCATCGCGATCGGCGATCGGCGTGTAGGGACCTCTGTTGCCACCGTGCATGTTCACGCCGGTGCAGCCATTGATGGCGCAGGTGAACATGAAGTCCATCACCCACAACGCCGTGCCGTAAGCATTGCTGACATTTGGTTTGCCACCGCCGTAGAAACTGTTGGCTTCGGCATAGCGCAGACCCAGCGGTACGCCTGCGGCCGACACCTGTTTCACTAAGCCGTTCAACTCGGTCACCAGGCCGCGATGCGGCTGCAGCAGAAGCCTCAGCGTCGAGTCCGGATCATCGCCGTCCGCGCGATAGTAGTGATGAGTCACCATGCCCAGGTCCTCCACGTCCTCCACCAACCGCACCGTAAAGCGCGCCACCTGATACGATGTGGCCGGGCCGCTGAACGGCACACCCGGGCTCACCCTGCTCATCGCAGCACGATAAGCGCGCCACTCCGGCAGGTACTGCTCATAAGCCCAATTCTCCGGCCGGTACCCGTGCCGCACATACAAGTCGGGCTCGTTGCCGATCTCCCAGGCCAGCAGCGACGGGCCCAGCCGCTCGGCGACATAGGCGGCCTCGTTGGCCGCATTGGCCGGCGTGTTGCGCGCCAGGTTGACGCCGTAGATCACCTGCCATTGCGTCGCCTGTACGAAGGCAGCCAGCGCATCGATCTGCGCCGGCAGGATCGGCGTGAGGTTCTCGACCGCACCGTTCCAGCTTGACCGGTCCACCTGATTGGCACCGATGCGTAGCACCGACGGACCGAGCAGGCGGAAGAGACGGATCAGCGCTGCGTTGTCTCCGGTGAACATCGGCACCGTAAGCTTGGTCTTCTCGTAGCTCAAGCCTGCGTACCGGCTTTGCACGCGCGCGGCCGTCTCGACGCTTCGAAAGCTCACTGTGGCCCGCACGTCAGCGGCCGGCGGAGGGGGTGCGGGCGGCGCTTGTGATGGTGGGGCGGTGTCGGTACTATCGCCGCCGCATCCGGTGGCAATCGGTAACAGCGAGGCACCGAGGAGAGCGGAAATCTTCATCAGCAGACTGCGCCGGGTCAGCTGCGGCGACGTGGCGTCGGTGGCGTTGCCGGGGGGATCCGCCATTGTGTCGGAGGAGAAGGGATCGTCAGACATGCTTTTTTCTCCTTCCCGTTGCTGCCGGTGTTTGTCAACCTGTCAGCCATTACAATTCGCAAAGTTCAGAGCAATCGGGCGCTCCAGCGGTGTCTGCGCCGACGAGCCGCCGACGTGGACGGTGAACTGGCCGTTCGGCGTGACCCAGTTGCCGTCTGCCCATGCTCTCAAATCCTGGGGGCTGGTCGGCTGGAAATAGGAGAATGGATGATTCGAGGCCGCGCACCCGACGATGACCGAAACCCGCATGCTCGCGCCGGGCTGCAGCTCGACCTTGCTGAAACCCACAAGCCGCTTCGACGGCTCGGCCGCTGCGGCAGGCAACGTCAGATAGACCTGCGAGACCTCCTTGCCGGCACGTTGACCAGTATTGGTGATTGTGTACTCGACCGTCAGCCCGGTCTGGCTCGGTGCAAGGTTCAGGTCGCTGTACGCGAAGGTTGTGTACGACAGCCCGTGCCCGAACGGAAACACCGGCGTCACCTGCTGCGCTTCGTACCAGCGATATCCCATCTGCAGATTCTCGCTGTAGTGCGTGACCAGTTGCGGAAAACCGGCGGGCCCTCCGAACGGGACACCGGGCTCGCCGCCGAGCCCATTGTTTTCTCGCGTGCCGGGATATTGCGCCTCGGTCGCGTAGGCCGCTTCCTTCGCGGTATTGCCGAAGGTGACGGGCAGTTTCCCCGACGGGTTGGTGACACCGAACAGCACATCGGCTACGACATTGCCGTCGTCCTGGCCCGGGTACCAGGCCTCGACAACGGCACGCGCGCGATCCAGCCACGGCATGAGCACCATCCCCGATGTCTTGAGCACGACGACGGTGTTCGGGTTCGCATCCAGGATGCGCGGGACGAGCAGTTCTTGGTTGGTGCCATTAATCGACGGCAGCGACAGCGTCGTCTTGTCCACCGTCTCTCGCGGGTTGTCACCGACCATCACGATCGCCACGTCGGCTCTGCGGGCCGCCGCGACCGCGGTATCGATGATATCGCCGTCGTTATAGGTCACCGTGGCGCGCGATCCCACCCTCCTTAGCGTGTTTTCGAGCCCCTGCTTCGGTGTCACGGTGTAGGGCGTCACGACATAGCTGACGTCGTCTGGATCGCTGCCGCGCGGGGGCAGCGTTGCCTCGCCGGCGAACCAGTCGGCGCCGATCAGCGCGACGGAAGTCACGTTCGGCTGCAGCGGCAGCAGGCCGTCGTTCTTCAGCAGCACGATGCTGCCGTCGGCCGCCCTGCGACCCACCGCGGCATTGGCCGCGAGGTTCCTCGACAGGAACGCGTTGTACGGCTCGTCGAAGTGCCCGAACTCGAACATCTTTAGATATCTGCCGCGAAGCAGATCGTCGATGTCCGCCTCGCTGATTCTGCCGGCGTCGATGGCCGCCTTGACGCGCTCGGACGTGTACCACTCCGGCTCGAAATCGAGCTCGAAACCGGTGCCTGCGCGAATCGACGGCGCGGTACTGTGCAAGGCGCGGCGATCGCTGACGACGTAGCCGTCGAACCCCCACCGTTCCTTCAGCGTCTGCTTCAGCAGCGGCGCGTTCTCGCAGCCCCACTCGAAATTGAGGTGGGGGAACGCGCACATGACGGAGGCGGCCTTACCGTCCTTGATGGTCATCTCGAAGGGAAGCAGGTAAATCTCATGCATCGCCCGCGCCGGGATCCGGGACGCGGCTGTCCACCGTTCCTTCTGGTACTCAGACTCATTACCGGCGAAGTGTTTGACGGTCGCATGCGTCTTGCCGCTAAACTGGATACCCAGCACTTGCTGCGTCGCGATCACACCGGTCAGATACGGGTCTTCGCTCATGTATTCGTGGTTACGACCGCCCCAGGGGGTTCGGATTATGTTGAAGGCCGGCCCCCACAGCGACTGGTGGGCCCAGCCGCGGATCTCATTCGACAGCACCTGTCCCCACTCGAAGTTGACCTGCCGGTCGAAGGTGGCGGCGGCGGCCACGGCGCTTGGCAGCCCGGTTGCGGTCGGCTCGGGGAGGCAGTCGCCGCCGCGAATACCGGTGCCGCCGTTGGCGAACCGGAAGGTCGGAATCTTCGGCTCCGGTATGCCTTCGATATGTCGGCCGACCCTCGTGAATTCACAGCCCGGGAGCTCTTTGTTGGGGACCGGCAGGTTGCGAATCTGCTGGATTTTCTGGTCCAGCGACATCGCCTTGAGCAGGTCGTCCGTGCGTGCAGAAGCGGACGGGGGGGCGTTAGCGGGAGGAGTGGGCGTGTCGTCGCTCGAGCCGCCGCACCCCACCATGATGAGCAGCACCAATGACCCGACAAGTGCAGCATCTTTTTTCATTCAACACCTCCCTTGGTTCTTAAGACCTGAGGGGGCGCGCCTGGAACAGGTTCAGCAAGATTCGAAAACTGCACAAGAAAGATGTGATCTGCCGGTATGCCGTCCACATCCGTCGCTGTTCGGCCCGAACAAAGATATGGTAGCTATCCACGACCACGCCAAGATTTGCTGATCAAGCTGTCGGCCGAGATGCCAGGTGGCAGGAAGCGTGATGTTGAACCGGCTCCACGCCATACCCTCATAGGCAATGTTCATCTTTCGCTGAGATCGTATTGAGCAAGAAGGGGTTGCATGACATGACCTTGTGCGCTGGTTTGTGACGATCCTGTGCGCGGCGGGGGAGCGCTATACAGGCCAGGCGCAAAAGCTCACGTCTTCCAACCTCCGTGCACGACATCTGAACCATCCTGTTCACCGCGACATGCCTGCGCACTACCCTCTATCGCTTCTGTATGGTTCCCACGGTAACTTCCCTTCGACGATGGGAACTGCGCTGCATGCCGTTTCCAAACCGCATCCATCTCTATTAGAAGGGATATTGTCGTGGCTGGTGCTGCACGGTAACCCATTGATCGGTTGTAAACTCGTCAATAATCCAATCGCCACCGAACCGCCCGAGCCCGCTATTCTTCTCGCCACCAAACGGATTGTTCGCGAGATCATTGACGGGTTGATCGTTCACATGCGTCATGCCTGCCTCCATCTGCAGGGCAAACGCGAGCCCGCGCTTTTCGTCCCGCGTGATGACCCCAGCGGCCAGTCCCGCGTCGGTATCGTTGGCGACGCGCAACGCTTCTGCTTCGTCGTTCACTTTGATAATGGGGGCAACCGGTCCAAAGATTTCTTCGCGTGCAATGGTCATCTTCATCGTGACACCGGTGAAAATGTGCGGTGGAATCAGCAACCCTTTCGCTTCTCCACCCAGCATTTCCGTGGCCCCCTCTTTGCGCGCCGCGTCGATGTGCGCCATGATTCCCTTGAACTGCTGCTGATTAATGATGGGACCGATGATCGTCTTCGGGTCTTTCGGATCGCCCACCTTCAACCCCTTTACGCGCTCGACAAAGCGAGGCACAAACTCGTCATGAATGGCTTGATGCACAATGATGCGGTTGGCGATCATGCAAATCTGTCCCTGGTTGATGAACTTTCCGAACACGGCGGCGTTGACCGCTACCTCCAGGTCGGCATCGTCCAGGATCACCAGTGGTCCGTTGCCCCCTAGTTCGAGCGCGACCTTCTTAATGACGGGACTCTTCATAGCGTTAAGTCCGACTTCCCTCCCGACGGCCGTCGAACCGGTAAACGAATTGAGGCGCGGAATGGGGTGCATGGCGAATGGAGTTCCAATCTCCGAACCGGAACCGACCACGACGTTGAAGACCCCAGCCGGTAAACCGGCCTCCTCGTAAATCTTCGCCAGCATGAGCCCGCCGGTGACGGGCGTATCGCTGGAAGGCTTCAAGACCACTGCGTTGCCGACCGCCACAGCGGGCGCTATGGAGCGGTTCGACAGGTGCATCGCGAAGTCCCATGGACCGATCACGGCAATGACGCCCAGTGGTTTCTTGTACACCCGGCATTCCTTCCCTGGAATGTTGCCCGGCATGATCTGTCCAATGACACGGTAGGGAGCGGCCATCGCCTGTTCCATAATATCGAGCACCGACTGCCATTCAATTTCGGCTTTAATGGGCACACTTCCGGATTCGCGGCTCGACCAATCACAGATCTCCTCTTTGCGCGCCTTCACGATATCGTAGGCATTGCGCATCACTTGGGCTCTCTGCCCAGGGGACACCGACGCCCAGGAACGTTGGGCGGTTTTGGCGGACTCAAACGCCTCATTGAGATCTTCTTCACTCGCAGCCCGCACTTCCGTGAGGACACTGCCATCATACGGGTCAGTGACCTCCACGACACGAGATGAGCGGCCCGTCACCCATCGTCCATTGATGTATAACTTGTCATAATCGGTGTACGGACCCGACGGTTGTTTATTGTCAGTACGATTCATGTGAGAGCGGCGTCCACCGGCGTCACCACGAGCCTTAGAAGGGTCGTGGCCAGAACAGTGCGCCTGCGATACTTTCAGGTTTCCCCGAGACGGTGTCGACCCAGAAATACCCTTGAGTCCTTGCGAGCATGTCTTGATGGCCGATCCCCTAGTCTTCGAATCCGGCGCCGTGTGGGGCCGCCATTTTGCTGTCGGTAGTACCTGAAGAGGACGAGAACTCGTGATTTCCGTGGTGATCCTCGTGGGGTGTCGGATCCGCCAACGGCTTCAAGAACGCAGAGTGTGGCGCATAGAAAGGACATTCAGCACGCTTCCTTCCATCAGCCGCCGTGGATGGCTCAATGCAGAGGGCCTGCTCCCCAGCCGACAATTGACTGCATAGGCACCGTCCCCTAAGTTGACAGTCCTCATACAGGACAGGCAACGTATGTCCGAAGCTCATCAAGGAGATGACATGGGAGTACATCCTCTGGCAGGAAAACCGGCGCCGGCCTCAGTCCTGGTCGATCTGTCCCGTCTTGTAAAAGCCTACAAAACGGAGCAACCGGACGCCGCCGTGCCGTCGCAACGGGTGGCGTTCGGCACCTCCGGCCATCGCGGCTCATCCTTCAAGCGATCTTTTAACGAAAACCACATTCTGGCTGTGAGCCAGGCCATCTGTGAGTATCGGAAGCTTCAACAGACCGACGGACCTCTCTATCTTGGGATGGATACTCACGGCCTCTCTCAAGCGGCCTTTGTCACCGCCTTGGAGGTCCTGGCGGCGCATGAGGTCAATGTCATCATCGACCAGGCGGGAGGATATACGCCCACACCGGTCATTTCTCATGCCATTCTCTCCTACAATCGCCTCCGAACAACCGGGTTAGCCGATGGCGTCGTCATCACACCGTCACACAACCCTCCGGAAGACGGCGGGATCAAATACAATCCGCCGCATGGAGGGCCTGCCGACACACACGTCACGAAATGGATCGAGGCGCGAGCCAATGCGTTACTGGCCACGGATCTGCACGAAGTCCGGCGGCTTCCCTATGAGCGGGCGAAGCGGGCCGCGACCACGCATCTGCACGATTATGTGTCGGCCTATGTCAACGATCTCGGCAACGTCATTGACCTGGCGCTCGTCAAATCGGCCAGGCTCAAACTCGGGATCGATCCGTTAGGTGGCTCCGGGGTGGCCTATTGGGGCTCCATTGCCGAGCGCTATGGGCTCGACATAGAGAACGTGAATCCCTCGGTCGATCCGACCTTTCGTTTTATGCCGCTGGATTGGGACGGTAAAATCCGAATGGATTGCTCCTCCCCTCACGCCATGGCGAATCTGATTGCGTTGAAGGATCGCTTCGACGTCGCCTTCGGGAACGATGCGGACAATGACCGGCACGGCATCGTCACGCGAACGGCCGGCTTGATGAACCCCAATCATTATCTGGCCGTCTCGATCGCGTATCTGTTCGCGAACCGCCCCGAATGGACCCGCGATGCCGGCGTGGGCAAGACTTTGGTCAGCAGCAGCCTCATCGATCGGGTTGCGGCCATGCTCAACCGCAGACTGATCGAAGTGCCGGTGGGCTTCAAATGGTTCGTGAGCGGTCTCTCGGATGGTTCACTCGGGTTCGGCGGAGAAGAGAGCGCAGGCGCCTCTTTTCTCCGTCGCGACGGGACGGCGTGGTCCACCGACAAGGACGGGATCATCATGGATTTGTTGGCCGCCGAAATGATGGCGAAGACGGGCCGCGATCCTTCTGAATTGTATCGCGACCTCACCAGCGAGCTGGGGGAGCCGGTCTATGAACGGATCGATGCGGCGGCGACGCCGGAGCAAAAGGCGGTGCTCGCACAATTGTCGCCGGCGCAAGTCGATGCGGCGGAGCTGGCCGGCGATCCGATCATGGCGATGATGACCACCGCGCCCGGCAACGGCGCAGACATCGGAGGGCTCAAGGTCGTCACGGCCCAAGGATGGTTCGCAGCCCGGCCGTCCGGCACGGAAGACGTGTACAAACTGTACGCCGAAAGCTTCCGCGGCCTCGACCATCTCAAACAGATCCAGGACGAAGCTCAGGCGCTGATCGCCAGGGCTCTGGCCGCCTCGGCCTGATGGACTATGTCGATTTCCTTCAGTGGCCGGCTATGGTGGTCACGGTGGTCTCAGCCTGGCTCGTGGCTTCGCAGGCGAAACGGAAGCGGGAGATCGGCTTCTGGTGTTTCCTGCTCAGCAACATTCTCTGGATCATTTGGGGCTGGCACGATCGGGCCTACGCGCTCATCGCCCTTCAAGTGGCGCTCGCCGTGTTGAACATCCGCGGCGCCTACAAGAACGATCCGGCCCTCGGAGGCCAAGGTACCATGAATGCGTGAGATCCCGTCGGCCATGAACGGAACTCCGAATGTTTGACCCGGGCAGCGCGGCCCTCTTGATCTGGGGCATGATTTTCGGAGCGATCGGGGTGGGGTTTGTGATCTATGGCAAACAACAAAAGGCCATCGTGCCTCTGTGCGTCGGAGCGGCGCTCTGCATCTTTCCCTACTTCATGGCCAATGGGTATATGCTGGTCCTCACGGGCGTGGTGCTTGTGGCGATTCCGTATTTCCTGCGCTGGTGAGGCGCCCCAAGATAACCAGCCAGCATCAAAAACAGCTCCAGCAATAGGTCTTTCCCCGGTGACAATACAGACTCTCGACTAACAACCGCCCGGCTCCCACCAGTCCACGAGCGCCATGTGTAAACTCAATCCGCTCAGACGCCTGCCGCTATGTTAGGTGCTCCTTGTGCGGACCGCTGCGCGAATCAGAGGTAAATAAGACTTCCGGCTTGTCACTATGTGGGGCGCGCCGTCTTGGACGCGGTGGCGTGCATGGATCATCGCCGCCGGCTACGGCTGCCTGTCTGAGACGTGTTGCTCCGCATGGTACGAACTGCGGACGAGCGGGCCGGATTCAACGTGAGTAAATCCGAGCGCGAGCCCTTCTTCTTTTAGATCGGAAAAGTCTTTCGGGTCATAAAAACGGGCGACCGGGAGGTGCTCCCTTGTCGGTTGAAGGTATTGTCCGACCGTGAGAATGTCGCAGGCGACTGCCCGCAAGTCGCGCATCACGTCGCGCGCTTCATCGATCGTCTCCCCCATGCCGAGGATCAAGCCGGATTTGGTCGTCATCCCCTGCTCCTTGGCTTTGCCGAGGAGATCAATCGATCGCTGATATTTGCCTTGCGGTCTAAGGGAGGGAAACAGGCGCCGGACTGTTTCAATGTTGTGATTGAGGATCTCCGGCTGCTCGGCGCAGACGGCCGCGAGGGCGGCTTCGTTCCCCTCGAAGTCGGGGATCAAGACTTCAATCGTGCATGTGGGACTCAACCGCCGTACCGCTTTGATCGTGTCGGCAAACACCGCGGCGCCCCCGTCCGGCAGTTCATCGCGATTCACCGATGTGATGACGGCATGGCGCAGGCCCAACGCCTGGACGGCTTCAGCGACGCGGTGGGGCTCTTCGCGATCCACCATTCGAGGGCGGCCGGTTTCCACGGAGCAATAGTGACAGCGGCGCGTGCAGATGTCGCCCAGAATGAGGAACGTGGCCGTGCGGGCGTTCCAACATTCCCACCGGTTCGGACAGCGCGCCTCTTCACAGATCGTATGCAGCTTGAGCCGGTCCATGGTCTGCTTGATATCGAGATAATCCGGGCCGGTCCGGGCTGCGACTTTAAACCAGGAGGGAAGACGTGGGCGGTTCCCGACAGGAGGCGCAGGCGCGTCAGAGCCGGGCGATCGAAGTCGGTCAACGGGAATAAAGGTCATGATGCTGACTTGTCCCCTGCCGTGCCGGGGCGGATCCAGCCCAGGAGCCTGGCGATGAAGCCGGGTCGCTCCGGTTCCGGCGAGGCAGGATCGGGATATTCCACCCACATTTCCTGTGAGCCCAGATAGACGCCGTTGCGAAAGCTCACTTGCGTTCTCAGTTGCCGGTAGCCTTGCGCATGCAAGGTCCGGATCAATGTGACTAAGGCGCGGTCCTGGGTGGGCTCGGGCTCCGTGCTCACCCGCGTGGTTTCATAACGCAGTATCGCCCGATACCGGTCCCCTGCCCGCTCGAACTCGACCGGCCGGCTGAAGCCTCGTTCCCGCTCGTCGAGGCCTGCAAGTTGATGTTTATCGTAGCGCTCCTGTTCCATACCACATGCGCAGGACCACGGCCTATTCCAAAGCCCGAAACACGGCCACCAGGTCACTCAGCGCGACGGTTTTATTTCTGAGCACGGCCCGCTCCGCTTGGATGGCGTCCCGCAAGGCGGGATCGGACTGCCCGCCTCTCAAACAGGAGGCGCCGAGAGACAGGATCCGGTCGCAATCCTGCGCGAGCTTCTGTTGCACGACCGGATTCACGGCCAGCATGTCCATCAATTGCCGGCGGGTCTCCGTCAAATGGGTCTGAAGCTCAGCGTCGGGATAGGTCTTTCTCGCCGCTTCATCGAAACAGCGGTCCAGATATTGCGCCAAGAAGACATAGATACGGACCAGCGCGGCGCCGATTTCGGTTTGCTCTTTTGCGGAGGCAGCCATGGCTCCTCCTTTCATGGTCACGGAATTAGACAAGCACCTTGACGTCATCGCCCTCGACTTGAACCTGGTACACCTCCACCTTGGCGGCGGGGTTCTTGACGCATGCTCCCGTGGAAATATCGAACTGCCATCCGTGCCACGGACAGGTGACGATGCTGCCCTCGACGTCTCCTTCCCCCAAGGGACCGCCGCGGTGCACGCAGGTGTTGTCGATGGCGCGGAATGCGCCGTCGATATTGAAAACGGCCAACGTCTTGCCGTTCACTTCCGCCACGATACCGTGACCGGGTTTCACGTCTGCTGTGCCCGCCACCCGTACGAACTCCGCCATGGTCTCCTCCTGGTTGTCTTGCCCCGCTTACTTAATGGGATGTGAACGGCTGCTTAATCTTCTTGAGCATGCTTTCAATGGCCGTGGCGCCCTGGTCCGCTCCTCCCACCGTCTTGATGAGCTTCTGCGCAATCTCCCGGAAGGCCGCTGCTTGGGGAGAGGCGGGATTCGCCGTCACAATGGGATGGCCCGTATCGCCGCCGTCGCGAATCGCGGGATCGATCGGAATCCGGCCCAAGAACGGGATGCCCAGTTTTTCCGCGGCTCGTTCGCCGCCGCCCGAAGAGAAGATGTCCGTGCGCTCGCCGCAATGGCCGCACACAAAGTGGCTCATATTTTCGATGATGCCCAGCAACGGCACATTGACCTTCTGGAACATCGCCATGCCTTTGCGCACATCGTACAGGGCGACTTCCTGCGGCGTGGTCACCGTGATCGCTCCGGCCAACGGCACCATTTGCGAGAGCGAGAGCTGCACGTCGCCGGTCCCCGGGGGCAGGTCGATCAACAGATAATCCAGCTCGCCCCAGAGCACGTCCCGGAAGAAGGCCTGCAGATATTGATGGACCATCGGGCCGCGCCACACCAGGGGCGCGTCATCAGGGACCAGGAAGGCCATCGAGATCAGCTTGACCCCGTAGCTTTCGACCGGAACAATCTTGCCGTCTTTCTGCTCCGGCCCCGTGGTACTGCCCATCATCATGGGAATGTTGGGGCCATAGAGATCCGCATCCAACAGCCCCACCTTGGCGCCCTCCAGCGCCAGCGCACAGGCGAGATTTGCCGCGACGGTGGATTTGCCGACGCCGCCCTTTCCGCTACTGACCGCAATGACCTGCTTGACACCGGGAATCAGAACCTCTTTTGCCTGGGGCTGTTGAGCGCCATGGCCATGGTCATCAGCCATTATGTCCTCCGCTATATCTATATGTGGGCGACCGCAACCAGTTTCGCGTTCAAAGGGGGTGGCAGCACAACACGAGGGCCCCTCAGAGCTGTCTGGAAAGCCAGTCGGATGTCACGTTCGCTTGTAATGGATCCATCATAAGGGATGCCGAGGGAGAAATGAAATGGGTCAGTCGGCCCTTCAGGCAAGGGCCGACTGGATCGGAGAGAGGATCTCCCGCTAGAACACCGAAGGGTCGAGCCGCCGGAGATTGCTCGCCAATCCGACGACGGACAACGTGTAGATAATCCATTTGGAGGGGTCGAAATTATACCACTGGGGACCGTTGCGGTAATCCCGCGCATAGGTGTGGTGATAGTTGTGATACCCCTCGCCGAAGCTGACGAAGGAGATCAACCAGCTGTCGCGGCTGCTGTCTTGCGTGCCGTGCGGCTGGCTGCCGATCATGTGACACAGAGAGTTGATCGTGAAGGTGGAGTTGAGCACCATGAACATGCGGAGGAGGCCTCCCATGAGCAGCGCACTGACCCCGCCCATCCAGCCGCCATGCCAGACGACCCCTAAGGCAAAGGGGATCGCCAGGCCGGACACGACAATGGCCCAGTAATACCGATGTTGCCAGAGGATGACTGGGTCGCGCCGCAGGCGCACTTCGTATTTCGCGGTGCGGTGCGGCGTGTCGTAGAAGAGCCATCCGCAGTGGCTGTGCCAGAACCCCTTGGTGACGTTGTAGGGATCTTCGTCGGTGTCAGTGCGGGCGTGGTGACGGATGTGGTCGGCGCACCAGATGAGAGCCGAATTTTGGAGCGCCCACCCGCCCGCGACGAGCAAGCAACGCTTGACCCAATCCGGGCATTCAAAGGCTTGATGGGCAACGAGCCGATGATAGCCCACCGTGATCCCCATGCCAGTGACCATATACATCACGAGAAACAAGATCCAGTCGAAGAGGGTAAAACCGATATAATAGCCGTATAATGGAATACCGACGACGGTGGCGGCTGCTATGGAGCAAAAGAGCCCGAGCGTCCACCAGGAAAACACAGGTTGTGCGGGCGGGGTCATTCGTCCTCCTGATTCCGGTGATCATTAGTCCACCTCGATGTTCCGGTGAACGGGTATTGTTGGTGACGCATGTTATCGGAAGATCGAAGGATTTTCAATGAAATGTTGGAAGCTTCATCGGCAGGACCGGCCCGGACCGATACGGGAGGGGCCGGTATTCTTTAACCACGACTCGTAACAGGGAGATTCATGACCACGCCCGATTCGCTCGAACCGGCCATCCTGCGCATCGGTGAACGCCTCGCCGAACTCTCCGCCGGTCTTTCTCCAACCCTGCTGGAGAGTCGTTGGTGGTCCCAATCCGTCATCAATCTCGCGATGAAGGATCCCCGCTTCAAAGCCCGCCTGTTTCATTTCATCGATGTCCTGCCTGCGGTGACCGATGATGCCCGCGTCGTCTCGCTCGCCAACGAGTATTTTGGCGACATGGGAAACGAGCTGTTCGGCCTCGAGTGGGGGCTGAAGGCGCTTGGTTTCACCAGCCTGGGCGCGCGATTGACCGGAAAGTCGATTCGGAAACAGGTCGAACACATGGCGCGGACGTTCATAGCCGGCGCTACGGTGGAGGAAGCCGAGCCGGTCCTGGCCGGGCTGTGGAAGGAGGGTCGCGCATGGTCAGTGGATCTGCTCGGTGAAGCGACGATCAGCGAACGGGAGGCCGACCGCTATCGCGATCAGTGCCTCCATGCGCTCACGGTCCTCGGGCGGGCGGCCGGGGCCTGGCCAGGCGCTCCGTCGCTCGAACGCGATCACCTGGGTCCCCTGCCGCGGGTGCAATTGTCACTGAAAATTTCTGCCTTGTGCTCGCATTTGGATCCGATGGATCCGGAAGGGAGCTATCAAACCGTTGCGGTCCGGCTCCGTCCCGTCATCGACCTGGCGGCGGCTCTCCCGGCCGGACTCATTTTTGACATGGAGCAAGCGGAGACCAAAGATTTGCTGTTGCAGATCTTCATGCGGCTGTTTCAAGAACCGCCGTACCGGAGTTACCCCTACGCCGGATTGGCCCTCCAGGCCTATCACCGCGAGACCGAGCAAGACATCGGGCAGTTGCTCACATGGGTTCGCACCCGTGGCATTCCGATCACGATTCGGTTGGTGAAGGGCGCCTATTGGGACTCCGATACCGTCCGCTATCGCCAAGCCGGGTGGCCGGTGCCGCTCTTCGAGCAGAAAGCGGACACGGACCGTAATTACGAGCGGCTGATCCCTGTGCTGTTGGCCCATCCCGCTCTCGTTCGTCCGGCGTTTGGCACGCATAATCTCCGGACGTTGGCCGTGATCGAAGCGGCGGCGGACGCCTTGAAGCACCCGCCGGAGGCGCGAGAGTACCAGATGATTTTCGGCATGGCCGAGCCGTTCCAGCAGGCCATGGTCCGGCTCGGGCGGCGCGTCCGCTTGTACACTCCGGTGGGGCAGCTGTTGCCGGGTATGGCGTATCTGGTTCGCCGGCTGCTGGAAAATACCTCGAACGAATCGTTTCTTCGCAAGGAATATGTGGAGTCTCAGCCCTTGCATCGCCTCCTCGCACCTCCGTTGCCGCCGTTGTCTCCTCTGCCGGCCTCGGCGGTGGTCGAGACCGGGGAGTTCGCCAACGAGCCGCACAGCGATTTTTCGCGTGCGGAGGTTCGTGCGGCGATGCAGAGCGGCATCGCGTCGGTCCGTACACGATTGGGAACCCGCTGGGAGCCGGCGGCCGGCGAACTGCCGCTCACCGGAGCGTGGATCGAATCACGAAATCCCGCCAAACCCGGCGAAGTCGTCGCGCAGGTGCGCGCCGCCTCCGTCCGGGATGTGGCGGCGGCGGTCACGCAGGCCCGCCAGCACTATGAGTCCTGGCGGCAGCGCCCGGCTGAGGAACGAGCCGCCATCTTCAGGCAGGCGGCGGCTCTCATGGGACAACGCCGGTTTATAATGGCCGCGTGGGCCATTGCCGAGGTCGGCAAACCCTGGCGGGAAGCGGATGGGGACGTCGCCGAGGCGATGGACTTCCTTCGGTACTATGCGGACGAAATGTGCCGCTTGGCGCCGCCGGCCCGCCTGGGCACAAGGCCGGGGGAATTAAACCACCGTCTGTATGCGCCGCGCGGCGTGGCGGCCGTGATTGCGCCCTGGAATTTTCCGCTCGCGATTCCGACGGGGATGGTGGCGGCCGCCCTGGTGACCGGAAATACAGTCGTGTTCAAACCTTCCGAGCGGTCCGCGCTTCTCGGGCGTTTGATCACGGAGGTCCTGATCGCTGCCGGGGTACCGCCCGGGGTCCTGACCTGTGTGCCGGGAGGACCTGAGATCGGGCAGGCGCTCGCGGCGCACCCGCATGTGGCGACGATCGCGTTCACGGGGTCGAAGGCGGTCGGACTTCGTCTCGTGGCTGAAGGGGGACAGGTCTACCCCGGGCAGTCGACCGTCAAACGGGTTCTGGCCGAGATGGGGGGAAAGAACGCGATCATTGTCGACGAGACGGCAGATCTCGATGAGGCGATCACGGGCGTCATTGCCTCGTTCACCGGCTATGCGGGACAAAAATGCTCGGCCTGCTCCCGGGTCGTCGTGCATCGGGCGGTGTATGAGCTATTCGTCTCGCGCTTACGGGAAGCCGTTCTCAGTCTGAACATCGGCGATCCCATGGAGCCGGGCACGCAGGTCGGACCGGTGATCGACGCGCGCGCCCAGGCAAGCATCGAACGATATCTTGCCGTCGGCGAACGCGAGGGCCGGATGCTGGTCCGGCGGACGACGGAGCGACCGGGATATTTCGTCGGGCCGGCGGTGTTCACGGACATTGAACCGCAGCATCGCCTGGCACAGGAAGAGATCTTTGGTCCGGTCCTGGCCGTGATGAAAGCGGACACGTTTTCGGAGGCGCTCGCGGTGGCGAATGGAACGGACTATGCGCTGACCGGCGGCGTCTATGCCAGGAGTCCCGCCAATCTGGCGCTCGCCCGTGAGCAGTTCGACGTGGGCAATCTATACTTGAATCGCCCGATCACCGGGGCCTTGGTCGGCCGTCAGCCCTTTGGCGGGTACCGGTTTTCAGGGGTGGGCGCGAAGGCTGGTGGCACGGAGTATCTCGCGCAATTCATGGTGACGCGGGTGATTAGCGAAAACACGCTCCGGCGAGGATTCGAGGCGACTGAGTGATTCCTTTGAGGGCTTGATTTCGTAGTCCTCCAATTCTTCCATCACCTCGGTGACCACGCCCCGATCTTCCTTGGGAGCCGATAACTCCTGCCGCTCCGAATATTTCACCAAGCCGACACCCTTGGCAAACCAGGCCGTCATGACATCGGTCCCCGTGGCGGTGCGCCCTCCACTGGATAAATGAATCCGCATGGTCATGCGCGCTTCCACTTTGACGGCATCCTGGAACGTCCCCGCCGGCACGGCGACCGCTTCTCGCCCCACGAGGGTCGTCCAGCCGCGAACATCCACTTTTTCATCGGTGCCGTCACGGTCCATATCGGTGCCGAAGTCGAGGCCGATGCGATCGAACTGCTGAAAGGATGATGGCACGGTCATGGGAAAGCGCACGATTTGATAGGGAATGATTTGCTTCTCCAGCGGGGTGCCGGGATCCGATCCATAATAGACGATGCCGACGACATCGCGCCGATAGTAGCTGTCCGACGGGCCATGATTTCCGGGGTTGGTATCGTGAAAGGCCGTGACCGTGACACCCTTCACCGTCTTGGTGCCCGTCACCGTGGAGACATTGGTGAAGAATTTATTGTCGATGCTCTGGAGCGGGCCTTCGGTAATCTGTCCCCGATAGGTCCAGCGGCTTCCCACCTTGTCCGGAAAGTAGTCGGCGGAATGAGAGATGGTCGCCGCCTCCTCGGCGGGGAGCGCGACTTGCCCTGTGCCGAATGCCGAGAGGATGCCCATCAGTCCAGTGAAAGCCATTTTCGTTGCCAGTCTGTGCAGAGGCATGTCGTGTGTTCTCCAGCCGGTGAACGTTGACCGTACCATAGGACTCTCGAGGGCGGCAAGCCACGCATGCCGAGGACGTGCCTGGAGAGACCTTGTCTTCAGATGGCAGCGGACCCATAATCCCCCTCCCATGTCTGAGCCTGAATCACGGCACCTCGATGCCATGGATCGATTCTCCGAGGACGCCGCGGCACGCGCCGTGTTGGTGACCGGCGCCTCGGGTGGACTCGGCCGCGCGCTCTGCCGGGCATTTGCGAAAGCCGGGTGGTGGGTTGGCGTGCACTATTGCCGGAACAAGGCCGCGGCCGAGATCACCCTGCAAGAGGTCCAGAGGGCGGGTGCTCAAGGGGACCTCTATCAGGCCGATGTCCGGCATGCCGAGGCCGTTCATCGGATGATGGAGGGGTTTTCGGCAGGCGCCTCCGGCTCGCGCTCTTCGCTCGTATTGGTCTGCAATGCCGGAATTGCTCAGAGTCAGTTACTCGTTCGAGCCCGGGAAGAGGCATGGACGGATGTCGTGGCCACGAATCTGACCGGGGCATTCTATTGTCTCCGTGCCATCGCCCCTCTGCTGCTCGCTCGAGGCGGCGGCTCCATCATCGTCGTGGGGTCTCATGCCGGATTTCACGGCGGGATCGGCCAGGCTGCCTATGCCGCTTCAAAAGCCGGTCTCCTTGGTTTGGTGAAGACGGCGGCTCAAGAGTGGGGTCCCGACAATATTCGGGTGAATCTGGTGTTGCCGGGTTGGCACCAGACCCGATTATCGGAGGGCGCCATGCCGACATTCCAGGGTTGGACCGATCATGCGCTCAGGCGGCCACCCTCGCTGGACGAGATGGCCGGTACGATCGTGCATCTGGCGCAGCTCAAGGACATCTCAGGTCAGGTGTGGAATTGCGATAGCCGGAATCTTTGAGGCATCCCCGGGACATGGATCGCCGGGCGAACGAATGGAAGGTGACATGAAACAGCTCTCCAGTGTCCAGCACCGTAAGCGGTCAGCCCTCGGCGCGCGGTCATGACTCACGCGGTGTTCATCACCGGCACGGACACCGGCGTCGGCAAAACCGTGGTAACCGCGGCCTTATGTCACTGCCTGGGCCGCCGGGGATTGTCGGTCGGGGTGATGAAGCCGGTTGAGACCGGCCTCGCCTCCCCTACCTCTACCGCATCGGACGCCATCCATCTGAAGCGCGCATCAGGCAGTGACGCTGAGTTATCGCTTATCAGGCCGTACTGGTTTCGCGTGCCGGTTGCGCCATTGACGGCGGCCCGCCTTGCCAAACAACCCATTGTGATGGGACGCATCATCAACGCGTTCGATGCGCTTTCCCGGCAGCATGCCCTATTGCTCGTGGAAGGCGTCGGCGGGGTGCACGTGCCGCTGAGCCAATCAGAAGATGTATTGGATCTCATCACGCAACTCAATGTGCCGACGATTGTGGTCGGGCGTGCTCAACTTGGCGGGATCAATCACGCCAGATTGACCATCGAGGCGCTAACGAGGCGGAATATTTCTGTCCTGGCCCTAGTGCTCAACCGAACCGAGAGGTCGAAAAGACCGGCGGGACCGCGGCAAGAACGGTCCACCGTTGCCCTCTTACGGGAATTGGCGCACGTACCGGTGATCGGCCCACTGCCCTATGGCAAGGGCCTGGATCAGGATTGGAACGAAGCCGTGAGGCGCCTGTCACTCACGGCAGGCATTAAACAATTGGCGGATGTGGTCGTTCAATCTGCGCAAGGAGGTCGCGCACGGCGGCCTTCACGTCCGCTGCCGCCAGCACGGCTGAAATCACCGCGATCCCATCGGCGCCGGCCTGCATGACCGCCTGGACCTGTTTCAGCTGAATGCCTCCGATGGCAAAGAGCGGCAACGAGGTGATGGCGCGTATGAGTCTCACTCCCTCAACCCCCACCACCGGATCGTGATCCTGTTTGGAAAGCGGCGTAAAGACCGGTCCAAAGCCGATGTAATCCGGCCGGAGGCGCTCCGCTTCTTTGACTTGCTCTGGCGTATGCGTCGAGAGGCCGATCACTTTATCCGGCCCCAAGACCTTCCGGGCATCGGGATACGGCAAGTCACTTTGCCCCAGATGCACGCCATCCGCCTCCACGGCGAGGGCAAGATCGCAGCGATCGTTGACGATAAATGTCACCCCCAGATCACGGGCCAGCTTCCGCAAGGGCAGTGCCTCGCCATAAGCGGCCTTCATCGAGGCGGACTTGTTCCGATACTGAAACTGCCGTGCCCCGGCTGCAGCGGCCTGTTCAAGAATATCGGTCAGGGAACGGTCACGGGAAACGGAGGGGTCAAGAATGATGTAGAGGCCTGACGGGACGGTGTTCATGGCGGAGGCAGTCATGGGTCGCCATTGTACAGCGGATCATCCTCCTCCCGCATCTGGGGAGTAGAGACGGGTGAAGGCCCGAGCGCTGTCGAATACTCGGACGACTTTTAAAGTCGAGGTCAACCAGCGAGAAACCGATCGAGAAAGGTCGTGGAGACGTGGCCTTTTTGAAAATCGGGGTCGTCCAGGATACGCCGATGGAGCGGCAGGGTGGTTTTGATCCCTTCGATGACGAACTCGTCGAGCGCCCGCCGCATGCGGGCCATGGACTCTTGCCGGTCCCGCCCGTGCGTGATGAGCTTCGCGATCATGGAATCATAGTATGGGACGACCAGGGCCCCGGATTCCATGGCCGAGTCGACCCGCACTCCGAAACCACCGGGCGCGCTATATTTGGTGATCTGCCCGGGTGACGGGGTGAATTTTTCGGGATCTTCGGCATTGATCCGGCATTCCATGCTATGACCGGTCAGCACAACGTCCTGCTGTCTGATCGACAGCGGGAGCCCGGCCGCCAGACGAATCTGCTCCTTGATGAGGTCGATGCCCGTGACCATCTCGGTGATGGGATGCTCCACCTGGATGCGCGTGTTCACTTCCATGAAGAAAAAGTTGCGATCTTTGTCGAGGAGGAACTCGACGGTGCCGACGTTCCGGTAGTGCGCCGCCTTCACAGCTTCGACCGCCACCCGACCGATCTCCCGCCGGAGTTTCTCATCCACCGCCGGTGACGGGGTTTCTTCCACCAGCTTTTGGTGTCTTCGCTGGATCGAACAGTCACGCTCGCCCAGGTGGATGACATGGCCCCGATGATCCGCGATGACTTGCACTTCAATGTGGCGGGGCTCGAGGAAGTAGCGTTCGAGATAGACGCCGTCGTTCCCAAACGTCGACTTCGCTTCGGCTTGCGCGGCTTGAAAGGCCCGGCTGAGGTCTTCCACCTTGTTGACGACGCGCATGCCCCGGCCGCCGCCTCCCGCCGTGGCTTTGATGATGACCGGAAAACCGATCTTCTGTGCGGCTTGTAAGGCTTCATCCTCGCTCCGCAATTCGCCCGGGCTGCCCGGCGTGACGGGCAAGCCGCGTCGTGCGACGATCTCCCGGGCCTTCGCTTTATCGCCCATCATGGCGATGTTCTCGGACGTCGGTCCGATGAATTTGATGCCGATGGATTCGCACACTTCGGCGAAATGCGCATTTTCAGAAAGAAAGCCGTATCCGGGATGGATGGCGTCGGCACCGGTAATTTCCGCCGCACTCAGCACGTTGGGAATGTTGCGATAGCTCAGCGCCGCCTCGGGCGGCCCCACGCAGACCTTTTCATCGGCCGCGCGCACATGCAGTCCGGCGGCATCCGCCTCGGAATGAATGGCGACGGTCTTGATGCCGAGCTCTTTACAGGCGCGGATCACTCGCAAGGCGATTTCTCCACGATTCGCGACGAGGACCTTCTTGAACACGTGTTTGCTCCGGCTGTAGATGACCAGGAAGTGCTTACTGGGTGGCTTTCGGATCGATGAGGAAGAGCGCCTGTCCATACTCGACCGATTTCGTGCTTTCGGCCAATATTTTCACGATGCGCCCATCCACTTCGGATTCGATTTCATTCATGAGCTTCATCGCTTCCACAATGCACAGCACTTGCCCCTTCCTCGCGTAATCCCCTTCTTCGACATACGGATCGGCGTCCGGCGAAGGCGATCGGTAGAACGTGCCGACGATGGGGGACGTGATTGTGACGAGGCCGGCGGTTTCGTCCGAAGACCCGGTCGAGGACGGCGTGTGAGACGACGCCTGCGGGCTCGAAGCAGTCGATTCTTGCAGCGAGGTGGTGACGGTCTTGACACCGACTTCATGCCGGACGCGGATGCGGACGCCCTGCCGCTCCAATTCCAATTCCGTCAAGTTGTTGCGTCGCAAGAGATCGATGAGGTCTTGAATCTGCTTGGTCTGGCTTCCCGTGAGCAGGGCGTCTGATGCCGGGGACGGCTCTGCGAACCGGTTCGGCAGAATAATCGGGCGGGGCTTTTTCTTGGGTCCTGCAGGTCGGCGTGGGCTCACCGGACACGCTCCACATAGGCTCTTGTGCGGGTATCGATCTTAATGACGGTGCCCACTTCCAAATAGAGCGGCACCTTAATCGTGGCGCCGGTTTCCACAACGGCGGGTTTGGTCCCGCCGGATGCCGTGTCACCACGCACGCCCGGTTCGGCGTCCACGACCTTGAGTTCAATGAAAATCGGCAGGTCGACCGCGATGGGCCGGTGTTCGTAAATCAGAATCTTCGCGATCATATTTTCTTTTAACAGATCGGCGTTGTCGCCGAGCTGGCGCTTGTTGAATGTCAGCTGCTCATACGTTTCCGTATCCATGAACGTGTAGTCGTCTCCCGTCGCGTAGAGAAACTGCATTTCACGCTCTTCCAGATCCGGATCCTCAAAGCGTTCCCCTGACCGGAAGGTCCGGTCAAGGACATTCCCGGAGAGATAGCTTTTGAGTTTGGTCCGTACGAAGGCGCCGCCCTTCCCCGGCTTCACATGCTGGAACTCGACGATGTAAAACGGCTCGCCGTCCACCATGAGGCGCACTCCATTTCGAAAATCAACAGTCGATATCACCGTCCACTCCCTTCACTCGGAATCGTCAAGTCTGTTTGGATGTCACTGGTTGGGCGTTCGCCGCACCCCGGCTGCGGCGGTGCGAGACGCGTCCGGCTTTGATGGATTGGCAGAGAGGTGCTCGTAGAGCCCCCGTAAGGCCAGCAGATAGCCGCTCGGCCCGAATCCTGAAATTTGCCCCAAGGCCACCCCGGAAACATACGAATGCCGACGGAATTCTTCCCGCCGGTAGATGTTCGACAAATGGACCTCAATGACGGGGACGTTAACCGCCGCCAGGGCATCCCGGATCGCAATGCTGGTATGGGTATAGGCGGCTGGATTGATGATAATGCCCTGGCAGTTGGTTCTGGCTTCTTGAATCCAGGTGACGAGCTCGCCCTCAAGGTTTGACTGCCGGATATCAAGGGATACTCCAAGGTCCTCACCAAGCTTCATTAAGGACGAGTCAATGGCTGCGAGAGTAGTCGTTCCATATATGGATTCTTCCCGGTCGCCGAGCAGATTGAGATTCGGGCCATGCAGGACCAGCACGTGCAACATGTCAGAAAGAGGCAGCCTCCGGCTCACACACTTAGTCCGCTTTGCCAGCAGTATGCAAACGGCGGCATTCTAGCAGTCCTGTCCAAGGGGGTCAAACGACTGAGAGCTAAGACTGTGACGGTACTGAACTTCCGGGACGCCGCCGACGCTGAATGCCGGCTAGCCATTGCTCAAGCTTTCGAACATACGCCTCGCGGGGGTTCGGCGACGCGACCGCGGAGGGACTCTGGAGCACGACCGTTTCCTGGGCCCATGGCGCTATACCAGTCGGATTGGGTTCTTCGAGAGGAGGAGTCGCGGCCAGATTACCGATGCCTACGGGTGCGACACCAGCTGTGGACGGTGGTGGATCCGGTGTCTGCCTAGAAAGTCCAGCTGCTATCCCGGGTTGGGCTGCGACCAGGGCCGCCCGAATGGACAGGGCTTCTTGATCCTGGGGGTTCACTGCCAGAATCACCGCGCATGATCGCAGTGCCGCCTCGTTCGCTTTGTCGGAGACATAGATTTTAGCTAACGTTCGATGGGCCCGAAGGTTCTCCGGGCTGAGTTTAATGGCTTCTTCAAGAATGGCTTTAGCTTTAACCGGTAGATTCAACTGGTCGTAGGCCCGTCCCAATGCGACCATGGCGGTAATAAAGTTCGGGTAGATCTTCAGGCCATCTTCGAGCACGCCGGCCGCCTCTTGCCACATACCGGCTTTGCTATATTCTTCAGCCAGAGGAATAAATGCCTTTGACCCTGGCTCTTTTGCGAGTGCGAGGGCCAAGCGGTCTATCTCTGCTGCATTGCCGTGGTTGGAAGGTCCGGAAGCCATGGTTACTCCCCGGCGATGGACGAATGAGAGGATGCGGACTGTGGCTGGCGGATATGGCTGACGGCGGTCAGAATTTCGTCGGCGATCCTGCGCTTCGTCATCAACGGAAGTTCCTTCCGCAGGCCGGCGCGCGAGAGCATCACGACGGCGTTGTGATCGCTGCCAAAGCCGCTCTCCGCTCTTGTCACATCGTTCGCCACGATGAGGTCCAGTCCTTTTCCCACCAGCTTCTCTTTGGCGTGGGCCTCGAGATGTTCGGTTTCTGCGGCAAATCCCACGAGAATCTGAGACGTCCGCTGCGCGGACAGCATGGCCAGGATGTCCTGAGCCGGCTCAAGTTGAAGCGACAGCGTCGCCTGCTGACGTTTCTTGATCTTTTGGACGGCCTGGTCTTTAGGACGGAAATCGGCGACGGCCGCGGCCATAATGACTACCGTGGCCCAATCGAAATGCCGGCTGAGCGCGTCGGTCATTTCGCAGGCGGTGGTCACGGGCACGGTTTCCATTCCGGGCGGCGGCGCAAGTCCCGTCGGCCCGGACACGAGCACGACTGAGGCCCCACGGTCGCGCGCAGCTTCAGCGATGGCATAGCCCATCTTTCCTGAGGAGCGGTTGGAAATAAACCGAACCGGATCGATGGCTTCCTGTGTCGGGCCCGCTGAGACCAGTACACGCTCACCCTGCCAATCCAGCGATGGAGCTACCGCGTGTCGAATGGCTTCCAGGATGGCGCTTTCCGCCGCCAATCGGCCCTGGGCAATCCGTCCCGAAGCCAGCGGGCCTTCTTCCGGATCGAGCACGATCACTCCCCGTGCACGCAGGATACGCACATGTTCCATGACGGTGGGATGTGTCCACATGTCTCCGTCCATGGCCGGAGCCAGGATCAACGGACATCGAGTCGTAAGCAGCATAGTCGACAGGACGTCATCGGCCAAACCGATTGCGGCCTTCGCCAAGAAATTCGCCGTCGCCGGAGCCACGATGATGGCCTCGGCCTCCGCAGGCACCGTGAGGTGCTTCATCTCTTCGTGCGCCTCAAAGAGATCGGTGGTGACCTGTCCGCGTGATAACACTTCAAAGGTGAGCGGAGTGACAAAGCGCGTTGCCGCTTGCGTCATGACGACGGAGACGCGCGCGCCTTCGGCCGTCATCGTTCGCAAGAGACTCACCGCCTTGTAGGCGGCAATGCTGCCGGTCACACCAAGGACCAGGCGTCGGCCTCGCAAACTGGGTGGCTGGCTCAGGCTATCAGGCAAGGACTACTCCTCGGCAGTGGCCGGCACTGGTTTGGCGGTATCGTCCACATATACACTGAGCTCTTTCTTGATTTCCTTCGCGTCTTCCCCGGTCATCATCGCGAGGCGTTCCGTCTCGCCCTCTTTGCCGCGTTTGGCTTCCTTCATCGCATCGCGGGCCTCTTTGCCCGTCAGATAGGTCACTCTGCCTCGCAAGACCTCGTCCAGTGCGTTGGTCGTTTCCTTGTGAAAGCGCTGAGGACCCGTCGGCTTGGCGCCTTGTGTAAGATGTTTGGCCCGTTGGGCGGCGATGATGACCAATCGGTGCCGGGAATCGAATTCATTTTGGTACTGGGGAAGCAAACTCAGCATGTCAACCATGGGATCTCCTAGGCTATTTGTTGGACGGTGTGTCGTGATCGCTCTGCTTGGTTTCTTTTTCGAGAATGAAGTTTTGTTCGAGCCAGTGCATGTCTAGCCGCTTCGTCTTCAACCGCTCGGCGACAAAGATGCTCTGCAACTCGCGCAATGATTCCGTCAATTCGTCATTCCGGACGATGTAGTAGTACTCTCGAAAGCTCCAGACCTCTTCCTTCACTTTTTGGAGCCGGCGGAGAATCTCTTCCGGTGAGTCGGACGCGCGGTTCTGCAGCCGCTTGCGGAGCGTCTCCATCGAAGGAGGGAGTATGAATACATAGACTCCGTCTTCGAACTTCTTTTTGATTTGGAGCGCGCCCTGCACATCGATTTCCAACAGGACATCGATCCCCTGCTCCATTTTATCCATCAACGCTTTCCTGGGCGTTCCGTACCAGTTGCCGTAGACATGGGCATATTCCATAAACTCGTTGCGGGCGATCATGTCCTGGAAAGGTTTTTCATCGATGAAAAAGTACTCGCGTCCGTTTTCTTCACCGAGCCTGGGCTTTCTCGTTGTGTACGACACGGAATGCCAGATGCCCGGAACTAGGGTCGCAATCTGCTTGCAAAGGGTCGTCTTCCCGGTTCCCGACGGCGCCGAAATGATGAAGAGGATGCCACGTCGATCGGCGGTATGGTGACCCTGACCGGAGGAAGATGCGGCGCTGTGGGTGGTGGTTGCCGTGGTCATTCGACGTTCTGAACTTGTTCCCGTATCCGTTCCAGTTCGGCCTTCATATTCACAATGCAGGCGGTAATAGTAGCATCGTTGGCTTTTGAGCCCATGGTATTCACTTCGCGGCCCATTTCCTGGAGAAGGAAATCCAATGTTTTTCCGACTGGCTCCGTACTCTGTACGGTATGCCGAAACTGTACCATATGGGCATCCAATCTGACCAATTCTTCTGTAATATCAGATCGATCTGCATAAACAGCCAGCTCCTGATTGAGCCGCGGGACGTCTGGAATCGCTCCGATCAGCTTTTCCACCCGCGCTTTCATCCGCTCGTACGCTTCTTGCGCGATGGCGGGGGCTCTCAAGGCCACCTGCGCCTTTAATCCGCTCAAGGTGTCGATTCGCTCAAGGATATCGTGAGCGAGCATGACACCTTCCTTTTGTCGCATCTTCGCCAGGTCTTGTACGGCCTGCAGCGCGAGCTTTTCCACTAATTTAGCGAGTTTTCCCTCATCGGCCGGTTCATCGGAAAACACAATGATATCTCGAACCCCTGCCATGAGTCCGATGTCAATGGAGCCTTCAAGCTTCAGAGTACGTTGAAGGGTACGAAGGGCCTGATGGTACTGCTTCGCCAGGGCAGCGTCAAGCTGGACGGACCTGGCTCCGCTCCGACCGGCCTGGACCTGTACGGTAAGGTCGACCCGACCACGGCTACAGCATTGTTGTATCGATTTCTTGAAAACCTCTTCCACTCCGCTCATGGATTTTGGCACTCGGACGGAGGTCTCGAGAAAACGGTGGTTGACCGAGCGGACTTCTACCGTGACCGTCCCACCTTGCCATGTTCCCTGCCGTGTTCCGAATCCTGTCATGCTTGTAATCATGTCGGCAACTTTCCTTTCCAGCGACATTCCTCGTAGAGCCGGCATTCCATGCAGCGCGGCGTGCGGGCCAGACAGACATAGCGTCCGTGGAGCAAGAGTCGTTGTGACACCGGAGTCCATTCGCTTTGAGGGAACGCCGCCTGAAGATCCGATTCGATCTGGTCGGGATCTTCTGACCGAGTGAGCGCCAATCGGTTGGCCACCCGTTTTACATGGGTGTCGACGACAACCGCCGGTTTTCCATAGGACGTCCCTAAGATCACATTGGCCGTTTTGCGGCCAACGCCACGAATAGTCAGCAGTGCATCCATGGACGCCGGCACCTCGCTTTGGAATTGCCCCACGATCGCCCGGGCAGCGCCTATCAAGCTCCTGGCTTTGCTCTTATAAAAACCGGTCGATCTGATCATCGCCTCCAGTTCAGCCGGTTCGGCTCGCGCCATGTCCTGGGGCAGAGGGTACTTCCTGAAGAGGGCCGGCGTCACTTGGTTGACACGTTGATCAGTACATTGTGCAGAGAGGATAGTCGCGACAAGGAGTTCCCATGGCGACCGATGAGACAGTTCCATGTTGGCGACTGGTATCGTTTCACGCAAGATCTTCGCGATTGCCGCCGTACGGGCAGCGGGAAGGCGGCTTGGTCTAGGCGTCATGTGAATTCGAGTCAGTTGTCCGGCGGTTATCGGAGAGATGCAACGGCAAGTCCGTCATCTGTAGAGACAATGCTGTTGTTGCCCTGCTCTATCGTCAAGGCCCGTACCCGTGCTTCCAGCTGGATTAGGAGGGGATGCAATGTGTCCGGTTGAAGAGCAGAGACGCCAATCGCGTGATAACGACGACAAAGTGGTTCAATCTGATTGATAGGCAGGCGATCACATTTATTAAAGACCAGCAGACGAGGGATGTGGTCAAGCCCTAGTTCCTTGAGAATGCTGATCACCGCCGTGATTTGTACATCAATATCAACGGCACTAGCGTCCACGACATGGAGCAAGAGGTCCGCTTCACGCAACTCCTCCAATGTCGTCCGAAAGGCGCCCAGGAGTTCTTGGGGCAAGTCCCGGATAAAACCGACGGTGTCCGTAATGATCACCTCGCGGTCTTGCGGAAAGCGCAGCCGGCGGCTCGTCGTATCCAATGTCTCAAAAAGCCGGTTCTCAGCCGATACCTGGCTCTTGGTCAGCACGTTGAGCAAGGTGGATTTGCCGGCGTTGGTATATCCGACCAGTGAAATGACGGGCAAGTCATGCCGCCCCCGGCGGGCACGGCGCTGGCCTTGCTGCCGGGCAAAGTGAATCAACTCGCGCTCGAGATGCGTAATGCGGTCCCTGATGCGCCGCCGATCTGTTTCGAGTTTCGTTTCACCGGGGCCCCGTGTGCCGATGCCACCGCCCAGCCTGGACAACTGCGTTCCTTTTCCAGACAGGCGAGGCAGAAGATAGCGCAGTTGGGCAAGTTCCACTTGGACTTTGCCTTCTCGGCTATGTGCCCGGCGCGCAAAAATGTCGAGAATCAGCTGGGTGCGATCAATCACTTTGATATCGGTCATTTCAGAAATAGCCCGTGATTGGGCCGGCGATAAGGTCTGATCAAGGATAACCATGTCGGCGCCCTTATGGAGGGTTTGAATGAGCACTTCTTTTAATTTGCCACTTCCCAGCAGATAGCGTTGATGACCCGCGGAGGTCCGTTGGGCCATGCGATCAATGACGGTCACTCCGACCGAGGTCGCTAGTTCGGCAAGTTCCGTCAAACGTTCCTCCTGTTCGGCGCGCCCCTGGGGCGAGGCACTAACCAAGAGAGCCGTTTCCTTGCCGCTCCCGACTGCGTGGTGTGCCCGCGCGAGCTGTAGGTCCGCTTCCAATTCCTCAATGAAATGGTCGAACGGTATTGAAACGTGTTGAAAGGGGGACCCTTTCAGTATCTTGAACAGTTGGCCGGTGACATTGGGGGGCAGAAGATGTGCGAGATACAGATTGCCGGGGCTGCCGTCCGCTGAGACCGTCAGCACTCCGATCAAATCAAGCCGCAGGAACGCCAGGTCAGTCAGAGATTCTTGGCTCAAAGGTTGATCATGGAGTTGGGTTCTGATGAGCCGAAGACCGCGTAACGAACGGCTGCCCGCGCGGAATTGCGCCATCGTGGTTGGCGATAATGTGAGCTCTGTTCCGATGATAACTTCCTGAACCAGCCCTCGCCGCGTGATCAGCACGGCAATGGGGCGGCGAATCTCCAAGGAGAGCTGACACATCGTCTTGGCCAACTCCGGTGAGAGAATCTTCTCGACAGGAACACGCCGTCGGTACAACCGTTCGGCTGCTGATATTTCACTGGAACGGAGACCGGTTATATGGCCGTGGATTTCAGAAATAGGATTATCTCCTTTCTCTCGCAGGTTGAACGTCTGCCGCAACAGTCGGTTCGATATCAATTTCGGAAATTGGCCGAGATCCGTCGAGGAGAGTCTGTCGTCCCGCGGCGGCGATCATCGCGGCGTTGTCGGTGCAATAGGCCATAGGGGGAAGGGACAGTTGAATGCCCGTTTCTTTGGCGCGCTGCTGAAGCAATGTTCGTAAACGTAAGTTCGCCGACACTCCTCCCACCACGGCGAGCGCCGACAGCTTCGATATGGAGAGTGCTGCGAACGCTTTATCGACCAGCACCTGAACAATTGCCTCTTGATAACCGGCGGCAAGTAGGCCTAGCTGTTGGGTCGTTACAGATTTGTCCATGTCACGGAGTTTGTACAACAAGGAAGTTTTGAGCCCGCTGAAACTGAATTCCAAATTATGTTTGTCTGAATGAAATTGAGGAAAGGTGATCGCGCCGGGGTCGGCGTGCCGAGCCACCCGCTCAATGGCAGGCCCTCCGGGATATTCGAGCCCCAGCATCTGTGCCCCTTTGTCAAAGGCCTCTCCAGCCGCGTCGTCTCTGGTGCGTCCCAGGAGGTGACATGATCCATTTATGTCTCGCCGATAGAGATGCGTATGGCCACCGGACACAACAAGGACGATGCAAGGCAGAGGGAAAGCGGGGTCTGAAAGCCACGCGGAGGCGATATGCCCTTCGAGATGGTTAACGCCGATGAGCGGAATCCCCAAGGCATAACACAGAGCTTTCGCGTAATTGACCCCGACCAGCAAGGCGCCGGCCAGTCCGGGCCCCGTCGTGACCGCGACGGCTCCAAGATTGCCGTACGAGAGATTGGCCACATGGAGAGCCTGCTTCACAACAACGTCAATGGTTCCGAGGTGGGCACGGGCGGCTAACTCTGGCACGACCCCGCCGAATTTTGCATGTACCGCATTCTGAGAAGAAATGACGTTGGAGAGCACGGACCCGGAAGGATCAAGGACCGCCGCCGCTGTGTCATCACACGAGGATTCGATGCCGAGGATAGGACTGGAGAGCCCGGAAGGCTGAGAAAAGGACGGATTAATCAACAATGGCTTTCATGTGTCAGCGTAGCGAGACGACACGACCCCTGCGGCGGAAAGCCGCAGGGGTCGTAGTCTCGGTTTGTGGATCAATGGTATCTCTGTATACCTCTACTAAACTTCCGCCATGGCCTCCTGCTGAATAAAAGTCGGAGCGCCATCACGCAGCACGACTTTTACTTTGCGGCTGTCCTTGAACCGGCCTCGGATCAGCTCATCAGAAAGCGGATCTCCGATGGCCCGCTGAATCGTCCGCCGCATCGGCCTTGCCCCATAGAGCGGTTCATAACCTTCCTTAATCAACCACTGCTTCACTTCATCATCAACTTCGATTTCAATTTCCTTGTCCAGGAGCCGGAGGTTCAACTCGCGGAGGAGAATATCAAGGATGCTGAAGAGATGCTCCTTGTCGAGTTGGTGGAAGATAACGATCTCATCAATGCGGTTGAGAAATTCAGGACTAAACGATTTCCTGAGCTCTCCAAAGACCTCTTCCTTCTTCCGGCGGGCGGCTTCCGTTTCAGTGCTTTGGAAGCCAAGCGACACCCCCTTCTGGATCATCTTAGTGCCGATATTGGACGTCATAATGACAACCGTGTTTTTGAAATCGATCTTCCGGCCCAGGCTGTCGGTGAGGACTCCGTCGTCCAATACTTGAAGCAAAACGTTAAAGACGTCGGGATGCGCCTTTTCGATCTCGTCGAATAACACGACCGAGTAAGGCCGACGACGCACCTTTTCCGTCAACTGCCCGCCTTCCTCATAACCGACATATCCGGGAGGGGCACCAAAGAGTCTGGAACTCGTGAACTTCTCCTGGTACTCGGACATGTCGACCCGGATGAGCGCGTCCTCGCTGTTGAACAAAAATTCCGCGAGGGTTCGCGCAAGTTCTGTCTTTCCCACTCCCGTGGGCCCGAGAAAAATGAAGGAACCGATAGGCTTCTTCGCTTCCTTGAGCCCGGCGCGTGACCGCCGGATAGCACGGGCAACGGCCGAAATGGCCTCATTCTGCCCAACCACGCGCTTATGGAGGAACTCCTCCATCCGCAGAAGTTTATTGGATTCCTCCTCCTCCAGTTTGAAGAGAGGAATGCCGGTCATCTTGGAAACGACATAGGCGACATCTTCCTTGCTGATGACCGGTTTATTCTTTTCCTGGTTCTTTTTCCATTCTCGTTTCGACTCATCGAGCAGCTTGCGTAATCGCTCTTCTTCCTCGCGATGGCGGACGGCTTCCTCAAAGTTCTGCATGGAGATGGATAACTCTTTTTCACGCGAAACCTTCTTTAACTCCTGCTCCATCGCTTTCAATTCTGAGGGTAGCGCATAGGTTTGGAGTTTGGCACGGGAGCCGGTTTCGTCGATCAGATCAATTGCTTTGTCCGGCAGGAACCGATCAGTGATGTACCGATCGGACAGCTTGACCGCCTCGACGATGGCATCTTCTGTAATCTCCACCCCGTGATGTTCTTCATAACGGTCACGCAGGCCTTGGATGATCTGAACCGTTTCGTCGATGCTGGGTGGCTGGACGTGAATCGGCTGGAAACGGCGCTTGAGAGCTCCGTCCTTTTCGATGTGCTTGCGATACTCATCCAATGTCGTCGCCCCGATGCACTGGATTTCACCCCGAGACAAGGCAGGCTTGAGCATGTTCGAGGCATCGATCGAGCCTTCCGCCGCGCCCGCCCCGACGAGAGTATGGAGCTCATCAATAAAGATGATGATATTGCCGGCTTGGACAATCTCTTTCATGACGACCTTGAGGCGCTCCTCAAACTGGCCACGGTATTTTGTACCGGCGACGAGAGATCCGAGATCCAGAGCAATGACCCGGCGGGATAGCAAATTATCCGGAACCTCCGATTGCACGATGCGCTGGGCCAGCCCTTCCACGATGGCGGTCTTTCCCACTCCCGATTCACCGATGAGGACTGGATTATTCTTGCTTCTACGGCTCAAGATTTGAAGCACTCGCTCAATTTCATCGGCCCGACCGATCACAGGATCCAATTGTCCTTCCTGCGCCAGCTGCGTCAAGTCGCGACCGAATTCATCGAGAGCGGGCGTGTTGCTCTTTCGATCCCGTTCGCGGGGAGCAGACTTTCTCAGGAACGTGACGGTTAATTGGCGAGCGGTCAACAGATTCGCGCCGAGACTGCGAAGAATTTTACCGCCAATGCCCTCTTCTTCCCGGAGCAGACCTAAGAGTAAATGTTCGCTGCCGATATGGTTGTGTCCAAGAAGGCGGGCTTCCTCAACTCCGTACTCGATCACCTTCTTGACACGAGGACTGAACGGGATCTCCCCGAAGGTCATCGTCGTGCCCCCGCCCGGCAGATTCCGCTCTATTTCCAGTCGGATTTGCTCGGTAGAAAGTCCCATTTTCTTTAAGATCATGAGGGCGATGCCATCGGACTCACGGAGAATCGCCAAAACGAGGTGCTCGGTGCCGAGGTAGTCGTTTTGGTGCCGCTCGGCTTCTTCTCGTGCGAGGATGATGATCTTTCGACCCTTGTCCGTGAATCGTTCGAACATCCTGCCTCCTTTTAATGCGTGCTAATCATGGATGCGAGCAAAACCCATGGAAAAACTTGGCCTTATTCTATCCAGCGCTCACTGCACTGTCAAGATCACGTGGAAATGGGACACGGGCAACGGGGACTCTACATGCGCAGGACTCTCGAGGTCGAAACTCTTCAATCCAGCTCCCGCGTTCGTTGACAGTAAAAGTACCATGCCTATACAATCCCGCACCTTTTTTACATGTTATGCGATGATTCGATGAAAAGCAAAAGCATCGGGATATTAACCAAGCCTAAGTTCCCGGAGGTAAAGGCGACACTTCAATCAGTCGTCACCTGGCTCAGAGCCCGGCACATCGATGTTATTCTGGACGTGACCTCGGCCATGCTCTTGGGAGAACAAGGCGGGCTGCAAAAAACGCAGTTGGCGAGCCGTGCCGATGTGCTCCTGGTCTTGGGCGGCGACGGGACGATGCTGAATGCGGCTCGTTTGGCCGGGGAACGCGGCATTCCCATCCTAGGTGTAAACATGGGAGGGCTCGGATTTCTCACCGAAGTGCATTTGGATAGTTTGTATCCGTCGTTGGACCGGGTATTTGCCAATGACTTCGTGTTGGATGAACGGCTCATGCTCAAAACACATGTCCATCGGCATGGCGAAACCGTCGCACAGGGTGTGGTCTTGAACGATGTAGTCATCAGTAAAGGGACATTGGCGAGGATGATTGAATTGAAAATCTCCATTCAGGGACAGTTTGTGACGAACCTGCGTGGAGATGGGCTGATCATCAGCAGCCCGACCGGATCAACGGCCTATTCCTTGTCGGCCGGTGGACCGATCATTAATCCGGCCGTTCGATCACTGATGTTGACGCCGATTTGTCCGCACACGTTGGCGCACCGGCCCTTGATCGTACCGGACAATGTGGAAGTCGAAGTGACCTTGACCAGCAAGGATGATGGTGCCATGGCCACGTTGGATGGGCAGGTGGGCATCGCGATGGTGCAGGGTGACACAGCGGTCATCAATGCTTCGGAGCACCGGACGCAACTGATCCGTTTTCCGGAAAGCCATTACTATGACGTGTTGCGGGAAAAGCTGAAATGGGGTGATGGGTGATCTCTTGAAGAAAGGACCGCTATTTTCGGCCTGACTCAATTAAGGTGAGCATCTCGTGGTTCGCCGCAAATTTGAACTCCCCGATACAATCCGTTTTAACGGAGTGTGCTTTCTCCGCAGCCTCAAGTACTTTGAGCCCCGCCAAGTCGACAGGTTGGCTCTTGCGCTGCTTCAGAATGCCGTGCAACTTCTCGATTACCGCGTTGGCCGGCGCCTCAGGGCCAGACCCCTTGGTGGCCAGATAACGCGTGACGACTTCCGCGCACCATTCCCCGTCTCGTTTTGCGACGCCGACTAAACCTTCACTAGCCTTCCGCGCCCATCCGGTCAAGAACACGCCGTCAACGACCTTCCCTGCCGCTTCGTCATACGCTTGAAAGAGCGCGTCGTCCGGGTCGTTGCCCGTTTTAATGGGATTCGTGACGAATGTGCCATTCTTATATGGGAGGCCCACGGTTTCATCCACTTTATCGCCTACGGCAAAGATGACGCTGTCGACAGGAAATTCATAAAGTTCTTTCAAGCCTACGGCGGCTGTATCTTCACCTTTGGGTTCCAGTTTCGTTTCCTCCAGAACCAGCGCCCGCACACGGTTTTGGCTGTCGACCAGCACCCGTTTGGGAGAAGCCAGAAAGCGGAAGCCCATCTTTCCCTCGCTGGCCTTTGGCTCACACTTCGTGAATTCGTCCGTCATGCTCTTCAAGATATCGTCAGGCTTCTGGCCCACAGCTTCCAATCGTGGACGGATCCGGTTGAATTCCTGCTTGATGCCGTCCAAATCCATGTTCGAGCACACGGCCCGGATTTCTTTCGGATTGTATTTGCGCTCTGCCGGTCCCCGACGTGCAATGGCGGTCACCCGGTCCACCTGCTTATAACGGATCAACCAGTGAGCGATATCCACCATGACGTCGCCTACTCCGATCACTGCGACATGTCGCCCCATCTCAAACGGGCGATCGCCAAACCCCGGTAGCCGATTGAAATGGTAGACGATATCTTTGGCATGGTAGACACCCTGCGCCGATTCCCCCTCAACGCCGATCGCCTTCGTGCCTTGCGCACCAATGGCAAACACAATGGCGCTGGCGCCCAGTTGCCTCAGTTCCTCGACCGTCAGATCCTTACCATTACCAATCGACACATTGCCTAAATAATGGACGTTGGGCTGATGCAGCATGTCCCAGTATTGTTTCTTGAGTCCGCCCCGCAGTTTCAGCTTGGCGGGGAAAATGCCATATTCCGCCAACCCGCCGAATTTGATATCCCTGTTTAATATGATGACTTCATGGCCGGCCTTGGCCATGGTGTTGGCCAACGCCATGCCGGCTGGTCCAGCTCCGACCACAACAATCACGTGTGCATTCTGTGCGCTCATTCGTTATTCCCTGGAGTAAGTGAACGGAATTGCCTAGAAACCGTACAGATTTTCGGAAATTAGCATAGCTGTTCTCTGGCTGTCAAAACCCCCAGCCGCCCGCTACCCGCCAGCGCTTCCAACCGGTCCCCCCGGTTCAGTCATGCGCCAGGGGTCAAGAAGCTGAGTGAGACGCTTTTCGGGAAGCACCTTTTGCTCTCGCGCCACTTCTCGAACGGTTTTCCCTGTTTTGTAGGCATCTTTCGCCAGCTTTGCCGCGGCCTCATAGCCGATCTCAGGGGCGAGCGCCGTACACATCGCCAGACTTCGCTCGATCAAGCTTTTGCAGCGCTCCTCATTCGGCTTGATTCCTTCTATACATCTCACGGCGAAATTCTGTGACGCGGCGGCCAGCAGTTCAATTGATTGCAGGACGTTGTAGGCCATGACCGGCAGCATGACGATCAGCTCAAAGTTCGCCGCCTGTCCGCCGATCGTCACGGTGACATCATTCCCGATGACTTGAGCGCAGACCATGGTGACCGATTCCGCGATAACCGGATTCACTTTCCCCGGCATGATCGACGACCCCGGTTGGGTTTCGGGAAGATTGATTTCACCCAATCCGCACCGGGGCCCTGAACCAAGCCAGCGTATATCATTCGCAATCTTCATCAGGCTGACGGCCACTGTCCGCAACGCACCGCTGGCTTCGACCAGGGAGTCTTGTGTGGACTGAGCCTCGAAATGATTCTTGGCTTCTTTAAATGAGCAGCCGGTCTCCTTGGAGATGAGGCCCATCACTCTGGCGGAAAATTTGGGATGGCAGTTCAGCCCCGTACCGACGGCCGTGCCGCCGAGCGCCACCTCGCTCAAGGCATCCTGTGCCCGCTTCATGCGGGCAATACCCAGCTCGATCTGCCGCGCATACCCGCCGAATTCCTGGCCTAATCGAACAGGCGTGGCGTCCTGGAGATGAGTCCGGCCGATCTTCACGATCTTGTCAAATTCACGGGCTTTCCGGTCGAGCGCCCTGTGAAGTCGCGTCAGCGCCGGAACGAGTTGTTGCTGAATCATTTCCGATGCGGCGATATGGATGGCCGTGGGGATGACGTCGTTGCTGGATTGGCCAAGGTTCACATGATCGTTGGGATGGACGAGCTTACTGCCACGTACGCCGCCCAACAGTTCCGTGGCACGATTCGAGATCACCTCATTCGTGTTCATATTCGTCGATGTACCGGAGCCGGTTTGAAAGATATCGACCGGAAATTCCCCATCGAGCTGTCCTTCGATGACTTCGGTGGCGGCTTGGTGGATGGCGCCGGCAGACCTTTTGTCCAGGAGTCCCAAGGAATGATTGACCGAGGCGGCTGAACGCTTGATGAGGCCCATGGCACGAATCATGGCGCGAGGAAACCGGAGTGAACTGATCGGAAAATTTTCGATGGCGCGGGCGGTTTGAACGCCATAATAGGCGTCCGCAGGCACGGCCAACTCGCCCATCGTATCGCGTTCAATACGGGCTGCGCCGGCCGTTGCGCCGCTTTTCGTCGCGCGTGTGATCTTGGAATCCTTCTTCATTGCGGGTCACTCCAGTAAGTAAGGGTTCTGCCCAGATGCGGGCGCCATGATAAACTTTGCTCCCCTGCTTTCACAAGGTGGAATATGACTGAGCCGTCGTTCCTCGTTGAAGCCTATGCCGGGTATAAGGGCGAAGAAACCCCGCGAGCCTTTACGCACGGGGGCGTCAGAACGGAGGTGACCCACATTGTGGACCGCTGGTACACCGAGACACACGGCTGCTTCCGGGTCAGAGCCGACGACGGGCATCAATACGTCCTTCGATATGATCTGGATCAGGCTGTGTGGGAATTGGTAATGCGGGAACGATAGCACGAGGAGCAGAAAGGCCCGCTGGCGCGGGCCTTTCGAAATGCGGTTTGCCGGGACGGCTGCTTACGCCACTTTGACTTCGATCGCTTTCGGTTTGACCTTTTCGCTCTTCGGTAAATGCAGATTCAGCACGCCGTCCTTATATTCGGCTTTGACTCCGCTTTCGTCGATCGATTCAGGAAGCGTGAAACTCCTCACAAAGCTTCCGTAGGAGCGTTCGACCCGGTGGTATTTCTTGCCCTTTTCTTCCTTGTCCTGTCGGCGTTCCCCTTGCAGGGTCAACACCCCGTTTTCCACCGTGACTTTCACATCCTCTTTCTTCACTTCCGGCAGCTCCGCCTTGATCAAATACTCCCCGTCCGTCTCGCTGATGTCCACAATCGGCATCCAATCAGCCACCGTCAACTGCTCTTTGTTGCCGTTGGTGCGCACGGCTGGCCTGGTAAACACCCGGTTGAGCCGATCGGACATCTCTTCCAACTCTCGAAATGGATCCCACCGTACGAGTGCCATAGGTAGCCTCCTTCATCGACGACTGAGATAGATTTATGGTTACCGCTCCTGGCGCTGCGCCTCGTTCAGCTGATGAAAGACAGATAAAGCGGGACCGCTATGAGTCAAGGGGCGGGCAGGTCCCTTAGCGCTCTGCCAGGGGGATGTAGGGACGGTTATGCTCACCCGCGTAGATCTGGTCCGGCCGGAATAGTTTGTTTTCGCGTAACTGTTCGAGCCAATGGGCCAACCAGCCGGACACCCGCGCCATCGCAAAGAGCGGTGTAAAGAGATCGGTCTCAATGCGCATCTTGGCGTAGATGATACCGGAGTAGAAATCGACGTTGGGATAGATCGGCTTGCCCGCAAGCAGATCACCGGCCGCCCGCTCCACTTCCAATGCGACGTCATAGAGCGGTGAACTGCCGCATTCCTTGAAGAGCCGTTGGCAAAGACCTTGGAGGACGGTGGCCCGCGGGTCTTTCACCTTGTACACCCGGTGGCCGAACCCCATCAACCTCTTCTTGTCCCGCAACGCATTCGAAACATGAGCCCGCGCTTTCTCCGGTGTTCCGATGTGCTCCAACATGCCCACGACTTCTTCGTTCGCCCCGCCGTGCAACGGCCCCTTCAAGGCTCCGATTGAAGACGCGACGACCGTATAGGGATCCGCCAGCGTCGAGGCGGTGACCAGCCCGGTGAACGTTGAGGCGTTCATCGTATGTTCGGCATGGAGGATGAGACAGTCATCGAAGATCTCCCCCCACAGCGGGATGGGGACTGATTCATTGAGCATATAAAAAAAGTTTTCACTGAACCCCAAGTCGTCGCGGGGCGTGATCGGATCATCGCCATGCCGAAGCCTGGCC
Source organism: uncultured bacterium (assembly GCA_965285945.1). GTDB lineage: Bacteria > Nitrospirota > Nitrospiria > Nitrospirales > Nitrospiraceae > Nitrospira_D. Next base: position 62,827 of record CBDIWP010000008.1, on the reverse strand, counting down.
CAGGCCGCAACGATCGTGGGCAGTTTTGCCACGAGTCGGACGGCGGACCAGTAGTTATTCTCGACGTCCTGCACATTCCGTCCGGGATAAAACATGCCCAACGCGGCGACCGCGGCTTGCAAGGCGTCCATGGGATGGCCTTGTTCCGGCAAGCATTTCAGCAGTTCGATAATGCGGAACTTAATCCGTCGATGATGCGTGATATCAGTAATCCATTGCTGGAGCTCTGCACGGGAAGGGAGATGCCCGAAGAGCAGCAGATACGCGGTTTCGAGGTACGATGACTGTGCGCATAGTTCCTCCACGCGGATTCCGCGGTATTCCAGGATGCCGCGTTGGCCATCCACGTCACTCACGGAAGACGTCGCCGCGGGGATCCCCGCGAGTCCGGGCATGAAGTCATGCGGCATCGAGCACCTCGCTGGAAAAAGGAATGGATGAATCGACCTAGCCTAACATGAACAGCGACGAAGGAGGCGTCCTTGAAATGGACCCGGACGATTGGCATACTGCACCGGCGACGGAAACGAGAAAAGGAGCTTACGTGTTACGTGTCGTTCGCCTGCTCGGCATCCTGGCGCTCATACTCGCCGCCATCGTGGCGTGGCGGATACGTGTGGACGGTCCGGTGGATCACCCGTCCAATAGCGGGGAACCGGCGGTCTCGAAGCGGACCGGAACCAGCACATTGAGCCATGGAAGCAGTGCACCTCACCCCAGCGCCGGCCAGCCGTCCGCCGATCCCGGCCGCAGGTGACGCATGATGCGACCCGCGCTCCTGTTGGTTGTTCTGGCCCTGAGTGCCATCGCTGCCCTGCCGATTGGAGCGCAGGAAGACGTCGTCGCCTTTGCGGTCGTCAGCGAAGTACCCAAAGATAAGTCCCGCGTGTCGGCCAAAGTCGCCATTGACGGAGTGGTCTCGGATCAAAAACTGCTGGCCAGCGACTCCATCCTGTCCAACCTAATTTGGAGAAAACTGGAGCTATGCCACGCGATGAAAATGGAGGGACAAAAGAGTCCGGAAGGATTTCGAGTCACCTCGGTGCGGGTGATCGATGGAGCGATGTTGCCGATGGTACTGCAGGGATATGCCGGTGACTGCTTGCTTAAGAAGGCATTGGAAATCGCGCCGTTCGTCGATTAACGGCAGTCAGGGCATTGAGATGGTTCCTGATCCGACTCACTTTCCTCTTGAGACAGTGCGAACAGGATCGCGCAGCTCTGGCAGGGACGGATCTCAAAATAGGCGACGCCCTGCCCGTCAATGTCCGTCGGAAGCAAAAGTTCATTGGGGTCATAGCCAAGGACTGCGCCATCATCGAACTTCACTAAGGCGATGCGGTCGTTGAAGACCTCGAAGCTGGCTTCTTTGCCTTTGCGTTCGAGCACATGGCCCATCACGAAGACTGGTTGGCCTTTCCGCTTCGTCCGCAGGTCTTTCAGCGTGTGCTGCGACTCCGTGACGCAAGAAAACTGGCCTGAAGAGCTCGTTCCGACTAGCGGCATGGGAGTTCACCGGATTGCATACGCGTCATGTATCACAGGCTGAAAAAATTCGTCAAGGTAGGTCCATTAACGAAGGAGTTGTTATGCAGCGCATTACTATTTATCACAAGCCGAGTTGTACGACATGCCGCCAGGCGGTGCAGATCCTAAAAGACAGCGGTCAGCCCTTCACGGCGATCAATTATTACGAGCAGGCGTTTACCAAGGCACAGTTGAAGAACCTCTTGAAGCACGCCGGTTTGTCGCCGAACGACGTCCTGCGCACCAAGGAAGATATCTACAAAGAACTTCAACTCGGAAAGAAGACGCTATCTGATGACGAGTTGCTGGACCTCATGGTCAAGCATCCCGATTTGATCCAGCGGCCGATCGTTCAAAAGGGTGAAACGGCACTGCTCGCTCGCCCGGCCGACTCTATCAAAACGTTGCTCTAGTGGTGCACCGACTCCGATGAGCCCCGTCGCTGGAAGCCGGTCCACCCGGAGGTGGATCGGCTTGTGCCGCGTGAAAATCAGCGGGGGCCCCAGGTCAGCGTTGCCGTCGCTGGATCAATCGCAACGGCCAACTTCCCGTCGAGGATGTCGAGCAAAATCGAACCGAGCAATTCGCGCCGCCACCCTCTGAGAATGGGGAGATCGAGATCGCCGCGATCTTTGGCCTCCACGAGGGCTTGAAGGTCTGCCGAGGTGGCTAACAGCGTCGGAGCGATTTCTTCTTCCAACGCCCGAGCTTTCATCACCGCCTGAAGCAGTTCGACGAGTCCGGCTGACTCAGGCTCCGGCTTCCGTTCTTTAGGAACCTCCGGCCATTCTGAAGGGGGCAAGGTCAATGCAGTTTGAATGACGGCTAATATGGTTTCTCCGTTTCGATCCGCTTCTGAGCCGTGGAGACCGCGGACTGCGCGCAATTCCTGCAGATGACGGGGCGGATGCCTGGCCAGCTGGAGGAGCACCTCATCCCGCATGACGCGGCCTCGCGGGACATTCCGCCGTTTCGCCTCGCCTTCTCGCCAGGCGGCCAATTCCCGTAGGACGGCGGCGGACTTCGGCTTGAGCGTGTCCCAGCCACGCACGCGCTGGTAGCGTTCCTGTGGTTCGCGCCTGGTGTCCCCCACCGCGCCCTCCAGTCGGGAAAATTCCTCGCCGGCCCAATCCAGCCGGCCGAGCTTCGTGAGCCGCGTCTGCAGATGATCATGGATCGCCAGAAGGAACGTCACATCTTCGAGCGCATAGGCCAGTTGATCGGGAGACAGCGGGCGAGCGCTCCAATTCGTAAAGGTATGGGCTTTAGCTAATTTGGTGCCGTGGACTCGCTGCACGAGATTGGCATAGGCCACTTGGGGACCGAACCCCACCATGGCGGCGGCAATTTGGGTATCGAAGAACGGTTTGGGAATTTGTCCGGCATGGAGCGAAAAGAGATCCAGGTCCTGGCGGCCGGCATGCACCACTTTTTGGACCGCCGGATTGCAGATAATCTCCCACAAGGCATCCATGGACCCTGCGGCTTGAACCGCGGGAAAATCAATGACCGCCGCCCTGTTGTCCGACGCGATTTGGATGAGTTCGAGCTTCGGGACAAAGCTGTCTTCGCCGACAAATTCCGTGTCCAACGCTATCCGCGCGCTGTCTTTGAGCGCATGGCAGAGGTCATCGAGTGCGTGAGAACTGGTAATGTACTGATGTTCAGCCGGCATGGTTATTCCGCGGGACTATAGGGACGGTCGGGGGGCTGCATGGGTTCGGTGTTGCTCAGGCTCAGATATTCTTTCAGAAATTGATAGGCCTCCAGCATACGACGCAATTCCGGCTCCGAACTACGGTCGCCGTTGTTGGCGTCGGGATGAAGCATCTTGGCCCGCTGGCGGAACGCCGCGGTCACATCGGCTAAGGAACTGCCGAATTCCACCCCCATGATCGCATAGGCGTCGACGGCATTGTTGACGCCGCTGGGATTGTCCCCTAAGGCCCCCCCGCCGCCGGCGGCCTTCAGCATGTCCGCGAGAGAGATTTTCTTCCGGCGGCGCCGGGGACGCTCCCTGATTTCGCTGTCCAGATCATCCCATCGGTCTTCGACAAACTCCAGCCGCGATTCCAGCCGCATGGCTCCGGAAAGATCCCGCACCTGTTGAACCTCGTCTTCGATTTGCATGAGCGATTTCACGATCTCATCCAATCCTTGTTCCACCCGAAAGAAGCTGTCCACGCGGGCTTCCATCATGGTATCGACGGCGACATCCATACTGGCTTCCGTCTTCAGACGGAGGGATTCTATGCGGGTCTGCATACCGCTTCGAAACTTGAGGTATTTGCTGGTAGAAAATGGCATGAGCCCCGTGCGCTCCGGCGACGCGGCATTGTAGCACAGGACAAATCGCGGTCTGAAGCCCGAATAGCGATAGCATTCAGCAGACGCGCTACTCGCCGATTGAAGCATCACCGGGCCTGGAGCGCCTCCGGGCGACGCCGCTATCCCGCGCAGCAGCCGCTACCGCGCGAGCGACTCGCGGCACGACCTCTTTATCGAAGAGACTCGGCACGATGTAATCCTCACTCAACGCACCCGCCGGAATGGTGCCGGCAATCGCCTGGGCGGCTGCCAATTTCATCGACTCATTGATCTCGGTGGCTTGTACATCCAACGCCCCCCGAAAAATACCGGGAAACGCGAGGGCGTTGTTAATCTGGTTGGGATAGTCGGAGCGACCGGTCGCAAAGATCCGGCAGTGTGAGACCGCCATGTCAGGGGACACCTCCGGATCCGGATTTGCCATGGCAAATACGATGCGATCGGGATGCATCAAGTCAAGATCTTCGGCAGAGACAATGTTGCCGACCGAGAGACCGATAAACACATCGGCGTTCTTCAGCGCGTCGCGCAGCGAGCCTGCCGGATGGGCCCGGTTCAGGCAGGCGTGAAGGTCGGTTCGGCAGATGCGCAATTGCTCGGGCTCTCCAAACAGGATAATCCCCTCTTTGTCGCATCCGACCAGATGAGACACGCCGGCGGCAAGCAACATGCGGCAGCAGGCGGTACCGGCCGCCCCAAGCCCGTTGACGACCACCCGGACATGCGCCAACTGTTTCCCTATCACGGCCAGCGCATTGGTGAGCGCGGCCAGCAGGACGACGGCCGTGCCATGTTGATCGTCATGCATCACCGGCACGGTCAGCAATTGCCTGAGCCTCCGTTCGATTTCGAAACAGCGCGGGGCGCTGATGTCTTCGAGATTGATCCCCCCGAAGCCCGGTGAGATGCCCTGCACAATCCGCACAATGTCATCCGGATCTTGGGTGTTCAGGCACAACGGCCAGGCGTCGATGCCGGCGAGTTCTTTGAACAGCATCACCTTCCCTTCCATGACAGGCAATGCCGCCTCCGGCCCTAAGTTCCCGAGTCCCAGCACGGCCGATCCATCCGTCACCACGGCTATGCTGTTGCTCTTGCTGGTGAAGGCATACACTTTAGACGGATCTCGGGCGATCGCTTGGGAGACGCGACCGACCCCGGGAGTGTAGATCATGGAAAGAAGATTGCGTGTATTGACCGGAAATTTTCCTTCGACACGAATCTTGCCCCCGAGGTGGAGCAGAAATACGCGGTCGGATGCGGACACGACCGTCACGTCCGGCAGGTTGTTCAACCGCTGGACCACTCGGTTGCCATGCGCCTCGTCCTGGACGTCGAACGTCACGTCACGCGTCATGCGCGTCTTGGTCGCGGAGACAATGTCAACGGCACCGAGATTAGCCCGTTCCTCGGCCAGCATCGCAGCGACTTTGGCGAACATACCCGGTTTGTTGGCCAACTCGAGCCGGACGGTGAGGCGATAATTGGAATAGGGGCCGACATCGGGCATGGTGCTGTTTCCACCCTACCACAAACCTTCACTAGGGAGGCAACGTGCCATTGGCCGGGGAGATACCTAGGATGATAAAATTTTGTACTAGAAATGCGATATCGGAACGTTGACTTTACTTGTATTCTTTCGCTACTCTCACCGCTGATTGCCCGTGAATATACGGGTAAACATTACAATTTTAAAGGGGGTGACTCAGTATGAAGCGCATGTTGATGGCAATCATGGCAGTCGCAATCGCAGTGACCTTCAGCGCTCCTTCCTTCGCCGGTGAAGAGAAAAAGGATAAGAAGGACGAGAAGAAGGGCGGCCACGTCCTCGTGTACGGTGACGAAAAGAAAGACAAGAAGGACGAGAAGAAGGGCGGCCACGCGGACACCTTCGGTGAGAAGAAAGACGAGAAGAAGAAGGACGAGAAGGGCAAGTAAGCGCGACTGCAGCAGGACGCCCCTTTTCATTTCTGAAAGGCCTATGATCTCCGGATCGTAGGCCTTTTTTTGTTTTCGCAGCGCCGGGCGGCGTTGACCCCCTGCTCAGGTGGATGATACGGTCGGGCGATGAGCACCCATCGGCCTACAGATCGTCCGCCCAATCGTCTGGCCAGCGAAACGAGCCCCTATCTCCTGCAACACGCCTTCAATCCGGTGGATTGGTACCCCTGGGGCGAGGAGGCCCTCACTGCGGCGAAGACCGCCAACAAGCCGATTCTGCTTTCCATCGGATACTCCGCCTGCCACTGGTGCCATGTCATGGAACGGGAGTCGTTTGAGAACGAGGCGATCGCCGCCCTCATGAATCGCCATTTCATCTGCATCAAAGTGGACCGGGAAGAGAGAGCCGATCTCGATGAAATCTACATGGCGGCGACCGTGGCCATGAATCATGGCCAGGGCGGCTGGCCGATGACCGTGTTTCTCACACCGGACCAACAACCATTTTTCGCCGGCACGTACTTTCCACCCGAAGACCGCTGGGGCCGGCCGGGTTTTGGCACGCTGCTCCAGAAGATTGCGAGCTACTGGGAGCAGGACGCCGCGGCAGTGCGGACCCAAGCACGCGACCTGACGGAGCGCCTCAAGAGCGAAAGCCGCATCCCGGCTCCGGTTTCGGTCAGCGAGTCGGTCCTGGACGACGCCGTCACGCAGTTCAAGGAAGAATTCGATCCGCAGTACGGCGGCTTCGGGAAAGCCCCGAAATTTCCTCCCGCCACGGCGCTCTCGTTGCTGCTCCGATGCCATCGCCGTACCGGCGATGCCGCCACGCTGGACATCATCACCAAGACGCTCGATATGATGGCCGCCGGCGGCATCTATGACCATATCGGAGGCGGATTTGCGCGGTACTCCACCGACGAGCGCTGGCTGGTTCCGCACTTCGAGAAGATGCTGTACGACAATGCGCTGCTGGCGCGGGTCTATGTCGAGGCGTACCAAGTCACCAAGAAGCCCCTGTATCGCCAGGTGGCGACGGAAACCCTCGACTACGTCATGCGTGAGATGACCGGCCCGCTCGGCGGGTTCTATTCGGCGACGGACGCGGATTCGGAAGGCGTTGAAGGAAAGTTCTTCGTGTGGACGCCCGCCCAGGTCCGCGCCGCCGTCACTGACGAGCGCGACGCCCAACGGTGGTGCGCACTCTATGACGTGACGGAAGCGGGAAACTGGGAGCATGCGAGCATCCCGAATCGGCTCTATCCGATTGAACAGGTTGCCCGGCAGCTCGGCGAGACGAGCGAAGAGCTGTTGGCGACCGCCGCCCGCGTAAAACCGCAGCTTTATGAGGCCCGCCTGCAGCGGATTCCACCCGGCCTCGACGATAAGATCATCACCGCGTGGAACGGCATGATGTTGTCCGCGATGGCGGAAGCCGCGCGGGTCTTGGGCGAACGCCGCTACCGGGATGCGGCTCAAAAGACCGCCGACTTTCTGCTTGCTTCACATGTGCGGCCCGACGGCCGGTTGCGTCGGACGTCGCGGGCCGGGCGGGCTCATCTCGACGCCTATCTCGAAGACTACGCCTATTTGAGTGAAGGGCTCGTGGATCTGTACGAAGCGGGCGGCGCCGAGTCCTATCTCCGCGCCGCGGCCCGGCTGGGCGAATTGATGATGACGGATTTCTTGGATGCCGAGCAGGGCGGATTTTTTACCACCGCCAAGGACCATGAAGCGCTCATCGTGCGAACGCGTGATGCCGCCGATGGCGCGACGCCCAGTGCCAACGCGGTGGCGGCCTCGGCCCTCGCGCGGTTATCCTTCCATTTCGATCGGCCGGAGTGGCGTGAGGCAGCCGTAGCCGCGGTGCGGGCCTATGGGCGACAGATCACGCGCTACCCTCGGGCGTTTGCCAAGAGCCTCACCGTGGTCGATTTCTTGACGGAAGGCCCGACTGAACTGGCCTTCATCGGCGACGAGACCCAGGAATTATTGGCTGCGCTCCAACGCGCCGTGGCCGACTGCTATGTACCCAACCGCATCGTAGCAACAAACCCGGCAGGCACCTCGTCCGCGCTGCCGCTCCTCGCGGGGAAAGAGCCCGTCAACGGAAACCCGGCGCTCTACATTTGCCGGAATTTTAGCTGCCAACAACCCGTGACGGATCCTCACCTCGTCGCCGAAGCCCTGCGCTCAACGGCGGGGATGTCGACCGTTCGGGAAGGCAAGATGCTGCGCGGTGCACAGCTGTCCGGGCGAGCGACCCCTGGGGGAACGGCGGCCTATGCCGCACGCCTGATCGGCCGGAGCGGAGATCCGGCCTTGGCCCACGGATTCGGCATGCTCGGGACGACTGCGCTGACCACCAGCAGGCTGGGTTTCGGCACCTATCGTGTGACCGCGCAAGGACCCGCGCATCGTGAAGCTTTGAAAAAGGCATTGAGCGCAGGCTGCAATCTCGTGGACACGTCCACGAACTACATGGACGGCGATAGCGAACGGCTGGTCGGCACCGTGCTCCATGAACTCGCGGCAGCGGGTGGCCTGCGGCGCGAGGAAGTCATCGTGGTGTCAAAGATCGGATACGTGCAGGGACAGAATCTCAAGCTGGCGGAAGCCCGGGAAAAGTCCGGCCGCCCCTACCCCGACATGGTGAAATACGATGACGGGATCTGGCACTGCATTCATCCTGAGTTCTTATCGGACCAGTTGACCTTGTCCTTGGACCGCCTGCAATTGGCCACACTGGATGTCTGTCTTCTCCACAATCCCGAGTATTTTCTTTCCGAAGCGGCCCGCCGTGGTGAACAGGACCGCGCCGGCCTGCGCGCCAGGTTTTATGAACGGCTTGAAAAGGCCTTTGCCTATTTCGAATCCCAGGTAGCGGCGGGGCGGCTCCAGTACTATGGCGTCTCTTCCAATACGGTGACGGCGTCGTCCGACGAGCGCGATGCCACCTCGCTTGCGGAGATGGTCCAGGCCGCGGAACGGGCCGCCCGATCGGCGGGTCTCAACCGGCATCATTTCTCAGTGCTGCAGTGTCCCATGAATCTGTTTGAATCGGGGGCGGCGTTCACGCCCAACACCGGAGCCTCTCACCGACAGACGGTGCTGGAGTTCGCACAGGAAGCCGGTGTGGCCGTGCTCGTCAATCGTCCCTTGAACGCCATGCCGGCCGGACGTACCGGCATGTTGCGGCTCGCAGACCTACCTCTGGAAGACGCGCCGGTCGATATCGCCGGGCAACTAGCGATCGTGGCGAAGCTCGAAAAGGAGTATCGCGAGACGATCGCCCCTGCCATCGAACCTGGTGGTCAAGGGCCGGCTCCGGCGGAGTTCTTTACCTGGGCTCAAGAGCTGGAGCGCGTGCGCCCCCAGATCCAAGGTTTGGAGCAATGGGAGTCCATCGAACAACACACGATCGCGCCGCATGTGAACCACGTCATCCAGACTGTGTCGCGCCACTTGACCGGCACGGCTTCGGAACAATGGGAAGCCTGGCGGGATCGGTATATTCCCGAACTGCTCACTCTACTTCGTGGAGTGCGGCGCGAAGCCACCGAACGAAGCCGGGCTCGTACGGCCATGGTCAGCCAGGTCATCGATCCGCTGCTCCCGATGTCCCGCGGCGCACACTCCTTGTCCCGCAAAGTCCTATGGATTCTCGCCAGCACGCCGGGAGTGACTTGCGTGCTCAACGGCATGCGAACTCCGGCCTACGTCGATGATGCGTTGGAGGTGCTGCGCTGGGAACCGCTTACAAATTTCGGGTCCCTGTATGAAAAGGCCCGCACGATCGCGTTCCCCTGATCCGTGATTCCCCTGCGTCCGCGGGTGACGCGAGCGTCCGGGTTGTGCGCCGCGTCGAGTCCTGTCCAGCATTGCACTTCATCGTTCATCTTCCTTCGCTTGACAGGTTTTCCTCTCTCGCTTAAGGTCACAGCGCCCTCTCTAGTCTTGTGATCTCCTGCTGGTTATTTGCATATGTCCAAACTCGCCGTGATCGATATCGGGACCAACTCCATACATATGGTGTTGGCCGACATATTACCGGACGCCAGCTACAAAATTGTGGACCGCTTCAAGGACATCACGAGGCTGGGCGACGGAGCCTTTGCTAGCCGGCGGCTTTCGGAGGAGGCGGTGGCCCGCGGCCTGGAGGTGCTCAACACCTTGGCCACGCTGGCTCGTAACAAGGGCTTTGACCGGATCGAGGCTGTCGCGACGAGCGCGGTGCGAGAAGCGCGGAACGGCGGCGAATTCGTCGACCAGGTGGCGAAACAGACCGGCATCACCATCCGGGTCATCAGCGGCGCCGAAGAGGCTCGCTTGATCTATCTCGGGGTGAAAAACAGCATCGCGCTTCCGGAGGCGCCCACCGTCATTGTCGATGTGGGGGGCGGCTCAGTCGAGCTGATCCTTGGCAATCGGGATGGTTTGATCGAGGTGAACAGCCTCAGGCTGGGCGCGATTCGCCTGGCCGATGAGTTTCTCATCAAGATGCCTCCGTCCGGCGCCATGCTGAAAGCACTCGAGGAATCAGTCGCGGGCCAATTGGAACGCGCGCTCGAACCGTTCAAGGCGAAACGATGGAAGTCGGTCATCGCCACCTCCGGGATGGCGGGGAATCTGGCCGAAGTCATTCATCTTCGCCAGACCGGTCGGCCGTTGCTTCAACTGAACCTCGCCACGGTCTCGCTGAAAGAAATCCAGGCGTTCGAAAAGGAATTGGCGCGGTCCTCGCTCAAAGAGCGGCTGGCCATTCCCGGTCTCGATCCCAAACGGGTCGATACCCTGCTCCCTGCCGCGGTGGTGTTCCGCCGCCTCCTCCAGCTTTCCGGCCTGGAGGACATGACGCTGTGCGATAAGGCGATCCGCGAGGGAGTCATTTATGATTTCATCGAGCGCCATCGTGAAGGCTTGCGGGCGGAACAGGACATTCCGGACGTGCGCCGCCGCAACGTTCTGGGACTGGCCCGGCGTTGTCAGGCTCCCGAAGTCCATTCCTTGCACGTGGCTGGACTGGCCCTCCGCCTGTTCGACCAAACGCAACCGCTCCACGAGTTAGGGCCGAGGGAACGGGACTGGCTGGAATACGCCGCAGTCTTGCACGACGCGGGCTATCTCATCAACCCGCGCCAACATCATAAGCACGCTTACTATGTCATCAAACACAGCGACCTCAGCGGCTTTACCGCGGAAGAAATCGAGGTGGTGGCCAACGTGGCCCGGTACCATCGCGGCGCGATGCCCGCGATGAAACATGACGGGTTTGCAGATCTGCCGCCGGCTCTGCAGCACTGTGTCAAAATCTTGGGCGCACTCTTGCGCGTAGCGGATGCGCTGGACCGGACGCATTTCTCGGTGGTTCAGACGGTGAATGTCGTCTGTGGGAAGAGTCTGGTCATCCAGGCGATCGTGTCCGGGCCCGCTGAAATGGAACTGTGGACGGCGAAGAAGCGGGCGGATTTGTTGGAAGAGGTCTTTCACCGGCCGGTGGAGTTGCATGCGCTATCCCCGGCGCGCGACCCGGCACAGTGACGCTTACTGCTCTGAGTTCGACCCTTCCCCTGCTCCATTCCTGAGCGCACGCAATTGCCCGGGCTGCAGCCACCAACCCAGTGTCCCCTGCCCAGGCTTCACGTCACCTTGGAGGTGAATGAGCGCGGCGCCGGATTTTTTCATGGCAAAACCATCCGCAGGTTTCCCGCATAATAAGACGCCCGCGGTGTATCCGAGCAACGGTTCATGTCCCACGCACAGCACGACGGCGTCCGACGGATACTCACGCAGCCTGTTGAGGAGCCGCTCCGGCGTTGAGTGGACAGCCAAGTCATTGAGGAGCTGTATCGGAATGGAGGGGCAGAGCACCGTCTGGATGAGCTTGGCCGTTTCCCGCGCGCGCGTGAAGGGGCTGCTCAGAAGATGAGTGGGTGCCACATCCAGTGAGGCGAGGCCGGAGGCCGCCTGGCGCACGCGCTTCCGGCCTTTCTCCGTCAACGGCCGTTCTTCCTCCGTGCCGTCCCATTCATTCGGTTCCACCGCAATACCATGCCGGATCAAGAGACAGTCCATCGTACTCTTCTCCTTCTAGGCGGCAAGGTACCACATGCCGGAGTCCCTTACGCAAGAAGGTCGGTGCCGGGGCGCAAAAAAAAAGGCGGCCGGCGAAGCGGTGCTCAGGCGGTCAGGGGAAGCGCCGGTGGTGGTGTGCGAGCCAGTCGATAGCCGGTTCCCGCAAGTCCGGAGATCATCGCCATGGTTCTCCGGTCAGCCGACAGCTTTCGGTTGAGCGATTCGATAATGTGGTCCAGTTCGTGATCGTGAGACAGCCGATCATCGCCCCACAACGCCGTCCGCAGCTCTTCCCGGGGCACGACTTTGCCTGACGTCTTCGCCAGACGAACCAGAATGATCCACTCCCCCTTCGTCAGGATGAGCGGGATACCGCGAAAGGAAATGGCAAAGTGCGTGTCCTGGAGTATCAATTCCTCTTCCAGTTCGTCATCGACCGTGATGGTGGGCACCGCGATGCGGCGCAGCACGGCCTTCACGCGCGCGACCAGTTCCCGGCTGCTATAGGGCTTGGCGATCACGTCGTCCGCACCCGCTTCCAACGCGGCGACCTTATGATCTTCGGAACTCAAGGCGGTCACGAACACGATTCCCATCGATCTGGTTTGGGGATCGTTGCGAAGCCGGGCGCAGAGATCCTTCCCGCCCATCCCCGGCAGGATTAAATCGAGCACGACCAAGGATGGTTTGAGCCGCCAGATATCTTGAATCCCGCTCGGTCCATCGAAAGCGACATTCGTTCGGAACGAAGCTTTCCGGAGAATGTGGTCCAGGACCTGCGCTTGATCATGGCCGTCCTCGATGATTTGGATCAGTTCCAGGCTCATGTCGACATTCCTTCCCCGCTGTATCGGTACATGGAGAAGGACCTTGAGGTTGATGCCCAGGCCCTGGCAGGCTCCTGCTTTATGTATGAGTGGGCTTGAGCAAGCCCTGCCAGCTTTTAACGAGGCTTGTGACCCAAGGACGGTCTGGCCGGCACTGGCTTGGTTCCCGCGGAAGTCAATCGTCGAGCCAGTTTTTTCTCATGTCCTGTAACGGCCTGTATACTTAGGGGTTCGAGCGCTTTTGCGGGGCCTGCGTGGGTGAATGGAGGAGGCGCGGACCGACGGGATCAGAATTTGACTTCGCGCACCGAGGATTGATGGGCATTGAACCAGGCAATGGTCGCTTTGAGGCCGTCTCGCAGGGAATGTCGAGCACGAAAGCCGAGCAATTGTTCGGCACGGGACACATCGAGGCACCGTCTGGGTTGCCCATTGGGCTTCGAGGTGTCCCATACGATCTGTCCCGCAAAACCGATTTCCTCGGCAATCAGGTTGGCCAACGCCCTGATTGTGATTTCCTCTCCTGTGCCCAGGTTGACCGGAAGAGATCCATCATAGTGCTCCGCCGCCCTCAGAATGCCGTCGGCCGCATCCTCCACGTACAGGAATTCACGAGTGGGCGATCCGTCGCCCCACAGGGTGAGCGGCCCATCCTGCTTCTTAGCCGCGATACATTTGCGAATCAGGGCGGGAATCACATGCGACGTATCCAAATCGAAGTTGTCCCGCGGACCATAGAGATTCACGGGGAACAGGACGATCGAATGAAATCCATACTGCTGTCGATAGGCTTGTGATTGCACCAGGAGCATTTTTTTGGCAAGGCCGTAGGGAGCGTTCGTTTCTTCGGGATAGCCGTTCCACAAATCGTCTTCCTTGAACGGAATCGGAGTGAACTTTGGATAGGCGCAGATGGTGGCCAGCGCGACGAACTTCTTGAGCCCCTGCTGGCGGCCGATCTCCATCAACTGGGTGCCCATCATCAGGTTGTCGTAAAAGAACTTGCCCGCATTGGCTTGATTGGCGCCGATGCCGCCGACGCGGGCGGCCAAATGCAGCACCACATCCGGCCGGGCATCGGCGTACAGGCGCTTGACCGCCGCCATATCCACCAGATCGTAGTCGCGGCTCCGGGGAACGACAATATCCGCGCATCCTTGAGCCCGGAGTCGCTCGACCACAAACGAGCCCAGGAATCCCGCGCCTCCGGTCACCAGCACCCGTTGGTTCGTCCAAAAGGTCATCTCAATGCCGTGGCCTGATGCCGTCCAGTCGTTCCTGCTCGAGCGCGAGGTCCGCATCCACCATGAGTTGCGCTAGCTCCTGAAACCGGACTTTCGGCTCCCAGCCCAGGATGGTCTTGGCCCTGGAAGCATCGCCGATGAGCAAGTCCACCTCGGTCGGCCGATAGTACTTGGGATCGATCTTCACGTACTTGCGCCAATCCAGTTGCACGCGATCAAAGGCGACTTCGAGAAATTCGCGCACGCTGTGGGTTTCTCCCGTCGCAATGACATAGTCGTCCGGTCTGTCGGCTTGGAGCATGAGCCACATGGCCTGCACATAATCGCCGGCAAACCCCCAGTCGCGTTTTGCATCCAGGTTGCCGAGGTAGAGGTCCTGCTGCACACCGAGCTTGATCCGGGCGGCGGCCTTGGTAATCTTCCTCGTGACAAAGGTTTCACCACGACGCGGCGATTCATGGTTGAACAGGATGCCGCTACAGGCGAACAGATCGTAGGCTTCCCGGTAATTGACGGTGATCCAGTGCGCGTAGACTTTGGCCGCCCCGTAGGGACTGCGCGGATAGAACGGAGTCGATTCCCGTTGCGGCACTTCGAGGACTTTGCCGAACATTTCGCTGGAAGAGGCCTGGTAGAATTTCGGCTTGAGTCCCGATTCCCGAATGGCTTCCAACAGCCGGACGGTCCCTAAACCGGTGATTTCTCCGGTGTACTCGGGGATATCAAAGCTGACCCGCACATGGCTCTGGGCCCCGAGGTTGTAAATTTCATCCGGTTGAATCGTCCGGAGGCTGTGATTGAGCGAACTGGCGTCATTGAGATCCCCGTAAATCAGCCGGAGGCGCGGATTAGGGACATGCGGGTCTTGATAGATCGGGTCAATGCGTCCGGTATTGAAGGAACTGGACCGGCGAATGATGCCATGGACTTCGTAACCTTTTGAGAGCAACAGCTCCGCGAGATAGGAGCCGTCTTGCCCTGTGATACCGGTGATCAGCGCTTTCTTCACGATCGCTCCTTGGAAAGGCCCCGATTATACTGCGTTCAGTCCATTTGTCCACATGATGGACGCCCGGAAACATAAGCGGCCGTTACGTTGCCATCCCGTTCGTAACGCGGTAGGATAAGCACCGCTACGCCGCAACCCACAGGTATGGCCACTCTTTCACCATCACAATTTCAACGGATCGCAATGTTCTCCTGTTTGGTTATGGGCGGATTCCTTGTGGCCCATTCCATCAATGCATTTGTCGCCGAGGCTCTCTATCTTCCGCCCGAGCCGGCCTTTTTGCGCCCGACCGAAGCCGAAACGGGCGTATCCGGCGCCTCTTCAGCGGAACGGCTGGCACGAGACGTCCAAGCCAGCGGCCTGTTTGCGTTATCGGCCGCTCCCCTCGCCCACACGGCATCTCAAGGACTCCCGCCGGGTGCGTCCGCTATGCGGGCTTCCATAGGCGCCGCGGCAAAGATCCGGCTGATCGGCGTCGTGTTCGGCACCGAACGCGGCGTGTTTGCAATTGTCGAAGAGCTGGGGAGCAAAAGGCAAGCGCTCTATCGGCTCCACGAACACATTCCGGACATCGGCGAGGTGACCGACATCCGTCCCGGCGGGATGGTGGTTCGCCAAGGAGCGTTGGAAGAGTTGCTCGAGTTGGCGACGGTTGAAAAGCCCGTGTCGACGGCCGTGGCGGCAACCGGGGGGGCGCAGCAGGCGGGAGCCCCGCTCCATCGCGTCGTGGATCGCCGCGAAGTCGAGCAGGCCATGAGCGACTTACCGAAGCTCATGACGCAAGCCAGGGCGGTGCCGAACATGGTGAATGGCTCGCTCAATGGCTTCCGCATCGATTACATCGCGCCGACCAGTTTCTATGAAAAAATCGGCATTCAGTCCGGGGATGTCTTGCAACGGGTCAACGGCGTCGACATTCGTGACCCGAGCACCATGTTCAATCTGTTGCAGCAGCTGAAAAATGAGCGAACAGTCAAGCTCGATATGGTCCGAAACAATCAACGGTCGACCATGACGTACGAACTCCGCTAAGACGTCTCTCGCAGGCCGTCCCTTGTCCGTTGATCCTGTTGGCCGGCGAATCACTGCGCGCCGATACGCGAACTCCTCGCCATTTCTTCCGATGCCACTGGATTGGAAGATCGTTCAAGCCACTCTTGAAGTGCTTGCCGGGATCCCTTCCTGATCCTTGCCTCGAGGCAGGAGGAAGAGTATCTTTAAAAGGGTTTGCTAGGGTTTTCGAGGGTTTCATTTCTTTCCATTCTGTTTTCTCCCTTCTGGTTGGGGGCAAAGGCATCGACCGCGTGAAAGACGAAGCGACTGAGTCAGGCTATGGACGGCCGCTCCTGGGCCAAATCCTGGGTGAAAAATTCAATCTCTTGGACTCCAAACTCGAGGAGGCCCTCGCCTACCAGCGGGAAAAGGGAGGCCGGTTGGGTGAGGTGTTGCTGCATCTTCGTCTGCTCAGAGATGAGGAATTACTGGAAGGACTCGCGTTGCAGTTTGAATTGCCCTGGATGCCGCAATTAGCCACCGCCAGCGTTGATCATGAGCTGATCCGGAAAGTGCCCATTTCATTTGCACGCCGGTACCGCATCCTGCCGCTTCGCTGCGAGGAGGAGGCGATTCTCTGTGCCACGACCGATCCATTGGAAACGGCCGCGCTCGACGATCTCCGCCTGCTCCTCGGCAAACCGATGAAGCCGGTCCTGACCACCGGCGTCGCGCTCCTGGCCTGTTTGAACCGGGTGTATGACGAAATCGCCAGTCCTACCGGCGCTGAGAAGGTCATGGAGGATATCGCCGCCAACCAAAGCCTCGACCAACTGGCCCATGAACTCGACGAACCACAGGACCTCTTGGATGCGACCGATGAAGCGCCCATCATCCGGCTGGTCAATTCGGTTCTGTTTCAGGCCGTGCGCCAGCGGGCCAGCGATATCCACTTCGAGTCGTTCGAGCGCGGCCTGGTCGTCCGGTACCGGATCGACGGCGTGCTCTATCCGGTGTTGACGCCGCCCAAACATTTGCAAGCCAGCATCATCGCCCGGCTCAAAATCATGGCCGGCCTCAACATCGCCGAGAAGCGGCTTCCCCAAGACGGCCGCTTCGCCATCCGCACGGCCGGAAAAGACGTCGATCTGCGTGTGTCCGTGCTCCCCACCTCGCACGGCGAGCGAGTCGTGCTCCGGTTGCTGGAAAAGGAAAACCGGCTGCTCAATCTGACCGAAATGGGGTTCGCCGGCGAGCGGCTTTCGGCGATCCATCAATTGATCCAACTGGCGCACGGCATCATCCTCGTGACCGGGCCCACCGGGAGCGGCAAGACGACCACCCTCTACGCCGCCCTGAGCCAGATCAACGCCCCGGACAAGAACATCATCACCGTCGAAGATCCCGTGGAATATCAATTGCTGGGCATCGGGCAGATGCAGGTTAACCCCAAGATCAACCTTTCCTTCGCGGCGGGGCTGCGGTCCATCTTGCGGCAGGACCCGGATGTGATCATGATCGGAGAAATCCGGGATCGGGAAACGGCGGAGATCGCCATCCATGCCTCGCTCACCGGCCACCTGGTGTTTTCCACCCTGCACACCAACGATGCGGCCAGCGCCGCCACCCGGTTGATCGACATGGGGATCGAGCCGTTTTTGGTCGCGTCATCCGTCGTCGCCATCCTGGCCCAGCGGCTGCTGCGGAAGATCTGCCCCGATTGCAAGAAACCGTATCAGGCCGGCGCCGACGAATTGAGCCGCTTGGAACTCACGGCGACGTCACCGGTGACCTTGTACCGCGGCGCGGGCTGCGCGGCCTGTTCCCAAACCGGGTACCGAGGGCGGACGGGAATCTTTGAATTGCTCATCCTGGACGATGAAGTCCGGCGCTTGATCGGGACCAAGGCCGATTCCTCGCTCATCAAGCAAGCCGCCATTGCGAAGGGCATGGTGACGCTGAAGCAGGAAGGCGCTGAAAAAGTGCTCCTCGGTCAGACGACGTTGGAAGAAGTGATGCGCATCACCCAGCAGGAGATCGAGATCTAGCGATGCCCGTCTATCAGTACCGAGGCTATCGAAACGACGGGGGCGCCGCAACCGGGATCGTCGATGCTGAGAACCCCAAGGTCGCGCGCCTGAAGCTGCGGAAGGAAGGCGTCTTCCCGACCGACGTGGTGGAGCAAGGGCACGTCTCGCTCCAACGCGCGGAAAGCCGGACGCAACCCAGCCATACCATCGGACGATCGACGGCGCTCTCCTCCAACGATCTGGCCTTGATGACCCGGCAGTTTGCCACGCTGCTGGTGGCAGGACTGCCCCTCGTCGAGGCGCTGAGCGTCCTCGTGGACCAGGCGGAGAAAAAACCGGTGAAAGGCTTATTCGCGGACATCCGGGAACAGATCAGGGGCGGAAAATCGCTCAGTGCCGTCCTGGAGATGCATGAAAAGGATTTTTCTCCAATCTATGTCCACATGGTGCGGGCCGGCGAGGCGAGCGGCGCATTGGATCAAATTTTGTTCCGGTTGGCGGAATTCTTGGAGAAGCAACTCGCGCTCAAGAATAAAGTCACCAATGCCATTCTGTATCCGGCGCTGATGCTCATCGTCGGCGTCTCCGTCCTGTTTTTTTTGATGACCTTTGTCGTCCCGAAAATCACCGCGGTCTTTGTCAGCATGAAACAGGCGCTGCCCTGGCCGACCGTCGCCCTGATGTCCATCAGCGGGTTCTTCGCCGACTATTGGATGGTCGTCGGCGGCGTGGTGGTCGGCGGCGGCTTCTTCATCCGGCGCTTCGTGCGGACCGAGACGGGCCGGACTTTTGCAGATCGTCTGATCCTGCGGCTGCCGCTGATCGGCGATGTGGCCCGCATGGTGTCGATTTCGCGGTTGACCGGCACCCTGGCCACGATGTTGGCCAGCGGCGTGCAACTCTTGGACGCGTTGGACGTTTCCAAGCGTGTCATGAACAACCGCGTGTTGGAAGCCACCGTCGAAGGCGCACGGCAGAACATTCGAGAAGGTGAGACCATTGCAGATCCGCTGAAGCGCAGCGGCGAATTTCCCGCCCTGGTGACCCATATGATCGCCGTCGGGGAGCGCAGCGGCGAGATGGAGGAGATGCTGCGCCGGGTCAGCCAGATCTATGACGGTGAAGTCGAACGGGTCATTACGCGATTGACCTCTCTGCTGGAGCCCATCATGATCCTGGTCATGGGGGTCGTGGTCTTTTTTATCGTGGTGGCGATCCTGCTGCCGATCTTCGAGATGGGCCAGATGGTCCGCTAGGCGATGCGTGATGAGCAGAAAGAAACTGGAGGTACCATGAGTGCAAGAGAGTCGATTGAGCAGGCACCGACAAGATGGAGTCAGGCGCGCAGGCGTCTCACCTTGGCACCCATCACCCGTCATGCATCATGCCATGCGTTCGAACGTGGCTTTACCTTCATTGAAATCATGGTGGTTGTCGCGATCTTGGCGATTTTGGCGGCCCTGGTGGTTCCCCGCATCATGGGTCGCACGGATGACGCCAAACGCACCGCGGCCAAGGTCCAGATACGGAATATCGAAGGGGCCTTGCAGCTCTATAAATTGGATAACGGCGTCTATCCGTCCACGGAACAAGGGTTGAAGGCGCTCATTGAAAAGCCGTCCGTCGGCGTGGTGCCCAAAAAATGGAAGCTGGGCGGCTATTTGCAGAAGCTTCCGGAAGATCCCTGGGGGAATTCCTATAAATATCTGAGTCCGGCTCCCGCCCAGAGAGGCGATTATGAAATCATGTCGCTCGGGACGGACGGCGAGGTGGGCGGCGAAGGCGTGAATGCGGACATCACGAATTGGAATCTGGAACGAGACTGACTGATGAGACCGGTTCGATCCAACCAAGGAGCGGCGGGCAGTCCCGCATCGGAGGCCGGCGGTTCTTCCGCCGGCTTTACGTTGCTTGAAATGATCATCGTCATGTTCTTGCTCGGCGGAGTCTTAGTGCTGGTCGTTCCCCGGATCACGGTGGGTGAAGACCTGGCTTCGACCGGGCGGAAGTTTATCGGCGTGCTCCGCAGTTTGCAAACCCTGGCGGTCGTCGGGCAAAAGCCGGTGAAGCTGTATCTCGACCTCGACCGGGGCACCTACTGGGTGATGATCATGGACGGCAAGGAGGAAAAACTTCCGCTGGACGCCGTGTGGCGCTTCCCCCGCTCGCTCCCGGAGACGATCAAATTTACCGATATCTCGGTCGGGCAGACGAAGCGCCTGTCCGGCCGGATCGACCTGTCCTTCTCTCCTAACGGGCGTATCGATCCGCTGACCGTCCATTTCGGCGATACCGGCAGCCGCGTGTTGGCCATTGCCGTAGAGTCCTTGACCGGCGCCATCCGCACGAGCGACGAACGGATCGAACCCCTGCGTAACCAGCCGATTCCGGAGCGCATTAAGCCGTTGCTGCAGACGCCGCAGGGACCGACGCCGGCGTCGCTGGGGATCCGATTGTAATCGGCCGGGAACCAACCTATGCTTCGCACCATCACGGGCCAATCCGACAGTGAAGGGGGCTTTACGCTGTTGGAAGTTCTCCTGGCCATTGCGATTTTGGCCATCGCCCTCCCCGTCCTCCTGGGTCTCCGGAACTTCGATCTCGACCTTCACGCGAGAGCGGAGGAATTGACGGCGGCCACGTTGCTGGCTCAGGAGAAATTGCTCGAGGCGGAACTGCTGGCGGCCTATCCCATCGGGGAAGTCGGCGGCGATTTTCAAGGGCCGCCGCTGGGTGTGACGTCGACCGCCATTCCCGTGGAGCGGGCCAAGGGCTATCGATGGAAACGCTCCATCATGCCGACGCCGTTGCAGCTGATTCGCGAGGTTCGTGTGCAGGTGTCCTGGCCTCGGGGGGCCACGGAAGAAACGGTGGAAGTGAGCACGTATGTCTTTTCCGGTCTCACGTTCTAGCGCCGAGTGCGGCTTCACCCTTGTGGAAATGCTGGTGGCCACGGCGTTGCTGGCCACGGTCGGAGCGATCGTCTTCGGCTCCCTGGTCACGACGACCCAGGTGGTCGATGCGGGACGCGCCCATTCCGCAAAGGAGCAAACGATCCGGCGGGTTCTGCGGGTCATGGCGGATGAAGTCTCGATCGGCCGGAATGTCCAGGCCTTTCCCTGGCTGGGTGTGAACGGCACACAGGACGGACAACCCGCCGATACCCTCGCGTTCCTGACCATCGGGGATTACGTCGGGGCATCGCCCGGCGTGGCCAGCGAGACGATCCGGGTGGTGTATACACGTGACCGTGATCGGCTCATGCGATTTGCCCGGCGGAATATTTACGGGCTCACCGACGAATCGGTGGATCAAGTGGCACTGGCCACTCAGGTGAAGGCCTTTAACGTGCGCTACTATGACGCGCAAGCCCGGATCTGGGCGGATGAGTGGTCGACCATCACGAAGATGCCGAAGGCGGTGCTATTCGAGGTCACTTTCGATACGCCGGATGCGGACCCTTGGATTATTCGGGAATGGGTCACGATCGGAGCTTCATGAGACTGTCGCCATGGCAATGGCCCGCTGCATCGAAAGAGTCGGTCTGGTGGATCATCGGAGGCGTGGGTGTGATGGCCGTTTGTTTGCTCGCCACGTTTCCGTATGAGGCGCTTCACGCGCGGGTCCTGGCGGAAGTCACCCGCAGGACCGGTATGGAGGTGCGCGTCACCGAGTGGGCGGTGGGCGCTCCTATGGGGCTCGAATGGCGGAATGTGACGTTCTCGAAACCGAATGCCGATCCCGTCCAGGTGGCATTTGTCCATGCGAACCTCGGCGCGTTCAAAGCCCTGACGGGAGGTCTGAACCTCGATCTATCGGTGCAGCTGGACCAGACGACGCCCAACGCCGGAACGGCCAAAGCGACTGTCGCGTCCTCGTCATATTCCTTACGCGGTCCGGTGACCGTCAAAGGGCAGCTGCAGCAGATCGACTTATCCAAGCTGGTCCGCCGCTATGTGACCCATGGCCTGCTCACGGGAGATTTCTCCCATCGTCTGGAGTCCGGTCAGGTTCCGCTCAATGCCGTCAAAGGCGAGGGGACGTGGAAAGCCGAAGTGAAAGACCTCACGGTGGATGGCATTCCGTTAGCAAGCGCCAAAACGCTCTCGTTGGCTTTTTCCAAGGTGTCCGCAAGCATGACATGCCGGGATACCCTGTGTGATGTCGGTGAGTTCAAAGGAGACGGCCTGGACGGATCCTTTATGGGCGAAGGGACCATTACGTTGCAGCAGCCGATTCAGAACAGTCAGGTGGCATTGACCGTGACGGTGGTTCCCGGGGCGGGCTTCACCTCGAAGGCCGCGACTCTCGGCCTGCCTCCCCTTCCGCCGGGGACGCCGATGACCGTGAAAGTCCAAGGAACATTGGCGCAAGCCAGGCTGGCATTGTAGAGTAGCCGTGCACCTGACGGGACAGAACAGGATAGACCGATGAGTATCGTGACCGAATGTGTAGGATTGGATATCGGGCAGACCGGCTTGAAAGCCGTCCGCTTCCGCCGGCGCTTGAGCGGGCGCGAAACGATCGACTATTTTCAGCATGCGATGCCCTACGCGAAACCGGAGGATTTGGACCCGGCCCGTCGTATTCAATCGCTCCGTGGTTTTCTGTGGCAGCATGGGCTCTACGCCACCGACCGATTGGTGACGGCGATTCCCTGTCAGGATCTGTTCGTCCGAACGCTCTCCTTCCCGTTTAAGGACTCTGCGAAGCTGTCTCAAGTCGTACCGTTTGAAGTCGAGAACCTCGTCCCCATGCCGCTCGAGGATTTGGCGGTCGGCACCCTCGTTTTGCCGCCGGGGCTCACGCCGGAGGGCATCCCCCGTAACGGGAAATCATCCGAAGTACTGGTGACCGCCGCGCCCAAAGACAAAGTCGCTGAACATCTCCGCTTCCTGGCCGCGGCCGAGATCGAGCCTTCCGCAATCAACGTCGACGCCATGGCACTGTTTTCAGTCACACAGTACCTGAGGGGCGAAGGGGGGCAGGTTCCGCAAGACCTCGCCATCATCGACGTGGGCGCCACCAAAACCACGATCTGTCTGGTTCACGAAGGGCGGCCCGTCGTACTGCGGACGATTCTCTGGGGCGGCAATCACCTCACGCATGCGCTGGCGGTTCGCTATGCCTGCACGTTTGCCGAGGCGGAGCGGCGCAAACGGGAGATGGCCGTGCAGCAGGTGGAGGCCTGGCTCGAACCGTTGCTGAAGGAATTGCGCGTGACGTTGCAGGCCTACGAAGGCACGGAGCGCACGCGTCTCACTCATTGCTGGATCTCGGGCGGCGGATCGAAGCTTCGGGAAGTGGGCGGGTATGTCGCCCGCCAGTTGGGCCTGTATCCGGTCGGTCCGCGGCAGGGATTCGGACCCAATAGTCCCCGGGCGTTCTCCATCGCATTCGGACTCGCCATCCATCCCAAGATCGTGCGCCCGCGGTGGCACTTTTCCGCCTCCCCGATCGGCTTGGCACTCGATCTCAAGGGCGTCACCGATGCGGCGGCGCAAACCGGCGCGTCGCGTCACGACCGTCGGCTGGCCTTGGGCGCCGGCCTCATCATTGCGCTGCTGGCCGTGGCGGATTTCTCCATTCATCTGGTGCTCAAGGACGAGCGCGTGGCCCAGTTGAAATCCGCCCTGCAGACGCACTATGAGCAAGCCTTCGGGACTGCCGCGTCGCCGGGTGATGAACTGGATCAGGCGCGATACCGGTTAGGCGTGGTGGACAAAGCGCTGAGCCTCATCGACGGCGGCGCGCAAGGGACCGTACTCACGACGCTCTCGACATTCGTGAGGCAGTTGCCGGCGGGAACGCCGGTGAAAGTGCGGGAATTAACGGTGGATGGCGGGGTGATTCTGATCGAAGGCGAAACCACCTCGTTCGACGCCATCGAAAAATTGAAACAGACCTTCACATCCAGTCCGCAATTTGAGGAAGTGTCCGTGACGGAAACCCGGGTGGGAGCCGCCCCGAGCCAAGTCATCTTCCGCATGAACGTGACGGTGCGCCAGCCATGATGCAGACGTTCAGAGACCGCTGGCACCATTATTCATCGCGGGAGCGCATGATCCTCCTGGCGGGCAGCTTCGTGGTCGGATTGAGTCTGCTCTTTGTCGTGGTGATCGATCCGCTCCTGGCGAAGCTGGATCACCTCGACCGGCAGGCCGTCCGGAAACAAAAGGACATCCGGGAGCTTGCCGGCTTGAGCCAGGAATATATCGTTAAGCAGGCACGCCTCAAACACGCCGAAGGCCGCATGCCGCCCGCAGACAGCCATTTTTCGCTGATTACCTTCATGGAAGAAGCCGCAACCGCCACGCATGTGCGGGAACGCATCACCGGCATGCAGCCGCAGGTGCAGGCGCTGGCTCAAGGGTACCAGGAAACGGCCGTCGACCTTCGTCTCGAGGGCGTGCAGTTGCCGGAACTGCTGGCCCTGTTGGTCGCCATCGATCAAGCGCCTTATGGCCTGCAAGTCAGACATCTGCAGATCCGCCCCAAGTTCGATAACCCGGTCAACCTGGATGCCACCGTCAGGGTCCTGAGTTATGCGAAAGGATGATGAACGGGGCGTCGCCCTGCTCCTTGCCCTCCTCGTGCTCGCGCTCCTGGTCGCCCTCATTCTGGAGTTCGACGCGGAAGCCCGGCGTGAATATCGGGAAGCCGCCGCCTTTCGCGACAATTTCAAAGCCTCTATGCTGACCCGTGCGGCGGTGCAAGCCGCCCGGGCCGTCCTGCAGCAGGATTTCATGCGTGACCGTCAGACGGGCGCGTTCTTCGACGGACCGACCGATCTGTGGGCCATGCCGATCAAAAACTTTGCCATCGGCGACGGGCTCCTCAGCGCTCAGATCGAAGACGAACGCGGCAAGCTGAATCTGAACGATCTGGCGGTCAACCGCGGCGACGAGCTGCAACGGAAAACGAAAATTTTTCGGGTGAAGCGCCTGTTTGAGCTGCTCCAGATCACTCCCGATCTGGTCGATCCGCTCATCGATTGGGTCGATCAGGATGAAGTGCCCGAGCCGGTCGGCGCGGAAAGCCTCTACTATCAGTCGCAAAAACCTCCCTATAAGGCGGCCAATGTGCCGCTGGAAACGCTGGGCGATCTGCGGCTCGTGAAGGGCTTTACCCCGGAGATCGTCGAGAAGCTCTCCCGGTATGTGACGGTCTATCCGCCGGAAGGCGGCGCCCTGCTTAATTTGAATACGGCCGATCCCCTGGTGATCCAGTCCCTGGATCCTGCCATTTCCCAGACGATTGCCATGGAGATCGTGCAAGGGCGGCCGTTCCGGAACAAAGTCGAACTCGACCGGATCGGCAGCTTTCAGGAAATCGGCGCCAAGTTGCGCAGCGAGTACGATATCAAGTCGCAATATTTCTCGGCTCGCTTGGCGATTACCGTGAATGAAACCACCAAGACCGCGTTTGCCGTCTTACGCCGGGAGGCGAACAAGGGGGACAGCAGCGTCCTGTATTTGCGGGTCTTGTAGCCGGCCTCTAAGTGACAGCAACGGACTTACTTCATCCACTAATGCCGGACCTGACGCGCCATTCACGGGTTGATGCCGTACGTCCTTAGCGAAAACAATCCGCTTTCGCGCGACTGCATCTTCCATCGGATCGAGATTGCCTGACGGTATCCAAAAAGCGGAAAGGTTTCCATCCGGTTGCGCTGGAGCGGGCATCGCTGGCTGAAGATGTAACCGCTCTGTAACCCCACGTTCATCGACCGGCAATCCGGAGGCGCTATCTTGCGGTATGCCGCTTGAGATCATCCAGATCGTGGAGGACGACCGGGCGCAAGCCTGTCTTCTGGATCATACCCTTCGCAAGGCTCGTTTCCGCACTTCGGTGGCATCGGGCGGCCACGAAGGATGGCAAGCGATCGAGCGCCTGAATCCAAGCTTGGTTCTGCTCGACGTCATGTTGCCAGGGATAGACGGCTACACGCTTTGCCGGCGGCTACGGGACGACACCCGTTTTCAAGACCTGCCCATCATCCTTCTGTCCGCTCTTGGGAGCGAGGAGCATCGAGTAGCGGGGTTCAGCGTCGGGGCAGACGATTACATCACCAAACCGTTTAGTCCCCGGGAGGTCGTATCTCGTATCCAGGCCATACTGATGCGCCATAGGGCCCCGCTTCCCGGCGGTGAACGATACTTAAATGGGAAGCTGGTGCTTGAGACCGGGTGTGTCCTCGCACATATGGCGGGGCAAACGGTCAGTCTCAACGGTGCCGAGGCGACGGTGCTTCGACGTCTTGCCGAGAGACCTGACCAGATAGTGTCTGGCGATGAGTTAGCGGCTCTTGTGTGGGGGGAAGATGGTGGGCTTCGAGAGAAACAACTGGCGCGTCTCCTTGAAGGTCTCCGACTGAAGCTGGTAAAGCATGGCACCCTGATCGATGGGCATCCTCTAGTGGGGTATCGCCTGAATTCGAACCCTGAGACTTAAGGAGGCACCCTAGCCTGTCCGGCAGGCTTGATACGTTCGAGGAATTGAGTTAACCGACTCCTGATTCGGCATAATTCCCCGCACCAGGAACCCCGGAGGGTTCCTGCATTTCGTTTGTGTACCTGAATGAGAGGAGTTCGCCTGTCGTGACTGTTCGCCTTACCGGTCAGCCTCAATGTCATCTTCATCAGTGTCTTCCTCCTGGGCTGGGTGGCGCCCAATGTCAAGACGACCTTCATGCCGCAGATTGAAACATGATGGGGATCATGAATTGCCCGAGAATGAGGTTGAGTTTGAAGGCAGAAATACTCGGTCTATGTCGGAAAGCGCGTCGTTCTATTGCGGGGGCCGGCTTGCCACGCCCTGTCTTTCCTCTGTCGGGAGTAAAAAGTTAACACGCCTGTAACATTGCAGTGGCTCGTCCGCAATACTGGCTCGGTACAATCCTGATACGAGCAGTGATCAGATAAAGGGAGGGTCTTCTTCATGGTGCCTTTTTGTAGCGCCTCTGCGCGGGGAATAGTGATCGTGTTCATGCTTGGACTGACCATCGGTGTCGAACGATCGGCCGCCGAGGTGAGCGGCCCGATCGCCATCGCTAATGACGCCGCACGGGCTCACTACAATCCCCAGTCCCAGGTATCAGGCACATTCCAAGTCCAGGGCTCAGAAACCATGTATCCTCTTTTGCGCCGCCTCAGCCTTGAATTTCAACGTCGCCAACCGAAGGTGACGATTGAGGTGAAAGGTGGGGGATCCACGAAGGCGGTGGCCGAATTTCTCCAGCCTCCGCTCGGTAAAACGGGCAAGGTCATGCTGTTCGAAGAACGAGCGGCCAATTTCCGATTGGTCGCCACCTCCCGAGAGTTGTTTGATGCCGAGATGAAAGAATTTGTCGCCCAGCACGGGTACGAACCGACAGCCGTCCCCGTGGCGGTCGACGCAGTGGCGCTCTACGTGCACAAAGACAACCCCCTCTCTGGGCTTACATTGGAGCAGGTGGATGCCATTTTTTCGACGACGCGTAACCGGGGGTATAAGACGGCGATCAGCGAGTGGGGACAGTTCGGGCTCGGCGCGGGATGGGAGCATGCTTCGATCCGCCTCTATGGCCGTGATCGGAAATCAGGAACCCGCGCGTTTTTCCAGGAGCACTGCCTCGTTGGCGGTGAATTCAAACCCGACCTTCATGAGGATCCGGGTGCCGCCTCTGTGATCCTCGACTTGAGCCGTGATCCGCTCGGGATCGGGTACAGCGGCCTGGGACTACAAGCCTCATTTGTCCGTGTGGTGCCTCTTGCCGAAGCAGCCGGTATGCCATTCATCAGCCCATCATCAAAGACAGTGCTCGACGAGTCCTATCCGCTTCGCCGAGTCTTGTATCTCTATGTCGATCAATCCCCCAATTTCCCTTTACCCGCAGGAGTTCAGGAGTTTCTCACCTTCATCATGAGCTATGAGGGACAAGAGGCGGTGATGAAAGCCGGCTTCTTTCCTCTGCCCCCCAGCCAGGCCGCGCAAAGTGCCGTCGCATTAAAGTTCTCAGGAGCGGCCGCAACGGCTCGCTGACGGCCGGATCACAAGGCATCCCAAGATGCATTGGTTACACTTGGGCGATAACGGAATTGTGTCGCCCCGCAGCATCGATGTGCTGGAATATCCGCTGCTCGCTATCCCGGAATACATCTTTCCTTACTCAATGGTCTGCGTCGGTTCATAAATCTAGGGCGTCCGGGCAAGGCCGTTGAGCGACCGCAGGTAGGCAGGATGTGACTACTGATCGGGGCCTTTTCATGGCGGCGATCGCTTGGCTTTCGCCCGGTCGAGATCACGGCGCAGCCGTTCCACCTGTTCCGTAAGCTGTTTCGTCCGCTTGGTTTGCTCCTCAAGACGTCCACGAAGCTCCAGGTTCGAGCTGGTGAGTTCGCGAATGAGAAGTTGTAAGTCCTCCCGTGAACCACCAGGTTCACGGCTCTCGGATGCAGATGGGATGGGTACGTTCGATACCTCTATTCCCTCTCGACGACTGGCCTGAGGGTCTTCCTCCCGGGCTAGAACCTCCTTGACGTGTAACGACAGATGGACCTCCTCGAATGGCGCCCAGCGTGGCTCCTCAAGGTCTGGCACCATGGCCGCCTGGGCCGGGCCGGCGGCCCACAGCTTCATGCCCTTCGTGTCGCGAATATCTCTTGGTTCTCCGCCCCCCGTATCGGCCCGGAGAAAGGCGGCATGGTCCGTAACCACCACGTGCAGATACCGTCCGCGGAGAAACAACGATCCTTCCGTTCGATCTTCGCTGTATGCCACGTCCGGCTTGGGCAAGGAAAAGAAGATTCGCTCCGTGGGTTGAGCTTCCTGCAATGCGGCCGCCAGGTGACCAGCGATTGCCGACAACTGCTTCGGTGTGAACAAGGGAACTGGTCGCGGAGTGGCCACGATGCCGGCGAGCGTGCCACTCCATCCGCTGACTTGAATGACTTTGAGCAGGGATTGCATTTCTCTTGGCGCCAGCCCGGCCGGGTGACTGTTCCAGACCGGATGATCTGAACGGGACACCGTGGGATCGGCTTCGATCCCTATGCGCGTGCCGTTGTGATCATAGACCAGCCGTCCGGAGCCGGTCAGGTGACACCCAGCAACCGGGAGACCGATCAGGATGAACCACCAGCACAACAGGGGGCGAAGGCACCTGGTCATTTGCATGTGAATTGAATTCCCCAGATGCGGTCGGTTCCGATTTGGGCTCCCCAGGCGCGATCGGCCGCTTTGCTGACCTTCGGCAATTCCCCTTCCTTGAGAATCCGGGCACCCAATGGACACTTCTCTTGCATGATGCGCAACGCATCGCGCCGTCCCGCCGATGAATAAATATCGGCTTCCGACTGAACGGAAAAGGCCACCACCCCGCCCGCAGACGTGTCCCGCGCGAGGGAGGCCTCATGGCTGCAGCCATGGAGCGCCACGACACAGACAGCGGCCCAGAGCATCCGGCGGCGAATAGGGTGCCTCCTAGTCAGTGGTGACACAAGCCGTACGTTGTTCAAGCGGTTCATATCCCCCGCCCATGGAAGGAAAGTCCGAAATATCCCGGCCCCCGGTATTCCAGAAATGGACGCAGTCTGCGATCACGGTTGGAAGGCTTTTCGGGAGATCGTCAACGCTGACCAGCGTCGGAGCATGAGTCTTGCCCACCACCATGACGCGATTGCCGGGCTGGAGAAAAGCGGACTCAATCCGGCCTCGATAGGTCAGCGCAAATTCGCCTTTACTTCTTCCAAGGTCTTTAGGACCGTATGCGGGATGCTCGACGATAGGGAGCTGCGCAACGACAAGGATGATGGTATCGCCCTTTTTCTCGGCCTGAACGATTCGCCCGCCGAGCCGGATCTTTTTCGCGATCGCTTGATTGGGCAGCATCCGCCATCGTGCGAAATCAAAGCTCAGATCGACGCCGTCCATAGCCTCCGGCGGAAATACTTTCTCCGACCCGCACGCGCTCAGTGCGACGGACAAGCACAAGAACAGGCTCCGGATGGTCGATTTCATGCCCCTCCTTACTCCGACCTGGATGAGATTGCAACGCCCATGATTCAACGCGGTTCTCATCACATGAATCGCACTTGGAACTGCACGAAGAAGGCATTTTGCGCGAACGGATCGGATCGGGAATCATAAGCGGGGGTATTGGGGCCGGTGCCTAACCCCGAATGGTGACGGAACTCATAGTTCAGCTGAATCTTGGATTGGAGTTTCGGGGGGAAATTCTCGAAGTAATAGGTCAATCCGAGGATCGACCTCGTATACAAGTCATTGGACATCCTAGTGTTCGGATCAAACTGCTCATACATGAAGGTCGGTTCAAAGTTTTCGAATGGCCCGCTGGTGACGAGATACTTGGTGAGCACATACCATGTCCGCCGGTTCATCCCCGGAGCGCCGGACCCGCCGCAAGCGGCCTGGTCAAGACAAGCTCCTTGTGCGGGAGTGCCGACCGTCGTGGCATTGGCGCCATCGTGGCCCTGCCAATATTCCCCCTGCACCATGAACCCGGGCAGCACTCTGGAGGTGTACCGGAAATCCACTCCGTAGCGATCAAACACCCCTTTACCGCGCCCATTGATGAGGGTTCCGGTATTATTCGACATGCCTTGAATCATGGTGAAGCTAATGAAGGACACGTCGCTCCCGAACAGCCGAATGCGGCTGTAATACGCCTTCGGCTGATTGGCACCGCCGATTCCAGAGGACGTGCTCAACAGCGAGTTGGCCTGATAATTATTGTTGTTCATGATGCCGACGACATATTCCAGACGGTTGGCAATTCTGCCGCGCACATCGGCAAAGTAATCCCGTTCCTGGAGAAATTCGATGGCGCCGCCCGTCCCGTTCCTGTTGCCAGTGCCGCTCCCGACGGAGGTAAGGTAGGGAGAACTGATGACATCGCGCAAGCCGCCCGATGTTTCGGTGAATATGCCAAACGGCATCCGGAAGATACCCAGCCTGATCGTATTGAGGGTTGGCGCCCAAGATTGAACCGGCCGAATATCGATATAGGCCTCACGGAAGAACGTGGCCGACACGGGACCGCCGGTTGCCTTATTGGCACAGATGCCTGCCGGACTGTTTGAGCAATCAGGCGTCTGGTTCGTCAGGCCGATGCTCTGAAACTCCATCAGGGTGTGCCAGCGTGGGATGAACTCGCTCAGCTTTCCCCAAAAAATAATCTCCGACCGTCGGATTGACAAACTGTCCTGGCTGCGCCCTTCAGGCACATCTGCGTTCACATGCCCGTAGAGAAATTGCAGCGCATTCAGGCCGAAATTGACCTTATCGCGCAACATCGGCAGCAGTTCAGTTTTACTCTTCCATTCTTCCAGACTATCCAGCCGCCGTTCCTGATCCGCGCCTTTGTATTCCTGCTCCGCCCGAATTTGGATCCACTCGTCCATCGTGATCGAGCCTTTTTGGAGGAGAAGATCTTCGATCGAGGTGCCTCCAGGCGGGAGCTCAATGGCCGGGGATGGTCCCTCCCCTTCTGTGGCCGACGATTCGGATCGCTGGGCTTGCAGGACAGCCGGTCGTAGCTGGTCGTTTCTTTTCCCTTCGGCTGACGCCACACCAGGCAACGAAACAAGGCCTGTCAACATCAGAAATAGAGCGATGCGGAACACGTCCATCGCGATGTACTCCTGCTGAACAGTGAATGGCTCATGGTGACTGACCCGCACGTCACGACATGGCTTTCCCTATGTTGGACCCGCAAGTCGAATCGTCGGCTGAGCGCACTGTTCGCGCCCCTCCCTTTGGCAGGATCGTGGCAGGCCATGGTCTCAGCAGCGTGATCACCGGCTGGCTGCTGCCATAGCCCTTGATTGACTTCAGAGCGCACCGTGGCTCCTCACGCTGCCCTAAAAGTTAACATTCCCGTAACATTCCTGTCACAAGTTCCTAACTGCGGTCATCTACGATCCCTTCCGCGTGGCAAGAGGAAGCGCACACTTATCCTTAACAGAAGGGACCCGAGTGAAGATGCCGCAATATCCGAACAACTCCAGGAAAAGGCGCCTGATCACCTCCTCGATCTTGCGCCCGGCTTGCATGATTCTCATGTTGGGCTGCAACGAGGTCGCGGCAGTGGCAGCAGAATCCAATGGGATTGGTCCGGAGCGGAATGGAGCGGCCATTCCAGTTTCAGATGACAGTGCACGGGCAGGATCCGGCCAACGCCTCTCAATTCAGAGCACGAATTTGGAAAGTCTGCTTCTGGAAAAAGGTGTCATCACTCAAGAGGATTGGATCCGGTTAAAGGCCGAAGAAGAGCGCAGAGTCTTCGAGCAGTCTGCGGAATTGCAGATGGCCGGCAACCCCCGCTGGTATGAGCGCATTCGCATCAATGGGTACACTCAATTTCGTTACAATCTCGGCGCCACCAGTAGCAAATTTGATCTTCCGTTAAATGACAGCTTCGGTGATCAGAACGGCAACGAGTTCTATGTCCGACGGTTGCGATTGGTGCTCCAAGGACAGGTGTCCGAACGGGTCGCCTTCTTCACGCAATTCGCTTTGGAAGGGGGCCAACAGCAACTCGAGAATCGTGAAATCATCGACGCCTATATGGACTACTACCTCACGAAGGATAGAGTCCACCGGTTCCGCTTGGGTCTTCACCGGGTTCCCAATGCATTCGATACCTATCGCTCCAGTACCAACCGACAGGAAATGGACCGGCACGAATCGATCCAGAGCGGGGCGCCGGGAGAACGAGACTTGGGTATCGCATACTACTGGAGTCCCAAAGTTGCACAGGAGCGCTTTTCCGAACTGGCTGCCTATCACAACGGGCCTGGGGACTATGGCGTGTTCGGCATCATGGTGTACAACGGACAAACGAGAAACCGGGACGAGTTTAATAAAGACAAACACATCGGAGCGAAGCTGGCCTACCCGTTCCAATTTCAGAATGGACGACTTCTGGAAGCCGGCGTCCTGGCGTTTCACGGAACATTCGCCGTGACACCGAGCGCCGGGGCGACCTGCCCGGGGACGTTAAACAACACAGGGTGCGACATCAAAGATCAACGTGTGACGGGGTACCTCTGGACCCCGCCGCAGCCCTGGGGCCTTCTCGCTGAATTCACCGTCGGACGAGGTCCGAAGCGCAATGCCGCCGGAGTCATTGATGAGTCCAGTCTTCACGGCGGCTATGTGCAGGGGTATTACACCTGGCGCTATTCCGATGTGGGCATGCTCACCCCTTATGTCCGCTGGGGTGAGTATTATGGCGGGTTCAAGTCGCTCGCCGGAGCCCCGGACGGTCAGTCGAGGACCTGGAACCTTGGCTTGGTGTGGGAACCGGATACCCATCTCCGGTTCACCGCTGATTATGTCATTAAAGACGGGTTGAACAGTACGCTCGTGGCGGCTCGTCCTCAGGATGAGTTTGACGCCTCACAACTCCGGTTTCAGATGCAATGGTTCTGGAACTAGTCAGCACTTGCATGACACATGGCTGAAACACTAACTTTAGAGACCGATAATCATGGAGAAGCACAGATGAGACCACACCCATCTATCGTCAACTTTCCCCTAGCCTTGGTGGCAGGGATTTTTTCCACGGTCTGCACGGTCCCCGATGTGCGGGCCGAATATGGCGGCGCCATGACACTCACCGGCGGCATCACGGTCGATGCCGGCATCGAGCCGTACCAAAATAGAAACGGGCTTTCCGGAAAGCTGAGCATCGCCGGCTCGGATACCATGAGTGCCGTCATGTCCAAACTGGCGGCGCAGTTCATCAGCCTCCATCCCGGCATTCAAATTGCCGTGGAAAACGTCGGATCGAATGCAGCGATCCGGGAATTTCAGTTGGGCCTTTCGTACCAACGACGCGGGGATAAGGTGCGCGGAAGAGGAACCGGAGGTTCCAATCAGGTCCAACTCCTTGCCTCTTCACGGGAATTGACAGAGGAAGAGAACCAGGGGTTTGAGAGCAACCATGGTTACAGGCCGATCGGAATCCCGATCGCGATGGATGCCGTGGCTATCTATGTCCATAAAGATAATCCGCTACCGCAGCTGACCTTAGAGGAGGTCGATGGAATCTTCGGCAAGGAGCATAAGCGCGGGCATGCTCCCATCGTGAAATGGGGACAGGTGGGTATTGAAGACGGTCCGCTGAGTCAACAGCCCTGCCACCTCTACGGACGCGACCGCCGCTCCGGTACCCGTGCCTTTTTCAAGCAAATAGTCTTGAAAGGCGGAGAACTCAAGGAAGAGGTGATCGAACAACCAGGATCTGCTTCGGAAATTATCGCCATTGCGCAAGATCCGTTAGGAATCGGCTATGCGGGCGTCGGCTTCCAAATCTCCTCCGTACGGACGGTGCCGATCGCGGCGAAGGCGGGTGATCCGGCAGTACTCCCATCGCAGGAGAGCGTGATGTCCGGAACCTATCCCCTGAGCCGGCCGCTGTATCTCTATGTGAAGACCAATGCCAAGGAAAAGCTCAGTCCCCTGGTGGAGGAATTCTTATCATTCGTCAACAGCCAACAGGGTCAAGAAACGGTGGCGCGCGCGAGCTTGTATCCGCTCAGTGGAACCCAAGTGGCAAAGAACCGCCAGGAGCTAGGCCTGGTAAAGGGAGCGATGGCCGAGTCGCCTGCCGAATCGGAGCAGCGTTACGCAGCCCGGAATATCGGCAAGTAAATACAGGCTTCAACGACGGGCCATCGATCATGAGCGGGGCGATCATGCAGAGCATATCGGGATCGAAGGGGACCAGCGTCCTCGTTGGCTTTCTTTTGATGCTGGAAGGTTGTGCCGGCTCGCCGCCTCCCCGACAGATTTATGTGGATTCGTTAACCTCCATTCGGCTGGAAGCCGATACCCGGAAGTCTGGTGACCACAGCCATCCAGCGCTTGTGAGTCCGGAGGAGATGGCCACGATCCTCCACGGGGTGCGTGTCATTGCGCGCAAGGGAATCATCGGCTCCCTCTTGAGCGGTGAGGGCGAAGGCAGACCTGCTTTTTCATCGATAGAAGTGAAACAACTGGCCACGCAACTCAGCCGCGGGCTGGAACAAGCGAAACCGGATGAACTGGTCACGTTCTATCGCCGGATCTCCGATGCCGATGTGGGGCTGGCCATTACATCGGGTGGAATGTTTGTACGGCGAGGTCAGTGTTATCTTGTCCTCGCCAACAACCGGACACTTCCATCCGAAGGATTGAATCAGAACATGATTTCCCAAATTGATCCCATTGACAGTCCTCTGCTGCCCATCACCCGAGCTGGGTTTCGTGTAACTTTTACATCATCGCTCGCGGTCGTGCCTGCCGATGAGCGGGATTCATGGCCGTATGTTGATCCAGGGCGCGTTTTGGCGCTTGATCTGGCGCAGATCGCGCGGGAGTTACGAACGAAGTCACCGTCTCCGGACCGGTGAGGCACCCCAATTATTGCTCCTATAACCAGTCAACGCATGTGAACAAAGGATAGATATGAAGATGACCGCACTGATTTCGTCGGGCACGCAATTGATCTTGGTCACTATCGGCCTCTTGGCATGGCCGCTGGCTGACGGCTATTCCGGATCCACGGCGCTCATTAAAATCGACGGATCCAGCACGGTCTTTCCCATCACCGAAGCGGTCGCCGAAGAATTTCAAAAGGAAACTCGAGGTTCAGTCAGGGTCACCGTGGGGATCTCCGGGACCGGAGGCGGGTTCAAGAAATTCTGTCGCGGGGAAACAGACGTGCAGGACGCGTCCCGCCCCATTTCAGCAAATGAGATGGAGGCCTGCCGCGCCGCCGGCATTCAATATGTGGAGTTGCCGATCGCCTTTGATGCACTGACGATCGCGGTGAGCCCCCAAGCCACATGGGTCGACTCCGTCACCGTGGCGGAATTGAAAAAGATGTGGGACCCTGCGGCCCAGGGACAGGTGAAGAAGTGGAACCAGATCCGATCGAGCTGGCCTGATCAGCCGCTGAAGCTCTTTGGCGCGGGATCGGATTCAGGAACGTTTGACTACTTCACCGAAGCCGTCGTCGGGAAAGCCAAAGCGAGCCGCGGCGATTACACCGCCAGCGAAGATGACAATACGCTTGTTCAGGGCATTTCCAACGATAAACAGGCGCTGGGGTACATTCCGTATGCCTATTATGAGCCCAACCAGAAGCGACTGAAGGCCGTGGCCGTGGATGGCGGGCACGGGCCGGTGCTCCCCTCCCGCCAGACGGTGGAAAGCGGCACGTATCAGCCGCTGTCGCGACCGATGTTTATTTATGTGAATACGAAGTCGGCGGCGAAGCCGGAAGTGAAACGCTTTGTGGAGTTTTATCTCTCCCAGGCCTCCGCGCTCGTGCCGCAGGTCAAGTATGTTCCGCTTCCCCGGCAGGCGTACGAGGTGGCCGTGACCCATTTTCGGGCCAATAAAGTCGGCACGGCGTTTCAAGGCGTCTCGACGATCGGCATGACGATCCAGGAGATGTTGCTGCGGGAGGCCAAGCAGTAAGCGATGAGAACGATGGACGCCGATGTACTCAAATCTGGTATGGTGCGGGACATTGACGAGTCGTCGATACGTCGCTCTATGGGGTCTCGCCTGAAAGAGAAAGGGATCGAACTGCTGCTGCTGGCCGCTGCGCTGACATCAGTGGCGATCACGATCGGCATCGTCGGCGTGCTGACCTACGAGTCGCTCCAGTTCTTCCGCCATGTCTCTGTGTGGGAGTTTCTCACCGATTCTCAATGGACGCCGCTGTTTGCCGAGCCGCACTATGGGATCCTGCCCCTTGTGTCGGGGACGCTGGTGACGACAGGCGTGGCGCTGGCGGTGGCCATTCCCATGGGCAGTCTCATCGCGATTTATTTGAGCGAGTATGCCTCGCGCCGCCTCAGAGAAACGGTGAAGCCGGCCCTTGAATTATTGAGCGCCGTGCCGACGGTGGTCTACGGATATTTCGCGCTGCTGCTGGTCACCCCGGCGCTGCAAACGCTCTGGCCGGGCCTGCCCGGCTTCAACATGCTCAGCGCCGGCCTGGTCATCGGGATCATGATCGTGCCCTACGTGAGTTCTGTCAGCGAGGATGCCATGCGGGCCGTCCCGGTACATCTGCGCGAAGGCGCTTTTGCATTGGGCGCCACCCGCATGCAAACGGCCCTGCGCGTCGTATTTCCCTCGGCGCTGTCCGGAATTACGGCTGCCTATGTATTGGGCGTGTCCCGGGCGATCGGTGAAACCATGGTGGTGGCGATCGCAGCCGGGATGCAGCCGACCTTGACGTGGAATCCGCTGGAACCGGCGGCCACGATGACCGCGTACATTGTCCAAGTCAGCCTCGGCGATCTGCCGCACGGCACGGTGGGCTATCAAACCATTTTCGCCACGGGTCTGACCCTGTTACTGATAACCCTGGCGTTCAACCTGGTGGGCCATGTCCTTAAAAAGCGATACCGACAAGTCTATTAAATCCAGTCCGCTTCAACGGCTCATTTCCAGGGGCAGACGGCTCGACCGCTTCTTTGCCGTGGAAGGCCTGACCGTGATGCTGTTGGCGTTGGCTGTGCTGGGCCTCTTGCTCGGCCAGTTGCTTTATGATGGAGGGGGGCGCTTGTCCTGGCAGTTCCTGTCCTCCTTTCCCTCGCGGTTCGCGGCGCAGGCCGGGATTCTCAGCGCCTGGGTCGGCACGATCCTGGTAATGCTCCTGACTGCGCTCGCGGCCGTTCCGCTGGGCATGGGCGCGGCCATTTACCTGGAAGAGTATGCGGCCAAAAATTGGATGACGGACATCATCGAGATCAACATCGCAAATCTGGCAGGTGTGCCGTCGATCGTGTATGGCTTGATGGCACTCGGACTCTTAGTGTATGGGCTCGGGCTCGGTCAGAGTTTTCTCACGGCCGGCCTCACGTTGGCGATGCTGATCCTACCAATGGTCATTATCGCGACGCGTGAAGCCATCAGGAGCGTGCCGCCGCACATTCGAGAAGCGGCCTATGCGCTCGGCGCGACCAAGTGGCAGACGGTTCGGGATCACGTGGTGCCCTATTCGATGGGCGGCATGTTGACCGGGATGATCCTGGCCTTATCCCGGGCGGTCGGCGAGACGGCGCCGTTGATTACCGTGGGCGCCTTGTCGTTCATCGCCTTTCTCCCGGCTCCCCCGTGGCAATCCGAGTTTCCCTTCGTGTCGTTTCAATGGTTGTTCGATCCGTTTACCGTGATGCCGATTCAGATGTTCAACTGGGTCTCGCGACCGCAAGAGGAGTTTCACGTCAATGCCGCCGCGGCCGGACTGGTCCTCCTGGCGATGACCTTGGCCATGAACGCGCTGGCCATCATGGTGCGCGCGCGATTCAGAAAACGGATGCAGTGGTAACGATGATCGCCTCGCCATCCCCACAGGTCCTGAAGGCCGAAACGCGCGGCCTGAGCTTTTCTTATGGCGCGGTACGGGCCCTTCACGACCTGTCGCTGGATCTCTATGATCGGCGCGTCACGGCCTTGATCGGTCCGTCCGGATGCGGCAAAACCACATACCTCCGCTGCCTCAATCGCATGCACGATCTCTATCCGGGAAATCGCTATGACGGTCTGGTCATCCTGCATCCGGATAAGATCAATATCGTGGGGCCCGAGGTGGATCCTATTGAGATTCGCATGCGCATCGGCATGGTCTTTCAAAAGCCCAACCCATTTCCGAAATCGATCTATGAAAATGTGGCTTATGGCATGCGCATCCGGGGAATCTCATCGCGCAATGATCTGGACGGGGTGGTCGAGCGGGCGCTCCGTGATGCCGCTTTGTGGACGGAGGTTAAAGATCGTCTTCAAGACCCGGCGTTTAACCTTTCAGGCGGCCAGCAGCAGCGGCTCTGCATCGCCCGGGCCCTGGCGACGAATCCTGAACTGTTGCTGTTCGATGAGCCGACCTCGGCGTTGGATCCGACCGCCACCGCCCGCATTGAAGAACTGGTCGGCGAATTGAAACAGAAAGTGGCCATCGTTATCGTGACGCATAACATGCAGCAGGCTGCCCGGATCTCGGACTATACGGCCTTCATGTATGAGGGCCGGCTGGTAGAATGCGACCGCACGGACAGAATCTTTACCAATCCGTCGGTGAAGCTGACCGAAGACTACGTCACCGGGCGATTCGGCTGATCAGTCAGGAGCATACAACACCATGCAACGTCATATCGATCAGGAACTCGCCGACCTCAAGACACATCTGCTGAAGATGGGCGCGCTCGTGGAGGAACAGATCCACCGCGCGATCCAGGCCTTGACGGACCGGGACTCCGCATTGGCCTCCCAGGTCATCGAGCGGGATACGCTCGTCAACCGCTACGATGTGGAAATCGATGAGAATTGCATCCGCGTGCTGGCCTTACAGGCGCCGGCTGCGCGCGATCTCCGCTTTGTCACGACCGCCATGAAAATCGCCACGGAATTGGAACGTATGAGCGATCTGGCCGGCAGTCTATGCGAACGGGTGATTGAGCTCAATGAGGAGCCGCAGTTGAAGCCCTATATCGACATCCCGCGCATGGCTCATGCGGCCATGAAGATGGTGCGGGAAGCCCTGGATGCCTTCGTCCGGTCGGATGCAGCCCTGGCCAGAAAAGTCTGCGCCGATGATGACTTCGTCGACAATTTGACCCATCAGCTGTTCCGTGAACTGCTGTCCTTCATGGTCGAAAATCCCGTCACGATCACGCGGGCCATCCGCCTCACGTTCATCGGCAAGTACATCGAACGGATTGCCGACCATGCGACGAACATCGCCGAACTGGTCATTTACATGGTGGAAGGCAAGATCGTCCGACACATCGCCCCGCCCCCTCCCGTTGCCTGACAAGTTGCAAGTGCGCGGGACTGGAACTGAACGGATCACCCGGGGACCCTAGGCAGCGTAGTGGGTGCCGAAGAGCGTGTATTCAGACCCGTGCCGGCGCAATGTGATGCGGCCAAGTCTGGCTAACCGGTCAATGGCGTGGAAGACTTGGCTCCAGCTGTATTCGGGCACCAGTGCGACCAGCGTATCCAGGCCGATCACGCCCTGTTCATCCAGATAAAAAAGAATCATGTCTTCGAGCGTGCTGACGGACACGGATGGACTTGGTTGTGAGTCGAGCAGTGAGCGAGGTGACATACGTTCCTCCTTAGCAAGAAGGGGAAGACAGACCCATCGGCTGGGTCTGAGCATGGAGTGCCGGTTGAGCGGGACTGAAGCGGACGGCCAGGACCCGGATCACCCCCAGGGTCATCAAAATGATCGCCAGGATGCCGAGTCTTTGCCAATCCCCACCCGTGAACCATTGCGAGATGACTTCCGTCAGCATCACCACAAGGACGGTGTCCACGATAAACGTGACTCGCACGCGGCCTTCGGAAAAATAGGCGAGCGTGGTCTTCAAGACTTCCACCACGGCCAGCAACATGAGCGTATTGACGATGAGATGGCGGAGTCCCAGATCGATGTCGGCGGTCAGCAGCAGGCGAAGGCCGATGAAGGTCTTCATGACGCCGCCGGCCAGTCCGACCAGGATGGTGACGATCAGGAGGCTCAGCACGACTTGCGTGCCTTTCTCCCAAAGCAGGGTCAGCTCGGAGGAGCCGAACCAATGTCCGGTTTTGGGAAGATGGATGCGAAGACCTCCCGGCACGTGGCTCCCGATCATCGACGGTCCTTTCCCGAACACCAGCCGGCCAGGTCCCGGTAGAGCGAGTGCACGAACAGCAGCAACCCCGCGATGGCCAGGGCCTGGAGGCCCATGATCAGGGCCTCACCTATCAATGGAGTGATCATCAATGTTCCCCCTTCGTATTTCCGCCAGCCGGCGGGTCTAGAACTCGTCGATGGACACCGGGTGGAGCAGATCGCGGACAGAGAGGATGCCGACGATCCTGCCGGCTTGCAAAACTGCAAGGTGCCTCGTGCCGTACTGCTCCATCAGATCGGCCGCTTCGGTGATGGGCCGGTGCTCGTCGATCCCTCGCACCGGACTGCTCATGATTTCTTCAACGGGAATGAAGTACGGCAATCGTTCCGT
The DNA here is from genome assembly GCA_965285945.1 of uncultured bacterium. Taxonomy (GTDB): domain Bacteria; phylum Nitrospirota; class Nitrospiria; order Nitrospirales; family Nitrospiraceae; genus Nitrospira_D. Next base: position 21,838 of record CBDIWP010000008.1, on the reverse strand, counting down.
CCCGACTATTTTGCGGACGATGTCGGCTTCAGTCACGATTCCGATGATGACATCGGCCTTGGTCACAAACACGCTGCCGATGTTGCGCACCTTCATGAGTTTGGCGGCATCGACAGCCGAGGTTCCGACTTCGATCTGTACGATGCTGCGGGTCATGATCTGGTTAACGGTCACCATGCCGGTCTCCTTTCTGTGCTGTTGCCGTCGCGTAGAGGAGCGGTTGAACCCCATCCTGGGATGTGCGCGCGCGCAAGATCGGATAGACCGTCTTGTGCCGCACGCCGAGCAACGTTCTAATGGCATATCTCAGCGGGGCGCAGAGCGCGAACCCCATGACTACACAACCGAGCCAAACAAGAGTTGTCATGGCAACACTCTACCGCCGGCGTATTCCATCTCTGTGAACGAGGCGTTAATTCCGAGTTAACTGAAGAAATATCGAAGCGCGGAGGGATAGCAAATCAGCAAACAAGGGTGTCTGCTGAGGAGCGTCGAGGCCACGGAGATCGGCGGCGAGCGGTCCTTACTCTTTTTCGATCAACCGCCATCCGTCTTTTTGCATGCAGCGTTCGGTGGCATTCAGGATCATCAACTGGCTTCCCTGCTGAAGCTTGGGGTCGCGCAGGACGAGATTCATACACCGATTGTATTCGGTCGTGAACTCCGATGAGGGTTTGTTGGGATGGACCCAATCAGTGGAGGCACAGCCGGTCATGGCGGCAGTGGCCAGTAACAAGGTGCCCGCGAGCAGCGTCTTCATGCAATCGCCTCCGGAATGATCGGTGATGTGGCGAGAAGATAGATCGGAGACAGGAGCGGCGTCAAGAGCACAGGGGAATCATGGGTCAGCCTGAACCAGACCAGATAGACCAGACAGCCAAGATAGACCTCGATAGACCTTCTTGCCTGTCCCTATTCCAGCGGGACGGTGATCGTCACCTCGTTTCCGGCCTCATTGTAGGCCATCTGCGGGAAAAACGAATGAACGAGGTAAATGCCGCGTCCGTTCGCGTCCTCATAGGAACAGGCTTCCATCCCGCGGCGCAGATATGCGCGCCATTCAAAGCCTTTCCCTTCGTCGGCAATGCGAAACCGGAGGCTCTTCCCGCCCGGTTCATACAGGACATGGACGGTGACGAGTCGTGTGCTGAGTGCCCGCCGCGCCAGGCGTTGGGCGACTACCTGTTCGAACCGGTCCTCGGCAATAGCGCGCTGCTTGTCTTGATAACAGATCTCCAGGTTGCCGTGCTCGACCGCGTTGAGCAGCAGCTCCTGCAACGCTCCACGCACATGCAGGCGTTGGTTCTCAGGTAGTGATGCCCCCGTGGTCTTCAGCAACCAGGATACCGTGTGGGGAATATGATCGGGATGCGAAGTCATCGTGACGATGTGTTCCAGACGCAGCACGCCTGAACTGTCGGTCATCTCGGCGGGAAGGATGTGGCGTGCTCGTTGGAGGGCATGCGCCAGCTCTTCGACGGCGATCGGTTTGTGGAGATAGTCAACGGCACCGGCTCTGAGCGCCTGTATAATCGCCGATGCGGAGCCGTCCCCTGTCATCGCAATGACCGGACAATCTTCGTGGCGGCTCTTCAGCCGTTTCGTCAAGGCCAGGCCTCCCCCATCAGGAAGAAACAAATCTGTGATGACGACATTCGGAGCCGCCATATCGACCATCGCCAAGGCGGCTATGGGATCCGTGGCCGTAATAATGGAAAATCCTCTTCCTTGCAAATGTTCGGCAATGCGCGCCTGCGTCTCGGGACAGGGGTCGACGATGAGGAGGATACAACCCGGGCCGGATGCCGTCATGAGTCAAGTCCTTTGAGGAGCGTCTCACGCAAGGCCGTAATCAGCTGCCATAGTTCTTCTTCCAGACGAGCATAGACCGCGGCTGCGCAATCGAAGCTTCCCCGTTCCCCGAGTTGTTCCAACTCTTCCGCGGCCGCCAACACCGTGGGGGCGCCAAATTGCAGAAGGGCGCCTTTCAGACGGTGGGCGGAACGGGCGAGCGCCGCGCCATCCCGTGCCGCCAACGCTGCCTGGGCTGCGGTCAGATCCTTGGGACCACCCGTCACAAAGAGTTCGGCCAGGGTCGTGAAAATCTCCCGGTCATGGTCCACGCCGGCCAGCGCCGCGTCGAGGCTGAAGATGCCGTTCAGGCTCATGATGCTGCGTTCTCACGATGGATCATATCAGCAGTTCAAGCCCCATGATGGCCGCATCGTCCGGGAAGAGCTCATGGCCAAGCCACTGACTGGCTTCGGCCATCACGTCGGCCAGCAACGTAGTGAGTGGCACGTCGCATCGGAGACGGATCGCCTCTTCCAGCCGTCGTTTACCCCATAACTCGAGGGTCGGCCCAGGCACTTCGTACACGCCATCGCTCAGAAGAAAGAGGCGATCCCCCGGCTCGATGGAGGTCTGCCTCGACACATAGGTCGTCCGTGGATCAAAGCCCAAGGGCAAGGCCGGATCTTCGAGCCACTCCATGGTTCCCCCGCGGCGCTGTAAAAGCGTGCCACCGTGGCCGGCGCAGGCATAGGAGATGAGGTTCGCGGTGAGGTCGAGCGTGGCAAATGTGATCGTGAAGTAATCGCCGTTTTCCGTGAGGGGGAACCGGGTGTTGGCTTCGGTGAGAATGGCCCCGGGATCATGCGAGCCGACCTGGCGAAGCAAACTGTCCGGGCGGAGAAAGGTGGACAAAGACGCGGACCGTAAAGCGGGGGACACGCCATGGCCCGAGGCGTCGAGCAGGTACAGCCCCACCACGGCGTCGCTCCATGCCACGACATTGAAGAGGTCCCCGCCAAGCGCCAGGGAGGGCCGATAGGTATGGCCCAGGCGGACGCCGGGAAGGATGCGGCCTTGCTCCGGGAGCAAGGACTCGACATACCGCGCAGCGGAGTCCAACTCGCGTTCCAACACTTCCTGCTTGCGCTGAATATCGTCCCGCGCCCGCTCCAACGAGCGTACGAGCATCGCCGCCCGCAGCGCCGCCTGCACCCTGGCGGTGATCTCCTGTTTGCTGGCCGCCTTGCTGAGGAAATCATCGGCGCCCCGGGCGAGGCCTTCCGCGATTTGTGTCGGCTGATCGTGACCGGTCATCAAGAGAATCTGGCTGGATTGGATGGCCGGATCCTGCCGGACCTGTTCGCACAGCGTGGGACCATCCATTTCCGGCATCATCCAATCGAGTATGGTGAGGTCCGGACGCTCGCGCCGAAGGAGTGCGAGACCCTCTTTGCCATTCGCGGCCTCAAGCACCCGATAGCCTAGACGTTTGAGGCGCGCGCTCATGCTCATGCGCGCAACCGGCTCGTCATCTACAATGAGCACGGTCTGTGGCGGGATCGGCGCGGCGGAGCACCCCAGAGGCGTCATCGGTCCGTTCAATCGCATGACGCAGTCATCAAGCCGCTTGTGCCCGTCCGGATAACGCATCCTGCTCGTTGTCGTAGATCGGAATCAGCTTGGAAATGCTGGCCAGACTCATAATCTCCCGCACGTAGCTCTGCGGCTTCAACAGGCTGACCTTGCCCTGGGCGAGTTTGAAATTCTGAGACACCAGCGCCAGCAGACCAAGGCCGGAACTGTCCACGAATCGCACTTCCGCCATGTTGAGCAACAAATGCCGGCATCCTTTCTTTTGCACCGACTCCACGGCGGTTTTAAACCGCTCGCGATTCGCATAGGTCAAGTCGCCGGTCATATCCAATACCACTCCGTTGGGGACGGGGCGTTCTCTGATGTGCATGATGGCCTCCTTAATGTCCGCGCTCCCACATCAGGCGGCACCCCCTCGGGTCGCCGCTTCTTCCGTGGCATAGATCGGGATCAACTGTGAAATGTTGGACAGGTCAAGTACCTGTTTGACGGTGCCTTGCGGCCCCACGAGGCTCAGTTGCTTTTGGTCCGTCATGAATTGTTGGGCCGTCAGGGCCAGAAGCCCCAGCGCCGCACTATCCATGAACGTGACCTGCTGAAGGTCGAGAATCAGATGGCGGCAGCCGGTTTGCCGTGCGCCGTCGACGGGACCGGACAAGAGTTTTCTCGTGCTATAGGTGAATTCTTCCGCGAGTTCCAGCACCGTGACATCGGCACGGGTCCGCTGTGTAATGCGCATCAATTGGTCCCTTTACCGCCGTGGCGCCGCACAGTGCCGGCCTTCAGCCGGCGGGAATTGCTCACACCGCGGCGCTCAGCCTTCGGCTTCCTCGGACTCGCGTTCCAACGCCACGTCCAACGAGGACTGTCTGCACCTCTGGTTCCTTAACGGCAGGTCGGCCCAAAGAGTTGAGCCGCACGGTAGCGGCCGAGGGCTCACATGGCAGGACGTTGGATGGAGCATGGCACAACCTTCTTCAGAGCCTCGTGTTCCCGACGGGCCGGAAGCGTCCGCAGGCCTTACTGGACGGATTCCCCTTCCACTACAGTCTCTGCGGCGGCAGCAGACAGCGGTTGACCGGGGGATGGCGGTTTCTCTTCCAGGATAATGACCTCGACCCGTCGATTTCTCCCGCGCTGCGCCGGGTTGAGGTTGGAGGTCAGCGGTCTTGAATCAGCGTAGCCCAAAGCGGCCAGATGCGTGGCCGGTACGCCGTACAGTTCGGTCAGCACGCGCACCACGATCACCGCCCGCGTGGCCGAGAGCTCCCAATTCGACGGAAACAAGGCGCTGTGAATCGGCACATTGTCCGTATGGCCTTCGACACGCACCTGGCGATTGAGCTCAATCATGGCTTCCGCCAGTCCTTGGAGGAACGGCAGGGCCTCGGGCCTTACCGCAGCCTCCCCGCTGTTGAACAAGACTTGATCGGGGATCGTAATCACGATGCTGCCGTCCAGCCGTTCCATCATATGAATGACGGCAAACTGAGAGGAGACCTGCATCGTTTTGACCAGCTCGCGCAGCCGGCGAATCGCCACTTCTTTGGTGCCGGGAAGGTTGGGCGCGACGAGGGACGGTCGGTTTTCGCCCACATTGAAGGCCAGCGGCGACGCCTCGCGGCTGGCAATGGGATGGAGCGCGGCCTTGATCGACTCGCTGACCGTGCGGAACTTGCCCTCGTTGACGGCGGACACCGAGTACATGACGACAAAAAACGCGAAGAGCAAGGTGATGAAATCGGCATAGGACACCAGCCAGCGTTCATGGTTCTCATGTTCTTCATGCTTATGCTTTTTAGCCATTGCGGAACACCCGGTCTGTGGTCAACTCAAACGGCCGTGTTGCCGTCCTTTGTTCGTTCGTTGTGCGGCAGATAGCTTTCCAATTTTTCCTGAAGGAGCCTGGGATTTTCTCCCTGGGCGAGGCCGACCAGACCCATGATGACCATGGTGCGGGAACCGGCTTCCTCTTTCAGTTTGAACTTGATCTTATTGGCCAAGGGCAGGAACAGCAGATTGGCGGCGCCGACGCCATACACCGTGGCGACAAAAGCCACGGCGATGCCTCCGCCCAGCTTGGATGGATCGGCAAGGTTTTCCATGACATGGATCAATCCCAACACCGCACCGAGGATCCCCACCGTCGGCGAATATCCACCGGCCGCTTCCCAAACCTTGGCGGCGATCAAGCCCTCGTCTTCCTTCTGCTCCACCTCGATTTCGAGGATCTCATGCACTGCTTTCGGGTCGGTCCCGTCCACAATGAGTTGCACGCCTTTTCTCATGAAGGGATCCTGAATATCTTTGAGCTTGCCCTCCAAGGCGAGCAAGCCCTGCTTGCGCGAGACATTGGCAAGGTCGAGGATGAGTTTGATCGTGTTTTTGTTCTCGATGCGCGGCCCGGCGAGGGCCATGGACACCAGGCCGACCGCCCGGAGGACGACCGACAGGGGATTCTGCACGAGGCAGGCGCCGATGGTCCCGCCCATCACGATTATGAACGCCGTCAGCTGAAGAACCGAACTGAGATGGCCGCCCTCGAGCGCCTGCCCGCCGATGATGGATCCAATGGAGATGACGAGGCCGAGAATGGTTGCAATGTCCACGTGGGATGCGTCCTTTGTTTCGTCCCTGCGGCCTGCGATCAAGACCCATGCTTTGGTACTATTGCCCCTGCGATCTCGGGTCTGCTACCGTGCGAGTTACACACGAGGTGGGAGGTGGGTGTGAACTCGCTGGATTGTCTGTTACTCGATGCGAAGCAAGCCATCCTCGACGAACAACATCGCCGGTTTCAGGCGCTCCAGCGGGAGGGCAAGCTGGCCGAAGCCATGCAACAATTTCAGGCCACCATGAGTTGCGCCTCCGACTTGCTGAACGAGTCCCTCCGCTTGCTGGAGCGCGTGATCGAGAACCAGCAGCCGAAACCGCCCGGCTCATCGGCTAATGAGACAACCCCTGGCCGGTAACCGCGTCCATCGCCGCATGTTCGTTCGGCAGCAACAGCCGGTTCAAATCCAGGACAATCAGCAAACGGTCATCGATCCGCCCGACTCCCTGCGTGAACTCTGATCCGGCCGAATTGCCCACGGACGGCGGCGGCTCAATCGAGGACTTCGGGATGCGCAGCACTTCCACCACTTCATCCACGATCAGCCCCACCATCCTCTGGCGGACCAGCACGACCATGATGCGCGAATCAGCCGTCTTATCGGCGGGCGGCAGTCCGAACCGCCGCCGGAGATCCAGCACGGGAATAATGCGCCCCCGGAGGTTGATGACGCCTTCCACGAATCGCGGCGCTTTGGGAACCCGGGTCACTTCTACCATGCGGTTGATCTCCTGGACGCTCAGCACGTCCAGGGCGAACTCCTCGTCGGCGATCAGGCACGTGACGAACTGGCACAGGTCGTCGCCGGCCACGGCCTCTCTTGTAATGATTCCGCTGCCCGATTCCGCGCCCTGATTGACCCGGGGCGCGGATTTTTCTTCCACAATCATCGGACGTCTCCTCCCGTGGGGTGGCGTTACACCTTGAAGGATCCCACGATCCCTTGCAGTTCGACCGCCAACTGGCTCAAATCGTGGCTGGCTTTGGCCGACTCGTTGGCGCCGGAGGCGGATTCCTTGGTGACTTTGGCGACGTTTTCGATATCGTTCGCTATTTGTTGCGTGGCGACCGATTGTTCCTCCGAGGCCACCGCAATCTGGCGAATCATGTCCGCGCTTTCCGACACCATCTGTACGATGCGCGTGAGCGCTTCGCCGGTCTTATTGACTAATTCGACGCCGCCGGAGACCTTTTGCGTTCCCTGCTGCATCGAGTCCACCGCGCCGCGCGTATCCTGTTGGATCTGGCGGATCATGTCGCCGATCTCCTTGGTCGCTTTGGTCGTGCGTTCCGCCAATTTGCGGACTTCATCCGCGACCACGGCAAATCCCCGTCCTTGTTCGCCGGCGCGCGCGGCTTCGATGGCGGCGTTGAGGGCGAGAAGGTTGGTCTGGTCCGCGATATCTTCGATGACCCTGACGATTTCGCCGATTTGATCCGATGATTTGCCGAGTTCCGCGATGATCGTCGCGCTGTTCGACACGGCATCCGACAGGTGTTGCATGCCGTTGATGGTGTCCGAGACAACGGTTCCCCCGTCTTTGGCCGTCTTCACGGTTTCTTGCGCCAGCGTGGCCGCTTTGCCGGAGTTCTGTGCAACCTGGCTGACGGTGGCGTTCATTTCCTCCACGGCGGCGGCGGTCTGGGACGCGCGTGAGGTCAGCGTGTCGGTGCCCTTGGATATTTCCTCGGCCGTCGCCGACAATTCCACGGAGGCCGAGGCGACTTTGTCGGTCACGTGGGCGACCTTGCCGATCATCTTCTGGAGCTTTTCGATGAAGAGATTAAAGTAGGTGCCCAACTGTGAGATCTCGTCATTCCCATTGACCGGCACGCGCTTGGTCAGATCTCCTTCTCCCTGCGCAATGTCCCTCGTGATGGTCGCGACATGCGCGAGGGGCTTCAAGACAATGCTGCGGAGCAGGAGATAGGTCACGACCACGATGGTCAACACCATGCCGCCCATTAACAGGGCGGTCGACATCATCGATTTGTCGGAAGCCTGTTTGCCTTTGGTCATGTTCAGGCCGACGGTCAGGACGCCGAGCGTGTCTCCTACCTGCTTGTCGGTATGACAGCCGATGCAGGCCGAGGAAGTCGCCTTGTCCGCCGAGGCGCGCCGATACGTCAGGACGCCGTTCAAGTCCTCGATCCGGGAAAAACTCTCGGCGCCGCTCATGATCGCTCTCAGGGCATCAGCTTCAAAGGCGTCCTTGGAGGAATTGGCCGGATTCAGCGGATTTTGGCTGATCATGCGGGCGGTGAACAACCCGTTCTTGTTGGCTTCCTCTCCCATTTCCCTTGTCGCCGTGGCCGGGAACGGAATGGCGTCGGGGTTGTTGATATGATCTTTCGCGACGACGACATCGGCACCGGCCTTGCTTTTCTTTAATTTTCCCACGTAATTCTGCGAAATATAGGAGCGGGTGATCTGAATCTGCGTCTCGAGGAGTTTTCCGCGCTGTTCCAGGAGCAACTCGAGTTTCTCCTGCTCCTGATTGTAGATGAGGATCAGGCCGACCACGATGACAGCGAACGCTATCATGCCGATCGACAAGACAAACTTGGATCCGATATTAAGATTCTTGAATAACGTGCTCATAATGCCTCCTACCCTCTCCCATGTGAGTGAAATGACCGGCGCCCGTTTGCCCTACACCATGTTGAGAATTTCCCCCACGACCCCCGACAGCGGAATGACTTTATCCGCGTATCCTGCTTCCACGACGACTTTCGGCATCCCGTACACGATGCAGCTTCTTTCGTCCTGTGCGATGGTGCGTCCTTTGGCCGCCTTGACGGCTTTCATGCCGTCCAGTCCATCGTGCCCCATGCCCGTCAGAATCACCGCAATACTGCGTTCCTCATAGACGGCGGCCACGGATTGCATGAGGATGTCGACGGACGGCGCGTGGAGATGATGCTCCGCGTTTGAACTCAGTCCAATCACGGTGCTGGTGATGGACTTGCGTTTGACACGGCACTGCACGCCCCCCGGGGCGATCAAGATGCGGCCCGGCTTCACTTCATCCCCTTCGGCGGCCTCTTTGACTTCCAGTGCGCACAATGCGTTCATCCGATCGGCAAAGGGCTTCGTGAAGTTCTTCGGCATATGCTGGACGATCACGATGCCTGCGGGAAAGTCGGCTGGAAATTCTGGGAGCACTTCGAGCAGGGCCTGTGGCCCACCAGTTGAGCATCCGATCGCGATAACGCGGGCGCCCCTCGTCACGCTGACGGAATGCGAGGTTAAGCCGCCCGAACGTTGCCTGACAGCGGATCGCACCAACCCAATCAGCCGCCGTGCCCGTATCTTCTCGCCGGTTTGACTCGCGGCGATGATCTTCACAACCAGGTCGGCTCGAATATCGAAGATTCTGACAGAGACGTCTCCAAGTTGTTTCGGGATGAAGTCTACCGCGCCTAATTCCAAGGCCTTTAGGGTATCGGGCGCGCCCTCCGCGGTCATGGAACTCACGATCACGACGGGCACCGGGTGCTCGGCCATGATGCGCTTGAGCGCCTCGAGGCCGCTCATTCCCGGCATTTCAATATCCATGGTCACCACGTCGGGATTGAGCTGGCGCACCTGCTGCACGGCTTCTTCCCCGTTCCTGGCCATGCCGACGATGGAGATGCGGGGATCCGTCCTGAGCATGGCGGAGAGGCTCTTCCGCATGAACGTCGAATCATCGACGACGAGAACTTGGATCTGTTTCGGCATCATCCGCTCTTTCGCCCCGGCCACGGCGGACCTCTGGATTGTGAGAAGGCGCTCAGTTGATGTAGCGCATTAACTTGTCGGCGAACGTCTTGGGATCGAACTTGGTCACATAATCCGTCGCGCCGACCTGCTTGCCTTTATCCTGGTTGCAGGTTCCGGTCAGAGAGGAGTGCAGGATGACCGGGATATGCGCCAGTCTGGGATCCGAGCGAATCTGTTTCGTCAGGGTGAATCCATCCATATCGGGCATTTCGATGTCGCTGAAGATGAGATGGATATGCTGGACCTGAGGCAGCCCTTCTTTGACGGCGCGGTCGGCGAGCTGCTGTAAATAGTCCCAGGCTTCCTTGCCCGTGGTGGTCTGCACATACGGCACCCCGAGTTTTTCCAGCGCTTTGCGGATCTGCGTCCGTGCGACCGTCGAATCGTCGGCAAAGAGGACGCATTTGGCGGTCAGTTCCGGTTTCGACTGGAGGCCGGCATAGACCTCGTCGTCGGGCCTCGGGCAAATATCGCTGAGCAGCTTTTCGACATCCAGGATCAAGACCATCCGGCCATTCTCGAGCATCGTCACAGCCGTGACGGCGCCTTTGTTGTTTTCTCTCACCAGGGCCGGCGGCGTTTTGATTTGGGACCAGGAAGTGCGAATGATGCGATCGACGGCGGCGACATGAAACGCCTGGAGGCTGCCGTTGTATTCGCTGATGATGAGAATGCCGTTTTCCTTGGCATCAAGATTGGAAAGATCGACGTCATGCTCGCCGAGGCCCAGGCTGCGCTTTAACGCGATCACCGGCACCATCGTGCCTCGAATGTTCGCCATCCCGACCACCCGGTGATCGGCCTCCGGGACACGGGTCAGCTGCGGGAACTTCATGACTTCGCGCACCTTGAACACATTGATGCCAAACAATTCGGGGCTGCCTAAGTGGAACAGGAGCAACTCCATCTGGTTGGCCCCGGCCAGCCGGGTCCGTGCGTCGATCTCATTGATGAGCGTGGACATAATTCCTCCGATTCCTCTGTGGCCCGTCCGGCGTCAAGCCGCTTCCAAAGCTCCGCAGGCTGGCGTCTTCACGCGGCTGCCGCGACATTGCCATGCCAGGCATGGGCATTTTCGACCAATTCGGAAATGTCCAGAATGAGCACGACCTTGCCGTCGCCGGTGATCGTGGCGCCCGAAATGCCCTTGATGCTTTCCAGATACTCCCAGATAGACTTGATGACGACTTCCTCTTGCGAGCGGAGCTCATCGACCACCACCCCGATCCGGCGGTCTCCGAGGGCCGCCACCACCACGTTGAACCGCTCGCGGGTGGCATCGGCCGGCAAGTCGAACTCCTGAGCCAGCCGAAGCAGCGGCAGCACTCGGTCTCGGAGGTGCAGCACTTCCCGCCCGTTGATGGTTTTGATGTCCGACTTCGTGATCCGGACGGCTTCAATCACCGAACTGAGCGGGATCGCAAAGGTGGCCCGCTCAACCTCCACCATCAAGGCCTGGATGATGGCGATCGTCAGCGGCAGCTTAATTGTGATCAGGCTGCCCTTTCCCTGTTCCGATTCGATTTCCACCGTCCCGTTCATCTTCCGGATATTGGTCCGCACGACGTCCATGCCGACGCCTCGGCCGGACACGTCCGTGACCTTTTCAGCCGTGCTGAACCCCGGCAAAAAGATCAGGTTGACGATTTCCCGAGGTTCCATGGCGGCCAGTTCCGCCTCGCTGGTCAATCCCTTGGCCAGGGCCTTGGCTTTGACCTTGTCGAGCGGAATACCGCGGCCGTCGTCTTGAATCCGGATGACGATGCTGTTGCCTTCCTGACTGGCGGCAATGCGCAGGATGCCTTCCGTCGGTTTGTTCCGCTCATGCCGCTCCGTGGGCATCTCGATGCCGTGATCGATGGCGTTGCGCACCAGATGGACCAGCGGGTCTCCGATTTCGTCGGCCACGGATTTGTCCAGTTCCGTCTCCTCGCCGTGGGTCTCGAGCCGCACTTGCTTGCCCAGCTTTTGAGACAGGTCGCGCACCATCCGCGGCAACTTCGCCAGCACTTTCCGGATGGGAAGCATGCGGGTCTTCATCACGGCGAGCTGCAAATCGGTCGTGACGAGATTCAGTTGGGTGAGCGTCTCGCTTAAGGCGCGCACCTGCGGGTCGGATTCGTGGTGCTGCTCGAGAATGCCTCCGATTTTGATGAGGCGATTACGACCGAGTACCAGCTCGCCGACCAAATTCATGACCGAGTCCAAACGCCGGGTTTCCACCCGGATGGTCTGATCCTCCTCCCCCGTCTTCGGCTGTCGCTCTTGCTTGTTCAGCGCATGGTCCAGCGCGCGCTCCGTAATGGCCTTCGCCTGGACCAGGAGTTCTCCCAAGGGTTGTTTCGGTTCGGGCTGTTTCTGCTGCTCGGTCAACGCATCGAAGACCTGCTCTTTGGTCGCCACCCCGTCATGGACGAGGATTTCTCCGATCGTCTCATGCGCCGGCGCGGCAACGACCGGCGGAGCGGCTGCGCTGATCCTGCCCGCGAGCACGTCGTCGAGCTTTTTCGCCATGCCTTCGATCGGCACATGCGTATCCGTCCCGGTTTGCCGGATGTCGGCCATGATGGCTTTGACCACGTCGACAGTTTCCAGGATGACGTTGATGACGTCCGGGACAACCGCCATTTCGCCCTGCCGCATTTTATTGAGGATGCTTTCGGCGCGATGGGTGACGTCGACGAGATGGTTGAACCCCAGAAACCCAGCCGAGCCTTTCATACTGTGCATGGCGCGGAAAATTTCGTTCAGCAGATCCGCGTTGTTCGGGTCCGATTCGAGCACCACAAAGCGCTGATCGAGCACGTCGATCATTTCGTTGGATTCGGTCAGGAAATCATTGAGAATGTCCTGCATCTCATCGCTCATAGCATCCTCCGATGAAACACCGTGATTGGTGATGTGTGATCAGTGACCTCGACGATCACGAGTCCTTGCGGTCCTGACTCATCACCCGTCACGCATCACTCAGCTAGTTGAATCCGAACTGCTTTAAGATTTCGTCCGCCAGATCCTGGTTCATGGCCGTGGTCTTGGAGGCCTCCAACTGCTTCAACATGGCCGTCGTCTTGCTTGCCTCCGCCGTCCCGGCTCCTTTCGTGTAGGGTCCGAAGACCACCACGAGTTCCAGGAGCCTGTGTTCGACTTCTTCCACGATGGTGACCAGCTTGTTGACGCGCTGGGCCGCCAGATCCTGAAACGAGAGCGCGGTGAGAATGTCGACCAACGGTTTCTCGTTCCGGGCGAGGGCGCGTTCCATGGCTGAGACCGTGGCCGCCGCGTCCGTCAATCCGGGCGCGGCCGAGACGGCCCGGCTCACCTCGTCGAGATGCGCCACGAGGCGCCGGTGATTGTCTTGGAGCGTTTCGACGACCTGCATGACCTGGTGCGCGCCGTCTTCAGTCAGTCGTTTGAGATCCCTGAGATGGTTCGCCGACTCCGTCAGTTGCTCGGTGGTGGCGCTCATCGGATCCCTGAACCGTGTAATCGTCTTCAATGTGGTGTCGATAAACCGCGCCAGTTCGCCCAGTTGATCGTAAATCTGGGTGTCGATGGGAGCGCCGGTTGGATCCATGATCGCTTGTGATTTCAGAAGCCTGTTCGGTGCGCTGGTGCGAGTCGCCATGCCGGGCATCCTTCCTATTTGAAGATTTTGCCGATCTTTTCCTGCATGACTTCGGCAGTGAACGGCTTGACGATGTAATTGTTGACCCCCGCCTGAATCGCTTCGATCAGATTCTCTTTCTGGGCTTCGGCGGTGACCATGAGGACGGGAATATGTTTGAGTGTCTCGTCCGCGCGAATGGCGCGGAGCATTTCAATGCCGGCCATCACCGGCATGTTCCAATCGGAAACCACAAAGCCGTAGGAGTCGGCGCGCAACTTGGCCAACGCTTCCTGGCCGTTTTCCGCTTCTTCCATGTTGGCGAAGCCCAGTTGCTTCAAGATGTTCTTGACGATTCTCCGCATGGTGGACATGTCATCCACGACCAGAATTTTCATGTTGAGGTCTGCCGGCATAATCACTACCTCCTTCACACTTTTTGATACACGACCGACCGCCCGGCATGGATAGGGCGGAACAGCGCGGCCATGTGGCTGAGGGATTCGGAGAACCCGATCACTAAGTACCCGTTCGGCTTCAGGGCCGCGTGCAGATCGGTCAAAATCTGTTGTTTGGCTTTGTCGTCGAAATAGATGAGACAATTGCGGCAGAAGATGATGTCCATCCCACGGATCAGTTTGAGCCGCGGACGGTCGTAGAGGTTGAGGTTCATGAGCTTGACGCGCCGCTTGATCTCCGGGCTGAGCGCAAACAGTCCCCTGTGCTCGGAAAAATACTTGGCTTTGAGCGCCGCGGGGACATGACGGAGCGTATGGGCTCCATAGAGCGCGGCCTTGGCTTTGTCCAGGACGGCATCGCTGATATCCGTCCCCAGCATGTCGATGGTCCATCCGGCGAGAGGCGGATGCTCCTGCAGAAGGATGGCCAATGTATAGACCTCATCGCCCGTCGAACAGGCGGCGCTCCAGATGCGCAGTTGCCGGGAGGCTTTGTTCGCCCCCATGGCCGCCGGCACGATGGTGCCCATGAACGTATCCAACTGCGGGATATCGCGGTAGAAGTAGGTTTCGTTGGTGGTGATGAGCTCATAGAGCGACGTCAGTTCCTTGTCGCGATAGGGATCGGAGCGGAGATAGTGGTAGTAGTCCTGATAGGATGCCAGCTTGTGCCGCTTCAACCGGCTCAGCAGGCGGCTTTCGAGTAAATACTTCTGATTGTGTTGAAACGTGATGCCGGTTTGCTCGTAGATGAATTCCCGAAGCTGCGTGAAGGTGTCGGCGCTCATGGAGAGATGCTGTTCCGCGTCCGGTTTGGAGGTTGCGTGTCCCATTCTTCCCTTCATGAGTCGCCAGCCGAGGCCATGGCGCGGAGGCGTTGCCTCCTCCGGCCCGGCCGGTGATGCAAGCGTGCGAGAGTTACGCCGCCTGAGAACGACTGTGCATCCACTCATGGATGTCCCGACGGAGAAAGCGCCAATGCTTCCCGATCTTTGAGGCCGGCAACTCACCCAGCCTGGCAAGCTTGTACACAGTGGATTTGGGGACCCGGAGAAAGCGGGCCACTTCCACCACCGTCATGATCTCGCCCTCCGTCGTGGACATTCCGTCTGAGTGCTGCCCGCTGGATCCTGGCACTGGGGTATTCATAGCGAATGCGATATCGGTGTGGCGGATTGAAAACTTAAATCGCGGCTTCCGTCCATTGCTGGAACTGGCGCTCCGCTCGTGTCAGGCTCAGCGCCGTTCTTTCCCTTATGTTTCCCGGGCAATTGACCGACAGAGGACTAACCACCGGGAACGTGTCTCAATGGCTCGCATCGTTTCCATTGCATCCGGCAAAGGCGGCGTCGGCAAGAGTGTCGTTGCGGCTAATCTGGCATTGCTCTTGGCGAAGGGCGGGCGGCAGGTTGTCTTGGCGGATCTGGATATCGGAGGAGCCGATAGTCACATCCTCTTCGGCCTGTTGAATCCCGCCCTGACGCTCACGGACTTCCTCAGCCGGCGGGTGGAGCGCCTCGGAGACGTGGCGCATGCTCTCCCGCTTCATCCGGGGTTGCGGATCATCCCCGGCACCGGCGATACCTTGGCCACGGCCAACATGGCCTACTCGAAGAAAAAGCGGTTGATCCGTCATTTGCAGGACATGGAGGCGGACGTCATCGTCGTCGACATCGGGGCCGGCACCGGTTATCACGCGCTGGACTTCTTTCTGATGGCGGACCATCACCTGGTGGTGGCCACGCCCGACCCCACATCCGTATTGGATCTGTATCGCTTCATCAAACTGGCGGCGATCCGGCTGGTGCTTTCATCGTTCCTGGCGCGGGATGCCATAGCCGCGACCCTGTCGGAGCGGGACTTTAGCAGCGTCGAAGAAGTGCTGGATGTCGCGGGGAAGACCGACGAAGCCGGCCGCGGAATCGCAGAGAGGGTGCTGAAAACCTTTCATCCCGCCCTCATCTTGAACCGTGTGTCAGGCCGCTCGCGCGTGAATGTCTTGCAACTCCGAAAGCTGTTGAAGGAATACGTAGGAGGAGATTTGACCCTGTTGGGAGAAATTCCCGATGACCCGGCCATGGAGCGAGCCGTCCGCAGCTACCTTCCCGTGGTGGAGAGCGACCCGGCGGCCGCCGCGGCGATCGCGCTTCAGCGCGTCACCGACGCCCTGCTTCCCTTGCTGGCCGTCGGCCCTCCGCAAGCCGCCTGACTCGATCGTTGTGCCCATTCCACCGGTCCCGCGCTTCTTTTCCGACAGTCGAGCGCCGTCTGAAGGTTCATCCGCCACTGTGGCGGCGGGCACGGAGTCGTTCGGCTTGAAGGTGGATGACGTGGCGGATGATATGATCCTGATCGTCGGCCGCCATGTTGTCGAACTGGGTGGCGATGATGAAGCCCGGCCCGCTCTCGTGAGGAGTCGACCGTATCACCTGCGCAACAGCTTGGACGGGCGTAAACGGCGGCAGGATGATTTTGACGGCCAAGCGGTCTCCCGCGGCAAATTGGCGTGCGGAGACAAAACTGAGACCGCCGCCGCTGATGTTGACATCGGTCATGCGTGCGATGGCCATGCTGTCCGGATGTTGGGCGGCCATCGCCTTCAACATGACTTCAAGCAGCCAATCAACTTTCATGATCCAGGGCAACAGCGGCGAACCGGTCAGGATGTCGCCGGATCGCGCCAGCAAATCCGCCGTCGGCTTGCCCACGGCGGCGGCGATGATCTCCTGCGTGACCGGTGGCAGGCCCGGCGGCGGCTCATCGGCCGGGTCGGTCAGCAGACGATACTCCAGCAGAAGTTGATCGTCGATCCGGATCCATTCGCGGTGTTCATCGGGCGAGAGATGTATGCGAGACGACGAGCTTTGCGATGGGACCGGCATAGATATGTTCCTTCAAACAGTTAGGCCGCCAGACAGAGAACCGCCGTGTGAGCGGGCGAATAATGCCCCGGGCTCTTGGCAACGATGCAGTTCCGTCCCTGCGCTTTGGCGGCATAGAGCGCCGCGTCTGCCGCGGCGATCCATTCAGGCATTGTGCCGATGTCCGGTCCCCCCAGGGAAGCCAGGCCGATGCTTGCCGTGAGACGGATCTGGCCGTCCGCCAAGTCGAAGGCCCGGCGTTCGAGATGGGCGCGAAGGCGTTCAGCCGATGCGTGCGCTTGGTCCAGTCCCGTGTGGGGAAGGACGACGGCGAACTCTTCGCCGCCATAGCGTCCGACGCTATCGACTTCCCGCACCGACTCTTGGATCAGCCGGGCGACTTGCCGGAGGACCTCATCGCCGGCCATGTGCCCCAGCCGGTCGTTCACCGTCTTAAAGTAGTCCAGGTCCAGAAGCATGAGACAGGCCGGCGTTCCATATCTCAGTCCGGCTTTGACTTCTCTCGTCAGCGGGCCATCCAGCGCACGCCGATTCAGCAGACCGGTCAGCGGATCGTGAAGAGCCAGATGGTGGAGCTGTTGATAGGCCTCGGCGTTACGCAAACTCAGCGCCACCGAGGCACCGACTGTGGCCAACAGCTGCCGTTCCTGCTCGGTGAACGGATCGTCGCCGTCACGCTCGATGTGAAGGAACGCGTCGTGCAAACCGATGGTCAGCGGCACGGTGCAGGTTGCGACGGTCCGGCGGATGCCGTTCGAGGTCGATTCAAGCGAGGCTGAGGAAGTGCGAAGAAGTGATGCGGGCACGAGATGCAATCCCCTGGGGTGCGCGGCCTCGGGGAGGTTCCGCCCCCTGTCCCTCAGGCTGCGCAAGTGCGTGCGGAGGGCACCTTGCCGTGCGTGATCCGGCAGAGGAGACCAGGTCCACAGTTGTTCCGGAGGGGCATTGATCAATCCCATCCCGGAGGCGCGGAACAACGGTCCCAGGCTTCCGAACAGGGCTTTGATGATCGCAGCCGAATCGAGCGAGGCGGACAACGTCTGTGTCAACTGGTTGAGCATCGAGAGCGTGCGATTGCACTGGGCGAGCATATCGCGGTCATGCGCCAACGCCTGATTTGTCACCGCCAGTTCGTCTGAGAGGTTTCGGATTTCGATGAACGTGCGGCGGTTGGCCAGACCGTCGGCCATGGATGCAACCAGCCGCGCCGGCGAGCAGGGCCAGGTCAGGTAGTCGAACGCCCCATGGCGGAGGAAGGCAGCCACCTGTTCGGCTCCCACTTCCCTGCCCAATAGGATAATGCACAGATCGTTCTGCATCGCGGAAGCCTGGTCCAGAAACCGAAGGGTATCCGAGCAACGACGATCTGTTTCGTAGAGCAGGACCGGTATGTCGGGGGACAGCCGTGTTCCTTCGAGAAATGTGCGCCGGCCCGACGCATGGACCAGCACATCCGGCAGCTGAGCCCACAGGCGCGCCCGGCGGACCGTTGGACCGGCGACAAGATGGATGTGTGCGGGCAGCCTGCATGGCATGGTGTTCAAGCGTCCTTGATGGTTAAGCGTGGTGCTTCGACCCATGCTTTAGGTCGAGACGAGAGCTCGATCCGATCGGTCGGGTCCAACGCCTGCTCTCGCCCTGCGCCATGGAGGGAGTCCCCTGCGCGCGGATACGTCCGCAGGACATTGTGGATCAGGTTGACATCGATGCCCATGAATCGTCTCTGCCTAAGCTTCCAAGCGGAACACCGGCGCTCCTGTCGAGGGCGCCGCCTGTCCCTGGCGCAGTCCTTGGAGCCGTTGACGGATCTTGGCGGCATCCCGCATCAGCGACGCGAGCGCAGCTTGTGCCAGGCGGGCCCGCTCTTCAACCTGCCGGTCGATGTGCCGTAAGTGCGCGGCTTCCTCAGCCGGCACGGCGCCATGAGCCAGCAGCCGTTCCCGTTCTTTGTAGCAGTCGGCCACGGTGTCCCAACGGCCCTCCCTGGCCGCCTCCCGCGCGCGTTCGGTCAATATAAGCCGCGTCGTGCCGGTGGACATGGGGTATTACCGCCCTACGGCCAGCGGCGCCTGGTGCTGTGCCGCCACTTCTCTCCAGCCGTCGCGCAGCGTGGTCAGGGAGCGCAGGGGGCCGTCGAGATGCGGTGCATGATTGCGCGCATTGGCGGTGACGAGCTCCGCGAGAATGTATTCATAGAGCCGATGAAGCAACCGGGCGATCTCCCCGCCTTGCTCGAAGTCCAACACGCTATTGAGCTCGCCGACGATGGAAATGGCTCTCCCCAAAAAGCGGCCTTTGTCCTGCAGGTTGCCGGTTTCAATGCCCCGGCGGGCCAGTTCGATCGATTGGATGGCTGCGTCATACAGCAGGACGACGATCTGCGGCCCCGACGAAGTCATGATTTGCGTGTGCTGATAGTGGCCGACCATTACGATCCTTTCGTCTGATCGAAGAGCTAGTTCTTCGCGGAGGTGCTCGCCTGGAGATATCCCATTTGGCTCTGTAATTGCCCCAGCAGCGCATCCAGCGCGGCGTATTGCCGGCGCAGACGCGCTTCATATTCAGCCACCCGGTCTTCCTTGCGAGCGATGTCGTCCGTCAACCGGGCGAGTTCGCTCGTGATGCCGGTCTTGCGCAAAGGCAGCGGTCCGGCGACGATGTCGTCGAGTTTGTCCACCGCGTCCACGAGCAGCTGGGCAACGCCGGTCGTTGCAGTTTGTCGCACAAACAGATTTTTGACCGCCGTATAGCTGGTGCTGAACGCGGCATCGAGGGTCGCGTCATCGATCGTGATCGTCCCGTCTCGTTCCGTTTTGAAACCGACCTGGCCCAGAGTGTCGAAGGTCGTCAACCCGGACACTGTGGTGGAAAGCGCCGTCCTGATCTGGCTCACGATACTCCGAACAGTGGGCTCGTTGAAAAAGATGCCGCCCTTTTTCGTGGTGACATCGTAGGTATTGCGCTCATTGATGAATTTCACGACTTCATTGTAGGCGGTGGCCAGCGCCTTGATGTTCGTTTTCACGGCCGCGGCGTCCTGGGCCACATTGACTGAGATGGTTCCTGCTCCCGTCGTTTCGGTCAAACTGAGCGTCACCCCGGCGATGGCATCGGTAATGGTGTTGCTGCTGCGTTGGATCGTGAGCGGAGTGAGGGCCGGGTCACCGACCACGATCACGGCATCCTGCGCGGCTTGCAGCGTGTCCGTGCCGCCGGTCCCGCTGGCATTCAGAAAATCCAGCGTCGTGTCATCCGCCACGATCGTCAGGTCGTTGACATCGCCGGTGCTGCCGGAGGTCAGCACCAGCCGGTACGCCGGCGTCGTCTCGCTCCCGGTGTTGACGATCGAGGCGCTGACGCCGGCCCCGAGATCGTTGATCCCGGAGCGGAGATCTTCCAGGGTGCCGGTATCCGACAACGTGACCGTGTGGGTCGCGCCTCCCGCCACCGTGAAACTGAAGGTCCCCGAGGCCCCGGCGACAATATCAGCCGTGGTACTGGCTACCGTCTTCGCCGCCACGTTCGTGATCTGATGAGCTTGGGCCAACTGCGACACTCTGACGGTGTAGTGGCCGGCCGTCGCCGTAGAGGACCCGCTGGCTGTCAGGACCGTCGTATCGCTGACCGACACGCTCGTGCGATCGAACAGGCTGGGCAGGCGCAGCGCACCGGCGGCACTCTGCAAGGCAATGAGCTTCGTGCTGAGCGTGGTGTAATCAGTGAACTTGGAGTTCAGAGCCGCTTGCTTGTCAGTCAGCCGCTCGATCGGCAGCCGCGCCACTTTCACGAGTTGGTCGACGACTTGACCGTAGTCGATTCCGTTGCCGAATCCGCCGAAGCTGACCGAAGGCATACTATCGTCGCTCCTCCCCCTATGCCCGTCGTTCGAGCAGGAGGCCTTTCCGCTCCGCAAGGTTTTTGGCCAGGTCCAGCACTTCTTCGGCGGGGATCTGCCGGATGACCTCGCCGGAGTCCCCGCTCAAGACCTTGATGATCACGCGCTGTAAGTCGGGATCGAATTCGATCTGGAGATGCGAATCGGATTCCTGAATGATCTGCCGGGCCGCTTCGAGAGCTTGTTTGAGTGTCGTTGGATCGGACGGAGGGGTCACCGTCCGCCCAACCGTAGTGGGCTTTACATCCGGGGACAGACGTGTGGCTTCCGCGTCGTTCCATTCGCTCCCACGACCGGCTGAGGCCGGGAGATCCACCTTGGATGTGACGTCGGTGATCAATGAGAGCCTCCCATTCTACGTCCGTTCACCGGGGCCCTCTCCCGTTCAGGAGAGGGCCGGTGAGCGAACGCTCCGACTACCCTCGAAGTAATGCCAGGGCCTGCTGGGGGAGCGTGTTCGCCTGAGCAAGGATGGCGATACCGGTCTGCACCAGCACCTGGTTCTTCGTAAATTGAGACGTTTCGTACGCCACGTCGGCGTCGCGGATGCGCGACTCTGCCGCCGTCAGGTTTTCACCGGAGATCTGCAGATTGGCAATCGTCGCCTCAAAGCGATTCTGGAGAGACCCGTATTCGGCGCGCGCGGTGGCGACCGCGCTGATGGCGCTGTCGATGTTGCTCAACGCGCTTTGCGCATTGGCCGACGAAGACACGTTCACGCTGCTGATGCCCAATGCGGAAATGGTCAACTCGTTCAGATTCATGGTCAACGTGTTGCCGGTGCCGCTCTTGAAGCCGACCTGCATGGTGAAGCTGATCGAGCTGCCGCTGGTGAGGGCTTGCCCGTTGAATTCGGTGACCTGGGCGATACGATCGATTTCGGAGCGAAGGGCCAGGAACTCCTGATCGATGTACGACCGTTCGGTCGCTCCCACTGTTCCGCTGGACGACTGCGAGGCCAGTTCGCGGAGGCGCCCCAGGAGATTGCCGATCGTGGAAGCCGCGCCGTCGGCGATTTGCGTCAAGCTGATGCCGTCCGAGGAATTGCGCACCGCTTGATTGATGCTGCGGACATGCGCTCGCAACGTTTCCGAGAGGCCGAGACCGGCGGCATCGTCGGCGGCGCGGGTGATCCGGAGACCGGATGACAGCCGTTCGACTGAGCGGCTCAGACTGCCTGTGCTCACCGACAGGTTGCGCTGAGCCGAAATGGATGCGGGGTTGTTGTTCAC
>CBDIWP010000007.1:0-6806 GCA_965285945.1 uncultured bacterium | reverse complement strand
TGGGCTTGGGCATAATAAGCGTCAAATTTTCCTTCACGACGACCAGCAATTCGTCGCCTCCCTTGACTCCCATCGCTTTCCGAGCCTCCTTGGGAATCACGATCTGATTCTTGCTGCTGAGCTTTTGGACAGCCATGCGTACCCTCACGCTGAGCTTTACAATACTATAGAAGTCAAGCCGCTCAATGCTGGTAGTCACATTCTTCGTCGTGGATTTATTCAGATAGGGCAGATCCCACCAGTGAGTGCAACACCACCTGGATTCGTCCAAGATGGCGGACTTCATGTTCAGGAGGGAGGTGGTATGGCACGAGTGGGACGTCCTATAGTGCCGCGCATGCCGCTGAAATCAACTAGTATCTGATCCAATGTTCTCTTGTTTTCGAGCCTTTTGATTGCAACCTTAAACATGTCCTCAAGTCGGCCAAAGGCGACAACCATTTCTCCTAGCGCAGCGGCGAGGCTTTGATCGATTTCTCTGGGAAGGGTTGTAATGTGGGCCTCGGTTTTTCTGTATTTGTTGTTTGTCCAACGCGTCGTCGTCACTTCCGGACATACACGGCTGCCGGTTCTTAAGGGTCAGACTATTGCGGGAGTCTTAAATACGAAAGAGTTCATCGCTCTTCTTGCCGCAGGAGAAAGAATTGGCCGTCTCTTATTCGACCGTTGGTGGAACTTCAAGCCAAGACGCCACTGCTGACCGGTCTCAAGCTGCTACAAGATCGTCGCAGCCATCTGGGGGTAGTCTACGCAGGAGAGACGCGATTAGGAATTGTCACGCTTGTATACTCGAAGAAGTAGTAGGCGATATATACGATGAGGATGATGAAGGAACGCTGCGTCGCATCCTGAGCTCTTCAATAAAGGCCCGCGGGCACTGGCCCCACACATCCATCGATGCTTTTCGGCGGTAAGCGACACTGACGGCGGATCATCGGGTAATTGTCGGCTCCTCTCCTTATTTGGCGCCCGCCTTTAATCGGCGTTCCTGTCCCCGGCCAAGATGACCGTGTTCCGACATGACGTGCTCCCGATTGGTGAGGAGAGTGGCTGATACGAGCGCTGTGCCCTTTCACTCATCTGTCGAATTATGTCGGACGGGAAAGAGAAAACCCTTAGTCAGGGGATTGACATAAAATCCTTCAACGGTTAGCTTTGCAGCCGTTTCAAAAACGGCATAGATGACCATTCACCAGTCTACACTGCAGAACCGCTCATTTCTCAACACACTCCGCGCTGGAGTTGTGCTCGGGATTACTTGTATTCTTCTCGCTCTGGCGCCGTTTGCCGTGGCCCAAGATGTTCATCACGAATTGGCGGCAGCCGATCACGACGGGCATGAGCATTCAGATACCGATCTCTGTCAGTGGCTGCAGCACCATACATCCGGATCGCTTGATTTTACTGCTCCACAGTTAGCCGCTTGCGGGCTGGTCAGGCAGCACGCTCCACCCGTCGACTCGGTTCTGCTTTCGGTTTGTCTTTCTCACAGCGGTCCTTCTCGCGCGCCTCCTCGTCGCTAATTCCTTGCACCAAGAGTGGTATCCGACCGTCCGTGAATTTCGGACTACGTCGGACTCTGTTCGTTTCTTCATCGTTAGCGTATGTGTAAGGAGGCCCCAATGCATCGCTCTATCTCGACGTATTCCCTTGTTCTGTGGCCGCTTATGGCAGTCTTTTCGATATGCTGGGGGAGCATCTCAGTCCTCCATGCAGCCGATAGTGACCCGCTTAGTACGATTAGCGGAGTGGTTCAAAACCAGGATCTCCGCCGCGTGTCCCTGGCCACGGTGGAAGTGAAGAGCCAGGAAGGCACGGTGGTGACGACGGGCGTCACGAACGATGCTGGTGAATTTTCGATTCCCATGCCCCAGCACGGCACCTATTCGGTCAGCGCCGTGCAGGACACCTATCGGAGCGAGTATGTCGTGCTCGTGCTCGGTAGTGAGCCGCCCAAGCCGGTGACGCTCACCCTGTCGCTGACGAAAGAGATCGCCCTCGAAGTGGTGTCCCCTTTGCCGCCGATTCAGTACAAAGCCTCCAGTGAAACGTACTCGCTCAGCCGGAAAGACATCGAAGTCTTGCCGCGCGGGAATAACAATGAGCTGCATGATGTCTTGCTCACGATCCCGAGCGCGGCGTACGGCGCGCTCAAGCAGGTGCATATTCGGCAGGACCATGCCAATCTGCAGCTGAGGATCGATGGAGTGCCGATTCCCGATACCGTTTCCTCCACCTTTTCCGACGTGATCTCGCCCCGCGCATGGGAACGGGCCGATATTGTCTTGGGGGGCATGGAAGCGAACGTGGGTAACAAGACCGCAGCGCTCATCGACATTACGACCAAGAGCGGGACAAAGCCGGGATTCGGGTCGGCGCAGGTATTCGGCGGCTCGAACCAGACGATTACCCCTTCGTTTGAGTACGGAGGAACGGTCGGAGAGAAGTTCCGCTATTACATCTTGAATAGTTACACCTCGACCAACCGGGGCATTGAGCCTCCGACGTTAGGGCACTCAGTGTTTCATGGTCAAAGCGAACGGAATCAAACGATGTTCCGCGGCGATTACCAGCTCGACAATAAAAACAATTTCACCCTGTTGTTTCTCAACTCCATTGCCAAGTATCAGATTCCGACGGCGCCCGGGGGCGAAGTCGATCCGAGCGGGCTGGTGCTGCCGCTGTTGCAGACCAGCCGGCCGGGTTTCACGCCGGTGCCGTCAGAAGCCATCGATGAGAACCAAAAAGAAAACAATCAATATGGCCATGTGGTCTGGCGGCGGGATGTATCGTCCAACCAGTTTTTTAGTTTGGCCGGTTATTTTCGGCATACCAGGGCTATGTTTAAGACGGATCCGTTCAACCTGCTGGCCTACACAGAGGATCCAGCCGAACCGTTTTCTGCCGCCGACCAAGATCGTATGGCTCATTCCGGCGGCGTGCGGCTCGACTACACCTATGTGCACAGCAAGGAGCATCTCATTAAAACGGGGTTTCAACTCGACCGGACGCAAGCGGTGAACAGAACCGGCCTATTTGCGTTCAATCGTCTTGATCCCACCGATCCCGAATCCGATCCTATAGGGTCATTGATGCGGATTAATGCCGATAACCGCTTGATTGGGTACCGGCAGGAATTCTGGATACAGGACCAGTGGAGTCCAAACGATCAATGGACGTTCAACCTCGGTGTGCGGGCCGATATTGTTCAGTATTTGCGCAATGAGGGTCAAATCAGTCCACGCATCGGCGTGACGTATAAAGCGAATCCGGCGAACGTCTTCCATGTGTTCTATGGACGGATGTTCACGCCGCCCAACTTGGAGGCGATCTCATTTGCAAAGCTGAACGTGACGGGGACTACCGCGCAGCCCGAAGATACGACCAACAACCAGGTGCGGGCGGAGCGGGCGCACTACTTCGAGGTGGGCAGCTACCATGCGCTGACGAGGTGGGCCACCCTGCAATTGACCGGCTACTATAAGCTGGCCAACTTCCTCTCGGATGCCGGACAGTTCGGCACGACGCCGTTGCTGAATTATTTTGCGTTCGAGCGGGGTTGGTCCCGCGGCATCGATGGATCGTTGAAGTTCCAAGTGACGGAAAATCTCACGGCGCGCGGGAATGTAGCCTGGGGACAATGCAAAGGCTATGGGCTTCAATCCGGTCATTTTCTGTTGCACGGGGAGGAAATCGCCGACATCAATTCCCGGAGTGGCGTTTTCTGCGACCATACGCAGATGGTCACCAGTTCCGCGGTGGCCGCGTATCGGTTCCGGGAACGGACCACGATCAGCGGCCAGATGCTGTTCGGGTCCGGCCTCAGGACCGCGGACGAGGGTGCGAAGACGAACTCGTCGCACGTGCCGTCCTACACGATCTACAATGCGTCCATCACGCATACGATTCCCCTACCTTGGCACGGTCAGAAACTGTTGTTGGGATTTGATGTGGTCAATCTGCTCGACCAGAAATACTTTATCAACCGTGGAGAAGGCAGCATCGGTCTGGGGGTCTCCCATGCCGGCATGCCAAGGTCATTCTTCTTTCGCGCCCAATGGTTCTTTTAGCCAGATGGCGAGGCCATAACGGCATGAACCGTTAGGGCACCGGTATAAGGGACCGTTCGTCTCGGGTGTGGGTGCAATTCGGTCATCCAGTGGAACGACGAGATTGAGAAACGGCAATGGTTAGCGCCTGAGCGTTTGGGTGCTGGCTCAGATCATTTAGGTCTGAGCCTGGTTGAGGTAACAGACCCCAGTGTGATGTGGTACAGGCGTGTCATGTGAAGTGGCCTCTCGGTGCGCTATTCGGAGTCATGCTAGCGCCACCTTGACAGAGGACGATGGCGAGTGCTAAATGCAACTTACTTGCAACTAGAGAAATGGTCATGACTTCCTCGATTTTCGACAGGCTGAAAGCGGGCGGCAAGAAGCTGACAAAGGCCAGGAAGGCGATTCTCGCGATTCTGGAGGAAAGTTCGCTACCCATTACGGTGGCCGATGTTCATGAACGACTCCGAAACGCCTATGAGACCGTGGATCTTGTTACGGTCTACCGGAATGTGGCAATGCTGCAGGAGCTCGGGCTCGTGAATCCGGTCGGGCTCCATGAAGGGCACATGCGGTACGAGATCCGACATGGCCGGGAGCATCACCACCATATCCAATGCCGAGGGTGTGGCCAGATTGTCGATCTGATGCTGTGTCCCTTGAAGAAGCTCACGGAGCTTGTCGAACGGCAAACTAGATTTTCCGTCGAAGGTCATACGTTGGAGTTTTTTGGATGGTGTCCGCAATGCCGATAGGGGCCACATCATCGTCCTTATTGATCCGCCTGGGATTGGCGGTCATCTACCTGGTACTGGCGCTGGCGCTGAATCCGCTCTTGCTCCAACATGAGCTGGCCCCGCCGACCGATTCGCATCATAGCGACTCGGATCTTTGCGCCTGGCTGGACCATGTCGCCGGGACATCGCTGCAGTCTTCGCACCTCACTGTCACCGTTGCGGTGCTGAGTGCGACCGTCGATCTCCTTTTCGAACCTCCGCTCCGCTCGGTTTCTCTCTTTGTCGATCCGTCTCGCGGTCCTCCTGTTCTGATCTAACCCACGTCGAACATCCTTCTCGGTTGCGTCGCTTCCTGTGCAAGAGCGGATCGGGCGTCTGGCCGTTCGTCCTCCTGTCGAGCAGGCGCTCAACGGGGTTGGGCTGTTCACCAGTGCATGGTGAACGGTGTTCGTTCCTTTCCTGCGAGCGTGCGCCGAAGGCGTCGTCAGTGCCATCAACAACGGAGGAGAAACCATGCCGACAGCTCAAGTGGATTTGGTGCCTGTGACCGTGCTGACCGGGTTTCTTGGGGCGGGGAAAACCACCTTGCTGAACCGGATTCTGACCACGGAGCACGGGAAACGTGTCGCCGTGATTGTCAATGAGTTCGGCGAGGTCGGCATCGACAATCAGCTGGTGATCGGCGCCGACGAAGAAATCTTCGAGATGAACAACGGGTGCATCTGCTGCACCGTACGCGGCGATTTGATCCGTATCATCGGCAATCTGCTCAAGCGGAAAGACCGGTTCGACTACATGGTCATCGAGACCACCGGTCTGGCCGATCCGGCGCCGGTCGCGCAGACCTTTTTTGTCGACGATGAAATGAAGCGGCGATTGTTGCTCGACGGGATCGTCACCGTCGTCGATTCGAAACATATCTGGGAGCATCTCGATACGAGTCCGGAGGCCAAAGAGCAGATCGCATTCGCCGACGTGATTCTTCTGAACAAGATAGACCTGGTGCCTTCCGGCGAGGTGGACCGGCTCGAAGCCCGCGTCCGGGCCATCAACGTGATGGCGAGGATCCATCGGACGAAGGATGCGCAGATCGAAATCAACCGGCTCTTGAACATCGGGGCGTTCGATCTGGACCGGAAGCTGGAGATCGATCCGAACTTCCTCGGCGAGGACGCGCATCAGCATGATCCGAGCGTGTTCTCCGTGGCCTTGGTCGAGAACGGAGCGGTTGATGAAGGCAAGGTGAACGACTGGTTCCGGGAAGTGCTCTCGACCATGGGGACGCAGATCTATCGAATGAAAGGCATTCTGAACGTCGACGGCCGGGATCATCGTTTCGTGTTTCAGGGGGTTCATATGTTGTTCGACGGAAAAGCCGACAGGTCCTGGAAGCCGGGAGAGACGCGCAACAACCAGTTGGTCTTTATCGGCAAGGATCTCGACCGTGCAGCGCTGGCGAAAGGGTTCCGCTCATGCCTCGTCTAGCCAGACGGAAACCAGCCGTGAGACTGGACCCGGTCGGGGTCGCCACGCTCGGCGATTACATCCATCGAGTCGCCTTCTCCGCCGACGGATCTCTCCTCGCGGCCTGTTCCGCGTCGGGTCAGGTCGGCGTCTGGCAGTCGCCGTCCGTAAAGGCTCTCCGTGCAATCACAGGGCATGAGCAGTCGGCGTTGACGCTGGCCTGGCATCCGACGCGTCACGATCTGGCGACCGGCGGTCAGGATGGCCTGGTGCGCGTGTGGGATGGCGAGACGGGCGAAGAAATCGCGCTGTTGCCGGTCGGCGCGCCGCAGGCCTGGGTCGAGCATCTCGCCTGGTCTCCGGACGGGAGGTTTCTGGCCGCGTCGGCCGGGAAGCTGCTGCGGATCTGGAGTGTCCCAGCCGGCGCCCTTCCGCAGGCGGCCGGCGAGGTGTCCGCGCACAAGACGACCATCTCGGCGCTGACCTGGATGCCGCGCGGGGACGGCGTCATCACCTCGTGCTATGGCGGAGCGTGGCTCTGGACAATCGGTCA
>CBDIWP010000006.1:0-110688 GCA_965285945.1 uncultured bacterium | reverse complement strand
CGTGTTGAGGCTCATATGGATGGGCTGCGTGTGGCGGGCGAGCCGGGGTGGGAGCTGTGCAAGGCAGGGCTAGGAGAAGAAGAGGCCGGAGAGGTCTTCGCTGCTTCTGTGATGGCGTGTGAGTCGGGGATTGATTCGCGTGTTCAGACAGTGCTTGATGTCGTAACCGCTAAGCCTGAACTGGTGGTCGGGATCGTTTCCGCTTTGGGCTGGCTCTCCTTCGACCTGGCTTCTTCCCATATCCAACGTCTTCATCTTTCGGATGTTCATCTGTATCGGCAGATTGGACTCGCGGCTTGCGCTGTGCACCGCACCGATCCTGGCCAGATTTTGACCCTCGCCGTGGGATCTCGGAATTTTGTGTTGCGGAGTCGTGCGTTGAAAGCGGTGGGCGAGCTGGGCCGCAAAGATCTTCTCGGGCCTGTGAAGGAGAGCTTCAGTGACGAGGATGAGACTGTCCGCTACTGGGCAGCCTGGTCCGGTGCCTTGCTAGGGGAGCCGGCGGCTGTTTCAGTGCTACAGCGATTTGCCGAGAGCGGGCACTCAAAACGTGAGTTCGCTTGCGCGATGGCGCTTCGTCGGATGTCCGTCCAAGACGGCCAGGCATGGCTGAAGTTGTTGGCGAATAATCCAGTGACGCTCCGCCTCGCGGTACAAGCGGCCGGAGTCATCGGTGATCCTGCAAACATTCCCTGGTTGATTCAACAAATGGCTCATCCGAAAGTCGCTCGGGTGGCAGGCGAATCGTTTACCGCAATTACCGGAATCGATCTTGCCTATGATGATCTGGACGCCGACAAGCCGGAAGGCTTTGAGGCGGGACCCACTGAGGATCCGGAAGATGACAACGTCGAGATGGATGCGGACGAGGATTTGCCCTGGCCCAATCCCCAGCTGATCGAGAAATGGTGGTTTACACATCGCATCGAATTTCAGCACGGCATACGGCATCTGCTTGGCAAGCCGATCACCGTTGAGTGGCTTCAGGAAGTACTTCGCATCGGCAAGCAGCGACAACGCATTGCGGCGGCAACTGAACTCGCCATGCGCCAACCCGGCCGGCCGTTGTTCAATACAAGTGCGCCGGGGTTTAGACAATCATAGGCCAACATCTCCACTATTCGAAACTCACTCGTTTGCGGGTCTTCAACGGAGGGAGCTTGCTCAGTTCATACGGTGACTGCAGGCAGTTCGATTGTTGGTTTTTTGATTCTGACTAAAATCTGAAAAAGGCAACGCATGGCCTATCCACGGATTCCTGGAGTACTTGGAGCGGGATTTAATTTCTTGGTCGTTGATTCTGGCACGTCCGCGCGGATCGATTCTCCTGTGCCCGGATCGATTGGCGAGACTCCAAGCACTCCGCAGTCCTTAGCTACCCCACAGACTCGCGCCATTGATATTGAAAAGTCGGTAGAGTTTCTCAACAAGCAGGCGCATACGACAAGCCAGGGTAAGTGCGCCAAGTATGTGCGCCAGGCTATCGAGGCCGGTGGCGTAACTATCCCTGAGCCGCGGCCAGTGTATGCAAAGGATTATGGTCCCAAACTCGCCGAACTCAAATTTAGCAAGCTGGACATAGAAAACTATGTGGCAGAAAAAGGGGATGTAGCAGTATTTCAACCACCCTCTGGCCAAGCCGCTGGCCATATTCAGATGCATAACGGAGAGACGTGGGTGTCAGACTTCATCCAGGGTACTGGTCTCTATCCCGGTCCAGCCTATCGCAAAGAAAAAGTGGCCTATGAAGTCTATCGTCCGTAGCGGCATCATCTTCTTATGCAGTCTGTCCGTGATCCTCGGATCGATTGGCTGTGTGAGCGCAGAGTTGATGACCGATCCGCTTATGGGTGTGACGTTTGATCCGAACACCATCCACTTTGAGCAGTTTCCATCATCTCCGCAGACAGCCAAGGAGTTAGGCGTCCTCCCAAAATGGATCTTTGGGGCTCACCACGACAAGCAGGTTGGTGCACGCGTCTATATCCTGGCCGGCTTTCATATGGTTCATCCTGACGGACCGGGGAAAGCGGTGAAGGAGCCGGATTTCGGAGCGGTGATTCGGGTGACTGGGCAACAGATTGATGTCCTGGGCGTACCTGATCGGTTATTCGAGGGAACGGGCATTGTGCCTCCTGACATTGTGGAGAGCCTCGTGCGCGATGCCGTGCATCGCTATGTGGTTGCGTTTGGAGGCCCATTACGGTTGGGGCGACTAATGGATCAGCAGGGCGTTTCAGCAGAGAACATACCCGCTGTCTTGGTGATTGCGCTGCAGCAGCAAGGTGTTCCGGTGCATCGTGGGAAAGTTTCAGCCAAGTGAGCTTAAGAATGGGCATTCTATATAGATAAGGATGCTTAGTTGTACTAGAAGAAGCGAGGAAGTCACGTACCGCTTTCCAAGTAGTCCAGCTAGGGATAGCCGTTCTCAGTTTCAGAAATGCCTCACCTGTGAATGCTAGAACGTGTATTCCGCTGCCGTGGAATGCATTGCTCTATCGTAGAGCCTTGCGACAATAGCCGCTTGTCAGACACGTCCTATCTCTCAGCCACCGACAAATTTAGACGGAGTTTTGGCAACTCATTGGGGATTGCTAGGCAGAAATGCCGCTGCTAGAATCGCCAACCGAACTGTCCTATCGGTAGGTACTAATTAAAACCACCAGCTCGTAACAATGGATTCATCCTTTCAACCCTCTCGTGAGCAGCTTGCCGCCCTTCTTTCCGTCAGCCGCCTGCTGACCTCGTCGATTGATCTTCCGTCCTTGTTGAAGCTCATCGTAACGTCCGTGACGGATCTGCTTGGATGCGAAGCCAGCAGTCTGTTCCTCATCGACAAGACAGGGGAGCAGCTGGTCTTGCGAGTGGCGACAGGACCAGTGAGCGCCGACTTGAAGGAGCTTCGATTAAATGTCGGTGACGGCATCGCCGGATGGGTGGCGAAACATCGACAAGGATTGATCGCCAACGATGCCCAGCATGATCCGAGATTCTCCAACCGGGTGGACGACACCACCGGGTTTCAGACCCGTTCGGTCCTTGCGGTGCCTTTAATGGATCAGGAACAACTGGTGGGCGTCCTGGAAATACTCAATACGGCGAAGGGCAAACAATTCGAGCGCTCGGATTTGGATCTCTTGACCGCGTTCGGCTCCTATGCGGCTGTCGCTTTGAGGAACGCCGAGTTAGTGGCGACCATGCGCGACGAGCGCCAGATACTGAAGGGCTGGCTCGAAGAACGGTACCGGACCCTGATCGTCGAAAGTCCTCGCATGAAACAGGTGGTGGACATCACGAAAAAGGCCGCTCTCAGCCACAGCACGGTGCTGCTGCTCGGCGAAAGCGGGGTGGGAAAGGAGATCCTGGCTCGTTCCATCCACACGTGGAGTCCTCGAGCCGCCAAGCCGTTTGTCGCGGTGAACTGCGTGGCCCTCTCCGACCAGTTGCTGGAAAGCGAGTTATTCGGGCATGAAAAGGGCGCGTTCACCGGCGCGCATCTCCAGAAGAAAGGATTGCTGGAGATGGCTCAGGGCGGCACCATCCTGCTCGACGAGATTGGAGATATGAAACCGACCCTGCAGGCGAAGCTGCTGCGGGTCCTTCAAGACCGGGAATTTGAGCGGGTCGGAGGGACGCAGCCCATCCGGGTCGATATCCGTGTCGTGGCGGCGACGAATCAGGATCTGAGGGCGGCCATCAACGACGGCCGCTTTCGAAAGGATCTCTTTTTCCGGTTGAATGTGGTGAGCGTGACCATTCCTCCCTTGCGGGAGCGCCGGGACGACATTCCGGCCTTGGCGCATTTCTTTGTCGAGCGCTATGCGGCGGACCTGAAGCGCGGCGCGCTCAACCTGCATCCCAAAGCCGTTCAAGTCTTACAGGAATATGACTGGCCGGGGAATGTGCGCGAGTTGGGCAATGTCATTGAGCGCGCGGTGGTCTTGGCAAGCGGAAACACCATCGGCGCGGAAGATCTGACTCTTGAGCCAATGGCCGTGAACGAACCATCGGGCGATCAACTCATGTTCCTCCCGTTCCATGAGTCCGTGGACCACTTTAAGCGCAAGCGCCTGGAGGAGGCGATCGCGCAATCCGGTGGGAGCAAAACAAAAGCGGCGCACACGCTTCGGCTGCAACCGACCTATTTGTCCCGCTTGTGCAAGCAAATGGGAATTAAATGACACCAGAGAACTCTGCGCCGCGTTAACCACACCGCCAATGGCCACCAAATCGCCTTCCGTTCCTTCTTCGGTTCGCGTACGTCTGCAGGATGGCTCCTCATGGGGCGAACCGCGGAGATTCACGGCCACCTTCCGGCTCGGCCGGTCGCCTGACTGCGAACTGGTCCTTTCAGCACCGGCAGTCAGCAAAATCCACGCTGAAGTACGGTTGGAGGAGGGCCGGTGGTGGTTGGTGGATCTCCAAAGCAGGAATGGCACCTTTCTCAATGGAGAACGGATCGACCGGGCCCTGCTGACGTCATCCTGCCGCGTGGAACTCGGGCAGGGCGGCGCGAGACTCTGGATCGGCATCGGAGAGGAGGGTGACACGCCGGAACGAGCCGTGGAGAAGACCTATCTCCAGGCCGCCCCCGAATCCGTCACACAACTCGTCAATCGCCTCGAAGGGGCCAAGGACAGCGGCGAAGGCGGGGCGCAAACACGCATTTATAGCGAGGCCCTCAAGCGGATCACGAAGCGGCGGGCACAGCGCTATCACGTCGTGCTGGCCGTCATTGGGGTGCTGTTGGCCGGAACGGTGGCCGTCGCGGTCATGCAGCACAACAAAATAGAACGGCTGCGCGATACCGCCAGTGAAATCTTTTATACGATGAAGCGGGTCGAATTGCAGGTAGCGCAACTGGAGGAGTTGGTCGCCGCCTCGGCCAAGGCCAAAGAAATGCAGGATATCCTCGCCAAGCGACAGGAAATCAAGGTCCTCGAGACCAAGTACGATAAATTCATCAAGGAGCTTGGCATCTACGATCCCAATATGAGCGAGGAGGACCGGGCCGTCTTTCGCGTCGCGCGGCTATTCGGCGAATGCGAAGCGACGATGCCCAAGGATTTTTTGGCGGAGGTCAAAAAATATATTCACAAATGGAAGAGCACTGAACGGCTGGGGGGCGGCATCCGGCGCGCCTTCACGAATGGGTATGCCGGGACGATCTCCAACACCATGTTTACCAGCAACCTGCCGCCGCATTTCTTTTATCTCGCGCTTCAGGAAAGCGGCTTCGACGTGAAAGCGGTCGGACCAAAAACCCGCATGGGGTATGCCAAAGGGATGTGGCAATTCGTGCCGGCGACCGCCAAGGACTTCGGGCTCAAGACGGGACCGCTGCAACACGCCGCCCAGTACGATCCCGACGATGAACGGTTCGACGTGGTGAAGGCCACCAAGGCCGCGGCGAAATACATCAAGCGGATTTACCTGACCGACGCGCAGGCCTCGGGATTGCTGGTCATCGCCTCATACAACTGGGGGGAAGGCAACGTCGTGCGGATGATCAGGCAATTACCGCAGAATCCGCAGGACCGGAATTTTTGGCAGCTGTTGAAGAAATTTAAGATCCCGCAGGAAACGTACGATTAC
Source organism: uncultured bacterium (assembly GCA_965285945.1). Classification (GTDB taxonomy): domain Bacteria; phylum Nitrospirota; class Nitrospiria; order Nitrospirales; family Nitrospiraceae; genus Nitrospira_D. The sequence continues at coordinate 105,093 of CBDIWP010000006.1, read as the reverse complement.
GTCTTTTATATCATTTCAGCGGCGGTGATCGGCGAGAATCCTCAGCTCTTCGGGTTCAATTTCCCTCCGCCTTTTTCGAATGCGCACGCGCAGTAGCCGCCGGCGCAGCCGGCATCGTGCTCACCAGTTGATACGATCCCATCCCCCGGCGCCCTGTGAAATGTGGAGCGCGTATTTTCGGCTGAGTGGAGGGATGTCGATGGTTTCTCCGTTACTTCTTGTGCCGGTTTCCAGCACGAGGGTCGCCGTCGCGCCCTCGTCGGTTTGTGTCACGTTCTGAATGGAAGCTTTGAATTGGGTGTAATTGGAAAACATGAATTCGACGTTCACGCGCCGTCGCTCCGTCATGGTGGACAGTGCCTGCAAGGTTCCCCAATCGTGGTGTTCGTACGCTTGTTTGAACCGGTTGAGGAGCGCTTCTAGTTGGGGGTCGGGAAAGGCCCTGGCCATGTGAGGGCTGGGTGGGTTCGGCTGAGGCGCCTGCCGTTGTGAGGCCGTGTCGATGCCGGAGGGGACGGCGGCCGCACGTTCCCGGTCGACCCCGGTCTGTGCTTGAGCGTTCCGCCTCTGTTCCTCGGCGCGCGCGCGTTGTTCGACGTCGGCCGTCTGGCGTTCTTTCTGAAGACGGGCTGTGTCCTGCGCCTTTCTTTTCTCGTCCTCCGCCCGAGCCCGCCGGGCTGCCGTTTCTCGTTCTTTGGTCGTCCGCTCCCGCCGGGAAGCCAGTTCTCTTTGCTCCGCTTCCTCGCGCGTACGCTGCAGTTCCGCTTGCCGTTGTTTTTCCGCCAATCGGGCCTGGTCCTCCGACAGCTGCTTGCGCTCTTCGTGGAGCTGCTGGAATGGCTCGCTGCGTTGGCCCTCGCCGGGTTGCTGTATCTCCGCCGGTTGACCTGACGGTGGTTCCGGCTTCTTGCTGATCACGGATCCAGAGCCGTCTTGTAACGCGCCGCCATAATTCGCCAGAAAGTACACCAAGCCGGACAGGGCCAGGACAACCGCCACTCCTCCTCCGATCCACGGCAGGAGGCGAACAGCCGGCGGCGATGCGGGCAACGGCGGACGGGGCGGTGAGGAAGGCGTCTCCCTCGGACTCCCCGAAGAGGCGTGCGGCTGTGCGGGCAAGACGGTTGTTTCATCCAGGACCGGTGAAGGATGGGCATGCCGAGGCGGTACGGACGGATGTTTCGTGGCCTCCGGTACGCCGGGAGCCACAGAGGTCTGCGTCGTCCCATAGGTCGAGGCGATGGTCCGATCGTCCACGGGGGAAACAGAGGGCGGGGTAGCCGGCTTCGGGACGGGCGCGACCACCGTGGCATCACACTCGGTGACCTCTTTGACGGCGGGCGATCCGGGAATGGTAAAGAGTATTTCGTGGAGTTGATTGGCCAGGATGTCGGCGTCGGGAATGCGCTCTTCGGGATTGCGGCGCACCAGGTCCCGGACGACCCCTTGCAGCATCGAGGGCACGGTGGCCGGAAAGTTGAGCTCAAGTTCGTCTTGCTCGTAGGCCAGCCGGCCAAGGATGGAAGTCTTGGAGCCAACCGCATAGGGGGTTCGGCCCGTCAGCATCTCGTACATCATGATGCCCAAGGAGTACAGATCGGATCGGCCGTCCAGCTTGAGTCCCCGCGCTTGCTCGGGAGACATGTATTCCGGCGTCCCGATTACCTGCCCGGTCATGGTAATGGAGGCTTCATCCAGCGCCGCGGCGATGCCAAAATCCGTGAGCTTGGCCTTCCCTTTCTTGTCCACCAAGACATTCGCGGGCTTGATGTCGCGGTGAATGATGCCTTGTCCGTGGGCATAAGCCAGCGCGCTGGCGAGTTGATGAGAGAGCCGGACGGCATCTTGAAGGGGAAGTTGCGGCTGATGGCGGATCAGGGCACGGAGGTTACTGCCGGCGCAAAACTCCATGACCAGGAATTGGGTCTGCTGGTCTTCCTCGACCGCATAGATCGAGACGATGTTGTCGTGCTGAAGGCGCGCCATGGCACGCGCTTCCCGCAAGAATCGCTCCACAAAGGAGGCGTCCCCGCTGAGATGGGCATGCACGAGTTTGACGGCCACGATCCGATTCAGGGTGCGGTCGAGCGCCCTGTAGATGACCCCCATCCCGCCACGGGCGATCTCATCCTGCACCACATATTTGCCGGCGAAGATCTGGGGGGCCATCGATTCTCTCGTACGGGAACAGTGGCCGTAGGTTACACCGGAAGCCCCGAGAGCACAACCGGGCCAAATGTCTTCCGGCATACGGCTCTTCCAGAGCCCACCCGATCATCAGTACACTCGGCCTCGGCCCCTACTAATGAGGGGTTGCTGAAGTCGGCCAAATGGCGCATGTGGTGTGGCCATAAAACTAAATGGTCGCCCGTAGAGACGCTTATGGAATCACTTCTGACCTCGATTGCACCGCCCATTGTCGGTAGGTGATCAAAGGAAGTGCGCGGATGTCCTTCGCAGCATGGGCCATGAGTCCGGGAACAGAGATGATCTGAAGAATGATGAACATCATCAGCGGGGTACATAGAGTTCTGAGCGGGTGGCTGCTGTGCGCGGCGGGCATCGTGGTGCTTGTGATGCCGATGGCCGGAGCAGCGGAAGAGAAGCCGGGCGCGGTGTGGGTTGAAGCGGAAGGCGTCTTCAATCTGGGAGACGAGACCACGATGGAATTGGCCCAGCGCTCGTCGCTCGAGGCCGCGCGCCGGGCGGCGGTCGAGAAGGCCGTCGGTATGAATGTGACGGGTTCGATACTGGTCAGAAATGCCCAGTTGATCGAAGATCTGATTCAAGTCGTGGCGCAAGGCATGATCGTGGAAGAAGAGGTCCTGGACCGCGGCCTGCAGGCGCAAGGACCCAAGGGAGCCCACGCGACCTATCGCACGAAGATCCGGGCGAAGGTCGTGCGCGTGGCCCAAGGACAGCGCAAAACAAACTACACCGTGCAGTGCCGGCTCAATCGCACCGTCTATCAGCAGGGAGAACATGCCGAAGTGCGGGTGAAGCCCACGCAAGATTCCTATCTCTACCTGTTCGATATCACCGAGGATGAACACCTTACCGTGCTGGCCCCCAACCGGTTTCTGCCGGAAGTGCGAGTCGCCGCCGGCCAGGACTATGTGTTTCCGCCGAACGAGTTGGTCAAGCGGGGCATTCATGTCACCACGATGGTGCCAGCCGGCAAACAACGCGCTGTGGAACACATTAAGGTGATCGCGACGCGCCAACCGATTGATGTGTTGAAGCGGCGGGCGCCCGAGGCCATTTTCGAAGAGTACCGGCCGGCCGATACCACAATGCTGGTTGATTTGCTCAAGACGTTGGCGGGGCTTGATCCGGGCGAATGGGCCGAGTGCGCCGCCACCTACGAAATTGTCGTGCAATGAACGCTGATCGGTAACATGACAGGGAGGGACAGCAGGATGATTGAAGGGATGAGAAAGGATGACGTCTCACGCGCATTCGTGCTGCCGGGCCGACAGGGGGCTTCAGCGTCCCGTGTCTCCTGTGCAGCGGCTCTGGGACTCGGGGTCGCACTGACCGCCTTGTTAAGCGCCTGTATCGTCACCCGGCATCCGGCGGCCATCGCGAGTTCCTCGTCGCCGATGACCATGGATTTTGCGGAAATCGGCGCGGTGGAAAGCGACTCTTGCGCGTCCTGGATCATGGGCATTCCGCTGGGGAGCCGAGACGACACGCACGTCATGATCCAAGAGTTGATCAAAGAGAAAGCAGCGGATGCATTGGTCGGAGTGACGGTGGAGAATAGCAGCCATACGTTCGCATTGCCGTTGTTCGGGTCACGGTGCACGACGGTCAAGGGCCGGGCGGTCAGGGGGGGGAAATAACGATGGGACGAGAACTTCATAGGGCGGGCCGCGGCCGAAGCCTCCGGGGAGGGCTGTTGGCGGGGGCCTTTGCGATTCTGACGGGATGCACGACGCCGGGTGCCGTCGCACCATCGAATGTTCCGGTGGGAGAGAACTTTGTCGAGTTAGGGCATCGGCAGACCAACTCGTCCTGCGGCTATACCGTCCTGTCCATCCCCGTGAAGAACCCCGCACCATTGCCGACCTTGATCCAGGAACTCATCACCGATAAGGGCGGCGATGCGTTGATCGATGTGACCTCGAGTTCGTCATGGACGTTCTATCTGCTGGGGGTGGCCAATTGTCTTGAGGTGCAGGGGAAGGTGGTTCGAGTCAATCAATAGCGTAAAGATACTTGGGGAGCGTGGTATGAACAGGGAACGCAGAGTGCTGGGACTGTTGGGCGCGATGGTCGCGGCAGTGGTGCTCGATGGCTGTAGTACCGATAAACCGGCCAACCTGAACCTTCGCGTCAAGGACCAAGATGTGCCGGTCATTATTGCGGTGGGACCGATGGATGTCTCGGCCGTGAAGTACAAGGACGATCCGGTCGCGCCTGAATTGGAGCGCACGATTCAACACATGTTCGTCGACCCGCTGAAACGCGCGGGCATCTTCACGGAAGTGATCGTGCTGAAGCTGGACCCGAGCGCCGGCGGCCGGCCCGACTCCGAGGAGATTCTCGCGCAGGCCCGCGATCAGAAAGCCGACCTGTTGATCATGGGCCAGGTGACGGATTTCGAAGCCAAAGTCGGGCTGCCGCTGCCCAAATCCAGCTACGACGTGCGGATGAACTTCCTGGCCAACCTTTATAACGTGCACAGCCGCAAGCAAGTCTGGCGAAAGACCGATACGGTCCAGGTCGAGCGCAGCGAGTGGCCGACGGGAAGCAAGTTGAAGCAGATCGTGGAGACCATCCTCGTGCCGTCCATTATGGCCGCCACCGTGTCACCGATGGTCAAGCATGTCCAGACCTCCTATGCCAACAGTGCGGGCGACTTACATGCCGCGTCCGCCAACGGGCCGAGCGCGGCCATGTTCGGGGGGGCCGAGCTGGCTAAAATCGATGCGGAGCTCCTCGCACCGGTGACGAATGCCAGACCGATGGACCATGCGTTTGCCGTCGTCGTCGGAGTGGAGACCTATCGCGACCTGCCCATGGTCGACTATGCCACCCGTGATGCGGATTCCATCAAGGACTACCTGATACGGTCGATGGGGTATCTGGAGCAAAACGTGGTAGTCCTGAAGAACGACCGGGTGACGAGGAGCCAGCTCGAGGCGCGTTTTGAGCGTTGGCTTCCGACGCAGGTCAAGAACTACGCGGATTCGGAGGTGTTCGTCTATTATGCCGGTCATGGTGCGCCGGACCCCAACACCAACCAATCGTTTCTCGTGCCGTATGACGGAGATCCCGCCTTTTTGGAAACGACCGGCTATCCCGTGAATCGGCTCTACAAAATGTTGAACGAATTGCCGGCCAAGCGTGTGACGGTCGCGCTGGACACCTGCTTTTCCGGGGCCGGCGGCCGGTCGGTCATTGCCAAAGGTACGCGGCCGATGTTGATCACGGTCGAGAGCCCTATCGTGAACAGCAAAAACATGGTGGTGTTTACGGCCACAGGAGCCAATCAAATCAGCTCGGCCTATCGGGAAAAGCGGCATGGGCTGTTCACCTATTACTTTCTGAAGGGCCTGCAGGGCGAAGCGGACGGCAATCAGGACGGCCTGGTCGATGTGCAGGAATTGGACGCCTTTGTTCGGTCCGGTGTCCAGACGATCGCCCGTCGCATGAACGTGGAGCAAACGCCGCAGCTACTGCCGAGTTGGGAAATCCTGGGCGACCGAGCGAAGGATACGATGTTGCGGTTGCACTAGGGTGAATAGATCGTTCCGGTCGGCTTGATCATTCGTGTGCCGGTACAGCTCCCTACAAAGCAGCAAGAAAGCCCCTTCTCAGGCATAGACATCGATGAGGTTTACGGCCGCCTGTACACGCCTGGGCCTGCACGGCTCCTGACCCTTTCCGCCCGCCTTACTGAAATTCCGGTGATGCGGGTTGTGCCTAACATGGAGTGGAGAGGAGGTTGTAATGGACGGTCATATTCCTGCCCGGCTGGTACTGTCGCGCAGACACATTCCTAACCAACCGGTGGTACGGCTCGGCGGCATCATTACCAGGCGACTCCTTTCCGCCATACCCTGCACTCCGCTACTGTGCCGGCAATCGCGTACTGCCGCATTGAACGGGAAGGCCTTCGTGTATCAAGAGATCTTTCACGCGCGCAATGGGGAGAAGGCGCATACGTTTGGTCGATCGACGCCAATATGGATCGCCAGTGTTATGTCGACGTTCGGGTATTCCCAGGAACCCTCGTGGAAGAACTGCGGATCAATGGACAAAAACCTTTTTACCGTCTCCTGCCTCTGATTGGTGACTACGTGAAAGTTGAAATTATTGGGACGAATATCCCGACGCCTATCATCGATATGTTCCGTCCCTTGGCCCAATAGGTATCCCACCCCCTGCCATCGCTACGATCTCTCCTTCTTCAGTCGTTGTCTAAGCGGGCTGACCCCCGTCCTCCCTCTCTTTCAATAGTGACATACGTTGAATCTGAGCACGAATTCGGGGGCTATCCTGCGGCCCAGTAGACCGACACGCACCACACTTCGCCGCTGGTTTAGCCTTCGGTTCTTTCAACGCACACACGAGGTATAGACTCCGCGGACCGGAGGCCCGAAGCAGCCACATGCGGGATGGATTTTATGCTAGACAACTTTACTTGAATGGAATAAGAGAGTCCCCTTGCGGGTCAAATGCGATTCATAGGATCAATGGGCGCCCATGACAAACTTCATTGGTGGGCAGCAGCAAGACATGGCGATGGTAATCGTCCATCATGCGAACACCATTTTTGTTAATTTCTTATCCCGGTAAGCCTATGTCGAACCGATTCATGAATATGCGCGCTCTTTCATGGTTAGTGGTGTCCGTAGCGGCTTGTTTGCCAGGGAGTTTCGCCTACGCCAATGCCGCCGATGGAACGCGCGGCGTAGAAATCGTCTTGAAAGAGCCCGAGGTGATTCTCCGGTCGCTCTATGACAAATCATGGGCGATTGTGATCGGTGTAAACCAGTATCCCCATGGTGACCGGACGACGCCCAACCTGAATTTTGCCGTGTCCGATGCCAAACACGTCGCGAAGAAGCTGGAAGAGTTGGGCTTTGAAGTCCGCACGTTGATCGATGAACAGGCCACGCGCCAAAATATTATTCAATTATTGGCCGATGATATCGGCTTAAAGGCCAAGGAAAATGACCGCATTATGTTTTACTTTGCGGGTCATGGGGCGACGAAGGAAAAAGCGGATAAATCCTACATGGGCTACATCCTGCCGCATGATTATGATCCGGCAAAACACAGCGCGACCGCCATCTCGATGCAGCAGTTGCGCGAGGCTTCGGCGGAAGTCAAAGCCAAACACATGTTGTACGTGATGGACTCATGTTTTTCCGGAGGATTGCTCGCCGGCCGCGGCCGCATGCCCACCGTCGGCAACGCAGGGTACCAATATCTGCTCAATATCACGCGTGCCCGCAGCCATGTGGTCATTGCCGCCGGTGGCAGGGATCAAGTCGTGAAGGAAGATGGCGGTAGCGGGGTCTTTACGAGAGTGTTCCTCGAGGCGCTTTCCAAGCGTTCGGGCATGCCCTGGGCGAAAGAGGGATTTGTCACGGCCATGGATCTGGCGTCCTACGTCATGAAGCGGGTTCCCGACCTGGCTCCCAACCAGACGCCGCAATATGGCCATCTGTCCGGAGAGGGGGATGTGGTGCTGGATATCTTCCAGCCGCTGGACGTGTCCGGAGGGGATGATCGAGACCATCGCCTGTACGAAGCCGACCAAGCGCTCAAAGCCGAGGAAGCATTGCAGCGAACCAAACGCAAGCGGAATCTTGTCGCTCCGGGGTTTTAACCCGCCCGGTCAGGCCGCATTTCATCACTGCACATAAGAAGTGGAGAACACGATGAAGAGGGGAATGTACTGGTGTGTAATCTTCGGTTGCATAGTTCTGACTGCGGGACCGGCGGTCGCTCGCGAGCCGGGTAGTCCCGGAGAACCGGATGATGCAGCCAAGCCGTTGTTCAGCACCAAGACCGATGATCGTGAATCCATATTCGGCGACCGGTTTACCTTGAAGGCCGGCTATAAGGTGTGGGTGGCCAAGTGGCAGGCACAGTTTTCCGCCACGACCACCGCTCAGAACCAGGTGAACACGGACCATCCCATGGCCTTACATGGGCCCACTGTCGCCGGTTTCCTGAAGCTGCGGGACAGCAGTTGGTTTAATTCCGCCTTCGTGAACTTCACCTGGCTGCATGACGGGGCCGACTTTGCCGAACAGCGGGTCGACTCCAGCCATATTTTTGCAAATCGGCGGGACTACACCATCACGGCCGGTCTGGCGGTGTGGGAAGGATTCGGCGTCTTCGGCGGCTATTACAACAGCCGCCAGGAATTCACCAACCAGCCGAATGACTCAAGCCTCATCGGGTCGCGGCACCCGAGATTGCTCGATGGAGGCTTCTTGGGCGTCTTCGGAAATGTGCCCGCGTCCGAGCGGTTCATGCTGTACGGCAACCTGGCCATGGCGTTGCTGAAGTTCAGGGGGTTCTGTCCTGCTCCGAACGCCTGCGCGGAAACCGAGTCGGCCCAGGGGTTCATGAATGAAGTGGGCGTCACCATTCAAGGCCCCCGTGTGTGGAAAATGGGAACCGAACTGCAGCTGGGATTCCGGACGCAAATCATTCAAAAGAATTTCGGCGCCAGCGCGACCGGGGCGGGAACGCCGAATGCCTCCGATCAACAGCCGTTGCTCGACGTCACGTACGGGCCGGTCTTCACCATTAATGCATCCTTCTAACAGGTAGGGGAGATTCCATGAGAGCGCTACGGATGGTGCTGGTGATCGTGGTGTTGAGCAGCCTGGCGTCAGGCTGCCAACGGTTGTGTCAGGCCCTCTGCGGGAATGCCCAGCAGCCGGATCCCAAAGCGGCCGTGTTTTCCGGGCAGGTTGTCTCAAGTACCGGCACGCCTCTCCCGGACGCCACCGTGACCGTCAATGGAGAGACCGTGACGGCGAGAGATAAGGGCTTTTTCAAGCTGACGGTCGGCTCCGCCCCTTCCTACATCGTGACGATCAGACAAAATGGCTACGGGGTACTTTCCCGTGTCTATACTAAAGGCATGCAAAGAGACCGTTGGCCGTTGTATCGGGCGACCTTGACGACATTGAATCCCGCCGTCGGCGGAATCGTGCAGGACACGCAGGCCGCGAACTGTCTCGCCGCCAGGCCCCATTCCGGATGGGACCATCTCGAGGTGAAGGGGAGCCCTGTCTCCGCGAACTTACGCACAGCCTTGGACTCGGCCTACAAGCCGGCCGGATGCAACGCCGGCGTGTCGATCGCGATTCCGCCCGATGCTCTCGTGGACGCCGATGGAAACAATCCGCCTCCCCAGGTCGAGGTGGAGGTGTCGACGGTGGACGTGTCGTCTCCGGAAGCCATGCCGGGGGATTGGGGGTTTCGATCCTCAGGGGATGATCGGCAGAGCGGCATGCGGCAAGGGTTCATGCAGACGCTGGGCGCGGGGTCGATCTCGGTGACGGCCGGAGGCAAATCCTATCAACTCAAACCCGACCAACGAGCCAGGCTCACGATTCCGATCGATCCGACGGCGCTCCGGATGTTCAAGCGGCTCGAACAGCAACCGCCCCCCAGGATTCCGTTACTCCTGTACCAGGAAAAAACCGGAACGTGGGAACTCACCGGCACTGGGCGGTTGAATGAGTCGGCAACAGGGTATATCGCCGACCTGCCTCATTTTTCAGAGTGGAATATGGACGTCGTGTTTTCCAATACGGCCTGTACGCAGATCGACAGCCGGCTCATCGACGGGGGCTACTATCTCAAGGCCGTTCCATCGGTCATTCCCTCAGGAGGGTTACAACCGCACGAGTTCGATGTTCCCAACAATGCGAGCTGCGGGGGCGGCGATCCGTTCTTTTGCTACATCCAGTCCGCCTGGCGGTTGCCCAGCAATCCCGCACATGGGGCCGGGCAGGTGTCGTTCATGCCGGGGACCAGGACCGGGTCGACCATTACCTACAATCGTGCCAACTTTATCGTGCCGTTCGGCGCGCAAGCGCCAAACCAAACGGAGATGCCGCCGGTGTATGTGAGCGGACCAGCGGGGCAGCCGGGAAGCTATCCGAATTGCACGGCGTCGGTCACGTTTGCCGACAAGCCGGTGGTGGCGCTTGGGACGACCGCGACCACCTTGACACTGACGGCCGGCGGCTACTGGGGTCCCAATGCGACGATCGTTCCCGCTCATGCGACAGACCGTTACGAGGTTCAGTGGTGCAACACGTCGGCCAACCCCTGTACGACCGATCCCAATTACCCGCAGGATCCCAATGCCGGAGGATGGACGACCTTCACGGCGCTTCCCACCATGAGTCCGACCGGGCCGAGACCGGCGCGTTCCGTCACGTCATCGCCGATCGCAAGGAATTCGCTTGCTGCAGGAACCTATCAATTTAGAGTGCGGGCCCACGTCGGCCACAGTTCGTTCGGCGCCGGCGGCTATGACACGCCTTGGAGCGACGTCACGACCAGTGTCACCATCGGAGGCAACTCCGCACCCTCGCTGGCTCCTATCGCGAATCAGACGGTCAATGTCGGAGACGCGGTGTCTATCCCGGCCATCGGGAGCGATCCCGACGGCGACCCGTTGACCTACAGTCTGACCGTTTCGCCGGCCGGGGCCTCGATCAATCCGGCCACCGGCCTCTTCAGCTGGATCCCGTCTCAGGCGCAGGGAGCCACAAGTCAGACGGTCACGGTGCGGGTCACCGACAGCGGAGCGCTCAGCGATACCCGGTCGTTTACCGTCACCGTGAATCCGCAGATCCAGATTGAGAACCGCATGGCCGGCGTGGCGGCCACCGGGTGCGCGACGCCGATCGATACCAGCGTGATTCGGCTCCAAGTCCAAGGCATTGACAAGTTGCTCCCCCTTTCGACCGACACCGCCGACGGGAGCATTCCTCTGTACGGCGCGGAAGGATTACACATCGGTCCGGGAGCGGATTCGGTGGTGTTCAATACGACAGGCACCAGTTACACGGTCATTATGGAGATGGGCTCGTGGAATATCGGCGGGTCAGGGGGCTTTGTCCAACGGCGGTACACGCATAGCAATGCCACGGATGGATGCACTCTGGCCCGCTATCGCCATGTGGACTTCACGGTCACCGGTCAAGGTCCCGGCCTGCTCACGCTCCGGATCCAACCCAGCGGGAATCAATATCAGGTGATCGTGCAGGGAGGGACCGCTACGCTCAGCACGGCGGCAGCAGGGCAGAAGACAATGACAGATTTTGCACGAACGACTCCCTATACGCCCTAGACATCACTAATCGGCTAACGATTCGTCAATTGGAAGGGACAATGTCGCGATGTTTGGATGCGGGCATCCACAGGCATGACACAGGGGCACGGTCTCGTGCCGACCAACTGAAGATCAATTCCAGCTGGAGTAGAACCTATCTCACAATCATGCTTCGGGCATCCCGGCTCTCTATCTGTTCCCCTCCTTCGTAAGGAGGGGGAAGGGGAGGGGGGAGGGAAGGAAATCTTGAAATGAGTTCCAGCCGAGCGAACTGAGCACCTGTTACTTGCGCCCCCCGATGGTGGAGAGAAACCGGTGTTGCTCCAGGGACAGTTTGCTGGCGGTGGTTAGCCCGAAGGCCGCTTCAGCCCACTGGATCGGCTGGCCCGGAGTTCCAACGACCTTGATGCCGCGCATCTGCGCATGAAAGGTGTTGAGATAGGCCTGTCCTTCTTCGATGGTCTTTGAGGCCGCCGGGGTCTCAAAGGGATTGGTGCTGGCCACGGCTTTGATGGTTTCCGCGCCGAAAGGACCAGTGATTCTGAATCCCGATCGTGAATGCCTGTCGCCGAAGGTGTAGATTTTCCCGGCGCGCACAAAGGCGTCATCGACGAACAGGTTGGGAACGAGATGGACGACCGTGCCGTCCGCCTGGTAGTAATCGACTTTCAAGAATGCGTCCCGGTTCGAACGAACGGAAATTTCCAGCTCATCGCCTTCCGTATAGGCTTCGCCCGCCGGCTTGTTGGTCCATAGCTGCAACTCGAACGAAGAGCCCTCCGCGAGCACGGGCATCTGAGCGGCCGCCGCGATCCTTTTGGCATTCGCTTTCTGGTGAATGACTTCATCCAGTTTCAGGGGGCTGATCTCTGCCGTAATGGAGATGCAGATCTCCTGCCCCTTCTGCACGGGTTCGTCGGCGCGCAGGCGCTGGAGCAGACCCGTGCTCGCCGTCGTGATGACGTCCTCTTCGAGTTGGAAGTTTTTGACCGTCGAAGAAGAGCTCACGAACACGTGATGATTGCGGACGGCCTGCTCCTGAGCGAGTGCCAGGGCGGCTCGTTTGGCGAGGGCCGGAGTCTGGTCATCACCGTATCGGTAACAGCCTGTCCCGGACACCGTTTCCAGAGGCGATCCGGCTAGTGCGGGACTGCTCAAGAGAACCAAGAGGAGAGCGCTCACCGTGGTGACTGAGCGTCCGGCATGCCGATGAAGAAGCGGGGAGGCCGTCGTCCTGATGCGCCATGGAATAGTGTTGGGGCCGCTTCCCATGACCTGGTTACCGCTTCCGGGCCGTGCTCTTCTTATAATCCGACACGACTTGGCTTTCCGTCTGCAATTCAACCGAAGCGGCGGCCGCCACGACTTTAATTCCGCGCAGGCCGGATTGGAGGCCATTCAGATAGGTCTGGCTGTCACTGACCGCCTCGTGGGGCTCATGGGCGGTTTCGAACGGGCGCACGCCGGCAATGGCCTTGATGACTTCCGCACCGTACGGACCGTTGATCACGAAATGTTCAGGGCTCGAGTCATCTCCAAACGCATATTTCTTGCCGCCTTTGATAAAGGCCTGGCCCCGATAGACATTGGGCACCAGATGGACGACCGTGCCGTCCGCCTGAAAGTAGTCCAGTTTCAGGTAGGCGTCTCGGTCGGATTGGACATAAATCACCAGTTTCTCGCCCTCTAAATAGCGGCCCTCCGGCTTGTTGGTCCATACCTTCAGTCCAAACGAGGTCTGCGACGGGACAAGTACCGACTGAGCGGTCTGAACAATTTCCTTGGCGCCGAGACGCTGCCGGATCATGTCGTCTATCGAGACGGGAGAAATCTGCGCCGTCAGCGCCACGCAAATTTCCTGGGCTTTTCGTTCTTCATTTTCAATCTTCACGTTCTGGAGCATGGCGGCGCTGGCGGTTTGAATGAGATCCTCTTCCAGTTGGAAGTTCTTGACGCGGGTCGAGGACTCCACAAACACGCGATGGCTCCGGATGGCTTGCTCTTGCGCGATCGCAATCGCGCCACGTCTGGCTTTGGCCGGCGTCTCCTCATCGCCGAATTTGTAGCATCCGCTTCCGCGGACGGTTTCCAAGGCCGCCGGCGGCTCGCCATGCGCCGCTCCGAAGACCCAGAGGACGAGGCCGCCGGCCAAGAAAGCAGAGGAGAGGAGTGCGGTCGGTCGTGCACCTGGCATAGTGGACTCCTTAATCCTCCAGCGTCCTACTTCGCATCGAGGATCACCAGCACTTTGGCTTGCTTGAGAAACTTAAAGTGCTCGGGAATGCCATGAATGGTCTGGACATCGGCGTCGCTGATGACGAGGTCCGTCCGCTGATTGCCCTGAGCGCGTAAGGCCTTTACTTGAAGCGGCGTGTTGGTCACGCGCGGGTTCACTTCCGCACTCGTGGGGTCCGGCACGTAGATGACGATGCCCTGCTCCGCGGTTCCGCGCTGCTCGACATAGGCGACGGAATAGGCTTCCTCGCCCTCTTCATTGAGCAGGCGGGGCGCCAGCGCCGGCTTGGCGCCCAGGCCGCGGGCATCCACGACCAACCCGGTATAGGATTTGGGCATCGTCGTAGGCACGGGCTTCTGGTACTGCGTCAAGGGCGCGGTCTTGGGAGCCGCTTTGGGAAGCAGGAGACCGGAAAATTCCCCTGTCATCTTCATTTCCACCGTGGTCTCAAAGGAGCCGTCCGGCATTTCTTGTTCCTTGACGATCCTCGCGCCTTTGACGAAGCCTTCCACTTTGGTCCGCACCTCGTCGTTCGTGGTGACGAAGTTGCTCACGGTGGTCGTGGAATCGACGGACACGCCTTTGACGACTTCAAGCAGGTTCCGCAGGGCCACGCTCCAGGCCGCCGTGCGGGCCATTTCCCTGGCTTGCAGCGCGCTGGCTGCGTTTTTCGGAGGAATGCCGATGCCCCGGGCGGTGACGATGCCCGTCGTCCAGTCGGCCCGTCCGTTAGGGGTCACCGCGTCGGTCAGATGGCCCGTGGAGTCGCTCGTCGCAATGACCGGCATGGCCAAGACCATCATGACGGCAAGATGCACGGATATCGTTCGCATTGGTCGTCTGGTGCCGGCAGTTTGGATCTGGTGCATACAAGCGCCTCCTTGTTTTCCGCTCTTACAGCTAAGCCCTTTTATGGTGGGGGTATTGTGCATCTTTTGTTCCAGATTGCAAGGGCAGGGATTCCCGTAAACTGCGCAAACCCGTTGTCATTTAAGCGGGAAGGATGGAGAAATTAAGATATGAGGGTTATCTGTTTCGGCAATAATTCAGTTTTACGTGGGGCGATCTTGCAGGAATTTCATTGTGCAGGTTGCTGACTTGGCCGTGCTGTTGACGTGCAGTATGGCGAAAATCTCAGTCTCATGAGGCTGAGATTTTGCGCCCTTTGTAGAAGATCAGTTTTATTTGTGTGAGTTTGTCTCCGCGTGAAGACGAAGTGCAGTGGCCTTCATGGTCGAAAGGCTCCCCATGGATAAGAAGTTATATATCTGCAGCCCGACGTTCGGTTCGGCCTGAAGGATAGGGCAAGTGAAACATAATGTGAGTCGCTATCTTGCAGATCTTACAGATACCATCACCAACCTGAATGCGACCAAACTCCGTATCAATAACGTCTGTTTGACGGCTGAAGAATTGTCGCAGTTCAGGCGAAGGCGTTATCGATGGGTTGATGTTATTTAGGCAATCTTCGCAGAGCCCCTGATGCTTAGCCACTTTTCACCTCGATTCCAAAAAAATAGTCGGTGACCTCGCTTGATGATGCGTCGAAGCACCCTCACCGGTGAGATTATTCTCACATACTTGCCAGGGATACCAAGACCTCTCAGATAGAATTTACTTAGGTTTAACAGACCGACAGGCGCGGCAGAGCTATCATGGCGGCGCGGTATAAATTGGTGGCAGCGCCCAGCAGGAGGCCGCGGTGGCGATCCAGCGCGGTGCTCTTAGAAAAATGGGAAGGTCAGGTGAAGATCAAGAGCTATGGCTTTGTGAGCGAGCCATACAACAGGGAGCTAATGACTATGGCTGCAGATAAAATAGAGCCGTTTCAGAATGACAGGCAGATCGTCACGCGTGGATTCAGGCGTACTTCCACAGAATCACCCAGGTTTTCTGTAGAAACACCCTGTTTGTATTCATTTGGTCGTGGTCCGGAGTGCAAGGGAACGGTGCTGAACCTGTCCCGTGGCGGATGTACCATCCTCGGCACCTCGCCGGTTCGGGATGGCGATTGTCTTCGAGTGCTCTTATATACCGCCGCGGATTACCCTCCTATCGAGATAGGCCTTGCACCTGTGCGGTGGATAACAAATGAACTGTTCGGCGTGGACTTTCTTACGCTCAGGACAGGGGATGCGCATCGTTTGGAAAAGCACCTCAAGTCCCTGAGCACACAATGAATGAGCGTAGACGGAACTTGCCCCAAAGGCATGGCCAGATATCGTCACCCTGCGGGCTCCGGCTCAATGAAAAAGCTTGTTTGGCCAAGATTCGTGCGCTCGCTGCAGGAGTGGGGATTCTATTCGACCACGGAGGTCCGCAAAACCTTTATTCCTACGGATAGACACAAAGGGGGCGCCCATCTCGAAGGCCCCGCTCAAGAGGCAGAACCAGCCATTCACCCGTCACTCTTCCATGGAGCGGCGTGTACGATTGCGGATATCCCTTCGCCCTCACGCGTGCGTGTGTCAGTCGCATCCCGGTTGTCTTCTTTGGCAGTGTCGAGCCCACGTCATGCGCGACGTGTACTCTATACTCCACGGGAGGCGCCTTCGAAATGATTATCGGGAGTCTTTTCTGGGATGATGACGTCTTTCTAGCATTGGAAAGAATCTCCCGAGCCATCCGTCACTTCAACGGCATTTTCACGCTGATGGCTCCGCCGAGATCGCCTTCTTTGGCTCCTTCCCGGGGATAGCCTGTAATGTCCCGTTCGCCTTTTGGGCTCCCATGGCAATCAAGGCAGGCCTTGCCGTAGTACAGGGGCAGCATCATGCGGAGGGTTTTGCCGCCGTCGGTCACCTCTGTTCTGGGCGTCGCTTCATTGGCGGCGGGCGCCTGCTCAGCGAGTGCTTTGAGCGCGCCGGTTTCATACTCATCCGGTTTATTTTTTGGATTTCTCAAGAACCGCTCCGGGGCGATCTGTCTCAGATAGATGCCGGACCAGCTTTGAAAGCGTGAGGCGGTTTCGGTGCCGAAGGTGGCGGGGATGAGCCCTTTGTACTTGATCCCTGGAATGTTGATCACGGTCTGATAGCTCGCCACTGTCTTTTTGCTTTCTTCGAGGAGGCGCACGAGGAGCGGCTTGGCGATCTCCGGCACAGCAGTGTTCGGATCGGCCAGGTTGATGCCGGTTCGCTGCTCGAAGATGCCCAACATCTGTTTTTCGAACCGCGCCGGCGTGAATCCCTTATCCCCTTTGGCCGGATCGTTTAAGAGGTCCTGGTTCTTTCCGATTGCCACGCGCCCTGAATCGAACAGCACCGCCAGCAAACGAGCGGCTTCCCGTTCGTCGCTGTGGTCCTCCGCATGGCTGGAAGCCACCGGAATGCCCAGGAGAATCCAGGCCAAGATAAACCGTTGGATCATGTTAGCCCTCTGTGTGGTGTCGGCGGGGCAGGCTGGTCGAGTCGGGTTCCTCTCTAAGTCCTTCAGCCGCCGCTAAATACTTCGTGCCCAGACTGATAATTGGCGGAGGATGGACTGATGGGAGTTATTGCGCTATCCCCCAAACGTAGGGTCCGGCGTCACGATCAGCGCCAGCCGGTTGTCCGCCGGACGATCACACGACGATTAATCTGCAAGAGAGGCACACCGCCGCCACGCCTGAATCGGATTCACGAGGCGATCAATCGAGCATGATGGCGCCGCTGTTGACCATTTGGCCCATCCCGGACAAGTGGCCGAGCGATTCTCTGAACAAGAGATTCAAGTCTTTATTCATCAGCCGGACAGACGCTTTGACTCGGTCCAGCATTTCGGCGCGATGCCGAAGCTGGCTTCCGGTATAGACGCCGCCCTCGCCGAAGAACAGCTGTTTGCGCCCCTCGTCTTTTGGAGATTGCAGCTCTCCGACGCGTTTTTTCCATTCCTGAACGATCACCTCGCGCCGCGATCCGGTCCGGTCCTGATGGAGGGGACTGTTCAAGAACCGCCATACCGACGCGGGATACATGCTGGAAGACTCCGGTGCTTCCCAGAGCTCTTTCAAGTGGTTGCGGGTCAATCGTAATTCGTAGTGCTGCTGCCCGCCCATGGCCGCCCACCCGAAGCTTCCTTGGAGGACGCTGCCGAGAATATCGACACCGCCGGACAAGACCTCAGACCCGCCGAATAGAAAGAGACCGGACAGAACCCCCGCGGTCGCATCGGTCAGCAACGCAAGGACCGTACGACGCTGTTGAATGTTATTTTGTATTTCTTCCATACCTGACGCCAAGGCGTCCGCGCGCCCCTTCTCGCACTCCAGTTCAGCGGCCACGCTCGACGCATCGAACAAGGCCAGCAATACTCGATCCGACAGGTCCTGGCGCAATTCCATCAGGCGAAGCCGCGCATCCGGGACGTTGAGTGCCACGTCCCTTTCGACCACCGGAATTTGGGCGATGAGATCACGGACTTGAATCACGTCGGCAATCCGGCGGGAAGCGGGGGACAAGAACGACAGGTCGGCAGGTGTCTCATCCGTTCTCGGAACTGTGACTGAGTCCGGCTGTCTGTGGCTCACGTTGACCTGCGGATTGACCGACGGGAAGCAATACACGTCGGTAATGAAATCCTCCTCTTCCGTTTCCCCGTTCGCAGTGTTGCCTTGGATCGGGGGTGAAGTGGTCGCACAACCGACCACCGCTAGAAAAAAGACCAAACCCAGCATACTCCTTCGCATGTGTCCTCCATGAATCGGATGGTTTAATCACGGGTTGGTTACGGATAGAAAATCCCCCGAGTATGCAGCAAGTTCTGTAGGCCGAACGTCTCGGTCTTCTACCGGCCTGTTTCTAAAAAACTACGAATTAAGCGGCAAGAGCCGGCACATAAATCATGAATCCGTGCAGGTAGTTAGTACATCAACGTGTCACGCAGGTATCGTCTCCAGGTAGGAGGGATCCGAAGATCGCTTCAACAAGACCGTCTCTCGCGTCAGCCCTCTGGGCTTTACCGTGACATGGAAATAGGGCCTGGGCAGGCCCGCCTCGGTCGCCGTCTCTCACACCTAGGCTACTCAGCTAAGTATTTCCAAAGGATTACAGCGTTGCATCGAGTTTGTGCTCGTTTAATTTCAGACAGGAGTCTCAAAAGTGGACATGAAGGGATAGTCGTTCTCATTTATGGCGGACGGTAACGAGATCGGCACATAACAGCGGGGAGGGCACTATGAAGCGGGCACTGTGCCTTTGCGGCATCTACCTGACCGTGATCCACGGGGAAACGCTGACACCGTGAGGCCGGTCATTTCACGGTTGCCGTGCCAGATCTGGAGCTGCCCATGCTCAAGGTGTTGATCATCGATGACTCCGACACCGACCGGTTCCTGTATCGTCACTACTTGCAAAAGAGCACTCAGCCGGGCGGAAAGCCTGAATCCGGATTGCATCGTTTTAGATCTCAACCTAATGGAGCAGTCCGGGTATGAAGTGCTGGGGCACCTGGTTGGCCTGGAGCGGCCGCCGAAAAGACGGGTGATCGTTTTAACGGGGCTTTGCCAGGACATCCTGCGAGAGAGCGCCCTTGCCCTTGGCGCAGCCAACTTCCTTCTTAAGAGTCACACGGACGCCGCCACCTTGGATCTGGCAATCCGGAACGCGATTGCGCAGACTCCGGATGCCGGCTAACCGCTTGACAGACAGACAGATAAAGGGGCACAAAGCGTATTGTCTCGTACGGTCCAAGCGACGGCAGCAACGTAAGCCATTGAAACCTTCGCGTGCGCTCGTAGCTCAGTCGGATAGAGCAACGGCCTTCTAAGCCGTAGGTCGCTGGTTCGATTCCAGCCGGGCGCACCATCTTTTCAATGGGTTCCGTTTTCCGCGATTGTGCCAATCCTGTGCTACTGGCGCCTCGCAAGCGATCCAGCACCTCCGCGCAAACTCTCCAGCTGGTGATGCGCATAGCGCGACACCATGGAAATCGTCTTCCACCGGCCTAATTTCTGGACCGTATAGATATCGAACCCCGCTTGAATGAGCAGGGTGGCAAACGTATGCCGCAGGTCATGGAAGCGAAAGCGGACGATGCCGGCCTTCTGCAACGCCGTATGAAAGGCCCGCACCAGTTTGCGGGCGTCGCGTGGCTGACCCACGCGATTGACAAACACCGCGTTCGCGCCACTGGTCCGCACTGCGGCGCGGGCTTCCAACACCGCCATCGCCATCGCATTGACGGGCAACGTATCCCGGCCACCATTTTTCTGCTCCAGGATCGTCAGCGTCCGTCGGCCGAGATCCACGGGTGCCCATTCCAACTTTAGAATTTTCTCCACGTCGCATAGGAGAGGGCTTCGCCCGAGTGGGCTGATCCCAGAAGAACCTGGATGCTGAGACAGCCCTGCAACGGCCGCTGCGCAAAAGCGTCGCAGAGTCTTTATGAACTGCGCCAACGACATAGATCTTACATATATACGTACGATCGGCGATTGGTTGGTCGACGTTTGACAAAATAGGTAAAAATAGCCAGCATAGGATTTCATGGCGAGATTTCAATACAAAGCGGCTAGGTCCAACGGAACCACCCTTGAAGCGATAGTCGAGGGAATGGATGAACGAACCGTTCGAGGGCAGTTGGAGCGGGATGGGCTTATCGTCCTCAGTGTTCAAGCAGACAAGGTAACAAAAATCTCCAGGCGCAACTGGTTGTCAGGGAGAATTTCGCTGCACGAGTTCCTCGTGTTTAATCAAGAACTGCTGGCGATGCTGAAAGCGGGTTTGCCTACCTTGCAATTGTGGACCTGCTAATCGAACGGGCGGAACACGAAACCTTCCAGGAAACGCTCGGAGCGATTCGCGAAGACATTCGCGCTGGCAGTGCCGCCTCAGAGGCGATGAACCGCCATCCAACATTCTTTTCCGACCTTTATGTTGCCACTATCCGAGCCGGCGAGCAGGCGGGCAATTTACCAACAGTGCTTCAGCGGTGTGCAATATTTGAAGCTCATGATCGGCCTAAGACAGAAAGTGACGAAGGCATTGGCTTATCCTGCATTCCTTGTGATTATTGGCGTAGCGGTGGTGGGATTCTTGCTTGTTTATGTCATGCCAACGTTCGTTAGTGTGTACGGCGAATCTGCGCAGTCGCTTCCTCCCGCAACGATCGCTTTACTTAACCTCATCACATTTCTTCAGGCGCAGATAATCCCACTGCTTGTAGCAATTATGATGGTGACAGTAATACTGCGTTGGTACAGAGGCACGATAAAAGGGCGATATAGGATCGACCGTCTGCTTTTGTGTCTGCCTGGCCTTGGGCCAATATTGCTGCATCACAACACGGTGCAACTGACGCAAACTTTGGCCACGGTATTAGCCGGAGGAATTCCGCTAGTCGACGCTTTGCAGGTGGCAAGTGGAGCGGTCTCCAATTGCTATATCGCACGAGGATTATCCACAACGATTGATCGCGTCCGGGAGGGTCTTCCTTTAGCTTCTGCACTTGAGCAGCAAGGGATCTTACCAAAGCTGGCCATCGCTATGATTTCCGTTGGCGAAGAAACGGGCGAACTCGAAACGATGCTAAAAGACATCGGCGAATTTTACGAAGGTAGTCTCGACCTTAAGCTAACGCAAATGACCACTTGGATCGAACCCGCCTTACTTTTAGTAATGGGCGTATTAGTTGGCACCGTCGTTGTCATCATGTATCTTCCCGTTTTTCAAATGGCCGGTACCGTTCAGTAGTCAAAAGTTAACGCCTTTTGCCCAAATAGTTTGCTGGGCCGCAACTCTAGCGACCTGGGAATGGCAAATCTTCACGGCCTCCGTCCACTGATTCCTCCAAATTCTATCGCAATATAAATACGTCATCCCCCCGAATGGCGGGGACACAATTGTCTGGATTGCATGCTACTCCAGTCCTAGCTAGCCTACGGTAAATGGAGTCTATGGAGGGAAATCATGACAAGAGACGATAACTGTGAATGGGGGATTCACGCTCATTGAGCTAATGATCGTTGTTGCGATCATAGGGATCCTCGCCGCCATTGCAATCCCCAATTTTTTGGCCTATCAGCTTAAATCTAAGACTATCGAGGCAAAAACGAATCTAGCAGGGATTAAAACCGCAGAACTAACGTTTTCAGCGGATCGATCTTGCTATCTGTCAGTGCAGGGCAATGGATGGCCCGGCATCATCCCGGCGAACGGCGCGCAGGTTCCGTGGCCAATGGCTGCTGGTCAGCCAACAGCAGGCACGTTGTGTGTCAACCCAGTTACCGGGGCATCAGGCTCGGCCGTGGGTACTTTTGGTGATCTTGGATTTATGCCGTCCGGACATGTCCGTTACAACTATTATGGAGCGGCGAGTCAAAACAGGACTCCTGCACCGGGTCCGGTCACGAATGGATGTCCGAACTGGCCGGCACCGATTGGGTCTGGTTCAGTAAATGGACCGACAACCGGGTTCATCGCGCAGGCGGTTAGTGATCTCGATGGAAATGGTCTACTCGGCGGCTTTATGAACTCAGACATTAGCCACGTAGTCGATTGTGCGCCGAGCATTTATTAGGATCATAACTTTACTGATAACCTAGGCAGAATTTAGCAATTTGGATCCGAACAACCGCAGTCATTTCCTTTTTCTTTCTATGCTAAAGATCTTCGGTTCCAGGATCGTTCAACTCTGCACCTGGCGGGTGTGCCGTGTAGTGGCGGTCGGACTCACACTTGGTCTACAAATCGGATCAATGCTATGGCTCCAACACCAATTGACCCTCCGGTTTGATGGTAGTGCACAAGGACGAAAGCATATATACACATTACTCTCTAGTGATGAGGTGAAACCATTGCTACTAGGGTATCACCATCTCGCCGCAGATTTGCTCTGGCTTCAGATTCTCCAGGTCTTGGGACAGAGGGATGTGCCATCCTCTGATTATGAGTGGGCCTATCATGCACTCGAAGTGCTTACGACACTCGACCCCCACTATGTCTATGCTTACGATATGGGTGGAATCGTCCTTAGCGAAATGGCTCATCAAGTTGAGTGGAGCAATCGGTTGTTAAAAAAGGGACTGGCTGCAAATCCCAACGCTTGGCGTTTGGCGTTTCAGCTTGGGTTCAATCACTTTTTCCACTTGCAAGATTATCGGGCCGCGGCTGACTACTTAGCCTTAGCGGCAAACCTGCCAGGGCGACCTCCCTATGTGCCCGAGTTGAGCGCAAGGCTTTACGCGGAAGCCAAGGAACCGCAAATTGCCCTTCAGTTCCTTGCGTCGGTACGACAGTCTACGCACGATCCATATCTAATTGCGGCATTGGATCGGCGTCGAGACGAAGTCCTCATTGAACGTGATCTTATGTCAATTGAGCAAGCTGTGGCACGCTACTGGGATCTCCATGGAGCCTATCCGGCTACGCTCATCAGTCTGGTGGATGAGCGGCTGCTTGACCAACTTCCCATCGAACCGTTCGCCGGCATGTATCAATTCGATCGCGAAACCGGTCAAGTGCGTAGTTCAACCCATTCTCGACGCCTTCGGATATTTCAACAGCAGGAGATTCTGCAGTTTACCTCTGTTTCCGTCAATTTTTAGCCGCATCAGCACGTAACGCAATTCTTTAAAGCGCAATCTATTCGTCGTGGGAGATGTGGTTTGCAGCCAACGCGCTGGTCCAAAGGTAAACAGGGTGGCGCACCAGATTATATTCTCGAACAAAGAATGGGTAGTGAGGTACAGGTCTATGCTTCGGGACTGGGCGGTCCTGGTCGAATGCGCTCATGAAACAAGACGTCCGATTGCGGTGCGCTTATCAAGCGCGCAACCACTCCGGCTCGAGTCGTGGCCTGCACTTTACTCATAATTACACGGATATATTCTTTAACACTCCGATGGTGGCTATTTTGAGTACGATAAGAACCTTCAACTCCGGAGCATTCGCCCAGGCCCACACCAACTCTTTGTGCCTGGTACGTTGAAGCATCCTATTCCGCCGGTCAAGTCCCCCGCTTGCTGGAAATTGGTGAGCGGGATGCGGGTTGAGTCACTCGATGTTTACCATCGAACTCACGGTCCAGTTCTTCACGGAGCGTGAGCAATTGTTTCCGCTCGAAGTCGGTGATCGCCACCCGCTGCCAGGTGCAGCTGGCTCGCTGAAGCGCCGCATACATCAATTTCAAGACGGCGCGTTCGCCAAACGCATGCGGGATCGTGTTGCTCCGGCGGCGTTCTTCCAGAAACAGCCGTTCAAGTAGATTGGTGGTCCGCGTGGCCCGCCGATGCGCCACGGGCAGGCGCAAATAGGTGATGCACGCGGCAAAATCATCATCGAAACATTTCACGCCGCTGGGCAGCTCGTTCGCGTAAGTGTGGCGAAATTCTTCGGCGGCCAACTCGGCGGTCTTCGGGCTCGAGGCGTGATAGGCGGCCAGCGCCATGGCCTTCACCTCGCGCCATCGTTCGGCCGGCACCTTCGTTTCAAGATTTCTCATCTTGTGCGCCAGGCAGCGTTGGCGCAGGGCCCGGGGGAGACATTCTTCCACCGCGCGAATCAGCCCGGGCGCGCCATCCGTGACGACGAGCACGGGATCCGCGAGGCCGCGGGCTTTGAGGTCTCGCAAGAAGTCGCTGCAGCATGCCGTGTCTTCCTTGGTCCCCGGTTGCAGTCCCAGGAGCACTTTGGTGCCGGTCATGGTAATCGCCCACGCCGCGAGCACCGCCTCACGGGGCTGCCCGAGGTGAAGCCGCTCGGCCACGCCATCGATGAAGAGGTAGGCGACGTCGATTTCGGAGAGATCCCGTCGGGCAAACTCTTGGTAGTCCGCCCACAAGGCCTCGCACACGCGGCTGGCGGCAGAGCGACTCAACAGGCAACGGCCATCAGTCGCCGTGAACGCGGCTTCAATGTCGCGCATCGAGAGCCCACGGGCGTACATCTCCACGGCCAGGCGCTCCAGTTCTTCGCTCTTGCCACCCAGCGCCGCCCGGATCTCCGATTGCCAGCCCTCGACGCCGCGCACTTGCGGGACGCCATACTCAATGACCCCTTCGGCGCTCTTCAAGCGGCCGACCCGCACTCCGTTGCGATACCCGCGGGGGGCCTCGTCTTCCGCCGTCTGGCTCCCCCGTGCATAATAGCCACGGCCGAGGCGTTCACTGACTTCGGCTTCTAGCGCTTCTTCGATCATGAGGCGCACCGCCTGGCGCACAAACGCACTCGTCTCAATCTCGCCGGTGTCGCCCGCCAACATATCCCTGAGCCTCTTGCGCGTGTCGACGCTACTCGGTACTCTTGCCATGGGATGCTCCTTGTTGGTTGTGATTCGAACGCCGCCAGACGTTCAAACCGGTAAGGATGCATCCCTCTCACTTTTCCAGCAAGTTTAAGACTTCACCATTCCGCCGTCTCGCTAAGGCACTCAGGAGAGTAATGGATGAGACTAAAAGCAAACAAAAAGAGATACATAGTAATAACTGCTCTTAGGATCGCTTTATCAGTACTGGCGTTGCTAGCTTTTCCCTGGATCGAATTTGTAGCCGCTAGTCCGCAGGATCGGTCAGGCGCAGAACAGTCCACTGAAGGCTTGTACCGAAAGGGTTTGGATTACCTAAAGCGGCAACAATACTTTGAAGCGGTGGAAACCTTTACAAAAGCCATCGACCATGGATCGCAGGAGACTGGGTTGTATGTCGGAAGGGGGGAGGCGCTCTATAAGCTAAAACGCCATGAAGAGGCTCTACGCGATGTTTCAAGAGCCATCAATGATAAACCCTATCACTTTTACGGCTATTTGTTACGTGCGGCCATATATGAGGGCTTAGACAAGTTACAAGAAGCTGTGGACGATCTGACAGCTGCTGTTCGAATTCACCCTGAGAACTCCACGGCGTATTACGCGCGGAGCGCGGGCTATTTGAAATTGGGGCGGTTTGATGAGGCGCTGAGAGATGTTGACACTGCTATTCGCCTTGGCGCAGGGGAAGAAACGCTGGAAAACCGCGCACTGATCCTAGAGAAGTTGGGTCGGTATCAAGAGGCTATTGTAGATTGGGTGCGGCTCTTGGCCAACCAGCCAAAGCACACAGCGGCTCTTTTTCATCGTGGTTGGTGTTATTTATGCGTTCGCGATATGGAAAGGGCATTAGCCGATTTCAATCTAGTGCTGGAGAAGCACCCAAATGAAATGACGTACATTCTACGTGGCTGGGTGCACTTGGAAATGAAGCGTTATGAAGCAGCTCTAGAAGACTTCAATAAGGCGCTTAGAATAAATCCAAAGTCACGTCCCGCCCACCTCAATTTAGCTACGCTGTATTTCGCAAAAGGAGAGTATGAGGCAGCACATGCCTCGAACGCTAGTGCATTGGATGGCTCAATACGAAACAGCTTACAAGTGGAGATGTTCTTTCAGAAGGGTCTCATACTGATCGCCATGAATGAACCAAGTGAAGCAGAAGAAGCTTATCGCAAAGGGGGCCAGTTGGCACAGCAATTGGGAGATGTCGAGGCACTGGAATATGCATTGGAGGACCTCAGTGAGCTCGCCCATAACGTCCACCCCTCGTCCAAAGATACCCTTGGATCGATCATCATTGAGTTACGAAAACTGAAGGATCAGTCTGCCCATTCTGCTCAATCTTCCCTTGTAAAGTCGCGAGGGTGCAGGCTGTCATTCATTTGAAGCATTTCGGATCCATTGGATAGCTACTGAATGGGGGATGTACCTTCACCATTGACTCTGTATTAAAGGAGAAGGGTAGACGAGTCGTTGAATTGGGCCTGACGGCATGAGCCCGTGATTGTCTACCTCAACTTGAGGCGAAGCTAGTCTTGATGACCATCCCTTGAATCATAAACGGCTGTGGTGGGTTACTGCCACCTCCAGGTGAACGCCGCGACAGGTGAAAAAACGGCTCTGGGCCAGACACTGGTCGTGCTCGCTTCAAACGCCGGCCCGGGCGATGCATTGGCCGCCTCCGCAGTTGTATCATGTCCTGACCTGAAGGCTGAACTTCTCCTTTCACAGTGTCGCTTTGAGCGGTCAGCTTACTGCTTGCTTCCATCATTGTTGGCGCCTTCTCGGAATGTTGGCATTCGGATGTTCCGTTCTTGTTCTACTGACCTATTGCTCATGCCGCTTGTCTATAAGATCAGCCGTTCTCGTTTGGTAATGACGCCTACTCCTAACCTGCTGAGAGCACTTCGTCGAGCAGTAAGCCTGACCGGGAGATAAGCGTTACCGTGATGATCCGAGTGGATCTACGAAATCAAGTATGACGGCTTCCCTGTGCTGGCGATGGTCGAACGGCGCCGCTGCCAGTTGCCTTCCTGGAACAAACATCCCCTATATGCGCTGACAGAGCTTGCCAAGGCGCTCGCCGATGAAGTGCGAGCAGCTCAAGCCATTCTGGATGGCGAGCCACCTCCTTTTCCTATCTTGAAGTAGTTGCTGGTTAGCAGCTACATTGATGAATGCTCTATCGACGAGTAGTGTGCTTCTAAACGTGGGCGTAAAAGTAGGAACGGCATAGCAAAGCATAGAATAGCTGGACACCCCTAACCATTGAGCTTCTGCGAAAAAGTGTGAAACCATAAGCAAGACAGGGTATTTAACAATACGTCTGTATCAGCCTTCTAAGCTGAGGGTCGTTGGTTCGATTCCAACCGGGCGCACCATATAATAAAGCGTCTATATACCTCATTGTCTCCTGACACGCTTCCTCGTTTGCAGTTCTTCCTAGCCCTTCCACCGCTTTTCGCACGTAACTCGCCGCGAGACGGACGTACCGGTTTACACATCTATCCGGTTCCCGCTGTGACAGCTCAGGACGCTCCCAGTTTTTCTCCCCCAATGAGCATACTCTAGGGATTGCCCGCCCTGGCTCCGGGCGTTGGCTAGGGACTACCGGTAGACATTGATGATCGCACAACATATCATTGGGTCGATGCTGCAGCAGTTCGAAGCCTGCTTTGTTAATTGGTGGGTCGGGGTGGCTTCCGCACCACATGATCGGTAGGCGGCTATGCGTTCGATTGTTCGTCCTCGCGTTCTCGCCGCCCTGTTCCTGGGTCTGATCCTCCTCTATGCGCTGGTCGGATTTTTCCTCGTTCCCTACATCATCCAAGCCTATGTAATTCCCTCGGCCGAAGATCGTGTGAAACACCCGATTGTGGTGCGCGAGGTATCCTTCAATCCGTTTGCCCTGGCCCTGGACCTTAAAGGGCTCGAAGTCCGCGAGCAGGATCAGACCCCGATCCTCGGATTCGAGGAACTGCTGGTGAACCTTCATGTCGCCACGCTGCTGCTTCAGTCGGTCAGCTTCGACGAAATCCGTTTGGTGATGCCGTTCGTCGCAGCCAAGGTGAATCCGGAGGGCCAACTCAATCTCCTCAACCTCATGCCGCCCGCCGATGAGCCTGCGGCAGACCAGCCGGCGCCATCAGAGCCGGGGCAGAAGAAACGTCTGGCGCTCTACATCGAATCGTTGAACATCGATCAAGGCATTGTGGAGTATCGTGACGAGTCGAAACCTGAACCCGTCTCGATGGATGTCGTCCCGATCAGTATTTCGCTCCGGGATTTCAGCACGGTCGAAGGCAGTGAAAATGCCTATGCGTTCAGGGCCGAAATCGGCAAAGAAGAAATCCTGGCATGGGAAGGATCACTTTCCCTCGATCCCGTGGAATCGGACGGCCGGCTGAGTTTGACCGGACTGCACGTGCACACGCTCTACCAAGCGGTTCAAGACCGCTTTCGATTCGACGTGCTCGATGGGGAAGTCGCGATAGCCGGCACCTATCATTTCGATTTGGAGGGCGGCACCCCACATGTGACAGTGGACAATGGCCATGTGTCGCTTCAGCGGTTGGCGCTTGCCGAGCGCGGCCAGGCCACTCCGGTAGTGGAGATTCCAGACTTCGAGGTGGAAGCCATCGGGTTTGACCTCGCGGACCGGTCGATGACGATCGGTAAAGTGCATTCAAGTGATGCGCGCTTCGCTGCCTGGATCGATCCGGACGGCGTCTTGAATTATCAGCCGATGTTTACCCTCGGCGTCAGCACAGGAGGCGGACAGACTCAGGCGGCGCCTGCCGCCGCCAACGCCCGACCATGGTCCATTGCGGTGCACGAGATCGAGCTGCGCAATTACGGGGCACTGTTCGAAGACCGGACCTTGCCCAGACCCAGCCATCTTGAGGTGGAGGAGCTGGATCTCACCCTGAAAGGGCTGCAGATGCCGTTTAGGGAGGCGTTCCCCGTCGATCTGTCACTGACGCTCAACGGCTCCGGTTTGATCGGTCTGCGGGGACAGCTGGCGATGGAGCCGATGGCGGCCGACCTGGATCTCATGTTGAAGCACATCGGTCTGAGAGCGTTTCAACCCTATCTGGATGCCTACGTCAACGCGGACGTGCGGGATGGTGCGCTGGATCTGAGCGGATCGCTGCACTATGCCAAGGTCCATCCTCAAGGCCCGCTGCTGCGTTTTCAAGGTGCAGTGGCGGTCGATGACCTTTCGATCACGGACCGGAGCGAATTTGCCGAGGTGGTAAGCTGGAAATCGCTGACGCTCAACCGGCTTGCGCTGGAAGTGGAGCCGACTGTCGTGAAGCTCGCTGAAGTGGTGTGGCAGGAGCCGGCCGCGCATGTGGTGGTGCAGCCGGATGGCACGTTGAACCTCTCCGGTTTGTTGGCGACCAAGCCGCCGCAGGAAGCGACCGATGACAAAACAGCCGCCAACCTGAAGACGGCCGCACCGGTGCCGGTGGCGGTCAATACTATGAAGCTGGTGAAGGCGGCGGCGACGTTCCGCGATCTGTCGATCCAACCGGCCGTGAAGACCGGCATCAGCGAGCTGAGCGGCACCATTAGAGGCTTGAGTTCCAAAGAACTGGCCAAGGCGGATGTGGCGTTGGCGGGGAAAGTCGGGGCCGGGGCGCCGTTGAAGGTCACCGGCCAAATCAATCCGTTGACCAAGGACGCGTTTACCGACTTGGTGGTCCTTTTCGAGAATCTCGACCTCACGGCGGCGTCGCCGTACGCCGGCAAGTACGCGGGGTACCCGATCGCCAATGGCAAATTGTTTCTGGATTTGAAGTACAAGATCGCCAAGAAGGAATTGATCGGCGAGAACAAGGTGCTCATTGACCAGCTGACTTTCGGGGATAAGACGGACAGTCCGGATGCGACGTCGCTGCCTGTGCCGCTCGCGGTGGCGCTGCTCAAAGACCGGAAAGGGCAGATCGATGTGGATCTTCCGGTGCGCGGGGATTTGAACGATCCCGATTTCAAATACGGCCGCGTGGTCCTCAATGCCCTCCTGAATCTCCTGGCCAAAGCGGCCACCTCGCCGCTGTCGCTCTTGGGCAATCTGGTAGGTGGCAGCGGAGACGAGCTGCAGTTCGTCGAGTTTGCACCGGGACAGTCGCAAGTGAGCGAGGGAGCCATGAAGAAAGTGGCTGCGCTGGAAAAGGTGCTCACCGAACGGCCGGGGCTTTACCTGGAGATCACCGGGACAGCCGATCCCCGGCAGGATCGGCCGGCATTGGCCGAGGAGATCTTCAAGGCGCGGCTGGTCCACATGAAGCCTGAAGGCCGCACGGCCGTGCCGGGTGCGGACGCTCTGAGCCCGGAAGACGAAGCCAAACTCGTCAACCAGTGGTATGCCGCGCAGTTCAAGTCCCAGCCCGCCACGGCCGCCGTCGAGGTGCCGGTATCTGAGAAGAGGGCCCGCCTCGTGGCCACGGTGCCTGTCGAGGAAGAGCAGTTTCGCCAGTTGGCACGGAACCGTGCCGCCGATATCCGGAGCACATTGCTGGCGTCCGGCGCGGTCGCAGAGGAGCGTCTGGTGCTGCGGGATGTCGAGATCAAAGAGGCGGGCGGGGAGTCGATTCGCGTGCGTCTGGACGTCGCGGGACGCTCATGATGCTATGGACGGGAATATCGCATGCGCGTGCCGTGAAGCAGAGACAGTTCAATCTCGGGGGCGCTCAGCTCAACGGGGAACAACACGCCCGAGATTTTGCATGCGTTAATGCTGGCCCCCTCCAGGTTGGCCCGGCTGAGGTCGAGGCCTCGAAGATCGCTTTGGCGGAAATAGCAGTCCCGCAGGTCCAGCCCGTCCGCCTGCAGGCCCCGCAGGTCCAGCCCGCGCAAGTCACACCCCCGCAAATCGCAGATGTCACCGGATGCCTTTTTGACGTTGAATTCCTTGATGCATCCTTCGCGGAGAAGGAGATACATCGGTTCTTTTGAGAGGCGAAGTTGCGGTTGGGGCGGAGTCATCGGATCCATAGGGCACCTTTTGGGAGGTTGTCATTCTCGTGATCGGCAGGTTTCCCGCAAATCTTGAGCGGCTGGCCCTCTTGAACTCGTTGTGGGCCGCGCAGTATCGTAGCCGCTTGAGGAAACCTCACGAGATTGTGTTTTTCGCACATTGCGATAAGGAGGGCATCATGGCACTGCGATTGGGAGACGAGGCGCCGAATTTTACAGCGGAGACGACGGAAGGTACGATCAACTTCCACGAATGGTTGGGGAGCGGCTGGGGCATCCTGTTTTCACACCCGAAGGATTTCACCCCCGTCTGCACGACCGAACTAGGAACCGTGGCGAAGATCACGCCTGATTTTAAGAAACGCGGGGTGAAGGTCATCGCGGTGAGTGTCGATCCTCTGGATTCTCACAAAGGCTGGATCAACGACATCAATGAAACGCAGAAGACGACGATGAATTACCCGATCATCGCCGATCCCGATAAGAAGGTGGCCAATCTGTATGACATGATCCATCCGAACGCGCTGGACAATATGACGGTGCGCTCGGTGTTCATCATCGGGCCGGATAAAAAGATTAAGTTAACCTTGACGTATCCGGCATCATGTGGCCGTAATTTCGACGAACTGCTCCGGGTGGTCGATTCGCTCCAATTGACCTCGAAATTCAAGGTGGCCACGCCGGCCAACTGGCAGGAAGGCGAGGACTGCATCATCACCCCGGCCGTCAGCGACGAGGAAGCTCAGACTCTGTTCCCGAAGGGCTTTAAGACGGTCAAGCCCTATCTCCGTTATACGCCGCAGCCGAACAAGTAAATACACCGTCGAACCGGCACGAAGGGCGGGAGTGGCCTTGAGCCGCTCTCGCCCCTCGTGTTTTCAGCAGGCTGTGAGTCCTCGCGGGCGCACAGGCGTGCAACCATCGGTCGTGACCCGTGCCGCTCGTTCGGCAGTTGCTACACGAGGAGCAGGCCGGCGGAGCGGACTTTTCTCCATGCGGGCGTTCTCAGAAAGGTTTCGAACTCTTGTGCTGTTCCCGGATAAGTCGCTCCGGTTTCGCGGAGCCAGGGGTAGGCATTCGATAATCGCTTCTCCGGGGTCGAGCGCCGGATCAGGTCGGCAAGCCAATCCGCCTGCCGGCTTGAGACGGTGACGGAGTAATCGCTGGTGCGGCCGGGCAGTATGAGCCGGGTTCTTCTCGCGGCGGGTTCATGAACTGGCTCTCCGCCCAGCCAGACGACCCGCCGCTCCGCCAGGGGGTGATCTTCCATTATCCGGTTCTTGAGAATTCGCCCTACCCAGGCGGAGGATACTTTCGGCTTAGGGACAGTCCGGTCGAACCATTCCCGGATATCCAGACTGAGACCTCGTCCTTCGAGGTAATTGAGCATGGAGCGGCGGAGCCCTTCGCCCAGCCACTGGGGCGTCGTACCGCGGAGATCTTCGTGTCTCAGATCGTTTTCCGCGAAGCCCTGAAACTCAGGACCCAAGATGCGCAAGCCATGAGCCGCCGGCTTCAGGCCGATCGGGCTGTGCGCCGTCGCGGTGAAGCGATGCCAAAAGGCGGATTGAATAAGGCCTGCCGCTACTAATTGACGCACGCGCTCGAGCGAATCCATCGTTTCCTGCAGCGTCTCAGAGGGGCACCCGTACATCAGATAGGCATGAATGAGAATGCCGGCGTCTTTGAAGGCGGCGGCCACGAGTGCAGTTTGGTCGACGGTAATGCCTTTCTTGATCATTTCAAGCAGGCGGTCGGAGGCCGCTTCGAGTCCCGCCGTCATCGCAATACAGCCCGAGGCGGCCAACAGGCGGCAGAGGTCCGGTGAAAAGGCTTCTTCGAACCGGATGTTGCCCCACCATGAAATGGTCATGCCGCGTTCCAGCAGCGCCAAGGCCAGCGATTTCAAGGCAGCCGGCGGCGCGGCTTCGTCGACAAAGTGGAACCCTCGGCACCCTGTTTCGGCAATCAGTTGGTCGATCTGCTGGACGAGCCGGTCTGTCGGGGTCACTTCATAGCGACTGATGTAGTTGAGCCCGACATCGCAGAACGTGCATTGCTTCCAGTAGCAGCCATGGGCGACGGTCAGTTTGTTCCAATGGCCTTCAGACCAGAGGCGGTGCATGGGATTGGTGCTGTCCAGGATCGTGAAGTAGCGATCCAGCGCGAGCCCGTGATACGTCGGACAGCCGACCTCGCCCATGCCGAACTCGCGAACTGCCGCGTCATTGGCAAAGACCACATGATCCTTGTCCCGATAAAACGTCCGGCAGAGCTGGTGGCGAGGTCTCGTTCCCCTCTGATGTTCGATCAGGGAGAGCAGGGGCCGTTCCCCGTCATCGAGCGTGATGTAGTCCACATAGTCGAATACGCGCGGGTCCGACAGACGCCGAAGCTCCGTATTGGCATAGCCGCCGCCAAGGGCAATGGCGATGTCCGGTCGTCGGCTCTTAATGGCGTGCGCGAGCCGGAAAGCGCCATAGAGATTTCCTGGAAAGGGAACGGTGAGGGCGACGAGAGTTGGATGGACGCGCTCGAGGTGGGCCCACAGGCTGTCCAGCAGAAATCGATCCGTCAGCGTCGGAGGGGCGTCAACCGCTTCAATAATGGCCTTGAACGATGAAGCGCTGAGGGCCAGGTGTTCGGCGTAGCGACTCAAGGCAAAATGAGGCGACACGGTCGCTTGAATGAAGTCCGCCAGGTCTTCGAGATACAGAGTGGCAAACCGTTTCGCCCGATCTTGATCCGAGAGGACCCGCGGTGATTCGGCCCTCTCGCTGTGCCCGGCAAACCGGGGGCCCTGGGGAAGAAATCCTGGACGGCCCATCAGCAGGGCGAGAGAGGGATTGCGGCCCTGGAGAAATTCGATGACCGGTTCGATGGCGTTCAGATAGGCCGGCTCCACCGCGAGCATCTGTCTTGCTTCACC
This sequence comes from uncultured bacterium, assembly GCA_965285945.1. Lineage (GTDB taxonomy): Bacteria > Nitrospirota > Nitrospiria > Nitrospirales > Nitrospiraceae > Nitrospira_D. The sequence goes on along the minus strand of CBDIWP010000006.1, from coordinate 71,394 downwards.
GGGCAACTCGTCTCTCTGCTCGCGGGCGTGATCGAAGACCGACTGGAGCCCCGACCGGCTGAAGAGGCGGAGCACCATTTCGATGCCTAGATCGGCTTGCGAGGCCTCAATTCCCTGAGCATGGAGGAACCCGGTGAGATACGCGGTGGCTGGGTAAGGCGTGTTCAGCTGGGTGAGGGGAGGAATCACCAGCAGGACGCGGGGGGCCGTAGTCATGGACTCGACATAACATACTGCCCGCGAGGATTGCTATGCGACGCGGCAGCGAGGTCTTACTTCTTGGTATCGATGATGTTCCCCAACATATCATCTGCCGTCTTCAAGGTCCGCAGGTTGGCTTGGAATGCCCGCTGCGCGATCATCTGGTTCACTGCTTCTTCGCCCAGTTCCACGTTGGAGCGTTCTACTTGCGTCTGGCCATTGCCGGTATCTTTCAGGACGGCCGGGCCCGAGGAGTCGTCCTTTTGCACGACCGGCAGGACTCCGCCTCCTTCCAATTCCACGAGATCGACCCGCGATTTCTTGAATCCGTCGGTGTTGACGTTCGCGACATTATGAGCGCTCACCTCTATCTGCTTGGCGAACGCGGTGACTCCCGAGAGGGCAGTGTGGATGGCGGATATCATACGGCACCTCCATTTTGGAACTGGCCAATAATGCGATGGTGGGAATGTCGCCGTATGAAGTTCAGGAAGGCCGGTGCCCGCAAGCGGAATGTCTCTGCGTGGCAGCTAGGCTGACCCTGGAACATACGGAGTCCCTGCTTAGGTCCCTATGGCTTTGCGCCCCACTTTCTCAAGTGGTTTGCCCTTTTCACTGTCGATGGCTCTCTGGCTTTGCCTCGTACACCTCAACCACCGACAGCTCAAGTGTAGCAGAAAGTGACCGGATTCAAGCGGGTAGAACCGGTTACCGACTGCATTAGTGAGCACAAACCGATGAGCGGAGGCGCAGGTTGCCGGTGACCGGATCCTCTAATGGATTCCTGATTGTCCGCTGATATATTGTTTCCTAACTATAAGAAAGGACCTGCACATGGGCCAGCCCTGGGTGTTGTACAGCGATTTCAATTGTCCCTTTTGCTATGCCATGCATGAACGGTTACAGGCCCAAGGGGTCTTGAAGATCCAGTGGCGGGGCGTGCAGCATGCGCCGCATCTGCCCATTCCGATGGCGGCCTGGAATGGCCGTCTCCTCGAAGAATTGCGCCAGGAAGTCGCCATGGTCAAACGGCTCGCTCCCGATCTTCCGATTGCAGTCCCCATGGGAAAACCTAATACCAAATCTGCCATCGAATTCGCTGCGCGGGTGGTTGCCCGTCTTCCGGAAAAAGGGCGTGAACTCGTCGCTTGCTTGTATGGAGCGTTATGGCGTGAGGGTCGCGATCTTTCCGATCAAAACGTGCAGGCAGACTTGCTGGCGGCGATCGGCTTCGACACCGTCTTTCACGAAGACCCGACGACCAGGAGTGTCGTGGAGCAATGGGAGAAAGAGTGGGGGCAGACAGGTCACTCAGGCGTGCCGTTGCTCGTCCGTCCGGATGGAGCCATCCTTATTGGCTTGGCGCGAGAAGCGGATCTCAAGTCCTTCCTTCATGAGGAGTGATGTCGGCCCGTGACTATGCTGTGTCAGACCGGTGAAGCAGCAAGTCCAGATGACAACGGAGCTGGCATAGTCTCATCATGATGGGTATGACGACAAAGCTGCAGTCAGCAGCGATCGATATTGATGCTGTGGGCATGTAGCGCGGTATAGAAATTCGACTCACAAGGAGGCGTTGATGGCAGACATGGTGAGTGAGACGATCAATGAGATCCTGCGCGATTGCCGCACGATCGCGGTCGTCGGGATCTCGTCCAATCCCGCGCGGCCGTCCAACCGTGTGGCGGCCTACATGCAGGGGCAAGGTTATCGTGTGGTGCCGGTGAACCCCCATGAGACGATGGTGCTTGGCGAACCGGCCTATCCCTCACTTGCGGCGGTGCGGGACCCCATTGATCTGGTCAACGTATTCAGGCGGTCCGAAGAGGTGCTTCCCATCATTGAAGAAGCTATTGCTCATGGCGCCAAAGCGATCTGGATGCAGGAGGGTGTGATCAATGAGTCCGCCGCCGCTCTTGCGGCAGAGGCCGGATTGCCTGTCGTCATGGATCGTTGCTGGCTTAAGGAGCATAGGCTCCGGGCGTCTCATGATTGATTGCCGGGAGGAGGTCCGAATGTCGGGTTCATCCTGCCTCGTTACATATCCGGGCTCATTGTGAGATTCTCATTCGACTTTTAAATGTCAGTTCTGCCACGGCCGATTTATCCCAATCTCCCTTTCCCAGTTCGACCAGTCGCCGGTATTGATCGAGCGTTGCGGCGGCGACCGGGAGGGTAAGGCCGGTCCGGGCGGCCAAGTCCAGCGCGATCGCCGAATCCTTGGCGGCGTGAGCGGCGGAGAAATAGCATTCATGTGCGCGCTGCTGCATATCGTCCGCATCGGTCTCCAGCACGCGGGATGCGGCGCCGGTTTGACTGAACACCTCGCGGAGCAGCGTCAGATCGATCCCCAGCGCATCGCCCAATCCCAGCCCTTCCGCCAAGGCCGCGGTGTTGCTGTTCATGACCATGTTGACCAGTGCTTTGACTTTGGCCGCTTCTCCGGAAGGGCCGATGTACCGCATCGTTGTGCTCAAGGCTTTGAGGATGGGCCGGGCTTTCTCGAAGGCCTCGGGCTTGCCGCCGCACATCAGATAGAGCGTCCCTTGTCTGGCCTGGGTGATGCTGCTCGCCATGCACGCTTCGAGGCTCTGCCCATTGCGCGCGGTGAGCAGGCGTTCCGTTTCAACATGGAGAACCGGCGAAAGCGTGGCGCAATTGATAAAGAGACGGCCGTCAGCATGAGCCAGCAGGCTGGTGCCGTCGTTCTCCGCATAGAGGCTCCGCATGGCGGCGTCATCCGAAATCACCGTGATCACTACTTTCGACGCCTCCGCCACTTGAGCTGCAGTACGAGCCGCTTGAACGTGTAATTCCGCTGCGAGGGCGAGTGCCGCCGGATGATGGACATCGAAGACTGAGGTGAGAGAGAACCCTTGTTCTTTGAGCCGGCGGGCCATATTGGCGCCCATGCGACCCACACCTACAAAGCCCACAGGCAAGTGGTCCGGTGGCATCATCGTGATCTCCTGTAATAGCTAGGTATCTTAGGGGAGGATTGTACAGGGATTGCGGGGCGCTTGCACCAGCCCGCAGGGCCGGATCCAGGGATGTCAGGGTGCTGCAACGCGGACGGGAGGAGACGCCGGTTTATGACGCGACGAATTTCAAGGCGACGCCGTTGATGCAGTAGCGCAGCCCGGTCGGTGGCGGGCCGTCTTTGAAAATGTGTCCTTGATGGCCCTCACAGCGGGCACAGTGCACTTCGGTTCGCGTCATGAAAAACTTCGAGTCGGTTCGCGTGGCGACCACCTTGGGGTCGATCGGCTGCCAAAAGCTGGGCCAGCCGGTGCCGCTATCGAACTTGTGTTCGGATGAAAACAAAGGGAGGTCGCAGCCTGCGCAGTGGTACAGACCGGCTTGGTGATTATCGTGCAAAGGGCTGGTGAAGGCTCGTTCCGTGTCCTCGTGGCGCAAGACGCGGTAGGCCTCCTGGGGCAGGAGTTTCTTCCATTCTTCGTCGGCTTTCACGACTTTCACAATGGGACCTATGTCGATGTTTTGTGGCATGAGGCCTCCCTGCTCTAAAGTGTCGGCGTTCGATGATCATCCTGACATAGGTCGGCGAGGACGACAAGGGGAAGGCAAGCCCCCGGCTGGCCGGGGGCTTGGGGATGGTCACGGTGCAAGGGAGGCAGACAGCGGTTCGTCCCGCTCTTCGTGATGGGTTGCGGCGTCATGGTTGAAGGCCGCCGGCAACACCTCTTCGATCCGTTCCACCGGGATGAACGTCAGATCCTCGCGTACCTCGACGGGTATTTCCTTCAGGTCCTTCTCGTTGGCCTTGGGCAGAATGATCCGCTTGATGCCCGCACGGTGCGCGGCCAGGACTTTCTCTTTGATGCCGCCTACCGGCAACACGAGCCCGCTCAAGCTGATCTCTCCGGTCATGGCCGTGTCGCTCCGCACCACTTTGCCGGCGTAAGAAGAGGCGAGGGCCGTCGCCATGGTGATCCCGGCTGAAGGGCCGTCCTTCGGGATGGCCCCAGAGGGCACATGGATGTGCAGACCGTTCCGCTTGAACCGGGAGATGTCCAGCCCCATGCTTTCCGCATGCGACCAGAGGTAGCTCCGGGCCGCGCGCGCCGATTCCTGCATCACATCGCCTAATTGGCCGGTCAGCGTGAGTTCGTGGCTGCCCGGCAATAGCGTCGTCTCGATGTAGAGGACATCTCCTCCGGTAGGCGTCCAAGCCAGCCCTGTCGCCACACCCGGCGGCAGGGTTTTGCGGGCCTCCTCCGGCATAAACCGTTCAGTCCCCAGCCATTCGGGAAGCACGTCGGCATGAATGGTCACCGGCGCCCGCTCCTGACCTTCGGGCAGATCGGCGAACGCCAACGCAACTTTTCTCGTCAATCGACCGAGCATCTGTTCCAATTGCCGCACGCCGGCTTCTCTGGTGTACCGGCTGATCACGATATTCAGCACTTCGTCCGGGAGGATCGCAAGGCTGGCGTCCAGACCGGCCTCCTTCAAGCGTCTTGGCCATAAATAGCGGCGGGCGATTTCCGCTTTCTCGTGTTCGCTATAGCCCTGGACCCGGATGATTTCCATGCGGTCGAGCAGCGGCTGGCTGATCGTATCCAGCGTGTTCGCCGTGGTGATGAAAAACACCTTGGACAAATCAAACGGCAGATCCAAATAGTGGTCGCGGAAGGTATGGTTCTGTGCCGGATCCAGGATCTCGAGAAGCGCTGCCGCCGGATCTCCGCGGAAATCGCGGCCCATCTTGTCGACCTCATCCAACATGAGGACGGGATTGTTGACGCCGGCTCTGCGCATGGCCTGGATGATCCGGCCGGGCAGGGCGCCGACATAGGTGCGGCGATGCCCCCGCAATTCGGCCTCATCGTGCACGCCGCCCAGACTGAACCGCTCGAACCTCCGGCCCATGGCCCGGGCGATGGATTGTCCGAGGCTCGTTTTCCCGACGCCCGGAGGGCCGACCAGGCAGAGGATCGGGGCTTTGGCGGTGGGGTTCAATTTGAGCACCGCCAAATGCTCGACGATCCGCTCCTTCACTTCCTTGATGCCGTAATGATCTTCTTCCAGCACCTGTCGCACAGTGGAAAGATTGAGGTGCTCCTCGGAGGCCTTTGTCCAGGGCAGCTCCAAGACGAGTTCCAAATACGTCCTGAGCACCTGGTGATCAGGCGACGAAGGAGGCACTTTGCCGAGGCGCGTGACCTCCCGTTCCACTTCCTTGCGGATCTGCTCCGGAAGATCGGCTTCTTCGATTTGTTTCTTCAGGTGGGCGATTTCATTTTCTTCGCCTTCCCCTTCCCCTAATTCCTGCTGAATGGCTTTGAGTTGCTCCCGGAGGATATACTCCCGCTGGTTCTTGCCGATCTTCGCCTGGGCATCGCTGGCAATCTTATCCCGCAGTTGAAGGATTTGAATTTCTTTTGAAAGAGCCGCGTAGAGGGACTGTAACAAATCAACTGTCGAGGCGCTTTCAAGCAGCTTCTGCTCTTCCGCCAGTGTTAAGTTGAGCAGTGAGGCCACTCGATAGGCCAGCGAGACGGGGTTTTCTTCATTGCTGAAGGCCAGGCTCGCTTCCTCGATGCCGGGAGCCTGAACCAGGCGAGGGAGTTCCTTGACGAGCTCTTGAATCGCCCGGTGCAAGGCCTTCACCTCTGTACCGCTCTCCGAAGGTCGCTCCAGCACGCGTACCCGCGCGGTGGCATAGGGAATGCTCTGTTCTTCCCGGATGAGCACCACCCGTTCCAACCCTTGCACAAGGGCGTGGATCATGCCTTCAGAGGATTGCCCGAGTTGTTTCACGATCGCCTTCGTGCCGATCGTATAGAGATCGCCCAAGCCCGGCGTTTCCGTTTGGGGATCGCGCTGCGCCACGACGACGATCATCTTATCTTCTGTTTTCATGGCCGCGTTCACGGCCGCCATCGACCGTTCGCGGCCGATGGTCAACGGCATCATGACGCCGGGAAAGAGGACAGTCCTTTTTATCGGGACTAAGGGAAGTGTCAGTAATCGTGATTCCTGTTCCATAAAGGGGATTCCCTTTCAGTGCGCGCCTGAATGAGAGATTCAGGGCGTACGGGTCAGATAAGCTCTGGGGCGAGTAAGTCAAGTGAGGGGAATGGAAGAGGGGCCTCCGAGCGTCGAGGAACAGCTCTGTTTAAGATATGTAGCGAGGGACTAGGGGTGATGGCGTTGCGTGACGATCAATACTCGGCTGGTCAGTGGTTGGGGGGAGCCGCGGGCGGCCGCTTCCGCATCGAACCTGACACGATCTGGAACTCATACAGGCGGCATTCCAGTGCTCCGTTGTAAAGAGGAAGACGTCTGGATGGTGAAAGGCCAATCAGTTTGGGGACCCGCAAGTCTCCGGTAAACACATAAGCCCGCCATCCGGTGAAACGCTGCTTCAACCAATCCCCTAGTTTGGGATAAAACGGATCCAGGTCTGCCGGCCGGCTCAGCCGCACGCCATAGGGAGGATTGATGAGCACGACGCCCCGGTCCGCCGGTGCCTCGAGAGTGAGGACGTCATGCTGCGCGACGACGATGTCGGGCGCCACTCCGGCTCGCTCGAACACGCGTTTCGCGATTCGAATGGCAGCGTCATCGCGATCGGAGGCCCAGAGAGGAGCCGGTGCGTGAGGACGTTGCCTGGCTCGGGCTGCGTCACGAAGGCGATTCCAGCCGGCTGCATCATGGAAGAGGAAGCGTTCGAAGGCAAAGCTGCGGGACAGTCCCGGAGCAATGTCGCGAGCCCTCAAGGCGGCTTCCAGCGCGATGGTGCCGCCGCCGCACATGGGATCGAGGAGGCCCTCATCCGGCGTCCATCCGGCTAACCGCAATAAGCCCGCGGCCAGATTTTCGCGCAAGGGAGCCTCGACAGTGGCGGCGCGAAATCCGCGCTTGAAGAGCGGTTCACCCGACGTATCGAGATAGAGCGTCAGATGGGCGGCGTCAAGGAAGGCGTCAATTCGAATATCGGGCCGCTGGGTATCGACAGTGGGCCGCGACTTGGAGACCCTCCTGAACGCATCGCAGATCGCATCTTTGATCCGCAGGGTGGCAAAGTCGAGACTTTTCAGCGGACAATGCCGGGCGCTGACCTTGACTTTAATGGTGCGCGAGGCGTGGAACCATGAAGGCCACGCAAGCTCATGAGCCGTTCTGTAGATGTCCTGCTCGGAGCGGTAAGGCGCCTTGGCCACTTCCAGCAGAATGCGGCTGGCAATGCGGCTTTCGAGATTCGCACGATACACGGTTCCGAGCGGACCCGCAAAGGACACGCCGCCTTCCGTCTGGCCCTGTACCGGGATGCCGGCTTCTTCCAACTCCGCCCGGAGCGCCGATTCGAGTCCTCGCGGGCAGGGTGCAAAACACTGATAGAGTGTGGTATCCATCGTGGTCAACTGAGTTTCTGCGGAACTCCATGAAATATTGCAGCCATTGCGGCGCGGCCGTGAGTCGGAAAATTCCCGTCGGCGACAATCTGCCTCGCCACGTGTGCGATCAATGCGAGATCATTCATTACCATAATCCGAAAATCGTCGCAGGCTGCATCCCGGAGTGGGAAGGCCAAATCCTGCTCTGCCGGCGGGCGATTGAACCCCGGGTGGGGCTGTGGACCTTTCCGGCCGGCTTCATGGAAATCGGGGAGAGCACAGAGCAAGCGGCGATCCGTGAGACCAAAGAAGAGGCGGAAGCTGATGTGGCCATCACGTCACTCTATGCGGTCATGAGTTTGCCGCACATCGGACAGGTATACCTGGTGTTTCGGGGGCGCATGATGACGGCTTCCTATGAAGCAGGATCCGAAAGTCTCGAGGTGCGGCTGTTTCCTCTCTCGGCGATTCCCTGGAATGATATCGCCTTTCCCGTGGTGAAGGATTCCTTGAGGCGCTACGTGGAGGATGCGGCACGCGGGCTCTTCCAGGTGCATGTCGCCAGTCTCAATGACACCATGTAGTTCCCATGAGCCGCCTTGGTTCATTTGTTGAGCGATGCCCGGTGCGTGATATGGTGAATGTCGACAATCTGTCCTGTTCGGTCAATCGAATAAAAAATCCGCCAGTCGCCCACCGCATATTTATACAAGGCCGAAAGGGGCGGCTGAATAGATTGGTGGCGCAAGTTGTCGACGTTCGAGGCAAGCCACTTCGTTTTATCGAATAAGCGCTGAGCCAGCGGCGGGTCGACCGCAGCTAGATCTTCCAACACCGCAGGTCGAAACGCCAAACGATACCAGGCCATGTAATCCCTCTCACCAGCGAAGCCCGAGCCGCTCGGCGATCTCTTCGCCCGAAAGGCGCTCCGAGCTGAGCAAGGATTCTTTCAACCGCGCTTGCAAAGCGTCGCCCAGTTCGAGGCCGAGGTCGGGGTCTCCCAGGAGTTCCCGAAGCCGGTCATCGACGAGCCCGCGAACGAGGTCCTTCAATTGCTCGGGGGATAAGTGTGCGAGGTCCATCGCGCCAAAGGATACGGATCCTCCGGTGTCGAATGCAACAGCAGGCCGTTGGAAGGTCAGGCGTCGGCTTTTCCCGAAAGCTGTTTGAGGATGCGGTGCAGACGTTCTTGCTCCGGAGCGGCGATGGTCAAGAATTCAACGCCGATTCCCGTGAGGCCCGTCCATCGGACGGCCGCATTGCTGATCGTGAGGGGTGTCTCCCCGGGTGGTTGAAGCTGCAGCTCCAACTGCATGCCGGTGAAGGGCCGGATCACGCTTTCAACACGGCATCCTTTGACAGACAAATCTTTCAAAGATGCTTTGTACCGTAATTTGTCCCTCTGGACCAATGTGCTCGGCATGGAGACCGGAAAGCGTGGAAATTTACGGACGACCATAGGGGTTGTGTGAACCTCAATCGCCTGAGGCAGCGATGTTTTCAAGTGAGCTGACGCGCCAGTACGCCTGTCAGTATGAAAGGTAGAGGGAGGAACGCGTCTTGTCAATCAATAGGCCGATCCGGGCGGAGAGAAGGGGAGGGATGGATGCACCTCTCGTTCGCCCCGTTACCAGGGGCGATAGTAGCCATAGGGCCGGAAATGCTGATACAAGAACGGCTGCCCGTAGAGCCTCGGACGACCGAAATAGAGGCCGAATCCGAACGTGGGAGGGTAAACATAGGCGTAGGGATAAGGGGAAGGTACGATGGCCGTGGTTGGACGATCCAAGAGCTGTCGTTGAAGATTAGCCGTGGCAGCGGCCTGCCGTTCAACCTGGCCCTTCAGTTCCGTCACCGTTCCTTGCTGCGCGTGAAGCTGTCCTTCCAATTGTGCAATTGTATCCCGCTGAAGTTCGATGAAGGCGTTGAGACAACGAGTCTGGGCTTCGCCTTCGTATGTGGAACATTCCCACGGGATGCGAGGATCGGCTGCATGAAGGACAGATAGAGGTTGTAACCCGACGACCCCTGCAGTCGCCAGAACGATAAGGCTTCGCTTTGTGCCCCACCAGTCCATAGATCTACGTTACCACGACAGGTTGAATATGGGTAGGTCCCACCCACCTCGTCTGGATGCCGATGGCCTCGCTCTAGCAAACGTTTGATTTCGAATAGACGGACTCTTACAATGCTGCCGGTTAAGGATCCACCTGTATGACGGTTCCCCGCAAAAAGGCTGTTCGGGTCAAGCAGAAGGTTGCCGGCACTATTTCACTCAACCCATCGCTCAAGCGGCGGTTTCAACAGCGACTGTTGAAGTGGTACCGGGAACACGGTCGGGATCTGCCCTGGCGCAAGACCGCTGACCCTTATCACATTCTGGTATCGGAAGTGATGTTGCAACAGACTCAAGTCGACCGTGTCATTCCCAAGTACCATGAATTTTTAAGGCGTTATCCAAGCTTCGAGGAATTGGCGGAAAGCCCTGTCGCGGAAGTGAAGAAAACATGGTATCCGCTCGGCTATAACGTCCGCCCCGAACGGCTGCATAGCATTGCGTGCGAGACGGTCGAGCGGTATGGCGGTAAGTTGCCAAGCGATGCGGAAGAACTGCTTTCGTTCAAAGGGATCGGGCGATATACCGCGGGCGCCATTCGTTCGTTTGCATTTAATGAGGATGCCCCGATTTTAGATACCAACGTAATTCGCGTGTTACATCGGGTGTTTGTCGCGACGGGAGATCCGAAATCGCAGAAGGCGGCCCTCTGGGAATTATCAGAAGCCTTAATTCCGCGCGGCAAGGGATATGACTTCAACCAGGCCTTGATGGACTTTGGTGCGATCGTCTGTACCGCGCGCGACCCCTACTGCCTGCTGTGCCCGATGAAGTCGTTCTGCAAGCGGTATCCGTTTGATCACCAGCGGGATGCGTAGGTGAGGCTTATGAAAGTTGTTGAAGTGGCAGCCGGGCTCATCCTTCATCAAGGGCGTTACCTGATTGCCCGGCGAAAGCCCGGAGTGCATCTGGCAGGGTTTTGGGAGTTCCCGGGAGGAAAGCGGGAAACGGGAGAGTCCTTCGAGGAGTGTTTGAGGCGGGAGTTGTTCGAAGAATTGAGTGTCCTGGTCCAGGACCCGGCGCTGTTTCGCGTCATACGCCATGCCTACGGTGAGAAAACCGTCGAATTGCACTTCTATCGTTGTACCATTGAAGAGGGGGAGCCGGCGCCGCTGGACTGTGCCGAGATTCGATGGGTCCTTCCGGAGGAGTTGTCGCAGTACACCTTCCCGCCGGCGGATCAGCCGGTCATTGAAGCATTACAGCAGCAAGCCCCGGGGGCATCGCGATGAAAGTCGTCCTGGATATCGAAACCGTTCAAGCGCCGCGTGATGAATGGGCGCGGCTTCTAGGAAAGCAGCCTGCTATTTGTGAAGAACCGGTGGGAGGCGAGGGGCTCGATCTCTTTGCGGCGGGGGCAGCCAGCGCACAGCGCGAGATCGAGGATGAACTCTACGCCAAGTCCTCTTTTGACGGGACGTTCAGCCGGATTGTCTGCATCGGGTTGCTCGAGTTCTCGGATCAAATGGAGCCCCGCAGCGCCATCGCCTGGTATGGCGGCAATGAACGGGAGCTGCTCAGGCAGTTCTGGGCTCGGATCGCGCAAGATCGGCCGACCCTGTACATTACTCATAACGGCCTTGGATTTGATCTTCCCTTCATTAAAAAGCGGTCGATGATCCAACAGGTCAGGCCGACTGTGGACATTAATCTCGCCAAGTTCCGCACCGAGCCGGTCTACGACACGATGGCGATCTGGTCCAACTGGGATACGCGCGGCTGGGTGAAACTCGATGTGCTGGCCAGGGCCTTACAGGTAGATACCAAATCAGGGAGCGGAGAACAGGTCGCTGCAATGTGGGAGCGGGGAGAAGGGCTGGAATTGGCCCGTTATTGCTTACAAGATACCTATGTGACGTATGCCTGTTATTCGCGGATGGTCTTTCGGCAACCGCTATCGAAAGAAGTGATCTTGCTCCAACCTGAGCTCATCGATGTGGGCTAATTAGGAAAACGGCGCGCTTCGGCCGGTTTCTTCTTGACGGCCGGCTGTGACGACACCTGGTTGGCTCGCAGGGTCTTCAGTTCAGCGCTACGCTCTCGAAGTTCCCGCTTCATCCACTCCGCCTCTTTGCGCAGCATCTGGATTTCTGTTTCCTTCAAGGCGGTGGTCTCCCGGGCCTGCCGGAGTTCATCCAGTTTTTTGCTCAATATCTCATCCGTGCTCACGTCCTGAGATCCTGACATGGGCTCGGTTACGGGGGTGAAGCCCGCCGGTTGCGGACGGGGTGGTTCAGCAGCCTGTGCCATGGCCGTAGCAGGAGCCGGCGTAATCGGCGATTTCTTGGGGACCGCGGTGATCGCAACAGGAGAAGGCATCGCGCTTTTGGCTAATGCCTGGTAATCGATGACGATCGATATGGCTCCCGGCATTCGAGCCGCGGCGAATGACGGAGCCTTCTCGACATGGGCTGCCGTACTGGGGGAAAAAGTCCATGCCTTCTTCCCCTTGGGAGAGCTCATGGTCAGATGGATGGCTCCTCCCTGGACGTAAAGGGTGCCCACTGTGGGTTCAGCGCCTGACCCTGCCGATGAGGAGACCGTGAAACCGACGATCTGTTCCGGTTTCGCGTGCGATAAACCTTGGGCTAGCAGGGGAGCAAGAAACTCGGCATCCTCATCGCTGAAGACTCTCATCGGCTTGCTGCCACTAGCGGGCATTTTATTGTCTGGTACGGGAAAGTCATCGGCCGACAGCCCTTTGACCACTCTGAGCATCGTCAAGTGATCAATGATGACGGGATGGCTCGCTTCAAACGACCAATCCGCCACTTCCTGGAGCTGGACCGATCCCTTGGCGCTGCTATGTATTCTTGATCCGTCTGAAAGCGAGGAGCACCCGGTCGCCAGAAGGCACAGGGAAAAGAGGCTGCCGGCGTATTGAACGGTCTGAGAGACTGAGAACGCACGCATATCGGTTCTCCTTGGTCATATGACCGTAGCCGCCGAGCAAGCTTACTTGCCTCAGACCTACCAGATTCCAAGGCCCATGAGGACGACGCCCATTGCGAGCCATCCGAAGACACCGACCGAAATGATCGTTTCCAGGGTGATGCGAGACTCTTGGGAGGGGGCATTCGCCTCGGTGTGGACGGGCTTCATGGAAGAACTCCCGAAAGGGTTAGTGGGTTGTTGTCGAATGCTGATCAGCAAAGCAAACCCTATGCCTTCGAATAGGCGAATGGGGCTTTTCAGATCTGTAACGCCGGACTAATGGTCGTGTCCGACCTGTTGTTCTTGTGTGAGCCCCATAAACAACTAGGAATCACAAAGTTATATGACCTCGATACGTCCTTTGCGGTTTGAATGGGACCACCGAGATGGTAGAGAAACGGCAACTGGCTACCCGTTGTGGACATGACAACCGTTAAAAAAATGACAGGCAAAGAGTCAGAAAGTGTTCACGTGAATGGAAAAACGTGCAGTTTTGTTCTTCACAACGCGCAGAAGTGAAGGCGGATGGTTACACACCGTAGAGGGTGGCGGCGGAGGCGTCAATAATACGCTTTGTTACCAAGGTGCCCGGCACAAATGGATCGGTGCCTTTGTCCCATACGACCGTGATGTTGCCATCCGTTTTCCCCATGCCTTGCGTGGCGGACTTGGTTGCGTCCCGTTCAATCAGGATAGGCAGGTGGCGGCCGATGAGGTCGCGGTTTCGTTCGAGGGTGATCCGGCGCTGCAACTCGACCAACTGTGAAACGCGCGATCCTTTTTCATGGTCGGCCACATCGTCGGCATACTTCCTCGCCGCAATCGTATTCTTCCGTTCCGAGTACTTGAATATGTAGGCTGAATCAAACCCGACGTTCTCCACCAGGCGGTAGGTATCCATAAAGTCACGGTCGGATTCCGAGCAAAAGCCGCAGATGATGTCTGTGGTCAACGTGACGTCCGGGATGGTCGCCCTGATCCGCTCGACCAGAGCCAGATACTCGGCGCCCGTGTAGGTCCGGGCCATCAGGTCCAGGATCCGATCGCTTCCGGACTGCAGGGGAAGATGAACGTGCTTGCAGACCTTGGGATGGGTAGCGATCACCTCTATGAGGGCCGGAGGAAAGTCCTTCGGATGCGGCGACGTAAACCGTACGCGTTCAATACCGGGCACATCGGCGACGGCGGAAATCAGAACCGCGAAGTCGCAATCGCCGAAGCGATAGGAGTTGACGTTTTGGCCCAGCAGCGTGATTTGTTTGAATCCTCTCGCTGCGGCATCGCGCGCTTCCGCCAGAATGGCTTCAGGGTCTCGTGATCGTTCGCGTCCTCGGGTGTAGGGCACCACACAGAATGAACAGAAATTATCACAACCCCGCATGACGGTGATCCAGGCATTGACTCCGGTTTCCCGGTCCGGCAGGACGCCCTCATAGGTCTCATACTCCGACAGGTCGACCGCAAAGCCTTTGTGGGAAAATCCTTCTTCCTGAGCTTGCAGGGCGGTCGAAATCAGCATGGGCAATTGCCGGTAGCCGTCCGGTCCGGCCAAAACATCCACCAGCGGTTCTTTCTCGGCGAGCTCGTTTTTGAGGTTTTGCGCCATGCAGCCTAAAACCCCGACCACCAGGGGACGTTCTTTCTTGAGGCCTTTTAATTCAGAAAGGTGGGCGTAAATCTTCTTATGGGCGTTCTCCCGGATAGCGCAGGTGTTCACGAGCAGCACGTCGGCCCGCTCACGATCCTCCGTAAAGGCGAAGCCTTCGCGTTTCAGCATCGAGCGGACGAGTTCGCTGTCGGACTCGTTCATCTGGCAACCGAACGTTTCGATATGGACTTGTGGGATTGAAGTTCTTAGTTTCATAAAAGTGCGGGGTGTCTGTTCGGTACCTGAACGTCGCGGAGTTGTCCTATGGTCCACCGCTCGGTGGCGGCGGTAATGGTGACCGGCTTGACCTGGTGCTGGAGATCGTCAGCACCCGGGACAGCAACTTTCGTGAAATTGGGCGTGGTGCCGACGCGGTATCCGTCGTGGAGGCCGCGTTCAAAGAGCGCCGAAACGGTCGTTCCGATCTGTTTGTTATGGAACGTAAGCCGCTTGGCATAGGCGATTTCATGAAGCCGCTCGGATCGTTTCTTGACGGTTTGCGGCGGCACCTGATCGCTTAGCCGAAGGGCGGCCGTGCCGGGTCTTGGCGAATACGAAAAGACATGAAGGTATGAAAAAGGAAGATCCATTGTCATCGCCATTGTATTCCGAAAGGCCGCCTCGTTTTCACCAGGAAATCCCACCATGAGGTCCGTTCCCAGGCCGAGGCCGGGAATCCGCGTGACGGCCCGCTCGATCAAATGAACATAATCTTGGGCCGTATGACGGCGATGCATCGCCGTCAGGATTCCGTCATCTCCGCTCTGTAAAGGAATGTGGAGATAGGGACATAATTTCACCGACGACCCCATGAGCTCCAATAGTTCGTCGCTGACGGTCGTCGGTTCGATGGACGAGATACGGATGCGCTCAAGACCGGGGATTGCTTCGAGTCTGCGCAACAACCCACAAAAGCTATGGCCGTCCTGGACGTACTGTCCGATGTTCACTCCGGTCAGGACAATCTCTCGGTATCCGCGGGTGACTAAGCTTTCAACCTCGGTGATGATGTCTTCACGTGTCCGGCTGCGCTCATGACCTCGTGCAAAGGGAATGATGCAGAAGCTGCACATGGCGCTGCAACCATCCTGAATTTTGACCAGCGCTCTCGTGGAGTCCGGCTCACCGAATTCCGGAAGCTCAAAATCGCTGCGCGACACGGTTCTGGTGTGGTGGAGGTCCGGGGAAGACCGCTTGCCGAGTTCGTCCATGGGAGGCAGATAGGCCGGTAGATCGAGCTTGTGTTGTGTTCCCACAATGAGATCCACCCCGGCATGATGTCTGAGCGTATCTGCACCGGTCTGTGCGTAACACCCCGTCACGGCGATGAAGGCACGGGGAGAATGCTTCAGCGTCTTGCGTATGAGATACCGGGAGGTCCGTTCGGCATCTTCAGTGACCGAACAGGTATTGAGGACGAGCAAATCCGTCGGCTCACCGAACTCCACGAGGCGGTATCCGCTCTTCCGCAAGCCCGCAGCGAGAATGGTCGTTTCAGCCTGGTTCAACCGGCAGCCCAGGGTATGCAGAGAGGCTCGCTTTGCTGTCATGGCGGGCATTATAGGGAGATCCGGTCCTGTCCAGCAAGGCTGCTGTTAATCCATCTTTGATCAGGAGCAGGCTACATGGTAGGATCGTGAACATCACCCCTTACTGCTTGCGAGTACCAGGTGACGCTTCGTCTCTCGACCATTGTAGTAGCCCTTCTGCTGGCGTTCTGTGTGGCTCATCCCTTTGCTTGGGCCAAGGAACCTCTCCCGGTGGAACCGGAACTGACGACCCGGGTCGATGAACTCTACGATCATGAGGCGCGTTTGTTCATCATGTTGTTTTCGCTCGGAGGGGACGGCCAGATCGATTATGTGACCGGCCGGCTGGTTCAAGAACATGCCAGGAGCGTGTACGGCAATCCTGTGTACCAGACTGAAGCTCAACCGCTGTTTTACTGGTGGAACCACACCATGTGGAACGATCCGGAGCAGGACGGCGTGAATGGGAACGAAAAGGTATATCAGGAGGGCATCGATTTCGACTTCTCACGCTACAAGCCCTGCCTCTTTAACGGGCAACCCTGTTAGACTGCAGTCCCTTCTATATTTCGTGATTCTCTTCAGGAATTCCTGTCATCCAATGGTATGCTCCGCTCTAGCCCGAACGTTTCTCTCACGCCCTTTGTGAGTGCTCATTGAAATCGACACAGTCACCTCTCAGCACCCTACTCAATCGGCGTCTTGGAGTGATGTTACCCCTCGGCTTTGCGTCAGGCCTGCCGCTGGCCCTCACGGCCGGCACGCTGCAGGCCTGGTTGACCGTCGAAGGGGTCGATCTCAAGACGATCGGCATCTTCACCCTCGTCGGACTTCCGTACACGCTGAAATTTCTCTGGGCGCCCTTGATGGACCGCTTCGTCCCTCCGTGGTTGGGGCGACGTCGTGGTTGGATGCTGTTGACCCAAGTGGGTGTGGTCCTCGGACTCGTGTTGATGGCCTTGACCGATGCACCGGCCCAACCGCGACAACTGGCTGCGTGCGCGTTGCTCGTTGCGTTTCTCTCGGCCTCGCTGGATATCGTCTTCGATGCCTACCGGACGGAGACGCTGGAGCCTCATGAGCGGGGGCTCGGCGCAGCTGTGTGGGTTAACGGATATCGTCTGGCCTTGCTTGCGGCTGGTGCGGGGGCTCTCATGTTGGCAGATCTGGTCGGGTGGCAGATGACGTATCTGGCCATGGCTCTGACCATGCTGGCTGGGATGGTCACGATTGTGGCCAGTCCGGAGCCCACGGTCTCGGCCGCGCCGCCGCACTCCCTGGCTGAGGCGGTCGGCGCGCCACTGAAGGAATTCTTTGTGCGCCGTCAAGCGCTGGCATTCATGGCCGTGATTGTATTGTACAAACTCGGTGATGCCTTCGCGTCCTCCCTGCAGACGGCGTTCCTCATCGGCGGCATGGAGTTTTCTGCGACGGAAGTAGGACTTGCCAAAGGCGTGGGCATTTTCGCCACACTCGTCGGTGCAGTGTTCGGAGGTCTCATGATGACCAGAGCCGGTCTGGTTCAGTCATTGCTGGCCTTCGGGGCTCTCCAAGCGGTTTCGAATCTGGGATTTGTCGTCCTGGCGCTGGCAGGGAAAAGCTCCGCCATCCTGATGGCCGCCGTCATCGTCGAAAATGTGACCGGCGGGATGGGCACGGCTGCGTTTGTCGCGCTGGTTATGTCGTTGTGCGATCCGCGGTACACGGCGACACAATTTGCGTTGCTGTCTTCACTCGAAGCGCTGGGGCGGGTGTTTGCCGGCCGGCCCTCCGCCGATCTGGTCCAGGCTGTGGGCTGGGCCCAGTTCTTTGCCCTGACCTTCGTCATCGCGCTCCCGGGCTTGTGGGCGGTCTGGCGTCTTCGCCGCAACCTTCCTGTAAGACCGGCCGCGCCGTTAGCTGTGCAACAGACGGTGTGAAACCTTGATGGCTAGGGGGCCAAACGTCGTTGAAGAAAAAGCACGAAGACCATGAGCGTGGGGAGCGGCGCCAGAAGGAAGGGAAGCAGCCACAACCAAACATTTTTTCCGCGGACGCGCGCCTGGTCGATCATCCACACAAAAAGCCAGACCAGGAGGCCGGCATAATTCAAGGCCATCCATCGGGTCGTGTGCAGTTTCAAGCCGCTGGCGGTATCCGCGCTTCCTTGGAAGAGAAAGAGCCCCACCAGCAGTGCAAATGCGGTCAACAAGACGGCAATGAGTTTTTTGCTCCACACATACATAGCAGCCTCCCGGATCAGAAACGGTTCATTGCAGAGGGGTCTGAGCGGGACGTAGGCTAATGAGCCCGCTCTCGGTTTGTCAAACCGGCACGGACGCACAATGATCATGGAACGGCCCGAACTGCGTAGCGTGGAAGGCATGGAAAGAGCGCTGTGAAGCTCGGTCGATTAGCGGTTCTCTCTGCGCTGCTGATGATTGCAGTCGCCCTGACCCTATCCAATCCCACGACGGACGATTACCTGAGATTCGTTGAAGAGGAGCTGACCAGGGCGTTGGACCGGATGGATCAGAACACCTCGAGCAAGGAACAATTGTTCATTCGCCAGGTGTTCAAGAGTCAGAGCGGCAGGCTCATGGACAGTATGGTGCGCCCTCACACTATCCGGCACAATTTCGGGCTTCTCAGTAAGTATGATACCGAGGTCATGAGCACTCAAGTCGTGGTCATCGGCATCGCGGGACGGTTCATTCCGATCAGGGGTGTGGAGGAGGCGACCATCAAGATCGGGCGGATGGTTTTTTAGGCGCCGGCGATTCTCTCAAAAGCCACCCTCGATAAAGGGATTGTTTCTGTGGATATGCCCCTGCAAAAATGGTCTGTTCCGCGCCTGGGCTCACTTCGCCGCTATCCACAAGGTTTCCCCTGAATCCCCAGGCAAGCCACTACATTTAGTGTTGACAAAAAATAGGGATAGCTATATGTAGGTATTCCGCGCTGAGCGAACGATAATTATGGCAATCAAACCGGCATCACCGATGCGCCGATTTCAGCAACCCACATCGACCGTCCGCATCCCTCTGGAAGGAGGAACTCTGTGAAAATTGAACGGAGATTTACCCGTCGCGGCCAAGGCCCCTACGATGGCCTCACGTTCGTGAAGCGTTCGTCCGAGATTCGGAACCCGGACGGCTCCACGGTCTTCAAGCTGGACAACATTGATGTTCCCGAACCATGGTCTCAGCTTGCCGTCGACATTCTCGCGCAGAAGTACTTTAGAAAGGCGGGGGTGCCTCAGCGGGATGCGGATGGCCAGCCGCTGGTCTCGGCGGACGGTAAGCCGGTGCTCGGTGGAGAACGCGATGCGCGGCAGGTCTTCGAGCGGATGGCGGGCTGTTGGACTCATTGGGGCAAGTCCTACGGGTACTTCAAGACACAGGAAGACGCGGACGCCTTTCAGGACGAGATGTGCTACATGCTCGCGCGCCAGATGGCCGCGCCCAATTCTCCCCAGTGGTTCAACACGGGCCTTCACTATGCGTATGGGCTGTCAGGGCCCGCCCAGGGACATTATTATGTCGATCCGAAGACCCGCGAAGTCGTGAAGGCGACCAATGCCTTTGAGCATCCTCAGCCCCACGCCTGTTTCATCCAATCCATTGAAGATGATCTGGTCAACGACAACGGCATCATGGATCTCTGGGTACGGGAAGCGCGGCTTTTTAAGTACGGCTCGGGCACTGGCACCAACTTTTCGAAGCTCCGCGGCGATGGAGAAGGCTTGTCCGGCGGAGGCCGATCGTCCGGGCTGATGTCGTTCCTGAAAATCGGCGATCGGGCGGCGGGAGCCATCAAATCCGGAGGGACGACCCGCCGTGCGGCCAAGATGGTCTGTTTGGACCTCGATCACCCCGATATCGAAGAGTTTATCGACTGGAAAGTCGTCGAGGAGCAAAAGGTCGCGGCGATGGTCACCGGATCCAAAATTTGCGCCCAGCGTTTGAATGGTGTCCTGAAGGCCTGTCACAGTGTCGA
Organism: uncultured bacterium; assembly: GCA_965285945.1. Classification (GTDB taxonomy): domain Bacteria; phylum Nitrospirota; class Nitrospiria; order Nitrospirales; family Nitrospiraceae; genus Nitrospira_D. The sequence goes on along the minus strand of CBDIWP010000006.1, from coordinate 51,624 downwards.
CAGCGACGGGCGCATGAAGGCGGATCTCGACCCCAAATCCAATCCGGCGTTGCGCGAGGCCTTAGCTCTGGCCCGGCGAGACATGGTGCCCGAGCCCTATATACAGCGGATGTTTTCCTATGCCCAGCAAGGGTTTACCCATTTTGTGTTCCATGAGTACGATACCAATTGGGATGGCAAGGCCTATCAAACCGTCTCCGGGCAGAACTCAAACAATAGCGTCCGCATTCCTAACGAGTTTTTTGCGGCGCTGGAGGCCGACGGAGATTGGCAGTTGAAGCGCCGGACGAACGGAAAGGTCTGCAAAACCATCAAAGCCCGCGACCTCTGGGATCGCATCGCCTGGGCCGCATGGATTTGTGCCGATCCCGGCACGCAGTACGATACGACCATCAATGAATGGCACACCTGTCCCGAGGACGGGCGCATCAATGCGTCCAATCCTTGCTCCGAATACATGTTCCTGGATGATACGGCCTGCAATCTCGCATCCCTCAATCTGGCCACCTTTTATACCGCTGAAGGACAATTCGAGCTGGAAAATTTCCGTCATGCGGTGCGGTTGTGGACCATCGCGCTGGAGATCAGCGTCCTGATGGCTTCGTTCCCCAGCCGGTCCATTGCCGAACGGAGCTATCAGTTCCGCACGCTCGGATTGGGCTACGCCAATCTCGGCACGGTGCTGATGCGGCAGGGCATTCCGTACGACTCGCCCAAGGCTCTGGCGATTTGCGGCTCCATCACCTCCATTATGACGGGAGAATCCTACAGCACTTCCGCGGAGATGGCGGCGGAGCTGTGGCCGTTTCCCGGCTATGCAAAAAATCGCGACCACATGCTCCGTGTCATTCGTAACCATCGGCGGGCGGCTTACAACGCGCCTCCGGAGGAATTCGAATCGCTCACGATCATGCCGATGGGTATTCATCCCGAGCACTGTCCGCCTGATTTACTCATCGCGGCGCGCCGGGCATGGGACCGGGCGCTGGAACTCGGAACGGCTTACGGATTCCGCAACGCGCAGGTCACCGTCATTGCACCGACCGGTACGATCGGTCTCGTGATGGATTGCGACACCACCGGCATTGAACCGGACTTTGCGCTGGTGAAGTTTAAAAAGCTGGCCGGAGGCGGATATTTCAAGATCATCAATCAGAGCTTGACGGCCGCCTTGGGCACGCTGGGCTATACGGACGAACAAGTTCAGGACATCGTGCGCTACTGCGTCGGGGCTCAAACGCTCAAGGGCTCACCCTTCATCAACCACGAGACGTTGCGCCAAAAGGGCTTTGACGATGCCGCGCTGGATCGCTTGGAGCACAGTCTGGCCCAGGCTTTTGAAATCCAGTTCGTCTTCAACAAGTTTACCCTGGGTGAAGCCTTCTGTTTGGATCAACTCAGTCTGACGGAAGCGCAGCTGAAGGACCCGGCCTTCAATATGCTCAAGGCATTGGGCTTTACGCAGGAGGAAGTAGCGGCGGCCAATGATTACTGCTGCGGCACCATGACGGTGGAGGGCGCGCCACATCTGAAGGCCGAACATCTGGCGGTCTTCGATTGCGCCAACCGGTGCGGCCGGATCGGCCGGCGGTACATCGCGGTGGAGGCCCACATCCGCATGATGGCCTCGGCGCAGCCGTTCATCAGCGGGGCGATCAGCAAGACCATCAACATGCCGGCGGAGTCCTCGCTTGAGGACGTCAAGGCCGCCTATCTGTTGTCCTGGAAGAGTATGGTGAAGGCCGTGGCGCTCTATCGCGACGGATCCAAACTCAGCCAGCCGTTGAGCGCCTCCACAGACAGCGGAAAAACCGTCGAAGCCGCGACCGACGTCATGGCCATGGCTGAAAAAGTGACGGAGCGCGTGCTCGTGCGGTATCTCGCGAAGCGGCGGCCGCTGCCGGGCCGACGCAACGGATATACGCAAAAGGCCATCGTCGGGGGACACAAGCTCTACTTGAGAACCGGGGAATATGAAGACGGCACGGTCGGAGAAATTTTCCTCGACATGCACAAGGAAGGAGCCGCCTTCAGGAGCCTGATGAACTGTTTTGCCATCGCCATTTCATTGGGACTCCAGCACGGCGTGCCCTTGGAGGAATTCGTTGAAGCCTTTGTCTTCACCCGTTTCGAACCCAACGGACCGGTGAAATTGAACGACCGGATCAAGATGTCGACCTCCATCATCGACTATATTTTCAGGGAACTCGCGATCACGTATCTGGACCGATATGACCTGGCCCAGGTCAAGGAAGAAGACCTCCGGATGGACTCGATGAAGAAGGATGAATTGACGGATCCCGAGTGCGTGGCCGAGGAAGCCGACCTCGACGCACTCGCGAAATCCTCAGTGCTTACCGAGCACCTGCCCATCCGCCGGAACAGCGGCAAAGGCAATGGTCACGGCAATGGCCACAGTCTGGCGCGGCAAGTCGAGATCACACGGGAGACCCTGACGCTGACCGAAGTTCAAAGCGCCAAGATCAAGGGTTATGAAGGCGATCCCTGTCCGGAATGCAGGCAGTTCACCATGGTCAGAAACGGCACCTGCCTCAAGTGCGTCAGTTGCGGCTCCACGAGTGGCTGTTCATAGGAAAGGAAGCTCCATATGACTGGCGTTTCAGCGGCAGTGAGAACGAAAGGATGAGCGTTCTCAGTTTGTTTCCTCAATCAGCATTCCGCCTATGGAATGGACGACCCGGCAGTTGCAGGACGGTTCACAGATCGTCTAAGAATACGTTTGGTTGAGATGCAGAAGGAGCTTACAGATGATGAACAATTGGAAGTCGTGGCTTTTCTGCCCTCGGGAACAGCGGTTACTGTGGACTCGGTGGGATATGAGAGCCCCGCTCTCCTTACGCTCAAGGGGCACGATCAGTCGACGGGGAAATCCTGCGCCATCCTGGTTCATCAATCATCGCTGCAGATCCTGGTCTCCGTTGAAAAAATCCCGGTCGGGCAGACGAGAAAGGTAACGGCGTTTAAGATACGGTAAGACGCCCATTGTCTTTAGTCCCGGGGCGCTGATACAGTCCGGACGATGAGGGAGTAGTACGATGCCGACAACAACACAACTGGTCATCAGCGGTCAAAGCAAGCCCGGTGTCCTTGCCCAGGTGGCCTCGGTGCTCGGGGAGGCCGGCGTCAACATCAAGGCACTGTCCGCTCCCCAGGTGACAGGGACGGGAAAACTCCGCCTGCTGGTCGCCGATCTCGATGGAGCGCGCGCGGCTCTCAAAGCAGCCAAGATAAAGTTTAGCGAGGAAACCGCCCTGATCCTCAGCCTGGAAAATAAGCCCGGCGCCCTGAAGAATGTGGCGGATGTCCTCACCAAAAGTCGCATCAATATCAAGTGCGCGTACTGCACACCCTCCCGTGAAGGAAAGCGGGCGATGGTTGTCTTGACGGTCTCCAATACCGACAAGGCGCTTACGGTCCTGCGTAACCAATCCCTCGACGAGTTTTAGTCGATGCCGGCCGAGCCGTTCCCGCGGACCGCTCGACGAATCTCATTCAGTGTGGCTCTGTCCCTATGCCTGTGGGTTCAGGGCTGCACGACGACCCCTCCGTCTGTCGATCGTTTCCCTGGATATCCCATCGGGTATGTGGAACGGGGGATGGCGTCCTGGTATGGGCCGGGTTTTCATGGCAACAAGACGGCCAACGGGGAACGCTACGACATGCACCGCCTGACGGCCGCTCACAGGACCCTTCCCTTAGGCTCGATTGCGGTGATCCGTTCAATGACATCCGGGCGACAGGTCACGGTTCGAATCAACGATCGAGGGCCATTTGCGAGGGGAAGGGTTCTGGATCTGTCGCTCGCCGGTGCTCAGGCCTTGGCTATGACGGGAATCGGAACCGACGAGATTGAACTCCGGGTGGTGGGGTATAGGCCGCGGCCTGAGGGAATGGGACTGTTGCGTGTCCAGGTCGGTGCTTTCGGCGACGTTCACAATGCACGAGGCCTGCTCGATCGAATCCGTGCAGATTATCCGGGTGGCCGGATCACTGCGGTCGATACTCCGGACGGACGGCGTTATCGGGTCCAAATCGGTCAATTTGAGGCTGAAGCGGAAGCGCAGCAGGCGGCCGCCCGGCTCAATAGAAAATACGATATTCAATCGGTGGTCGTTCGAGACGATGCTGCGATGTGAGCTGCTCCTGTTGGCATGCAAGCCATTGAATATGAAGGAAGTTTGTGACTATTGCTTGCTCGCATGTCCTGACTATGATACATGTATCCGGCGATGGGAATAGCGGGTTCTGCAATTAGTCTAGCGGCGATTCTTTCGGACTGGTGGTCGATGAGGGATCTCCTCAACGACACCGAACTCCTCTTCAAGCCAGTCATGCCGGTTGGACGTCCCTAACCGACCACTGCCATGGACATCCTCATCCTTCTTGGACTGATCGGGTTATCTGCCATTATTTCCGCGGCCGAGATCGGTTTCTTCTCGGTCAACGAGACGAAACTGCAGGCTTTGGCCGAGGCCGGACACAAACGAGCAGCGATGGCGCTCCAATTGCGGTCGAATCCGCAGCGATTACTGTCCACCATCATGATCGGGGATAACCTGGTGAACGCCGGAGCGGCTTCCTACGTCACCCTCCTTACCATCCGGCTGTTCGGATCCGAGGCCTTGGGGTTTGCGATCGGCATCTTGACGTTCGTCCTCATGATCTTCGGCGATGTCGTCCCCAAAACACTCGCCGCCCGCCATTCCCTGGCGGTAGCCATAGCGATGGCATATCCCGTGTATGGCATTCAATGGATGCTGAAGCCGGTTCTGTTTGTGCTGGAACCGATGATCGACAAAATCACCGGTGGCAAGGGACTCACCGTGCCGTTCGTGACGGAGGAGGAACTGAAAATCATGCTGGACGTCGGAAGGAAGTCCGGCACGATTGAGTCCGAGGAAGTGAAGATGATCAAGAACGTGTTCCAATTGAAGGATATTACGGCTGAAGATGCCATGACGCCTCGCATCTATGTGTTTTCGCTCGACGGCAACCTCCGGTTGAAAGAAGCGGAGGAGCTTCTCTACAACTCGAAGTATTCCAGAATTCCGGTCTATGACGGCACGCTGGATAACATCACGGGCGTCCTCTATAAGACGAAGGCCCTCACGGAATTGGCCAAAGGAAGAACGGAAGTCCGCTTGCGCGATATCGCTCATCCACCGCTCTTTGTTCCGGCAGGCAAGACCGCAGACGACCTCATGAAGCAGTTTCAGCAAGAGAAGCGGCACATGGGCATCGTGGTCAACGAATATGGCGGGGTCATGGGACTGGTCACGCTCGAAGACTTGCTGGAGGAAGTCGTGGGCGAAATTGTGGACGAGACCGATATCACTGAAGAGTTGATCAAGCGCATCGGAAAGAGCCAGATCCTCGTCCATGGCCGCACGGAAGTCCGGAAGGTCAATGACTTCCTCAAGGTCGAGCTGGGAGACGAGGCCCTCACGATCGGCGGGCTGATCCAGGAGGACCTTGGGCGAATTCCGAAAGTGGGAGAAGAAATTCGCATCGGCAATTGTCGTTTGGTCGTGCACGAGGCGGATCCGCGTTCTATCCGCAGCGTGCATATTTTCAAAGACGAGAAGGTCGCTCCAGCGGTCGAGACGCCCACCTTGAATCCGGTCACGTGACCGGCGCTTTTACCAGACTCATGAATTCCTCCTCTTCGAGTATCCGGATCCCCAGCTTCCTGGCCTGCTCCAGTTTAGAGCCCGCGTCTTGGCCTGCGACGACATAGGTCGCCTGTTTGCTGACGCTGGAGGATACAGTGCCTCCGGATTGCTCCACGTACTGCGTGGCTTGCTCACGACTCATCCGCGCCAGGCCGCCGGTAAAGACAAAAACCTGGCCGGAGAGAGGAAGGGCCTTCGCCCGCTCGTCAAGGTCCACGCGCTCGACGCAGAGTCCGAGATCCATTAGCTGCGCGATGACCTGACGATTCGATTCCTCTTTGAAAAAGGAAACCAGACTGGCCGAGATCTCCGGACCGATCTCTTTGATGCTCTGAAAGCGATCTTGATCCGCCGCCATGATGGTCTCCAGGCTTCCGAACTCCCTGGCGAGGACCTTCGCGATGTGCTGCCCCACCTGGCGTATACCCAGCCCCATGAGAAATCGGGCCAAGGACACGCGCTTGCTCCGTTCGATAGAGGCGAGCAGCATGGCTGCGGAGCGGTCGGCGAAGCCTTCGAGCGTCAGCAGGTGCTCGCGCGTGAGGCGGTAGAGATCCGCCAGGGTCTTTACCAGGCCCCGATCGACCAACTGCGCCACGGTCTTTTTCCCAAGTCCGTCGATGCCAAGCGCATGTTTCGATGCAAAATGTTCGATGGCCCCTTTTAATTGCGCGAGGCAGGCCGCTTGCCCCGTGCAATAAAAGTAGGCGCCCTCCCGGGCGACTGCCGACCCGCACACGGGGCAGTGGCCTGGCATCACAAAGGGGGATGACCGCGTTTCCCCCGGCACCGGTATGCGTTCGGCAATCGCGGGTATGACATCGCCGGCCCGCTCCACTTTGACCGTATCGCCGATGCGCACGTCTTTTCTGGCCACCTCGTCGGCATTGTGAAGGGTGGCTCGGCTGATGGTCACTCCACCGACTTCAACCGGTCTCAGCAAGGCAAGCGGAGTCAGGGTCCCGGTCCGGCCCACCGAGACCGCGATATCCTGCACCACGGTGACTTCCTTGCGGGGCGGAAACTTGAATGCAATGGCCCAACGGGGGCTCCGCGACTTGGTGCCGAGGCGACCCTGCCAATCACGGCGATTCACCTTCACCACAATCCCGTCAATCTCATAGGCGAGTCGATCTCGTTCTTGCTCCGTTTCTCTGTGGAAAGCCATGACCTCTTCAATCGTGGCGCAGAGCCGTCGATGGCCCGGGATAGGAAGACCCCACCGGGCGAGCCCGTCCAACTCGTCCCAATGGTGGTCAAACGGCGGCCCGTCCGTCACGGACACTTCATAGCAGGTCACGATGAGAGGGCGCGCGGCCGTAATGCGCGAATCCAGCTGGCGAAGCGAGCCGGCGGCCGCGTTCCGGGGATTTGCAAATGGTTCATCCCCGCGTTCCGCAATGCGTCGATTGAGAGCCTGGAAGTCCTCCAGCCGCATGTACACTTCCCCGCGCACGACTAAGTGAGAAGGCGGCCGGGAGCGGAGCTGGAGCTGAAGCGGGAGGGATCGGATGGTTCGGAGATTCATGGTGACATCTTCTCCCGTCGTCCCGTCGCCTCGGGTCGATCCGCCAACGAAAAAGCCGTTGTCGTAGACCAATTCGACAGAGAGGCCGTCGAATTTCGGTTCCACGGTGTAGTCGATTTGCTCCACCGCTAACTCGCGTTTCATGCGCTGGTCGAACGCCAGTACATCGCGGTGGTCAACCAGGGAATCCAGACTGAGCATCGGACGCTCGTGTTGGACTTTCCCTAATTCAGTGCGCGGTGCGATGCCCACGCGCTGGGTCGGGGAGTCGGACGTCACCAGGTCGGGGTGGGCTTCTTCAAGCTGGACCAGGTCGCGGAACAGACGATCATATTCGCCGTCCGAAATTTCTGGGCGGTTCTGAACGTAATAGAGGTAATCATGGTGCCGGATCGTATCCCGGAGTTTGGCGATCCGCTCTTTCACGGGCTCTGCCGCATCCGGGGAGGTGCTTCCGGAATCAAAGAGCGTGGACTGGGTCATAGGTACGGAATAGCCGTCGGTCCGTGGAGTGCCGGCAGAGCAAGAGCGCTCTCCCCAATGGATCGGGTGAATGGCGCCATGCCGGTTCAACTTTCGAATGACGGTAGCACAGGGCACATGGCCGGTCAAACGCCAGACCAGACCCACTTCACTTTGACTTTCGCAACGTTGGCCTCTATCCTTAGTGGCCCTGCCGCGCGCGATAGGACCGTGGTGGCGGCGTTTGCCGCCGATCATTCCCTGGTCGGCAACGAGGCAAAGGAGGTTTCTATGGAGAAGGAGGAACATGGAGTGAAGGATCGGCCATTGAAATGGGTGATGCTGGGGCTCGCGATATTTTGCGGAGGACCACTGTTGAGCGGGTGCGTGGTCCTCGAGGAGAAATACAATGCGGAGAAGGCGCGCAGCTTGAACTTCCAACGCCTGTTGGCGCAGGAAGAAAAGCGCACGGCCGAGCTGGACAGTGAGGCCAAGCGGACCAAGAAAGAACTGGCGGAATTTGAAGCACGCAACCGCGAATTATCCGCTCAAGTGCAATCGGCCCGCGAGCAGATGGCCCGTCTCCAGGAAGAAACGGAAGCCATTAAGGAATCCGCTTTCCTCGAACGCAAGGCGATGGAGGATATGCGCAAGGCCAGCCCGTCGCCGGCCAAAAAGAAACCCGCCCCGGCCATCGACATGCCTGCGGATCTCAGCGCGCTGCAGGCCGATCTCCCCCGGGATCTGACAGCCAGAGAAGGCGGATCCGTGGCTGCCTCTCCGTCTGCTGGGAGGGCGACCGCAATTCATGTGGTCAAGCCGGGGGAAACCTTGTTTCGGATCAGCCGCCGGTATGGCATCGACATTGAACAGCTGAAAAAGATGAACAAGCTTCCGGACGATATTATTGAAGTGGGTCAAAAGCTGATTGTGGGGACGGAATAGCAAGAGACTGACGATGGCCGCGCCGACCTATTCACTGAGCCTCGATGAATTCCGGTCCCATGCGAAGGAGGGCAACCTCATTCCATTGTTCCGGGAGATCCTGGCCGACCATGAAACACCGGTTTCGGCGTTCGCCAAGATCGATCATGGTCCTTCCGCGTATCTCCTCGAGAGCGTGCAGGGAGGCGAGAAGTGGGCCCGGTATTCTTTCCTGGGCAGCGGCTCGCCCGTTCTTGTGGTCGAGGACCATGGCGATCTAATCATTAAGAAGGGCACACGCAGCCGGAGGATTCCGAGCCAGGGAGCCCCGCTGGACCGGTTCCGCGAATACATGGAGACCTATCGCCCGGTCACCGTGCCGGATCTCCCGCGGTTTGTCGGCGGAGCGGTCGGATACCTGGGGTACGACATGGTGAGAACCTTCGAAGACGTGCCCTCCCGCCGGAAGGATTCCCTGGGGCTTCCCGACTTTGCCTTTCTGCTGACCGACACGGTGCTGATTTTCGACAACCTTACGCAGAAAATCAAAGTGGTGGCCAACGCCTATGTCAAATCTTCCTCCGAACGGGATATCCGGTCGGCCTATCGGGATGCGACCGCCCGAATCGAAAAGATGATCGGCCGGCTTCGCCGGCCGCTTCGGCGAACGACAGTCAAACGCCGGCGGTCCCCCATTCGGTTCGCCCCGAACATGAGCCAGGCGGACTTTGAAAAGATGGTGGAGCGGACGCAGGAGTTTATCAAGGCGGGAGACATCTTCCAGTGCGTGCTGTCCCAGCGATGGGAAACGAACCTGAAGGCTCCGCCGTTCCAGCTGTATCGGGCGCTCCGCCTCGTCAATCCGTCGCCCTATATGTATTATTTGCGGATTGCCGGGGTGGAACTCGTCGGCTCGTCGCCTGAAATTCTGGTCCGTTGCGAGGACGGCCTCGTCTCCGTTCGACCGATCGCCGGAACCCGCCGCCGGGGAACGACGGCTGAGGAAGACGCCCAGTTGGAACGGCGACTCCTCGCCGATACCAAGGAACGGGCCGAGCATATCATGTTGGTGGATCTGGGCCGGAATGATGTCGGCCGGGTTGCGGACATGGGGTCTGTCAAAGTGGAGTCGCTCATGAACGTGGAGCGCTACTCGCACGTGATGCACATGGTGTCGAACGTGACCGGCAGGCTGGAGGCGTCCAAGACAGTGTACGATGTCCTCAAAGCCTGCTTTCCCGCAGGAACCGTGTCCGGTGCGCCGAAAATCCGCGCCATGGAAATCATCGAGGAACTGGAGCCGACGAAGCGCGGGCCCTATGCCGGCGCCGTGGGATATTTCGGCTTCTCAGGCAATATGGACATGTGCATCAATATTCGCACCGTTGTCGTGTCGCGGCATCGGGCGTTTATACAGGCGGGAGCCGGCATTGTCGCCGATTCGAATCCCGCGCATGAGTATGAAGAGACCTGCAACAAAGCCAGGGCGATGATGAAAGCCATCGAACTGGCGGAGCGGGGTTTGGATTGAGAATCATGACGAGGGGGCAGGTGTCGGGAGACGATCCGCTTGCTCGGCATCGTGACCGCGCATCACATGCCACGCCTCACGCATCACGGACTCTCTATGCTGTTGGTCATCGATAACTACGATTCGTTCACGTACAACCTGGTTCAGTATCTGGGCGAACTGGGTGAAGAGGTCCGCGTTTATCGGAACAATAAGATTTCACTTGATGAGATGGAGGATCTGCATCCGGAGCGCATCGTGATTTCTCCCGGGCCCTGTACGCCGGCTGAAGCGGGGATCTCAGTGGAGACGATTCGCCGGTTCGGGGGAAGGATTCCGGTGTTGGGCGTCTGTTTGGGGCATCAGTCGCTGGCTGCCGCCTACGGCGGAGAAGTCATCAGGGCCCCGCGCTTGATGCATGGCAAGACGTCTCAGATCAAGCATGATGGCAAGACGATCTATCGCGGCTTGCCCAATCCTTTCGAGGCCACGCGGTATCATTCCCTCATCGTGAATCGAGTCAATTTGCCGGACTGTTTTGAGATTTCCGCGGAAACGGACGCGGGAGAAATCATGGGGCTCCGTCATAAAACGCTGGGCGTGGAGGGCGTGCAGTTCCATCCCGAATCGATTCTCACCGCCGTGGGGAAAGACCTGCTCCGCAATTTTCTCACCCTTTAGCCCGTCGGCTCACTCGACCGCATGATCAGAGAAGCACTTGTCAAACTGGCTGATCGGACGTCCCTTTCGGCGGATGACGCCGAAGAGGTGATGGCCGAAATTATGGACGGCGCGGCCACGCCGTCACAAATCGCCGCCTATCTGATGGGACTCAGGCAGAAAGGCGAGACGGTGGAGGAAATCACAGGCTCCGCCCGCGCCATGCGCACCCGGGCGACCAAGATTCGAGTGGGCGCCTCCATCCTGGTCGATACGTGCGGCACGGGCGGCGACGGCGCGCACACCTTCAATATTTCCACCACGGCGGCTTTTGTGGCGGCCGGGGCGGGGATTACCGTGGCCAAACACGGCAACCGTTCCATCTCCTCGAAATCCGGCAGCGCCGATGTCTTGCGCGAACTGGGCGTGAAGATCGATCTGTCGCCTGACCGCGTTGCGGAATGCGTCGACAGGGTAGGGATCGGGTTTTTATTTGCACCGCTGTACCACGGGGCGATGAAACATTGCGCGGGCCCGAGACAGGAAATGGGCATTCGGACCCTGTTGAACGTCCTGGGGCCGCTGACCAACCCCGCCGGTGCCACCCACCAAGTCATCGGCGTGTATGATGCCGGTCTCACCGAAGTGCTCGGCCAGGTGCTGCTCCAGTTGGGATCGCAACATTGCTTCGTGCTGCATGGCATGGACGGCTTGGATGAGATCACATTGTCCGATCGCACCAAGATCTCGGAAGGGAAGAGCGGGATCGTCTCCAGTTACTTCATCGCCCCGGAAGAATTCGGCCTCGCCCGGAGAGCCGGCAGAGAGTTCTCCGGGGGGACGCCGGAAGAAAACGCCCGTATTACCCGGGAGATCCTGGAAGGACGCAAAGGGCCGCGACGCGATATCGTCTGTCTCAATGCGGCTCCCGCGATGGTGGCCGGGCAAAAGGCCAAGACGCTTCAGGAAGGATTTCAGCTGGCTCAACGTACGATTGATTCGGGGGCGGCAGCCGATGCGCTCGACCGGCTGATCGCCTACACGACAGGGGTAGGCGGTGTATGATTCTCGATAAGATTTTGGACCATAAGAAAGCGGAACTCCGGCATAAGCAAAGCCGGTCCTATCTCTCCAATCTAAAGGCGGCTATCCGTGATGCGTCTCCGACGCTGGGGTTTGCCGTCACATTGGATGCGACCAGAACTGCGACCAGCCCCGCCTTGATTGCCGAGGTCAAAAAGGCGTCTCCGAGCCTGGGCCTGTTGCGTCCGGAATTCGCCGAGCGGTTTGATCACCTGTCCATTGCACGGGCGTACCACGAACATGGCGCCTCGGCCCTCTCGGTGTTGACCGATCGTGATTTTTTTCAGGGCGAACTCCGGTATCTGGCGGACATCAAGAAAGCCGTGCCGATGCCGGCGCTCAATAAAGAGTTCATGGTGGGGGACATCCAGTTCTATGAGGCCCGGGCGCATGGCGCCGATGCCGTGTTGCTCATCGTCGCGGCGCTGGAACGCCGGCAGCTCATTGATTTCCATGCGCTCGCGAAAGAACTCGGCATGGACACGCTCTTTGAAACGCATCATGAGCGCGAACTCGATACGGTGCTCGAATGGATTCCCGATGCCCGATTGATCGGCATCAACAATCGGGACTTGCATACCTTTACGACCGATCTGGATGTCACGTTCCGATTGGCCAAGCGCGTTCCGTCCGACAAGCTCATCGTCAGCGAGAGCGGCATCCACACACGCAAGGACGTGATGCGTCTGCTTGAGGCGGGAGTCCAGGCCATGCTGGTCGGTGAATCGCTGATCCGCGCCGAACGGACCGAGGAGAAGTTGCGGGAGTTGCTCGGTGTGGAGTCGATCGATAGCCGGGAGACCGCACCGCAACGGTAGTGCAGGCCATGGTGAAAATAAAAATTTGCGGCATCACTAGCGCCGAGGACGCCGCCTTGGCCGTGTCGGCCGGCGCCGACGCGCTGGGATTTGTGCTGTATCGGAAGAGCCCGCGCTTCGTTGAGCCGGCCGTCGTGAGGACCATTGTGGCCGGCCTCCCGCCGTTTATTCTTCCCGTCGGCGTCTTCGTGAACGAGGAGGCCGCGGTCGTCAGAGACTTGGTGGATGAGTGCGGTTTGGCTCTGGCTCAGCTGCATGGCGACGAAACAGCCGATTATTGCGACACCCTCGGACGGCCCGTCCTCAAAGCGTTGCGATTGAAAGATCGGGCTTCAGTCCTGGCGATGGCTGATTTCCATGGGCGTGCCCACGTGCGGGGTTTTCTGATCGATGCGTTTTCCGAGCAGGCCTATGGGGGGACCGGTCACACGGCGGACTGGGTCTTGGCGGCGGAAGCGGCCCGCTCCGCGCCGGTTCTCCTTGCGGGCGGCCTGACTCCGGCGAACGTGTCGGAGGCGATTCGACAAGTGGGCCCTTACGGGATCGATGTCAGCAGCGGGGTGGAAGCAGGGCCGGGGAAAAAAGATCCGGCCAAGGTGAAGGCGTTTATTGACGCGGCCCGGCTTGTGCCAATGTAAGGTCTCCGACTATACTCTCCAATCGAACTTTTCAAAGGATTTGATCGCCTATGCCTTCGTTTCCTGATGCCCGAGGCCGGTTTGGCCCCTACGGGGGCCGGTATGTGCCTGAAACGTTGATGCCGGCGCTGCTCGAACTGGAGCAGGCATATGCGGCAGCCAAGAAAGATCCCGGTTTTCGCCGGGAACTGGCCTATTACTTGAAGCAATATGTGGGGCGGCCCACGAGCCTGTATCGGGCCGAGCGGCTGAGCAAGCGGCTGGGCGGCGCCAAGATCTATTTGAAGCGTGAAGACCTCTGCCATACCGGCGCCCACAAGATCAATAACGCGATGGGGCAGGTCCTCCTGGCGCTACGCATGAAGAAGCCCAGGATCATCGCCGAGACCGGGGCCGGGCAGCATGGCGTCGCCACGGCCACTGCCGCGGCGATGTTCGGACTGGAATGCGAAATCTACATGGGCACGGAGGATATGCAGCGGCAGGCGCTAAACGTCTTTCGCATGCGGCTGTTGGGCGCGAAAGTAACCGGTGTGGATGCCGGCAGCCGGACGCTGAAAGATGCCATCAGCGAAGCCATGCGTGATTGGACGACCAATGTTCGCACGACCCATTACATCCTCGGCTCGGTCCTTGGCGCGCATCCCTATCCGATGATGATCAGGGATTTTCAAGCCATCATCGGACAAGAAGCCAGGCGACAGATTCTGGCGGCCGAAGGCAAGCTCCCTGAGTACCTCGTCGCCTGTGTGGGGGGCGGCAGCAATTCCATCGGTCTCTTCCATGCCTTCCTTCGCGACAAGAAGGTGAAGATGGTCGGTGTGGAGGCCGGAGGCCAAGGCATTGCCGGCGGAAAACACGCGGCCCGCTTTTCCGGCGGCAGGCCCGGCGTGTTGCAGGGCACCATGACCTATTTGCTGCAGGACGATGATGGGCAGATCAACTTGACGCATTCCGTCTCGGCGGGCCTCGACTATGCCGCTGTGGGGCCGGAACATAGCCTGTACCGCGATCAAGGTCGCGTGGAATATACGTATGCGACTGACGATGAAGCCATGGCGGCCTTTGACCTGCTCGCGAGGGAAGAAGGCATCGTCCCGGCGTTGGAAAGCGCGCATGCGATCGCGCATGTCGTCAAGCTTGCGCCCACATTGAAGAAGGCACACGTCGTTATTGCAAACCTGTCCGGGCGGGGAGACAAGGACGTGCAACAGGTGGCCCGGATGCGCGGAGTCACACTTTAAGTGATGGGTGAAGAGTGATGCGTGATCGGCAAAGAGCAAAAACCAGGACCCACAACAGGGATGCGCGCTCCAATTCATTTCCCATCACCGATCACCCATCACAAGAAACCAATCGGCTCGACCGGACGTTTGCACAATTGAAAGCCGGCGGCGAGAAAGCGTTGATTGCCTATCTCATGGCAGGGGATCCGTCTCTCTCGGATACCGAGCGGCTGGTCCTGGCGCTCGAACAGGCCGGTGCCGATATCGTCGAGCTGGGCGTCCCTTTTTCAGATCCGATTGCCGACGGGCCGGTGATTCAGCAGGCGGCGGAACGGGCCCTTCGGAACGGCACCTCGTTGAAACAGGTCCTGGCGACCGTCGCATCCTTGCGTCAGCGCACACAAATGCCGCTCGTGCTGATGCTCTATTACAACTCGATGCACGCCATGGGTCTTGAAACCTTTTGTCGGGCAGCGGGCGAAGCCGGCGTTGATGGGCTCATCGTGCCGGACATGCCGCCGGATGAAGCCGGCCCTCTCAAAGGCCCTGCCGCCGCGGCAGGACTCCGCTTGATTTTTCTCTTGGCCCCGACGAGCACGGCCGCACGCAGAACATACGTGGTGAAGGAATCACGGGGTTTTCTGTATTACGTGTCCATCACCGGCATTACCGGCGCCAGGATTCAGAACATGCCGGAGGTCGGAGCCAACGTCGAAAAGATCCGGAAGGCGACGAAGACGCCGGTGGCCGTCGGCTTCGGCGTATCCACCCCCGAGGATGCCGTGCAAGTCGCGGCCCTGGCCGACGGCGTGATCGTCGGCAGCGCCATCGTCAAGCAGATCGCCGCCCATCAGCAGCAACCGGATATGGTGTCGACGGTGGCGGGCTTCGTCGGCTCCTTGAAGCAGGCCATCAGACGCGGGTCGGCCGCGCATACCTGAAGCCGCACTCCAGTCTGCCTGGTTGTGAACAGAGAAAAATGAGAAGGGAGATTACCGCTTGCCCGGGTTCTCGGCAGGCGGCATGTACTTAATCATTTCGTCGGTGAGTTCGGCCGCGACGGCTTTCAAGTTGGGTTTGAAAAACATATAGCTGCTGGCCTTTTCGTGGCGGGCCTTCCAAATGGTGGCGCCGGTGGTGGCATCGATCAGGCGCATGGTCAGGCCGACGCGACCCACGTTGTCGCCTTCCTTTCTGGCGTATTCCCAGGCATTGATGCGGAGGACGAGAAACGACTCCACGTGCAGGGCCTTGCCGAGTTTGATGGCCGCTTCCTTGTCGGATTGTCCCGTCATCTCCAGACGGGAAAAATAAAACACCAGAGCGTCGAACGCTTCTTTGGAAGCCTGAAAGATATCGGTCACGTGCTCCGCCGGCACCACCCGTTCAATCCGTCCCGCTTTGCTCAACGAATTCGCCAGGACTTCTTGAATGTCCTCCCGTGCGCTGTCGTATTGGCTGGCCATCGGAGGGAGGACGGCGATGGACTGAGGGCGAAACACTCTTGCGCCCGGGCCTTCCCACATTTCCTGCAGCCCGCCGCAGCCGGAAATGGCAACGACGCAGAGAACAAGGCTTAGAACAAACGTCTTAGGAATCATGTGCATCATAGTTGTGAGTATACCATTAGAACGTTAAAGAGATAGAGCCCGATGCCAGGGCGCCTCGTTCGCGAAAGTCATACCCGCCCCCGACATCGACCCGTAGCGCATAGATCCGTAGGCCAATCCCTGCAGTGGGAGTGAAAGGGGAGGCGGCATCCTGCACATTCTTGAAGGCGCCGACACGGAGGGAGAGAAATTCGGATAGAATCGTCTGTTCCGCGCCCAAGCTGATCATCTGGCTTTTCTGCCCCGGCACAAATGTCCTGTTGGAGGTCGCGTCCATGTCCGCCGTCAACGTGAGCGTCGAATAGGGGTTGATCGCCACGCCACCGCGGACTTGCGGATTTAATTTATAGGTACTTCCGTCGGGCGCATCAAACTCCGGTTGGTTGAGGTCTTTGGCAACCACGGCAAACCGCAGCCAGGAAGCGGGGCGGTAAATCGCCCCCACGTCGATTCCGTAGGTGGTGGAGATGTTGGCTCTCCCGAAATTGTCCGCCAGCGACACATCCTGTCCGCCCTGGACTGTCACGGAGCCGGCATAGGCGGCGCCTTGGATTATTTTGCCGGTAACGCCGATGGCGAACGTCTTGTCGGCAAACGCGTAGGCATAGGAGAAGGCCGCTTGCCGGGCTTCCAATCCACGAAGCAGGAACGCGCCCTGCACATTCGTTCCGCTCACGCCAAACCTCCGAGAAGGATCGACGAAGGCGCCCGAAGTCGCCACGTCGGACACATTGAAGCCGAAGGCATGCTCGCCGAAATGGCCCTTCAGGTAGAGACCGCCGGCGGCAATGCCGGAAACCGTCCCGCCGTTGATGCGATTCGCCAAACCCTGAGCCGCCGCAGCGGCCCCCGGATCAGAAGCGTTGAAGTTCTTAATGTCGTTCAAGGTGTCTCCAACCCCTCCACGGTCAATCGCCTGACCCGTGCCCTGAAGTCTGATGTCGACCGTCTGTGTCATCGCCAGACCCGCCGGGTTCCAATAGGTGGCCAGCGCATCCGTCGTGACGGCGACCCCGGCTCCCCCCATGCCGGCCGACCGAGGGCCGACCACAGCAAATTCCACCGCCAGCGCGTGGGCGGGAACAAGCCCTAGGAGCGAACCCGCAAGAACGCATCGGATGGCGTGTCTCATACCAATCCTCCCCCGGTAAAGGGTCAGTGGCCAAATGATGTGCAGTCTAATAATGAGGGGACATGCAGTCAAGGATTAGACGATCATCCCGTCCTGCATATGGACGATGCGGCCACATTGAGCGGAGAGCTTGTCGTTATGGGTGACGATGATGAAGGTGGTGCGGCGCGACCGGTTCAGCTCCCGCATCAGGGCGAAGAGGCTGTCGCCTGTGTGGGTGTCGAGATTGCCGGTGGGTTCGTCGGCCAGGATGACATCCGGCTTCTGCATCAGGGCCCGGGCCATGGCGACGCGTTGCTGCTCGCCGCCCGACAGCTCGCCAGGTTTATGGTGCACCCGTTCGGACAGTCCGACCTCAGCGAGCAACGCGAGCGCTTCGGCTTCAACCGTGTGTTGATCGCGCCGTTGCACGAGCGCCGGCATGCAGGCGTTTTCCAGGGCCGTGAATTCGGGCAGCAGGTGATGGAACTGAAAGACGAATCCGACGCGGCGGTTTCGGAACTCGGCCTGCTGCGTATCCGACAATTGGAACAGGTCCTGACCGTCGAACGTGACAGTGCCGCTGGTGGGTCGGTCCAGCGTGCCGATGATGTGCAGCAGCGTGCTCTTGCCGGCGCCCGACGCCCCGACAATGGCGATCAGCTCGCCGCGCTGAATCTCCAGGTCGATTCCCTTGATGACGGGGAGTTCACGCGATCCCATGGTGAAGGATTTATGAAGATCGGTGACTTTAATCATGGTCAGGCTTCAGCGATCAGCTGTCGGCTCCCAGCGTTCTCGAGCGGAGGGGATGAAGGCCGACGGCTGATCGCACGTTGGTTATTCATAACGGAGCGCCGCGACCGGTTCAAGTTTGGCCGCCTGAGTGGCCGGATAGACCGTCGCCGCAAAGCTGATCAAAATGGCCGATCCGGCGACGAGCAGGACATCCTCGGCGAGCACATGGACGGGAATCTTGGAGATGTAATAGACGGTCGGATCAAACGTCCAGAAGGTCTGGATCAACCAGAGGAACGCATAGCCGAGCGGAATGCCGATGGCGGTCCCGGAGAAGCCGATGATCAAGCCGTTCAGCATGAAGATGCGGCGTATGCTTCGCCTGGTGGCGCCCATCGCTTTCAGGATCGCGATTTCCTTCTGCTTCTCCGTGACGATCATCGTCAGCGTGCTCACAATGTTGAACGAGGCCACGATGGTGATCAGCACGAGCAGCAGGAACATCATGGTTTTCTCGAGCTTGAGCGCCGAGAACAGGTTGCGGTTCATCTGCATCCAGTCGCGGGCGCCGTGGGTGAAGCCCAGTTCATGCTCGATCGCTCGGGCGATCTCGTTGGCGTGGAACACGTCGGTGACTTTCACTTCAATCCCTGTGACGCTTTGTCCCATGTTGAAGAACTTCTGCGCCTCCGCGAGATCGATGTAGGCGAGGGAGGAATCATACTCGTACATGCCGGAGTGAAAGAGGCCGACGATGGCGAAGGTCCGGATCTTGGGTACCATGCCCATCGCGCTGATCGGGCCGACCGGCGAGACCACATTGACCGTATCGCCGACATACACCCCCAGCTTGAGCGCGAGTTCTTTCCCGAGGATCATCCCGGGCTTGTCGACCAGTTGCGGAGTGCCTTCCGGATCGTCGACCGGCGCCTGTTTGACTTTCACCGGGAGCAGCAAATCGCTCAACTGGCCGGCGGAGACATTCTTCGCCAGCTCGGTGACATGCGCTTCGCGCAACGGATCGATTCCGCGGAGCACGATGCCCTGCACCCCGGACTGGGTCGTGAGCAGCACCTGACGTAAGACGAAGGGAGTCGCGGCGACCACGTCCGGCACGCCGGTGATCTTCTCGACGACCGGCTCGTAGTCCGTCATGTTCTCTTTGATCCGCTCCTGCACGATGATGTGCGCGGTGGTCCCGAGAATCTTGCCCTGAATGTCTTCCTTGAATCCCGTCATGATGCCGACCGTTCCGATCAAGGCCGCCACGCCGAGCGTAATTCCGGCGATCGAGACAAAGGTGTTCAGCGAGATCGTGCGGTTGCGCCGTTTCGCGCGCAGATACCGCAGGCCGACGAAGATCTCGTAGGGAAGGGCCACCGCTAGTTCTCCGCCCTGCGGGCCGCGCCGTCGGTGCAAACCGGCTGTAACGGGATGGCTGGCGTCACAGTCATTGTTCCGGTCTCAGCTGCGGGAAGAGCACGACGTCCCGGATGGAGGCCTGGTCGGTGAAGAGCATAATCAGCCGGTCGATACCGATCCCTTCCCCGGCCGTGGGCGGCATGCCGAACTCCAGCGCGCGCAGGAAGTCCTCGTCCACGAGATGGGCCTCTTCGTCCCCGGCGGCCCGTTGCGCCGCCTGCCCTTCGAACCGCTCGCGTTGATCCAGCGGATCGTTCAACTCCGAAAAGGCATTGGCGATTTCCCGGCCGGCGATGTAGAGCTCGAAGCGGTCGGTGAGCGCGGGGTTCGCATCCTTCCGCCTGGCCAGCGGGGAAATCTCAATCGGGTAATCCGTAATGAACGTCGGTTGCTGGAGATTCGGCTCCACCGTTTCCTCGAAGATCTCATTGACGATCGTGACCAGCGGGGCCTTGGGATCGACGGGTACATGCAGGCGCTTGGCTGCGGCCAGCGCCTGGTCGCGATCCCGGAGGACCGACGGATCAAGCTGGTTCACTTCGAGGATGGATTGGTGGTACGACCACCGCCGCCACGGCGGGGTGAGCGTAATGGACTTGCCCTGATAGTCGATGACGGTGGTTCCGAGGATCTGCTGGGCGAGGGTGGAGACCATTTGCTCGGTGAGGGTGATGAGATCGTGATAATCCGCATACGAAACGTAGAACTCGAGCATCGTAAATTCGGGATTATGGATCGTCGAAATGCCTTCATTCCTGAAATTCCGGTTGATTTCGAACACCCGGGGAAAGCCGCCCACGATCAGGCGCTTCAAGTACAGTTCCGGCGCGATGCGAAGATAGAGATCCACCCCCAGGGCATTGTGGTGGGTCACAAACGGCTTGGCCGTCGCGCCGCCCGGGATCGGATGCATCATCGGCGTTTCGACTTCGAGAAATCCCCGTTCGATCAGGAAGGCGCGAATGCCCGCGATAATCCGGCTGCGCGTGGCGAAGATGTGATGGACTTCCGGATTGGCAATGAGATCGACATAGCGCTGGCGGTACCGGGTCTCGACATCCGTCAACCCGTGCCACTTTTCCGGAAGCGGACGAAGCGCTTTGCTCAAGAAGGTCAGTTGGTGCACCTCCACCGTGAATTCGTTGGTCTTGGTGCGAAACAGGATGCCGGTGACGCCGATCCAATCTCCCAGATCCAGCTGCTCGCAGACCTTGTAGGCTTGTTCGGACAGCAGATCCTTTTTCAAATAGACCTGCAGGCGGTCGGAGCCGTCTTGCAGGACGGCGAAGCCCGCCTTGCCGAACCGGCGAAGGGCGACCACGCGCCCCGCGAAAGTGCAGGAAATCCGTTCCTGTTCCAGCACTTCTTTCGTTTTCCCGCCGTGCAGCGCGATCAATTGCCCCGCGCGTTCCTTCACTTCGAACCGCGTCCCGTAGGGAGCGACGCCGGCCTCGCGGAGGTGGTCCAGCTTCTTAATGCGTTGCTGCCGCTGTTCGTTCAATTCATCCATGGTCGTCCATCTGGTCTGTCTGGTCTATCCCGTCTTTCTGGTCTTTCTTGTCTCTCTGGTCTGTCTGGTCTATCTGATGTCTGGTCTATCTCGTCCGGCCGTACTGGACAGACCAGACAGACTGAGCACCAGATAGACCCTCTTAAAGACTGTCATCCGGCTCGCTGACTGCTGAGAGCTGATCGCTTCCTTTCGTCATCTTTTTCTTTAAGTAGGCTTCGATGAACCCGTCGAGGTCGCCGTCCATGACGGAAGACACCTGGCTGGTCTCATGCCCCGTCCGGTGATCTTTGACCATTTGATAGGGCTGGAAGACGTAGGAGCGGATCTGACTGCCCCAGGCGATGTCCTTCTTCTCGCCGACAATGGCGTTAAACTCGGCCTCTTTCTTTTTTTGTTCCAGTTCAAACAACCGCGCCTTCAAAATCTTCATCGCCCCGTTCCGGTTTTGGAGCTGGGACCGCTCATTCTGGCATTGGACGACGATTCCGCTGGGCAGATGGGTGATGCGGATGGCTGTTTCGACCTTGTTGACGTTCTGGCCGCCCGCGCCGCCGGCGCGGAAGGTATCGATTCTGAGATCCTTGTCTTCGATGGGGACTTCGATATCTTCGCTCAACTCGGGATAGACGAAGACGGACGCGAACGAGGTATGCCGCCGCTTGTTCGAATCGAAGGGCGAGATGCGCACCAACCGGTGCACGCCCGCCTCGGCTTTCAGGTATCCATAGGCATAAGGGCCCGTGATGGCGATCGTGACGCTCTTGATGCCCGCTTCATCACCGGCGAGGTAGTCCAACGTCTCCACCTTGAACTTCTTGTTTTCCGCCCAGCGGACATACATCCGGAGGAGCATTTGTGCCCAGTCCTGCGATTCCGTTCCACCGGCACCGGGGTGGATCGCCATGAGTGCGTTATTGGCGTCGAGTTCGCCGGAGAGGAGCAGTTCGACGCGCAGGCTGGCCAGCCGGGGCTCAATCCGGCTCAGTTCCGTCATGAGCTCGGCTTCAAGGGCGGCATCGCCGCTTTCGCGTGCGAGCTCCAGCAGAGCGTCGAGATCGCTCAATGTCGCGTCAATCTCGCGCCACTGGCGCAGGTCCCGATCCAACGTGGCTTTTTTCCGGCTGACCGCGGCCGCGGCCCGCGCATCGCTCCAAAATCCGGGCTGTCCTATTTGCGCGTCGAGTTCTTCCAGTTCGGCCGTCATGCGGGCGAAGTCAAAGATGCCTCCGTAACTCGGCGACTTGTTCTCCAACGGCCCGGACACGGGTTTGTACTTCATCCAACATGCCTGAATCCCTTCCTCTTACGCCGGTGTGATGGCGGTCGTGCCGTGGGCTGGTTCCTTCGTGCGGAAATAGGCGAACAGAAACACAAGCGCGCAGATTATCACACAGGCGTAGGCAAACACATCCCCGTACCGCGTATAAAAGGTCCCGGGTTGCCACGCCGTCATCGACGCCTCGAGCGCCTCTTCCGTAAAGAGCGGTGAGGCTTGCACGATGCGCCCGAACGGGTCGATGAATCCGGAAATGCCCGTGTTGGCCGACCGGGCAAAGGCCAGATGATTTTCCACCGAGCGGAAGACCACCATGGCAAAATGCTGCGCGGGCGCCGAGGACGCGCCGAACCACCCGTCATTGGTGATCGTCACGAGAAACTCCGCGCCATTCGCTGCGAAGCGCCGGACGAGGTCGGGAAAGATCACTTCATAGCAAATCGCCACGCCGAATTTGACCTGGCGATGAACGGTCCGGTTCTCGGTTGTCCGGGGCGTGAAGGACAGCACGGTCGACCCGGGCCCGGCTTCGAAGTCGCCGATCCCTTCCACCAGCTTATCCAGAAAGAAAAGGAGCGACGACTTCAGCGGAATGTATTCGCCGAAGGGCACGAGATGGTGCTTGTCATACCGGCCGAGGAGCTCTCCGTCCGGCGTGAGCAGGTAGGCGCTGTTCAGCAGATAGGGCCGCCGGTCGGACGTGAATCGCAAGGCGGGACTGCCGAGCAGGATAGGCGCCTTCGCGCGATCCGCCCAGGCGATGAGCTGCAGTTGATAGTCCCGTTCCCGCTCGAGGATAAAGGGGGTGGCCGCTTCAGGCCACACGATGAGGTCCATGCCTGTGCCCAAGCGCCCCGT
This sequence comes from uncultured bacterium, assembly GCA_965285945.1. GTDB lineage: Bacteria > Nitrospirota > Nitrospiria > Nitrospirales > Nitrospiraceae > Nitrospira_D. Next base: position 28,554 of record CBDIWP010000006.1, on the reverse strand, counting down.
CAGGCGATCAAACCGCTCCATCGTCTCGTCGCGATAGTCCGCATCCCATTTCACCGCCTGGTCGATGTTCGGCTGGACGACACCCACATGGATGGTCGATCGGGGCAGATCGGCGTACGGGGTACCCGACGTGACGCTCGCGCCATACTGCCAGGAGAGGACGACCAGCAGCGCCGTCATGGTGGCCAACTCCCACGGCGGCCTGGCCGGGCGGAAACCACGAAAGAACGGCATCAGCCACGACAGCAATTCAGCCAGCGCCAGATTCACCAGCACGATAAGAAACGACACCCCATACACGCCAAAGTGGTCGGCGATCTGGATGACGTCGATGTGCCGATATTGCGAATATCCGAGGAGGGACCAGGGGAGCCCGGAAAACGCGTACGTCCTGAGCAGCTCGAGGCTGACCCAGAAACAGGGGGCGAAGAAAATGCCGTATCGGGGAATCAATTCTCGAAGCCAGACCAGGCTGACACTGTAGAGGCCGACGTACACGCCGAGATAGGCCGTCAACAGCAGGAGAATTCCATAGCTGATCGGCAGGGGGACCTTGCCGTACGTCGTCATAGCGGTGACCACCCAGGCCATGATGCCGGTAAATCCTATGGTCCCCGCGAGCCAGCCCAGCCAGAACGCCCGGCGCTTGGGAATGTGGTCGAGGGCCAGATGAAGCGGGACGAGGGCGACCCAGGCGAGAAACCCGAACTCGAAGCGGGGGAAACACAAGGGGAGGAGCAGACCGCTTGCGCAGGCGAAGACGATCTGGCGCGCACGAGCATGATCCATTGCGCGAATACCTTAACGAAAGACGCCGCGAACTTGCAAGGCGACCGGCTGCACGATCCTCACTGTCCGGTCACTCGGGACGTGATTTTCCCGCCTGAACCAGGTATCCTAAATCGCGTGGACCAGGCACCGGCACGAGCACGTTGGAGAGGTATGAAACCGATCAAAGAACTGCAACCGAATATTGAAGACGCACATATCTGGATGGGGGGCGAAGCGACGCTCGGCCCGCAGGCCGAAGACCATGTGCGGTGGCGTGAAAAAAGCGTTGACGGCTTTGCTATGGTCATTCTCGGTCTGGCCTTCGGTGGCGGATTTGCCCTCGGCAGCGCACTGTGCCACCTCTGGCGACGTCGCGCCTAACATCGATTCCAACGTCCTCCGGCTCAGCGCAGCCTGCCTCATCCCCATCAGCGCTCTCTCTCCAGGGAATCCCACAGTAGACCATCCACAGTCCTTGGCGCACGATACCGACGGTGTGGCCGCCTGCTCTCGTGCTCAAGCCGTCCGGCCGCACTCGTCTCCGTACCCCTCGCTTTCGCCGTGAGACGGGCTCCGCAGCACAACTATTCTAGATGACGGAATTGCCGGTGCGACCCGGAAACGAGGAGGAAGCATGGCCAAAGCGGTGTATGGGATTACGGAGACTCAGGCGGAAACGGCAATACTGATCGACCGGCTGCGGGCGGCCGGATTCCTGCCGGCCGATGTGTCCGTCCTGGCGGCGCATAATCAAGGAGACGAGGGCATCGCGATCGAAAAGCAATCGAAGAGCTTGCAAGGCACGGCGACAGGTGCCAGTGCCGGCGGGGTGCTCGGGGGGCTGCTCGGACTCTTGGCCGGCATGGGCACGCTGGCCATTCCCGGTTTAGGGGTTTTCGTGGCAGCGGGGCCGCTCCTGGCCACCCTGAGCGGCATCGGAATCGGTGCCAGCGTCGGCGGACTTGCAGGGGGGCTCATCGGACTCGGCATTCCCGAGTACGAAGCCCGGCGCTATCAAGGCCATCTTGAGAAAGGCAGGGTCCTGATCGCCGTTCACTGTCGCGACGAGGGCGAAATCGACCGGGCGAAGCGGATCATGGAAGAGGCGGGCGCGTCCGATGTGGCTGTGAGTCGGGAGGCCGCGGCCTGACCACTCGCCGACCACCCATGAACGGCGTGAGCCGTCATTTACCGGGTCGCTGATGCGTCCACTCATGCGGCGCATCGGCGTGGCTCAGATAGGCTTGTCCAAAGCCCAAGACGAAATGTGCGTCATCCATCCGGAGTTCCCACAGATTAAAGTCTCCGAAGTCGAACATCATGGCGGCTTGAGGGAACCGCGCCAGGTACGCGTGTTTCACGCTCGCATACGAGGCTCTGTCGTCCGGCATGATGGCGGCTGTCCCTTGCAGGTTGATGCGCCGTAACGCCAGCGGGTTCTTTTCCGGCCGATCCGGCTCCGCAACGAACAGAGAGACGCGGGAATCGGTCTGTAGATGCTGCGTGTGCAGTGCCAGCCGGCTCAGGTGCACATAGACGCGCGTCCAGTCCTCGCCGGCGATATAAGCCACGTGCGATCCGAACGGTCGTCCGTTGCGGAGCGTGAGGAGCGCGCCCGTGCGGATCTCTTGCGTCAGTTCCGCCCACGCCGCCCGTACTTCCTCATGCGTCCTCGACTCCGCCATGCCAGCCGCCTCCTTGATCCGTAACACCAGATGATCCGATCCACAGTCCTATCGGTGTTCTTTCCGCACGGCTTGACCCCCTTAAATCATAAGAGAATCTGTCTTAATGAGCCGGTTGTATAGAATCGTGTTGGCCGCTAAGCTCAAGAGGCAGTATCCTAGAGGATGAACAGAAGGGGAAATCACCGTGAAAGAACCTAAGATGAGCCTCTGGATCATGCTTCTCGTCCTTGCGGTCGCGGTCATGATCGCTCTGCTGGACGGGCTGTCTGATTCCACGCTCCTTCCGTGGCATGGCCTTTTCGTCATTCCCGTCGTCTGGATAGCTCTCTGGTCCGCCGAAGAGGATGTTGTGCCCGTGACCATGATGGCGACCGTCGTGACGATCCTGATCCTGCTTCCCGGATACTTCTCCCGCGAAAGTGTGTCCCGCGATTGGTTCGGTGACCGTCTCATCGTGTTGGGGAGTATTTGGGTGACGGTCTTTCTTGCCCTTCTCCGCAAACGGGGGCGCCGCACCTATAAATGGGTGAGCCTCATCGGCCGGCGTTGACCTGATATTCGTCATCAGTGAACCCGAATAAGATGTTACAGGAGGACGGGCTGTCTCGACCAGGACAACCTTTCCAGTCTCCGCTCAAAGTTTCCGTGGCAATCCGCCGACGCTTCGCCCGATTAACCCAACTGTCCGCAGATTGCCGGCAGGCTCTTGGCCTCAGAACCATGATGCTTTCTGGTCCTGTCTTTGCAGACGCTGTGAGCGGATGACTGTGCCCAAGAGGAATATAACTAGCAGTCAGAGGAGTCCCCGCATGGGGTATCGGGTCCCGATGTATTCGCTGCTGCTCCTCGCGGTTGCCACGATGGCCGGCTGCGGGCACCGATATGTCCCCGACATCACGCTCGCGCCCAAGGGTGGCATCATCGATGCCACAGCGGAACTCCATGATTTCTATGTGCCGCCTGAGCTCTTGTCGGGAAACGAGACGTTCGGCCTCGAAGGCCGCAGGGCGAAGAACACAGAACCCGGCGAACTGACTACGCAGATTGAAACGGAATTGCTCAAAGAGTTGCAGGCCTCCGGGACCTTTGCGCGTGTGACCCGATTCGATCCGCAGCCCGATGTGGTGCTCACCGGACGCATCAACGCCCTCTATGAACATTACCGGCCGCAGCTCTGGAGTTATGTACCGGGAGTACAGACGGTCACCACGCTGTTCCGCCTGAAGAGCCACGTGAGCAGCGGCGAGGCGGCGCTGACGCTCTTCGTCCTGAAGCCCGACGGGGAGTTGCTCGGCACCTATACGGGGAAAGCCGCCTTTCGTGAAACCTTCAATCCCACAAAAGGCGTGCCGCCAGGGGCGCGGCTCAACCGGGCTCTCTCCGAGGCGGTCCAGCAGATCCGGGACCAGATCGTCCGCGACGCGCAGCTGAAGAACGTCGCATCGCGCTGATTTGCCGGATCGTTTCGATCGGTGGTTTGTTCACATACAAGGAGGTTCTATGAAACGCGCAGGCTCCGCAATCTGGCAGGGTGATTTGAAGACCGGCAAAGGCACCGTGTCGACCGACAGCGGCGTCTTAGCGAAAACGCAGTATTCGTTCTCGACGCGGTTTGAAAACGGTGCGGGGACGAATCCTGAGGAATTGATTGCCGCCGCACATGCCGGCTGCTTTACCATGGCGTTGTCCGGTCAATTGGGCAGTGCCGGCCTGGTGCCTGAGAAACTGGAGACGACGGCCGCCGTCACCTTCGACAAGGTCGATGCCGGATGGACCGTGACCGGGATCCATTTGACGGTGACTGGCAAGGTGCCCAAGGCGGATCAGGCGGCCTGGGAGAAGGCCACGCAGGGCGCCAAAACCGGCTGTCCGATTTCCCGCCTGCTCAATACGACCATCACCATGGACGCCAAGCTGGAAGGATAGCCTCATGGCCGTCCTGCCGGACCCAGAGCCGTTGGCCTTCCTGTTCGACTTGGACGGCACGCTGGTCGATAGCGTCTATCAGCACGTGCTCGCCTGGCGTGAGGCGACCCAGGCCGCCGGCATTGAATTGCCGGTCTGGCGTATTCATCGGCAGATCGGCATGAGCGGCGGCCTGATGCTCAATGCCTTGCTGCGGGAAACCGGACGGCCGGTCTCGAAGGAGGAAACCGAGCAGATCCAACGGGTGCACCACGAAGCCTATGCCAAGCAAGCGTATTCTCTCCGGGTGCTGCCCGGCACGCACCAATTGCTCGACACCCTGGCGGGGCATCGGGTGCCGCATGCCATTGCGACCAGCGGACGATTGGAAAACGCGCGGCATGCCCTCAAGCTCTTAGGACTCCGCGATGACGTGCCGGTCATTACCCGTGACGACGTCCGTTTTGCGAAACCCGATCCGGACCTGTTTCTAGCCGCCGGCGACCGTCTCGGCCTGCCGATGAGCCGGTGCATCATCGTGGGAGACAGTGTATGGGACTTGCTCGCCGCCAGGCGCGCCTTTGCCTTGTCGATCGGAGTGCTCTCCGGCGGATACGGGCGGGAGGAATTGGAACGGGCGGGGGCCTATCGCGTGTACCAGGATCCGTTGGATCTGCTGCAACATTTGGATGAAGTCGGCATCCGGCTCGACATCACACGCCAGTGAGAGCGCCCATGCAGCGGTTAAGCGGCAAGGTGGCCATCGTGACCGGCAGCAGCAGCGGCATCGGCAAGGCCGTTGCGCTGACGTTCGGCGCAGAAGGGGCGAAGGTCGTCGTGGCGGCGAGACGCCTCGCGCTCTGCCGGCGCACGGCCGATGAGATCGTGAAACGGGGCGGGGAGGCCTGGGCGGTGCAGACCGATGTGGCCGATGAGCGCCAGGTTGATGCCTTGATCGACCAGACGGTGAAGCGCTACGGCCGGCTCGACATCCTCGTGAACAATGCCGGCATCGGGGGCGGCGGACGATTGGCGGACACGACCACCGAGGCCTTCGACGCCGTCATGAACGTCAACCTGCGGGGCACCTTCTTTTGCTGCCGGGCCGGCTTCAAACAGATGCGGCAGCAGCAGGACGGCGGGTGCATCATCAACATGGCGAGCGTCGCAGGACTGCAGGCGTGGGCCGGTACGGGAACCTACAGCGCCTCGAAGCACGGCATCATGGCCTTGACCAAATCCCTCGCCGACGAAGGCCGCCCCTTTCATATCAAGGTGAGCGCCATCTGCCCCGGCGCCGTGGCGGATGAGTTGGTGGATGCGCCGCAGGAGGACATTCTGAGGAGCGAGAAAATCGATCCGTTCGATGTCGCCGAGACGGCCCTGTATCTGGCGACGCTTGGGCCCTATTCCGTCGTCCATCAAATCGTGATCGATCGGCTCGGGGCCGACTGGTAGACGGCTCGTGCACGGCCCGGTCAAAAAGCGACAGCTGTATGGCTGGTGACACCCCGGATGCTCTTCTAATACGGTTCTTTCTCATGCACTGGCGTTCGCCTTGCTGCCGGCTCTTGTCGCCTACATGACTCGCTGTTAATTTATACCGGAGGAGCGGGCGCTCGCCGCCAAGTTCGGCCCTCGGTTTGCCGAGTGTCAGCTTTCAGTTCGCGGATCGCTGCGGCGTCGTGCCTTCCGATCAGCAGCTCGTGGCCTGCCTTGCGTGCGCTTTTCTGCGGATGCTAAGATCCAGCCCTCAATAGTAAGGGAGTGTGGCATGCCGAATGTTATGTTGCTCGTGTCTCCGAGTTGCGGGGCCTGTCCATCGGCCAAAAGCCTCTGGAAACAATTGCGGGTCAAGTACAGTTTTTCCTATCGGGAAGTCGATATCACGACGGAGGACGGGCAAGCCCTCGCTGATCGGCATTCCGTCCGCGCCGTCCCCGCGACCATCATCGACGGCCGGCTGACGTTTGTCGGTGTCCCGAGCCGGGAGAGCGCCGAAAAGGCGTTGCTCCTCAAAATGAAACCCCGTGAGTAAGGATCTCCATCACTATGGTCTCTGATGACGATGACGAGTTCGAGCTTCCGCCTTTGCCGATTATCGATAAGGGTCCGCCGCCCGACTGTGGTATCTGCGGGGAGCCCATGGCGTTCATCGACGGGGACTGGGCCTGCGTCGATTGTAACGGCGAGTTGCTAGGCCCTGAGACCGGGTAGTGGGCGGTGATGAGCGATCAGTAATGAGTGATGGGGGATGAGTGATCAGTCATAAGCTCGAGCCGATCGGATTTCCGCTCCTCACCCATCACATCTTCTAATGCTCCGCGTTGTGACGGGCCGGTTCCATCCGCATCTCGAATCTTCGCTCGTCGATCACATCCGGCAGGCCAAGGCCCGCGATCCTGTCGCGCCTCTGGCCGTGCTCGTGCCTTCTAACCAGCTCATCGACCGGGTGCGCCGGCTTCTGGCCATCGAGCAGGGCCTCTCGCTGCTGAACGTCCATCTTCTGACGTTTCACCAACTCGCCTTGCGACTGGCCGACGAAGCACGCGAACAGGCGGGGGCCGCCCCGCCTCTGCGACTGGCCGATGAGCTGTTCTTTGAGCAGCTTGTGCGCCATATCGTGCGACGGCGGCTGCCCGGGCTCACCGCCCTCCAACACATCGGCCATTCCTCGGGAACCTGGAGCGCACTCTGGTCCACGGTGCGGGATTTGAAGGACGCCGGCGTCGATCCGGCCTCCGCCCTGCGGGGTCTTGAGGAGGGCTACTTCGACCGGGAGGAGGCCCACTGGCTGCAGGCCTTATTTTCGCTCCATGGCGCCGTGAAAGAAGCGGGCGCCACGCTGCAGATCGGCACGGCCGATGATCTGGCGGAATCGTTGCTGCCCTCGGTACCGGCCTCCGCGTTCGTCGGGACGCTCACGCAGGCCTACTATTATGGATTTTATGATCTGACCCAGGTCCAGTTATCTTTTTTCGACGCGCTGAGCAAAGCGGTGCCGACCACACTCTTCTTTCCCTTGGAGCCTCATCGCTCCTTCCGGTTCGCGCAGCGCTTTTTCGATCGGTATATTCAACCGCTCATTCCCGCGCCGGATCAGTTGGTCCGCCTCACCGATTCAGGCCCGGCCGCCACGCATCAGCCCGCGCTGTCCATGCGCAGCGTGGTCGGCGTCGAAGAGGAATTGGCGTCGGCCTGCCGCCAGATCCTCGATCTGGTGGAGACCCACGGCTATCGCTTCGACGACATCGGCGTGGTGGCTCGGACACTCGACCCGTACCGGCCCGTTCTGCGCCCGGTCTTCGAGCGATATCGTATTCCGTTGCGCGGTACCGCGGGCCGCCCGCTCATCCACGAACCGCTCTGCAAAACCGTGCTTCAACTGGCCACGCTGCCGATGAATGACTATGACCGCACGGCGGTGCTGGACGTCGTCACCTCTCCGCTGTACCGCAGCGCGCTCCTCACGGGAGCCGGCGCTCACGTCCGTCCCGATCTCTGGAAGCTCATGGTGTCCGCGCTGCACATCACGAGAGGCCAAGAGGAATGGGCCAGGTTGGACGTCGCCGGCCGGGCCGGCGCCGCAGCAACCGAAAGGACAGAGGACCTTCGTGTCGGTCCCCCGGATGTGCCGGCCGAGGTCACCCGGCTGTTCTGGCTCCTGATATCCGAGTTGATCGCGGAGATCGCGGCGCTTCCCGCCAGGGGGACGGCGGGGCAGCTGGTGGCATCGTTCCGCGAGGTGGCCGCCAGGCACCTGAACCGCCCCGAGCCCATGGAAGAGGAGCGCGCCGAGCACGTGATCATGCCGGTCTGGGAGGCCCTGGACCGTGTGTGGGGTTCGCTCACTCAATTGGACGCCATCGGGGATGAGATGACCTGGGCGGAATTTGTCGACCTGCTCATCCATGCGGTCGAACGCACGACGGTTCAGCCGGACGCGGCCGACCATTGCGGCGTGGCCGTGCTCGATGTCATGGCGGCGCGCGGCCTCCCGTTCAAAGCCCTGTTTGTGATCGGCCTCAACGATAAAGTGTTTCCCCGGTATATCCGCGAAGATCCGTTTCTCCGTGACCGGCATCGGCGCGTGCTCGATGAGACGCTCGGCTTCAAGATCGACGAGAAGCTCGCCGGCTATGAAGAGGAAGCGGTCCTGCTGGCGCTGGTGCGGCAAGCGGCGGCCGATCGGCTGATCGCCTCCTACCAGCGGGCCGACGATCACGGGCGCGTGCTGATGCCCTCGCCCTATGTGTCCGACATGCCCGGGCTCTGTGGCATCGATGAGGTGGCGGTCGAAGCGGTGCCGCGCCGCTTGACCGATCGAGTGGCCCAACGGCCCCTGATCCGGACGTTCCTTCCGCCGGAAGAGCTGGCGCTCTGGATGGCGATCAACGGCCAGGATGCGGGGGCCCTGCTGAACGCCATCGGCCGTGATGGGCAGTCGTTCAGGCACGGCGTCGAAGCCTTGGGGCAGATCGAAGACGAGCGTCCGCTGCTGGCGGCGCATGACGGGATGACCGGCGCGCTCGATGCCCACTGGAACAAGGTGGTGCAACGCGGGCTGGCTCCTACGCCGTTGGAACGCTATGCCCATTGTCCGTTTCAGTATTTTTCCGCCGACGTGCTCACACTGAAACCGGTGCGCGAACCGGTGGAGCAGGGTTTGGATGCATCTGTGCTCGGCACGGTCTGCCACGCGGCATTGCGGCGTTGCTACGAACGGCTGATGCCCATGGGCTGGCCTGCGGAGCCGGTGACCGATGACACGGTGGCCTGGTGCATTCATTCGGCCGTCGAGGAGGCCGCCGCTGACTATGAGAGCCGCTATCCGACCGGCCACTATCTGTTATGGGAGCTCGCCAAGGAAGGGCTTGTGTCCCTCGTGGCGGCCGCGGTGGAGTCCGATGAAGCGGCGCAGGCGGAAGATCCCTTTATCCCAGCGGCGTTTGAGATCGACGCGCGGGGAACGTTGCCGCCTCTGACGGCTGAGGGCATGCCGATCCTGATACACGGCCGCGTGGACCGCATCGACCGGCGCCCTGATTCGGACGGGCTGCGTATCATCGACTACAAATACAAGACGGGATCAGCCAGTAAGACGGAGGATCGCAATCTGGTCCAGGCCGCGATCCGGGGGTATCGCCTGCAGCCGCCCCTGTATGCCTGTTTGGACATTCCCGGCCAGCCGAAGCCGACCCAGGTGCAGCTGGTCTTTCTGGCTCCCAACTGGCCGACCCCGATCGTCCGGTCGACGTTCGAATCGTCCGTCTGGCAATCAGAGAAGGGCGTGCAGCTAAAAAGCACTCTCCATACGTTGATTGACGGCATACGCGCCGGGCGTTTTTTCATCCTGCCGAACGGGTATTGCGAGACCTGTGACTTTCGGATCTCCTGCCGCCGCGACCATACGCCGACCTGGTGGCGGGCCTACCGGGCGCCGGAATCCAAAGTGCTGAAAACCATGCGGAGCCAGAAGGTCAAGGATGAGTGACGCCGCGCTGATTCCCGACCGTATCCCGCGCGAGCTGGCGGAAACCACGTTCGACCGGAACGTCGTGGTGGTGGCCGGCGCCGGCACGGGCAAGACGACGTTGCTGGTAAACCGCTTGATTCATTTGCTGGTCAAAGAACCGGATCCGGTGCCCATGACCCGCATCGTCGCCCTGACTTTTACCAATAAAGCGGCGACGGAGATGAAGGTCCGGTTGAGAGAGCGGCTGACGGCCTTGCTGCGGCCCGAGACCGCCGGCGCGGGGGATGGCGGCGCAGTGGCTCCGGAGGCGTTGAGAACGCGCTACGGGTTCTCCATGGATACTTTGGTCGCCCGGGCCGACGCGGCGCTTCAGGATATCGAAAAAGCGCAGATCGGCACCCTCCATAGCTTCGCCGCGCATCTGCTCCGCCTATACCCGCTGGAAAGCGGCGTCGACCCCGCGTTTCAGGAAGACGACGGATCCCGGTTCGAGGAACATTTTACGGCGGCCTGGGATGTATGGACGGATCGCGAGTTGAGCCGACAGGGGACGGATCACGCGCGGTGGCGAGCGCTCTTGCGCACGGCCTCCTTGGAAGAGCTGCGGACCTTCGCCCGAGCTCTCTGCAGTGAACTGGTCGACGTGCCGGGCCTGTCGCACCAACTCGAAAGCACCGGCCGGGATCCCCTCATCATCGAATGGCTGACCCGCTTGCGGGGGCAGGCTCAGGGCCTGCTCGAGAGCCACGACCGGCCGAAGCGGCGGAAGATTGAACTGATGCTGGCTGCGAGCGTCACGCTGTTCACGCTCCTCATTGAACAAGGCGGCGGAGGGCATCGGGAATTGCCGGACGGGGAACGCGAGCTGTTGAGGAAAGAGCCCGGCAATGCGGTCGGTGGATGGGAGCCGGACGATTTCAAGGAAGCTGTTCGGATGAGTGACACAGCCAAGGCCTTGCTGGATGTTGACCATGGATTCTTCCTGCATGCTTTGAAGTTGTTGGCACCCTTCGTCGCGCAGGTGCGCCGTTCGTTTATCGAGAAAGGGTGGCTGTCCTTCGACGGGTTGCTCGCCCGAGCCCGGACGCTGCTCCTCGACCATCCAGCCGTGCGCGAACGGATCAAGCAAGACTATCGCGCGGTGCTGGTGGACGAGTTTCAGGACACGGACCCGGTGCAGTACGAAATCATGCTGGCGGTCTCCGAGCGCCAGGGGCAACACGCCGGCCGTTGGAACGACATGTCGTTGGAGCCGGGCAAATTGTTCATTGTCGGCGACCCGAAGCAATCCATCTATGCCTTCCGGCGCGCCGACATCGAGGCCTTCGATCGGGTCGTCGAAAAGATCGAGGCGGAGCAGGGGGTGGTGCACCGGCTGACCACCAATTTCCGGAGCGGCGCCGCCGTCCTGGAGCCGGTGAACGACGTCTTCGATCGCTTGTTCGAGCGGCGGGCGCATGTCCAGCCGGCCAATGTGCGCCTGGAAGCGGGCCCGAACCGGCGGCCTTCACCGACGGATGCCGGTGTCCGGCTCCATGTCGTGACCCCGGGATCAGCAGAGGACCGCTTTGATGCCGCCGCCGGCACGAGGGCCGAAGCCGACGCGCTGGCTCGCTGGCTCGATGACGAGATCCTCTGCCGTCCCTCCGTGAAGCCGGGGCACGTCGCGCTGCTCTTTCGCAAGCTGACTCAGGCCGAGGTGTACCTGCATGCCCTGCGCCGGCACGGAATCGCCTATGTGATCGAAGGGGAAAAGCACTTTTACCGGCGCCAGGAAATCATCGACCTGATCAGTGTGCTGCGCGTGCTGGACAATCCTCATGACGGCATCGCGCTGGTCGGGGTCTTGCGTTCGGCGCTCGGAGGATTGACGGATCGGCAGCTGTACGATCTCCGCCAGGCCGGATGGTTCGACTATCGGCGGCATATGCAAGTCCGGTCCTGGCCGCACCCCTGCGCCGCATCGGTCGGCCGGCTGTACGCCCAGCTGGCGGCTCTGCATGGGGAAATCGCCGTCCTTCCCTTGGCCGATGCGATCCAGCGCGTCTTCGACGGGCTGCCCGTCCTGGAGCTGGCGGCCGCCTCCTTGCATGGCGAGCAGGCGGTCGCCAATCTGCTCAAAGCCAAACAGCTGGCCGCCGCGTTAGCCGATCGCCCCCATCTGACGTTGAGCGCGTTCGTCGATCTGATGGTAATGCGGCTCGATGAACAGCCCGACGAGGCGGAAAGTCCGTTGGTCGAAGAATCCTCGAACGCCGTTCAAATTCTGACCATCCACAAGGCGAAAGGGCTGGAATTTCCCATCGTCGTCCTGCCCGGAATGCATCAAGGCGGCGGACGGGACCGCTCCGCTCCGGCCGTCTCGTATGACTGGTCGAGCGGAACCTATGGCCTGCGCCTGGGCGATCGCCACACCCTCGGTTCCGTTCTGGTCGCCGATAAGCTGGCGATGCGGGAGGACGCCGAGCGCCGCCGGGTGCTGTACGTCGGCATGACGCGCGCCAAGGATCTGCTCATTCTGTCCGGAAGCCTGACGGCGCGATCCAACGGCGACAATCTGCTGGACCTGTTGCAGGAAATAGGAGAAGGAGAGTTGGGCGCCGCGACGACGCCCGCCTTCACCGTCGGCGCCAGTTCGATTCCGCATGTCGTGTTCGAGGCGCAGGGACCTCAATCGGTACACGGAACTCGTCCGGCTCGTCCGGCGGGTCCGGTCATCGATGCCGCCTCGACGGCCGCGCTGTGGCATACCCGGACCTCGGCCTGGACGGAGGCGCGCCACACGCTCCGCCGCTTGACCCCGTCGCGCATGACTAACATGGGCGAGCCCGTCTTTCGCCCCTCCGGCGCGCCGGGCTCGGACGCGGAAGCCAGCCGGCTGACGGGGATCCTGGCTCATCGCATCCTGCAGCATTGGAACTTCGCGGACGATCCCGCTCGGTTCCCCCATCGCATCAGGGAGGCGGCTGCCCGCATGCTCGCTCCGGATCAGGCGCATCTGGCCGCCACGGTCGTGGCCTCACTGGAGGGCCTGTTGCATCTGTTCGGACAGTCGGAGCTGTATACCATGCTCCGACGCGCGGTCATTCTGGGTCGCGAGGTTCCCTTTCTTATGCCCTGGGACAACGGCCGGGTGATGGAGGGGGTGATGGACATCATCTACCGGCTTGACGACCGGCTCTGGGTTGCCGACTATAAGACCGATGCGGTCACTCCGGAGGCCGCCCCCGCGCAGGCGGAGCGGTATCGCGTTCAAAGCGACATCTACAAGACGGCGGCCACACGTTGCCTGAGAGAGGAGCCGGTCCGGTTTCAGTGCCTCTTTTTGCGCTGCGCCACGGCGGTTGCACTCTAGCCTGTGGCCGGTGCCCTGACTGCGCATTCATGGGGACTGTTCGGGGAGGAGCCTTAACGAGGGCGTGAGGCCTGTTGCTTCATCGCCTGTTGAATACTCTCGTAGAGCTGTTCGACGGCGGATTCTTTCGTCAGCAAAAGCGAGGCGCCGGCCGCCCGCATGGCTTCTTGATTCCCGCCCGCAGCATTGACCGACAGGCCGATCACAATGACGTCAGGGGAGCGGGCCTTGATCCTCGCCGTCGCCTCAATGCCGTTCATTCTGGGCATGTTGATGTCCATCACCACCACCGATGGTCCCAGGCGTTCGGCTTGTGCGATCGCCTCCTCGCCGTCTGATGCTTCCCCGACGACGTGCACGTCAGCATAGGTTTCCAACACGCTCCGCAAGCCCTGCCGCATCATCGCGTGGTCGTCCACGAGGAGCACGCGAATCAAGGGACGTGATGCGTGATCCGTGATGCGTGAGGGGGCACCGTATTCGGAGCTGCTTGGTGAAGGTGAGGCATGATCCGTGATCCGTGCTGCGCCGTCCGGTGCAGAGCTGACGGCTCCCCCATTCAACACGTCACGCGTCACGCATGACGAGTCACGCTCGTCCCGCTCGTCCCGCGCCGGGGGCGGCAGCGTTACGGTGAGTGTGGCCGTGGTCCCCTGACCGGGCTGCGAATGGATGTCAAAGGCCCCGCCCAAGGCGCGCATGCGCTCGCGAATACTAAATAACCCGAAGTGCAACACCGGAGCGGAGGGCTCGTCGTTCGTCAGGAGGATGGCGGACGGATCAAATCCTTGGCCCTCATCCCGCACCTCGATGCGTAGGCTGTTGCGCTGCCGCGTCACTGTGACCGTCGCGTCGTGCGACCGGGCATGCTTATGCGCATTGATCAGCAACTCACGGATCGATTGAAAAAGGAGCACGGCTTGATCCTCAGGCAGCACGGCGTCCTCGTGCTTCTCCATGATGAGATTCACCGAAAGGTCATACCGCCGCATATACTCGGCGAGCCATGCGAGGGCGGCACCCAAGCCGAATTCATAGAGGATCGTCGGGCTCAAGTCCGCCACTAACGTTCTCGTGTAGGCGAGCGCGTCATTGATGACGTCTTCGCTTTGCTGTAACAGACTGCCGTATGCCGGATGCCTGCCGCCGACCCGTTTGGCTTGTCCTATTTTCAGCCGGCTTAACACGAGCAGTTGCGCGAGATGATCATGCAACTCGGTCGCGACGCGTTTGCGTTCCCGCTGTTCGGCCAGGTTCAGTTCGGTCGCCAGCGCCCGAAGGCGCTCTTGCGACTGCTTGAGCTCACGCGTACGCTCTCCGACACGTTGCTCCAATGCGGCATTCCAGGATTGGAGTTGTTCGGCGGCCCGTTTCGAGGCGGTGATATCCACTGTGGCGCCGATCATGCGGAGAGGCGTGCCTCCCTCGCGCAGGACGACGGCGTTAGTAAAGAGCCAGATGACGTCGCCGTCCGGACGCAGGCTCCGGAACTCGAGTTCGTACGGGGCATCGGTGCGCAGCGTCATGTCGATGGCCTCCACGACGCGAGCCCGATCCAGTGGATGAACCAGCGAGGCAAATCGCTCCGCCGTGATGCCGGTGCCCGGGGGGATGCCATGGAGCCGGTACAGGGAATCCGTCCAGGTAACGGCATCGGCTCGGATATCCCATTCCCAGACCCCTACTTTTCCCGCGGCTGTGGCCAGGCGGAACCGTTCTTCGCTGAGGCGCAGCGCCTGTTCCGCCCGCTTGCGCTCCGTGATATCGACGAAGACCCCCACCGAACCGCGCACATCGCCGCGTTCGTTGAACAAGGGCACGGCAGACTCGTACAGGTTTCGGACCAGCCCATCCCGAAAGACGACATCGACTTCCTCCGCCACGACCGGCGCCCCGGTGGCTGCGGCGCGTTGCATGCACAACTGGTTCGGCGGCACCTCGCGGCCGTCTTTCATCACTCGGAACGGGAGTTGCTCGGCTGCCGGTCCGGTCTTGGACGCGTTGCCGTCGGCCGGAAGGCCCAGCATGGCGGCGCCCGCAGGATTCATGGTGATGGAGGAACAGGACCGGTCGCGGGCGACAAAAATACCCACCGGCAGCACATGCATGAGTGTCTGTAATTCCTCGAGCGTACGCCGGACTTCGGCGTTCAAGGCGGCGATTTTCTCCTCCGCCTGCTTGCGATCGGTGATATCCACCATGATGCCGCGCAGCAATACCGGTTCATCGTTCTTCACGACCACGGAAATAATGTCGCGCAGCCACACGGTCCGTCCATCAGCCGCGATCATGCGATACTCGAACAGATGATCGCGCTTGGCCTTCGTTTCCTCGACACAGAACTGCATCGCGTAGTCCCGATCGTCGGGATGGATATGGGCGGGCCAGAAGGTGTTGTCGTACCAAGCCTCGAGCGGATACCCGAGGATGCGTTCGGCTTGCGCCGACACGAAGGTAAAATTGTAGGTCTTCACGTCGACTTCCCAGACGATGCCGTCGAGGGAATTGACCAGGTTGGCATAGCGCTGCCGGGATTCATGGGAGGCGGCTTCCGCTTCCTTCCGTTCAGTTATATCGACCTTCATTCCGATCCACTGCCGCACCGTTCCATCGGCGTGCAACAGAGGCAGCGCGCGCGAGAGGACATGCCGGTATCGACCGTCCGCGTGGCGAACGCGGGCTTCGCATTCATAAGGGCAACGGGCCTTCATGGCGTTGGTCCAGACTTCAGCCAGGCGGTGCCTGTCGTCCGGGTGGTAGGCCTCCAGCCATTCCCAACTATGGAGATACTGCTCGAGCCGGTATCCGATGAACGCGCGCCAGGAGGGAGCGTCTTCGCGCGGCGTGCCGGTAGCGTCGGCAGTCCAGACCATGACGGCACCCACTTCGAGGAGCCGGCCGAAACGCTCTGCGCTGTCCGCCAGGGATAGATGCTCCAGTTTTTGTGTCGTGATATCGCTCACCATCATAACGAGGCCGACGACGTGCCCGTGCCTGTCGCGATGCGGACTATACCGGGCATGGATCCAGCGGGTGTCTCCGGGGCGGTGGTCGAGGGCCGCTTCGTGCTCGACCACCGTGCCGCCCAGGGCGGCGTCGATGTGCGGACCGATCTGACGCCAGGCCTCCGGCCCCCACACCTCGGACAGGTGTCGTCCCGTGATCTCCTCGGGGGGCAGGCCGAGCCAGTCACGATGGCGCTGATTACAGAAGCGATAGCGGCGCTCCGTATCGATGTAGGAGAGGAGGGCCGGGACCGTGTCGGCGACCAACTGGCATTGCTCGCGGCTTTCGCGGAACGCTTCATCCGTGCGATGCCGCTCAATCAACAGTGCGATGACGCGGGCAGCCCGATGCAGCATATGCCGGTCTTCCGGCGGGTCTGGTTCCGGGTAGCAAGCGGTAAGGGTGCCTAGCGGGTGGTCTAACGAGGACACGACCGGTATGGATCTAAAGGCCCGTATGCCGACTGCGGACAGCAACGAGTGACCATCAGATGGCTCCTGGCTGAGCGCAATATCCGGGGTCCCGGCTGACGTGTTGGACGGGACGGCGCTCGCCTTCACGGCGTCCCGGCAGGCCTCCGGGAGGCGGGGCCCTGCAAAAAAAGAAACAGACCGGCCGTCCTCTGCGAGGAGCCAGACCGAAGCCATACATCCGTGGGCCCCGAGAGGTTCGATTCGCGATAGGAGTAGGTCAAGCGCAGCCTGAAGGCCTTGTCCCTCGGCCAGACCCAAGAAGGCGTCTCGTTCAGCCCTAATCAGTGAGGCTTCCAGCCCCTGGTCTTCTTGATCCATTCCGCTCCATCGACAAAAGATAGATGGCCTGAGGGAAAGCCGGGAGTCTACATCAGCCGTGGCACCAGCATGGCCTAGGGGAACCCCTAGGGCCGGAGTCGAGGCCGGACGGCAGGCACTGGTTCCCGATTTTGCAGAAAACCTCTCAACATGATATCTAGCACTCGCTGGCCGGTTTCGTGCTCATCCTTAACCGCGTGCCGGAGGGAGTGGTTATGCAAAGGCGGTATCGGGTGCTCATGCTGGTGCTCCTTGCGCTCTTGGCCGGTTGTGCGGGCCCCAAAGCCGCTCCAGTCACTCCGTTACCTGCTCCGGCCGGAGCTTCCGCGAAGGCCGCGGCCCATATGATGGAAGGGGACCGCCTCTTCCAGACCAGGGATTGGGCCGGCGCCGGCCAAGCCTATCAGGCCGCGGTCGCGCAGCAGCCCAATTTGGCGGAGGCCCATTACAATCTCGCCGTGGCCCTTGATCGCATGGGGAACAAGGAGGAAGCCAGGAAACATTACGTCACCGCGGCCAACCTGGCTCCCGGGAACAAAGTCATATGGGATTCACCGCCCTTGCGCCAAAGCGGACTGGAGCATAATTTGCGGCAGAAATCCTACCTCGATCCCAACCCGCGCGGCGGATTCTGACGAATGCCCCCGCCGGACCATGAACCCATCTCGTCCGAAGAGTTTGCACAGCTGGTGCAACAGGCCCTCGCGGATCTGCCTCCGCCCTACGCCAAGCTCATGGACACGATTGCTGTCGTAGTAGAGGAAGAACCGTCCCCTCAGGTGCTCCATGAACTGGAGGTCGACAGCGAGGACGATCTGCTTGGTCTGTACCAGGGCCTGTCGCTGCCAGACGATTCGTTTTTTTCGCCCGGGGGCGCCCAGCCGGCCCAGATTTCCATTTATCGCGGACCGATCCTGCGCCAGTGCGACACGCCCGAAGAGGTGGTACAGGAAGTATACGACACGGTGGTGCATGAATTGGGGCATCACGTGGGTTTGGATGACGACGAGATGCCGTATTAAGACAGGGACAGGAACGCGGAAAGTTCCTTCTTCGCCGCGCGGTAGCACAGGCAGGAAAGACATTTGAGCTGCTGCCTGCTGCGGATCCGCAGGCCGCCCCGGCGCAGTCCGAGAATGTCCCGGTCTCCGAGGTCCTGAAGCACGCGATCCACGCTCTGACGCGACACGCCGAGCAGCTGCGCCAAACGATGTTGCGTCATGCGGAGGTCGCGCGTGCCGCTCAGGTCCTGAGCGATGAGCAGCCGGCGGGCGCAGCGCTGCTCCAGGGTATGATGACGATTGCAGGCGGTGAATAATTGGAGTTGCGCAAAAAAGAAACCCATATACCGGCGCACACACCGGTTGACCGCAGGAGATTCGTCAACCGCGCCGGCGAACTCCTCGGCGGGCATGCGCAATGCGCCGCCCGCGCGGTGAACGACCGTACTGACAATGGGATGCCCGCATAGTTTCGTGCGCAATGCCACTTCCACGCCGGCGATGCCCTCACAGCCGATCTGGCCGATCTCGACAACGCCTCCTTCAGACGTGGTGCCGGAGAGCGAGAACACCGCGGACAAGGGGAAGAACACCTCCCGAATGACTCCCTCCGGTTCATACATCAACTGACCCTGCGCCAATGTTACCGGCCGAAGCTTTCCGGCGATGCGGCGGCGGTCCTTCATCGGCAGGCTGCCTAACAGCCGATGGCCTGTCAGTTGTTGTACGGACGGCTCTGTCTCCGGCAGGCCCGTGCCCGTGTCTCTCCCCGGTTGATCCATCATCCATAGATCGTAACGGGCGGAAATTGAGCGCGCCAACGTGTGATTTCATTGAAATGAGCCGGGGAGAACTACTGCAGCGGACAAGGTCGGAGACAAGACGGGCAACGGCGGGAGGGGAAGGCTGCCCGGATCAGGCGAGAAAACTGTCCAGTCGCTCCTTCGCCAGGTGGTAGCACTCGCAGGCCACTTGAGAGAGCCTTCTCTGATCGTTGATCCTGATGGACCCTCTCAAGCATTCGATCATCCGCTGGGATTCGAGGTCTCCCAGGACATGATCCACGCTTTGCCGGCGGACGCCCAGCATTTCGGCCAGCAACTCTTGCGTAACCGCGATTTCCTCGTATTGGCTGCGGTCGACGCAACTCATCAACCAGCGGGCGCAGCGTTGTTCGAGCGAGTGGAGGCGGTTGCAACTGACGGACAGCACCAAGTGCGTAAACAGCACGCTCAGATACCGGCGTACGCATCGGTTGAGTTCGATATTCTGGTCGAGCGCCGTTTCGAACACATCGGCTTTCAGCCGGATCACCGAGCCGGGGATCTGTGTGACCACCCGCATGACGGTGCTCTGGTGTCCGCGCGCCTTCTGACTGCCGAGGATCGCCGTCACCTCTGTAAATCCTTCGTTTCCTACCGAGGCCACCTCGACCGTTTCACCCTCATGCGTGGAGGCAATCATGGAGAGGACGCCGGTGATCGGAAAATGCACGTACTCCACCGTCGAGCCCTGCCGATACAGCACTTGCCGTGGAAACAAACTGAGGCCCTCCATGTAGGGCAGCAGGTGCTCCAATTCAGACTTGGGAATGGCGTTTAACAGCCGGTTCTGCCGCGTGAGCGCTTCGAGTGAATCCATAGGCCTCCCGCAAGTTTGCGACCACGCATTGTGCAGAGGACTATCGTCCGGTTCTGCCATCTACATGGCAGACAGGCGCACTTTTTTTGCTGGTCCTCTTGAGAGCAGGCCGGTGCGAAGCAGTCTATGGAGAGGAAATAAGACGGCAACCGGCCGCAAGTGCCGGCTTTACAGTGGCGGCCGCCGATCGCCAAGCGGGGTAGAGTTCACGACGCGGGATGAGCCGTCTTGACTCCGGCTTTATGGTAACCCCAGAACAGCATGAAGAGGCCCAGGAGGACCATTGGCGCTGACAGCATTTGTCCCATGGTGATCGGTCCGAGGACGAACCCCATGTGCTGATCCGGTTCCCTGAACAACTCCACGATCAGACGGCACACCCCGTAACCCGTGATAAAGGTCCACACGAGGGTTCCGGGAGGGGTCGGACGCCGTCCCACTAACCACAAGACCGTGAACAGCAGCAGCCCTTCGAGGCCGGCCTCGTACAGCTGGGAAGGATGCCGGCAGGCCGGCCCCCCTGCGGGAAACACCATACACCAGTCCACGTCTGTCGGCCGGCCATACAGCTCGCCGTTGATGAAGTTGCCCAGCCGCCCGAAGAACAGGCCGATGGGCGTCACGGCCGCCGCGAGATCGCCCAGCGTGTAGAAGGGGATTCCCCGCCGTTTGCTGAACAGCAGGAGCGCAATCGCCGTACCGATCAACCCGCCGTGAAACGACATGCCGCCCTCCCAGACGGCCAGGATCTTGGCGGGATGCTGCGAGTAATAGGGAAAGTTGTAAAAGAGGGTGTAGCCGATCCGCCCGCCGATGAACACGCCGAAGGCGGCAAAGACCACCATATCGTACACCTGATCGGCGGTCAGCGAGAGCCCCTTGGCGGCCGCGTTTCGTCTGATGAGGAAATAGGCGGCCGTCAACCCGATCAAATACATCAGGCCGTACCAGCGGAACTGCAGGGGGCCGAGTTCGAAAAAGACCGGATCGATATGCGGGTAAGGAATAGCGGCTAACGAGCCCATGCCGTCTCCTGGTTATGACATCGCGTCAAGGGAGCGGATCATAGGGAACGACCAGGGGTCATTGCAAGCCGACCCCTCGATCCCGCGAGCCGATTGCGAAGGCCGGACTGCCAGTGGACGCCGTCAGTCTGCTATGAGATTCACTCCGGCCCCGATCATCAACGGCGTGCCGGCCGTCTCCAGTCGGGTGGAAGGGGGCACTGTTGGATTTCTGAAACGACTGTGTCGCCGGCTGTTCGATAAACGAGACCATTTATTAGCAGCACTTAATCGCAATGAGAGGATCCTCCTGTTTTCCTCAAAAAAAGTTGGTTTAAGACCATTTTCCCCCCTGGCATGGAGCATGCTGATACACGCTTCACAGGAAGGGCTCACGGAAACCTTCCAACTCATTCACACTCATCAAGGAGGTTCGCCATGTCGGAGCAAGGGAAACAAGTCGCCAAGGCGGCAGCACTCATTGCCGGCGGTGCCGTCATCGGCGCTGGTATCGGACTCCTTTTTGCACCCAAGACCGGTGCGGAAACCCGCCGGGATGTGAGCCGCTATGCCCGCAAGGCTCAAGTGCAGGCGACACGCTGGAGCAGAGCGGTGCAGTCCGGCATGAAGGACGCGATGGACCGTAGCCGCGATTTCGTGAAGCGCGAGGGCAAGCCGGAACTCGAAGCCGCGTTGAATTAAACTGGTACATCCGGACAGCGAGTGGGCGGACGGAAGCCTGTTGCCGCTTATCGGCACAGGCTCTCTGCTCTCCGATCCTCTGTTGCCATGTATGCCCCGTCCGCCTTCCACTCGATCTCCCTGAGCCGCCCGCATTCTATCCGTATCCAGACAGGCCGTCTCCATGTGCTCGGGTCTCAAGGGGGAAGTGAGCCGGCATGATGTGCCGTGCGGAGAGGCTGCCGGAGGAGTCTGCCGGTTATCTCAGAAGCTGCACGATCGTTCGATAGAGGTCATCCGCGGCCAGTTCTTTGCTGAGGATGGCGGCCGCACCGGCCGCGAGCAGGGCCTCGATGGCCTGCGGCGACGCGTGCACGGACAAACCGATCACGACAATGTCCTTCGTATGCTGCTTGATGCGTCGGGTGGCATGTATGCCGTTGAGTCGCGGCAGGTTGAGATCTATGAGCACCACGTCCGGGCGATAGCGGGTGGCATAGTGTACCGCTTGCTCTCCGTCCGCGGCCTCGGCCACGACTTCCAGATCATGATAGGTCTCGAGCAGGCTCCGGAGGCCTTGACGGACCATGGCATGGTCATCGACGAGCAACACTCGCCAGCGTGATGGTGCCGGGAGGTGCGGCTCAGGCTGCGGGATCTTTGGCGCAAGTCCAGGCAGCGGCGTCGCCGCTTGGGGCGCCTCGGCCAGCCCGAGTTCCACTTTGGTGCCTCTCCCCGGCACGGAGTCAATCAGGCACCAGCCCGACATCGCTTCCATGCGTTCTTGAATACTGAAGAGACCGAAGTGCTCTCCCGAAGGACGGTAGTCCACTGCGCCGACGTCAAAGCCGACCCCCTGGTCCTGCACGGTGAGCAGCCAGGTGTCGCCGCCCTGTTTATCGAGCGAGACCACCGCTTGCGACACGCCGGCATGTTTCATCGTATTCATCAAGAGCTCCCGCACGGCCTGGAACAACAGATCCGCCTGGCTCTCGTTGAAGCGCGGCCGTTCCTCGGTCAGCACCCGGACCTCCACCGTGAGCCCTTGCTCCTTCATCTGTTCCGCGAGCCACTGGAGCGCCGGCACCAGTCCCAAGTCATGCAAGACGGCCGGACTCAACTGCGCCATCAGTGTGCGGGTGAAACGCAGGCTATGTTGAAGCATGGTATCCAACTCGGCCAGGGCCTCCGTTCCAACCGGCTCTTTTTCGAGACGTTGCTTCATGTGACTGATTTTGATCCGGGTCAAGGCCAGGAGTTGCGCTAGGTAATCATGCAGGTCGGTGGCGAGCCGCCGGCGCTCCCGCTGCTCCGTCTGGCTTAATTGCGAAGCCAAACCACGAAGCCGCTCCTTCGAGCGGAGCAGCTCGCGAGTCCGTTCCCGAACGCGGGCCTCCAGCTCCGCGTTCCAGCGCTGCAGCTGCCATTCCGCCTGCCTGCTTGCCGTGAGGTCTCGAAAGACCAACACCGCGCCCGTCAACCGATCACCGGAGACGAACACGGGCGCGGCACTGTCATTGATCGGCCTGTCAGTGCCGTCCGGCCGTACCAGCCTATGGTTGGCCGGCTCCACGGCGGCGCCTTCGCGAATGACACGGTCGACTGGACACAGGACGCGGTGGAGGGTCTCCTCATGAACCACTGTGAAAAGCTCCGCCAAAGGACGACCGATCATCTCGTTGGGTGGTCTGCCCAGCAATTCGGCAGCGCCGGCATTCGCGAACGTCACGACCGCCGAGGCATCGGTTGCCACGACGGCGTCCTTGATACGGTCGAGGGTCACCCGCCAGCGTTCTTCGCTTTCATGAAGCGCCCGTTCCAGATCTCTTTTGTCTGTGGCGCCCCGCGCGATGGTGGAGGCCCCAATGACCCGTCCCTCCGCATCCAGCAGGGGGGAGACCGACAGGGACACCTCACAGAGCTGCCCGTTGCTCTTCAATCGAACGGTGTCATACGGCGCGACTCGTTCACCGCGACTGATGCGCGCGTGGATCGCGGCTTCTTCAGCCCGGCACTGGGCCGGAACGGTTTGCGCCAGCGAAGACCCGATCATTTCCTCCGCGGTATAGCCGAACAGCCGCTCCGCCGCAGGGTTCCAGCTCATGACAGTACCGGAGAGCCTGTGGCTGATGAGGGCGTCGTCTGAGGAGCCCAGAATGGCCGCCAAATGCGCGGCGGCTTCCATCGACCGGGGACTTGAATCAGGCATAGAGATCATCCTTCGGACAGGTTCGTCGCGTCGGCGCCGATGTGTTGTCGATGGTCGGCAACCGGGGATTACGGATCGGCGCCATGGAGGACGAGATGACACTTCCGGCACAGCTCCTCATGATCGAACGGCTTCTGCAGACAGTCGACGGCCCCCGCTCCAATGGCGTCCCAGAAGGCTTCCGGTCGCGCGGTGGCCGACATGATGATCACCGGGATGGCGTGGTCCGGACCGCCTAGTCGGCGAAGGACCGTCATCCCGTCCATGCCTGGAAGGTGGAGATCGAGCAAGACGAGGTGGATCGGAGAACGGATGGATTCGAGGGTCATCATTGCGAGTGCGGAGGGGCCGTCATGACACGTGATGACATCGTAGCCGGACGCGTGCAGCCGATCCCTCAAGGCTTCGCAAATATCCCGGTCGTCATCCACGATCATGATTCGATAGATGCGAGTCATGGGCGGCTCCTGATGTTGCAGCCGAGTGCTCACGGCAGCGTGACCGCAGGAAAGGCGGCCGCCCCCGCGGGGAGGACGATCAGCACACCGCGCATGACCGGGTGCAATTCACAGTGATAGGGGTAGCGACCCGGTGGCAGCGGCGCAATCATGAAATGGTCGGACGGCGGTAGGGCCGGAGACTGAAAGGCGCAGAGGCCGCCGCTAAGACACCCGTCATGACGAATGCTGTGCGGCGAAGCGGTCTGATTGCGCCAACGCAGCGGAACCCCTGCCGAGATAATGGCGAGGTGAGGTTCGTAATAGGGCGCACTGGATTCGAGGGTGATCTCAACGGGCGTCGTCCGGATGTCGGGCGTCAGGCGCTCAACGACACCGACGACTGGAAGCCAGCTCGTGATGAGGACGGCGAGGGTCATGGCAATGAGGGATTGCATGGCGCCCTTCCTTTCCACCCCGGGAGGCACGACTGGGGGTCGCCTGAGAGCCTACACAACAATCGGATAAGGACTCGATGTGGAAATGCGGCGGAAGGTATAAGGAAAGTATAAAAACCCTGCGTGCAACCGCGACAAAGTCTGCGGGCCCGCTCGAGTGGGGGATGGACCCTTACAGGGGCCCTGGCTCGGTACAGAACCGATATCCCACGCCGGGGTCGGTGATGATGAAGGACGGCCGGCCGGGAGTCCGCTCGATTTTTCTCCTGAGTTGCCCGATGAACACGCGGAGATATTGGGCCTGATCCAGGTAGGCCTCTCCCCAGATCGCCTCCAGCAACATGCGGTGTGTGAGGACTTTCCCGGCATGCTCGATCATATACTTCAGCAGGTCGTACTCCGTGGGCGTGAGCTTGACGGGTTGCTGATCCAACAGCACTTCGCGGCGATCGAAATTCACCCGCATGCGTCCGCAGACAAAGACCGGGTCGGGACCCTGTGCGCCTGCCGCCCGCCTCAGTAACGAACGAATGCGTGCGAGTAGTTCCTCCATGCCAAACGGCTTCGTCATGTAGTCGTCCGCTCCGGCCTCCAGCGCCTCCACCTTGCGCCGTTCTTCTCCCAGCGCGGACAGGACGATGATGGGAACCGCGGAGGACTGGCGGATGCGTTGCGTCACCTCCACGCCATTGATGCCGGGCAGCAATAAATCGACAATCATCACATCCGGGCGGCGGTTCGAAAAGGCCGCGAGCGCCTCCTCGCCCGTTTCAGCGGCCTCCACGGCATAGCCGTGGCGCTCCAAGTTGATGCACAGCGAACGCCGGATATGCGACTCGTCATCGATCACCAGGATGCGTGCTCCGTGCGCCATCATCGCCTCAACCCGCTTTCCCTTGCATAGTGTGGAGGCGATTGCCGGGCATATCCTTCACCAACGGAAGATAGAAGCAGATCGACGTCTCTTTCCCCGGAATGGACCGCGCTTCAATGCGGCCGCCGTGCGCTTCAATGATACCTTTGCAGATGGCCAGCCCGAGACCGGTGCCCTGAATGGCTGAGGTGGGAGCCGTCAACCGATAGAACCGATCAAAGATCCGCTCGAGTTCGTGCATCGGAATCCCGGGTCCCCCATTCCTCACGGACACCTCCACCTGCTCGCCTGTCAGCCTGGCTTGCAGCGAAATCGGGGTGTCCCGGGGCGAGAACTTGACCGCGTTGTCCAACAGATTGACCAATACCTGCTGGATGGCCAGGCCATCGACATACACGGGCGGCAAGGTCGCCGGTAGGTCGATCTGCAACGGACGACACTCCAGCCGTCTGCCAAGACGCCGAATGGCCGCTTCCGCCAACTCCTCCACCAGGTTCCACTCGCGGTTGGGCGCAAGGACGCCGGCCTCAAGACGCGACATGTCCAACAGATTGCCCACCAGCCGGTTGAGGTAATCCACTTCCTCATCGATATCCTTGAGGCATTCCTTATGACCATCCTGCTGAGCGGGAGAACTGTCCTGCAGGTTGAACAGCATCGCCTTAATGGCCGTGAGCGGGGTACGAAGTTCGTGGGAGACCGACGATAATAACGAGGATTTGACGGCGTCGCTTTGCTGGAGCGCCTGCATGGTGGCGGCCTGACTCTGGCGGAGGGCGTTTTCCACTTGCAGGAGTCGCCAAGTGCGCGTCGAGGCGAGCGCCACCACCAGGGCCACCACGATTAATTCCCAGCGGATGACCGCGCGCACCTGCCCCTCGGAATACCGGGTGAGCATTGCCACCGCGTCGTTGGAGACCTGCAGGAGAACCGCGTTGCTGGCCAGCAGGGCCTGCCGGAGCGAGGCGAAGTCGTCGGCCGATGGAGGTGTGCGGAGAAAGGTGTCCGCTTCCACCATAAACTGTGCCAATAAATGTTGTTGTTCGAGCAGACTGGATCGAATGTCATCAGTCGGGGCGGGGGGCAGCACGAACATCCCATCGGGCTCGTTCTTGGCCGGCGCCGGTCCGCCGGAGATCAGCGCGGTGACTCGCTGATTGAGCAGCTCGCCGGTCTTCTCATAGGGAGCGGGAAACCCTTGCGCGGCCAGGAGGACTTCTTTCATGTAGCGTTCCAGCAACATGCGTTGCTGTCCTGCCACATCAATGACACTGGCGTGGGATGCGCCGAGATGATACAGCGTCACGGTCAGAGGAACGATGGAGACTGCGGTGAGCACGAGCAGACTGAAGATGCCGGCGAACGTCCAGTTGACGCCCCAGAGCCGTCCGGAGCTGAGGACCTCATCACGCATGGTCACCTTACCAGGTGGCAGAATCCTAACAGGAAGTCAGTGCAGACTCTAGGACCGGTGCAGGACTAGTGTCTTTGGACTCAGACAGGCGCCGCCTGCGATGAGCTCTTGGACGGGGCGGGCTTTCGGCGTTTGAGTAAGGTCACGCAAACCGGCGGGTCGGCAAGCAACCAGAGACAGACGCGGAAAGCGCCCACCGGGGTCGAGCAGTGAAGCCCCGGCAAGTGGCAGACAGATAGGGACAAGTCAATGAGGTCGGAAGGTAGCTTTGTAAATTCGGAGCCAGTGAGATTGTTTCAATCTCCGGCCGCAGAGGGTGCACACATAGGAACCGGTGAGATAGCCTCGTTCTGTTTCCTCGAGGTTGTACTCACAGGTATGCGTCGCACTATTTGATATAGGCTGCCTGCGAGTCACCACATGCCGCATGGCGAGAAGTGTATCCCAATTACCCGTTCCGACAAGGCCTAGGCGATTCCCTAGTTGAGGAACCAATCACTACCGTATAGCGATAGGCCGTGTGTACGTGGTTCGACCAAGTGCTGTAGTCCATTGCTGATAGACAGCATCGCAGACCCGCTCTAGAGTTCCGGCGACAGAGTCGTTACGTGTCACGTCACTCACTCCTCCTGTCTGTCGCTGCCATGTTGTCCCAAAACCGTTCTCACATGTTGAAGAGTTTTGATGAGGCGGCCGACGAGCTGCGACTGTTTCTTCGAGCAGGCCACCCGCTGTCCGAGGCGGAACAGTTGTTCATCCAAAATCGATTGATGATGCTTCGGATGGAATACAGCCTCTGGGCAAACGACAAGTCGAAGCATACGCACAAGGAAGTGAGGACAGGCGGATCAAAGGATGACAGCGCCGAGGAGGGGAAGTAAGGGAACGAACAGTAGGGCGAGAACACACGTACCCAACAGCGCCAGCGACAAACAAGAGCGGGTTGTTCACTCAAGGCTGGCAACGTGTGCAATCCATGTAATGCCGAAGTGCCTGGTCCTCTTCATGTGTCAGCCCGCCGTCTTCACCTGCATCCAAAAAAGCGAAGCGCTTCAAGCCGCGGCATGTACCCGAAGCAATGTATGCTGATCCGAGATTACTATGCCAACCCCGGCCCGCGTACCTAGACATAGCCGCGCCACTTGCTGGAAGATACAACGTGCTTGTAACGGAAAATGTTGCGGCGGCGTTGCGGATAATGCAACAATCCCGCAACAACGACATGTGCCCGAGTGGCGGAATTGGCAGACGCCCGGGACTTAAAATCCCGTATCCTTCCAAGGGTGTGCCGGTTCGATCCCGGCCTCGGGCACCATTAGCTTGCACCATCCTCAAGCAACCCCTTCCCCTCTTTCCACTGGCCTGGTTGTAGTCCCGGTTGTAGTTCAAAACTGAGACACGCTGACGACGTTGACCGCCTCATGCAACGCGGTCTTCGCTAGGTGCAGATACCTCATGGTGGTGGTGATGGTCGAATGGCCAAGCAGCTTACTCACCGTGGCGATGTCCACACCGTTCTGAAGCAGCCGGGACGTGAAGGTATGGCGTAGGACATCCAGGATGCGCCAGTCATGCCGGCCGTGGTCTAGCCGTTGGGCAAACTGCCTCGATACGGCTTTGAGGCCCGGCGCGTGGGAAGACGTTGTCAGTTAATCATGCCAAATAGACCCCTGTCATCATGTGAAATTGACCCCTCTCCCACAACCAAGGAGAGGATGTCAGCGGTCATCCAATAATCCCCAGGTGTGGTCATTGAATTTTCCCCAGCCTCTACCAGAAGGAGGAGGGAGATGGGACTTGACGAGACGAGTGCGTCGACGATCATGCGCGCCCAGGAGGACCA
>CBDIWP010000005.1:0-222935 GCA_965285945.1 uncultured bacterium | reverse complement strand
GCCGCCAGCGTTCGTTCTGAGCCAGGATCAAACTCTCAAATAGGTGTCTCTTAAATTAGACCAAGGGCCACCACTTCAATACACCTTACACCTTTGCTCAACTTCCTCTATTCAGTTGTCAAAGAACCGGGCACGAAGAAAGCCGCAGGGCACTAGCCCTGTGGCTGGAAAACCGTGCTTACGTTGGATCTCTAATCGGCAGAGAGACTACGTGCAGTCTATCTCATGTCGTCCCCATCAGACAAGACCGGTTCCCTACGGGTCAAGGTCTCTCTGACTCATCGGCAACCGGCTCTTCAGCCTGTTCGCCGCGGGAGGTACAAAATAAGCGAAGAACAGCAGTCTGTCAAGGTCATCTTTGCATTATATTTTCTGAACCGCAGAAAATTTTCTAGACAAGATCGAAACGCAGATCGCCACCCAGCATGTGGAAGACTCGTCGGGTGGTCTCAATGTGTGGCCACCGTATTGAGATATACGCGTTTCAACACTCATCATGGCTCTCTACCATCGCTTAAAGACACATCGTAAGCTCGCACGCCGTCTGCGCTCATGGACAGTGGGAATAGGAGGAACTCAGGCCCGCACCGACAAGCGAGAGCATGGGCAGAACCTGCCTTGGCGCCTTCGCAAATGTCAGAAGAGATTGAGGCAATGTGGCAAGAGCCAGCGCCCTCTACATCCCGTTCGGTTGCACCGAATCGGCAAGTCTTCTAAAATGCGCCATCTTCCCAACAGGTCAACATCGATTCGTTAGCCGAGAGAACCCATGACGACACGCTTTTCACTTCTCATCATCCCGACCGTTTTGTGTGCTTTTTCCGCCTGCGTGGATCAGCGTTTGCCGCCCTACGCCGCAGTGGAAGACCACTCGACGTTGGTAGAAGAGCTTCGAGCGCTCGCCGAGCAAGGCAGTGCGGAGGATCAGTATAGTCTCGGACTGCGGTATGAAAGCGGCCAGGGGGTGTCACAAGACTACCAGGAAGCCGCCCGGTGGTACCGGATGGCTGCCATGCAACGGTCTTCCGCTGCGCAATATAAGTTGTGCACGCTCTCGGACATCGGACGAGGCTTGCCTCAGAATTACCAGGAAGCGTTGCGTTGGTGTCGTCTTGCGGCCGATCATGGGGAACCTCAGGCCATGTTTACGCTTGGAGTCCATTACCACACCGCGTTAGGTGTGCCTCAGGATTTGGTACAAGCTCATAAGTGGTACAACCTCGCGGCGGCCCACGGGCATCAAGATGGCGCGAAATGGCGGAATCGGATTGCGCATGAGTTGTCTCCGGCCAAGATTGCCGAGGCTCAAAAGCTGGCGCGCGAGTGGCAGCCCATCACGTTTCCGCCCACCGAGTAAAGCTCTTCCTTCTTGCCCGGCTGCCGGACCGCCGTTGTCATAAAAAATCCGATCTCTGGGACCGGTTTAAATCTCAGTGCCTCTGGTCAGGGTACTTTCACTGAAGTGGAGCGGTGCCGAGAGCGGCTGAGCACGATCAGTATGGATCCGCCAAAGCTCAGGACTGGACCGATGGCGCTTCCGGATTTTCACCCCGCTGCCGACTCCATCGGTCCATGACAGCAGATCTGTGCAACGAGCAGATACCGTGGGTTTCTAATCCGTTTTCCAGCGGCGGCTTTTCGCCGAGAGTCCCGCTGGTGCCTTCTTCCCGACACCAGGAACAGATAATGATCATAGTGCTCAACGAAGGTGTCGTCGGTTCGTTGCGGCGAATGTTTATCGCGCGGGAGCGTATCGGATTTGAAAGGACAGTCAACCGAAAGCAGATATGGTTCGCCGCCGGATCGGGAAGGAATTCAGCGGTGCGCAGCCATGGATTGTTGGGAAATAAGTGAATCTCGAACGTGCTAGCAGGGCACGACAGGGAACGACAGGGCGAGATCAGCTGCGGTACAGAGAAGGCCTGCGATGGACCACATGCCGAATTGCATGCTGCTCAGCACCCAGGACACGACAGGACCCTGCCGGATGGCATCGTTGAGCTTGCGCTCGCAATCCGGTGCAAGATCGAGAAAGTTTATCCCATGAAGACGGCCGACACTCCACCGCGTCGACGCTTTTCGAACGAGAATAGGACTGGGATGAGGTGGTACGAACACAATGAGCTGATACGGATGATCCCGCGGAACGCTCTCCTCGCAATCCAACTGACAGCCCTGAAGAGAGATATCGAGGAGCACCGCGTCTCCTTCGGCCGATTCGCAGTCCGGCATGGCGATGAATGAAGCGAGGCCCCCTCGGGGTATGATACGCGGCACGATCCGGCGCTCAATAAACAACCGTGGCGCCTGCTGCAGCGTTCCGGAGAGCTGAGGCGGAAGGTTGGCGGGATAGCGGTGTTCCGTCATGTGCCGCATCCTCGTTGCTTGCATCTTCCCGTCGGCGGCTCTGTCCTGTATCACAAACGAGCCGTCCATTTCCATCCGTTTGTACCGTGCGTTCACTATCTCGATACCGGCAATGTGCGGGCGTGTCTGCCCAGGACGCTTGACCATCTCACATGAGACCGGCTCTATTTGATATCGGAGAGTCTCTTGTGGAATCTTCTTCAGACAGACCGCACCGACTCGTGGTAGAGGAATCCTCCCTGGCAGGTGAGAGAACCGACTTGAAGTCTATTCCTGCGGAGTCTTGGCTGGCTCTTCCGGATGGTCGGCTGCGAGCTTCTTATGCAAATATCGCTTGCTGACAGTCGTGATGATAAAGGCGAGGCCGATGCCGATAGGAACGAAGACGGCTGAGGCGATATTGGCATGGTGCATCCAGCCGGCTTCGTGCAGGCCTTTGAAGACGTAGCCGGCTAACCCCGCCAGGTAATAGGCGATGACGATCACCGACAGTCCCTCGACCGTGTGCTGCAGAATGGCCTGGCTCTTCGTGGTCTTATCGACGCTCTGAAGGAGTGTGAGGTTCTGCGCCTGCAGGATCAAATCCACGCGGGTACGGATGATCGAAATGATTCCTTCGAATCCTCCCCGCAGCGTCTCGATGCGCTTGAGCAGCTGTTGATAGCCTTCCGCCACTCCCGTAATGCCTCCGAGCACATAGTCGGACACGGGCCGATAGGAGTCCATCGGCGACTCCGCCAAGGACGCCAGCGTCGTGTGTACGATCTTGTCGTACGGCAGCGAGGCGGACAACTCGAAATGCAACTTGCCCGAGATGCGGTTCGTCTTCAGCAGGTCTTGCGTAAGGCTGTTCAACCATCGTTGCAACGTTTCTGAATTGGCATGGCCGATATGCGCCGTGATGATTTCCCGCTGCTTCAAGTGGACCTGCTCGAACTTGTAGACCTGATCGATGGCCGCAGAGAACAACGGCTTTTGCATCAGCAACAGGTGGTAATAGGTTTCGATCCGCACGATGGCGTCGACGATATCTTTCAACCGCGAGGCATGCTCGTGCATGGTCCCGACACTCACCCAATAGCGTTCCCGCCCCTCCTCGTCGGGTGTGAAACTCGTGACCACGCTCGTCTGGGCATCGAAGATCCGGCTCCCGTAGACCACCGGACCGGGCAAAAGCGCGCGCACCTGATCATGCGGCGGCAGGAGGCCGGTCGTGAGCAGAATGTCCAAGCGACAGACCTCGCTTCCAAGCGG
The DNA here is from genome assembly GCA_965285945.1 of uncultured bacterium. GTDB lineage: Bacteria > Nitrospirota > Nitrospiria > Nitrospirales > Nitrospiraceae > Nitrospira_D. The sequence continues at coordinate 219,314 of CBDIWP010000005.1, read as the reverse complement.
CGTCACCGGAAATTCATATTGGGGAAAGGTCAGCGGACCAAATATGACGTCGCCCGTGACAGCGGACGGCAGATGCCAGAGTTGATAGTTGTAGTACTCCGTATGGGCCTGCCAGATCACGATGAGCCGATCACCGTTATCCGCTTCCTTGATGCCATAGCCGAAGGTCTCCCGCAGCACCGTCGTCTCCGCCGGCATCTTGAACGCCCCTAACAGCGATTGGAACTCGGACCGGCTGGCGGCGCGTTGCGTCGGGGGGTCTGACATCCGAAACGCCTTGTAGTGGACATGGGCCGGCGCGCGCAGCCATTCACCGAGCGGAACCTGGGGACGCTCATGCAGCTTCTTGATTAATGCATCGGTCGACTGCGGCACACCTGTATGCTCCATGCTCCTCCTTGCTCCTCCGATGTCCGCTACAAGCCCGGGCGCTTTTCAGCCGTCATGACCATCTCCAACGGGTGATTGGCCCGGCGCACATCGAGCGACAACGCCTGCCCCGCCCGCACCTGGCACAACTGTTTGGCCTCACGCTCTGTCTTCACCGTTGCCAGTCCGATGCCATTACAAGCCACCACTTTATCCCCGACTTGCAACCCCGCCTTTTCAGCGGGCAGACCGCTCCGGAGCTCCCGCACCATATAGAAGCGGGCGCCCTGATCCTCCAGCAATTCCCAATTCACACCGATGCGTCCGGACGCGAGCAGCCCGGTCTGCGATCCGAAGCGAGTCAGGATACGATGCAGGATGAGGCGGGCGGACTGTTCGGGGTCGTCGGTGGATGAATCGGTCAAGTGCCCTTCGCCGCTGAACAACAACACTCCCGTTTCCACGTCGATGATGCGAAGCGCCAATGAAACCGCATGCCGCCGTTCCTCCATCTGCCGTTCCCATTGCTGAACTTCCCCCACAATAATGGCCTGCGCGCCGAGCAGTTTGCCGACTTTGAGGACATTGGCATCGTCGGCATGGGTCAACTGGATCACCTGCTCCTTCAACACCTCGTCCAACTTGGCGCGCTCCACCATATGGACATCCAAATCCAGCATGAGAGTCGTGACCATGCCGGCCGCCCGTGACCCGCTGCCCTGAGCGCCGGCCGCATCTTCGAACAACATGACAGCCATCGTGCGGTAGCGATCAATGGTCTCCGCACTGATGGGACCGGTTCCCGACACGACCGGTTCGGGCCGCCCCGCCTGTCCGTTGTGCATCACGGGAACTCCGACCGCCGCGCAGGCGCGGCGCCGTTGGAGAATGGCGGCCGGTGGCCCCCATGCACAAAGTTCATCGTTCACTAAGATGACATGTTGTGGATATTCGCGTTGGTGTTCGGACGCGATGTTGGTGAAGGGATAAAAGAGGCAGCCGCCGATCCAGATTGAGATCGGGCAATAGCCCATTTCGTAGAGCCATTGTTTCCTCGCTGTCAGGGAGTATTCCCACACCAGCATCCGTCCATCGTCGCGCAAGACCCGGTCTGGACGTCCAATGGCATCGACTACCTGCGCTCTGGTCATGGGCATCGCGAGCCGATCCAGCTTGGCCTCGGACTTGATGATAGTGTAACCGACGCCGCATCCTGTCGTAACCGACAAGAGCAACACCGTCGCAGCCAAGAACCGGAGTACTCCGATGAGGAAGCGATCGCCCATGGCGCGAGAGCGTAACACCGTCCGAACGAAGCTTCAATGAGACTCCATGGGAGCGATTCGACGGAAAGACTCGGGGTTGAGCAGGGCACTCAAGAGGCGTTCAGCAAGCCATCCTTGCGACGGGCCCGGGCAGTGAGTCGGCAGAATCGGCAGAGGTGGAACCATCGCCACCCATCCGTCTCACACGGCCTAGGCGCTCGCCGAATCTGAACGTTGCCATTGCGGCTAGTTATAGGAGGGATCAAACGGCATGTCCGCATAGCGGCGGTATTCGTCGCCCAACGACATGAGGAGTTCGCCCCATACGACGGCAGGATCTTTTTCAAATACCAACGTAGGATCCGCGGGTAATACAATCCAGGACCCGGTCTTCATTTCGTTTTCCAGTTGTCCGGGGCCCCAGCCGGAATAGCCCAAATAGGCTCGGAACGATTCCTTGGTGCCCGCGCCGGTGAGTATGCGTTCGACCATCCCCATATCTCCACCCAAGCATACCCCATCGAACACGTGGTGCGCATTGTCGGGTAGCTTGTCACCTCGATAGAGGAGCATGACCTGATTCGTCTGAACCGGTCCGCCCGCGTACAGCACGTGGCCGGACCCTTCAAGGATGGGCACCTGAGGCAAGGCTTCGGATATGGACATGGCCGTCGGCCGATTGACCACCACTCCCAACGCTCCTTCCGGCCCATGTTCGCAGAGCAACACGACGGATTGCCGAAAGTTGGGATCGCGCAGGCTCGGTGTGGCGACCAGAAACATCCCCTTTTCAAGCGCTCGTTCCATGGACAAATCCTACCCTGTCCCCGCGTTCGGCGCAAGATAAGCAGGCGGCAGCGGCTGAAGGAAGATCACGCGCGGTACAGACCCGTCCGGCGATCCCGAAGCAAGTCGTTGTAGCGATTCAGCTGCTTGCTGCGGGCTTCACGAGGATCGATATCAAGGATGGTGAGCTCTGCTGTGTCCCTCGGCGCCCGATGAAGGATTATGCCCCTGGGTGTGACAATCTCGCTGTTTCCGATATAAGTCAGAGGCTCCTTCTCTCCACGCTCTTCAGACCCGATGCGATTGCAAGTCACCGCGAACACCCGATTCTCCAAACAGCGCACGGGCATGGAGTCGGGGCAATTCGGCAGGACGAGATTGGAGGGATGGCAGATGATGTCGGCTCCCTGAACGGCCAAGGAGCGCGCGGCTTCCGGGTAGTACCAATCAAAGCATATCATCACTCCGATTGTGGCCTCTCCAATGTCCCACACCTGAAACCCTGAATCGCCCGGAGTAAACCACAGCGTTTCCTCGAAGAAAAGATGCGTCTTCCGATAGCAGCCGACAAACCCGGACGGCCCGACGACCACAGCGGAGTTGTAACAGCGTGCCCCATCCTTTTCGGGCAGACCCGCCACGATATGCATCCGGCGGCGCTTCGCCATCTCCAGCAACCGCCGGGTGGTCGGCCCATCAGGAACCGGCTCGGCCAGCTGCTGTACTTCTTCCTGCGAAATGAACTGGTATCCCGAGGCACAGAGTTCCGGCAACACCATCAGATCGGCGTCCGCTTCTTCAAGTCGGGCCGTCAGCTGGTCCAGATTTTTGCCCACTGCGCCAAACTGCGGATCGTATTGATAGAATCCTACACGCATATCGGGTTGGAGAATGGAGGAACGAGGGTGAAGAGAAGGAGGAGACGAGGACAGGACCGCTCCTGCCGCTCGTCTCTGCCGATTTCGTTACTTCACTTCTGACAGATGGGTCACCGCGCCTTCGGCATGTTTGGTGGCCACATCGGCGTGACCGGCTTTGCCATGCTCGATGGCTTCCTTCAGGTGCTTGACCCCTTCATCCAAATGCGGGTTCTTCATACCGGCCGCTTCGGCATGCTTTAAGGATCCTTCGGCATGCTTCACGAGCGCATCGGCATGACCCTGTTTGCCGTGCTCGACTGCTTCTTTAGCATGCTCTACGGCCTCGCTCACATGCTTGTTTTCCGCGGCGAGCGCCATGCCGCTCAGCATCGGGACGCCGACGAGAGCCGCAACGGCAGCCACCACACCTGCGCTACGACGAATTGTTTCTATCATGTTGCCTCCTCCTGGTTGATAGGTCGTGAAGATAAAGACGGTATGACCGTAGTTGACCTTACACAGCGCTCAGAAGAGAGTCAAGACGGCCGTGCGGTCTGATCGAAGCCCAGGATTTTTTGGAGTCCGTGGAAATCTTTCTCCACCGGACAGGCGAAGTCACGGCTCCACTCCCACCAGGATCCGGGGTAGTTCCGGACGTTCTCATAGCCGACCAATTTGAGGACGAAATACAACCAGGCTGACCGGACGCCTCCCGTGCAGTAACAAATGATCTCCTGGTCGGTTTGCAAGCCCTTGTCTAAAAGCCCTTCCCTGATCACGTCCGCATCTTTTACCGTGGCGTCTTTGTTTAAGAATCCGTTCCAGGCCAGATGAATCGCGGCAGGGATATGCCCCGGACGCGGAATGCCGGACACTTCCTTGCCCAGATACTCTTCAAGGCTGCGCGCATCGAGAATGGCGGTTTGAGGATGCGGAGTCCGCACAATCAGTTTCAAATCGTCCTTCGAAATCGCCAGGTGCTTGACCGGTTGCGCCGTGAAGTTGCCAGGCGGAGGCGTCGTCCGTCCATGCTCAAACGGCCGTTTCTCGGCCGTCCACTTCACCCATCCTCCGTCGAGCACGCGAAGGTTCTTGTGCCCCAGATATTCCAACATCCAAAACATGCGGCCTTCATCGCCCCAGTTGTCGAACGGATTGGAATAGATCACGACGTCGCTGTCCTGATTCATGCCCAAGCGCCTCAGGATCTGCTCGATCTGCCTCAGATCCGGATTGAGCAGGCCTTTCGGCGCGGCATTGGGATCGCTGTACTCATGCCAGGTGGAATGTACCGCTCCGGGAATGTGCCCGCCGAACTCATAGGCCGCGTTGCCCCGCACATCGAGCAGGACCAACCCCGGTTGCCCCAGCTTCTGCTGAAGCGTCTCCGTATCAATGAGGAAGGGATGCTTCATGATGATCCTTTGTGAGTTGAACCGTCAGCCATCAGCCTGCGGCCTCCGCCTTACAAGTTAACCCTTCCCGCTGATGGTTGACGGCTGGCGCTTGACCGCTGTCTTTGAGCGCCGTCGCCAGTTCGCCGGACAAGGGGAAGGTACGTTCATACACAACAAACCGGTAGGGGTCGTCTCCGGTCAATCCATACTTGGTTCGCAGCATCTGGTGCTGCTTATCCGTGAGAATGTGGTACTGCACCCGGGTCTTCAGAATCAAGCCCTCCGCTTTGTCGGGGAGACGATAGGCAAACTCGTATTCACGGCTCGCCAGGGGCATGAGGCGATTATCGTACAACTCAATGATAGCCGGCTGCCACATGACCCAGCGGCCCATCGTCGACGTTTGCTGCTTCAACACTTCACCGTGCTGGTTCTCGACTGAGAATTCCACCGTAAAATACCGGTCGGGGTCGCCGGTGGGAATTTTGTGTCCGGCGCCCGCATTGAGAAGGGTCAGCGTAAATCCGACCCGCTCTCCCGGTTGGGGATGTTCGTGGTCCGCCTTCACCTGTACCGCAATCGCCCGTTTCACCATGTCCGGATCATGCCCGCCCCGCCAGAGATGCTGGCGACCAGGCCGAATGGGACTATCCGTGGCTACAGGGCGATCGATTTCCGGCATGTGGCAGCTTTGGCAGATGAACCCGCGTTCCTGCATAAAAAACTTGCCTTCATATTCGGCATAGGTACCGCAGGGCCCGACATTATAGAATTGAGCCGGGCCAGAGACCACGTTATGACAGCGATAGCAGACCTGGGCTGTCCTGAAATTCGGATCGAATTTGGTCGGGTGCGGGGCCGCCGAGTCCTCGAAGGGCCCCAGGATGACCCCGTCCCGCACATGACAGGCCGCACAGGTGACCGATTCCTTTTGGTACTCGGCATCGAAATGAGGGTTCGGCACTTCCACCGCCTTTTCGACCCGCCCTCGGGGGATCTCCTTGACCAGCGTCGGCTGTTGGTTCTCCAGCGGCGTATGGCAATTCAGGCAGACCCAGATATTCTTGTCCTTTTTCCAATAGGCTTGAAAAAATGGATCGTCGTACGCTTTGGCATGTATGCTGGTTTTCCACTCCTCATAAATCTCGCGATGGCATTGTCCGCAGGACTCGGCCTTCAGGCTGGTGAGTCCTTCGGGTATTTTCTGGAAAGGAATGGCATGCGCATAATCGGACCGCAAACCGAAAATGACCACGGGCTTGATTTCGGTGTAATACAGATAGGTGGCGCCAAGCAGCACCAAGACCGCCACACCGATTTTGAGCGCCCCTCTCATGAGGCGACCAGCGCCTGCACGTGGCGATCGACGGATAGGGCCAAGGCCCTCAGATTGTAGCCGCCTTCCAGTGAAGAAAGCAGACGCCGATGAGCATGGCGCGCGGCGATGCCGGCCACGATACCCGTCAAGTCGGCATAACCTTCTTCCGTCAGCCCCATGCTGGCCAGCGGATCGTCCTTGTGCGCATCAAAGCCCGCCGAGATGATGACGAACTCCGGCTTAAAGTTGTCAGCCGCCGGCACCAGCGATTTGCGAAAGATCGCACCATACGCCTCGTCTCCTTCCCCAGCCTCCAACGGCACATTGATCGTCGAACCGACCCCGGCACCATGGCCCCGTTCCGACAGCCGGCCGGAACCGGGATAGTGCGGGTATTGATGGGTACTGAAGAAGAGCACAGAGGGATCGTCTTCAAAGCTGTGCTGGGTGCCGTTTCCATGGTGCACATCCCAATCGACGATGAGCACTCGCGTCAGACCATACTTTTTCTGGACATAACGCGCGGCAATCGCCACGTTGTTGAGCAGGCAAAATCCCATCGCGCGCCCGGCTTCTGCGTGATGGCCAGGAGGCCGGACGGCACAGAACACGTGTTCGACCTGCTTGGCCATGATGGCATCCACGCCGGCTAGCAGCCCCCCGGCCGCCAAATAGGCGGCCTTTAACGATCCGGGCGACATGGACGTGTCGGGATCCAGCGACACCCGTCCAACTCGAGGCGCTTGTTGGCGCAGCAGGGCCACATAGCCGGGCGTGTGGATGTGTGTCAGCCACTCATCCTCGGCCATGCGCGGCTCAATACGCGTCAATTGCGCCCCGATTCCGGATTGTTCCAACTGCTGCATGATGGCACGAAGCCGATCCGGAGACTCCGGATGGCCGGCGCCCATGTCGTGCTCGAGATAGGCCGGATGATAGACGAAACCGGTTGTACCCATTTTAAGAACAGACTCCGTCACGCGTGATGCGTGGACCGTAATGCGCGAGACCGACAACTATCAATTGGCTTACAATCTTACGACGCGCCGGCGTTGCGTTTCGCAATCTGAGGTTATCATGCAGGAAACCGCATAGACAATCAGCGGAAACGCATGCTACGGTCGCACCGCATTATCCTGACTGGAGGACAGCATGCCGAATCCAAGAATCGAACCGCTCAAAAAAGTTCTGGCGATCGATCCCAATGATGATGTGGCCTGGTTCGGACTGGGCAAAGCCTATATGGAAGACGGCAATTACGAAGAAGCCGCCAAAGCGCTGCAGCAATGCATCACCGTAAAACCCACCTATTCCGCCGCCTACTATGCGTTGGCGCAGTCCCTGCACAAGATGGGTCGTACAGACGAATGCCGGACGGTCTGCACCACAGGCATCGAGGTCTCCACCAAGAATGGCGATGTCATGGTGACGAAGAATCTGGAGCTGCTGTCAGCCGCCTTGCCGAACTAGCGTCAGATGATCATCCGTAACGCGTCTTGCTGATGCGCGCTCAGCCTTGCAGAAGCTGCGGGGTTGACGATCAGCAACCGTACCCGGGGCTGCGTTCGCTGATGCCGGCTGCGTTCGACGAGTTCCACATTGGCCAATCTGGTGGCCGCTTTGGCGGGTAGCGGATGGACGTCCCAGAGCGAAATCATCACGCCGCTGATATGCGGAAGCCTGGTCAGCAGCATCGTGACGGCTCCCGAGAGCGTTTTCAAATCAAGCCAGATCTCCTCCCGCCGACTGTACCGGCCGCTCCGGAGATCCGCACGAGGGATCGAAATGTTTAACAACACAGGATCGCAATAATCCGCCAACTGCTTGGCCTTCTGCCGGATCCTGGCCAGAATCCGGTGGATGAGAATCACGCCTCGGTCCTCTTCCGCTCCTTGCTCTTCATCCAGACCGATGCCGCGCAGCGGTAACCGGCGCCGTTCGGCGGATCCCACCATGGCCGTCACTTCCACGAACAGCCGCTGAGGTCCCATTCGACACTCCAAGTCAGCGGTCCGCGCCTGGGATTCCGGTAAAAATGTGACGCCGGCGCCGGCCCGGATCAGTTGCGTCGCCAATTCCAATTCCGCAAGCGCGGACTCCTGCACACCCGGATCATAATGGGTGAGGCGATGGATCAGGCGCCCCAGGCGAAGATGGCTGGATTGGTCGGCACAATGCCGATGGAGCATGGACCATCGGTCTTCCAGTTCACGGGAACGCGTGGTTTCCGGCTGGTGTGTGGTCGACAAGGGTGGTGGGCCGACCCGGCCGTGAAGTTGGGAATGCAGTTTAAGGCTGCGTCGTGGCCTCCAGCGGGCCATTTTCAACCTCGCAATCGTCCGAAGACTCATCCAACCATGAGTTGACGGTCCCCGTGAAGCGGCTTTGAGCCGGTGTAGCACCCGCTGCTTGTCGGCTGGCTAGACTGGCTCGCCATCCTCATCATCGTCCGGTGGCTGCCCCGGCAGATCGGGCTCCGGTGTCGCCAGTTCATCATACACTTCATCAAGCCATCGACCGGCGCAGCCCAGCACTTCACGGACCAAGGGCTCCGGCTGCCCGGTTCGTTTAATGGTCCACTGTGACACGTATTCAAGCAGCGCATCCCGCTCAAACTGTCTCGTCGACTGGGTCGCGAGCGCGGACAGCTCGTCCAACCCCGTATGGATGATGTCCGCAACTGTTTCTCGAGCGTACGAGGTACTGGCCGTGACATATTGGACCGCGCGATTCAGTTCCTGATCGTTCATGCTCCCATCCCCCTACGCCCATGAATTTTCACATCCCCCCGGGCAGCTGTCAACGAAGCGGCTCCCCACTGAGTTTTCTGGTCGCATCGTTCTCAGCCAATGATATGATCGCTTGTCGTTCGTTTTCATGAAGGAGACTATCATGCCAGGACAATCGATGACAGGCGGCGCGCGGCGCGCGCGCCGCCCAGGACGCCCGACATTTCCCATGCGATGGGATCTCACAGATCTGGTGCAGAATCCGGTCGAACGCCTCGATGCCTATCTGGCCGATCTGGAGGCCAAGGTCGTTCAAATTGAAGCGATGCGCCCGCAATTATCACCCTCAATGCCCGGCCACATATTGCAGGCTCTTTTGAAGCTGACCGAAGAGGTCGCCCAAGGATCGTCCCGGCTCGGGGCCTTTGCCTATCTGTGGTTTTCAGAAAACACCAAACAGCCGCAGGCCCGGTCATTTAAGAGCCGGGTGGAGGAAGGTCTGACGGCACTGACGAATCGCCTTCTGTTTTTCGAACTCTGGTGGCAGAGCGTCGATGAAACGAACGCCGGGCGCCTCATGGCGGATGCCGGCGACCTGCGCTATCACCTGGAAACCATCCGGCGCTTCAAGCCGCATACGCTGACCGAGCCGGAGGAGAAAATCATCAATGTAAAAAACGTGACCGGACGCAGCGCCGTGCAGACGCTCTACGATGTCGTCACCAACGGCCTCACCTTCTCACTCAAGGTCGATGGCAAAACCAAGACGCTGAATCGCGAAGCGCTCATGGCCTATGTGCGCAGTCAACGGGCCTCGATTCGACAAGCGGCGTATCAAGAGCTCTACCGAGTCTTCTCTGCGCAGCGGGACTTGTTAGGCGAGCTCTACAAAACCCTGGTCAATGACTGGAAAGCAGAAAATCTCGGCCTGCGTCAGTTCCCCTCACCGATCGCCACGAGGAATCTCGGCAATGATGTTCCGGACGAAGCGGTCGAGGTGTTGCTTTCGGCATGCGCCAGAAACGCGCACATTTTCCAGACTTATTTCAAATTGAAAGCCAGGATCTGCAAAATCACGCCCATGAGCCGCTATCACCTGTATGCCCCGCATCGGACGGAAGCGAAACAGTACGCCTATGCCGATGCCGCCAGGATGGTCCTGGAGGCGTATCGCGGCTTCTCACCGCGGCTTGCGGATTTGGCTCAACAGGTATTTGAGGACCGGCATATCGACGCCCCGACACGCCCGAACAAATTGGGCGGGGCCTACTGCTATAGCGTCGTTCCGGGCATGACGCCGTACGTCATGTTGAATTACACAGGGGAAGCGCGTGACATCGCGACCATGGCACATGAACTGGGCCATGCCGTACACGGCATGATGGCCAAAGACCATTCCGTGTTTACCTTTCACTCCACATTGCCGCTTGCAGAGACGGCCTCCGTCTTCGGCGAACGCATCCTCTCGGATGCATTGATGTCCCAGGAGCGTAACAAAGCCGTCCGGCAAGGACTCCTGTTGAGCCAACTGGACGACATCTACGCGACCGTGCTGCGTCAGGCGTATTTCGTCCGCTTTGAAAAGTTGGCGCATCAAATGCTCGCGGACGGAGCGTCAGCAGAACAACTTGCCAAGGTCTATATGCAGGAACTGCGGCAGCAATTCGGGAAAGCGGTGAAAGTGCCTGAGGAGTTTCAATGGGAGTGGTTGACCATTCCGCACATTTTTGCCAGCCCCTTTTACTGTTACGCGTACAGCTTTGGAAACCTGCTCGTGCTTTCCCTGTATCGCATGTACAAAGAAACCGGTTCCGCCTTTGTGCCCAAGTATCTCAATCTCCTGGCCACCGGCGGCTCACAAGCCCCGCGCGACATCCTGGCACACATGGGAGTCGACATGAGCTCCGAGGCCTTCTGGCAGTCTGGATTTGAGCAAATTGCAGAGATGGTACAACAACTGGAATCGACGCTCGCCTAACAAAACCTCAATGCTTTCCGCCCGCCTTTTAAAAGGCCCTTGACAGACCGCTCGTATGCTGGCATACTGAGAATGCTTCTCATAATCGCCAAGGAGCACCAGCATGTATGTCTGTTTGTGCAATGGGATTACCGATGCGGATGTGCGTGAAGCCGGGCGCGCCGGGTGCGTGACGCCCTGTCAGCTCAAGTCCAGATTCAGACTAAAAGAGAACGGGTGTTGCGGGCGCTGTGCAAGAAATGTCCATGAGCTGGTTCAAATCGCCGCCCAGGCCGTCGACACTTCCTCCTCACGCTGCTGATCGATGAGGTGCACACTGTAAGCGTCTTGGCAGAATCGTCCCACGCTTCAAGATGATGCTCGAGCTGGTGCTTAGAGAGGACGCAGGGAGTTAGCGAGAATGAGTTGAACGAAGCAGATTTGTCACGTCGGCCACGCGCCGGCCTAGAGCTCTCGCGTCGGCGAGTTCTTTATTGTCGATTCCCCGGCTGTCACCTTCCGAGGTGGCAGAGGCACCAAACGCACCCCCTCCGCTGACCACAATCATCTGGTTCCCCAGCATCGCCGCGAGAATCGTCAGCATGGTCACTTCCTTTCCGCCCGACACCTGGCCGCCGGTCGCGAAGGCAGCTCCGACCTTGTTCTTCATCTTAAAGTCTGGAAAGACGCCAAACTTGAATTGCCAATTATCGAAGAACGTTTTTACTTCACCGGACATATTAGACCAATAGACGGGAGACCCGACGATAACGGCGTCGGATGAAAACAAGTCATCGGCTGTGATCTGGCCGACCCGCTTGAGCGTCACTTCGGTGCCGGCAATGGTCTTTGCCCCCTCGGCGACAGCCTCCGCCATTCGTTCGGTATTGCCTGAGAGCGAATGATAGGCGATCAACACCTTGACCGCCGTGACCGAGGGCTCTTCCGCATAGGCCGGAGCGATGCCGATCAGCGCCACAAACGTGAGAAGACAGAAGACTAGGCGACCCGGCAAGCGATGAATGCGGAGAGCGGTGGGCACAGGATCTATTGACTCACGAATTTCGTTATGAGACGCAGAGACGGACACCGAATCACCGGCGAAACGTTTCCTCTTCCATGCGCTCCTCGACGGAGACATCGGTGAGTGCCCCGCGATAATCGCATCGATGGCAGCGAACACGCCATGATTCGATCCATTTCTCCTGAACATAAGACTGGCGGCACTTCGGGCAGACAAACACACCTTTGACGTAATGGACCTTCCGAACTTCTTTCATACAGGCCTCCTGGCTGGTATTGGCGAGAATCGCACAGGTCTGCTTTGGAATGCAAGACTGCCGCAACACCTTGTCCACCCACTTTAGAAATGTCCGCTTCATCGGATCGCCTCGCGAGGCCGCGGGCGGGCGAACGTGCCGAATCGCTTCCAGGGATGAATCGCCGGCGGCTTGACCAAGGGTCGTTGGTCGTCGGGCCGGCCTCGGCGCGACGACCGGGCGGGGCCGATGAAGGATAGGTTGATAGGTCAAAGGGCGGTCCTGATGGAGGATGCGCAGCGCCCCATCCACTCGCTCTTCGACCAAGACATGCAACGCCTGCAGGCGGTCCTGGATTTGGTAGAGCTGGCCGACGTGGGCCACGGTCCAATCTCGTCGGAGCACCCGCCGGGTCTTCAAGGCGAGCACCGCCCGCACGTCCATGCCGGCCGGCAGGGGCGATGCAGATCGGTCGTGTGCGCCAGGTGCACGACAAAGCGGCGATTGTACCGCGCCAGCCAGGGCGGCAAGAACCGATGCGCCTCCGCCAGGGTCGCAATGCCCGCGAGGCGCATCTCCTTGACCAACCGATCTTGCAGCGTGTGAAACAGCCGTTCAATGCGGCCCTTGGCCCGCGGCGAGTGGGCGGCAATCAGCTCCACGCCCAGCTCTCGCACCGCCCGCCCAAACTGACTCGTGGGGGCCACGCCGGTCAGTTGTTCCTCGACGGTCGGCTCGGCGGGCGAGCGATAGGTCGTATGTTCATCCGCATAGACGGCGAGCGGAATCCCGTACTGCTTGACGTACCGCTGAAAGCTGTCGAGCGCCGGCCGCGTCCCGTGATACTCATAGAACCGGCCAAACACCCGGCTACTGGCATCGTCGATATAGGCCATCAGGACGCACCGCGGGCCGCGGCCCTCGAACCAATCATGATGCGAGCCGTCCAGTTGAAGCAACGCCCCCACCATCTTGGCATGACAGGCTGTCGCAACGTGCCGGTCTCCTCCTCCCAGTGTCCGCGCCTTGACTGCTTTCCTGTCGACCATTACCATGCCGTATGCTCATTCGCTTGACCTTAATTACTATTGCTACGCTTGCCGTCATCGGACCCCTCTTCGGAGAAGCCGCGCCCCCGACCGACAACACCGGCTCAAGGCTGCTTCCCATTCAGACCCCCTCCGGCATCACCATTCAGGCCGAGGTTGCCGATACGCCGCAAAAACGTGCCACCGGCCTGATGTACCGGGATCAGCTGAAAAAAGATCACGGCATGCTGTTCGTGTTCAACGAGCCACAGGCCTGGACGTTCTGGATGAAGAACACCAAAATCGCGCTGGATCTGATCTGGATGGACGGGAAGAAACGGGTCATTTACATCGAGCGCAACGTGCCGATCTGCACACGTACCGATGAAACGTGCCCTCAATATCGGCCCAACGACGACGCCTTGTTTGTGCTCGAACTGGCCGGCGGCACGGTCGATGGATATAAAATCGAAAAGGGATCGAAGCTGCAGTTCGTCCAGCCCTAATGGTCAGTGCGCCATTATGACTTTTCCTGCCAGGACCGAATGCGCCGGGTGGTAATCACACCATCAACCCGCTCAATGGCTTTGAGCACGCGATTGAGATGGGCCGTATCGGTGATTTCCACGACAAAATCCAACTCCGCCTTGCGATCTTCCCGGGTAATGATCTCTGCCCGGCTGATGTTGGCGTGACAGCCGGCGATCGCTGAGGAGACATTCGCCAGCACGCCGGTCTTATCCACTGCGATGACAGCGATCTTGACCGCATGCTGCCCTGGCGTTGCCGTGTCCCATTCGACTTCCACCAGCCTGGCGCGATCATAATCCAACGCTTCCAGATTGGGACAATCGACCGAATGGATCGTGAGGCCGCGCCCTCTCGTGATATATCCCAGGATCCGATCACCCGGTACGGGGTTGCAGCAGCGAGACAGCTGCATCAATAAATCCCGTGCGCCTTTGACCTGGACGTTATCGTCGGTTTGTCCACCGGGAGCCTTGGGGGAAGCGACCGGTTCTGGGGAAGCGGCATCGGACGAAGGCGCGATAAGTTTGCTGACGATTTGCGCAGTGGCGATATGACCGAAGCCCACCGCGGCGGCCAGTTCATCAGGGGAATCGAATCCCGCTTGGCGCGCGATCTGCAAGAACTGATCGGACTTGAGGGCCTGTGCCGGCGGCAACCCGTGGCGACGCAGTTCCGACTCCAGTAAGCGGCGCCCGATTTCGATGCTGCGTGTTTGTTCTTCGGCTTTGATCCAATGCTTGATCTTGGTCTTGGCTCGGGATGTGCGAACGAACTTCAGCCAGTCTTTGTGTGGAGTCTGATTCGGTGAAGTCAGGATTTCCACGGTGTCTCCGCTCGCCACTTGGTGCTTGAGCGGCACGATCTTTCCGTTGACCTTGGCTCCCACGCAGTGGTCCCCCACTTCGGTATGGATGGCATAGGCGAAGTCGACCGGAGTGGATCCCTTGGGTAATTCTTTCACCATCCCTTTAGGCGTGAAGACGTAGACGACATCATGGAAGAGTTCCAACTTGACGGAGTCCATGAATTGCCGGTTGTCGGGTAAGTCCTGCTCCCATTCAATGAACTGTCTGAGCCATCCAAACGCCTTACTGTCCTTATCATCGATGCGTCCCTGTTCCTTATACTTCCAATGAGCGGCAATGCCGTACTCCGCGATCCGGTGCATCTCTTCAGTGCGAATTTGAAACTCGACGTGCTCCCCTTTGGGGCCCACCACGGTGGTATGCAAAGATTGATAGAGGTTGGATTTGGGAATGGCGATGTAGTCCTTAAAGCGGCCGGGGACCGGGCGCCAGAGCGAATGGATGACGCCCAAAAGGGCATAACAATTCATCTTGGTGTCGGTAATGATCCGGAGCGCGGTGAGGTCGTACACCTCGTCGAACGAGATGGATTGCTTGCTCATCTTCTGATAGATGCCATAGAGATGCTTGGGCCGCCCGTAGACTTTGCCCATCAAGCCGGCATCCGCCAGCGCCTTCTCAACCAAGGCTCCCACTTCCTGAATGTATTGCTGCCGGTCTTCATCGCGCTTCGCAACCCGTATACGCAGCGCTTCATAGACGTCTGGTTTGAGATGCTTGAGACACAAGTCTTCCAGCTCGTTTTTCACCCACCCGATGCCGATTCGATTCGCCAAAGGAGCGTAGATCTCCAAGGTCTCTTGGGCGATTTCCTGGCGTTTGGCTTCATTCAAATGCTCGAGGGTGCGCATGTTATGCAGGCGATCCGCCAACTTGATGATGACGACGCGAATATCGTCCGCCATCGACAGCACCATTTTGCGGAAATTTTCGGCCTGCTTCTCCTCAGAACTCTTGAACGTGATTTTTCCAATCTTGGTCACGCCGTCGACCAGGTGGACCACTTCTTTCCCGAACTCGCGCTCCAGTTCGTCGGCCGTGGCCACGGTATCCTCCAAGGTATCGTGGAGGAGGCCCGCCACCACGGCCGACACATCCGTCTTGAGCGACGTCAGGACGCCCGCTACCGCCACCGGGTGCTTGACGTAGGGCTCCCCTGAGCGGCGCATCTGCCCTTCATGCGCTTTGGCGGAGAACTCGTACGCTTTGCGCACAATCCCTAGATCGGCGTCCGGCTGGTAACTGCGAAGCCGGCCGAGCAATTGATCGATGTCTGTCACTGTTTCGTAGACCATCGCGTCGTTACTCACTGAGGGTGGGACGCATATCGCGAATTCTCAGCTGGATCCGGTCGTATCCGTTCCAATGGTTCAACTCCGGCGTAAAGGCCACATCGACCGGGGTCTTCAAGGACACGCCCTGATCTTCCAATGACCGCATCCCGAACCCGATACTATCAAACGGGAGCGAACGCCCTTGTCGTACCGTCATCTTCAAATGTTTCTCGCCCACCACCCGGGCCTGCAGGATCTCCAGCGCCTTCACCGCAAATGTCGGCTCAGGATTCCCGGCGCCGAAGGGATGCAAGGAGCCGATCTCTTGGAGGAGCTTGAGGGTGACCTCATCCAATCGGACTTCCGAGTCAAGATGCAGCATCGGCACATGCTGTGTGGCCTCCGCCCACGTGTCAACGAGCCCCGCAAACCGCTCAGCCAACTCTGGAAGCCGATCCTCTTCAACTGTCAACCCAGCTGCGCTGGGGTGCCCCCCAAAGGCCCTAAGCAGGTCACGGCAGGCGGTCAGCCCTTGAAAGAGATCAAATCCCGGCACGGTTCGAGCCGATCCCTTGCCAATGCCTTGTTCGTTCAATGCAATCACGATGGCCGGGCGCTGAAAGCGCTCCATCAGGCGGGCCGCCACAATCCCCACCACACCGAGGTGCCAATGCCGCGAGGCCAGGACGATGCCGCCCGGCATCTCCCGCCCTTCCAACTGTGCGAGGGCCTCCTGCATCGTGTCCGATTCGAGTTGCTGGCGGGTCCGGTTGAGCTGCTCTAAGTGTTCAGCCAGCCGCTTGGCTTCAGGTTCGGAGTCTGTGGTCAGCAATTGGACTCCTATCATGGCTTCATCCAGCCGCCCCGCGGCATTTAAGCGAGGGCCCAGTCTAAACCCGATCGTCTCAGCCGTACATTCACGCGTCACGCCGGCGACTTGCTTCAACGCTCTGATCCCGCAACGCGTTCCGCGTGAGAGTAGCGCCAACCCTTCCCGCACAAACACACGGTTTTCATCCTGTAACGGCACCACATCGGCAATGGTGGAGAGCGCCACCAGATCCAACAAGGAGTCCAAGGGTACGGCCCCCGGCCCGTATTTCGTTTGATACGCGGTCGTCACTTTGTAGGCCAGGCCCCCGGAGCACAAGCCGCGAAACGGATACTGCGCATCGCGCCGGTGCGGATTCATCACGGCCAGCGCCGGGGGCATGTGCTCATCGCTTTGATGATGATCCGTGACGATAACATCCATACCGAGCTGATTCGCCAGCGCGATCTCACGGTGCGACGTCGTTCCGCAATCGCTCGTGACCAGCAACGTCACGCCGTCTGCCGCGAGCCTTTGGACGGCCCCTTCATTTAAGCCGTATCCTTCGCGCAAACGATGCGGCACATAGGCGCGAACGTCGGCACCCAGACCGCGGAAGAATGAGACGTAAATACTGGTGGCCGACATACCATCCACATCGTAGTCACCATAGAAACAGACCCGCTCTCGTCTGAGCCTGGCATCGTGAAGCCGATCCACCGCGACTTCCATGTCCGGGATCAAGAACGGATCATGGGCTTGCTTGGAAGACATCCAGGCAGTGGCCTCGTCAAGCGTGGTAACGCCGCGGCCGAGCAATAAGGACGCTGTCGCCGACGAAATGGATAAGGCCTGGGCTAACGCCGCTCGCTTGAGGGGGTCGATGTCGCGAAAGACCCAGAGCTTGGACTTCATGCCTGCCTCATGTGGGCCTCTGCCGCTAGACAATCTAAGTGGTCGAGATTACACAGGAATGAAGCCAGATGGTAAAGGCTCCTCCTTCCTTTGTCAAACGGAGGAGGAGAGGAAGGGCTGCGGAAGGAAGACCAGTAAGGACGGAGAAAGGAGAAAGGGAATGCGAACCGCGGTTCGCTATTCCCCCCCTTTTTGAACGTAGTTTTTCACGAATTCTTCGGCGTTCTTCTCGAGCACATCGTCAATTTCATCGACGAGTTTATCAATGTCTTCCTTGATCTTTTTTCCGGCCTCGACGACCTTGGGATTAGCCTTGACCTCTTCCTTTGCTTGCGGCTCGCGCTTGACGTCCTGCTTGCGTTCCTGTTTTTCCATCCGAGCACCTCCCATCGTTCTTGGGAAACTCTCGTGGATCAACTCCGCGTGATCCCTGAAGTCACCTTACTCCAGCCCATTTGAGGCCGTCAAGGCACGGATCAAAACAGGGACGCCAGAAGTAGACCCCTCCCGGCTACTTGACGATCAACGACACGATCAAGAGCGCGACAATATTGATGACTTTAATCATCGGATTGATTGCCGGTCCCGCGGTGTCTTTATAGGGGTCGCCGACCGTATCGCCCGTTACTGCGGCCTTATGGGTCTCGCTTCCTTTTTTTCCCTGCTCTTCGATATATTTTTTCGCGTTATCCCAAGCACCGCCACCGCTCGTCATGGAAATAGCAACGAACAAGCCCGTCACAATACTCCCAACGAGCACTCCTCCCAAGGCCTGGGGACCAAGAATCACGCCGACCAGAATCGGCGCCACGACCGGAATCAATCCAGGAATCATCATCTTCTGAATCGCCGCCTGGGTGACAATGTCGACACAGGTGCCGTACTCGGGCTTGCCCGTCCCTTCCATGATGCCTTTAATTTCTCGGAACTGACGCCGCACTTCCTCCACGACCAGACCGGCCGCTTGCCCCACGGCTTTCATGCACATGGCCCCGAAGATGAAGGGCAACATGCCGCCGAGAAAGAGCCCCACTAATACGGAGGGATTGGAAAGATCGAAGGTACTGGCTTGCGTGCCTTTGGCCACTTCGCGGGCGAACTCGGCAAACAAGACGACGGCGGCTAAGCCGGCCGAGCCGATGGCATAACCCTTTGTCACCGCCTTTGTGGTATTGCCCACGGCATCCAGGGGGTCCGTGATGTCCCTCACTTCTTTCCCCAGATGCGCCATTTCGGCGATGCCACCGGCATTATCGGTAATCGGACCGAACGCATCGATCGCGACCACGATGCCCGCCATCGAGAGCATCGACACGGCGGCCACCGCCACACCATACAGTCCTCCTGATTCCGCCCCTCCGCAGATCCAATAACTGCCCAAGATCGCGGTGCCGATCACGATGACCGGCCAGGCGGTCGCCTGCATGCCAACGGCAAGGCCCGCAATGATGTTGGTGGCATGGCCTGTTTCACTCGCCTTGGCGATTTCCTGGACCGGCGCATAGCTCTTGGACGTGTAATAGTCGGTAATGAAGACGAGCGCCAGCGTGACCACCAGTCCCATTAACGCGGCCAGGTAATAGTTCAGCCCGCTCACACCGCCGACGCCCGCCATAATGCTCGACGTGACGGGGAAAAATGCCACCGCTGCAATGCCCCCGGCCACAAAGAGGCCTTTGTAGAGTGCCGACATGATCGCACCACCAGGACTCACCTTTACAAAGAGAATGCCGATGATGGTCGCGAAGATGGTTACGCCGCCCAGCGCAAGCGGATAGAGAATGGGCGCCGTGGCTCCCTTGAACAGCGTGAAGGCCAGCACCATGGCCGCTACCGTCGTGACTGCGTAGGTCTCGAAGAGATCTGCGGCCATACCGGCACAATCACCGACATTGTCCCCCACGTTATCGGCGATGACGGCAGGATTGCGTGGGTCGTCTTCCGGAATCCCGGCTTCGACCTTGCCGACCAAGTCGGCTCCGACGTCCGCCGCCTTTGTATAGATACCGCCACCGACCCTGGCAAACACCGAGATCAAACTGCCGCCGAATCCCAGGCTGAGCAAGGCATGGATCGCCTTTTCCTGCCCGGAGATCGCCTGAGCGATCGTATAAAAACCGGTAATCGCCAGCAACCCGAGGCCAATTAACAGTAACCCGGTCACCGCCCCCCCGCGGAAGGCGACGGTCAAGGCGGCATTCATACCGCTATGCGCCGCCTGTGCTGTCCGTACATTGGCGCGCACGGCGATGATCATTCCCACATACCCGGCCAGCGCCGAGGCTCCGGCACCGATCAAGAATCCAATCGCGGTCAGCAGGCCGAATTTGTCGGAAAAAGATCCCGCCAGCCACAGCACAACGAACAGGACGACAGCCACCATCCCCACCGTCCGGTATTGACGGTTCAAGTAAGCCCCGGCCCCTTCTTGAATGGCCTTGGCGATCTCCTGCATCTTCGCATTGCCGGCGTTGAGTTTGAACACCCACATGGCGAGGTAGAGGCCATAGGCGATGCCCGTGGCCGCGGCAATCAGAGCAAACGTAATGATGGCTGAATCGCTCACAGGATACCCTCCTAGTGGTTAAACAAGCCTCATCTGTCTCTCGCA
Source organism: uncultured bacterium (assembly GCA_965285945.1). Lineage (GTDB taxonomy): Bacteria > Nitrospirota > Nitrospiria > Nitrospirales > Nitrospiraceae > Nitrospira_D. The sequence continues at coordinate 199,338 of CBDIWP010000005.1, read as the reverse complement.
AGTACAGGGAACGGAAGGGGAACCGCAGTGTGGCGCAGAATCACGTGTATCTAACTACGTGAAAAGCTGGACCATTCTATACAGATGCCGAGAGGGGATCAAGTCCGCAACCAGTCAGAACTTTGCGCAAGACGGCCATCACCTGCCGGCTGACGATGCTTTCTGGCTGGCCGAAGTAAGCAGTCTTTGCTATAGTCGTCGACGGAGAGACCGATCATGGGATTCGAACCGAATTACATCATCATCGACGGGCAAAGCTTCAGCAAGGCCAAACTCGCCTTAGACAATCACGTTTACAAGAACTGTCAGATCGACGATTGCGATTTGTACTACAGCGGCGGGCAATATGAATTGCTCGACACGCATATCACGAATTCACGCCTGATCCTCAATCATCCTGCCAAGAGTATCTACTCGGCGCTGCAGATCTTTAAGATGAAATCGCCGGGGTCCCGCATTATTTCCGACTAACTCCCCCTTGAAGAGACGACAATGCGCTGACTTCGGCGGCAGCGCGCAGGCCGCTTTCCACCGCCCCATTCATATACCCCTGCCATTTGAGACTTGTGTGTTCTCCCGCGAACAGAATGCGCCCGTACGGACGGGCCAGCCACTGACGCAAGTCAGGGTTGTACCCGGGACCAAAATAGGCATAGCCCCCTTGCGCCCAGGGATCGTGTTCCCAACTCACTAGCCGGCTATGAAGAAGAGATGCGTGATCGGCTCCTAACCAGTTCAATGAACGGACGAGACCCGCGACGCCCTGCTGGGCCCACAATTTCTGGGTGTCCTCGCTCGCCTGGCCCCCGGCCATGAGCGTCAGAATACCGGCTTGACCCGCCTGTTCTTCGTTGGCTTCCCAGATCGCTCCAGTGGGTGCATCGGTGCCGAAAGCGCGGGCCCGACCCCGTTGGCGCCAGAATCGCCGGTTAAACTGAAGCAATGCTTTGGTGACCCGACCATACTTCAACACCTCGGTCGCGCACGCTTGGGGTGGCGGCAGCGCGGGACGGATAGGAATAGCTCTGAGCATGGTGGCGGGAATCGCCAGAACAAGATAGTCGGCTTTAATGCGGCCAGATTCACCCGTCGCCGTCTCAACGGTCACCCGGACGGACGAGGCATCGTGGCGTACGGCACGGGCGGCGGTATTCAAGCGGAGTGCCTCTCCCAGACCGGCGGCCATGGCGGCAGGCAAGCGGTCGTTGCCGCCTGCGATGCGATACGTCGGCTGCTGTCCAGGGACATCAGCGGCGAGTTGATCGACCACAGCCAACAGCGCCAGGTCCTCCGGATCGGCCAGGAAAAATCCCCGCAGGCTGCGGGCGATAGCACACAGCTCAGCATCCGCCCGGACCTCGGCCAGCCAGCAGGCCAGGGATTGCCCCCCCAGCACCTGAGCGACTGCGCTGTCCCACCGTTCTCCAGCCATTCGATACGTGCGCACCCACGGATCGAGCTTCTTTGCCAACTTCTTCCATGCCCGTTCCCCGGACGCCTTTGCCGAAGGAGCCCTCATGCGATCGAGATGACGAACGAAGGAGAATCCGCGACGAAGGATAGGACGCAATTCAAGCCCGTACGTGCCGACCAGGCACCGGATCTCGTGGTGGTCCTCGTCAATAAAATCGCCCCCTGCCTCGGCATGCTGCGAGTGGGCGAACACGCCGCGTACAGTGACCACTCGTCCGCCCACGCGGGGGCGAGCCTCGATGACCGTGACCTTAGCGCCTATTTTTTGCAATTGCACTGCCGCAGTGAGACCGGCCAATCCAGCCCCCACCACAATGACTGATCGTCCGCCGAGCGCTTTCGTCAACATGTCGGAAGCTTACTGTGCCCGATCGAGGTGGACTACCATTGGCTTCCCTAGCAGGTATGGTATGACCGGGGGGAATAGTGCCGTGAAGCTAGGGAAGTTACTTGTTGATGGGGATGTTCTCTGTCCGCTTGACGATGTCGATGGGTTGAAACACCGGATCCTGGGATCCTTTGGACGATTCGGCTTCCACTCGTTGGAGGAAGGGGGCGGGTCCCGTGAGCGGCGCATAGTTCAACGTCACTTCGACGTCAAACGTCCGCGTATCTTTGGGGGTCGGGAACGTAAACGTTTCCGTCCTCACTTCTTCAGGCTTTAACACGGTGTCCTCGAGAACTTTCACCGCCTCGAAATCAAACACCGTTTTTTGCCCCTGGGCATCGGCATAGGTCCGGCCATAGACCCGTTTGTCAGAAAACACCGTCTTGAGGTTTTTCCCTTTCACATCCAGGTCGAGCACGACAGTTGCCCAGGCAGGATGGGTCGTAGGCAGATTATGGGGCACCAGGCTGTGTACCCTGACCGTCACGGTCGTCTTGTCACCCTCGATCTTCGTCTGCACATCCAGCGTGGCGGCCTCTTGTCGCAGCTTTCCAATGCGACCCGGGAATGTATGGTTGGCGATCTTGCGTTTCCTCTCTCCGTTGGCCGATTCCCCTACCTGCTCCGGCATGTGACATGTCTGGCATTCCTTGCCGGACTTTGCGGCCTGACTTTGGTCCCAGTTCCCCAGCAGATCGTTGGCTTTGCCAAGATTGGCCGCCGAGGGAACCGACTGGTGGCAATTCAGACAGAGATCGGACTTGCGAAACAGACCCGACTCCAGTGACTGATGCGCCAGATTCTGGACAAAGTCTTTGTAGGGTCCATACAGGGTCTTGCTGCCCAATTCATATCTGGGCTCCGGCGGATGCTTCGCTCGATCCACCGACTTGATCAGGTGACATTGCGCGCAGGCCACGCCATCGAGTGAGGGATCCCCGGCTTTGGCTTGCTCGACGAACAACTGGGCGTGGTCGGGAAACTCACGGACATGCGGCGCATGGCAACGGAAGCAGAGCGCCTTGTCTTTACCGGCCGCGTGATTCAGATACGCATCCAATGAGGCGCGGAATGCCGGCGAATGGATGGATCGCGAAAGCGGCGACGTCTCCCACTCCTCAAAGACACGTTCATGGCAGCGTTTACATTTATTAGAATTGGGGAATGCCTTTTCGATCAGCGCCTGGGATTTCATGTCCTGCGCCATCATCGAAGCCGCATCGCCATCGAAAGACAGCACCCCCACAGCCAATGCTAAGGCTGCCCCTCCCGCTATCGCCAAGAATGTGCGCTGGCCCAAAATAGCCGGTTCCTTCCCTATAATGATTTGGCCCGATAGGTGAGCATGCGTGGCTGCGTGTACTCATTGAGAATCTTTTTCGCTTCGTCCCGCTCCTTGTCGCTTGGTAACGTCGCGAGATACTTGTCCTTCAACGTCGGGTCCGGAGTGGGAATTAACGCATAGGTCAACACCGCCTCGACGGTAGCCGCCACTGTGCCCGCAGGCAACGTCTGGACGAAAGGCACTTTCCGCGTATGCCCGCCCTTAATAAAGGGATCGGGAATGGGGCCGCGAAGGATTTTGTCATAGGGCAGCCCAAAGTGTTTCGTCTCTTCAACCAGAACCGTGCCCTTCGCATCCTTAGTGGTAATCGTCAGATAGAACTGTTTTAAGACCGGATCTCCGTCCGGAAAACTGTGCGGAAGACTCCCGATCTTCACCAACGCCGTGCCTTCGACCGATCCGCCGGCCTTGGCCACCTCAATATCGACACGAGGCATCCACTCGGCTTGAAGGTTGCGATTCTTGAGCAGGGTGCCCGGAATGACGACGCCGCGGAACCAATGGCGCCCGATCCCTCTCGTCATCGCACCACGTCTAGACGTGGAACTCCCAGTCGAGGGCTCCATATGGCAATCCTGGCAGATGGTGCCTTGCAGAATTTCGCCCGGCAGATCCTTCTGAGTCACGTCTTTCACTTTATCGAAATGGCACGAAGCACAGAAATTTGCGCCCCGAAAAAGATCCGACTGAGCCGCATTGTGAACGAGGTTTTCCTCCGGGTCGGCGTAGGGTCCATACAGGGTGTTGCCCGGTTGCAGTTTGAAACTGGGGGGCGAAGTCGACGTCTTTTCCACGGCGTTGATGAGGTGGCAGGACGCACAGCCAATTCCTTCGACCTGCGGCTTTCCCCCCAAGACCTGCGCGACAATCTTATCGGCATGCTGTGGAAACACCATCGTGGACGGCACATGGCAGGAGAGACACCGGCGCCGCTCCTCCGCCGACGGATTGGTCTGCATCCACACGCCCAGGACGGTGCGAAAGACAGGAGATTCCAGCGCTGTGCCGTGCAGCAGCGCCGCATCCACTCGGCCGAACGTCTTCAAGTCCGGCGTCTGCTCCCGTACGCCCTTCCATTCCTCGTAATGGCGATCATGACACTGCTTGCAGTCTTCCGATCGAACGAACACTTTTTCAATCTCGTCGACCCACTCGGGCGGAGCCTGACCGTTGTCTTTTTGCGCGATGGCACGGTCATGGTACAAGGCATTGACGCCCAGGATCACGAAGACCAACATGCACGCTGCGATGGTGCGGAATGTCCTCACGCTGGTATCCTAGTCACGCTTGCACCCGACAAAATGAAAATTGACACCCCAGCCGACCGGATCTCCCGGGTCGGCCGGTTCATAGGTCCCCACCGTAAAGTTACATTCATTCATCGCTCTTTTTATCGCGTGCCCGAAATCAACCATGGTACGGATTTCGTGTTTGTCCACTTCTTTGATGACCGAGCGGACCTTGATGCCGGCATAATCGGCGCGTGAATTCCCGATGACCTCAAACACCGCCACCCCCTGCGGTTTCTGGAGATTGAGCTCCTTCTGAATCGCTTCATCGACGGCCCCGACCACGATACCAAACTCCTCGCCCAGCCTCGCCGCTTCCTCTTCCGTCATTCCGTTCAGGCCCGTCTCGGCCTGCACGAATCCGGCACAGGCGACCGCCAAGGCGAAGCTCAAAAGATATGCCCGGCCACCGCCCAAGACCTGTGGCATGGTGGGCCAGGAACCCATTTCGGTGCTCTCGCTCGGCGATACAAGGACGTGCATTATTGGCTCCGGTCTACAGTTTCACGGGATCGATCGACAATTGGAACCAGGGGGCCACGGCTTTCTGACCGTTACGCTCCTTATTTTCCCCGTTCCAGACGGCAAACGAGATGGTTTGAACCCGTCCCGGAATCAGCTTCGCTTCGTTTTCCGGTTCCTCACTGGCTAAGGGACGGCGCATCACCACGTGCCAGACGCCGTCCTTCCATTGAGCTTTGCCCTGAACACGGCCCTGCTTTTCCTTCGTCGTCAACGTACTGAACCCGCCCCCGATCAAATCCTCAACCGATGAAACGCGGCGCGGAATCACTTCGAAGGTCCGGACGCCCCCTTCTTTCTTCTCCGATTGTCGAGCGGCTCGACGGTCGATGTCGCTTTGCCAATCGGCTTTCCAATGCCAAATATTGATGTAGTGATCCAATTGTCCCATACAGAAAAACGCCGGTGCATCCCCCAGTGGAAGGCCAATCGCCACCCCGTCTCTAAATGTTCCGGGCGTCAATCGATCGTTCTTGGTGTTGTCTTGCCATTCCAACAGGAAGGCGATGTCCGTGCCGTTATGGACCGACCGAACCACCAGGGCCCGTGCGGTTGGTTCAGGCCAGACCGGACGGGTAATGACCTGACCGCTCAAGGGCAGCGTCATGGGCGCGACCTTGCTCCACCCGGGATCGTCGGCCGTAGCAGGCAGATCACCGTCGATGTAGTGTGAGCGGATCGTCATTCCCGCAGAACTGACTAACGGAATGCCCGACTCAACAAAGATACCGGCCATGACGAGGAGGCTCGAGAACAATCCGAGCAGAAGAGGACGAGATATGCCGACGTTCGTGATTCGCACCATGCAGTACTTCCGAGAAGCGGCAAAGTCGCCGCGTGACCCAGATTACCACAAAATCCGTGCGAGCCACAGGAGGGCGGATAAGGTCGAGTATTAGGGAATGAGCTTCACTCGACGGATTTTGTTTTCACCACGTTCACAGATATAGAGATGTCCTTGGGAATCCAGTGCCAGTCCAACCGGCGAATTGACCACCGCCTCCGTCCCTAACAGACCGTCGCCATGTTTAAGCGTGCCCGCAGACTCCTTGGCGACGAACCGGGCGGCCCCGCAGCCCCCCATATTCTTGTCTTCATAGCCGCTGTCTCCGTTGCCGGCCACTGTCGTGATCATGCCCGTGACCGCATCCACCTTCCGTACCCGGTGGTTCATCGTATCTGAGACGTAAAGATGATCCTGCCCATCGAATACCACGGCTTCCGGAGCATGCAACATGGCACGGATGGCCGGCTTATCATCCCCGTCATAGCCATACCGGCAGACGCCCGCCACCGTCGAGATAATGCCCGTGAGCCCATCGATTTTGCGTACGCGATTGCTGCCTTTGTCGACGAAGTGAACATCGCCCCTGCTGTTGACCGCAATGCCAACCACATCATAGAGACGGGCTTCCAGAGCGGGCCTGCCATCATCCAGGTACATCGACATGTCCAAGCCATCCGAGCATACCGGCATCAGCCACCCGTGATCGTCGCTGAAGTCGATGCCAATCGCATCACCCGACAATACGACGAGATTGCGGGCGACCAATGGCTGCTCGCGCGCGTCGTCTTCCGCTGTCCAAGTTCCCGCAATGGTGGTGACGAGGCCGGTCTTCGGATCATACCGACGAATTTTATGCGCCTGCGTGTCCGCGATGTACAACACGTCGTCGCGGTCGAATGCGATGGCGGCAGGCCACGTGAGATTCACCTCCAGCGCAGGCCCATCGCCGTTGAAACCGTGCTGTCCCGTCCCGACTACCGTGGTAATGATGCCGGTTTCACGGTCAACCTTTCGAATCCGGTTGCTCCCTGAATCGCAAATGTACAGATGATTCTGAGAGTCGAAGGCCACATCCAACGGCAAATAAAGGCCCGCTTCGCCGCAGGGCCCCTCGTCGCCGCTGTAGCAGGTCTCGCCGATACCGGCAAAATTGTGGAGGGTGCCCTCGAGGAGATGAATCCGCCGGATACGATCCGAGCCTGACTCGGCGAAGTAGAGCCATGTCTCGTCCTTGTCGAGCGCCACATGGTGGGGTAGCGGGATACCGGCTTTCACTGCGCGTTTGCCGTCGCCAGTACTGCGCGCCTTGCCGTTGCCCGCAAAGGTTTCGATGTAGCCGCTCGCCAGTTGCAGTTCAGTATCCAAGGGCTTGAGCTCCTCTCAACACAGGATGAAGTTAAGCGCGGGCGACCGGTTGCACGGCGGCCGGCTGATCCACTGACGCGGCCTGCGTTGGAGCCTCGGTAATGGCCTGAGGGGCCGTTGCCTGCTGTTGCTGCTGTGCCGCCAGGGCTTCAGCTTCAATTTGATCCGCCTCATGCACAGACTTCTTGAAGCCCTTGATCGCTTTGCCAAGGCCCTCGCCCAGCTGCGGCAGCTTACCCGCGCCGAAAATGATCAGCACGATGACCAGGATCAGGATCAGCTCTGTAAAACCAAGACTCCCAAACATGATGCACTCCTTGGTGAGGGGTAATCAGGTGGCTGAACTTTCTTTCGCTTTTTTGGCAAACCGCTCTTTCAACCGCTTCCGGGCTTCTTCGGCCTGCTCAAACATCTTACACTTATCGTAGACACTGATGAGGTTGTAGTAAGCCAGCGGCTCGTCCGGGTTGTGTTCGACCGCGCTTTCCATGACTTTAATGGCCAGATCCGTCTTCTTGTGGTTAAGCGCGATCTCCATGAGCTTGAAGCTCGACTCCAGGTGCTTCGGATCGAGTTCCAGCGTGCGCATATAGCACTGGATGCCCATATCGATCGTGTTGTAGTCGGACACTTGAGGATTGTCCAATTCGATGTACACTCCGGCGAGGTTGTACCAGGCAATGGGGTCGTCGGGCGTAATTTCGACAAGACGCTCGTAATAGTCCTTGGCCTCCATGTACTTCTTTTTATCGGCGTAGAGCCGCCCCAGATTGAACAATGCCAACACGTCGTGGGGAAACACGTCTAGCGCATGCCGGAACTCCGCTTCCGCCTCGTCGGCCATGCTCTTCGTCGCGTAGATCGTGCCGAGGTTCGAGTAGTACATGGCTAGGGAGCGATTCATTTCGGCGCGTAACCCCTCTGCCATCTCAATGGATTTCTTGACCTCGGCGAGCGCATCGTCGAGACGCCCCTTGCTGAAATAGAGCTCCCCTAGGCGACAGCGTGCTTGAAAATCATCCGGCTCTGTTGCCAGGAGTTTTTCGATTTCGGCAATTTCTTCATCAGGCGACAGCGGCTGATCTCCCGGATCGACCGCCACACTGGTCTGCGCTGCTTCTGACGTCGGTTTCTGTGTATCCATAGGTTTCACCTGTATGCCAGTCTCCTCTTACTCCTCATTACAGTTGTTCCGTAACCAGACCATCGGGTGATTGCATCAATGGACTCCTGGTTGCCGGTGCCGCCTCTGTCGCCATCGGTTTCACTCGATCGAGCGTTAACAACATTACTCCGAGGATCACCATCAGGGTGAGGTTCGAAAAGAGCAACGCATATCCGGCGATGAACATGAGGCCGATGCCATAACCCGCCAAGCGCCCCATCGTCAGCAACTTGATGACGGTATAGGACCAGCACAGCAAGCCCGCCATGTAAATGGCAAAGGGAAGATAGAACGTATAGCCCATCCCAAATTGGAAAATCCATCCGATACCTTGGGAAGCCTGCCTCACTGCGGACGCCAAGGCAGGATCATACAAGCCCAGGAGATAGTCGGTAAAGATCAACGTCGTGAAAATCACGCCGGCCGTCGACCAGAACCAGATGGCGCGGCTCCGCTGTCGACGGTTCCTTGTCCGCAAGGACAATCCGCGGCCGTACGCGACAAACACGAGGAAACTGGCCAAAACCATCAGCGCTTCCCCGGCGCGGTGAAACTCATAGACCAGGGGAGGTGCCGCCAATGTACCGGTCAAACTGTAGGACGTCGACACGATTTGATAGTACAGCCAGCCCGAAATGCCCAAAAAATAGGTCAGACCAAAGATGCGCTGCGACCGTTCCCGATGAGTGGAGAGATAGTCGAATATAAATAACGCCAGCGTGATGAAGGCCAATCCATTGTAAATGATGGATCCTAGCATTGCGGGAGGCACCAATAAAAATCCCACCGTCAGGAGCAGCAACAAGGCAGAGCAGGCCATGCCGATGGTGGTCAGCTTGCTCCGCCCCTGCGTCATGCTTCGATTGATCATCGTCACAATCAGACCAAGGAACAGCAGGATAGCCACCACATTGAGCAGCCATGTGCCGATTTCCGTCAGCGCCGTAAAGGTCGGCGTGATCCAAGGATGCGTGGCCGCCATTTTGCTCAGATGCATACCGAGGCGGGACACCAGCCGATACAAGACCAATTCAAGGAAGGAGGCCAGAAGGGCAAATTTGACCGTGTACTCGAACAAGGGACCGAAGTCCCCGATCTTTCCGGTCAGTCGATCACCAATGGTGCCTGCCTTAATCACCACGTCCCCTTTCGCAAGGGCCTATTATATCGGTCGGCAAAAAAGGGGGTCAATGCTGCACGGCACGAGCAACCGTGGCCCCTTACGATCCGATGGGCTGGGGAGCTTGACCGGTTTGCTCTTTAGCCTTGGCAATGTACAGCAACCCGTCGGCCATCGAATAGTTGAAAGGCAACTCGCACACCACTTCGCTCACGCGTTCATAGACATGCTGATACAGTGCTTCGGCTTCATCGGGAGTCATGCCCTCTTGGACCTCATAAAAGAATCCAAGACTCAAGTCTTCGGCTGAGGGACGCATAATGCGGCGGATTCCATACCCGGCCGGATCGCTCATGATCGGCGCTTCCTTTTCCAAATCAAAGAGGCAGGGCTGGCAAGAGAACCCGAACGACTCGTGGAGTTTCTTGTTTTCCACGATGAAGTTCATGGTATCCAGGGCTTCTTCCTTCTTCTCCGTGGGGAAGCCCACGATGATATAAGCATGAACCGCGATGCCGAGGTCGACGCAATCATCCGCAATACGCCGGACCCACTCCTGCTTGATCCCCTTTTTCATGAAATCCATGACGCGCTGGTTGAACGACTCCAACCCGAATACGATTTTCAAACACCCGGCATCCCGCATCGAGGTCAGGAGCTCACGGCTTAAATTTTTCTCGAACCGCATTTCGCAGGTCCACTTAACGTCGAGCCGTCTGTCGATCATCTGCTGAGCGAGCCGCTTCGTCGGCGACAGCGCAAAGCACTCGTCGGTGAAGAAGAAGTATTGGGCTCCGTACCGCTGCTTCAGCCATTCCAACTCCTCGATCGTGCGACCAGGCTCTTTTTGCCGAAAATTCTGGTGATCAAGGGTCAGGGCGCAAAAGGCGCAATCTTTGTAGTAACAGCCGCGGGAGAACTGTACCGGCAACACCGGCTCAGGCGAGAGGTAGCGATCGAGCGGGAATCCGTCGTAATTCGGCGCCGGCAACTGATTGACGTTCTCCGAATAGAACGGCTGATTGACCGTGATCTTGCCGTTCTGACGATAGATAAGATTCGGCACCTTGCTATAGTCTTTTTTGCCGGCGAGCTGGTTGACCAATTCGAGCAGTGCCGTTTCCCCCTCGAAGACGACAATGTCATCGGTCAAATCGAAGAGACTGGGGCAACGGCGAATGTTGTCAACGAGGCGGGTGAAAATACTCCCCCCGATGGTGACGTGCAGATCCGGCGCCGCTTCTTTGATCAAGCGACACAAGGTCAGACCAGGGATGATCTGTGAGGTCGCCGTAATCGAGACGCCGATCAAATCGGGCCGGTCATTGACAATGGAGCCGATAAACTGGTCACGGAACAGGCTGATGTAGGGATTTTGAGCTTCATCACGAATGACCTTCATCAGGTCTTTCGAGGAATAGATGGAATAGTTACTGAATTGGTTGTCGACAACCGTGAGCCTCGTGGGGAAATAGACCGACGACACGACCTCCAGCCATTTATCGATCATGAACAGGCTGCCTCGATAGGCATCGAGGTCGTAAAAGCCCTCGCCACGAAGGGTGTCTTTGGCAAGTTCGATGCGATCGATCAGGTAAGAAAATCGATCCAGAGACTCTGCGATCTTGGCATAGTGTTCTCGGCTTCCAGGACCTGTCTCCCCTGACTGTGTCCGCTCAAGCTCCCGCTGCTTATCAACCAGCCGTTGATAAACCTCCGCACCGTAAGACCGAGTGAGGACGCCGTCCAACAGTTCAATCCCCAGGTCTCGCTGAGACACATTCGACACGCCCCCCTGGTGTAAGAATCCGGTCAAGGATGGCAGGCTGAGATAGGGCTGGGAAGGATGCCAAGTAGGAGGAAAGAGCAACGAGACTTTCATAATAAAGCGCTGTTTCTATCGTGCAGTTTCCCGCGTTTTGATGACGAGTCCAGTGGGTTATACACTCTGCAATCGCGCAATTGCAACTTGCGCCGACCGGGTGATCAGTTCGACGGACGGAAGAAAAAGAGAAGGCCCCGAATCGTTTCGTCACTCAGGTGACGCTGACTCGGGGCCTCTCTTCACTTCTTCGCCACTCTTCTCATGAGCAGAAGAGTGCGGGTCTCGCGAAAACCGGTTCCCTTACTGAAGCTTCAGGGTGAACCAGGTGGAGAGCGACTTCATACCGTTGCGCTCGATGTTGGCGCCGTCCCACACCGCGAAGGCGATGGGCACGGACATGCCACCCTTGAACTGTGTATCATTGGCATCGCTGGTCTCCAGCGAACGCTTCACGACCACGCGCCAGGTCGGACCTGTATAGGCTCCACCCTTCACGGATCCTGATGGCTCCCACACACCGTTTCCGATCACATCCTGATGAGCCTGTGTCGTCAGCGTGCTGAAACCATTTGCGTTCAGGTCTTCGACCGAGCTCACACGGAGCGTCGGGTCAGACATGATGTTGCCAGACCAAATGCCTGGATTGAACGGACCAAGGCTGCGTCCGATCCGGTCAGGATAGGTTACTCCACCGGCCGGCTCTTCGAAGTAGTAATCCCAGAAAATACCGGGATACTGATCGTCCACGTCCCAGATTCCGGCGCTGTCTTTACCGAGGTCCTTCTGCCATTCCGCATTCCAGCGCCAGATGTTCGTGGTGCCGCCGGATTGCCCCATGCACTGGAACGGGGGCGCACCCGAGGTGCTCACGGGAAACATGATAGCAACCTGGTCACGGAAGTCCTGCGGTCCGATGGTCGTGTCATTCTTGGTTTGATCGTTCCACTCCAAACGCAACCCGACTTCCTTGCCATTGGTCATGGCTTTCACGAACACCGACTTCACCGAGATGTTCGGGTGCATCGGCGTGGTGATCAACTGGCCGCTGAGCGGAACCACGACACCAGGGACGCTTTCCCAAATCGGGTTGGCGCCATCCATGGGAATCGGGCCCTTGACTGCCTTGGCCGGGATTGTGACCGGCTGGCTGACGGCCAATGGTACCTGCCCTAACGTCAGCATGATGCCGACGACGAGGGCAGAGAGAAGAATGCCAAACACCAATTTCTTGTTGGTTGTCTGCACTACTCTCATACGGCTAACCCCTCCTCTCAATTAAAAGATTAATAACATCAGCCCAAAATGACTGCTGCATAAAACCCTATAATGAATACACGGCACTTAGGCGGTTCCTACCGGTCCCTCCTCCTCCTTATCCTTATCCTTATCCTTCTCCTTCACATCCATAAATGACTGAGCGCCCACCTCATTCAACAATACGCTCAATTCATTCCCTTGATCCTGTGCGCCACATTCATAGGTCTGACCTTCCGGAGAATTGAACGTGGCAGGCCGATAATCCGTTTCGGTATAAGGCTGTGGAGTCACGCCCAAGAACGCGGTCTCAAAATCCATCCACTCGGCTGTCATATCGGCCACGACTTTGAAGAGACCGGAATCCGCTTTCTTGGTGAGCATCCGGCAGAAGAGAGGCACCCAGCGGCCGATGTGATTCTTGACAAATTTCTTCTGGGCATCAACCACGATCTGGGTCTTCTCCGCACCATCATGGCAACGAGAATAGGACTCTTTATAGGCGAGGAAATGCATGAACTCGAACTCAACGCTCAGATGATCCAACCGCTCATGGATGTCTTTGGACAGCTCTACCCCAAATGCCTTGTAGAATCCGGCAATATCACCCATCACATGAGACTGGGCAAATACGTGATCATTGCCGAAGAGGGTTTCATAGGGCGGGCAGTCGAGCGTAATCACATTGCTGAACACCCGACGGTGCTCCGCCTGCAAATCGCTCAATTGCCAGTTGACACATTCAGAGGCGATTAGTTTCTCGACCTGATCAAATTGCTTCTTGAGGGCCATCAGCTTTTGTGTAGCGCGGTCTCCGCCATGTGATTCGATGACCGCCTGCAGGGCATCGACCGCCGCTCGACCATCCTCGACAAATTCACCGCACTGGAGATAGTCAAGAAACTCTTCGTCTTCGGGATACAGCAAGCTCCAGGAAACGAGCAAATAGAGTTTACTGCGATTGAGGGCTCGTTCAACGGCGGGAGAGTCTTTAATGGTGGGAGGATTCGTGATGACGGCGGTTGCGGAGGAAGAAACGCTCTGCACCGGCTGTTTACTCGTCATGAGATTTTCTCCTGGATGTCGCGTGCAACCCAGGCCCCCTACTCACACAACCATACCCGCTGCCAGCAGATTTCCACGGCACGGGATTGCGTATGATAGGTAAAGGCCCAGGGGATGTCAAGCGCGAACTCTTTAGGGTTATGCACGTTATGTTGAGCCGCTTCCCGACATTGTACATTGCTAGATCGACCCTGTCCTACCAGGACCGGCAGCACCCTGAGTGCCGCTCATTTCGCTGTTTTGGCCCACTGCCTCGGCGAGGTGACGCGAATGGCGACGCGGTCGTTCACGGTCTTGCAGACCGATTCACACATACCACATCCTACGCACGCCTCGGAAGACAACACCAACCGGAGCGACTCAAAATCCATGTCAAGCGCGTTCGTCGGACACTTGGAGACGCAGGCATGGCACCCCTGCCCCGCGGTGCATAGGCGGTGTGTGATGGTGGCCATCCCCATGCGGACGGCCGCGATGCCCTCAACGGGCACCAACGCATCGGTAGCACAAGCCGCAATACAGGGAAGGTCTTCGCACAAGGCGCAGGGCGTCTCATCCGCAAAGATCCCCGGAGTCCCGTCGCCGGTGACAATGATGGCGCCCGGAGGACAGCTCTCAATACAATCGCCACATCTCGTGCAGCGCTCCAGAAACAACGCCTCATCAGCGGCACCCGGTGGCCGCAGCCAATCGGTGCGAATCGGCGGCGTCACCGGCACAGCGGCCGCCTCTTTCTGCTGGGCAAATTCCTGCGCCGCCTTCGCCACGGACAGCACGGAATCCTTCAGGAAATCCCGTCGCCCATATGAAGGGTTGGTGGCCATATCGACTACATCACACCATCGGCTCGAAGCTTGTAGACTTCCACGCACCGATCGCATCCGCCAAATTCCACATCCCACCCCGGGTGGTTTTCCCGGATGAAATCCAGCACGTACGGCTCGAGCTTATTGGCCATGTCCTCCACCCAGGAATAGGTCGGGAAGCGGCATAAGGGGCAGGGAAATCCCGGCATGAGCATCACCTTATTTTCGCTCTCCGGGAGCTCACCGCCCTCCACATCGACGGCCCGATCCATCACGCGCAGTGTGTCAGTCGCCATTTCAATCAATTCTGAATGCGTGAAGTAAGACGTTTGCCAGAGGCCTTCAAAGACCGACTTCAATTGAGGCGGCGGAATCTTGCGATACCATGAGCGGAATTCCTTGAAGCGGTCTTCCTTGCTCAACATCGGTTCTTTGCCGGCCGTGACCAGGCGGCTATCCACGCTCAAGCTCCACAGCACGCGGTACCGTTGCAGAATCAACGTTTCTTCGCCCGGGTTCTGCCCCACTTTCGTATCGGCGTCGTACCCGAACGTCGGATCAATCATGTCGGATATGTGCATGAGCTCATGCCGGCAGTACCGTGTGAGGGCCGGGTCGTAAAATCGGCGCGGAATCAGCTTAATGCCGACGCCCTTCATCCCCCGCTCCTCAAACTCCCGCGCCATTTCCTTTTCGACGGATCCCCACTTGCGCAGAATGTCGACGCCTTCCTGGTCTTCCTTCAACACCCCTTTGACCAACACGATGCCGACCTTTTCTTTGAGCAGCGGATATTCATTAAAGGAATCGCGAATAATATCGGAGAATCCCCAGGTCCCAAAGAGATACTGATACAGCTTTTTAAACTCCCCTTCCCGATCTTCGAGAATGAACTTCTCATAGATGGGGTCGGCGTATTCATGGAACTCCTTGTAATAGGTGGGGTCTCCTTCCCGCTCCGTCTTCTCGACGAAGGAGTCGATGACTTCCTGCAACAATGCGGGCTGAAACCTGATTTCCATGTGAGCCTCTTGAGCGACTATTGAGGTTTGCGATGGGCCTAGAGTGATGCTGGTTGCGTGCCTCATAGGGCGCCTTGCTGGCTTGACTTGGCCGTCAACCATCTCTTACGATCGCAAGGCAGCGGAATTATACTGGGCAGAAAAGCGGATTTGCAAACAACGTCCACCCGCCACCGTGGCTGTCATTCAAAGGGAAACGGAACATGCCTGAACAGACGATGACACCCTCCACGCCAAGTGCCATGCCCGGCTCGCCGACCGAGGCCACGCCGAAGGCCGCCCTAGACTTTTTGGAGCATTGGAAAGCCGATTGCCGGGAAATCAAAACGTTTCGTGGCCACTCACATGGCATTTGGACCGTAGCCTTCTCACCGGACGGCCTGACGCTCGCAAGCGGCGGTGCGGAACGCCTGGTCCGGATCTGGGACATCGAAACCGGCCGGCTGCTCAAATCGCTTCGCGGCCACACAAATGACATACGGGCGCTGGTCTTCACGCCGGACGGGCAAACCCTCGCTACGGGCAGCGAAGATCGTACCATTCGCTTATGGAATCCGAAGACCGGCGAACCCACGAAACTGTTATTTACGCGCTACGACCACAATGTGTGCAGCCTCTCTCTGTCGCCGGACGGCCTGATGCTCGCACGCGGCAGCCACAACAAAGACATCAAGATCTGGGAAGTCACGACGGGGACGGAACTGATGACTTTGCTCGGTAAGGATCAATACGATCATCATTGGTCCGTGTGCGTGGCCTTTTCTCCGGACGGCATTCACCTCGCCACCGGAACCGACATCGGCAAGATCAAACTATGGGAAGTGTTGCCCAGCGGAGAAGAGAAGGTATTGCATGACGGGCATTGGCGCCGGGATGCGGAAGACTCCACGGAGACCCGCGGCTACTTTGTCGAAGACGACGGCGGCTTCCAAAAACCGATGGACTATTGGATCGGCGCCATGACCTTTACGCCGGACGGCAAGATGTTGATCACGGGCAGCCGCGACCATACGATTAAGTTTTTCGAGATGCCGAAGCTGATCGAGAAAAAAACGCTCACCGGCCACAGCGGGTGGATTCGTTCGTTCGCCCTCTCCCCGGACGGAAAAGTCCTGGTCAGCGCCGGCGATGACCAGACGATGAAATTCTGGGACATCGCGACCGGCCGCAACTTCAGAACCGTGAAAGGCCACAGCGGCGGCATCCGATGCATCGCCTTCTCTCCTGACGGGCGCCGCCTGGCCAGCGCCTCCTGGGATCGCACGATCAAGCTCTGGGAAGGTGGAGCCAAGTCGGAAGAGTAAGCGCCGCGGTCGTTCAGGGGGAAGTTAGATCGGATAGAGTCTTTGCGCAGCGATCCAACCGCAAGGTCTTAGGCGAACTTCCTCCAAGCCCGCTCTCGTGTCCTTCCCGGTCAGTGTTGGAAAACATCGAAAGACCCCGGCGACAAGTCGGACGGACCGATGGTTACTCCGCTTCGTCCTCCGCCTCTTCGCGGGCGGAGGGAATGCCGTAGCGCTTGCACTTTTCCCACAAGGCCTTCCGGGACATACCCAGTATCTTCGAGGCAGTCGTGCGATTGCCTTCTACCCGCTCCAAGACTCCGACGATATAGTCCCTCTCAAACCCTTCCCGCGCGGTTGCGAGCGACGTCAGCGAGATATCTTTTCTTTTACTGCCTGCAGAAAGACCTTCGCTGCAAAACCCACAAGATTCTTGTGCCGGCCCGCCCAAGTACGGGCAGGATTGAAAGCCACAGAGATCCGCCGGTTGAACGGCATCACGCTCATGTCCCAACGCCACCGCCCGCTCGATCATGTTTTCCAACTCGCGGACATTTCCCGGAAAGGAATATCGGAGGAGCAGCTCGCGGGCCGGCTGAGAAAAGCCCTTCAGTTTTTTGTGTAACTTCGATGAGCAGCTCTGGAGGATGTGGTCGGCAATGACCATGATGTCTTCCTGCCGCTCACGCAGAGGCGGTATCACCACCTGCACCACGTTCAGGCGATAAAACAGATCTTCCCGAAATCGTCCTTGTGCCACTTCCTTCCGTAAATCCTTTTGGGTCGCGCACACGACCCGCACATCGACCTCCAGGGTCTGGTTGCTCCCCACCCGTTCAAATTTCCGTTCTTGCAGGACACGAAGGAGCTTGACCTGCACGATGGGCGAAATCTCGCCGATTTCGTCGAGGAACAAGGTGCCCCGATTGGCCATTTCAAAGCGTCCCCGCCGTTGCCGCAACGCTCCGGTGAACGCGCCTTTCTCATGGCCGAAGAGTTCCGCCTCGAGCAGGGTTTCCGGTAACGCGGCACAACTGACTTTGATCAGGGGATAGTCGCGACGAGGACTATTCTGATGTACGGCATTCGCCGCCAGCTCTTTACCGGTTCCACTCTCGCCCAGGATGAGCACCGTCGAATCCGTGGCGGCGACCAGTTTCAGCTTGTCGAGCACCGCACGCATGCGGGTGTTGGCGCCGAGAATTCCGCCGAAGCTGAACTTATCTTCCAGCGCCTCCTTCAGATCCCGGTTTTCCTTACGGAGCCCCACCACTGTCCCGACTCGTTCGACGATCAACAGCAGCTCATCCATCTGAAACGGCTTGGTGATATAATCAAAGCCTCCCAGCTTCATCGCACCCACCGCGGTTTCCACCGATCCATGGGCGGTAATGACCAACACTTCCGTCTCCGGATGTGTCTCTCGCGCGGCCTTCAGAACCGTCAATCCATCGGCTCCCGGCAGCCGGAGATCGGTAATGACCAGATCAAACGCCTGCTTCCTGACCTGATCAATCCCTTCCGTACCGGTCGAAGCGGCATGCACGTCATGTCCCACCGCTTCCAGCGCATCCAGCATCGACAACCGCATGAGCGGCTCATCGTCGACGATGAGGATCTTGAGCGCCGTCATGACACTTTCTCCGCAGGCTGCCGTTCCCGAGACACCGGGAGGCACAGAGTAAATACCGTCCCTCGGCCCACTTCGCTGTCGACCAGGATTTTTCCTCCATGCCGTTCGATGATGCCCAGGCTCACGGACAATCCCAGCCCCGTCCCCTCGCCTTCGTTCTTGGTGGTGAAGAACGGATCAAAAATTTTGGGCAGCACGGTAGCCGGAATGCCGGACCCGCTATCGCGGATTATGACCTGGCAGAGGCCCTCTTCCACCGTCGTCCGGATGCCCAGCACCCCGCCGTCCTTCATGGCCTGCACCGCATTGAGCACCAGATTCATGAGCACTTGCTCGATCATGTGTTGATCAATCATGAGCTTCGGAAGCGAAGCGCCGAGCACGGTTTCCAGAACGATCCGGTTGGGGGCCAACAAATGGGTGGTCAGCACCAGGACGCGCTCGATGACCTGATTGATATCGGTCAACGAATATTCAGGTTGGTGCTGCTGCGAGAAATCCAATAACTGTCGGACGATTCTTTGCACCCGGCGAAGGCCGTCCTCCATAGATGCGAGATATTCCTCCCGTCTGGCCGGAGATACCGTCCCTTTGCCCAGGTTATAAAGACAGTTCAGTATACCGCCGAGGGGGTTATTGATCTCGTGCGCCACTCCGGCCGCCAGTTTTCCGACCGACGCGAGTTTCTCCGAGTTGCGGATCTGCTGCTCGAGCTTCTTGGTATCCGTCATATCGCGCGCAATTCCGAGCACACCCAATATCTCTCCCTCGACCCCGTGCAATGGCGACACGCTGACCATGACCAATCGCGCCTCTCCGGTTCGAGTAACAACCTCCACCTCATAGACCTGTTTGGCACCGATGTCGAGCGTGCTTTTCAGCCGCCGGCCCCGATGCCGCTTCGAGAGGAGAGAAAGGTAGGGCCGGCCGATGAGATCCTCCTTTCGATATCCCCAGGCCTCGATCTTTCCGTTGACGTAGGTGAATTGCTGTTCCGTATCCAGCGTGTAAATGACATCGTTCGCGTTCTCAAGCAGATTCTCCAGATACTGTTTCGTTTGCTCGATCTCTCGGGTCCGCTCCCGGACTTTGAACTCCAATTCCTCACGGTATGATTGCAGTTGCCGTTCCAGCCGTTTTCGGTCGGTGATATCGCGCAGCTGCGCCATGACCAACACCCGATCATCGTCCCCCACCCGTATGAGATCCATTTCCACGGCCAGCTCCACGCCGGCCGCGTTCCGCACGGCGACTTCCTGGGTGGGCACCTGCCGCTGACCGCCCGCCAGTTCTTGAAGCAGCGCGCGTAACCGTTCGCCATAGATCGGTAGCATGACCGCAAAAATGCTTCGGCCGATCACCTCCGACTCCGAATAACCCAGTGCCTGCTCTTCACGCTTGTTCACCGCCACGATGGTGCCATCCTGGTCGACCATGAAGACCGAATCGGCGACCAGATCGAAGAGCGCTTTATATCGGGCTTGTGAGGCGACCAACTGCTGGGTCCGCTCGGAAACGGCCAACTCGAGCTTGCTCGTATACTGTTGGAGCTCCTGCTCCAACCGATGCCGCTCCGTGACGTCCCGCACGAAGGCGCGGGTATGCACGAGGTCTCCGCTCAGCTGATCGAAGAGGGCGGTGGCATGAATCTCCACATCAATGGTGCGGCCGTCTTTCGCCATGAACACCGTTTCAATGGTATTGCGTCCGGTCGACATGAGCCGCTCCAAATAGGTCAGGACATGCGGAGCTTGGGCATTGGGCACGAGGTCCCATAAATGCATGGCCATCATCTGATCGCGGCTATAGCCCAATTTTTCGAGTCCCGTCTGGTTCAC
Source organism: uncultured bacterium (assembly GCA_965285945.1). Classification (GTDB taxonomy): domain Bacteria; phylum Nitrospirota; class Nitrospiria; order Nitrospirales; family Nitrospiraceae; genus Nitrospira_D. The sequence goes on along the minus strand of CBDIWP010000005.1, from coordinate 179,158 downwards.
ATGGACGAACCGACCGGATCGGTCGAGCTGATAAATCATTTCCGGGGAATTCTCGATCAGGTCGCGGTACTTCTCTTCCAGTCCACGGACCTCGCTCATGCGCTGCTCGATTTGCGAAAAGGACAACCGTAAATTGGCCGCCATCTGATTAAAGGCCAATGCCAGGTCCTCGATCTCGTCTCCCGTCCTGATAGTGAGCCGCTGATCGAGCCGTCCGCCACCGATCTCCAGGACGCCGTCGTGTAAGGCCTTGATGGGGCGAACAATACGACGCGCCACCACCAAACCGGTTCCCCAGAGCACTGTCAGCACGCCCGTCCCGTACAGGGCAACCTTGCCCACCAATTGGCCTAGCGCCGCATAAGTCTCTTGCGGGTCCTGCCGCACGACGGTCACCCACTGCTTGCCGCCCATGCTCCCGGGTGCGAGCGCCTCGCTGAAACGAACCGGGGCAAAACCGATCAAGGCGTTGCTGCTCCCATGCGAGTCATCCGTGACAGTCGCCCACCCGGATTTCCCCTGGCCAATGGTACTGATGAAATCTGGCCGCATGACATGTTCCTCGGGAGACAGAATCGGACAGATCAGGGGAGTGCCGTCGGCGCCGAACAGCATGGCATGGCCTGAGGAGCCGATTTCCACTTCCGAGATGGAGTGAAAAAGCGTGTCGCGCCGCAATAAGATCGTGACCGTCCCGATGGCTCGTCGTTGGCTATCCTCGATGATCGGCGCCACCACCACCAGCACATGGGTACCGAACGCCGGGTCAAAAGCAATGTCGCTCACATAGATCTGGGGCGTATGCGCCTTGACTACCGCCGACCACCAGGCGGTCTTGCCATAGAAATATTCGGCCTGCGGAATGGAACTGACCACCAACGCGCCCCGCTCGTCAGTCACCAGAATACCGACATAGTCGGCTTTCCGGATGTCGTGCCAACGAATTAGGTAGTTCGTGACGATGCGGTTGATGAAGAGTGGAAATTCGCTGCGGCGGTCCCGCTCCCGCCAGCGCCGTTGCCAGTCCTTGATCATGTCCTGGACGGCCCGCTCATCCTTCCCTTCGTAGGTCCGGTTGGACTCGGTCACCGCCGTCCGTAGGAAAGGAGTCGTCGCGAGCTGCTGCGCTTCATTGATGCCGCGCGTCACGTGCATTTCGATACGGCGGGACGCCTCCAGGGCCACTTCCTTGAAATTCGCGCCGGTGGTTTCGTGCAAAGCGCGATGTTCTTCGAGGTAGGTGATGACCAGCAGGAGGCCCAGGGGAAGAAGGCCGACCATCACGATACCGGTGATGATCTTGTGCTGGAGGCTATGAGACCGGCTCCAGAGGGACATGGGTATCCTAAGCAGGAGGCACTGCCTTATGGAGGCCAACTGATCCGCGCACCGCCGACGAGGGAACCCGCAGAACGGTACGCTATTTCACCATCCGCTTAGCTACGCTTCAAGAGTCGTCCGGTCGTACCAGACCATACCGTTAAGAGGGGGCTGGCAACAAACACCGAGGAATAGGTACCGAAAATGACGCCCCACAGCAAGGCCAACGAAAAGTCATGCAGGACTTCCCCTCCCACCATCGTCAGCGGCACCAGAACCAGCACGACGGTCAAACTCGTCACGATGGTTCGGCTCAGGACCTGGTTCACGGCGGTATTGATGGTCGACTCCTCTGAGTCGCGGCGCCGGAGACGGAGATTTTCCCGGATCCGGTCGAAGACCACCACCGTGTCGGTGAGCGAATACCCGGCCAGGGTCAGGAGTGCGGTGACGACCAGCAGGGTGATTTCTTTATCCAGGAGATAAAAGGCGCCCAGGACGGCGAGCACGTCATGAAACGTCGCCAGCGCCGCCGCTACGCCGAACCGCAACTCGAACCGCGCCGCAATATACAGGATGATGCCTGCAAAGGAGATGACGACGGCGATCAAGGCGTCCTCTTGCAGTTTTTTGCCGATCGTCGGACCGATTTCGGTGGTGGATTCCACCGTAAAGTGATTGTTCGGAAACTCCTTGGCAAAGACGGCCAGGACCCGTTCCGCGGTCTTCTCCTCGATCGTCGTCGAGGCCTTCACCCGGACCAACAGCTTGTTTTCTTGTCCAAACTCTTGCAGTTCCGCATTCGACACGCCATTGGCCTCCAGGGCCCTGCGCGCTTCATCAATGCGGATGGGCTGATCGAACTTCAGCTGCACGGCCGCGCCGCCGGCGAAATCAATGCCCAGATTGGCGGCTCCCCGTGAGATCTGTACAACCGCCACCAGACCCAGCAGCACCATGATGCCGGAAAAGGCAAAGGACATTTTGCGCATGGCCATGAAATCAATGTTGGTTTTCCCAAGAATCTCTAACATGCTCGGTCCCCTTTAATGCGCCATCGATGGTCAGCCGCAGCCCTCACCGTGATGCTGGGCGTCGCAAACCCATCTCGTGGCTAAATGCTGAGCGTCTCCACCTTCGGCCGCTGGTTCAGTAGATCGAATATGACTTTGGTGCCGACAAGCGCGGTGAAAAGATTGATGGCAATGCCCAAGCATAACGTGACAGCGAATCCCTTGATCGGACCGGTGCCGAACAAGAACAACGCCACTCCGGTGATGAGCGTCGTCACATGCGAGTCCACGATGGTCAGGAAGGCCTTGTCATAGCCCCCGTCCACCGCCAGCCGCACCGCTTTCCCCGCCCGGAGTTCTTCACGGATGCGCTCAAAAATCAGGACGTTGGAGTCGACCCCCATGCCGATGGTCAACACGATCCCGGCGATGCCCGGCAGCGTGAGCGTCGCATTCAACGCCGATAAGGCGCCGAGCAGGCAGATCAGGTTCAGGATCAACGCGAAGTCCGCAATCGCCCCGGAAAGCCGGTAGTAGACGATCATGAACAGGACCACCATCGCGCCGGCAATGAGGGTGGCCTGGACGCCTTTATCAATCGAGTCCTGCCCCAGCGAGGGGCCCACCGTGAGGTCTTGAATGATCTTCAACGGCGCCGGCAATGCGCCGGCCCGCAACACGATCGCCAAGTCGTTGGCCTCCTGCATCGAGAAGGTGCCGGTGATTTGCGCCCTCCCGCCGGAGATGCGCTCCTGAATGACCGGGGCCGAATAGATCGTATTGTCGAGGACCACGGCCATCCGTTTCTTAACGTTTTCCGCCGTGATGCGCTCGAACTCGCGACCGCCCTTGCCGTCGAACTCGATGGACACATAGGGGTCATTGAATTGCCCGATGGACACGCGGGCGTCGCTCAACACGTCGCCGGTCAGCATGACGCGCTTCTTCACCAAAAACGGGATGCGAAATTCCCGGCCGGTATCCTTGTCGACCACCCGTTCAAACAGAATTTGATCGCCGTCCGGCACTTTGCTCTCGAATTTCGCGATGGTCTCCCCTTCCTTGTCCTTGGGAACGCGAACCGGGAAGTCCATTTTCATTTGATTGTCTTCGTCCAGCATCTTGAACTCGAGCAGAGCCGTTTCCTTGATGAGATCCTTCGCCCGTTTCGGCTCCTTCACGCCGGGCAGCTGCACCACGATCTGTTTCGGCCCCTGGCGTTGCACCAACGGCTCCGACACCCCGAATTGATCGATCCGGTTGCGGATCGTCTCCAACGCTTGATTGATCGCGGAATCCTTAATCCGCTTAATTTCCGTCTCTCGTAACTCCCAGATGATGGTATCGGCCGATCCCGCCGCCTCCACCTCAAAAAAGGTGGGATAGTCGTCGATGAGTTTTTGGACCTGGGGCTTCAGGTCCTGGTTGGCAAATTGAATGGTGATCTGGTGGGCTCCGGTCCGCTTGACGGACTCGACGGGAATCTTTTTCTCGACCAAAAGGTCCTGGAGCGACCCGACGGAACGATCCACGGCGATTTCCACCGCGCGGTCTTCATCGACCTCCATGACCATATGGATCCCGCCTTGCAAATCCAACCCGAGCGTAATGCCCTTGTCAGGCAGCACTTTGCGGGCCCACTCCGGCATCGCCTCATAAAGCGGCTTGTAGGAGGGCAAGAAAAACACAACCGACAGCAGGACTACCAGTACGAGCAATGCTAACCGCCCACCAACTTTTTTCATGTCTCGATCAACCCTTCTTCTTAGACCGACTTATTCCTTGTCGTCCTCATCGCTGCGCAACTTTGAAATATGATCCTTTTGGATTTTAATTTTCGTATTGTCGGCGATCTGTAGCGTCACCGTCGTTTTCCCGAGGTTCGTCACCGTCCCCCAAATGCCAGACGCCGTAATGACCTTGTCGCCCTTTTTCAGATCGTCCAGGAGCGCCTTCTGCTGCTTCTGCCGCTTTTGCTGCGGCAGGATCAGCAGGAAGTAAAAGATCACGAAAATCAGCACAAACGGCACCAGTGAAAGCCAGGTACTGCCGGCGGCGCTTCCCCCGCCCGTTCCTTGTGCCCACGCGATCGATTGCATTACGGACAACATCATGGTGACAGACTCCCCTACTCAAGGCCGGCGCGCGGCGGTTGCTCCACGACGGCCGTTTCATGATTCATCTGCTCGGCACGACTGCGGTAAAACTCCTCCCGGAACGCCACAAACGTCCCTTGCTCGATCGAGGAGCGAAGTTGCTGCATAAGGTCGGCAAAGTACCAAAGATTGTGGATCGTGTTGAGGCGCGATCCGAGCATTTCTTTGATGTTGAAGAGATGGTGGAGATAGGCGCGGGAATACCGTTTACAGACAGGACAGCCGCAGCCCGCATCGACCGGCCGTTCGTCGCGCCGATATTGCGCCTGCTTGATGACCACCCGGCCTGATGCCGAGAACAACGACCCGGTTCGGCCATGGCGTGACGGCACGACACAGTCGAACATATCGATTCCACGGGCGACCCCTTCGATCAGGTCCTCGGGAAGGCCCACTCCCATGAGATAGCGCGGCTTATCCTCCGGCAGTTCGGGCACCGTCACGTCAAGCATCCCGTACATGTCCGCTTTCGTTTCCCCTACCGACAGACCGCCGATGGCATAGCCCTCGAACCCTAATCCAACCAGGTCTCTCGCCGCTTGCACTCGCAGATCCGGCTCCAGTCCACCTTGCACAATCCCGAATAGCGCCTGGTCCGTCCGTCGGCGGCTCGCCTGACAGCGTTCGGCCCAGAGCTGGGTCCGCCGGACCCCCTCCGTAATGGCCGCTCGGTCGGCCGGCAACGCGACGCATTGATCAAACGCCATGATGATATCCGCCCCCAACGCTTCTTCAATCTCAATGGCGGTTTCCGGCGCAATAAAATGGGTGGAGCCATCAATGTGCGATTGAAAGGTCACGCCGTCATCCGTCACGGTGCAGAGCTTGGCCAGGCTGAATATTTGAAATCCCCCGCTGTCCGTCAGAATGGCGCCAGGCCACCCGGTGAAGGCATGCAGACCGCCCAGCTCAGCCACGACCTTGTGCCCGGGCCGCAGATACAGGTGATAGGCATTGTTCAACATGAGCCGAAAGCCCAGCGCGTGTAGATCGTCCGGTTCCAAACCCTTGACCGGTCCTAAGGACCCGACAGGCATGAACGCCGGCGTCTCAATGACGGCACGAGCCGTCCGGAGCCGCCCGAGCCGGGCCTTGGTCTGCCGATCACGCTCCCGAAGTTGGTACTGGATCATCTCGCTGGATCCCGCTTACATTTGCTCGGGGGCTGCAATCCCCAATACAGCCAATCCATTGCGCAACACTTGCTGAACCGCCCGCATCAAGACCAGCCGGGCTGCCGTAACCTTGGGCGACAGGGCTTCCACCGGTGCCGTCTCACTGCTCTCATGCTCACCCGCCGGTGGCATGATGCGATGCTTGTTGTAAAACGTATGGAGAAGCGCCGCCAACTGTTGAAGGTAGTAGGTGACTCGATGAGGCTCAAAGGCCAACGCACTGGCCTGCAGCATGTCCGGATAGGCCGATAGCTTCCTAATCAGGCCCAGTTCGTCCGGATCCGTCAGGACCGACAGGTCCGTCTCGGACGCCGGAGGGCAGACGATGCCGCGGGATGCGGCGACGCGCCAGAGGCTCGCAATTCTGGCATGGGCGTACTGCACGTAATACACCGGGTTGTCGGAGGAGTGCTGTTTGGCCAGTTCCAGATCAAATTCCAGCTGGCTCTTCGAATCCCGCATCAGGAAATAGAACTTGGCGGCATCGGCCCCCACTTCATCGATGACTTCCCGCATGGTGATGAATTCGCCCGTCCGCTTGGACATTTTTACTTCTGCGCCGCCGCGCAACAATTTGACGAGTTGGACCAGCACCACCTGCAATCGATCCTTCGGATGCCCGTAGGCCTCCATCACGGCTTGCATCCGGGGGATGTAGCCATGATGGTCGGCGCCCCACACATCGATCAGCAAATCGTACCCACGCTGGAGTTTGTCGCGATGGTACGCGATGTCGGAGGCCAAATAGGTATACTCACCGTCCTGCTTCCTGACCACACGGTCTTTCTCATCGCCGAACGCGGATGACCGGAACCACCAGGCTCCTTCCTCTTGAAAGAGAAGGTTGCGGGACCGTAATTCCTCGAGACCCAGTTCAACCGCCTGGGAAGACAACAGCTTGGCTTCGCTGAACCATGATTCAAACTCAACCCCGAAGGCCTTCAGATCGCTTCGGATCTCTCCGAGCAACTCCTGATAGGCGAATTCCTGACAGCGCGCTTCAACTTCACCGGGAGAAAGCCCTGCCAGCGTCTGGCCCAGCTCCTGCTTGACTCGTTCGGCCACGCCGGTGATGTAGATTCCGTGGTACCCGTCGGCGGGAAACGCCACTGGTTGGCCGGACAGCTCCGCATAACGGGCATTGACCGAAGCCCCCAAGAGTTTCATCTGCCGGCCGGCATCATTGATGTAGTACTCGCTCACGACATCATATCCGACGGCCTTGAGCATCTTGACCAAGGCCTGTCCGACTGCCGCACCACGGCCATGTCCGACATGGAGCGGACCGGTGGGATTGGCGCTCACGTATTCGACCAATACTCGCTTGCCCGTGCCGACGTCCGTCCGACCGTACGACGAGGCCTGCTCTTCAATATCGCGAAGGACTTCCACCCACACCGACGGCTTGACCGTCATATTGAGAAACCCGGGCCGGACGATTTCGACTCGTTCAAATAACAGATCACGAGCAGGCAGGTTGTCGACGATGATTTGAGCGATGTCGTAGGGGGCCCGCTGTTCGGAGGCCGCTAAAGACATGGCCACCGTCGTGGCCAGATCTCCCCATTCAGGCCGCTTCGGTGCCTCCAACGTCAGGGCCGGCCACACGTCCATTCTGAGCTGACCCTTTTCGCGCGCACCGGACAACGCGCCCTTCAGGGCACTCGTCACCTTTTCCTGTACGACTCCTTGAGCCACCAAGATCACCTAAGTCCTTAGAGATGCTGAGAAAAAGTAGCGTGGCACTGTAGCATACAGGCTGATGAGTAACAAGATGACTCCTAGGATTTTGTTACCGAGGGGTAGCGGCTCAGCATAGATCGGCAGGCCTCGATAATCACTGATCCCGAAACCGAAAGGCATGACTTGCTTAGGCAGGTCCGCACCTGATCCCAGGTGGGACAAGAACAAGCGGGGCCTGCGATGACAGATACATGTGCGCCCAAGGGAGCCCATTGCCTTGGATCGGTGGGACCAAAAATGGCGATTGTGGGGATCTGCATAGCGCCGGCCATGTGCGTTAAGCCGGAATCGTGTCCGAGGAATAACCTGCAGCCGGCAAGGATACCGGCCATCGCCGTCAGGTTCTGTTCTTGAATGATGGGCACACCCGGACAGTATTTCCCCACGCGCTGGACGGCCTCAGCATCAGCCGGACCGCCTACAATCACGGGCGTGACCTCGGTGTGCCGCAGATTGTCTATAGCCTGTGCCATTGTTTCGGCTGGGATACATTTATGCTGGCTCCCGCTGCCGGGATGGCAGACCGCATAATCCTGTCCCTCCCGGACACCCGCTGCTTGCAAAACCCGCGCTCCTGCGTCCCTGAGGGTTTGTGGAATGACTAAATAGGATGGCGGCTTTTCACGATATTTTTCCTCGCTTATCACTGCCAAGAATCGTTCACTTTGATGAACCCCTGCGCAAGGACTTGCCGGCTTCAGACAAATGTTGCGGACGCCCAGACCCCGCAATGTGGAGTGCAAGGAACCGTCGGAATCTCGAAGCCATCCGCCCACATAGTCACAGGAATGAAGCAATCGTTGGAGCGCTGGAGGCATATGACCCGTCCCTCCCATGAGGCAGGCCAAATCTCCTGACTCGATCGTGAGCGTCCTGTGAATCGTTCCACAGGCCTGAAGAATTGTCCCGATCTCAGCCTTCGCCAGCAGGACCAGCTGATGCTCCGGGTAGCGAAGGCGGATAGCTCTCAAGGCCGGGACGGACAGCAGCACGTCGCCAAGCGAGCCGGCATGAATAAGCAACACCGATCTGAGCGTGGCCGGATGCACTTACTGGAAAAGAGGCGGATCTGATGCATCGGCCCTTGCACAGGCAAGATCAGCCGGGGTATTCACGTTCATGAATGAACGCGAGGTGGGATCAATGTCGGCCCACTCATGCCAGTCCACCACAGTGGTCTTCAGGGAAGGATCTGACACCAGATCTTGGATCCTGAGCTGTTTGTCGCGGGCCCTTTGTTCGAGAACCGGCAACGCCGCCTTCGCATACACCCCGTGCATGGGCTGTAGACCGACGGACAACTGCCCCATCACGATATCGGCACCCGGATCATGCCTGACAAAAAACTCGATCATCTGAGGGTCCAAAAACGGCATATCACAAGCGACGACAAAGATGCGGCCACAGGCGGCATAATGAAGGCCTGTATACAGTCCGCCGAGGCTTCCGCAGTCCGGGATAAGATCCTGACAAACGCGACAGCCCCGACCGTCCAGCGGTCCGCTGTCCTGCGCCGTGATGATGAGGACCTCCTTAAAACAGTGCATCATGACCGTGCGGCACCGGTCCAATAAGGTGGCCCTGCCAACGGTCATAAACCGTTTATCCTCGCCCATGCGTCGGCTTTTTCCACCGGCGAGAATGACTCCTGAGACATCGCTCATCTGTTCAGTGTAATACGCCATGACCCCAAAATACGAAGGGGGTGGGTTTCCCCACCCCCTTCAGTACACGTGCGGCACGCCACGCGAAGATTAGAGGGCCTTCCCTTTTCTCTTGTTAGCGCGGCGTGTCAGAACCCACGCTTCTAGAATGACGATTCCACCGGCAATCACGAACGGATAGATATACGCTTCGCGGGGAACCGGTGGCTCCAGGAACGTGTAGTAAAAAGCGGAAACCGCCATCTTACGTCCCGCATCACCGTTATGCCCATCCCATGCAAAGAACACCGTGGGGATGTACTGTCCCATCTCGAAAAAGGTGTCTTCGTCATAATCGTGGTCCTTCTTGTTGCCCAGCGGACGTTGAATCATGACGTACCAGCGACCATTCTTCCACTCGGACTTCAACACCTTCAGGTGCTCTTCGTAGTTATCGCGTTCTTCAAAATCCTTGTCCCATCCGGTTCCCTTGAAGGCCCGGATAGACCCGTCCGATTCCCATTTCACAATATCGACAGGGAACTGCTCATTCGTTCCGAACAAGTACCGGGGCTTGATCGGAGCAGGCAATTCTTTCCACTTCACCGCTGTTTCAATCGCGATCGCGTCATTGTAGACGGTATAGTTGTTCTGATGGGCTGCGATGGAACCTTCTTCGCCTGTCTTAGGATCCTGCTCTTTGACATCGATATTGACTTGCGTCGGGGCCCAGGGAAGTTTGCCCTCGGCAACGCTCTTCGTACGATCATCCCATTCGAGCAGATAGACCACGTGCTGGTCATTGTAGAGCGCGCTCACCCAGATATCATCGATCCGGTTGACGAAGTTGCGCGGCTTGTGGGTGATTTGGCCTCCCATCGCCACATACCGCCGGGACGTCGTCTTCCACATCTCGTTCTCGATATCGGCTGAAATTTCACCTTCCACAGCTTTGGCCGGCACCACGAAATTGATCTTTGGCTTGTCAGTCAATGGATCGATAGGAAGCGGATTTCCTTCTGTGTCGCGCTCGCACAATGAGTTGACGAAGTTGGCGATGTCCCAACGCTCATCGACTGTCGTGTTATCGGCAAACGACGGCATCGGTGTGCCGTTCACACCGGTAGAAAAGGTGCGGAAGATGTTCCTAACGTTGTAGGGATCCTGTCTGCTTCCTCTGAAGTTCCAGCATTTATGCCAGTCCGCCGGTTGGATAGAGAATCCCCAGTCATCCTTGAGATTGAACGCATTGCCGTCCCCGCGACCCTCGACACCATGGCATTCAATACACTTTCTTTCGACGATCAGCTCTGACCCTCTCTTTATGCTTTCCTCTGTGGCGGCTTTCGGCTTGAGGTCTGCCATCTGGAGGATGGTCTGGGATTCCGATTGCTTGTCGGTGAACTTGCGGTCCTTCACGAGTTGTGTCGTCACAAATGCGAGCACTTGGAGACGCTGCTCGTCGGTTAAGATACCTTCCCACGACGGCATGGCAGAACCCGGTAACCCGTGCGTGACGGTTTCAAACAGATCGTTTTGACCGGGGATCGGTTTCCTCGCATCGAACAGGGGCAGTTCACCGCTCGCCGTATGGCGGATCTTGAAGGTGCCCTGGTTGAAGTTACGGGGACGCGGCCACAGACGATCGGCACCGGGGCCATCGCCGGCGCCATCGACCCCATGACACCACACGCATTTGGTGAAATAAACCCGTTTACCGGCTTCGATCATATCGGCAGGGGGCTCAGGAGCCAACTCCCCCGCCTTGAACCCTGCCGGCAGCTCTTCCGCAGAGGCAACCACCCCAACGCTTCCGGAACTGAGCACGATTCCGAAGGTTGAAGCAAGGAGCCACCCTGCTTTCTTACCCATGGACTGATTCATCATGTTTTTCCTCATGTCGTAAATGCAGTTAAGCTCTTACCGGTATGGACAATTAATCCCAGGTCCTGGGGTAATAGCCGGTGTGCCAATACTCGAACAAAATAACCTTCCAAATTTCATCCACGGTCAGGTGCTGCTCCCATGGCGGCATAACTGATGCCCAGGGGAATCCCTCGTTCGGCAACCCGATTCCACCCTTGGCCACGCGCCAGAAAATAAAGGTCTCTTGAAGCTGCGCGATTGTGCCCGGATCGGTGAAATTAGCTGGAATAGGGTTGAATGCGAACGCATGGAGGCCGCGGCCATTCAGGTTGTCGCCGTGGCAGAAGTGGCAATTCTGAAAGAAGATCTCTCCGCCCTCACGGACGTACTTCAAATATCCCTGAGCGTTCTCGTCCCACGGATTCGCATTCGGCTTCATCAGCCGGCCCATGCCCTGCTCTACGATATTGGCATTCGTGTACTCCTGATCGTACTTTCCTTCAGGGTTGGTACGATAGGGATTCTGGGAGGTCTGGAGGGTGTAGGTTTTCCCGTGGACCTTCGTGCTTGCCGGAGGGGCGGGATGGACCGTACGCAACTCGATCGGTTCTTCTGATCTTGGCACCATCGCATTGAAGGAGAACCCGCCGACTAAGACGGGAAGCACAATGAGATAGGCATAGCGGAGAATCTTATTGCGTCCGCTTTGCGCATCCAGGACGTTCATGATGGGCTGCTTAAACTTCTGCCAATCCTCTTCATTCGCGGAGACCCACATGAAGACGGCCACGAGCGATACGGTCCCGTACATCGCACGGACGCTGAACGGAATCGGAGGATACACTCGATACTTGAGGTACAGAAGGATAAACACCCAGAAGGCGACTCCTTGGAAAAATTTCGGGATCGCCATTCCCATAGAGGCCATTAGATAGCTCAAGCCTGCGAATCCCGCAACAAAGGCCGTGAGCTCGAAGAGCACCTGCATGGGCATATACCCTTCGACTAAGCGCACTGTGTTCGACGGGACAACGTCGAAGATCATCCCGACTAACAGGAGCAGTCCAACGACTCCTATTAGTGCGCCGACTGACATCAATGCTTTCATGGTTCACTCCCTTTAGTCTAAAAATTCACAGCTCAGTTAAGAAATCTTTGGAGGCTCTTTTCCCTCATACGTCTGGGAAAGATAGTCCACGATCTTTTTGAGCGCTCCCGCACTAAGCTTCGTCCCGAACACCTTCGGCATGGTATTGTCCGGGAAGGGTTTCACCACATAGGCGCTCGGGGCGACAATCGATTCCATGATGTAATCGGCGGTCGATTTGGCGGTGCCCTTATATTCCTTGTCTTTCATTCTCATGGGCGCAGTGGTCCCCTCGACGAGCTTGGGACCGATCGTCCCGGTCGCACCGGGAATACCAGGAATGGTGTGGCAGGACACACACTGCGCCTTTGCAAAGATTTGATCGACAGGCTCGGAGCCATCCGCCAAGAGGGCACTGGCAGGACCCGCAGCCTTCTCCTCCTCCTGCTTTGGACGATCTGCCTCAGGAATGAACTTCTCGTACGACTTGACCATATCTTCAAAACTCGGGGCGTCGCGACCCTCACGTACGTACAACCAGGTGTCCACCGCGGCGAGCTCGGGCAAACTGAGAGAGATTGGGGGCTTGTGAATGGCCGGCATCGGGCTTTCTTTGTCGTTGGTACCCTTCACACCATATCCCGCCACCACGAAACAGCTCGGACAGGCGTGAGACTCGGCGATATATTCCTGCGCATTTTCAGCCGTACCGGAACCGGGGAAAGCTTCCTTTTGGGCGAAATCACGAGCTTCCGGCTTGCCTTTACTGTATTTAGGATCTTCGAGTCGTTCTTTCCCCGACCGTTCCGGAAGGCCAAGGAGGTTAGGCGCCCGTTCCCCAAGCATGCCAGCATGGAAGGCGTGACAGAGAGGACATTGTCCCTTTCCGATTGCGCCTTGCTCCTTGTTCTTGCCGATGCCGCCAAAGATGATCTTTTCTCCCTCGTCAGCGAGCTGCTGAGCGGACATGGAGCTAAAATCCAGCTTCTCTTCCTTTGGAGGAAACCCGCCCTCGACCTGCGGCAGCCAGTTCCCATATCCGGAAAGGGCCGCAGCCACGAAAAACATGAACCCACCGATCTTGAGCAAGGCCGCAAGATTGGTGAAGTAGATGCCCATCATAAACGCCAGTGCCGTGACCATCGCGAGGGACATGGGCAACAACCGGGATTCCCCGTAGAAGTTGACCTTGTAGTTGGCGATAGCCATAAACAGCATCACCGCAGCAATCATGCCGATAAAGGTCTTGAACGTCGCACGCTTCTTCGCAGCGGGATCACTGATGGACACTTGGAAATACACCATCAGGCCAACCAGCAAGGCCAACGCAGGCCACCCTATGTCCAGAGCTTGACTAATCAGATCAACCACGGTTTTAACCTCCTGAGGCGAGGGGAAGGCCGACACGCCTCGTGCCGGCCGTTCCCGTTGCCAATTCTCAATGAATTAGTGGCTGCCAGCTGGTTGTGGAGCCCCACCCGGTACACCGGCCTTCGCTTCGACCGGCGCCTTCTTGAGTCCAAGGCTGCCGAGCCAGAACACGAAGAGGATGCTGATCCAGAAGAACAGTACGTTGGCCGAAATCATATTTGCCGCGAATCCCACCGTATGGGTATACGCCCAGGGTGAGTTGTCGCGCATGATCTCATTGACGTGCCAGAACAATCTGACGGATGAGCGAATGTAGCCCATCAATCCCATCATCCAGGTGAAAGCTGTGGCCAACATGATCAATGCATATTGCGACCTGGCGGAAATTTTCCCCCACTCGATGGCTCCCATCTGCTTCGCACCCTTCATCATGGCGCTATTCAGGGCGAACATGAAGAAAAGGCAGGACAGCGTGGTGGCAACTTGGGGCACGGATAGGCCGACGCGGACGTTCGCCGGGATGTAATATCCGTAGATGGCCAGCCAGATGATGTTGACGTAGGCAAAGAAGAAGAAACATCCCATGAAGATGTTTCCGAACTTCGACCACGATACGGTAGAAACCTTGTTACCCCGCATATACCAGACGAAGCTCAGCACGGTCGTCGTAATAATGACGTTGATGCCGCCGTTCTTCGCCGACATGACCCCGTAATTGCCAAGGACCGGGTGCTGCTGGCCTCCCATGGCTTTCAATTCTGCAGGCGTCATGACCATGGTATGGGGCGTGATGAAGACCAGGAAGCCGCAGCAGAGGAGGAACACAAGATACTTGATGTACCGCTGATACTTTTCCGCGCCCCGCATCCGGCCGAGAGCCTGCCAGAGATAATAATTGGTACTGAGAAAAAGGATGCCGATCATGGTGGCCTGAATAATGAAGAGCCAAGCCAACAGACCGCCCATCAGCGTAATGCCCATCTGCTGGCGATAGGCATAGACTTCGCGCATCAGCCAATAACCGGCAAAGGGCAGAGGAATCAAGAAGGCCACGCCGATGGCCATGGCGATGTAGCCCATCCAATCGTAATGGGCGCGGTCCTCATCCGTCTTCGACGCGAGGAACTTATACGCGGCGTACGCGGCCACCACACCGCCGCCGAATGCCATGTTGCCGAGAATGCGGTGCACGTTCAAGGGATTCCAGAGGGCCGTATGGATGACGTGCCAGATATTTCCCAGGAACCGTCCCTGCTCGTCAACACCGGCCGGCGACATCATAAACGCGATCCAGGAATTGGCGAGAAACATGAGCACCGTGCCGATGACGTTCAAAATGACGGACATGCTCAAGTGGATCCACTTGAGGAATCCTTCCTTCATCTTGTCCCAGCCGTAATAGTAGATATAGAGCGTTCCACTTTCCGCGACGAACATCAACGCATAGATATGCATGACCGGTCGGAAAATGCTGGAGAGATAACCAAAGAACGCGGGATACAGAGTCAGAAACGTGAAGATCAGAATACCGCCTAGGATGGCGGTCAGCGAGTAGGCCGTCAAGCTGATCTTGATAAAATCATAGGCCAACTGATCGTATCGCTTCCCGAGCGCCTTATCCTTTGTCACGACGCCCATGAACTCGATGATCATACAGAAGATCGGAACCGCCAACACAAAGCTCCCGTAGTACAGATGCTGCTGATTGGCGAACCAGAGCAGCACGCGGCTCTCAAAGTTATACCGCGGATAGTCCCTGGGGCCATCCGTGGTCTTGGGAGCCGGTGCGCCGGACACAATACCTTCCGTCTTATAATAGACGTCCCGGCTTTTCTCGACCTTCGCCTCTCCATCCTTCTTCACCGCGTCCGCGGCCTCTTCACCGGCGGCCGGTGTGGGCATCGACATGACGAGAGGAAGCAGGAGGAGGCCAACCATCGCGCCGAGCGCCATGATCGACATTATCTTTTTACGGGTTACAAGACCCATGGTAAACCTCCTTAAATGCATTCCGAAAAAATCGACATCGCGCATCGCAACCACAGGCAATAGCAACTACTGCCTGAACATATACAAGAAATCCAAACCCTGCATATCCATCAGGTAATAGTCGACGGCGAAGAAATACGCGAAGCAAATCAACGCGGAAACCACAAAGTACCCAATTGTCTGACCCATCTCCGTCTGCCTCCTCAAATCAATGTAGGCCTAGCGGCACCAGACCAGGTGACCACAACTCAGCAGGGGCACTGAATTCCGGCAAACCAATAAAAAAACCATAGACTGACAGCGCAAGTGATGTAGAAAATCATCTTGCCCATCTTGACCTTCATCTCACTGTCAACTGTTGCGGTCGCCATCGTGCCTCCCCCTTGTGAACCGAAAGATTGATTGAAACCGGTGAAATCCTTGACACGCTCGGAGACGTGTGCTATTCAAAATTCCTCACTAACAGCATGAAAACAAAGGAAAATATCATGAACAAAAACTCAAAATTGTTCGACATTATAGTTTTGGCCGGTATGGTTGTCAACATCATTTTGGCCGTGTTCTTGATCCTTTACTACTTTGATTTCCTTTAGATTCATGCTGCTTTACCAGCCCGACTGCTTCATCTGCCGTTGGACATCGCGCAGCGAAAACCAATCGTTTCATCGCGGAAATCTGGCACCATCTTGCTGCGACTGGTAATCCGGAGGTCGTCACCGGTAGTCGTATAGGCTCCTCCCCGCAGTACGCGATAGACCCCGTGGTCAGGAGTCTTGGGATTCCGGTCGGAAGACTCTTGGTAATAGCTTTCTAGATACCAATCCTCGACCCATTCCATGATGTTCCCGGCTCCGTCCATCACGCCATAGGGACTGGCATCGGTTGTGAACGTGCCAACGGGAGCCGTCACTTCATATCCGTCACTGACCCGCGCCCAATTAGCCCCCTGCGCCTGCTCGACGTTTCCCCATGGCCAGAGTCTGCCGTCCGATCCCCGCATGGCCTTTTCCCATTCCGCTTCCGTCGGCAGGCGCTTGCCCTTCCACCGGCAATAGGTCTGGGCGTCGTCCCAGGAAACATAGACGACCGGCTGGTTTGGACTCCGCATCTTGCTGACATTCTTGGCATATCGTGACGGAGGACCCGCCTTCCGATGGCCGGTCGCCGCAGCAAATTCGGCATACTGATGATTGGTCACTTCATACCGATCAATCAGGAACTCATCCAAAAAGATCTCGCGCGGCGGTCGTTCGTCGAATCCGCCGGCATCGGTGCCGCGAATGAACGGCCCCGCAGGGATCTTGACCATCTCTTCTTTTACAGGAACTTCCTCAGACACGGCTTCCAGCTCGGACGAGGCTGTAGGTACGGTGGAAACCTCTTCGAAGGGCGTATTGGTCGTTCCTCGGAGGATGCCCATAATAGGCAAGGCAGCCAATGCCAGCACCGCAACGAGAAAGGCGATCTTGAATTTGGTTTCTAACATGGTGACAGCTAGCTGGCCGACCCCCCCCCGCCATCAGGATCTCCCGCGCAACGGATTCCGATCGTAATGTCGGTTCTCCAATGTTTGGCGGCAAAACGCTTCGAGAGCCTCGCATTATGTTCCGTCTCTCGCCAAGACCCTCCGCGCACCACTTTGAGTTGCCCATCGTCAGGGCCTTTCGGATCGCGATAGATGGCTTTTTTGTAGAGATGTTCCTCATAGGAATCCTCGACCCACTCAGCCACATTGCCCGTCATATCGTAGAGGCCATACGGGCTGCGTCCCGCCTCGAACGATCCTGGGGGCGCCAGATACTTGAAGCCATCCTCCGCGCCATCGACATTGGCTCTTCCGTTCGCAAACTTATCGCCCCAGGGATATTTCCGCTTGCCCTCCCCTCGCCCCGCCTTCTCCCATTCCGCTTCAGTCGGCAGGCGTTTTCCCGCCCACTTGCAGTAGGCCCTGGCATCATCCCATGTGACGCTCATGGCGGCCAGTTCAGGCTTAAGGACCTTCGACTGATCGTCCTCAAAAACTTCAATTTTCGGCATGGACCGCCTGGTCATCTTGGCGAAGCGCGCATACTCCTCCTGAGTCACTTCCCTGAGGTCTATGTAAAACGCTTTCAAGAACACCTGGTGCTCCGGAGCCTCATCGGGATCCCCATCGTTGCTGCCCATGGTAAAGGGCCCCTCCGGAATCTGAACCATTTCCCGGCCCTCATCCCCGGTTTTCATCTTATACATGGAGTAATCTTGAGGAGTCACCTTGCCCACAGCCGGACGGGCTTCCGACTTGATGCTTGAAGCCAAAAGCTTCATTTGCTTGGCCTTGTACGACTCGTAGACCAGCCCGCCAATCATCAAAATGAACGACGCAAATACGAACACAATGGAACCGATCAACACCCCTCTATTTTCCATGTCACTCCGTAATCTTTCATGAAGATGTATTGCCGGGCGGGTCTTCAGCAGATGAGGCGACTGGTTGCGCAGTGGCCTTGCGAGCCGCGCGCATGTCCAGCAGCATTGAAATCTGCACGCCCAGAAATCCGCCCATGGCGGCTCCTGCCCCAGCGCCCACCGAGACGCGCTCCTCTCCGGCTACGACCCAGGCCAGAATGCCGCCCAAGACGGTGCCGATGAGTATACTGACAAGGAACCGGCGACCGCCGAGAAACCCGACCACCGCTCCCATGATCAGGCCTACGCCGATCGCCACAGGCATGATGCCGCCACCCATGATGAGCCCAATGAGCGTACCGACCGTACCCATCACGGCGACGCCCAACGCGATATCGACGACTTTTTGGATCGGCGCCGCGGTTGAAGGCATGGTATCCGTTATGACTCCTGCGTTGAAGACCGCGTCACTTGGCCGGGGTGGCAACCAACGGGCCAAAGTCAATTTCCACTCCGGGCCCGGCGATAATAGATATGCCCCAGGCTTTCGATGCCGGTTCATGCTGATGGATGCGCTTAAAATCTTCATACACATTCACACGCTCTTCAAACCATTGCCCCACTGCATTGGTGCCGCTCTGGACAACGATCTCTGATCCGCTGAACATGCCGCCTTCCGTGAGGGTGCCCTCCGGCTTGGTCGCGCTCCAGATGTACTTGGTAAAGACCGGAATAAAGAGCAGATCGGTGTCGAGCGAGGCGTAAATGGCTGCCAGCGGTTCCGTGCCGGTGGGGGCCTTCTGCAAGCGCCATCGCCAAGTCAGTACGGGATACGCCTTGGGGTCCCAATCGATCTTTTTCTTTTTGATCCGTTGTCCCGCGTCCTTCGCCGATAAAAAATTCGTCCCATTCTCAGCCTGTACTTTATAGGCTTCTCGGCCCTTGGACTGACTACGCTGATTTTCATGAGCCCAACTGGAGGGAAATCCATCAGGGTCTTTCAATTGGAAATCTTCCAACACCAAAGTGGGGTCTTGCGCGGACGCCGACCCCTGCAGGGCATAGGCGGAAACGAGCACAGTCACAGACAGCATGCCACCAACCAGCACTCGACGTATCATAGAGTGAACACCTTTCTTATGCTTCTTGCGACGGGGCCGGAGCCAGCGACGGGGCTTTCTCGACCTGGAACTCTTCTCCCATCACCGGCTGTTGCCCGCGTTGGCACATCCAAAACAACGCGAATACCGCCCCCCAGAATACGACCATGTTGAGCGTAACCATCTTTGCGGCAAATTCGAGATTCGGCGTAAACGCCCACGGCGAAACATCGGCCATCAGATCGCTCACATGCCAGGACAAGCGCCCCGATGAACGAATATACCCCATCAACCCCATGACCCAGGTGAACGCGGCAGCCAGTCCGAATAGTCCGATCATGCCCCTGACGGGGATCTTGCCCCATTGAATCGGACCGTGAATCACCGACCCCTTCAGCATCGCACGATTGATGAGGACACCCGCCACAATCACCGTCAGCGTGGTCAGCGCTTGCGGCGAGGAGAGTCCGACACGAATTTTTGCGGGGAGATAAAAGCCGTAGACGGACAGCGCGATGACGTTGACCAATCCGATGGTATAGAGCGACCCGATGAGAATATTGCCCTTCTTCACCCACGGCACCGTCATGGTCCGGTTTGCGCGACGATAGTAGAGAAAGCTCAAGGCGGTGAGGAGGATCATCACATTGACGGCGCCGTTCTTGGACGACATCACGCCGTAGTTCCCGACGACGGGATGCTGGGCACCGCCCATCGCCTTGACCTCACCGCCCGACATCATCACGGTGTGAGGGGTCAACCAGACGAACAACGCCAGCATCAACCCTCCCAAGAGGAGCTGGTAATAGGGTTGATAGCGCTCTCCGCCCTTGATCCGCGCCATGCTCTGCCACAGGTAATAATTCACACCCATAAAGAGCGCACCGATTAACAGAGCCTGCACCACGAACAGCCACGTCAAGAGGCCGCCCATCATGGTGACTCCCATACTTTGGCTGAAGGAATAGACGGACCGCATCAGCCAATAGCCGGCAATGGGCATGGGCAGCAGCGCGCAGACGGTCACAAACAGGAAGATGTATCCCACCCAATCAAAATAGGCCCGCTCTTCGTCGGTCTTGCTCCTGAAGAATCGATAGCAGGCGTAGGCCAACACCACCGCGCCGCCGGACATGACGTCCGCCAAGAAACGGTGGACGTTTAGCGGGTTCCAAAGCGCCGAATGCAGCAAATGCCAGGGATTGCCGAGGAACCGACCCTGGTCATCGACCCCGGCGGGCGACATCATAAAGGCAGCCCAGGAATTGGCCAGCAACAAAAAGGTGGTCCCGAAGGCGTTGGTGAGAATGCCGATCGCGGCATGGATCCACTTCAATCCCGGCTGCGCCATATGGCTCCAACTGTAGTAATACACAATGAGCAGCAACGACTCTCCGACGAAGACGATCGCGTAGATCGGCATGAAGGATTTGAACGTTCCGCCCATATAGCTCATGAAGCTGGGATAGAACAATATGAACATCGCCAGCATGAGACTCCCCACGACCGCGGTCACCGAGAGCGCCAGGAGCGCGACCTTGGCGAGGTCCCGGGCGAGGCTATCGTAGCGGAGTGACAAGGCCGGATTTTTCGTGGACAACCCAAGGAACTCCAACAAGGCGCAGAAGAGCGGCAACGCCAGCACGAATCCACCAAAATACGTGTGTTGCTGAGTCACAAACCACACGAGCAAGCGGCTATCGAAGGAGCCGATTTTCGAATAAACCGTCTCGTGAGGAGCCGGGGCCGCCGGCCCATAGGGCACTCCTGGCGTCCCGAAATACAGGTCGGTAGCTTCTTGGGCAACCGCCGGGCCCGCTCCCATCCATCCTGCCGCCAGCATGCCGATCAGCATCACACAGCCCAGGACCGCTCTCGCCGTGGTGAATCCGCTCCAAGTGCATCGACGCATATGCTATTCCTTTATTCCGGTCCTACCGATTGCCATCGCTCCCGCCTGACCACTGGGCGTCACGACCGTCTTTCCCAGAATGCCCATGACGAACGGACAGCGCAGCATCCCGGGAGAGAGTTCAGGACGCTGTTGATCTTCAATTTGCCGGCGATACCCAAGATAGTAGCCGTACAATCCCATCAGCGATGTGACCAGCGCGCTTCCAATCATGGCGGCAGGCATCGCAATGGACGGCTGGTGTCCGACAAAGAGGACCAGTCCCATGATGACCAGATAATAAGTGGACGAAAACGCCATGCCCGGCCACCACCAATACTTGAACAATTCGGGCCATGCAGTCCGGCGCAAGCCGTCCAACCATGAACCGGATTGATACAGCCCCGCGAAATACGCACAGAGAGCGACTCCTCCGCCCACCATCGTGACGCCGAGAAGCTGACCCACCGCCGCCAGGTGTTCGTCCGCAAACAGACCGCCCGCCAAGGCCATGACTCCGCCCAAACCAAGCCCTCCTGCGACCCACGGGGCCACCCGGTTGATCCGGAGCCGCAGAAGTTCCCGGAGGGCTGCTCCATCGGGGAAACTGGCAAAGGGTCGACCCATAACCGCCAGTTTCCGGACATGGCCGATCTCAAACGCGTCACGCGCCACAGCCGTGCTGGAAATAATGATGGCCATCATGGCCGGACCATCCGGATGCTCGAGATAGTTGTAGCCCACCAGCCAGAGGAGGGCGAGCACGAGGAGGGAGAGTTGAACGCCATAGACGGCACCGATCCATCCCGCCAGCCACCCGAGCATGCGGGGCCCATCTTCGCGCGCAATCACCCGCCACCTCGTTCCCCGTCCAACGCGATACGCCGTCAACGCCGTCATGAGCGCAACCACACTGCTGACCATCAACAACATCAGAGGATCAGAGAGGGCGACCACCTGCTGGGCCCCGCGATAGACGCCGAACGCGACCAACCCCGGCACAAACATCACGATCCGCTTTTGCTTGCGTACGGCCTCGTCCGTCACGGCCAGACTCAAGCTGGGCAACACTCGTAAGGCCATTCGATGCAACATCAGAGAACTCCCATGATGCGTGAAGCAGGAGGCGCGGCCGGTACTGCGACCAGCGTGCCTTCACTCAGTTGGTCGAGCGCCCATCCCGAAATAGCGCGCCTTGACCTCTTCCATGAGCGCGACCGTAATGCGGGAGACGCCCCGCTCGACCGCGGTACGTTCCAGTTCAATGCGCGCCATAGCCCGCACCGGCGCCGGAACATTGTCTAAGCGGCGCTCGGCCGCGCTGTCCCACTCGATCCGTTCACCGGTGCGAGGACGCAGTAACGCGTCATAGGTGATCACGCGTTCGCCGCGCGCCCGCACGTCCCGCTCAACTTCCTCACGAAAGAGCGGCGAGAGATACGGCGGCATCCGTTCGAGCCGATACAGCGCATCATCCGTCCAGATGATACGGTCGACCATTCCGCCCGGCTGGCCCGCCGGCACATCGACCCCGACCTTCAGGCCGCATCCCCGGCATTCGGAGCGGATGAACCACTGCGACGCCCCGTACATGCGTTCCTCGACCCCTTCGGTGTGCATCCAGCGCCCGCAGCCGCAGGTCAGCATGATGGAACCCTGAAAGAAGTGAGGCGTGACGGGTGAGGCGTTTCAAAACCGGTCGGCGACCTGAATCCACTCATGAGCCGCTCATCACCAGCCACCTAACCGATCTTCCCGGGGTAGAGAATATACAGCATGGTGTAGGTGAAGGTGCCCGTCACAAAGAGAACGCAGTAGATGATCATCGTGAACCGGCCCAGGGCCCGATGCCGCCGTGCGCCGTTGGGCCACAGTCGTTGTATCGCCATTTCGACAGCGAGCACGACTGCAACCAGAACCAGCAACCCGATATACACCTCCATTTTACGCATTGAAAAACCGGCGGTGGCAACGCGTGAAAAGAACAAGCCAAGCACCACAAGCGTGACGACCGCCAGGATGGCTCCGACTTTCTTCCACGATGTCTGCAGCAGCGATTCCTTGAGCGAACGCACACCGCTGGTAATCTGCTGAGCGCGAAATCCCAACACGATCATGTAGATGGCCATGACCAATCCGATGATTACCAGGATGATATGGAGCGTTAGGACGGGAATAAACACATAGTCGTACAGTTCTTGGGAGCCCCCGAACCCCTCCTTGCCCTCCACGGCCAAGACACCCAGCTGGCGGAACAAGTAGTAGGCGATGAAGAAACTGAGCATGGCGACCATCCCGCCGAACATCAGCCAATGGTGCGCGTCGGCCTGCCTCTTTTTCGCCTGGATCCATCCGATGATAAACAGCCCGGTAAAAAGCGTCGCCATGAGCTGGCTCAAGTCCGCCCCGATCGTCGCATGCGTGCCCAGAAAGCCCGGATCCCGTAACCAATCCATGTCGCGTTACCTAATGCCTTTCATACCTTGCACGACCGCGGTCCGCTCAAGTTCCGTGACGGAAGCAAACCCCGCCTTCGTCATCCACTCCATCGCTTCCGCGGTCTTGTAACATCCACCTTGTTGGGTATTGACCAAAATATGCACGGCGAACGCCGTCGTCCAAGCCGGCCCTGTCCCCCCTTCATCCAGAAAGCGATCTTTGATGATCAGCCGTCCACCCGGCACCAGATGCGCGAACACTTTCTCAACGAGCGCCGCGTTGGTCTCAGAGGTTTGATAATGGAGAATGTCGGACATCAACACGAGATCATAGGGTCCGCCGAGCGGGTCGGCATTGAAGTCTCCCGCCAGCAGCGAGATCCGCGACTCGAGGCCGGCCTCCTTGATCGTTTTTTCCGTGAGCCGCAACGTGGCGGGAAGATCAAACACGGTGGCGCTGACTTCGGGATAGACCTGGCAAAAGGCGATGGCGTTCGTTCCCGCCCCGCCTCCCAGATCCAACATGCGAAGCGGACCTGTGACGTGCAATCGCCGAGCAAACTCGGGTCCGCTCTGCTGGCCGATCCGGTGCAGAACGGCCAACACATTGCCGCCCAGCTCAGGATCCGTTTCAAATACGTGGCGATCCACCGCACGGCGGCCGGTACGAACAGTCTGTTCCAGCTTGCCCCAGTTTTCCCATTCTGCATCATGGAGCAAGAGCAGGTGCCCGATGTATTGAGAGGAGTGCCGGACCAAATGCGTGTCGGCGGCGCCCGAATTGGCGTAGCGCTCCCCCTCTTTATTGAGGAGCCGTAACGCAACGAGCGCATTCAACAGAATGGTGAGAGTGGGTTCGTGGGCTCCAATGCGGTGGGCGATGTCACGGGCCGTGTGGTAACCGCCGCAGACCGCGGAAAACACATCGAGTTTGACGGCCGCGAGGAGAATTTTGGTCTCCCAGTAATAGCCGAGCTGGAAGATTTCTGCCAGCGAGAGTTCGCGCGACACACCCGTCCTCCTTGAACGCTGCAGCCACACCGTCTCGAAAACGTTGGCATCTTACCCAGGTCAGAAAGTGAAAGGCAAGGCGAGGAAGACAGGATTCCCTGCCTGAAAAGACGAAGGGCAGTGGATCGCTCCACTGCCCTTCGCATACTGCCAGTTCTGCGAGCTAGGGCGAAACCTACTTCAGCTCGGCCTTCAAATTCGCCGTCGCGCCGTCCGCGACTTCCACTTCAAACTCGGTCTTCTTTCCCTTGCCGACAAAGGGGTGCCACACCACTACCTTGTGCTTGCCCGGGGGAACATCCTTGATTTCGAAGGAACCATCTTCTTTCGCGACAGCGTAGTGCGGATTCGACACCGGCAAGAAGAAGGACTGCATGAACTCGTGCTGGTCGCACTGCAACCGATAGTATCCGTCCTTCTCAGCGCCACCACGGAACACCACGGGCTTGTCGAGCTTATCACCCTTCTTCGCGAGACCGATGTTGAAACCGGTTGCGGAACTGGATCCCTTCACCACGAAGCTATGCGGATTGTGCAACACGCCTTCCTTCGACTTGGGGTCATCAGGATCGGCGTCATGGTTCTCGACCTTGAAGGACTTATTGTTCACGACCACACCGGCGAACGGCAGGAATTCACAGAATTCCGCGGTGGCGTCGGTCCCCTGATAACCATCCATGAACGCCTTGTCTTCGACGTCATAGACTGCGACGACGGCGTTCTTCAGGCCGCCGTCCTTGCCGACTTCGATCGTCGGCATGAAGCGCTTATCGCCGTCCACGAGGCCCTTGTTGGGATTTTTGACGCAGAACTTCGGGTTGGGGAATTTACTAAAAGAAAATTCCTTCTTATCGGACTTCCCGGCGAAGCTAACCTTGCCGGCGATGGTGCCGCCCGCATGTGCGGCCAAAGGCGCAGCGATGAGCGCCACCGCGGCTGCACCAAACACAAATGATAACGCACCCTTCTTCATGTGACTGCCTCCTTGTGATACGTGATGATCTTCCCAAGACTCCTGATGACCGCACTGTCAGGCAGAGAGACACATTTCCCCGGCCTTGAAACTCGATCTCCAAACCGAGATGACTCAGCCTACCCGGACGGCGTATGTATATAAAACTCTACCGTACGCTGTCAATGCGAAACAAGACGCTCTCGGGTTTTTCCGAGCCGCTATTTTTTCGTTTGCAGAATGTGCAGCAGTGCTCCGCCGGCCGTCGCCCGGACGGCTTCATTTTGATCGTGCAGGGCCTCTTTAAGTGCAGGAAGAATTTCGCGGCCGCCGATATGCCCTAAAGAGCGTATGGCCACGATCTTGGGACTCGGCAAAGGATCGGCGAGTAACGTGTTCAGCAACAACATCGCGCCGGCGGCATTGGCCTTCGTGGCCTTTCCCAGCGCATGGGCCGCCGCCGCCCGCGCACCGGCGTCGTTTTGTTGAGACAGACTGCGCACCGTGGGTGCGACCATCTCAAAAGGCTGATCCAACTGGAGCAGCGCCCCAACCGCCGATGCCCGCACGGTATACGTGCCGTCTTTGAGCAGTTGCGTCAGTGCCGGGACCGACTCGGTGCCGCCGAGATCGGCGAGACTGGTGGCGGCCGATTCCCGCACGGCGGGAATAGGATCCCACAGCAGTTGCTCAATCTTCGCTCTGACCTCCGTTCTGCCCAGGCGGCCAAGGCCTCTGACCGCCGCGCCTCGCACGGAGGGCTGTTTATAGCTCAGGAGGTCCGTCATGACGGCGGCACCTCGCTGATCGTTCAAGTCCGCCATCACCCGTATCGCCTCCGCCCGGTCTTCCGGATTCGGGACGTCGGCCGCTTGTCGCAATTGTTCCCAGGCCTCCTTATGCCCCAATCGAATGAGCGCGGCATACGCGGCAATACGCACGGTATTCAGTTCGTCTTTCGCCGCGGCTTCGATGAGAGGCAGGACGGCCGGATCACCGCTGCGGCCAAGGACCTTGACCACACGAGCCTTGACTAACCCGGCTTGATCGTCGAGCGCTGTGCGCAGTTTGGCCGACCGTCTGCCCTTCTCTGATCGTCCCAGCCCTTCAACGGCGAGCGCCCGAACCGGCCCCGAGCCATCGCTCAAGCCGTCCTCAAAGAACGGCACCACATCGTCGGACTCAATCTCTTTTAGTGCGGTGTAAGCGGCCCCGCGCATCTGGTCCCGCATATCCTTCAGCATCACCACGATGAAGCCCCTCGCCACTTCCCTGAGCAACGGGAGATCGTCCTGCCCGAGAGCGGCCTCGAGCTTGTCGTACTCCTCCAGGGCGTCTTTGGGATTGCCCAGCTTGAGCAAGGACCGGACCTTGAGCCGCCGGATGTCCGGAACAGCGGATCTGTCCGGGCCTAATTTCGCAATTTCATCCAACGTCTTCTGATAGTCCTTCCTCTCATAGAAGGTGTGAATCTCCTTCGGGACGGAGGGTGCTCCGGCCGGCGCTGAGGCTGGCAGGCCGGCTTCCCAAAGCCCCACGACTGCGCAGGCGAAGACGGATATCATTCCTAACCACGGACGCGTCCTCATGCTCACCTCGCTCATCAACTATCGTTGTGGTCCAGGACCGCTTGCACCCGCCCGCTTCTTGTAACCAGGCGGCTCCTCAAAATAGTAGTCGGGCTGAGGAGAGAGCCGGAACCGCTCATAGGCGATCGACCAGTCCCGATCCCGGCTGACGAGTTTCAACACGATACCCGATTCCAGATCCACCCATTCATAGAACCGCTCCGTCCGTCCCTGACGGGTTGTCTCGACTTCGAACAGCCGGGCGGCTCGGCCGGCACAGGTGGCATCGCCCACCAGGGCACGGCTTCGTTCACCAGGCAACTCAGCACGAATCGGCCACATATTATCGGGGTCCAACGGCGTGACGAGCAACTCTTTCCGCTGCGCCAAGAGATACCATGTTTCCAACCGGTCGAGCCGGATTATTTCGACCGCGGAGTAGCCATGCTCGGTCCGCAGCGCATAGGTATACTCCAATCGTAACCGATCCCCTTTGCCAAAGACCTGGGCTTGCAACCGCTTGCCCTGCACTTGCTTGACGAGGGTGCCGGAGAAGGCCGTAGGGACCGGCGATGGATCCGCATGAGACCGGATAGGCCCTCCGACGAACGCAGCAAAGATCCAAGCGAGGAAGACCCATGGAGAGGTCTTCCTCGCTATTCGATACCACATCGCTTACTGCTGACGTTCAACGAGCGGATGGATGTCGATCGTATAGCCAAGTGACTTGGGGCCAAAACGGGGGTTGTCCATGACCTTGTAAGAAGAACGGTTGCCCTTCGGAGCCGGCAAGGCGAGCGTTTCATTCACCTTGCCGTTTGACTGGATCGTCACCATTTTGGTCGTGCCTGGCCCTGTTTGCGGATGCCAGACCACCATCTGGTAAGTGCCCGGCGGAATGCGCTCAATGGAAAACTTTCCGTTCGCATCGGTGAGCGCGTAATACGGATTATTCACCGCCATCGCCCAGCTTTCCATATAGGCATGAAAGCCGCACTGCATATAGAAGGTGCGCCGTCCCTTATTGAGGTAGATCGGCCCGACCAGGGATTTTCCCGGCGCATGGTTATGGGTGGCCAGCAGATCGCCCCGATGGTGCTGATGATTCATGACCAGCGGCGTATTGAACAGCACCCGGGCCCCGGCCTCGGGCGAGGTCTCATAGCCTTGGATATCGTGCATGACGGGGTCCATATTGATCACTTCGACGGCATGCCCGTTCCGCACGATGGTCATGAAGGGCTGAAACATGCAGTCTCGCGCCTCGATCAGGGGAACGGATGTTTCAAACGGTTTGCCGGCCTCGACGCCTTCCAGTAAGACGATGGCGTCTTTCAATCCCCCCTCGGGGCTCACGACGAAATCCCGGAGCAAACGCCATCCTGATCCGTTGGAAATGCGGCCGCAATAGGCCGGATCCGGGAAGGTGATCAGGTTGAATCCTTTCGGGTCGGGAACCGGTCCATCGAGGACCACCGTGCCCTCGAGTGCGCCCCCTTGCTGGACCTCGACGACCTCGTACGCGGATACCGGTCCTGGAGCAAGGGCCGCAGTGAAACAACCGAGAGCTGAAACAAGAGCAACACGAACAACACGAGACAGTACTCGAACTGCGGGAGTATTCACGTGAAGATGTCCTCCATTCTTTGAATTTCAGCGGCGGACTTAAGGTATCTGTACCTCAAGGGTCGGCTTGATATCCAATGGCCTACCGAGCGACCCGAGGCCGTAATGCGGATTTTCTTCGATCTCGTGCACGCTGCGACGGCCCTGTGGCGCGTCGAACGTGAAGTTGACCTCCGCCGCTCCTTTTGCGGGAACTGTCACTTTTTGCTCTAGGGTCGTCCTGACGCCGGGATGCCAAGCCTGGAGCAGGTATTCGCCAGGAGGCACATCCGTGAGAGAGAACCTTCCGTCCTGTCCCGTCACTTGATAATACGGATTCATGACCGCCATGCCCCAGCTTTCCATGTAGGCATGAAACCCGCACTGCATCACAAAGAACCGGCGGTCCTTTGTCATATGGATCACTTCTTTCATCGGCTCCCCCGCCAAGTGCTCATGGCTTTCCGCGCTCACGTTGCGCTTATGATGGGGATTCATGGGAAGCGGGGTATTAAACAAGACGCGGGGACCGAGTTGAGACGTTTCGTAGGCTTGGATGTCATGCATGACGGGATCCATATTCATAACGACGACTTCCGCATGATTCCGGACGACGGTCACGAAGGGCAGAAACTGACAATCCCTCGCCTCGATGGTTGGCGGCTCAAACGTGAAGGCCTTGCCTTTGGATATATCGCTGAGCAACACCACCACGTCTTTGAGGTCCCCCTCCGCATTGACTTCGAACTCTTTCAGAATCCGCCAGCCCGTGCCGGTGGAAATGCGCCCGCAGTACACAGGATCCGGGAAGGTGACCAAATTAAAGCCCTTGGGCACCGGCTTTCCGCCGGTCATGCGGACGGTTCCGCTGATGGTGCCACCGTCCGCCACTTGTATCTCCTCATAGGCCTGGGCCAACGATGAAGCCAACATCAGAGACAGAAACGACACGATATAGACGACCGCTCTCATTCAGACCTCCACCACTTCTTTAAAAAAATGTAGACCGGCTGAAAAGCTTCTCCGCATCGTATCAAATGGTTGCCATAAAGAAAAAGGGGGAAGCCCCTTGGCTTCCCCCTTAGTACGCACCGCTCTTTTCTCAGCGAGCGCTGAGTACGCTACTTAGTCGCAGCGACCGGAATGACCTGCACCGGTTGTTCAGCCGAGGCACTCTTCATGCCGGCTCCGGCGCCGGAGAGCGGCAATAACCGCTGATCTCCGGACGGCAATACGCGCAGATACCCCCATTGTCCGGACTGCGAGTACGGCAACCGCTGATTGCTGTACACATAGTCACCCGGCAACCGCGTCGGGCCGCCGGCGGACGGAATGAAGGCATCGAGAACTTCCGAGCCGGAATATTCGACGACGCTAATCTGGTCGGCGCCCCGCATGAACGGCTCGATGGGCCACTCATGCTTTTCGACGCTGAACATTCCGTTTTGTTCGTTGCTGGCACCGATCACATGGATCCGCACCGCATCGCCTGCGTGAGATTCAATGATCGGGGTGGCAGGGTCTTCCGGCTTGTCCGCCTTACAAGGCTGGAACACCTTGCCGAGCGTGCAGCCCTGTTCCTCGCGATATTTGTACGGCTCCGACCGGTAGTTCACCCCGGTCAACCCCGCGACGTTTTGTACATACGGCATGAAGCTGGTGCCGATGATGTTGTCCTCGTCCTGGAAGAACAAGGCCACATCACGATAGTTCGCCCTGTTTTCGTGGCCCGGGACCGAACGATCGATGATCACATCAGCCATCCAGGCGTTCTTGTTCGAGAGATCCGCGCCCGTCTTCGGGTCACGATACTTCGAGCCCTTGGGACCGACCACCACCGCACCGAACAAGCCGTTGCGGGGATTCGTCATCACATTGCCCCAATCCCAGACCAGCGAGGTAGTCTCGCCGTTGAACGGATCCGCATAGTAGGTATAGGTCCGCTCAGCGCCCGGAGCGATGGTCTGATCACCGGGATTGTTCCCGATGTTGGCCCCCATAGAGTCTTTCGGGTCAAAGGCCAATCCGATGGCCGAGAAGGAGGCCTTGCTGTCCTTCATCTTGTTCTTTAGATTGACTTTGACGCAATCGCCGACGTTCACGCGGAGCGTGAGCGGCATCGGCTGCGCCCCACCGGACACCTTGGCCGCATCTTCTTCCAAGGCGTAAATCTTCGCATCAGGATTCGTGATTTGGATCTTCCGTTCGAAGTCCACTTCGATCGACTCGGGCGCCTTCGGGTTGAACTTCATCGACGGATAATCCAATGCCACCACATTGAAGCTCTTCACCGGCGCGTCGGCCGGACACACCGGCAACGCCTTCGGGATTTCGCCCTTCATGGAGAACCCGGCCGGCAGCTTCTTCAGATCGGCCTGCTCCTTGTCATAGACCCGGATGATGCCCCAGCCGCCCTCGGAGAACTTGGAGGAGCGTCCGTTGAAGTGGATGTAATCACCGGCTTGATGCCGCGATCCTCCCGCTTCAGGCACGACGAGGTCATACCGTTCCGCAATCCCGATGTGGATCGAGTTCTTACGGTTGGCATCCGAGGCATACCGCTCCGACCAGAACGTATGGCCCGAGATCGTCCAGACCATCGATTCGTTCATGAGGGTATGGAGGAGACGGAACACCATCGTGTCTCCCACATAGGCCCGCAGCGTCGGCGTATACGGGTCCCCATGGATCTGGCTGTTGAACGCCTGTGAGACGTCCGGATTGGTAGCCAGCCGCTGGGCAACCGGCGCGGCCCGGAAGTTCAAGCCGCTCCCGGTGGTATGGGTCCCGCCGTTCAAGAACGGCATCGGGGTCATATACAGCTTTTCCGGCATCATGAACGACACGGTCTTACCCGCCTCAAGCGCCACTTCAATCGGCTGCCCGGGCGGATTCCCCGCCGTCACGATGTTGACGGTATGAGGCACGGTATCGTGCACCTGCACCATCAATTCGCGGAAGCTGTTGTTCACCCCATGGCCCACCGGCTCATTGGTATGAATATCCGCCACCGGTCCGCTGCGGATGAGTTTCCCGGTCTTGGGGTCGTGATACGTCGAACCGACCGGCTCGGCGATGAACGTGCCGAATCCGCCGTGCGGCCAGGTGGTGGCGCCGAAAGCATGATCGTGCCAGAACACCGTGCCGACGTCCGCATCGACCCAGAAGCGCTGCCGGACGAATTCCACCGTGATGATGTCGTTCGCCGGATGCTCGTTTTTCAGGCCCTTCGCCAAGGTGATCGTGTTGCCGTTGATCGCCTTGATGCGAGACAGTTCATTCCCCTTCACGTTGTCGGCACCCACCATGATGAGCGTGCCCACGTGATACTGCTTCGCATTTTTCACCGAAATGGTCGTGGCCCCCTTCTTCGCGGCGGCCGTCAACACGGTGTTCATCGGAGCGGGGAGCCCCTTTTTGTTCTTCTTCTCCAACATCGTGAACGGGCGAACCGACTGTTCATACGAGAAGCCGGTGATCACGCCGTCCGACGCCTGGTTGTCAAATTGCAGAAAATGCCAATGGGTATTGATCTTCGACGACTGGAAATTGGTGTAGTCGTCATCGTCCCACTCGCTGGTCAACGTCCAATCGACGCAATCATAGATATTGCCGCGGACCACCAACGGATACTTGAGATCATCATTGGCGCGGATCGCGGCTTCTTCTTCATGCAAGACATAGATCAAGCCGTTCGGATCGATCACGGGAGGCTCTTTGCCCTGGGCCTTGGCGATCTTGATCGGCAGCTTGATGAAGTGCACGTTGTAGCTCTTCCGTCCGGCGTTCTCCGGACAGAGGCTCCAGTTGCCCTGCTCGCCCGGCTTGGCTTGCTCGACGCTTTCCTCGCCGTTGTCGTCACGCCTGATCATTTCCAACCAGGGCGCGCCCACGTGGTTCGGGGCGAACATCACGCGCTTCCCGAAGTGCGGCGTCAGATGCGGCCAGGCTACCTTGCCCGTGAGCGGCTCGAACATGATCGGATGCCGCTTGCCGGGATGGGTGGACTTATACTTGGGATTGTCGATCGTGCTCTCTTTCTCACTCATCGCGACATTGCCGTTCCATGTCCAATCCAACACGGTGGCATCATAGGAGACAATCTGGCCCTTCTCATCGTCCCTGTGGCCGGGCTTGCCCATCGTGGGAAGCTGCATCTCGACCCAATCCTTGACGGTAATCGTGGCCGGGTTGGTCTTCCAGTTGCTCTTGCCCTTTTCGATGATCGTAAACTTCTTCCCGAACCAATCCACCGTCTGCCCGATCAGCTTGTCGGAGGCGATGGGGGTCTTAATGCGTCCCTTACGATCCGGCAGTTCGCGCAGATCCGGCATAATGTCGTTGCGGAGGTCGCCCTGTTGAATCGTGTTGTACACCCGCCAGTAGCCCCACATGCCCGCGACATAGTGGTGCGCCACGTGGCAGTGGAACAGAAAGTCGCCCGCCAATTGTTGGCAGAGGCCGGACCCGCATTCGGTTTCGAGATCGAGCGCCTCGGACGGCCCGATGACTTCGACGTCCACCCGGTCCGTCTTATGGCGAATGACCGGATACTTCACGGGACCGTTTCCACTGGTCGCCCAGAGGTTCATGTCATCGATCGCCCGGGGGCTGCGAGGCCATCGGATGGTTCCGCCGTGGGGATGGTGGCTGTGGAACACTTCCGATCCGCCATGGACCAGGCGGAATTTGGCCGGGTCACCCATATAGGAACGGGGAATCGTGGGAGACGGGTCTCCGAACGTGTAGGAGCTATACCCCATGGATTCGTCTTCGAATCCGAAGTACTCGTGCTGCACGTGCATATTGTTGATGCCGAACGGCTCGCTGCGATAATTAATCGCGCGGCCGCCGGGACGGTACGCATCGGTCAGCGGATCGCGCTGCGGGAGGAAGTCGCCTTTCTTATTCAACGGGCGGAAGGCTTCGTCGCCGACTTCATGATAGGCCAGCACGAACTCACGGAAGTCCGGACCGGTCCCGTTCTTGATCATGACCTGCCAGCCGCTGGTGGCGGGAGTCGCCTCGCCGCTGCCGAGCGGTTCCCAATACGTCGACCCGCGCGGTTCGACGACAAAGGATCCGAAGAGTCCCATCACCGTCAACTCACGATCGTTGCTGAACGTATGGAACTGCCGCACCCCTTCCTGGGTGTTCGGGCCGATGTACCACTCATACTCACCGCTTTTGTCCTGCGCCACGATCGTGTCGGAATTCGTGGTGGTCGCCGCCGCGCCGGTGGCGCTGACGACCATCGCGGAGCCATGGATGTGGAGGCTGACCTCTTCCCCGCCTTCCAGCTTATTCGTGAGCTTGATCTTGAGGCAATCACCCTGGTTTGCGCGGATCGCCAGCGGCTGAATCCATTGCGCCTGCACGCCGGGGATCACGGCACCGGGGTCAAAGCCTTCCTTCTCGCGCGCGTCCCTGTTCTGGGCTTCTTCCGCCCGGATCTTCTCGATATTCTCATCCAAGGCATACATATATCCCGGATAGAAGTCGAGCCACGTATTCAAGGTGATTTCTACATTGATTGCGGAGATGTTGTACTGCTTGACCGGCGCCGTGGCAGGGCATTTGCCCCCGCTCATCATCGCCACCGGCTCGACGCGGGGATCCGACACCAGCAACATGTCCTGTCCACCCGCCCCGTACTGGTGCATCATGGACTGCGTGTTGTACATGCCGGTGTTGATGCCCTGGACCTGCGGATCGTGGGTCATGTGATCCATGATCCGTTGGTGCTGCTGCTCGACCCGGGCCGACCGATCAGCCTTGCCGGACATCGTATCTTCGATGATGGTCTGCCCCTTCAGCTGCTCAGCCCAGCCGGGCAGTTGATGATTCATGGCAACGGTGGGGGTGGTTGCATGTCCGCCGCTGTGAACGGCGTTCTCGGCGGATGCGAGCGGGGCCCATAGTAGGGCCGCAGCCGCCATCGCGCCGAGCATGCGGGTAGGAACACAAACCCGTGGCTTGTGAGAAAACATGGACTGGCCTCCTTGTTTTGATGACGAAACCAAAACCGCTTTAGGAAAACGATGAATTACTGTCGATAATAAGCCAATCTCCTCTGGGATGAATGCGGGACAAAGTTGTCCTATTTAAGAAATGCGAAAGATACTGAAGTCATTTCTCCCTGTCAACCCCCGCACTCCCCAGTGCGCACACACAAGAGGACAGACTCCGCATCGCATCAGTTCGCCTCGGCCACGGTCGGCCTGTTGATCGATAACGCACGTCATAACGTTCGCTCGCCTGTATGCTTTGTGCGATAATCCGCCATGCTGTTAAAACGCTGGTTAGTCGGGGATCCTCTCAAGACTGCCGAAGCCGGTCACGAACGGCTCTCTAAAACCCTGGCCCTGGCGATTTTCTCTTCAAACGCCATTTCTTCTGTCGCCTACGCGACCGAGGAAATCTTGCTCGTTCTCATCCTGGCCGGGACCGCCGCGGTGGCGTGGTCTATCCCGGTCAGCCTCGCCATCCTCTTTCTCGTGGCCGTGCTCACGATTTCCTACCGGCAGATTATTTATGAATATCCCGAGGGCGGCGGGGCCTACATCGTAGCCCGGACCAATCTGGGCGAAGTCCCGGCCCTCATCGCCGCCGCCGCCCTGATGATCGACTATGTCCTGACGGTGGCGGTCAGCGTGGCCGCCGGCATCGCCGCGATCACCTCGGCTGTGCCGGTCCTCTTTCCTCACCGGGAGGCGCTGGG
Organism: uncultured bacterium; assembly: GCA_965285945.1. GTDB lineage: Bacteria > Nitrospirota > Nitrospiria > Nitrospirales > Nitrospiraceae > Nitrospira_D. Next base: position 144,121 of record CBDIWP010000005.1, on the reverse strand, counting down.
CCTCCTCGCCATTGCCTTTATCGTCGTGATGAACCTGCGGGGCGTGCGCGAATCCGGGCGGTTCTTTGCGGTGCCGACCTATGCCGCCATCGGGGCCCTCAGTGTGATGGTGCTCGTAGGAACTCTCCGCTCCCTCTCGGATCCCGGAGAAGCCGCCGTGGCCGTCCCCCCGCTTGGCAACAATTCCATGGAAGGACTCACGCTCTTCCTGATCCTCCGCTCGTTCGCCGCCGGCTGCTCGGCCGTGACCGGCATGGAAGTGATCTCGAACGGCGTCAAAGCCTTCCGTCGACCGGAATCACACAATGCCTCGGTGACCATGGTCTGGATGTCCCTCATCCTCGCAACGCTGTTCATGGGTATCAGCTGGCTGGCCTACCATTATGGCATTCTGCCCAAGCAGGACGAGACCGTGGTCTCCCAACTGGCTCGCATGACGTTCGGGACCGGTGCCCTGTACTACCTGGTGCAAATCGGGACGATGCTGTTGCTGGTGCTGGCCGCGAACAGCGCCTTCGCGGGCTTTCCCCATCTCTCGTCCATTCTCGCGCGTGACGGGTATATGCCCCATCAAATGGCAAGCTTCGGTGACCGCCTGGTCTTCTCCAATGGCATCCTGATCTTGGGATTTTTGGCCTGCCTGCTGTTGGCTATCTTTCATGGAGATACCCATGCGCTGATCCCGCTCTACGCCATTGGCGTCTTCGTATCCTTTACGTTGTCGCAAGCCGGCATGGTGCTCCGCTGGTTGAAGAAGAAAGGACCGCATTGGAGGAAGAAACTGGCGGTGAACGGCGCCGGAGCGGTCACGACGGGTATCGCGACGGTCATCATCGCCTCCACAAAATTCGTCCAGGGCGCCTGGATCGTCTTCGTCCTCGTCGCGCTGATGATCATGATATTCCGGAGCATCCGCTCCCATTACAAGGCGGTCGCGGAGCAAGTGTCGCTTTCCCGCGACGCCCGTCCGCCCCGGCCCCGCCGCAATATCGTGATCATTCCGATCGGCGGCGTGAACCGCGCCGTCGTGCGCGCCGTCGATTACGCCCGCAGCCGCGGAGGCGATGTGCGGGCGGTGCTCGTAGACGTGGATAAGGAAGAAACGGCCCTGGTCGAAATTAAATGGGCGCAATGGGGCTGCGGCGTGCCCCTCGTCGTGCTGCCGTCGCCCTATCGATCGATTCTGCGGGCGCTCTTGAACTATGTAGAGGAACACTTGGAAAAAGACCCCGACTGTTGGATTACCGTGGTCATCCCGGAGATTCTGCCGGCCCGCTGGTGGCAAAACATTCTGCACAATCAACGGGCGCTACTCTTGAAAGCGTCACTGCTGTTCAAGGACCGCGTGGTGCTGACCGATGTCCCTTTTCATCTCACTCGCTAGACGAGGAGACCGCCTATGCTTATCCGATTCGTTTGGTTGATCGCGGCTATGACAGGCGCCGTCGTCTTTTCCCCGGGCTTCGTCCAGGCCTTCAAGATTACGGAGCCGGCCGCCGGAACGACGTTGACCGCGGGAAAGACCGTCACTGTTCATGTGGATCTCGGCAAGGACAGCGGGATCATCAAAGTCCGCTACTACTGGTATGGAGAACAGGACGATGTCCTGATCGAACAGGAAGACCCGACTGCGACCGGATCGATTATCGCGCCTCTCGCCATGGTGGGATTGGCCGACCATCATCCGGCATTCGGCGGCCCGCTCCTGGTGCCCAAGGAAGGCATCGGACCCATGCGCTTGTTGGCGGTGGCGGACATTTCGCGCGGGCGCTTAGGCACACGATCCGTCTTCGATGAAAGCCTCGTGCTGGTAGAACCGAACGCGACGCTCTCGACCATCGATTTTGAAACCAACAAGCCCCTACAACTGGGACGGGCGGGACAATCCTCAGCGTTCGGCCATGTCGATTCCATGGGCAAAATCTTCGAACTGCCGGTCGTGGGCGAATTCTCTGACGGCATCACCCGCCGCATCAGTGCGCCCGCCACCGGCACCCAGTATCAGTCCTCCCATCCTAATATCATCAAGGTGCTCCCTGAGGGGATGCTGCAGATCGTCGGGAACGGCAAAACCACCATTCATGTCACCAACCGCGGCAAGCAGGCCTCTCTCGACGTCGAGGTGAACGTCAACGATGAGCCGAACGAACCGCCGGTGGCGGAGGCCGGGGCCCATCGAACGGCAAAAAGTGGCTCAAAGGTCAAACTCAGCGGACTCAAAAGCCGCGATCCTGAAGGAGAGGCCCTGTACTACAGCTGGAGCCAAGTCCGCGGCAGCAAGGTATCCCTCTTAGATGTGAACGGCCCGGAAGCCTCCTTCCAGGCCCCCCAGGTCTCGGAACCGCGGACCTATCGTTTCAAGCTGCGGGTGACGGATCGGAAAGGGGCGGACAGCCTGCCAGCCTATGTCGATGTGACGGTCGAGCCTTGACGCGTGACGGAATGCGCCTACACCGGCCCCAGGCGCACGGGCCCGTAGGTACGGCGCGCCTGGTTCAATTCTTTGATGTGACGGCGCAGCGCCGGGCCATATACGGATCGCATGACGTCCTTCTCATAGGGCGCAATGCTCTGCCGGACCTGCTCCACTGCTTCTCTTAATTGCCCGACCATCCGGCGACCCGATCCGGTGAGCCAGCCAAGATGGTGATCGGCATAGTGCAGGTCCTGCAGCGAGTAGCGAACGGATTCCACCTCTTCGAGGCAACGGAACCGGGCGCGTTGAAGGTCCCGAGCGGTGAGCCCGGCCTTCTTCCATCTCGCCGTCCCGCCCCGTCCCGCCCCCCAGGAGGACAACCGCTCGAACAAGAGGGCGCCCATGGTGAACGTAAAGGTTGCATGGAGGATGCCCCGAAGGGGACGGAGGCTCCGCCGCCAGGGGGAATAGAAGATCTGCTGGTTATGGTCTCCGTGATACATCACGTGCTTGCGCAGGAGAAGATTCAAATGGTGGTGGCTGTTCTCGTGGATGAGATCATCGATCAAGTCCAGATTGTCTCGATCAAAACAGTTGATGAACGATAAGCCCGGCCTGTGCCGATAGCTGAAGCTCACGACGCCCTTCGCTTTGAGCGGCACAATCCTGGACGTCAACAGCGCGAGCACCTCATACCCCTCGGGCCAGGCCGCTTCAATCGTCGTCCAGGCTTGTCCGATCCGCGCCACCTGCTCGGACGCGGTGTTGGACACCGTCCGAGGCTGCCGATCATTCCCATAGACCAGCGTGGGGCCGACCATGACGGGACCATGAGGCGTGTTCGCCGCCTCGTGATCGGACCGGTACCTCCAATGCCATTCGCCTTCCGTTCCCCAACCGGTCCATAAAGACGAGACCAGCCGGCCGATTTTGGCCGAGATCCCACCAGGCTCAACCCTGAAAGCCAGGCGGTTCGCTGACCGTTTCAAGGCAGCGGCGACCTCGTCAGGGGGCAGGCAGCGGTCTCCCGCCGCGCCGACCGCCACGGCCCCTGACTCCTCGGCCCGTTCAAAGTTTGCAGAGAGGTTTCCCGGCACCTCCCAATGGGCCACCTTGCGTTGCCGGCACCATTTGACCGGAAGAGCCGGTTCCAACAGCAGCGCTTCCTGTGTGAGGTCCTGCGACAACCGCCGACACAGACCAACCAGTCGCCGTTCCAGTCCGGTGACCTGCGGACGGCCCTGTGGAAACAGGTCATCGAGATAGCTGTGTTCGAAAAATTTTTCCTGGCATTCGGCGAACAATTGTGCGGCAAACTCCCGGCGATCCGGTTCCTCCTCCCACTGCTGAAGGATGTCCATAAAATAGACGAGGTCGTTGAGCGCTTCGATCCAACCGACCATTTTCCAATTCGCACAGGTCTCCGTCTTGATCGCTTGCCCGAGGACTTGGAAGAACCCCACAGGAAGCGCAAACCGGTTCGCCAGGTCGGGATAGTCGGTCTGTAATTCGCGACAGAGGTCTTGAAGCAGCCGCCGCATCGACAGACGGAATTCATCTCTCACCTGTGCCAACGGCTGTAGTTCCAATACCGTCATGATAAAAGAGGCCACTAATAAATAATGGAACCCTGACCCGGGGAACGACTGTACTGTAGCCCGGAAGCATCCTGCAAGGAAGCGAACAGGCACGGAAGCACCTCAACGCCAGGTGTGAGCGCAATGGCCGATGCCACTTCAGCCATGTACTGGTCAGCGCACGATCTTGCCTGTTTTCACGCGGTGGCCGTAGAGTGCAGGGTCTGCACAGGGCGACCTGATCAAGGACGCGACAGTCTATGGCGTTGACCAGTACCGAGATTGAACAGGTCCTTGCGGAAATCACGTCCGCGATCAAGGGCGGGTGGATTCAGAAAATCCACCAACCGACGCCTCGCTCACTGCTGCTCGAAATCCGGGCGCCCGGACACACGCATCGCCTGTTTATTTCCTGTCAACCCGAGACCGCCCGCCTGCATCTCCTCAAGCGTCCGCTGCTGAACCCGCCGTCGCCACCGGCGTTCTGCCAGTTTTTGAGGGCTCATTTCCAGGGGGCGAGAATCGACGACCTCACGCAAATTTTGCACGATCGCATCGTCCGATTGATCCTGACGACGCAACAGGGCACCCGTCAGATCGTATGTGAGTTGACCGGCCAAAAGGCCAATATCCTGGCCTTGGACGCCGATGGATTCATCCTCCGAAGTCTGAGCGGAGAAAGGGACGTGGTCGGTCAACCTTATGCACCTCCGCCTCCCAGACCCGCGACGCCGCACGCGCAACCCGCCGCTCGATTCATCGGCCAGGCCGACGCCCGGTTTCCCCTGTCCTCGGCCATTGAGGCGTATTACCAGGACGAGGAAGACCGGCTGGCCTTCGAGGCAGCCAAAGAGGCCAGACGGCGGGTGCTTCAGAAAGCGCTGAAGAAGGACCAGCGGCGCATCGAAGCCTGGCGGGAGGATTTGCTCAAGGCCGTCAAATACCGCCACTATGCCCGGTATGGCGAGCTCATTAAGGCTCACTTGGCAGCCATCAAAAAAGGCATGGACCGCGTGACGCTGGTCGACTATTACGATGACGCGCTTCCGGAAGTCACCATCCCGCTCGATAGCACAAAATCAGCGCAAGGCAATATGGACGACTACTTCCGCAAACATCGGAAATACCTCACCGCCGAGCGGGAGCTGCACCCGCGCATCGAGCGAGCGGAACGTGAACTGGACGGCCTGCGGCGGGAACTGACGATGATTGAGCAAGGAACGTGGAGCCCGCCTCCCCGGCCCGCTTCCGCCGGTCCGCGACAAGCACTCCAACAACCCGGCAAGCCGGAGCAGCCCCGCCGCGGCCCCTTTCGCCGCTTCACATCGGCCGATGGATACCCGATCTTCATCGGACGCAATGCACGGGAAAACGATGCACTGACCTTCGGCCTCGCTAAGAGCGACGATCTCTGGCTCCATGCTCGCGGCACGCCTGGCTCGCATGTCGTGGTGCGCCTTGAGAAGGGCCTGGACCCTCCTCAGGAAACCATACGAGACGCCGCCACGCTGGCCCTGCTGTACAGCGATTTAAAGAAGAGTGGCAAAGGCGACGTCATCTACACCCGGCGGAAATGGGTCAGAAAGGCGAAGGGGCAGGCGCCGGGAGCCGTGACCGTGACACAGGAAAAATCCCTGCATGTCAGTCTGGACAAGAAGCGCCTGGAGGCGCTCAGGATCCGATCTCGAGAGGCGCCTCCGCGTTGACCCGGTGCCCGACCCGGTGGAAGAAAACGACGTTTCCCTCGCCAGGGCCTCCGCACGGGACTATGATCGCACGGAGACACCCCTGGCCCGATTCAAATATGGACACTGCCGGAACCCCATCCACCATCCTCGTCGTCGATGACGAATCCGCTATAGTCCGCCTCTGCACCGACATCCTGGAGCGGGCGGGATTCAGCGTGCTCACGGCGGACGGGAGTTCGGAAGCCCTCAAGATCTGCACGCAGCACCAAGGTCCCCTTGATCTGCTCCTGACCGATTTGATGTTGTCCCCGCCGGAATTTCAAATCATATCCGGGTCAAACCAGTTTTCTCATGTGCATGGACATGTGCTCGCGGCTCGGGCAACGGCCATCCGGCCCGGACTTCACGTTGCACTCATGTCCGGCAACCCCGACCAAGAACTGGCCAGTCACGGGATCAAGCGAGGCCTGCTGCCCTTCGTGGCCAAGCCGTTTGACAATGCGGCCCTGGTGAAGTTTGTGCGAGAGGTCCTCGCGGCTCCGGCCCCGATCCTCAGTGGAGCAGACCCCGCAAAAGACACAGACGTCGTGGACTGGTTCGGATGATGCGCCGGTTCAATGGGATGCTGGCAGCCGGCCCGTTTCCTCAGGAAGGGGCATGCTCCGTCATGAACCAGCCGGCGATGGACAGCCGTCGATGCGGGCCTGCCGTCTCATCCACCCGACACACGCGATGGAACCGGGGCACCGTAAACATCACCAGCGACCCTGGACGAGGTTCGATGCAGTGTGTCGGCATGAGATCGAGCTGATCCGCCGTATGACCAGGCCGCTTCGCATAAATAATCAACTCGCCGCCCCAATCAGATCGCCACTCCTCATGGAAGTACGTCACGACGGCAATGCGGCGTAACGGCGCCTGTCGCCCTCCCACCGGTTGCCCCTGGTCCGTGTCATCGTGAGTCAGCAGGCAGTCGCCGGCGGCGTACGAGTAGTAGCTGAAGCCCATGTGGCGGCCGGTAATATTGGGGAACGACTCCATGTATTCTTGAATGCAGGGCATCTGGAGTCGTGAGAGGAACTGCTGCCCTTGCACCGGACTGATGTCGGCTTTCGCCCAATCACCGGAATGGGGAAAATCCTCCCGCACTTTCGGCAATTGAGACAAACTCCGCCAGGTCGCCTGATGCATGGCGTTCCGAAACCACTGCCGTTCCTCAGACGACCAAAACTGTTCAATGACGAGTACGGGTTGTCGATGGAACGAGAAGGACTCGATATCCGTCAGAGGAACCGTAGCGGACTGGAGGGCCGGTTGACTGCTCATCATTACCTCCGGAACGGACGTGCACACGTCTTCAGCGTCTTACCATCCTGTGAGGCCGCTTCACAAGCGGCCTTAAAAACAGAGGGGGCTGTCGCCTTTCGGCAACAACCCCCCGACATGACTCGCAGATCTGTTGCGATTACCAGCGATCGCGCTTACCGCCGCCTCCGCCGCTACCGCTGCGACCGCCGCCGCCGCCACCACCGAATCCACCCCGTCCGCCGCCGCCCCCGCCCGTGCGCGGCTCCTGAGGACGGGCTTCATTGACTGTGAGCGTCCGACCGCCCATCTCAGCACCGTTCAACGCCGTAATGGCCGCTTGTGCTTCAGAATCAGAGGACATTTCCACAAAGCCAAAGCCCCGCGATTGTCCGGTGAATTTGTCCGTGATGATGCGCGCTGACGCCACCGCGCCGTGCTGCGCGAACAAATCACTCAACTGCTGCTCAGTCGCCGAATACGGCAACCCACCGACATAAATCTTCGAACCCATCGGGGTTCCTCCTTTAAATGATGACATTGTCTTGAACGCGAGGAACAGGGGAAGGAGCGGGCCGAAGACGCGATCGATGCAGCGACTTAGGTCTGACTTCCGACGAAATTCCCGGACAAGGCAACATCGACGTTGTGGGCCTTCTCTCTTGAACTGGCTTCATCGCAAGGCCCGGGCGAAGAATTCTCTGTACCGTAGCATAGGGACTATCCGATTACAACCTCGTGACTCACTCACCCACGCGCACGAGCAACCCTTGCTCTTTGCAATAGGCAAACGTCCGATGGAACCAGGCCACGACGGCCACGAGGAGCAGCATATTAAGGCTGACGGCCCAGGCCAGATTGGTCCATGGGGCGGGCTCGGCGGCAAGGACAGACCGCATGCCCTCGAACACATGGGCCGCCGGGTTCGCCCAGGCCACCGGTTGCAGCCAGCCAGGCAAGACCTCCATGGGATAGAAGACGCAGGAGATCGGCTGGAAGAGAAACACCATGCTCCAAGCCAACACCTCGGCTTCCTGACCGAATCGCATGATGAGCGATGTCGTAAACACGCCGATCACCCATCCCGTGATCACCAGATTCACCACGAAAGGGATCAGCCATAGTCCGATGGCCAACACGTTGTACGAATAAAACAGGAGGGCGCTGATCGTCATGACAATCGACACGACGGTGACTTTCAGAATGCTCATCACCATGGTCGCGGCGAGGAACTCGTTAGGCTTTAGCGGGCTGGCAAAGAGATTCATCAAATTCCTGGCCCAGAGCTCCTCCAGAAACGAAATGGTGATGCCTTGCTGGGATCGAAACAGCATATCCCACAAAATGAGTGCCCCCAGGAAAAACGTGACAAACCCGGGCACCTCCTTTTGGTACCGCGCCAGATAGAGCGTGATAAATCCCCAGATCACGAGGTCGAGAAACGGCCAATAGAAAATTTCCATAATCCGCGGCAAACTGCGCCGGTACAGGTACAAATGCCGGACAAGGAGGGCGTAGATCCGATGCCATTTCATGCACAGCCTTCCTGGTCATGTTCGTGGGCGCAGCCGCCGCACCCGGCATGTTTTCCCAGGAGTTCGTCCCTCAGATGACGGACGCCGCTCATCATATGGGCGCCGGCTCGTTGGCCGTCCGGCGCCCGGCGCAAGCCGAATCCGATGAGCACGGCCGGCATGCCCAGGAGCCCTATGCCAAACGGCATCCCCATCCCCGCTCCGCCGGCCCACCACATGACGCCGCCCATCAGCAGGAGCGGCATCACTCCGACGGTGAGGCTATTGAGCGCGATCCGCCAGTGACAAGTACCGCGGCGGAGGCCCGCGAGGCTGACGCTGAGCCAGAACCATCCCCAGAGAGCGCTCAGTCCGAGCCCTCCGACCATAAGACCGACGATAAAATCCACCACTTCGCCCCTCTCTATACGCTCAAGTTTCGCGACTCGCGGGCCAGCTTGAGGAAGACTTCTTCCAAATCCTCCTGCCCGAAGCGCGCCACGATTTGCTGGGCCGTCCCTTCGGCCACGAGCTTGCCTCGCTGGAGAAAGATGATGCGATCCGACATCTCTTCCATCTCACGCATGTTATGCGACGTGTAGAGGATACTCAATCCAGAAGATCGGCGTTCTTCTTTGAGCAAGGCCCTGATCTTCTGCGCAATGTCGGGATCCAGGCTCGCCGTCGGCTCATCGAGAAACAAAATTTTTGGTTCGGTCAGCAGCGCTTTGGCCAGCGTGAGCCTGGTCAACTGGCCGGAGGACAGTTTTCTAGTCACCTTATGGCGAAACTCGTCCATTTCGAGCTTCTTGACGATGTCATCCACGTGCCGGGGGATCTCGCGGAGTCCGTAGAGTCGCGCCACGACCCACAAATTTTCCTCGACCGTCAGAGATTGCGGCATCGACAGGTAGGTGGAGGAAAAGTTGACTTGTTGAAGAATCGCCTCCCGGTGCGTGGACAGATCCAAGCCGAACATATGGATCGTTCCCGCCGTCGGGGTGACTAATCCGAGCAGCATCTGAATGGTGGTCGTTTTACCGGCTCCATTGGGCCCGAGCACACCCAGGATCTCCCCCTGCTTGATGTCAAACGACACATCGTTGACGGCGGCAAAGCCGCCGAAGCGCTTGGTGAGATGAGAGACGGTCAGCACGGGGGTCGACATGGCGTGACTCGGGTGTCGGGTTTAATCAAATAACAACGCGCTGCTGAGCTTGTCCGGAATATGGCACGTCTCGCACTTCCGGCTGACGACCTTCCCCTGATGTTCCGTTTTCCCGTCATGGCAACGGAAACAATCGTGCAGCGCTCGCGTCCGCAAATAGGACCCTTCCGGATGGTCGGGATACCAGGGTTGCCCATCGGCGGAGACATGTCCCCGCGGGATCACGATGGGATAGCCCTTGATCGGTGCATCATGCACCACGCCGGCATGGCAGGTCGTGCATCCCTCTCCTGTCCCGCGGGCGCTGAACGCCTCCATATGCTTTCGATGGCTCATGACCAGCCCGACATCTTTGACCGGCGGCGGCAAATCGCGGGGGGCGACCTCCGAAACCCGGAGGATATGGCGATGGCAGCTCAGGCAGACATCGGAATCCACCTTCGCACGGAGATTATGAGGATCGGTCGGGGTCCCGAACAAGTGGATGGCGAGGTCTTTCGTGCCGTTGATGGCTTTATCCTCGATCCAGCCCCGTACCGACGGACGGACGTGGCAGGCCACGCAGGTCACTTCTTTGTGCGAGGACCGAATCCAACTCTCATAGGACGGAGTAATCGTATGGCAGCTGGCGCAAAACTTCGGATGATTCGTCAGGGGAACCGCTACGCCGCCCAAAGCCACGGCACCGACTGCCAAAGCCAGGATGAGGGTGGCCTTAGGCTTCCAGTTCATGCTCCGCGCGCGGGCGTCGAAGAGGAAAGTGTTGCATCAGCAGCCGGGCGACGGCCGCCACGTCATCGAGATGCAGCACGGGCACCTGGAGATCGATGGGCTTGTCGGAGACCACCGCCAAGAGCCCGTCGTGCGAGAAAGGAATTTCGCCGGCCTGCTCGCGAATCACGACGACCTTAGGATAGCCTTCGCTTTTCCAGCCTTCGGCAATAATGAGGTCATATGAGGCGTCCAGATACCGGTCACGGACTTCTTCGACGTCCAAGTGCTCCGAGACGTCGGCGAACATGGCCAGACTGCCCTTGGACACGATGACGACGCTGCTCGCGCCTGCGAGTTTGTGCCGCCAACTGTCTTTGCCTTCCGTGTCGAGATTGAATCCGTGCCCGGCATGCTTGACCGTGGCCACTCGATATCCGGCGCGGACCAGTTCGGGAATCACCCGTTCGATCAAGGTCGTTTTGCCGCTGTTCGACCGTCCCACGAAAGAGACTATAGGCACGGGCATGGTGGTCACTCGTCAATCGTCATCGGTCAATTCAGCCGGCGACTGTTTGCAACCCGGCACTGACGACGATCAACCTCCTTTTCTCGTTAGCAACAGGACAGGCGATGTCCGCCCGCATGCGCATGTTCCGTCTTGCTCAACCAGGCCTCCCCGCTCAGGAGCTGTACGGTCACCTGATCGCCCGGGTTCAGCCGTTCCACTTCGACCGGCACATCGATGAGACAATTCGCCTTGACCATGGACGTCAGAATCCCGGAACCCTGGTCGCCGGTCGTGCGGACTTTGAAGACGCCTTCCTCCCGGGTCAGGATTCCGCGGAGAAAGTGCCGGCGGTCTGTCCGTTTGGAAAACTTTTCCTGAAAGACCGCCTCGACGACCGGACGACCGTAGCTCCGGTATCCGCTCATTTTCAGCATCGCGGGCCGGACCAGCTGCTCAAACGTCACCATGGACGAGACCGGGTTGCCCGGGAGACCGAACGCGAGCTTGCCTTGAATTTTCCCGAAGGCCAGAGGCTGGCCGGGGCGAATCGCCAGCTTCCAGAAATTCATTTCGGCGCCGAGATCCCGGAACACCGCTTTCGTGAAGTCGTAGTCGCCCATCGACACGCCGCCGGAGAGCACCAGGATGTCCGCATTCAATCCATGCGAAATTTTCTCTTTAAGCGCGGCCGGCGTATCACGGGCAATGCCGAGGAGGAAGGGGATCCCGCCGGCCTCCTGCACGGCCGCGGCGATGCCGTAGCTGTTCGAGTTAATGATTTTCTCTTCGCTGAACCGCTCGTCCAGGTCGGCCAGTTCATCGCCCGTCGAAAGAATGGCCACGCGGGGCCGTTGATAGACGAACACAAAGGACTTCGCCAGAATGGCCAGCATCCCGGCTTCTCCCGGGCGGATGCGTGTGCCTTTGGCGATAATACAGTCGCCCTTCTTGACGTCTTCGCCTTGAGGACGAATATTGGCTCCGCGCGACTCCGGCTTGAATACCGTGACCGAAGCCGGTGTGTGTTCCGTATCTTCGACCTTCAGGACGGTGTCCGCCCCCCGTGGAATCGGCGCACCGGTCATGATTCTGATGGCTTGTCCGGCACCGACCGTCTTGGACGGCATCTTCCCGGCAGGGACATCCTCGATGACGGACAGCGTGACGGGCTTCTGAATGGCATGTTCCTGTTTGATGTCGTCCCACCGGACCGCGAACCCGTCCATCGCCGAATTGTCCCACGGCGGATTGTCCCGTTCCGCGACGATGTCCTCACCCAGCACCCGTCCGAGCGCGTCCAGAATGGAAATCTTCTCCAAGCCCAATACCGATGCCGCATCCAGCACCACTTTTTGAGCGTCGTGCAGCGGGGTCAGTCCGGTGGTGGCGTCGGCAGCTTTCACTGGCTCGCTCCTCTCAATGCTGATGCTGCGGTCGGGGTCCGACTTTCAGCAGCGATCCGCTCTTTTTGCAGAACGCTTCGACCTGATTCGCCATATTGTGATAGGCCTCTGCGGTCGGCGTATCGGAATAGAACATCGCAAACGGCTCGCCGGCATCGGACTGCGTGACCACGTCCGGATCGAGCGGAATCCGGCCGAGGAAAGGCACGCCCATATCTTTGGCGGACGCTTCTCCGCCGCCCTTCCGGAAGACGTCGATATGGTTGTGGCAATGCGGGCACTCGAGGCCGCTCATGTTTTCGACGATGCCGATGATCGGCACTTCACTGTCTTTGCAGAAGGTCACGGACTTGCGCGAGTCGAGCAGCGCCACTTCCTGCGGCGTGGTGACGATCACCGCGCCGCTCACATTGCCCAGCAGGTCGATGGTGGTCACCGATTCGTTGCCGGTTCCCGGGGGAAGGTCGATGAGCAGAAAATTGAGATCCTGCCATTCCACGCCGCCGAGCAACTGATTGATGAATTCGTACTTGTACGCATCGCGCCAGATGATCGGATCGTCGGGATTCTGGAGCAGGAACGACATGGAGGCGATCTTGAGGTTGTAGGCCTGAAACGGAATGATGCCGCCCGAGCTGCTGATCTTGAGCTTTTGCCCTTCAGCTCCCACCATTTTCGGGATGTTGGGTCCATGGATGTCCATGTCGCAGATGCCGACATGCCAGCCTTTCAACGCCAGGCTCACGGCGATGTTGGTGGTGCAGGTGCTCTTCCCTACCCCGCCTTTGTTGCTCATGACCAGCACTTTGTACTCGATGCGCTCCATGCGCTTGGCAACCAGCCAGCGGCTGTGCCCTTCCTTGTCCTTCTGGCAGCGCTCGTTCTCGTCGCAAATCGCGCAGGCCCACATATAGGTACAGGCATCGCCGTCGGCGCCCCCGCTTCCGTTGCTGATCACGTTTAATTCTCGTGCCATTGATTGGTCGTCCTTCTTGGTCGAGGATCAAGCTTGATAAATAGTTTACTGTCGGCGCCCGGTCGGCACTCCCACGTACTCCCCTTCTCCTGCCTTGGGCATCGCCATGCCCGCAGTACCACTCCCGGCTCCCGCCACCGCGGGCACCAGCGCATCCGTCTGAGCGGCCGGTTTCTTCTTGTTGAAGAAGCCCGCGCTGATGATGCCGACTTCATAGAACACATACATCGGAAGTGCCATCAAACATTGATTGAACGGGTCCGGCGTGGGCGTGAGAATGGCGGCGATGATGAACGACCCGAGCAAAGCCCATTTGCGGTAACGCCGGAGAAAGGGCGCATCCACCCAGCCCAGCTTCGCCATCAAGGTGATGGCCAACGGCACTTCGAAAATCAGTCCGAACACGAGCAGAAACCAGAGCGCGAAGCCCACGTACTGGGCGATGGACAGCTGCGGAATAAATCCGGCGCTCACCCCGTACGAGATGAGGAAGTTCAGGGCGAAGGGAAGCACGAAAAAGAAGGAGAAGGTGACGCCCACATAAAACGCCAGGGTACTCAGAAAGACGAACGGTCCGACGAACCGCCGCTCCTGCACGTGCAGGCCCGGCACGACAAATTGCCAGAACTCCATCAGGATATAGGGGGTCGCCAGCACCACGGCGAATAAACCGGCCACCTTCACGTTCTGCCACAACGCCTCGGCCGGAGCCAGGAAGACGAAGGGCACGGACGGCAGATCCGTCGGCTCCCAGGACAGGGCGCTGGGCACGAACATATTCTGCAGGGGGATCCGGAGCCACTTCACCAACGTATCGGCGTAAAAGAAGGTCGCGACGAAGACGATGGCCGTCACGATGACGGCACGGGTGAGCCGGACCTGGAGCTCAACCAAGTGCTCCATGACCGGCATCTTCTTATCTTCCAGCGGCTTAAAAACCGAGTCTTGCAGCCACCGGTTGAAGTCGTTCAGCACACCACCCTCAGCTTAGCCCTGTCCGAATCACCCCAGCGCATCGGAGTTGTTACTTCGGATTGACCGCGACGAATAAACTGTTCCCCTGCCGGTTCACCAGCAGCACGGCCAACTCGTCCTTTTTGATCTTGCTCGCGGCCTTTTGATAATCCTCAAGCGTCTTCACCGTCTCATGATTGACTTCCTGAATCACATCCCCGCGCTGTAACCCAGCCGCTTCCGCTTGCCCGCCTTGCTCCACCGACGTAATGACCACACCGGTGGTTTTCGACGGTATGTTCAGTTGACTCATGAGCGCGTTGTCCAGCGTCTGCACCCGCAGGGACGCGAGCACGTTGTCCGGCGGCTTGATCGTTTCGCCCTGCTCTTTCGGCGGCGACGGCTCTTTCTTCGCCAGCATTTCGTCCGACGGCCGCTCCGCGACTTTCACGGCAATTGTCTGCTCCTTGCCGTCGCGCAACACTTTGATCTGCGCGTCCCTACCCACAACGGTCCGCGCCACCAGATTCCGGAGCTGGCTGACGCTTTGCACTTCCTTGCCATTGAACGCGACGACCACGTCGCCACGCTTAATGCCGGCGGCGTGCGAGGGCCCATTTTCGTTCACGTCGCTGATCAGGACGCCCTTGCGCTGCTCGGGCAACTTGAACGACTTGGCCAGCGCCGGGGTGATTTCCTGAATCGCGACCCCCATCCAGCCCCGGACGACCTTGCCGGTCTTCTGAAGGCTGTCCACGATATCAAGCGCGATGCTGCTGGGAATGGCAAAGCCGATCCCTTCCGACCCACCTGTGCGGGAGAAAATGGCTGTATTAATGCCGATCAACTCACCATTCATATTGACGAGCGCACCGCCCGAGTTACCCGGATTAATCGCCGCATCGGTTTGAATAAAGTCTTCATAATCGGCGATACCGACATTTCCGCGACCCAAGGCGCTGATGATGCCGAGCGTAACCGTGGAACTCAGCCCGAACGGGCTCCCCACCGCCAACACCAGGTCACCGACCTCCAATTTTTCATATTCCGCCCACCGCAAGGAGGGCAGATCCTTGGCTTCGATCTTGATCACGGCCAGGTCGGTCTTGGGGTCCGTTCCGATCACCTTCGCGGGAAACTCGCGCCGATCGCTCAACGTGACGGTGATTTGCGTGGCACCCTCGACGACGTGATTATTTGTCACGATGTATCCATTGGGATCCAACACGACGCCGGAACCGGCGCTTTGATCAGGTCGTCCGTGCGGCGCAGGAGGGCCTGGCGGCATCGGAGGCGGCGTGGGCAGCTCTCCTCCCGGCTCTTCGCCCGGAGGTCCTCCACCGGGAGGGCCAAAGGGACCGGGAGGCAAGCCGCGACGCCGCCCGCCCTCTCCTCCTCCGGTGACGGCGATATTAACCACCGCCGGCGTCGCTTTTTTCACGATCTCTGAAAACCCTTGCGCCACGCCCGGCGGCACGCCGGCGGCCGACGCGATCGACCCACCTTCAAATCCAGTCGCCACGGACGCGGCGAAAAGCAGTCCACTACCAATCAGTAGCCACTTGGTCGTCTGCTGAGTCCGATTGACCATAACCGGGTTCCTCCAGAAGGTTGATCTGACCATAGAGACAGAAGAGACAGATCACAGCACGTGAACACCTGTCTTGTTGCCGTTCGCACAACTCCGCTTGCCGGTAGAACGGTGTATCTTACACTAATCTTTCCTTGAGCTTCAAAGAGGAAAAGTCGCCTGCAGGAACAGCGTCCGGGCACTGAAGGCTTGCTAGGTCCGAGACCGGACGGCTCAGCCGCTGCGTCTGGCAGCCGCATCGGCCTCCAACTGTCCCAACCAGCTATTTTGAAGTTTCGCCGTCAGCCGTTTGGAGGCTTGATTGAAGGACACCACGCGCAGGGTATATGGGGCGCCCTCATACGTCGGCGGCCAATACCGATGCTCCTCTTGAGGTCGTATATACACGACCGGGTACCACTGGTTGATCCCGGGAGCGGTGGGCCGGTCTAGGGTCGCCCATCCGCGCCCTTCTGCCCGCATCAGCACCTTGCCGTCCTTCGCGTCGAGGAGCGCAAATTCAAGAAGTGACCAATTATCGCGCCGGTAGCCCGGCTGCATATGCGTCGTCCATCCCAAAAACAAGGACACCGGGTACTCCTGCTCAGTGCTGGACAAGACCACCACCGCCAGATAATCCACGCCGTGTTTCTTGGCCAATTCGGATAATTGACTCTGGTTGCCATCGAATGGCGGAATACCGTAGACCGGTATCACCGTAGTAATGGCGACGGGCAGGGCACGGCTGATCTCATGGCTAAGCTCTTCACCGAGCTTGCTCAACGCTGCGTCGGGTAGATTGGGCGCCGCATCAGGCGCCGCCGTATCGGAGATGAGGACCAATCCCGCCCGCAACGGACGCTGATCCACGGTCAATAGCGACTCGTCGGACGCCTGATCGACAGGCACATAGTCGGCGATACGGCTGGGCGGCACGGAAGAGGCACAGGCCGCGAGCAGCATGGCAACGACAACCCATGAAACTCCGCTCAGCACTTGCCGCATACGACCCCCGGCTCCGGTGAGGTACCCATCCATACGTTCGCCTCCGATGCACGGATCTGTCAAGCACGGCCCGAGACCACCACGAGGCAAGAACGGCCGGCGGGTTCCACGCTTGCCGCCTCCGAGGAAACGCTTGCTTTCACCTTGGCGCCCCCTGTACTGTGGGCACGCGTTTCGAACCCTCACAGTGAGGTGACCGGTGAGACAGGAGAGTGACTTCAACTCCCTTGAGCTATCCGTCATCATCCCTGCTCATAACGAAGCGGCTCGCATTCTGCCCACGTTGCGCTCCATTGCGCACTACATGACATCCAGCGGCCGGACCTGTGAAATCATTGTCGTTGACGACGGAAGTGTCGACGACACCGCCGGCATGGTCCATGCTGCCGCGCGGGCGATCCCCCTCATCAGACTCTTGCGCCTCCCTGTCTGCACAGGCAAGGGCGCCGCCGTCCGCCACGGCATGCAGGCCGCCAGAGGACGGCGGCATTTATTTACAGATGCCGACGGCGCCACACCGATTACCGAATTGAAGCGGCTCGAACAGGCCCTGGCAGGCGGCGCGTCGATTGCCATCGGATCGCGCAGCTTGGCGTCTCGCCGGCCGGATTTTCGCGTTCAGGCGCGCTGGCACCGGAGCGTTCTCGGCGCCGTCTTCAATGCTCTCGTCCGGGTTGGCGGGATCACAGGCATCACGGACACTCAATGCGGGTTTAAGCTGTTCGAGCGGCCGGTGGCCAGGGATCTGTTCTCCGTCTGCTGCATCAATGGGTACGGCTTTGATCTTGAACTGCTGTTTGTGGCACAGCGGCGCGGCTATCGCGTGGCGGAGGTGCCGGTCAACTGGGCGGATCAGCCGGGTTCCAAGGTCCGCCCGCTTCGGGATGGGGTGGCGATGCTTCGAGAGCTAGTGGCCATTCGTCGGAATGCGCAGAAGGGCCGCTACTCCGATCGGCTCATCGTCCCTCCCTTATCGCCTGCGGCCGCGTCTTCCCCCGTTTTGGAATAGCCTGGGCGGCCTCCCGCTGCTGCCTTTGAAAAAATGACCACCTTCCGATCTTCATACTCTTTCCGCCAGACCGAGAGACTCGCCAATGTACGGGCCAAGGGACTCTCGCGGCGAACCAATACCCAATCGACTGCGTATTTTTCCATGAGTCTGACATTCGGCGTATCGGCTTCCCGGAGATCCATGTAGTCACGGAAAATCCACCGGTCGCCGATGCGCCAGGCCGGCATTCGACCGTCAATGAACACTTTTTCGTCGGGGAGCCACCAGAGCAGAAAACCCCCATATTGATAGTCATGCAACGGCCGCGTGCCCAGACGCGCCCGATGGGCCTGCACCCACTCCAGCGCCTCAATAGGGTAAGAGGTGTGGCGAAACGCGACCGCCGGTTGAACTCCGAATTGCCACACAGCCTTGAGATGACCCGGACCGAGGTAGAGCAGGAACACACCGAGCGCCACGGTGAGTATTCCAATTCCGCGAGAAGGATGAAGTTTGTTCGTCCAAGTCTGGGCACGGATGCGATCCAGCGCCTCCTGGAGCACCTCGGCCATCAACGGCAGACTGACGATGAGGAACACCGGGATATTTCTCAGATGACGACAAGCCAGCACCAGGAAGATCGCCCATAGGCCCCACCAAACCGGCTCCATGCGGCGATAGCAGCAGACCATCGCCATACCGAGCAGCATCACATAGGCGGTGAACATCTGCCCGGCCCACGTCTCGAGAGAGATCGGATGCCATTCTTGAAGCGTCTCGATCATAAAGCGATCGGACAACGAATCGAGGATCTCCTGGTACAAGCGCCAGCCATACGGATTCACGAGCGTCAGAAGACCGGCCGCCACGGTCGCGAGGATCAGACGTCCTCGGTATGGTTGCCAGGGATCTCGCCGCCAGACTCGATCCGCGGGGCGGAGGTGCGCCGCCACGGACATCGCCCCTGACAAGCCGATGACCAGGGCCAACAGAAAGAGCCCGGCTGCAAACCCTCCGTGGAGATTCGCCCAAGCGAGAAACAAGGGAGGAATCAACCACACCGCGCGGCCCTCTCCCTGAGCGAGGCGGTGGAGGAGCCACATCAGTGTCGCGAGTCCGAGCAACGTGACCATTTGAGTGCGCGCACCCAGAAAGGGCAGGGCCACCCATAGCGACAGCGCACAGGCCAGCAGCCGAATGGATACCGTGGCCCGGCTGCACAGTGCGGCCACGCCCCACGCACCGGCGGTCACGGCGCCAAAGAAGACGATGACGGCAAGCGCTCCCCTTGGATCCCCGGCCCGGTACAGAAATCCGATCACCATATCCGTGAGCCAGGCATGTTCCACCCAGGGCCAGTCAGGCATGGTATGGGAGTACGGATCGAGCGCCGGCAGTCGACCCGCATGGCGGAGGAGATCCAATCCGGTTCGGAGATGCCATCCGAAGTCCGGCTCGGTCAGCGGCTGGAGCACAAAATTGCCGATCACGACGGCCAGGAGCAGCGAAAGGGCGGCGGCGGAAGAAGCGCGCTCGTCAGGGATCATAGGCTCACACGGAGCGGGGATGGGGAACCAACACATTGCCCAGCACCAGCCATTCGACCTCGGTTCTCAGAAAACAACGAATGGCATCGTCCGGCGTGCAGACGATCGGTTCCTGCACATTAAAGGAGGTATTCAACAACACCGGCACACCGGTGCGCCGGGCAAAGGCCTCCAGCAAGCGCCTGAACCGCGGATTGGAATCACGGTCGACGGTTTGCACCCGGGCCGATCCGTCCACATGCACGACCGCCGGAATGATCCCTTTCGCACGGGGCTTCACCTGAGCCGTCAAGGCCATGAACGGCGACGGCGAGGGCAGATCGAAATAGTCGGTCGCCCGCTCTTCCAGCACAGCGGGAGCAAAGGGACGGAACCGTTCCCGCTGCTTCACCTTGGCATTGATGAGCGCTCGTATATCTTCCCGGCGGGGATCGGCCAGCAGGCTCCGATTGCCCAACGCGCGAGGGCCCCATTCCATCCGGTCCTGGAACCAAAATACGAGCCGGCCGCAAGACAGTTCCCACGCCACTTTCTCGCACAGCGCGTCGTCCGTGAGACGCTGTCCCGCTAACCCGGCGCGCTGGAGCGCCTCCTGATACTGCGCCTCGGAAAACCGCGGCCCCCAATACGCGGCCTGCATCGGAGAACCTTGCTGATTCCAGCCCTGCCGGACACTGTACCAGAGTGCGGCGCCCAGGGCCGCCCCGGAGTCACCCGCTGCGGGTGGAACGAAGATCCCTTGGAATCCCGCTTCCCGCCGGACCCGGCTGTTGGCAACGCAGTTATAGGCGACGCCTCCGGCCAGACACAGATGGTCGGCCTGCGTGACCTTCTTGAGATAGCGCGCCAGATGGAGCAAGACCTCTTCCAGGACGAGTTGCACGCTCGCGGCGATATCTCGATGCCGCTGGGTGACCTCTTCATCAGCACGCCGGTTGGGGCCGAAGCATGCCAGCAACTCCTGAGAGAACAGCCCGACCCGCGCCAGGTGAAAGTCCAATACCCGCACGTTGAGCGCAAACTCACCGTCCGCCTGACTGCTCAAGAGGTGCTCCCGGACGACCGCCGCGTAACGGGGCTCCCCATAGGCCGCGAGTCCCATCACGATGTATTCGTCCTGATCCGGAACAAACCCGAGATACGCCGTCATGGCTGCGTAGAACTGCCCGAGCGAATGTGGCAGCGGCGTGCGTTTCAGCACCTCGATCCTCTGCTTATCGCCTAATCCCAATAGCGTCGAATGGGATTCGGACGCACCGTCGACGACCAGCACGGCCGCCCGCTCATAGGGAGATACGACAAAGCTGCTGGCCGCATGGCAGAGATGATGATCCAGAAAGACCGGCCGGGGGCAGGGCGTTCCATCGATGTGCCGCGCCAGATACCGGCGCAACAAGGCCAATTGTTTCCACTCCTGTCCGAGCCGCTCCATCGAGCGCTTGCCCTTCACCCGGAACAGTTGCGGAGACCGCAGCATCGCCCCGAGCGCCAGACCGGCTCGTCGTCCCACCTGCCAGTACTTCCACGGCACGGTCACCGCATGCACATCGCTGAGCCTGACGCCGCGTTCCTTGAGGCAAAAACGAATGGCTTCCACCGGCAGGGCCGAGACATGCTTGATGCGCAGAAACCGCTCTTCCTCCGCTGCCGCGACAATACGGCCGTCCTCCACTAACGCGGCGGCGGCATCCCGCATATTGGACAGACCGAGCACGAGCATGGGAAGGGAGAATAATTCAGGTCCGCCGGCGTAGCAAGCACAGAAGCGCCGTTGCTTTCCACTGATGTTTGGGGTACGGTGACGCCCACTTCGCGGTCGATCCAGTGACGATAGGTTTGGCGTTGCGGCCCATCACACACTTGACATTGAGCCACACAATCCCCCGTACTTTTGGCATTTCTCTTCTCGGCTGGGCAACACTCGCGGTAGTCGGGTGCGCCAGCCATTTGGAGTTTCCTCCTATGGGAGACCCGCTGGACCGCACGGCCAAGCTGGAAATTCCGGCTTCGCTCAAGAAGCTCACAGTCGAATATACCGACTCCTGCGGACATCTGATGCAGATTCCCGTGGGGTCCCGCCTGGAAGAAGCGCTGGTTGAAGGCGCCTACCGAACATTCAAGCGGGTGGTCTATGAAGGCGGCGGCACCAAAGATGCGACGCCCGATGTGGTGGTGCGCGTCGATCTGGTCAGCTGGTCGTTCACCCTTGATAAGGAATACCTGTACGATCGGGCGCCCGCAAAACTTCAACTGAACGCCATGGCACGCGTCTACGATCCCAACGGCAATGTGTTACGGGAGACCGAAATCAAAACCACGCGCCAGGAGCGTTTGCGCATCGAGCCGATCCAAAAAAACTGCGATTACATCATTGATCCCTTCATCCAGGATAGCGTCGTTGACTTTGCCTCCAAAGTCGCGGTGGATGCCCGTCGGGCGTTCGGCGCTCCCCCGGTGCCTCCCCCCGCGGCCGGTGCGGTTCCGTCCATCACAACCGTGACGGAGACCGGGACCAGCCCGCAACCGGCATCACCCTCCGTCCCGGCGGCCGGTCCCTCGCCTGCCTCGGACCTGCGATTCAAAGCGATGGTGCTGGATCAAAACGGCAACCTGATTCTTGAAGGCGGCGAGCGCGTGCGCGTGCGGGTGGATATCCTCAACACCGGCGGCAGGCCCATTCAGAAGGCTTCGGCATCGCTGACCGGCACGCCCTTGGTCCTGGACCAATTCCCGTCGACCACCTTGTCGGTGCCGCCGTTGCAGCCGGGCGAAACCAAGTCGGTGGAGTTCGTCGCCACCCTCCCGCCCACGGTGCAATCGCAAAAGGTGGAACTGCACGTGGCCGTCACCGATATGGGACGTGGCGCCGCTCCCGCGCCTCAGACGCTGGCCCTCACCATTCAGCCGACCGGGATCAACGCCGATGACGTCGACCACATTCCCGCCCCGGTGGCCGATTTTCAACAGCCCCACACCTATGTCGTCTCGATCGGAGTGAGTACCTATCGGGACCCGCAGCTGGCCTCACGGAAGTACGCCTCCTCCGATGCCGAGATGGTGGCACACTATTTTCAATCTCTCGGAGGCGTCCCGGCCTCGAACATCCGGCTCCTCCGAGACGGACAAGCGCTCAAGCCGGATATTGATGAAGCGCTGCTGGAGTGGTTGCCGCGTCACATGAGCAAAGACGCCATCGTCATCGTCTATTTTTCCGGACAAGCCTTGGTGACTTCGAAGGGAGACGTTCTTCTGGTCCCATATGAGGGCAGCCCGACCTCGCCAGCGAGACTGTACCCGCTGAAAGACCTGGAATCCGCGCTCGCACAATTGAAAGCGAAGCAGACGATCCTTTTATTCGATGGCCCGGTGTCCAGGCTCCAGCAGAATTCCAAGGCTAAACCGGTCCTGCCCAAATGGGATCAGGCGGGAGGCACGAGCATCCGCCTCATCGGAGGCGAAGGACTGACGAAGGGGCTGGAGGACGATGCGCACCGGCATGGACTGTTCACATACTATCTTCTTCGGGCGCTCAGAGGGGAAGCGGATACGAACCGCGATGGAGACGTCACGCTGGAGGAAGCAGCCGGCTATGTCAGCCAGAAGGTTTCCTGGGCGTCAAAAGCTCAGTTTAAAACGGATCAACACCCTCAACTGATTCGGGGCCCTAAAACAGGCCAGAAAACGATGCCCACCATTCTCCTCACCAAACTCACCGCCATTGCCGGATTCCAGACACCGTCGCCTTAACTGAACGCCTGCACGCCGCCTGGCAGCGCACGGGCTGACTGATTCTGCCTGTAGAACATGCGTATCCCGGCGCCGCTTCCGGTCTAGTCATCCCACGATCACACATGGTCATGGGGATGGAGTGCCAGCCTGGACCGCCCGGCTACAATAAAAAAACCGGGTGAGGAGTTTCCTCCTCACCCGGTGTTATCCACCCGGCGTCGCTCTAAATAGTGCGCGATTACTCGCCCTTGCAGAAGCTCCGCTCGTAATTGATGATCATCCAGGCTTCTTCTTCATTGATAGCCGCCGGGATCAAGGAGACCATGCCCGTTCCGGCGCTGCCGTTCTTGATGACCCAGAACAACTCACCATCTTTCCGCTTCTTGTGGAACTTGCAATTGGTGAAGTCGCGGGGGCCCGGATTGAGAATCGCACCGGCCGGCCCATCGCCCTTGCCTTCCTTCCCATGGCAATTGAAACAGGTGCCTTTTCCTTCAAACAACGCCTTGCCCTTAGCGATGCTCTCTGGGGTAACAGCAACCGGGTTCTTCATCTGCTTGGCCTCGGCCATCTGATCAGCAGGCACTCGGGGCTTGAGCGGATCTTTCTCCTCAGCTCCGACCACCGTCGCCGACAACAACAGAACGGCTGCACTGACTCCCAAAAACCGCGACAAATACCCCATCACACGTCCTCCTTTGTGTTGGAACCCACGGCACATGACTTAGGCGAAACCCCAGGATGAAGAAGATTGTTTCGCAAGAGACCCGAAAAAACGTTTCAAACTATAGCAACGCATTTCGATTGTTGTCAACAAATCCTGATCCCGTTCGGCTTCGTTGGACAGTGCACGGCAGATCATCTTCAAACGATGTGCCAACACGATGCCGATACGATGAAGGAGGACCCGGTCACAATCTTCAGCAGGGAGAAGGCGGAGGGTTCAGGAGTTGGCGGGCCTGGCACTACAGCGGGGCGCCTTTGCGCCTCATGAACCGCCTATCTGCCTCGACGCACGAGGCCATGGCCAAAAACCGCTAGTATCGAAGGAGCCGTGCAGGAGGAGCCGAGCAGGTTCTCTACCGCTTGAGCACAATATCGCGGGCCACCTTCCCGCTGGGGCCGAAGGGCTTCTGAGGCTTCCCGTTCAGTTCCGCCTTGACCCCGCCGGCATTACCGAGCGTGAGGATGAATTGATCTTGTGCTTCCCAATGTGCTCTCTCGCCCGCGCGCAACAAGGCTTCTTGCGGACTTCCGTTGTCGATCTGCACCACGACCCAACTCAATTCGGTCGCCTCCAGATCCAGGACCAACTGACCGTCATTGGGGCCTGCTCCATCGAGAGAAAGCCCGGCCAACGGCCCTTCTATTGCGGGCAACGTCGAGGACGGCGACTCGGACTCAGGTTTGGCGGGGACGGTGGAGGCGATGGGCGGATCCGTCTGCCGGGCGTCGTTGGGCGATCGGGGGACGACGGTGGGGACCTCGCCAGGCTTGGCGGCGGCCGCCGGGCCCGGTTCCGGACGTGTGCCGGCTTCGCCGAGATCTTTGGTGCCCTGCACGCCTGGTTTAGCCGACAGCCGGTCGGCGCCCCGGCGAAGGACCGATGACTGCTCGCGGCTCAGAAGGAATATGAGAGTCAGCACCGCGATCGCAATGGCGACCGCCACGGCCTTCCGGTTGGCGCGGCGCTTCCGCTCCTCTTCGGCTTGCCGCAGCTTCAGTCGTTCACGCTCGTCCTGCTTCTCGTAAAAGGCGCCGGCCGACTGAACGAATCGATGGATCGCGTCCTCTTCGTCCAGCCCCAGCGACCGTGCATACGAGCGCACGAACCCCTTGGCAAAGACCTGGTCCGGCAGCTTTGCAAAGTTGCCGTCTTCAAGCGCCTTCACAAAGTCGAACCTGATGCGGGTCTTCGAGGCCACCTCATCGACGGTGAGGCCTTTGGTTTCCCGCACTTGCTTGAAAAATTCGCCGACGGATTCCATAGGCTCCTACTGCTTCAGTCGGGTCAACAGCTCGGTCGCGGCGGCTCCGAAATCGCCGCCTTTATCCAGAGTCGTGACTTTGGTCAGAACCTCGCGCGCCTTGGCCGTGAATCCCATTCGGGAATAGACCCGTCCCAATTCCAATTGAACCATGGCCGGCGGCACGCTCGGGGGATTCACCGTCGCCGCGTCCTCGAGGACTTCCATCGAGGCCTGCCACTCTCCCTGATGCGCGAGTGCACGGCCCAGATGAAACCGGGCCAGATCGGGGGTGGGATACAAGGGATTCGTCAACGCCTGCCGATAGGCCTTGATCGCGTCGTCCCACCGGTTTTGGCTGGCCAAGACCTGCCCCAAATAGGTGTGCGCTTCTGCGAAGGCCTCGTCGATCCCGATGGCCGTTCGAAACTCCTCTTCCGCCTGAGGCAGCTTGCCTTGGATCGCATACACATGCCCCAGCGCGTAATGGGCATCCTTGTTATTCGGATTCAGTTGAACTGATTTCTGAAACGAGACAAAGGCTTTCTGCCGATCGCCGACAAGGCTCGCCACGCCTTCCTGATAATAGCCTTGTGATTTTTGAACCGCTTCTTCCGTGATGGCGCATGCGGGCAGCAGGCTGATGACGAGACATCCGGCGATCCCACGGAGCAACGGATTGGCAACCGTCCATCCGCGGGACCGGCTTCGGCTCCCTGAGCGTCCGTCGCTCACTGAATATCCTCAAAATGGGTCAATCGCTTAAACTCCCGGTAACGCGCTTCGATCTCTTTGTAATCCAGGATGCGCAATCGGTCAAGACTAAAGGCTTCGACGGTAAAGGAGGCCATGACGCTGCCAAAAATAATGGCCTGCTTCATCGCCTCGAGCGATCGATTTCCCGTGGCAGCCAGATACCCCAGGAATCCGCCGGCAAACGTGTCGCCCGCGCCCGTCGGATCGCGGACATCCTCCAGAGGGAACGCCGGCGCACCGAAGACCTGGTTGTCGGTGAACATGAGCACGCCATACTCCCCCCGCTTAATGATGAGGTGTTTCGGCCCGCGCGCCAATATCAGCTTGGCGACCTTCACCAAGTTGGAATCTTGCCCCAGCGCTCTGGCCTCGCCGTCGTTGATGATCAGCACGTCGACGTGCTCGAGCACCTTCCAGAGCGCGTCCCGCTTGCCGTTGATCCAGAAATTCATCGTGTCGCAGGCGACCAGCGCCGGACGTTGGACCTTCTGCAGCACGTCCAGCTGAAGCTCCGGGTCGATGTTCCCCAGGAACAAGACATCGGGCGACCGGTAGGCTTCCGGAATCTTCGGGCGGAACGTTTCGAACACGTTGAGCTTGGTATCCAGGGTATGCGCTTCATTGAGCTGATGCGTATATTCGCCTTTCCACCGAAAGGTCGCCCCGGGACGGCGTTCAAGGCCGGTCAGATCGATCCCCCGGCTCTTCAGAAACTCGACATGCTGGGGAGGAAAATCCTCGCCCACCACGGCAATGAGCGCGACCGAGGTAAAGAAACTGGCGGACGTGGAAAAATAGGTCGCCGAGCCTCCAAGGATCTCTGCGCCTTCGCCGAACGGCGTCTTCACGGTGTCGAGCGCCACCGATCCCACTACCAGCAAATTGCCCATGGCCTAACGCGCTCCTTTCATCGAGGTAAAGACCCGGTGCGTCAGCAGACTCACCTTTTTCCGTATCGCCGCCGGCACGCTTTTCGGAGCGGTGACGATGGCGTTGCTCAGCGCCTGCCCGCAGGAACACGCCGGCAAGGAGCCGAGAGACGGGACGATCGCGCTGAGCATTCGCTTCGCCATGGCCACGTTGTGATGCAGCGTGGCCAGAATCGCCTCAACGGTCACCGCGTCTTCCGTTTCATGCCAGCAATCGTAGTCGGTCACCAGCGCGATCGTCGCATAACAGAGTTCTGCTTCGCGGGCCAGCTTCGCTTCCGGCATATTGGTCATGCCGATGACATCCACGCCCCACTGGCGATAGAGCCGGGATTCCGCCTTCGTCGAAAATTGCGGCCCTTCCATACAGAGATACGTTCCACCGCGATGGAACCCTGCGCCTAACTGCCCCCCGGAGGCGGCGAGGGCCTGGGCCAGGCTCGGACAAATCGGCTGGCCGAACGCCACATGCGCGACCATGCCGCCCTCGAAGAAGGTGGAGGCACGGCGCTTGGTCAAATCGATAAACTGATCCGGGAACACCATCTCGCCGGGCCGGATCGCTTCTTTCATGCTGCCGACGGCGCTCACCGAGATCACGCGGGACACGCCGAGCGACTTGAGCGCATAGATGTTCGCGCGGTAGTTGATCTCGCTCGGATTGAGCCGGTGCCCGCGGCCATGACGCGAAAGGAACGCCACACGGACTCCTTCCAGCGTGCCCAGGATGACCGCATCGGAGGGTGACCCGAACGGCGTCCTGATGCGGACCTCACGGACGTCCTTCAGCCCCTCCATATCGTACAGACCGCTGCCTCCGAGCACTCCGACAGACGCTCCGGTACCGACTCGATGTGGTGTCATGTTCGCCATCCTTTAGCGCGGCTCGTGCGGCACACCCGTCTCGGCGGCCTGTTCCAGCGAGGTGAGAAACCGGTCGACGCGTTCGACCACCTGATGCACCGTGTGCTCCAGGGAGGCGCCGTCCGTCATCTCGATCCAGTCTATGCCGGGCTCCTTCCGGAACCAGGTCATCTGGCGCTTGGCAAAGTGCCGCGTATCACGCTTGAAACGCCGGACCATTTCCGCGTAATCATACTCGCCGGCCAGATAGGCCGAAACCTGGCGATAGCCCAGCCCCTTCATCGCGCCTGATTCCCGTTCGTACCCGCGCCCGAGCAGCCGTTGTGTTTCTTCCACCATGCCGTGCGCAAGCTGCCAATCGATCCGCGCATCAATGCGCCGGTAGAGCGCCTCTCTCGGGCGATGCAAGCCGATCAGGAGAGGGGTAAAGGGAGCCTCTTGAAAAGCATGCCGCTCCTGCATACGCGACAGGGGCTGCCCGGTCAGCCGAAAGACTTCCAGGGCTCGTATCACCTTCGATTCATCGTTGGGATGCAACCGCCCCGCGGTGTCCGGATCGACCCGGACGAGGTCCGCATAGAGACGATCCCGCCCCAGTGCACGGCTCAGCTCCGTCAGTTCGGCCCGTATGGCCGGGTGAGCCGGTGGGGCAGGACACAACCCTCTGATCAGGGTGCGAATATAAAGTCCGGTGCCCCCCACGATCAACGGCAGCTGTTGCGCCTCATACAGGCGGGCGATTTCTTCAAGGGCCTGTTCGCGATACCAGCCCGTGCTGACCGTCTGATCGGGTTTCAGGAGATCGATCAGCCGATGCGGAATGCCGTGACGTTCGTCCGGCCTCGGCTTGTCCGTCCCGATGTCCATGCCTCGATAGACCTGGCGCGAATCGGCCGCGAGGACCTCGGTGCCGAGATATCGGGCGATAGGGACCGCAACGCGGCTCTTGCCGACCGCCGTCGGCCCCAGGAGCACGATCAGCGGGCGACGGGCCCAGACGCGGTCTGAAAGCTTCATCCGGTGTTCTGTGGCCATCGTCGACACGTTACCAACCGGCTCGGCCGAACATCTTCTCGAGATCGGGGGTGCTTAATTTAAAGCAGGTCCGGCGCCCGTGCGGACAGGTGGTGATTTCACCCTCGACGATCCACTCTTCAACCAGGGTGCGGATCTCAGGCAACTCCATCGTACGGCCGGACCGAACCGCCCCGTGACAAGCTAGCGAAGCCAGCACCGGTTTCATGCGCGATTCCAAGGAGGACGCGCTGTTCCACTCGCTCAAGTCCTCGAGGAGATCCTGGATCAAGTTGGCGGGGTCCGGGGGCCCCGTGCCGACCGGCACCGCCCGGATCATGCAGGCCGATGTGCCGAACGGTTCCACTTCGAGCCCTAATTGCTCCAGGTCGGCCGCATGACGACGCAGGAGCGCGGCCTGGGCAACGGTCAATTCGATGGATTCCGGTATGAGCAACGGCTGCGAGGGCACGGCGCCCGCGGTCCAGGCGCGATACAGACGCTGGAACAACACGCGCTCGTGCGCGGTGTGCTGGTCGATCACCGCCAGATCGGCGCCGATTTGCACGACCAGAAAGGTCCGGTTGAGCTGACCGAGCGCGACCACTTGAGCGGACGGCACCTGATCGTAGGGCTCCGCGGTTTCACTGACAAAGGCCAACTGCCCGTCGGTTCGGCGCCCTGCCTCTCCGGCCGCGCCGCGGCCGAGCGGTCTGCGATCGCCGGCAGGTCCCGGGCGCTGAGTGTCATATTCAGGACCGGGCGAACCCGCCGAGCGGAACGGCGCCGTGCCCCCGGATTCTGCCACCCCGGGCACGGGCGATGGCTCGGACGCGCCCAATGCCTGACGGACGGCTCGCCGTACCAATTGATGGATCATCTCGTTGTCGGAGAACCGGACTTCCCGCTTGGTCGGATGGACATTGACGTCCACCCGGTCCGGGTCCACCTCCAGAAACAGCACGAATAAGGGATGGTGGCCTTTAGGCAAGAACGACCCGTAGGCGTCCGCCACGGCATGGAACACCGCCGCGTTGCGCACCGGCCGCCGATTGACGAAGAGTTCCTGCGGCGTCCGTGACGATTTGGCATGGACCGCATCGATGGCCCATCCCTTGAGCGTGGCGGTCGGCAAGGCAAGATCGACGGGGAAGCTCTGCTCGAGGAAGTGGCGGCGACAGACTTGCCCGACCCGGTCCTCATCCGAGGACGCGGCCGGAAAATTGAAGACCTCCTGCCCGTTATGGGTCAGGCGGAACTGCACTGCGGGCCACGCTAACGCCGCCTGCTGCATGACGCGACTGATATGGGAAAACTCTGACGCGACGGATTTGAGAAATTTCTTCCGGGCAGGCTGATTGAAGAACAGATCGGCGACGTCGATTCTGGTTCCCACGACCGGGGGCGCATCGTGGACCGTTCCCACGATTCCGGCGCGCACGTCAAACGCCGCGCCGACTGCCGCGGCACGGGTCGCGGTGACGATGCGCACGTTCGACACGGAGGCGATACTGGGCAACGCTTCGCCTCGAAACCCCATCGTGCGGAGGGACCAGAGATCTTGATCCGAACGTAATTTGCTGGTCGCATGCCGCTCGAAGGCGCGGGGCGCATCGGTCGGGCTCATCCCGTCGCCATCATCGGTGACACGGATCAGCGTCAACCCGCCGTGCTCGATGTCCACGGCAATCGACCGGCTGCTGGCATCGAGACTGTTCTCGATCAGTTCCTTGACGACCGCCGCCGGTCGCTCCACCACTTCTCCGGCGGCGATGCGGCTTACCACATCGCCGGCTAAGACCTGGATCTCCCCGCTGGCGGCGGTCTTTAGCACGGCAAGAACTCCTTAGGCCCGACGGGAGAGGATGGAGGAAGGGCGCGGCCGGCCTGCACCGATCATCGGATTTCCGCTAATTTATTCTTGGCCAGCTTCGCTTCATCGGATGTGGGAAACTCTTCCAGCACACGCTTCAGGTATTTCCTCGATTTGACCAGATCTCCGGTCTCAGCGGTCGCGAGGCCCAGCTTATACAACGCAGCGGGCATCTTTTCGTTTCCCGGATATTCCGCCACGAGATACTCAAACGACTGAATGGCTCGGACATAGTCCTTCAGGTTGTAATAAGACTCCCCCAGCCAGTACTGCGCATTAGGAGTGAGCGAGGTGCCGGGAAAATCTTTGGTAAAGCGCTGAAAGCCAGCCACCGCCAAGTCATACTTACCGTTCAGGTAATCGTTGTAGGCCAGATTGAAGGCGGAGGTCGGGGTAATGGCGGGCACGCCCGGCACGATCGTGAATGCTTCGGCAGACCCCGGGGGCTTGACCGGCTTGGACGGGCGCGGCTCCGAAGGCGGCGTGTCCAGACGGGCGGAGGGCGGTTGCCCCAGCGTCTCTTCCAGCTTGGCCAGCCGGGCTTCGATCTTTTGAAGGCGGGCCGCCACCTCATCGGCGCGGGATTTCCCGGACTCCACATCTTTGACGCGCTCCACCGACTCCAACCGGCGCAGCACCGCATCAACCCGTTGATGGTCCTGGTCCTGGGAGCGCGCAATGGTCGACAACTGGTCGCGCACTTCGACGAAGTCCGCATGCTTGGCGCAGCCGGCAAGCAGCACCATGGGAACGAACGCCGAGGCGGTCATGGCCCTCCATGCCCGAGAGTCCATTAGATCGGTCACCGGACCTCCTTTAGCTGAGCCAATTTGTCCGACGCTTTCCCCGCCTCCGGGCTTCGCGGATAGAGCGTCACGACTTGTTTGAATGCCGATGACGCCCGCTTCTTGTCCTTGAGAGCCAGGTAGGCATAACCCTTTTTCAAGATAGCAGCCGGCACTTTTTCGCTGCCGGGATAATCCAGTTCCACCCTATCGTAGGCATCAATGGCTTTCCGGAAGTCCTTCTTGCCATAAAAGGACTCTCCAAGCCAATACCGGGCGTTGGGCGCCAGATCCGAATTGGGGTACTCCGCCAAAAACGCGGCGAATCCATGCCGGGCCCCTTCAAGGTCGCCATCCCGGAACAACCCGAGCACGCGCTCATAACGGATCCGGTCGGCCGCGTCCCCACTGGGAGCCGTCTCCAGGGCCGGCGCTTCTTGCGGCGCGGCAATAGTCACGACGGGCGCCGGTGTGCTAACCGTAGCCTCCTGCTCATCCTGCGAGGACGGCGTGGCATTGGACTCCTGAACCGGTTGCTCTCTCGGGAGGTCCTGGGCCGGGGCCAGCGAACTCCGTTGCGCCTGCTTGGTAACCTGCGGCTGACGCGGAACCGGTTTATGGCTGATTTGCTCCACTGACTTCGCCAGAGCCTGCATGCGGTGATCCTGTTCATCCAATTTCACGGTGAATTTCTGTCCGACCGCATCGATCCGGCGGTCCTGTTCGTCCAGCCGTGCCGTCACCTTCTGGCCGACGGATTCCAGCGCCTTCGCGACCGAGGCCACACTCCGGTTCACCTCGGCGGCGTGGGCGGAGGCCGCTCTTGCATCGGCTTCCATCCTGGCCGCTAGGGCCTTGGAGGTCTGTTCTTCCTGTGCCATGCGATCGTTCAAACCGGTGAGCGCTTCCTTGAAGCCGGTCAGAGCCTGGTTGAATTGCGCAAACTTCTGGCTCACCTGATCGAGCCGATGATGATTCTCGCCCATCCCTTTTTGTTGCTCGTCCAGCTTCTGGTCGACCCGCTTGCCCAAGCCTTCATTGGTGCGCTGCACCACCTCGACGATGTCTTTCTTCAAGATCGCCATGGCGGCTTCCATTGCCTTGGACATCTCATCCAAGCGGGCCGCCACTTTCGCGTCCTGATTGTCGAGGCTGCGCTGGACCCAGGCATAGCGTGCCGCCCCGTCGGCTTCCATTTTGGTCGACAGCTGCTCGAGCTTCCTGGTCTGCTGTTCGAGCTGGGCTGACCGGTGCTTGAGGTCTTCCTGTTTGGCCTGCAGTTCCTGCGCTTGATGCAGCGCCTTCTCGAGGTCCCCCCGCAATTGCGGCAACTCCTGCTCCCGTAGCGTCGAGATCTCCTGGCTCTGGCGGGCCCGCGTCTGCGCGAGTTCCTCGTTCGACTGCTTAATGCGCTGCTGGAACGTCTTCTCCGCCTGCTTGAGATCGGCCTGCTGCGCGACACATCCGGAAAGAAGCGTCAACACCATCACCAGGACGATAGCCACACCACACCTCGCTTGTTCAAAAAGTTTCCGCATCATGCGCTTGCAAGAGAAGTGGACAAAAAAAACCCGTCGATCCCGGTCACGGACGTGCCATCCACCCCGGCAAGGCGTTACTTGCCGGTCTTGACGACCACATGGCCGCGGCGGTTTTGCGCATAACAGGATTCCGCATGCTCCTGACAGAACGGCCGTTCTTTCCCATAGGAGACCACCCCTAACCGATTGGCCCCGACCCCGAGCTCCACGAGATAATTGCGCACCGCCTTCGCGCGTTTTTCGCCCAACACCAGGTTATACGCGGAAGTCCCCCGCTCGTCACAATGGCCTTCGATCTTGAGTTGTGCCGAAGGATTCATCCGGATCCATTCCGCGTTCCGGGCGAGCGCCTGGCGGCCTTCCTCTGAAATGGAAAAGCTATCATAGGCAAAAAACACGTCGCGCAGTCCTGCGGCAGCCGAGGCCGTTTGCTCCGCACGGATCTCTTCAATCTGCCGTCCGGCGCTTCCCGGATCAGCTTTGGCCAACAACGCTCCAGCGCCCAGTCGTTCTTCTGAGGGATTTTTATCGAGGCCGCGAAGGTCGCCGGACGCATCGCGGCCGGACACCGAGGTGTCCGGGAAATTGGGATTCGTGCTCATGCTGCTGTCGCTGGAACTGGCATTCATGGCCTCGGCCCTCGCCGCCTCGGCCTTCGCCGCCTCGGCTTGCTGAGAAGATTGGGTATCCCCGCCCGACTGGACGGCTTTCTTGGAACAACCCGGCAGTCCCGCCACCACCACACCCAACAGCAATGGCACACACAGCATGGAGCCTATTTTTTTCATAATACCTTCACCCTCCTTGATGTATTCAATTCCATATAGAGCTGCACTCAGATGCATACAGTCAGGACAACCACGAGCGCCCAGGCGTCCGCATTACGATGCAGGCGACCAGGCCGGTGCGCTGTTATGTGTCCCCGTAAAGGTGATGCGCTCCAAGTCTTTGCCGTCGGCATTGATCATGTAAATTTGGCTTTTTCCGTCCGCAGTCGAGCTGAATACCAGATGCCGGCCATCCGGCGACCAGGAAGGGGAATCGTCGACTCCCGGCCCCGTGGTGAGCTGGACGCGTTTTTGACCGTCCGGCGTAACCAGGCACAGCTTATATTCTTTCTTGGGTGTGCGACAGACATACGCGATCCAGTTACCGCGGGGCGACCAGGCAGGGGCTGCATTATAGTCCCCTTCGAAGGTGAGCCGGCGAACGTTCGATCCATCCGCGGTCATGAGAAACACTTGCGGGCCTCCGCTACGGTCCGAAGTAAATGCAAGCTCCCGGCCAGAGGGAGACCAGGAGGGAGACAGATCGCCCGAGGCGTTGACGGTGAGCCGTTGAAGGGCCTTCGTCCTGGTGTCCAACCGATACAATTCCGAGTTGCCTTCATGACTGGAAGCAAAGGCCAGAAAGTTGCCGTCGGGTGAGAGCGCCGGCGTGATGTTCAGGCCGCCCAGGGACACGATCGTCCAACGCTTGCCCGTGGCCAACTCAATCATGTCGATATCTTGCGTGTTCCGGTTGCGGTAGGCGGTGAACACGAGGAAGCGGCGGTCGGGGGACCAGCGCGGCATGAGATTCAAGAATCCGTCCGAGGTCAATTGCCGGGCGTCATAGCCGTCGTAATCCATGACGAACAGCTCACGGGCCGTACCCTGCTCCGACACGTAGGCCACCTTCGTCCTGGCAATGCCCGGCTCGCCGGTGTACCGAAACACGAGTTCATCGGCAAACCGGTGTGCCATCAGTCGCACAACTGAGGAGGATCCGACATAGCGTTTGCCCCCCACGACTTCGTCACTGCCCGAGTCGTAGACATAGCCATCCATATGGATATCCGAGTCCTTGTCTTTTCCTCCGTTTTTCATCGCGGCCTTGCCCCAGACAATCACGGAGACCCCGTGCTCGGCCGCAGTCTTGAAGGTAGGATCCGGACCGGTGCCCAACCCACTGACCTTGATACCCGCACTCGGTAGATCAACCAGTGAAAACACCAAGGAACGCCGGACATCCGCCTTGAGCACTTCCTCAATGCGCCCGCTCAACCAGTCGGGGCCTCCGCCGTTCTGTATTCCGGCGATCCCCAATGGGATTTTTTGAAAATCCGGCCTGGTCGCTTCCAAGAACACATCGGCCGCTCCGGATTCCAGAATCCAGATCAGCCCGATCGTGGCACAGACACTCAGGGTTGCCGCGGTACGTAAGCTCATGTCTATCCTTGTCGTTCGCCCACCGTAAAGGTGAAGTGGGCGTCAAAATACGATTCGGTTAACTCGGAGGGAAAGGGGGGCAACGGAATCGCGCTGACCACCGCCCGCTTGCCGGCTAGATCGTAATACTCATTTCCTGACGACCGTTCAACCGTCACGTCGCTGACCGTTCCGTTCCGGTGGAGCCGAAACTTGACCACCACCACATAAGCTTGCGCCGTCACGTCAACCGGCGGGGCAGACCAAAAACTGCTGATCCGCTGACGCACGCGTCCGAGATACGCGTTGGACCCCGGGGCCATGCCGAGCACCTTCAATGCCGTATCTACCGCCTTGATACTTGGCGCCTTCGCCTCCACCGGCGGACTCGGTTTCGGCGGAGCCTCCATCGCGGCGGATCTAGGCAGCTCCAACTTTTTTATTTTTTTGAATTCTTCGTCCAATTCCTGGGTGAGGTCGTCGGTCACGGACGATGCGGGCTTCGTGACGGGCAGTTTGGCGGCCGCTTCCTTGATATCCGACGCCACCGGAACATCCGGCAGTTTGAGTTGGGCCTTCTTCGGTTTATCGGCGGGACTGAAGTCGCCGAACTTCGGCGCATCCGGCGGCAATTCCACTCCCTTCATGACGTCCCGCAGGACATCGTTGGAAAGCTTGGCGGGGACCGGGGGTGCCGGTACGGGGATCGCCTTGGGCGTGGGAACAGGAACAGGGACATGAACCGCCGCCGGCGCGGGTGCCACCTTCACCGGAGCCGGCTGGACCGGCGCTGGTTTGGGCGTTTCCATCACTTTCGGCTGTGCTTTCGGCGGTTCCGTCACTTTGGGCGGTTCACTGACTTTGGCGGGCGGTGTGGGAAGAGGGGCGAGCGAAATCTCGATGGACGCCAAGGGTTGCTCACTCTGTTGAGGCAGCCGGACCAACGTCACCACCATCAACACTCCCAGATGGAGCAAGAGCGAAACCACGACCGCCCGTCCCAGACGAAGGGTGAGATGGTCGTGCCACTCATCGTGAAACCATCCGTCGGCTGATGTGGGAGGCTGGACCATGACGCCCCTCGGTCACTTTTTGCGCGACAACGGCATGGCATCGGTCACTCGCTCGGGACCCATGGGCTCTGTCACCATTCCGAGTTTCTCAATGCCGGCCTTCTTCACGCCGTCCATGACCTGAACCACGACGCCATAGGGCACATCGCGGTCGGCCCGGAGATAGACAGACACATCCGCACGTTCTTCCTTCAACACACGCAGCTTGTGTTCGAGTTGCGCCACGCTGACCGGATCCTTATCGAGGTAGAGCCGCTGATCCTTTTCGATCGACAGGACCGCACGGATTTCCGGTTTGATCGTATTCGACGCGGACGAAGGCAGGTTGATATCCATCCCCCGGTACAGCATCGGAGCCGTGACCATAAAGATGATCAATAGCACCAGCACCACATCGACCAGCGGAATTACGTTGATCTCCGCCAAGAATCGACGCTGCCGACTTTCCAGAATCATCCCTTGACTCCTATGGCGGGAGCCTTCGATTTGGCGGAAAACATGGCGAGCAGTTCCACCGTCACCGTATCCATGTTGAAGGCGGTGTGGCGAATGCGGGTGAGAAAATAGTTATAGGCGATGACCGCCGGAATTGCGGCGAACAATCCGGCCGCCGTTGCGACGAGCGCTTCCGAGACGCCGGGAGCTACCGCCGAAATGCTGGCGGTGCCTTGCGTGCCGATTTCGCGGAATGAATCGATGATTCCCATCACCGTGCCGAGCAACCCCACGAAGGGGCTGATGTTGCCGGTCGTGGCAAGAAAGGGCAGAAACGATTCCAATCGTGCGATCTGCCCTTGGGCGATATGCGAGGCCACACGCTCCATGACGTGGCGATCGATCACGGGTGCCTCCGCGCCCGGATCATGAGGTTCCCATCCGCCCTCCCGCCCTAACCGGCCTACGACTCCATGAAAGATCTTGGCGCAGGGGCTCCCTGTCGAACGGTGCGCATGCCGGGCGACTTCATCGACATCCTTGGCTTTGCCCAACACGGCCATGAATCGCCGGTCTTCGGCATCGGCTGATCGAAAGGAGGCCCATTTAAAGATGATGATGGCCCAGGAAATGATGGAAAAGCAGAAGAGAATCAACAGAACGACTTTGGAGACGATGCCGAGCGAATTTAGAAGTTCGATGGGACCAGTTTGAAACATACAGGTCTAGCCTCTCCCTCCTCTCCGATGCCCCGGTCTCAATCGTGAATTGGAGTGTTTCCCGGACTGGGGAAGAAAATGGCGGGGCCGACGGGATTTGAACCCGCGACTTCCAGATTGACAATCTGGCGTCCTAACCAGGCTGAACGACGGCCCCGTGATAATCTACATATGGCGGAAGATCGGAACGACAACACTGTATATGGCGGCCGGTCTGGTCCCGTGCTATCGAATGGTCTTTGTTGCCTTCTCACATCCTGTCTGCGTACCAAAACCGATGGTAGGCGGAACAGGGATCGAACCTGTGACCTCTGCCTTGTAAGGGCAGCGCTCTCCCAACTGAGCTATCCGCCCGAATTCCTTAGCAAGCCCGCGGAGGTTACCAAGTCCCCACTGCCTTGTCAACCAGTGCGCGCACTCTTCTTGCAAAACATTTACCAGGGCAGCCACCTAGTGACTTCCCGAGGAAGACCGGCGCTTTCGGGCCTGTCGCGGAAAATGAAGCCGATGCACTTCCTTCAGTCGGCTTCGTTCCACCTCCGTATATATTTGGGTGGTGGCGATGTTGGCATGACCCAGCATCGCCTGGACCGCCCGAAGATCCGCTCCCCCCTCCAGCAAATGAGTGGCAAAGGAATGGCGCAGCATATGCGGTGAAATGGGCTTCGTGATGCCCGCCCGCCGGGCGCGTTGCCGCAAGAGCTTCCAACAGGCCTGCCTGGTCAACGCGGTTCCCCGTCGCGAGACAAACACCGCCCTGGCGCTCCGTCCCTTCAAGAGTAGAGGCCTGGCGTGCTCGACGTAATCGATCAGGGCCTCGCGTGCGGCCTGCCCCATCGGCACGACCCGCTCTTTCGACCCTTTTCCGAATACCCGTAAGCTACCCAGACCGAGATCCATCTGGGACAGGGTGAGGCTGAGGAGCTCGGAGATTCTCAGCCCTGATGCATAGAGCAATTCGAGCATCGCGCGATCGCGGCGATCCTCCGCGGCGGGCAAGGCCGGAAGGTTTAAGAGGGCGCTGATTTCATGCTTCGTGAGCGTCCGTGGCAACCGCATCGCTCGCCGGGCGCTCGCGAGATCGCGCAACGGATTCGTGTCGATGATGCGTTCGCGCGCAAGGAATCGAAACCAGCCGCGCATCGCGGACAACGCGCGGGCGATGGACGTCGCCGCCAGCCGCTCCTGCTTGAGCGCCGACAGGAAGCCCACCGCGATCTGGGGCGAAACGGATCCGTGCATCGGCACCCGCTGCTTGCCCAGATACACCTGGAGCTTGGTGAGATCCCGCCGGTAGGCTTCGAGGGTATTCGCCGCCAGCCCGCCTTCGACGCGCAGGTCGCTCAAATAGCGTTCAACCAGGGGGTCCAGCAAGGGGGATGAAATCTCTCCCATTCGGCCGCTCACTTCGATGATAGAGTGCGGGAAACCGGTTCGGCCACTATAGCCAACCGACCGATCGAAGACAAACGACGCGGGGCGGTTCTCCTTGACACCCCGCCGCCTTTCCGATACTAGTCACCCGTTGCCCGAAGAGACCATCCGTTGTAACGCAATGCCTCCCGATCCATATTTGATCCAGTACACCATTTCCCGCGGCTGGCTGCACCGTGCGATCGTGCCGCTCGTCCTGGCTTCGTATCTGTTCGCCCCTCCGGCGCTGGCCGCCAAAGCCGTGCCGAACCCGCCGGTGCTCGCCCAAGCCAAGCAGCTGATCGAAAAGGGCGATCCGGAATCCGCCGCCACTATGCTTCGGCGTTTCTTGTCGACCTCTCCCCGTCCGGAGCATCTGGACGATACCTACTTGCTGCTCGGTGCCGCCTTGTTGGGCATGGAGGAATATCAGGACGCGCTCAAGCATCTGACTCAGCTGCAAACGGAGTTCCCCACTTCCGACCTTGTGGACCGCGGCAAATTGCTGTCCGCCCGCACTCATGCGGCGATGGGCAATGTAGACCTGGCCCTGCCACTCGCGACCCAGGTCCGCATGACCACGCCCGACGATGACACGAAACGGGAGGCGCTGAGACTGACGGCCGACCTGCTCGCTCAGAAAAAAGACTATGTCCGGGCGATCCAGACTCTGTTGGAAGGCTTGGCGGACAGCACCGAGGACCAAATCACGGAGGCCCGGGAGGAGATCCGGACCTTTATTGCGGATCGTCTGGATAAGCGGGCGCTGATTCGAATCCGGGATGCCTATCCTCGATCCTATCCCGGGGACCTCGCCTCGATGAGGCTGATCGAATACTACAGCGCGCGCGGAGAGGATCACCTGGCCGAACGCGAAATTCAGCTGTTCCTTTCGGCTTTCCCCACGCATTTCTACAGCTCCAAGGCCAGTGAAACGCTCGCGCTCATCAATACAAAGCTGCGGGCCAATCAGTATTTCATCGCCACCGTGCTGCCGCTCTCCGGTCGCTTGGCCCCGTTCGCCAACGACGTCCTGGAAGGCATTCAATTGGCGGTGGAGCGAACCCGTGAACAATCCGGCACGCCCTCGATCGGCTTGATCGTCAAGGATACCGAAGCGGATCGCGGAGCCTTTCTCGACGAGCTGTCAAATTTATTGACGGATGATCGTCTCCTCGCCGTCATCGGTCCGATGCTGTCGAAAAACCTTCCGGCGATGGCGGAAATGGCTCAAAAGACCAGGGTGCCGCTCATTACACCGGCCGCGACCCTGCCCAATATCCGGCGGCTCGGCTCCTATCTCTTCAGCACCTCGCTCACCTACGGGCTACAGGCAAAACGCATCGCCGCCTATGCCGCCTCCGAACAGGGCTATCGTCGTTTTTGCATCCTGCATCCCGATACGATTTACGGGAGGGAATTGGCCCGCTTGTTTGCGCAGGAGGTCCGGCAACGGGACGGTGAAGTCATCGCCATTGAGTCCTACAAGGAAGGGGAAACGGATTTCGGTCCCCAGATCAAGCGACTCAAAGCCGAGGATCTGAAGAAATACGGGTTGGCGGTGCCGGTCGAAGCGGCCCCCTTGATCGGGAAACCGCTGGGAAAACCCCAGAAGCGACTGCTCTATACCCCCGGGTTCGATGCGATCTTTATTCCGAGCCGCTCTCAGGAGATCGGCCTGATTGCCGCCCAATTGGCGTACCACGACATGAAAGTGCCCCTCCTGGGCACCAATGGCTGGAATTCGCAGGACTTCGCGCGGACCGCGGACCGTACGGTCGATGGCGCCGTCTTCGTCGACGGGTTCTTCGTGAACAGTCCGAGCGCCTCCGTCCAGGATTTCGTCCAGCGCTATCAGAAACGATTTCAGACGATGCCGTCGCTCTTTGCCATGCAGGGATATGATGCGGCGCGGGTCGTGATCGAGGCGGTCCGGAGAGGTGCCAGTTCAGGGGAAGCCGTCCAGGAGCTGTTGATGGCGCAACGGGATTGGCCCGCGCTCACGGGACCGGCGACCTTTGGACCGGACGGCACGCTCCAACGTCCGCTGTTTTTGCTGCAAGTGAAGCAGGGTAAATTCGTGCAACTTGATTGAGACCAACCGCCATGAATTCATTGGAACACATGCTGCACACGCTTTCGTACATGGGGCTTCCGCTCCTCTTCGCCATCGTGCTGCATGAGTATGCGCACGGGTGGGTCGCCGACAAGTGCGGAGATTCCACCGCACGGCTTCAGGGCCGCTTGACGCTGAATCCCCTTGCCCACGTCGATCCGTTCGGCACGATCATTCTTCCTTTGCTTTGTATGCTGCTGCCCGGAAGTTTTCTCTTAGGCTGGGCCAAACCCGTGCCCATCGATCCGCGCAACATGTTTCACCCCCGGCGCGACATGGCGCTCGTCGCGGCGGCCGGACCCGCCATGAACCTGATCCTGGCGGTGGGGAGCGCGCTCGTCCTCTTGCTGCTGTTCCTTTTCGATCCGACGTTGACCATCCGGCAAGCCATGACCGCCCCGGCCCCAGCCGACTCCGTCGCCACCATGTTCGTGGTGCCAATTGCCGTCATGGCGTTTTATTCCGTCATGATCAATGTCTTTCTCGCTCTCTTCAATTTGCTTCCCATTCCGCCGCTGGACGGAGGCCGGATCTTGACATGCCTGCTCCCGGCCAAGCCGGCGCTGGCCCTGGCGCGCGTGGAACCGTACGGCATGCTCATCCTGGTCGGTCTCATTGCATTCGACAAAGAGCTGCGCGTGATCCACACCATTACCAGTACCTTCGCCGCCGGCCTCTCTGGTACCATCTTGTCCACGGTGATCGGCTTCGGCACAGGAGCGGCAGAATGACCCCGCCCCGAAAGCGAGTGCTCAGCGGCATGCAGCCCAGCGGACTCATGCACCTGGGCAATTATTTGGGCGCGCTCGAAAACTGGAAGGCGCTCCAGGAGTCTTATGACGGCTTTTTCTTCATCGCCGACTGGCATGCCCTTTCCACGAACTATGCCGATACCAGCCGCATCCGGGAGTTTGTGCGCGAGATGCTCATTGACTGGCTGGCGGCGGGTATTGATCCAACCCGGTCCACGGTGTTTATTCAGTCCAGGATTCCCGAGCACGCGATCCTCCATTTGCTGTTCTCCATGATGACCCCGGTGTCGTGGCTGGAACGCAATCCCACGTACAAGGAGAAGCAGGAGGAGATTAAGGAGAAGGATCTCACCACGTACGGGTTTCTCGGCTATCCGGTCCTGCAAGCGGCGGATATCCTCCTCTACAAGCCGGATTTCGTGCCGGTGGGCAAAGATCAGCTTCCGCATCTCGAACTGACTCGCGAACTCGCCCGCCGGTTCAACGACCTCTATAAGACCGCCGTCTTTCCCGAACCGAAGGAGCACCTCACCAAGTTTCCGAAAGTGCTGGGGACGGACGGGCGGAAGATGAGCAAGAGCTACCACAACACCATCAATCTGTCGGATCCCGAGCCGGTCGTGCGGCAGAAACTGAAAACCATGGTGACGGATCCGGCCCGGGTGAGACGGCATGATCCCGGCAATCCCGACCTTTGCCCTGTGTACGATTTCCACAAGATCTTCTCGCCGCTGCCGGTGGTCGAACAGGTCGGCCTGGGCTGCCGCACCGCCGGCATCGGGTGCATCGATTGCAAAAAACTCGCGGCGGACCGCATCGTCGAGCGCCTGACGCCGATCTGGGACGCGCGCGCGAAGCTCACCCAGAGCCCCTCCGAACTGGAAGACATTGTCCAGGCCGGCAGCCGGCGGGCCGGCGCCGTGGCGAAAACCACGCTGCAAGAAGTCACCGCTGCCATGAAGATCTAACCCTCGCCGCCTCCTGTCGCCTGCGCACAATCACGAAACCGCTAGTAGAACGCGCCCGGTAATGGAAGAATGGTCCCACGCATGGAGCCATCCAAGAGGATTAGATTATGAAACCAACGCGCAGGCAACGTGGATTCCTGACTGCCCTGATCGTGCTGGCGGCGGCCGGCGCTCTCCACGGCTGCGGGACCTGGATGCATGGCGATCATCAGTCCGTCACGATCGTCACCACACCGCCGGAGAGCCAGGTCGTCATTGATGAACGAGTCGAACTACTGGCGCCGGGCACCGTGTCGCTCAGCCGGAAAGGTAATCATTCTGCGGTGGCCTCGAAAGCCGGATATGAGACGACCGGGATGACTCTGTCGCGGACCTGGTCCTGGTGGGTCCTTGGAGATGTCTTCGGGTGCCTGATCCTCTTCTCGCCGCTCTGCATCATGCATGACATTGACGAAGGGGGGTACTACACATTCGAGGACACGGTCTACCTCATGCTGAACCGGCCGGCGACGGCTTCGTTGCCGGAGCACTAACGGCCTGTATCGATCCGACGGTGCCGGAGGCGGGGTCGGGAAGCTCGACCGCGGCCGCACCCCACCCTCTCAGTCCCCGCGTTCGGCCATCACATTGATCCACCGGCCCTTGCGTTCCTGATTGACGACGACGCGCAGCGACAATAGGTCCCACCCCGCACGGCGGAAGGCGTGTGCCAGTTCTGCTTTCTTCCACCGGGCAAAATAGCGGCCCGGCATCCAGCCGTCTTTCCGGATTCGACTCCTGGTTCCATGGGTGAACGTCGCCGCAAGAACCCCGTCTCGCTTGACGAGATCACGGAGCACTCCGAGAACTTGGACGACATCTTTCTTGGGCAAGTGAATCAGTGAGGCGGCAGCCCAGATACCGTCAAAGCCGCCGGGGCGAAGGGGAAGATGCCGGATATCGGCCT
The DNA here is from genome assembly GCA_965285945.1 of uncultured bacterium. Classification (GTDB taxonomy): domain Bacteria; phylum Nitrospirota; class Nitrospiria; order Nitrospirales; family Nitrospiraceae; genus Nitrospira_D. The sequence continues at coordinate 100,716 of CBDIWP010000005.1, read as the reverse complement.
GCACCAGCGGCACGGTGGGATCCCGGCGCCGGCCGAAGCGGAGCAACGGCCAGGCTCGATCGAGGCCGATGATCCGATGACCACGCGTCGTGAGGTACCGCGCGTCTTGGCCTGCGCCGCAGCCCAGGTCCAAAAGCCTTCCCCGCCTCGGGATGATGCCCAACCACTCGGCTAACAAGGCCGGGCGTTTATACGGCGGCCTCCCCCAGCGTCTGAGAAACACCTGCGCATCCCGGTCATAGACCGTCAGCGTCTGCGTGATCAGCCGACTTGTGGTATGGTGCGGGAAGCGGCAAACCGTCATTTCAGGAGACGCGCGTGATGGGAGTACGTGGGAGCCTGGCGCTCATCGTTCTCGGGTTGGCGGCCTTCGCGCCTCACATCCGGGCTGAAGCGGCCGATCCGCCTTGTGATAAGTATCCCGCAGTCAAGCAAGGCCGCTGCATGGAAATTTGGAGCGAACTGAACCGCGAGGATGGAGCGGCCATCGCGCAGTTCGGATTGGAGCAACAGAAGCGGCGTGACGCCGGTACCATCAATGCCCAGCAACATCTCGCCGAAAACATGATGTTCATTCGGCAGTCCACGGAAAAACGTCTCGCACGCCTGAAAGACCGGATGGCGAAGGAATAGCCGTCAGAGTTCCGCCCCCGATGTGGGCTTCTCCGTTTTCTCCGGTATCCTTCCCGCCGACTCCAGGAGATCACGGCCGACCAGAATCGGCGCCTTGAAATGAACCGCCAAGGCGATCGAGTCGGATGAACGGCTATCGAACGTCTTCACCTGATCCTTGACCACCACGGTCAATGCGCCGAAATAGGTGCCGCCCTGCATCGTAATCACCGTGCGCAACACCTTCCCGCCATACGCGTCCAGGATGGTATGCATGAGATCATGCGAGAGGGGGCGCGCCAGCCGCTCGCCGTTCAACGCGCCCTGAATGGACATCGCCACCGTCGCGTCGACAAAAATCGGGATCATCCGCCCTTCTGCCTGGAGCAACACCACGGGACCATGGTCCGACATGCGAACCTGTACGTCGGCAATCTGGATCTGGTCGGGCGCGGGGGCCGGATGCTGGCTCAGCAAGGCACCAGGAGAGCACACCAGCGCTGCCACCGATAGGCAGGAGAGCATCAACCGGCTGACCTGAGTCATAAAGACCTCCGTGGCTGATGGCGAAGGGGTCTAGGTGAGGCGCACAAATTGGTTCGATTCTTTCTCCCATCCGATCTCAGTTTCCGGACCATGCCCGGTGACGACCGTCGTCGAGTCATCCAGGGCGTACAGCCGTTCCCGGATCGACCGTTCGATAGCCTGATAGTCGCCGCCCCACAGATCGGTGCGGCCGATACTGCCCCGAAAAAGCGTGTCTCCGGCCAGGACCACCTTCTCATGCGGGAGATGAAAACTCATGGACCCAGGGGTATGCCCCGGCGTATGGAGCGCGATAATGGAGACCCCGCCGACCGACAGCTTCTCTTCGTCCTGAAGCCAATATTCCGGCAGGGGCACGGGCACGTATGAAACGCCGAATACCCGGCACTGCAATTCCAGGCTCTTCCACAATTCCAGATCGTCCTGATGCAGACAGATCACAGCCCCGTTCGCCTTGTTGAGTTCCCCCGCAGCGAGAAAATGGTCGAAGTGCGCATGCGTGTGCAGGAGGTGCGTGACCGTCAAACCCAGCTGCGTCACTTCCTGGAGGATTCGCTCGGGGGCGCCCCCGGGATCGACCACGATCGCTTGTTTGGTCATCGGATCTCCGATGATAGAGCAGTTACAGCCCAGTGGAGGAACCGAAAAGGTTTTTCGAATCAAGGTGGTCATATTGCCGTATGCTACCGTTCAGCGACCTTAGGGCGCAAGCAGGGGACCCTCCGGAGTCTCCTCCGGCCGAACCGTCCAGACCACTTCGGTATCGAGGAGGGTCCATTCACGACCCTGCCGGCGAAACCATACGAGGAAGCCCGCGCCCGTGCCGTCGGGACGGGTATTTTCGACATAGGCGAGCGCCTGATCGTTGCGCAGGGTCCTTCCGATCCGGGAGAACGCCAATCGGTCCACCACAGGGGCGCCCTGAGCAGGAACGGCCGCCACGGGAACAGCCATCCGCACTTCCGGCTGTTCGATGGCCCCTTCGGACACGAACCGGTACCGGACGGCGAATTGGAATCGCCCTTCCAGGCGGCTCGGCTGTTGATTGACGGCCACGAAATCGCGCGCCAGATCCGCCGGCAACTCGCCGTCGAAGTAGCCCTGCGCTGCAAAGAGCTTCAGGGTCAACGTCCCTTCCTGATTGGGAATCAGGCGGGCGGTCGTCATTCGTTCCAGCACGACCAGCTGTGTGTCGGAAGTCAGGAATTTCTTCGTGACGATTTGATCGTACAGCGCGTAATCTTCCACCGGAATATGCGGCGGGGCCTCCACCGCGTCTACCGGCGTCCCCTGCAGCAGGACCGCCAGGAGAAAGAGAAGTCCCGCAACCGCATGACGCGTCTTCATGCCTGCGAGCATAGCCGTCGCCCCCGCGCAGGGTCAAATCGGCAAGCTTCTTTCCGGTAATCGGTCATGGACAAGTCGAGGCGAAGCATGGATAATCCCCGGCATTGTCTTTGAGGAGATCTGACGTGCGACACAAGACCGGATCCATAAAGGGCGGCACCTTCGCGCTCCGAGTTATCCTGCTCATCCTTGCCCTGCAAGGCTGCAAGCCTGATGATTCGCCCTTCCGGGCGGAGAACGAGTCATTGAAGAAGCAGGTCACCAAACAGGAATCGTTGCTGAGTTCCCTCCAGGACGGAAACAAGGTGATGCAGCAGCAAATCGATCTGCTGAATCAGGAACTGCGCGATGCCAAGAAAGCGACCGAGGCCGCACGCCTGGAAACCAAACAGTTGACGGAACAGCTGGACGCCCAACTCGTGCAGACCAAACGCATGAGCGTGGAAGTCCAACGAACGGTGGCCGCACAAGCCGCGCACAGCATGCGCATTGAGGATAAAGGCGCCCAGGCCGATACGCTGCCGCGCCCCATGAGCACCGTCGCCAAGGTGGTGGAGGAGGCGCTGGCGCGGAACGGGTATCAGGTCAAGGCCAGCCTCAAGACGGATCAAAAGGCCGTTTATGTCACGGAGCGAAAGATGTCGAATCCGGCCTCGCTCGAGGTGGCTGGCTTCCGGAACCAGTACCTCATCGCTCTTCAGGCGCTCCCCGCCAATGTGACGAAGCTCACGGTAAAGGCGGAGTTCGAAAAAGTCGCGCAGGGCGGCCGCATTTTGAGCGTGAGTGCCGAAGAAACGGCCGAGATCGAACGGCGCCTCATCAGCGAAATCACCAAAGCGCTTGAGGCCCCGAGCAAGACGTAATGAACCGCCTGCGTATCGTGTCGTTCGTCGCCCTCGTCCTCACCGGCTCCAGCGGACTGGCAGCGGCCCCCACCGCGGGAACGAAACCGTCTCCGGAGCTCGCCCGCCATCTCGTTTCCATCGCCGCCTTAGCCCGGCCGTCCCCCGTCGTGACGATCCCGTCCGGCGCCTTTTTGCTGGGCAGCAAGCGCGTCGACGACGATCCCTACGGCCATTGGACTCAGTTCGACGATACGGAGCTGCCCCAGAACAGCGTGTGGCTGGACACCTATGAGATCGATCGGGACGAACTGAGCCTGGGAGAATATTTGGCCTTTCTGCAACAGCGGAAGCAGCCCCCCCCGGATGAGCTGCAAAAGCTCATCTGGCATGTCATTACCATCCACTCGGTTTCTGACCACACGCTCACGCGCTGGCCGACCCTCTATGTGACCTGGCATGAAGCCAACCTCTTCTGCGCCTCCAAGGGCAAACGTTTGCCGACCGAAGCGGAGTGGGAAAAGGCGGCGCGAGGAATGGCCGGCCGTTTGTTTCCCTGGGGCGATGCGGCGCCGGACAAGCGCCGCGCCATGTTCGGCCAGCATCACGTTCATGAGATTCCGATTCTCGCGGCGGTGGATTCTTTGCCGGAAGGTGAAAGCCCATACGGGGTGAGGCATATGGCGGGGAATGTGGCCGAGTGGGTGCAGGACTGGTTCGGCCTCGATTATTACGCCTACATGCCCGAGCGGAATCCGCCGGGCCCCTCCAGCGGCCGCTACAAGAGCCTGCGCGGCGGATCATGGAAGAGCAAATCGATCATGCTGCGCACCGCCACCCGCAGCGGCGCCCCGGCGGACCAGCGGTCGCCGACCATCGGCTTCCGATGCGCCCGATCATCGGCGCCGCCCGCCCCCTAGCCCGGAGACCGCCGTATTCCCATTTCTTGGTGAGCGGCCGCCGGCGTCGTGCTAGCATGGGCTCGTCTATGGCCCTCTCAACGCACGTGCACGATCTCCGAACGCTGGTTCGCTCCTGCCATCCGCTGATCGCGATCGACACGGTGGAGGAAGAGCGGGTGCTCACGCTCCTGCAATCGGTGGCCGCCCAGGAACGAATGCCGCTCTTTGAATGGTCGTTGACCCGGGGGCTGACCCGGGTGGATGAGACGCCGGGCCTGGGTAAAATGACCGCCACGCCTCTGGCCATGCTGCAACATCTGAACGGGCTCACCGTCGAAGCCATCTTCTGGTTGAAAGACCTCGTGCCGCACTTGCAGGATGCCTCGGCGGCGCGGCAACTGCGTGAAGTGAGCCAACAGTTCGGTCGCTCACGCGCGACATGCCTGCTAACCGGCCACCCCATCGCACTCCCGCCCGACCTTGAGAAGATCGCCGTCCATCTGGATTTGCACCTGCCTACCCGGGAGGAATTGCAACACATGATCGAGAGTGTGCTGCGCTCGTTAGGGCCGCGGACCGTTTCGAGGCGGTCCACCGTCGTCGTGCACAGCTTGCTCCGCTCGCTACCCGAGCCGCATACCGCACGCCCGTCTCCGGCCGGCCCGGAAACGGATGCCATCCTCCGCGCGCTGCAAGGCTTGACGCTCCATCAGGCCCGCCAAGTCATTACCCAGTGCGTGGTTGAGGACGGAACGCTGTCCGGAGACGACGTCCGGAACATCCTGGCGCGCAAGGTCCGGGCGATCAAGGACGGCGGCCTGCTCGAGTATTATCCCCTCGAGGATAACGGATTCGAACTGGGCGGCTTCAGCAATCTCAAAGCCTGGCTGGAACGCGCCCGGGTCGGGTTTTCAACGGAGGCCAAGGCCATCAATCTCGCACCGCCGCGCGGCATCATGTTGGTCGGCGTGCCCGGCTGCGGCAAGTCCCTGGCGGCCAAAGCCATTGCGCGGGAATGGCAGCTGCCGCTCCTCAAATTGGATGCCGGCCGCTTGTTCGACAAATTCATCGGGGAATCGGAAAAGAATTTCCGGAAGGCGATCGAGATGGCGGAATCCCTTGCGCCCATCGTCCTCTGGATCGATGAAATCGAAAAAGCCATGGTCGCGGGCGGCGGCAGCGGCGAATCGGACGCGGGCTTGAGCCGGCGCCTGTTCGGCGCGTTTCTGACCTGGCTTCAGGAGAAGAAGCAGGAGATTTTCGTCGTGGCCACCGCCAACCAGCTGTCGTCCCTTCCCCCTGAACTCCTTCGTAAAGGGCGCTTCGACGAAATCTTCTTCGTCGACCTGCCGGACGATCTCGAGCGGGAAGCCATCTGGAAGATCCACTTGCGACTCCGGAAGCAGGACCCCGTGAAGCTGGACCTGCTCAAGATCGTCAGCGCGAGCGACGGCTTCAGCGGGTCGGAAATCGAACAAGCCGTCGTCGCGTCCCTCTATCGGGCACTGCACCGGCAGACGCCGCTCACGACCGATCTCCTCATTGAAGAACTCACGCACACAGTGCCGCTCTCCGTCACGCGGCACGAAGACATCGACGAACTGAGGACCATGGCACAAGGACGGTTTGTCAACGTACGGTGAAGCCCATGCGTTACCTGTTCATCATCGCTGCGATCGCCATCGTGACGCTGGTCGGTTGCACGGCATCCCGGCTGGAACGGCCGGACGCGTTGGTAGCGGAGGCGGACCGGTGCTGCCGCTCGGTCGACGTGCGGCCAAGGGGCACAGCCATTGCCCGCACCGCCACCCGGTTGATCGGCGCCAGAACCATCGACAGCGGCGGCCGCCGCATCGCTTACGATTGCGCCGGCGTAACGCGGGCCATCTATCTGGAACATGGTATCGATCTGTATGGCGGCAGCGCCCCTCACCCCGCGGTCAACGGCGTCCGGCTCATCCATGCCCACCTCCATCAGCATGGCCGCCTTCACCAAGGCCCGGTGGTCAATCCGGGCGACCTCGTTTTCTTCGACAACACCTGGGACCGGAACGGCGACGGGGTCGTGAATGACCCTCTGACCCATGTGGGCGTCGTGGAGCGGGTGGAGAAGGACGGCACGGTGTTCTTCATCAGCCGGGTGGCCGAGGCCGTCCAACGCTACCGGATGAACCTGGCCTTCCCCCATGTCCACAAAACGGAGGATGGGCGGATCGTCAATGACTATATGCGGCGCAATGCCGGAAAGTCCCGTGGCAGGGGATATCTCACCGGAGAACTCTTCGCCTCTTTCGGGACCAGGATCGGATTCTAGACGCCGGTCGAGTCAACTTCGTGGCCAAAACAATTCGACGGCCGGCTCGTTGACTACAGCACCGATCCACAGTTGCCGATATAGCCGATATAATAGAACAAGGAGTGCGGCACATGGGATCTTCCCAGGACGCCATTCCAGAAATGACCTGGTACAATTAAGACATGGGAACCTCTTCTAGACAAATCAGAACAAGGGAAGCGAATCCGCTCAGGCAACGGCTGACGGACGTCCGTCATGGGCTCCTGGGTCTCCACAAGGCGCTCATCGTCGCGGAGCAGCTGACCTTCGAGCGCATCTACGGACGGGTCGATTCCACAGGACAGTTGTTACAACTGGTGATGAACGATCCTTGGTTTACCTGGCTCCATCCCCTGTCCAATATGGTGGTCCGCATCGATGAATTGATGGAAGAGGAGACGAACCTGACCATCGGAGATGTGGCCGTCATCATGACGGAAATCCGGGGACTCATCAGGGCGTCAGAATCGGGAGATGGATTCGAGCGAGCGTATTACGAGGCGTTGCAACGGGCTCCGGATGTCGTGATGGCCCATTGCCAAATCAAGAAGCTGCTGACATTGCCGGGAGTGTAACGTCCATGCCTCGCTCCTCCCTGTCTACGAAGGCGGTGCCTCTCTGAGGCCACCGCCTTCTTCTCAAGCCCTTTAGTCGTTGCCGCGCTTGCCTCGCGCTTTGTCTCGGCCATGTTTCCCATGCTCTCCGGCTGCCTCGTCGGCGCGATCGAGGCCGCGCCGTTTGTTATGGCCCTTCCCACGCCCCTTCCCCCTTGAGTACCTCCGCTAGCTCGCGAAGATACGCGGCCTTGGAATCTACGCGCTTCACGAAGCGTTTCAATGACGAGCTCCGCGTCGGCGTGGGAGTCTTCAAGCAGGAGGACGTTGAGATTCGCCGGCATGGTCGTGGGGAGTTACCGCAAGAGGGCGCCCGCTTCATGTCGCTACAAGAGCCGGTCGGACCGACACTCCTGTGGAGTATAGGAGGAGACTCCGGAATGACCAACACCTGATGAAGAATCTGAGGCAGGACGAAGAGCTGTGCTGTTGCCGAACTGCTCACATCGACCGGGAATGCGCCTGACGGGCGCCGGCGTCTAGACGATTTGGCTGCAGGGCCAGGAAAACGCTCGAATGGATGGTTTCTGCCAACCGGGGTGATGGGCATTCTCCTCATACCAATCCGTGACGGCCTTGGTCACACGTGCGAGAGGGGCCTCATCCAGCGTCACCAGAATGACTGAATTCGTGCCAGGATAGAAGGCAAGTCCTTCGGCCGGCCCTGTCTGTCCATACCCGACCGTTTCATTGACCTCGGTAAAAGCATGCACGTCGCATTCATGCAAGAGCGCATGGACTCGTTCCTTCAACGACGAACGGAAGACGAGCATCACCATATGCATGACAGACCTCTACAGCCGGTCTTCGTCCAATTCAATGACATCCGCCCAGGTCGATACAGGAGGCAGCGCGTCCACCGACACCCCACGCTTGCTGGCGATTTCGTTGAGCCGTCCCTGAAAGCGCTGCCGCGCCGCCTCGTCTTTCGGCCCGGAGGAGAGCAAACCCTGTGACCATTGCGCGATTTCTTGATCGGACGGTTTGGAACCATGCGTGCGCACCCATTCCAATACATCGGCATCGGTGCCACCGGCTAAGACGCGTTGCTCAAAGGCCTTCGCATCAATCTTCAGGAACTCGACGAGATACTTGTCGAACCCCACGGTGATGTAGTTATAGTCCTGAATCCGGCCCGCATGGCGCAAACGGATCTTATCGATGAACCGCCCCAAGTGGGCGATGCCTCCAAGGAGAGCCTTCGGAGTACGGGGATACCGCTCAGCATTCATGATTCAGCTCCATGAGGTTGGACTGTCCGCGTCCGATCATACGCAGACACTCGGAAGGAAGCAACGACTCGACGGAATCAGCAGCGTGGAGCCTGCCTAAGCGGCTTTCCGATCCCGAGCCAGCAGTTCGCTGAGCCGCCCGGCATTGGCCGGCGCATGCCCGTCGGCGTCGTTATTGAAGTAGACGTAGCTCTCAATGCCCTCCCTGCCGAATCGTTTGATAAGGTCGGCTTCCTCCCTCAATTCTTCATCGCGGTAACAGGGCGCCGCCCTTGGCATGCGGCCGTGAAACCGGAAATAGGCAAAATCCGTGGTCAGCAGATTGCGGCGCGGATGGCGCAGGCCGTCGGCGATACATAAGGCGGCCTGGTGGCGAGTCAGTAAACGGTAGGGTTCGGCTGTGAACCACGACGCATGCCTGAATTCGAGGGCCAGCCGAACCCCGGAAGTCCGCTCACCAGCCATGTCGAGGAAGGCGGCCAGACGGGAAGTATCGGCCTGAAAGGAGGGCGGCAATTGTACAAGGATGGGTCCGATTGCAGGACCAAGCTGACGCACGCCCCGGACAAACGCCTGCCATTCCGCCTCCACGCCATGCAGACGCCCGACGTGGGTGATCATCCGGTTGGCTTTGACGGCGAACATGAAATCGGGCGGCACCTGCGTGGCCCACCGGCGATAGGTCTGTTCGGAAGGCACCTGATAATAGGAGCAGTTGACTTCAGTCGTGGTGAACCGGTCGGCGTAGAAGCTCAGCCGTTGCTTGTCCGGCAGGCTGGGCGGATAAAAACATCTTTTCCAGCTACCATAGGCCCACCCCGATGTCCCAATGAGGATGCGAGCCATACGAGGTCCTGCATCATTTCAGAGCCCCCATGGATGCGGACAGCGAGACTGACCGGTCGGAGTCAGTGAGCTGCCGGAAGCAGTGAAGAGGAGCGGCCTAGGTGACGGCCTTCTTGGCCGACCGGCCCGCTCGAAGATATTGATCCATGCCTGCCGCCATTTTCCGGCCCTCGGCGATGGCCCAGACGATGAGCGAGGCGCCGCGCTTGGTGTCGCCGCCGGCGAACACGCCGTCGAGATTGGTCATAAACTGTTCATCGACTTGGACGGCGCCGCGCTGGTCATACGTCACCCCGAGGCTGTCCAGCAGGCCGTGCTTGGCCGGACCGGTGAACCCCATGGCGAGCAGGACCAGGTCGGCATCCATCTCGAAATCACTGTGGGGTATCGCCGTAAACTTCCCGTTTTCAAACTTCACCCGGTTGGCATGCAGCTTTGTCACATGGCCGTTATGCCCGGTAAACTTGGTGGTGGAGACGCTCCACTGCCGGTCGCAGCCTTCCTCGTGGGCATGGGAGGTCCGGAGCTGCATGGGCCAGAGCGGCCAGGGACTGGAACTGGCGCGCTGGGGCGGCGGTTCGGGCAACAGTTCGAACTGATGCGCTTCCGCACAACCCTGCCGGTGCGCCGTGCCCAGACAATCCGATCCTGTGTCGCCCCCGCCGATGATCACGACGCGCTTGCCCTTCGCCGTGATCGGCTCATCGCTGATGGAAATGCCGGCCGTCCGCTTATTCTGCTGCGTGAGGTATTCCATGGCCAGGTGGACGCCCTTCAATTCGCGCCCGGGGATCGGCAGTTCACGAGCCTGCTCGGCGCCCATGGTGAGCCCCACCGCATCAAACCACGACCGCAATTGCTCCGCGGTGATGTCTTTCCCCACCGCGACGCCGGTTTTGAATTCCACGCCTTCGGCCTTCATCTGTTCGAGCCGCCGGTCGATCACCCACTTTTCCATCTTGAAATCCGGGATGCCGTAACGGAGCAGGCCGCCGATCCGATCCGCCTTCTCGAACAGCGTGACACTGTGGCCGGCGCGCGCCAGTTGCTGCGCTGCCGCCATGCCTGCGGGGCCTGAGCCCACGATGGCCACCGTCTTGCCCGTTTTCTGGACCGGCGTCACCGGCTCGACGAGGCCCTCGTTGAATCCCCGATCGATGATGTTCCACTCAAGGATCCGGATGGCCACCGGCTCTTCGTTGAGCCCGAGTACGCAGGCGCCTTCGCAGGGCGCCGGGCACAGGCGGCCGGTGAATTCAGGAAAGTTGTTGGTGGTGTGCAGCGCCTTCAGGGCGTCTTTCCAGCGTCCGCGATACACCAGATCGTTCCACTCGGGAATGAGGTTGACGACGGGGCAGCCGGTCGAGCCCTGACAGAACGGCACGCCGCAATCCATACAACGGGCGCCTTGTGTTTTCAGCTTGTCTTCTGAAATGGGCTCATACATTTCCTTCCAGTCGAGCACGCGCAACTCGACCGGCTTCCGCTTCGGCCCCTCGCGGGCATATTTCATGAACCCTTTGGGATCACCCATGGCGACTCGTCTTTCCTTGTTGGCCCCGCGTCTCTCGGTGGCACACCTGCCGGCGACGCATCACGTTTTGGCTGCGGCTTTTTTCTTTCGCTCTTCCAGCACGCGTTTGTAATCCACCGGCATGACTTTCTGGAACTTCGGCAGCATGCCGTCCCACGCATCGAGAATGCGTTTCGCATTCCGGCTGCCGGTGTGCATGAAATGCGCGGTGATCAGTTCATGCAGCAGCTTTTTGTCGTCGGGCGTCGAGACCGGTTCCAGCTCGACCATGCCGAGGTTGCAGCGCGACTGGAACTTATCGAGCTCGTCCAGCACGAAGGCGACGCCGCCCGACATGCCGGCCGCAAAATTCCGACCGGTGCGGCCCAGCACCACCACGACGCCGCCGGTCATGTATTCGCAGCCATGGTCGCCCGTGCCTTCGATGACCGCCCGCGCGCCGCTGTTCCGCACGGCGAACCGTTCGCCTGCCATGCCGTAACAATACGCTTCACCCTGCGTCGCGCCGTAGAGCGACGTGTTGCCGATCAGGATGGTTTCCTCCGGCGTATAGAGCGCCTGCTTCGGCGGGAACACGATGATCTTGCCGCCGGAGAGTCCCTTGCCGAGATAGTCGTTGGATTCGCCCTCCAGCGTCAGGGTGATGCCGCGCGACAGGAATGCGCCGAAGGATTGACCGGCCGAGCCGGTAAACTTGATGGAAATCGTGTCGGGAGGGAGCCCTGCAAGGCCATACTTCTTGGCCACACGGCTGGACAACATGGTCCCGACGGTCCGGTTGACGTTCCGGACCGGCAACTCGAGCTTGACCTTCTCACCGTTTTCGAGAGCCGGTGTGCAACGCTCGATCAACTGCACGTCCAGCACGCCCGCGAGCCCGTGGTCCTGTTTCTGCACGCAATAGCGCGCGATCTCGGGCCTGACCTCCGGCGCCTTGAGCAAGGGAGACAGATCGAGTCCCTTGGCCTTCCAATGATCGATCGCCTTCTGCACTTTCAGTTTATCCACCCGCCCGACCATGTCGTTGAGCGTCCGGAAACCGAGCTTCGCCATGATCTGTCGCAGCTCTTCCGCGACGAAGAAGAAGAAATTGACGATGTGTTCCGGCTGTCCGGCGAATTTCTTGCGCAAAGCGGGATCCTGCGTCGCAATGCCGACCGGGCAGGTATTGAGATGGCACTTCCGCATCATGATGCAGCCTTCCACAATCAGCGGGGCCGTGGCAAACCCGAACTCTTCGGCGCCCAGCAGCGCGGCAATGGCGACATCGCGGCCGGTTTTCATCTGGCCGTCCGTCTCCACGCGGATGCGCCCGCGCAGATCGTTGAGGACCAGCGTCTGATGCGTTTCCGCCAGACCCAGTTCCCAGGGCACACCGGCATATTTGATGGACGAGAGCGGAGACGCGCCGGTGCCGCCCGAATCGCCGCTGATGAGCACCTTGTCGGCATGCGCCTTGGCGACACCGGCCGCCACCGTGCCCACGCCGACTTCAGACACCAGCTTCACCGACACGGCTGCATCGGGGTTCGCGTTCTTCAAATCGAAAATGAGCTGCGCCAGGTCCTCAATCGAGTAGATGTCATGGTGCGGCGGGGGCGAAATGAGCTGCACGCCGGGGGTGGCATACCGCAGCCGCGCAATGTTGTCATCGACCTTGTGTCCCGGCAGCTGGCCGCCTTCGCCCGGCTTGGCGCCCTGCGCCATCTTGATCTGCAACTCTTTGGCGTTGACCAGGTAGTGGCTCGTGACCCCGAACCGCGCCGAGGCCACCTGCTTGATGTAGCTGTTCTTGGAGTCGCCGTTCGGCAACGGCTGAAAGCGCTCCGGATCCTCGCCCCCTTCGCCGGTGTTGCTCTTGGCCCCGAGCCGGTTCATCGCGATGGCGAGCGTCTCGTGGGCTTCTTTGCTGATCGAGCCGAACGACATGGCGCCCGTGGTGAAGCGCTTCACGATGTCCTTGGCCGGCTCGACGTCGTCCAGCGGAATCGGCTCGGGCAGGAACTTAAAGTCCAGCAAGCCCCGCAAATTGGACCGCCGCTTGCTCTCGTCATTCACCAGGGCGGAGAACTCAGCAAAGGTCTTCGGGTCATTGGACTTGGTGGCATGCTGCAACTTGTAAATCGTGTCCGGATTCCAATTATGGTGCTCGCCCTGAATGCGGTAATGAATCTCCCCGCCGAAATCCAGCTGGCGAATCGGAGCCGGTTCATACGCCATGCGGTGACGCCGCAGCGTTTCTTCGCCGACCTCCCGGATCCCGATGCCTTCCACGCGCGACGGCGTGCCGGTGAAGTAGCGGCTGATCAAGTCATGATTGAGCCCGATCGCCTCAAAGATTTGCGCGCCGCAGTAGGACTGGACGGTCGAAATCCCCATCTTGGAGAAAATTTTCAGCAAACCCTTGTTGATGGCCTTGATGAATTTGCCTTCGGCCGTTTGCGCGTCCAGCCCTTCGGGGAGATACCCGTCCCGCTCCATGTCGATGAGCGATTCAAAGACGAGATAGGGATTCACCGTGCCGGCGCCATAGCCGATCAGGCAGGCGAAATGGTGCACATCGCGCGGCTCGCCGGTCTCGACCGTCAGGCCCACTTCCGTCCTCGTACATTCCCGGACCAGATGGTGATGGACCGCCGCGATGCCCAACAGGCTGGGGATCGGCGCCCAGTCTTCATTGACGCCGCGATCGCTCAAAATGAGAAACTTGTAGTCTTCCTTGATGGCCCGTGACGCCTGCCGGCAGAGGTCGTCGACGGCGGCTCCGAGCCCTTCCGGACCTTCAGCCACGCGAAACAACATTTTGAGCGTCTTGCTCTTGAACTGCGGATCGGCGATTTCGCGGATCTTCTGCAGATCGGCGTTCGTGAGGATCGGCTGCTTGACCCGGATCCGGCGACAGGATTCCGGATGCTCGTCCATTAGATTGGGTTTCGGTCCGATGCTGGTCGTGAGCGACATGACCAGTTCTTCGCGGATCGGGTCGATCGGCGGATTCGTCACCTGCGCGAAGAGCTGCTTGAAGTACTTGAAGAGCAGCTGCGGCCGGTCGGACAGCACCGCCAACGGCGTATCGGTGCCCATCGACGAGACCGCTTCCTGGCCCTCCACCACCATCGGGGTGATGACCATCTTCAACTCTTCCACCGTGTAGCCGAACGCCTGCTGGCGCTGGCGGGTGGTGGGATGATCGGGCTGCGGGACATTGATCGGCTCAGGCAGTTCATCGAGGGAAATGCGATACTGCGTCACCCAGGACCGATAGGGCTTCCGGCTGACGATCTCCGCCTTCACTTCTTCATCGTCGATGATCCGTCCCTGGACGGTATCCACCAGGAACATGCGGCCGGGCATCAAGCGGCCCTTCTGACGGATTTTTTGCGTCTCCATCGGCAGCACGCCGGCTTCCGAAGCCAGGACCACCAGCCCGTCGGTCGTGACTTGATAGCGGCACGGGCGGAGGCCGTTGCGATCCAAGGTGGCCCCGATGAGCTTGCCGTCGGTAAAGCAGACAGCGGCCGGACCGTCCCACGGCTCCTGCATGGCGGCGTGGTATTCGTAGAACCCGCGGCGATCCAGATCCATCTGCGGATTGGCCACCCACGGTTCCGGAATCAACATCATCATCGCATGCGGGAGCGAGCGTCCGCCCATCGTGAGGAACTCGACGGCGTTATCGAGACAGGCGGAATCGCTTTGCTGTTCCGACACGATCGGATAGAGCTTGGCGAGATCCTTCCCAAAAAGATCCGAGTTCAACCGGCCCTGCCTGGCCCGCATCCAGTTGACGTTGCCTTTGAGCGTATTGATTTCGCCGTTGTGGCAGATGTAGCGATACGGATGGGCCAGGGGCCAGGTGGGAAACGTATTGGTGCTGAAGCGCGAGTGCACTAACGCCAGCGCGCTGGTCAAGCTGGCATCATTGAGATCCTGATAGTACGCCGCCATTTGATGCGGCAGCAGCAGTCCCTTATACACGATGGTGTTGGCGGACAGGCTGGAGATATAGAAGTACTCCCGCCCCTGGATCGCCGACTCCCGGACGGCGTTTTCAGCGCGCTTGCGAAGAACGTAGAGCTTCCGCTCGAACTGCCCGTCGTTCAGCACATCCCGCGCGATGAACACTTGCCGCATGAACGGTTCGGTGCGGCGGGCCACATCGCCGATGGCATCGCTCTTGACCGGCACATCGCGCCAGCCCAAGAGACGGGCCCCTTCCTCCGCAATAATCGATTCAAACAGCCGTTCGCACAGTTGGCGGGCATCGGCCTGGGGCGGGAGAAACACCATCCCGACGCCATACTCCCCCGCGCCCGGCAGTGTCACATGAGCGTCGGCCGCCGCCCGCCTCAAAAAGTCATGGGGAACCTGCAGCAGGATGCCGGCGCCGTCACCGGTGCAGGGATCACAGCCCTGGGCACCGCGGTGCGTCAGATTCTCCAGGACTTGGAGCCCCTGCTGGACGATCGTGTGGGACTTCTGTCCCTGGATGTTGACGACAAAGCCAACACCGCACGAATCCTTTTCGTGTTCAGGATCATAGAGACCTTGTTTGGGAGGAAATCCTGGTATGCGCATGTTTTGATGCTCGCAATGGCTCGTGTGACGAGGGAGATGACAGTTCGCGGAAGGAGCCACTTCCTTCAAGGGGCAAGCACGCGTTATTTTGGTGTTTTCTTAGGGGGCTCCCTGGCACTCGTTTCGTGCCCCGCACCTTACTGGATGGGCTCTTGCCCTGTCAAGATTCCAACGCGCAAAGGGGCGGGTTTGCTTGACTTTGTTTACTGGTCTGACCTACCATCCGCGGCATGCCGAACGGACCGATCACCTCCACTATCAATAGTATGGCGGATGTCTGGGACGCATACCGCGCAGAGTTGGACGGGGTTGAAAGCCAGGTCCGAAAAAACCTCGATTCCAGCGTCGCCCTCGTCAACACCGTCGCCGCCCACATCCTGAGCAGCGGAGGCAAACGGGTCCGGCCCCTGCTCTTGCTCCTGTCAGCCCGCGTCTGCGGATATAGCGGACGAGACCACCATCAACTCGGCAGTCTCATTGAGTTTATCCACACCGCCACGCTCCTGCACGACGACGTGGTCGACGAGGCGGATATTCGCCGGGGTCGCCGGACGGCGCGGAAAGTGTGGGGAAACCAAATCAGCATTCTGGTGGGTGATTACCTGTACTCGAAAGCCATGGCGCAAGTCGTGGAATTCCGGAGCCAGGGCATCAACGAAATCCTCGCCGAGGCCTGCACGAAGATGGCGGAAGGCGAAGTCCTGCAGCTGTTTTACAACGGCAACCCGGCCATGCCCGAATCCGATTATTTGAAAATTGTGGAGCACAAGACGGCCGGGCTCATTGCCGCCGCCTGCCGCATGGGGGCCATCATCGCCGACGGCTCTGAGGAAAAGCAGGATGCCTTGTTCCGGTTCGGCCAATATCTCGGCATCGCCTTTCAGGTCGCCGACGATACGTTGGATTACACGGCAAACGGAGAACGGCTCGGTAAGACGCTGGGGCAGGATCTGCGTCAGGGCAAGGCGACGCTGCCCTTGCTGCATCTGCTCCAGAGCTGTTCCGAGCAGGACCGCCGGATGATCAAAGACCGGATGGAAACCCGCATGCTGAGCGACGCGGATCTCGAGCGCATTCTGTCGCTCATGACCCACTACGGATCGATCAGTTATGCGATGGATCGGGCTCGGACCTATATCGCGGCCGCCAAACACGAACTCCAACCTTTTGAGGATGGCACCGCACGGCGCGCGTTGACTGTAGCCGCCGATTACATGATAACCCGCGACCGGTAGTCTCGTTTCCCGAGTCCTGGGCTCGCACTGAGGAAAGGGTCCGGGCTCCCCCGTCGCCGCACACCGACTTCAACCGCTCACAAACAAGGGATCCTTCATGTCACAGATCATTCCGTTTCGCGGCACCCTCTATGACACCGGCCTGGTGGGGGACATCAAACAGGTCGTAGCCCCGCCCTACGATATCATCGATGCCGCCGGTCAGAAAGCCTTGCACGATCGGCATCCCCAGAACATCATCCGGTTGGAATTGGGACTCGACCAGACCGGCGACAGCCCGACGCACAACCGGTATACCCGGGCAGCCGTCACGTTACAAGCATGGCTCACCGACGGCGCGCTGAAGCGGGACGCCGAGCCGGCGATTTATTATCACACCATCGAATATGCGCCCCCCTCTGCCGATGCTCGTACACCGGCCAAGGTGCTCCGTGGGTTTCTCGCGGTGGCGAAACTGGAAGCGTTGGACTCCGGGCACATTTATCCGCACGAAAACACCCGGGCAGCCGCAAAAACCGATCGGTTACATCTTCTCGAAGCCTGCCGCACGAATTTCAGCCCCATCTGGTCTCTCTATTCCGATCCACAAGGGCTCATCATCGGCCAATTGGAAAACGTGGTGAAGGGCACGCCGCCGCGCTACGACTTTACCGATGATGCCGGTTGCCGTCAGCGGCTGTGGACGGTCACGGACCCCACGGTGTTGAAGCTGATCGTCGATACCATGCGGGACAAGCCGCTCTTCATCGCGGATGGGCACCACCGCTATGAAACCGCCCTGAACTATCAGCGGCTCCGCCGCCAACAGCCCGGCGCGCCGGCAGGGCTGCAGGCCTATGACGGTGTCTTGATGCTGCTCGCCCCGCTGGAAGATCCGGGGTTGACGGTGCTTCCGACCCACCGCGTCACGATGACCCCTCTGCCGCCCTACGACCAAGTGCGGGCCATGCTGGGCGAAGCCTTCGAATGCCAGGACTTTGCCTTTACGCCGGCCACGCAGACGGCTGTGCGGTCGCAATTCATTCACGCGCTGCGAACGCAGGGACGGACCGTCCCGACCTTTGGGCTGGCCTTAAACAATTGCGACCGGTACGTGACGCTGACCCTCAGACCCGCGTATCGACCGTCGGCTCAAGCTTCGCCCCGCGCAAGGTTGGACGTATCCCTCTTGCAGCAGCTGGTGGTTGCCAAACTCTGCGCCACACAGCAGGAACAAGAAGCGATTGCCTACACCAAAGACGATCAGGAAGCGCTGGATTGGGTCGCGCAGGGCAAGGGCACGGGGGCCCTTCTCCTCAATGCCACCAAAGTCAGCGAAGTCCAAGCCGTGGCCACCGCCGGCGAACGCATGCCGCACAAATCGACCTACTTCTTTCCGAAACCGCTCACGGGCCTGGTCATCAACGTCATGGAGGATTAGCAGGGACTCGGGGGACGGCCCTGGCCCTCCCGCCTTTCCGCTCATCTGAATACTAATGAAAACGAAGCTGTTGATTGTCGACGACCATGCCGACATCGTGACCATGCTGGAAGACCGCTTGCAGGCCTCCGGCTACAGCACCATTGTGGCGCGCGATGGGCCGCAAGCCCTCGAACAAATCGAGCAGGAATCCCCGCATCTCGTCCTGCTCGATCTCGATCTTCCTACGCTCACCGGTCTTGACGTCTTGAAACGGCTCTCGCACATGAAGCAAGCGGAACACGTCCCTGTGGTACTGATGACCGCCCACGGATCCATCCATGCGGCCGTCGAAGCCATGAAGGAAGGCGCCTATGATTTTCTGACGAAGCCGCTGGATAAAGACCATCTCCTCATCGTCATCCGGAAGGCGCTGGAACGGTATTCGCTGCAACGCCACATCGATTGCTTGCGCTCGGAAGTGGCCGGCCGCTATGCCTCCATTGTCGGAAGCAGCCCTTCGATCCGCACCGTGATCGAAGCGGCCCAGCGCGCGGCGAAATCCGATGCCAGTGTGCTCCTCCTCGGCGAGAGCGGGACCGGCAAGGAGCTCTTTGCCCGCTCCATCCAGCAATGGAGCCATCGGCACGCCATGCCGTTCATCGTGATCAATTGCGTGGCCCTGACGGAAACGCTGCTGGAAAACGAACTCTTCGGTCATGAGCGCGGAGCCTTTACCGGCGCCGACCGCCAGCAAAAAGGCAAATTGGAAATGGCGGACGGCGGCACGGTCTTTCTGGATGAAATCGGGGATATGTCGCTCCCCTTACAGGCGAAGCTGTTGCGCGTACTGCAGGATCGGGAGTTTCAACGGGTCGGCGGCACGCGGACCGTCTCCGTCAATATCCGGATCATTGCCGCCACAAACAAAGACCTGCGCCAAGCAGTCAAAACCGGCCAGTTCCGGGAAGATCTGTATTTCCGGCTCAACGTCATTACACTCACCCTGCCGCCGTTGCGGGAGCGCAGGAACGACATTGCCCCGCTCGCGCATTTCTTCCTCGACCGGCATACCAAAGATGCGAAGCGGCCCGGCATGACGTTCAATGCGGACACCCTGGAGACCCTCACGCATTATGCCTGGCCGGGCAATATCCGGGAATTGGACAATGTCATCGCGCGCGCCGTCGTGCTCAGTCCCACCGATACGATCGAACCCGGCATGCTCGCCCTGATGCCGGAGGACGGGGGTCTCCGCGGGGACGATGGCCACCTGTCCTATTTCGATCTGCCCTACCATCCTTCGATGGACCAGCACAGCCGGCACATCATCGCGCGGGCGATCGAGAGGGCGCACGGCAACCAGACCAAGGCGGCCGAATTGCTCCAACTCCAACGGACCTATCTGGCCCGCCTCATCAAGCAGCAGAAAGCAAGTGGGGGCGGGCCAGCCCTGTCCTAGGTTTCGGGTTGCCCATGTGCCGACTGGCTAGCCTTGTCTTTGCGGGTCTCCCCGGCTCTCTTCATGCGCACGGCCGGAAGACGACAGAGGGGAGGGAATTACACATCCGCCAGACGGCGACGTTCCAATTGAATGAGTCCGGCTCTGACATCTTGCTCCGCCTGTGCATAGCGCTCAGCCGTTCCGATGTCCGACCAGTATCCCTTAAAATCATAGCCGAGCACCGGCTCCCCGCGCTCGAGCGCAGAGACATACGGATCGATGATCGATGACTCGACGCCCGGCCTCACCTCTCGTAACAGGCGCGGATTCAAAATATGGATGCCCGCGAACATCCGCGGCCTGGTCGGCGCCGAAACCGGAAGTCCACGTCCGGTGATCCGGACAATCCGCTCGTCCGGCCCGACGTCAATCAGCCCCCAGTGCGCGGCGTCCGGATCCTCACGTAACACCAGCGTCGCCGCCGCCTTGCGCTCCCGGTGAAACGCGCAAACCGCGCCCAGATCCAATTCAAACAGCGTATCGCCGTTGAGCACCAGGACGGGCTCCCCCGAGAAATAGGGTTCCGCCTGTTTAATCCCGCCGCCGGTACCGAGCAGCATCGGCTCATGGGAATACAGGATTCGAAGACCGAACCGGGCACCGTTCCCCAGCGCCTGCTCGATCATGGGGGCCAGGTGATGCAGATTGATCACCACGTCATGAAATCCGTGGCGTTTCAGCAGAAGGAGATTCCACACGATGAGCGGGGTGCCGCCCACGGGCAGGAGCGGCTTAGGGACGCTATTGGTGAGCGGTCTCAAGCGGGTTCCGAGTCCCGCCGCGAGGATCATGGCCTTCATATCCGATGTGATCGGTGAAGGGTGATGGGCGAGGGGTGAGCCGACAACGGAATCATGCGGCCTCGCCTGTGCCACTCATCCCTGATCACCTATCACTGCAATTCCGTTCATATCCTGATGTGACGGGTGAGGTGATGGGCGAGGGGCGGGACAACCAAGCGATCATGCAGTCTCGCCTGTTTCACTCATCACTGATCACGCATCACTTATCACTGCAGTTCCGGCACATACGGCGTCAGATGCGCCCGCAGCGTTTTCAATTCGGGATACGTGTGAAGGTTCCGTTTCACATAGCTCAAGACGCGGGGAATATCCGCCAGAAATTTGGGATTGCCTTTGACCCGGTCAATGTAGACGAACCGCCCGGCGGCTTTCAGATTGCGCTGTATGCTGGTGAAATCAAACAGGCGTCGAAACGCGGCGCGATTCGTCCACACCACCCGCCGCTCCGCAAGCTGATCGAGATAGTAATCGACCAGGTGGTCGACCAGCGCCTCGTCGAGCTGAATGTAGGCGTCCCGCAGCAGCGAGGCTAAATCATAGGTGGCCGGCCCCATCAACGCATCTTGAAAATCGATCACGCCCAGGCGCAGCCCGTCGACCATGACGTTGCGCGAGTGATAATCCCGGTGGGTAAAGACCCGGGGCTGCGCCGCCAGCATGTCGGCAATCTTCTCGAACTCGTGCCGGACGGCGGTCCAATGGTCCGCGCACATGGGTTTGCCGCAACGCGCCACGATTCCATACTCGAGGAAATGGTCGAACTCCCACATGAGCAACGGCAGATCGAAGCTCCGATGAAACGCGAGGCAGCCCGAATCCGCCGGCGTCGTGGCCTTGACTTGGAGCTGCACTAACACGTCGATCGCCTGTTTGTATCGGGACTCCACCGTGCGGGCATCCGACCGGCCGGCCTCTTCAGCCAGCGTCAGATCGCCAAAGTCTTCCAAGTACAGCAGCCCCGCCGCTTGATCATAGTAATGCAGCGCCGGCACCTGAATGCCGGCCTTTGAGAGATGCGCCAGGATATTCAAAAAGGGCAATTCAACGATGGGATGCGCCGCGCCGCTGACGGCTTCTTCGGACTGCTTGAATCCCTCCGGCTCGGCAAGTTGCATGAGAATCAGCGAGTGCGGCGGCCCTCCCGCTAGGTGAAGACGATAATAGCGCCGATTGGAGGCATCACCGGCCAACGGGGTGAGCGAACGCAGCAGGGAGCCGGGGGAAAGATGCCTCTCCACCGTGCGGGCGACCAGTGCCTGATCCGGAGGAGCCAACGGAGCGTTGGAAGGCGCGGGATGAGCCGTGGACATCGGCGCGGATTATAACGACTGCTCCACCGCTTGTCACGAAGACAGTGGATTCTTTACCGCCCGCGCACCGCCGTGGAGGTCGTCCCCGTCCATGAGAGAGTCAACAGGTATTTCATGGTGATGGCACCTATCGCCGCGCCGAGACTGTCCGCCACCCAATCCTGCCAGCTGGAGTCTCGGAAGGGCACGAACCATTGGTGAATTTCATCGCTGAGGCCAAACAGCGACGCCAGGATGATCGCGAGCGTCAGCGCATGTGGCGCCAACCGTGCATGGCTTCCCCAGCGGACCGCCCGATAACAGATCCCGCCCAGCGCCGCGTACTCCAAGCCATGCAGAAGTTTGTCGCTGACGTCACTGAGGAGCAACGGCAATCTTTCCTCCGGATGAGACAAAGAGGAGAGATAAAAAATCAGCCCGGCGTAACCCCACACGGGGGCCCAGTAGCGCAGCCAGGTCATGCGGCTCGTCTGCTCCATCGATCCTGAATCCGCTTCATTGCAGGCCCTGACCTATGACATACTGAAAACCCGAGGGAATACGCGCCGCTATGAAAAACGTACATGTGTGCTTTCTGTGGCACATGCATCAGCCGTACTACACGGATCCGGTCAGCCGATCGGCCAGCATGCCCTGGGTGCGCCTCCACGCCACCAAAGCCTACTATGATATGGCCTACCTCTTAGAGCAATACCCGGCTGTGCACGCCACGGTAAATTTCACGCCTTCGCTCTTACGGCAACTCCGCGAGATCGGGGATGGAACGGTCAGGGATCTGTTTCTCCAACATGCGGAACGACCCGCGGCCGACCTTACGCCCGAAGAAAAGGCCTTTGTCGTCCGCTATTTCTTTGCCGCCAACTGGGCCACGATGGTCCGTCCCTATCCCCGCTACCATGAATTGCTCGTCAAACGCGGTCTGCATATCGCGCCGCCGGACCTTGAGCGCGTGGCGCGCCAATTCTCGACGCAGGAATGGCTCGACCTGCAAGTGTGGCATAACCTCGCGTGGTTCGGATACGGCACCGTCCGTCGCTATCCCCGTCTGGGCGCGTTGCGCCAGAAGAACCGGGGCTTCACGGAAGACGAGAAGCACGAAGTACTGGCATTGCAACGTGCGGCGGTCGAGGACATCATCCCCCGGTATCGTCGACTGCTGGAACGGGGACAAACCGAACTGACGACCACACCGTTCTATCACCCTATTCTCCCTCTGGTTATCGATACGGACATCAGCCGGCGGGCACGACCGGACCTACCCCTGCCGTCCCGATTCCGAGCGCCGGACGATGCCGACAGGCAGCTCACGCGTGCGGTCCGTTTCCATACGGAGACCTTCGGCCAGGCGCCGGCCGGCCTCTGGCCTTCGGAGGGCTCCGTGTGTCCCGAACTCCTGCCGCTCGTGCAGCGTGCGGGGCTGCACTGGCTGGCGACGGACGAAGGCATCCTCGCTCGGTCGCTCCACCTGTCCGGACGCTCCTGGCATCGGCCGTCGGATTTGTATCAACCCTATCGTGCCGGCGAGGCCGCGGAGGCGGTCACCCTCGTCTTTCGAGACCGGGAGCTCTCGGACGCATTCGGCTTCGTGTATCACAAGACGACGCCGGAATCCGCCGCCGACGATGTGCTGAGGCGGTTACACGATATCATCCGAGAGGCCCCGCAAGACCAGATCATGATCCCGATCATTCTGGACGGCGAAAATCCGTGGGAGCATTATCACGACGGCGGAGAGCGCTTTCTCTCTCTGCTCTATACCGAGCTGACGCGAAACAGGCTGGAGGGAACGGGGAACGTGAGCCTGCAGGCCTCGAGCATCTCCGAAGCCCTCGCGGCGATGCCTCCGACCCGGGACCTGCCGGTCCTGCATTCGGGATCCTGGATCAATCAGGACTTCAAGATCTGGATCGGTCATCACGAGGATAATCGGGCCTGGGATCTGCTTGGGACCACACGAACCAAGCTCGCCGAGGTGGCATCGAGTCTTCCCCTCCACCAGGCGCAGGCCGCCTGGGAGGAATTGTACGCGGCTGAGGGCAGCGACTGGTTCTGGTGGTACGGCGACGACTTCGACACGGACTTCAAGCCGGAATTCGACCGGCTCTTCCGAACCCATGTGCGCAACGTCTGGACGCACATGGGGTTGCCGCCGCCCGAACCGCTCAATCAGCCGATCTGTGCCCTCGCGCCGCACCTCGAACAGGACGGAGTGACGCAGCCCCGCGGGTTCATCACCGCCTCGGTGGACGGGCTCGTGACCAACTTTTTCGAGTGGCGGGGAGCCGGCTCCATCCCGACACAACCGCCGCTCGGCGCCATGTGGAAAGCCGATGTGATCTTTACCGCCATCCGGTTCGGGTGGACGCATGAGCACCTGTATCTTCGGCTGGACCCGGACGAGACG
Source organism: uncultured bacterium (assembly GCA_965285945.1). GTDB lineage: Bacteria > Nitrospirota > Nitrospiria > Nitrospirales > Nitrospiraceae > Nitrospira_D. The sequence continues at coordinate 76,673 of CBDIWP010000005.1, read as the reverse complement.
TCTTCGGCCCGCCAGCCGCACTTGGAGGTGGACATGACCCTGCAAGGCCCTCGTGACACTTTCCGGGTAACGTTTCCACTCGAGGGTCCGGCTCTCGAGCAGTTCACGTTGCTGCACGCCATCGGCCAGGACCGGTGGCAGGAGATCGGAACTTGCCATTCCTCTTGCCGTAAGACCATTGTGGAACTGGCGCTGCCATGGAAGAAACTTCACCTCGAGCCCGGCCAGGATGTTCGTCTTTCCATCGTCGTCAGGGAACATGGTCTGGAAGTGGCCCGTTATCCGCATGGGCGTCCGGCCGTTCTCACCATGCCGGGACCTGAATTTGAAGCGGGACTGTGGCGCGTATAGAAACCGTGATGCGTGATGGGTAACGCGTGAAGTGTCGGGAAACCCATGATCGGTCACGACGCAGCCGCGCGACGCTTTACGTTTCACGCTTTACGTTTCACGGAGGAGAAGATGCCCGATCTTAGACGCGATCCCATCGTTGGCCGGTGGGTCATCATCTCCACCGAGCGGAATGGCCGTCCGCATGATTTTGTGCCACTGCCGTCCACCCGGCCCATCTCAACCGCCCTCTGCCCCTTCTGCCCGGGACAGGAACGGTTGACGCCAAAAGAAATCATGGCATATCGTCCACAGCCCGCGGACCCGAATACCCCGAACTGGACGGTCCGTGTGGTCCCCAACAAGTTTCCTGCGCTGCACGTGGAAGGCGAAATGGGCCGCGAAGGAATAGGCCTGTACGATCGGATGAACGGGGTGGGCGCCCATGAAGTCATTATCGAAACGCCTGAGCACACCGACAGCATCGCCACCATGTCGGCGAAACACATCGAGGATGTGTTGTGGGCCTATCGCGACCGCATCATCGACCTCAAGAAGGACCGTCGCTTCCGCTACATTCTGATCTTCAAGAACCACGGCGCGGCGGCCGGGGCCACCCTTGAGCATAGCCACTCGCAACTCATCGCGCTGCCGATCGTGCCCACCAGCGTGCAGGAGGAACTTGACGGCTGCCGGGCGCACTACGAGCAAAAGGAACGCTGTATCTATTGCGATATGCTTCGGCAGGATATCTCCGCCGGCGACCGTTTGGTGGCGGAGAACCCCGAGTTCGTCTGCGTGACGCCCTTCGCGCCGCGGTTTCCGTTCGAGATGTGGATTCTGCCGAAGCGCCACGCCGGCTACTTCGAAGACAGCCACAAAACCGAGTTCGAATCTCTCGGCCCGATCTTATCGGAGTCCCTCCGCCGCATGAACAGCGTGCTCGCGTCGCCCGCCTACAACTTCATCCTCCACAGTTCGCCGCTGCACGAACGCACCAGCGATTTTTATCATTGGCACATCGAAATCATCCCCAAACTGACGCAGGTCGCCGGATTCGAATGGGGCACCGGCTTCTACATCAATCCCGTGTCCCCTGAAGAATCGGCGGAGTGCCTCAGGGAAGCAGAGATCTAAGGTGCCGGTCCGCTTTCGCATCGATGATTCCACCCTGTCAGGCGTCCTTCGCCAACTGGAAACCCTGATCCGCCGGGCCGGCGGGCGGACCTGGCTCGTGGGCGGGTCCGTCAGAGATCTGGTTCTGGGGCGGCAGCCGCGCGATCTGGACGTGGAAGTTTCGGGGCTCCCGCTGGGGCCGCTTCACAGATTGCTCGAAAGCCACTTTGCAGTCCAGTTCGTCGGCAAGGCGTTTGGCGTCTTCAAACTGGGCGGCCTCCCCGTTGATATTTCCATCCCCGCCCGCAGGGTGATCGACGACCAGTCCGTGCCGCACGCGTCGCGGCCCTCTGACTTGGACATGGACATCGACGAGGCGCTGGCCAGGCGCGATTTCACGATGAACGCCATGGCGTGGGATCCCGACACGCTGGAATTGCGGGATCCCTTCCACGGTCGACGGGATCTGGATTCGGGCGTTTTGCGCCACGTGTCCGAACGATTTGCGGAGGACCCGCTGAGGGTGCTGCGCGGCATGCAATTGGCGGCCCGATTTGAACTGACCGCTGCGCCGGAGACCCTCAGGCTTTGCCACAGCCTCACGCAGGAGGGACAGCCGCGCGAGCGCCTGTGGGAGGAATGGAAGAAGCTGCTCCTGCAAGGCATCAAACCGTCGCTCGGGTTGCAGTTTCTACAGGACTGCGGATGGCTCCGCTTTTATCCCGAGCTGGAGGCCCTTCAGGGCTGCGAGCAGGATCCGACATGGCACCCGGAAGGCGATGTCTGGGTTCACACCCTGCACTGCCTCGACTGGTTCGCAACCGAACGTACGGGACAAGCGGAAGATGATGTGATCGTCGGACTGGGCGTGCTATGCCATGACCTCGGCAAACCGGCGACCACCGACCACCAGTTGGGACACATCACCTCACGCGGGCACGAGCCGGCGGGCGAAGCGCCCACCAGACGGTTGCTGGCACGGTTGACGAATCAAGAGGACCTCATCGACGAGGTGGTCCCGCTGGTGCGCTGCCATCTCCGCCCGCGCGCCCTCTACGACGGACAGGCGTCGGACAGCGCCGTGCGACGCCTGGCAAGACAAGTCGGCCGCATCGATCGCCTCGTGCGCGTCGCACGCGCCGATCACGGCGGCCGTCCACCGAAAGTATTTGACGGCTTTCCAGCCGGAAAGTGGTTACTAGACCGCGCGCACGCTCTCCACGTCGAGGCGCAGCCCCCGTCCCGGATCGTGATGGGCCGTCATCTCGTCGAATTGGGGGTCCAGCCGGGCCCGGAAATGGGCCGCCTCCTCGACGAATGTTATGAGGCACAACTGGATGGAGTGTTTTCGTCTCTCAGTGAAGGACTGGCCTTGGCCCGTGAGAAACTCGGGCGCGCTCATTGATACTCCTCTCCTCTTGCCTCTGCCGCGCCATTGTTTCAGACTGTGGCACCGTCATGTCCCCTTGCCTCGTCCCTCAGCCTGAGCTTATGATCACCCTATGCAGATCCAACTGAGTCATCCCCCCAGAACCGTGGAAGTGAAAGGTCCCAAGAAGACCAAAGACGTCCTACGGGAACTCAATCTCGTCGTCGAGGCCCATTTGGTCATTCGCGGCGATGAACTGGTGACCGAGGACGAGATGCTCTACGACAAGGATTTGGTAGAAATTCGCCCTGTCATCTCCGGAGGATCGCCATCATCGAATGGCTCTCAGGCGTGCCTTCGATCCTGACCAGCTGACCACTGATTGCGTACCGAACATGAACTGCACCAAGTGTAAAACCAAGGCCGTCCTCAAGCTGCCCCGCCACCATGCCGCCTTCTGCAAAGGCTGTTTCAACGGCTTTGTCCACGACCAGGTCGGCAGAGCCATCAAATCGCAGCGGATGTTCGGCAAGGACGAGCGGATTTTGGTCGCCGTCTCGGGCGGCAAGGACAGTCTGGCGTTATGGGATATCCTGCTCAAACTCGGGTACAAGGCCGACGCGCTTTATGTGAACCTCGGCATCGGCGCGTATTCAGAGCAATCGCATGCCAAGGCGCTCCGCTTCGCCGAAACGGTGGCGGCTACTCATGGCGCGACGTTACACGTGCATACCGTGGAGAAGGAAGAAGGCGCCGGCATACGGGAATTGGCCATGCTGGTGCATCGCCCGACCTGCTCCACCTGCGGGACTATCAAACGGTATCAGTTCAATCGGGCCGCGCTCGAACATAAGTATGATGTGATGGCCACTGGCCATAATCTCGACGATGAAGCGGCGCGGCTCCTCGGCAACGTCCTCCACTGGCAGGAGGAGTATCTGGACAAGCAGGCGCCCAGCTTGCCGGCCTCCGTAGAAGGTTTCGCCAAGAAGGTGAAACCGCTCTATCGGCTGACCGAACGGGAACTCGCGGCCTATGCCGTGCTGAATAAGATCGATTACATTGTGGAGGAATGTCCTATGGCGAAAGGCGCCAGGACGCTACTCTATAAGGAAGTGCTGAACCGGCTCGAAACCGAATCCCCCGGCACTAAACAGACCTTTTATTGGGGTTTCCTGGATAAGCAGCAGAAAAAGGAAACGCCGTCCACCACGATGGCGGAACGAGACCAAGCCGCCCTGCATCCCTGTGCGACCTGCGGCCAACCAACCACCGCCGCCGTCTGCTCCTACTGCAAGTTGATGGCCCGCGCCAAGGCTCCTTCCGTTTCGTGATTGCCAAGTTCCTGTTGGTTCTGGCCTACGGCCTGCTCGCGCATGCCGGCTCGCCTTCTGCGAACGCTGCCGACGCGCTTCCTGTGCAAGCCGGCACGCAGACAGTGGGCTTGACCATGAGCCCGCTTCACCCCGTCCGTCTTCTTTCCGGACAATCGTCGAAACTCTTCGGTGTGGCGGTCATGCCCTCCTGGTCCATGACCGTCACCGACGAGATCGGCTCCGGTTGGTATCGCGGCCAGCTGGCCTTCGGCGCCGAGTTGATGCTGCTTCACACTACCGATCCCATTGCCGCCACCGGCGTAGGACTCACTCCGAAGCTCCTCTATACGTGGACCGGTCTCAATCGGATCCGGCCCTTCGTGGAAGGCGGGAGCGGTCCGCTCTGGACCGATTTAGGCGGCCGTGTCCCGGAACAGCCTGGGCAATTCAACTTTCTCGTCTGGGGCGGGGCCGGCTGCGCATGGGTCATTCATCCTTCGTGGACGGTGCAAGCCGGCTATCGCTTGGTGCACATCTCCAATGGCGGCACGCGGACGCCGAACTCGGGGCTGAACTTCGGACTTCCGTTCGTCGGCCTTTCCTATGTCTTCTCTCTGGCCCGGTAGGTCTTGCAAAGATCCCTGACTCTCCGTAAGCTGCCTTCAGGACGGTTGATCACTTCCAATCCGTACTTATCTACGAGGCTATGGCCACCACTGCGCGCGACTATTACCAGGTCCTCGGAGTCTCTCGCACGGCCTCGGCCGACGATATCAAGAAGGCCTACCGCCGGCTGGCCCGTCAGTACCATCCCGACCTCCACGCCGGCGGCAAGAAGGCCGAGATGGAGAAGAAATTCAAAGAGCTCAACGAAGCTCATGAGGTCCTCTCCGATCCGGACAAGCGTAAAAAATATGATCAGTACGGGGCGGAATGGGAACAGGCGGAAGCCTATGAGCGGGCCCGGCAACAGGCCGGCGCACGAGGGTTCCGGACCGAGGAAGCCGCCGGGTCCTTCGGCGGCGCCGAGAACTTTTCCGATATTTTTGAAAACCTGTTCGGCGGCGGACGGGGCCGGAGCGGCGGCGCCCAAGGCTTTTCAGTGCCGGGCGAGGATCTGGAGACCGAAGCGGCGCTGACTCTCCGCGAGGTGTTGACCGGGGTGACGAAGCGCGTCTCGCTCCGAGAGCCGGTGACCTGCTCGACCTGCCAGGGAAGCGGCAAGCTCAAGGGACGTCCCTGCCCTACCTGCCTCGGTTCGGGGTCCGTGCTACAGTCGAACACCATCGAGGTCCGCATCCCGGCGGGTGTTCAGGACGGGACCCGCGTGCGCGTCGCCGGCAAGGGCCAGCCCGGCATGAACGGAGGTCGGCGGGGAGACCTCTACCTGCACGTGACCATTTTACCGGACCGCGTCTTTCGGCGTCAGGGCAGCGATCTCCACGTCACGTTACCCGTCTGGCCTTGGGAGGCGGGCCTGGGAGCCGACGTGATGGCGCCCACATTAAGAGAGCCGGTACGGGTGAAGATCCCGCCGGGAAGCCGTGCGGAAAGCAAGCTCCGATTGAAAGGGAAAGGTCTGCCCACCGCCACGGGCGGCCACGGCGATCTGTTCCTCAATCTTCAAATTACCTTGCCGCCGGTGATCACAGATGAGGAACGGGCGCTCTACGAACAATTCAAACGCATACCGCATTCCGATCCACGAGCGGAGCTTCTCGCAGCGGCCCAACGCGGGTAACCGATGACGCTGGCTGAATACGCGTTATTCGCCTTCAGCTCGCTCTTTGTCATCGTCGATCCCATCGCCACGGTCCCGGCGTTCGTCGCGATGACCGTCCGCTACTCCCTCCGCCAGCGGCTCCACATGGCGCGGGTCGCCTGCCTGGTCATGGTGGGTGTCCTCACCGGCTTCGCGCTGATCGGCCAGACCCTCTTCAACCTTCTGGGGATCACCTTGCCGGCCGTTCAGGTGGCCGGCGCATTGGTGCTCTTGCTGGTCGCGCTCGACATGCTGCGTGCCCAGCGTTCGGCGGTGCAGGAAACCGCCGAGGAAACCGCCGCCGGTACCAGCAAAGAGGATATTGCCATTACGCCGTTGGCCATCCCCATGCTGGCGGGGCCGGCCGCTATCTCCACCGTGATTCTCTTAGATGCGCAGGCCAGGAACTGGACTGAACGCGGGGTGCTCATCGCTTGCCTTGTCGCCGTGGGTCTGGCAAGCTACGTCACCTTGGCGCTCGGGGCGACCGGCGCCAAGTGGCTGAGCCCGATCGCGGAGAAGATCATCACTCGCCTGATGGGACTCCTGCTGGCCGCGCTGGCGATTCAATTCCTGTTCAACGGCCTGAAGGGCGCAAGCGGCTCGTTTGTGCGATAATTGTTCTCATTCATTCCCTACGTACCAACCGAAGGAGGATTTCATGACGCAACGGACACGGACACTGGTCACGTTTGGCATGGCTTCTGCCATGACGCTGGCTCTTAGCCTCTCTGACGCTCAGGCCAATGACTATGGCTATGGCAAGGAGGGTCATGCCGGAGGAGGGCATAGCGCCATAGGCGGCCACGGCATGGGCATGATGCATAGCAGCACCGGCCACCTCATTCGCCATCTGTTGAAACACGAAAAAGAAATCGGCCTGACCGGCGATCAAGTCGCCAAATTGAAAGAGATGCAGTTGAACCTGGACAAGACCCGCATCAAGAGCGAGGCCGATATTCAGGTGGCTGAGCGAGAGTTGCGGTCGTTATTGGAGGACGAGAAGTCCGACCTGGGTGCCGTGGAAGCGAAGCTGAAGCAAAGCGAAGACCTTCAAGTCGGGCTGCGCATGGCCTCGTTCAAGGCTCGTCGCGACGTGCTCGCCCTTCTCACTCCTGAACAGCGGGCCAAGGAAAAAGCCGAGCACGAAAAGATGATGCAGCAGCACAAAGACAAGGGTAAAGGACACGGCACCGCTCCGCACGGGACGGCGCCGCACGGCGCGAGCTCGCATGGCGGCAACCCGCACAAGAGCACCGGCAGCACCGCGCCCGCCGCCCCGGGCACGATGTCCGTTCAATAGCCTCACTATAACCAGAAGCAGGCACATGAAATCGGCCATATTCATGCTGAGTCTGGGCAGTGGGGGCAGTATTGGTGTGGCCTGACACGGTCGTGGAAGCCGAGTTGGAAAAGAAACATTGGGAAGCCGGTGTGGGAAGTGGACGTCCTGGGTGCCGATGGGCAGATCACGGAAGTGCACATCGAGGCCGTCACAGGAACGGTGATCGATACGGAATCCAGGAGAAAAAGCATGAACACACCAAAGATGGCAAGAAGAAGGGAAAGGATTAGTTGATCCGATGGCACGAGAGCTGAAACTGAGAAGTCATGATCTGTTGGTGGGCCCTGGCCGGGCGCCGGCCAGGGCGATGTTGAAAGCGGTGGGGTTCACCGACGACGACCTGACCAAACCCCTCGTCGGCGTCGCGAACACCTGGATCGAAGTGATGCCCTGCAATTACCATTTGCGGCGCTTGTCCGAACGCGTCAAAGCGGGCATCCGGGCCGCCGGCGGCACGCCGATCGAATACAACACCATTGCGGTGTCAGACGGCATTTCGATGGGGACAGAGGGCATGAAGGCCTCATTGATCAGCCGTGAAGTGATAGCGGATTCCATCGAATTGGTCGCCCGCGGCCACCTGTTCGACGCGGTCGTCGCGTTGTCCGGCTGCGACAAGACTATTCCCGGCACTGTGATGGCGCTGGCTCGACTCAATGTACCCTCGCTCATGCTGTACGGTGGCTCCATCCTGCCCGGGCAGTTTCAAGGCCACGACGTGACGATCCAGGACGTGTTCGAGGCGGTGGGCAAACATGCGTCTGGCAAAATGACGAATGCCGAGCTCAAAGATCTCGAAGACCACGCCTGCCCCGGGCCCGGCGCGTGCGGGGGTCAATTCACGGCCAACACGATGGCCATCGCCTTCGAGTTCCTCGGCATGTCGCCGATGGGGCGCAACGGCGTCCCGGCCATGGATGTGCAGAAGGACGACGTCGCGTTCGAGTGCGGCCGGATGGTCATGGATCTGCTCAAAAACGATCTTCGCCCCAAGCAGATCATCACCCGGAAATCACTGGAGAACGCCATTGCCGCGGTCGCCACGACCGGCGGTTCCACGAATGCCGTCCTGCACTTGTTGGCTGTGGCCCGTGAAATGGGCTTGAGACTGAGCATCGATGATTTCGATAAGATCAACCGGAAGGTCCCGCTGCTCGCCGACCTCAAACCCGGTGGTCGCTTCATCGCCGCGGATCTTTTCAATGCAGGCGGCACGACACTCGTCGCCAAACGGCTCCTCGATGCCGGCCTGCTGCATGCGGATCAACCCACGGTCACCGGACGGACCATCGGAGAAGAAGCCGCCAAGGCCAAGGAACAACCGGGCCAGCAAGTGCTGCGGCCGCTGTCCAATCCGATTAAGCCCACCGGCGGACTGGTCATCCTGAAAGGCAACCTGGCCCCGGACGGTTGCGTGGTCAAGGTGGCCGGCCACTCCATGATGAAATTCCAGGGCCCGGCCAAAGTCTATGACCGTGAAGAGGATGCGTTCGTCGCCGTGAAGGCCGGTCAGATCAAGGCGGGCGAGGTGGTCGTCATCCGATATGAAGGGCCTTCCGGAGGGCCGGGTATGCGAGAAATGCTCGGCGTCACAGCGGCGATTGTCGGAGCGGGCCTAGGCGACTCCGTTGCCCTCTTGACTGACGGGCGCTTTTCCGGTGCAACGCATGGACTGATGGCGGGCCATGTGGCTCCGGAAGCCGTCAAAGGCGGACCGATTGCCGCCGTGAAAAACGGCGATACGATCACGTTCGATATTGCCAAACGCCGGCTGGATGTGAAGCTGTCTCAAAAAGAAATTGCCGCCCGGCTGAAAAAGGTCAAACAACCGGTGCCCCGATATACGTCTGGAGTCATGGGGAAGTATGCCCGGCACGTCTCCTCTGCGTCGGAAGGCGCGGTGACCACCTAATCGCCGGATCTCCCACGCCAGAACGGGGCAAGACCGACAGGAGTCTTGCCCCGTTCTTCACACCGCGACCGGTCGGTCGCCTACTGTCCCTTCATCCGTCCCGTTTGCCGTCTGAATGCCCCATCACCATGTCTATTCATAAATCTCCCGATGGCTGAGATCCTTTGCCTCCGCGAGAGCCCCGATCAAGAACATGCCGACTGTCATGAGGCACATGCGCATCGCATCCCTTCCCTCAAGAGCGGCGGTCGATGCCGCTTATTTAGAGTAGGCTCGCTGGCGGGCGCAGATATGGATAGACGGAGATGGAGGAACCGAACCGACCGAACAACGCCTATGACCGGCGATAGAACCCAGCAATGGTTTCCACGACGTAAGCCAGGTGCTTTTCAGACAGTTCGGCATAAATCGGGAGAGACAGCACCTGCTCGGCGGCTTGCTCGGAAACGGGAAATGAGCCCTTCTTGTGTCCCAGTTCTTTGTAGCAATTCTGCAGATGCATGGGGAGAGGATAGTAAATCTCGGTTCCGACCCCCTTTTCTTTCAGATACGCGCGAAGGTCGTCCCGCTGAGCCACTCGAATTGTATATTGATTATAGACGTGGAAGTTTCCTTCGTGCGTCACCGGGAGCGTCACGTGATCATCAGGAAGGGCCGCCTGCCGGAACAATCGTTCGTACATGGCGGCGTTGCGCCGTCGGCCCTCGGCCCACTGATCGAGGTACTTCAGCTTGATGTGCAGGATCACCGCCTGAAGCGCATCCAGCCGGCTATTAATCCCGATCGCATCATGCAGATAGCGAACCCGGCTGCCATGAACGCGCAACATGGCAAGTGAATCAGCGAACCGCTGATCATTCGTCGTGATCATCCCGCCATCGCCAAACCCCCCGAGATTCTTCGAGGGGAAAAAGCTGAAGCAACCCATGGCGCCCAACACACCTGTACGAAGGCCGTTCTGGGCGGCGCCAATGGCCTGGCAGGCATCCTCGATGACAGGAATCCGGCTGGCAGCGGCAATGCGGTTGATTGCCGCCATGTCGGCACACTGGCCAAAGAGGTGAACGGGAATGATGGCCTTCGTGCGGGAGGTGATGGCTTGTTCAATCTGCGTCGGATCCAGGTTGTAGCTGTCTTTCTGAACATCGACGAATACCGGCTTCGCGCCGAGCCGCGAAATGGCACCCGCCGTCGCAAAGAACGTAAACGGCACCGTAATGACTTCGTCCCCCGCGCCCACACCCAGCGACATCAAAGACAGCAGCAAGGCATCGCTACCCGAGGCGCAGCTGACGGCATACCGCGCTCCCGTGTACCGGGCGATGGCTTCTTCGAACGCGACGACACGCGGGCCCAACACAAAGCCCTGCTCATCACAGACCTGTTGGATGGCCGCCAAAATCTCGGCACGGAGCGGTTGAAACTGGGCTTTAAGGTCGAGGAGAGGAATGTTCATTTCCGGTTACCGCCGCCATCAATACATTGGTTGCGAAATGAAAGCAAGGGGAAGATCACACCGGTTACTGAAAGTCTCTCCGTTGAAATATGACGCTGGCCAGCACGAGGAGGAAGGTCACATAGGTGACCCCGTACGAAACAGTCAACATCATATCCGCAGTCCCGAACTCAAGATGGTGAATGACATGGCCCTTCAGATTGAATCGTTCAAGATTCGGAAGGACATAGTAGACGGTGTTCACGATCACCTGGCTGACCTCATCCATCTTTTTGGCGAATTCTTTGAGATCGCCGGACAAATGGCCGATCACATAGATCGACAGCGTAAAAATTGCGCTGAGGGTCGAACTCGTAAAGGTCGAGAACAGAAGGGCCACGGCGGTAATGACCATCAGTTCCAGAAATATCAGCATAATAGACAGGAAGAACAGACCGCTGACAGGCACGTCCATAACATGGAGCACGACCAACAGACCAATCACCATGACCGCTGTATTGGCTAAGAGCGTGATGACCAGCCCGCAGTATTTTCCTAGCAAGAAGGCGTAGCGGGAAATGGGTTTTGACACGATCGTGTAGATGGTCTTCCGGTCGATCTCCTTGCTGACTAATCCGATTCCGACGAAGATCGCGATTAAGACGCCAAAGAGATTGATGCTGGCAAGTCCCAAATCAAGAATCAGACGGTGATGGTCGCCGAGTGTGATTCTCGACAACAGGATGGAGCTGCTGATCATTAATAATGCAAAGAAAAGCAAATTGTAGAGCAACTTCTCACGAAGATTTTCGCGAAAGGTGTTGAAGCCGATTGATAGAATCCGCGAAATCATGCCTGTCCTCCCTGCTCGCGCACTTGGCGCATAAACAGGTCTTCCAATGAACTATTTTGCGGGGTCAGGGAAAGAAGCTTGGCTTTGGCCGCCCGGATTCTATCAATCACCTCATCCACTTGCTGCTGCCCGTTGAGCACGAGAAGAGCACGGTCTCCGCTTACTGTGATCTTTTCTGTAAACGGCCTGACTTGAGCCACTCCATCGGAGCCAAGTCCTTCAACAAGGACTTCCACGGAGTGGGTTGAGGCTGACCCGACCAAGTCCGATACACTGCCAATCGCAACCAGCCGCCCCTTGACGAGAATGCTGACGCGATCGCACAGCATCTCAGCGTCATGCAATATGTGCGAGCTGAAGAAAATGGTTTTGCCGGTTTCTTTCAGACTGAGAATAAGATCCCTGATCTCTTTTCTCCCGATCGGGTCCAACCCTGACATCGGCTCATCGAGGACGACTAACTCAGGATCATTGATCAGCGCTTGTGCGATTCCAATCCTCTGCAGCATGCCTTTTGAAAACTTCCTGAGCTGCAAGTCACGCGCATGGCTCATGCCGACCAATTCCAGCAAATCAGCAATGCGGCGATTGACGACAGCGCCCGAAAGCCCAAACAGATCGCCATAGAAACGGAGAAATTCAGCACCCGTCAAGTAGTCATAGAAATAGGGGGACTCCGGAAGAAACCCCAGACGCGACTTGGCTTCACTGTCGCCAATGGGCCTGCCGAAGAGCCAGGCGTTTCCCCCGGTGGGATAGATGAGCCCCATGAGGATTTTGAGCGTGGTGGTCTTGCCTGCCCCGTTGGGCCCGAGAAATCCGAAGACTTCACCTTGGCGAACTTCGAGATTGAGTCCTTCCAACGCAGTGACTTCGCGGCCCCAAAACCCAACCTTGAAAGTTTTACGGAGTGCTTCCGTCTTGAGGATGACCGTTGATGTAGCCATACGACCTATTCGATATCGCCCTTGTTCATATGATTATCCCCGGGATTGTAGAGTCGCATACGCTCAGAATGGGTGCTACTCATAACCACTCCGGTCCTTGGATCATAGCTGTACACCCCTCCATATGGCTCGTCTGGGACCTTGACCAATATCCCGCTTGACACGAGTTCAAGCAGGGATATCGGAAACTTCCCCTTGGTCTTAGCATAGCGCTGAAGGGCATGTTCCAGTATCTGAAGGTCTCGCTCTAAGCTCACTCTCCTCATACGGCGCTGAAGTTGTTCGCGCACAACCTCATCGGTCGTCTGCTCGAACATGGCCTGGAGAAATTCCAACGCCACCTCTGGATTTTTCCCTTGTACATACAATCTCGACGCGAGTCTCGCAGTATATGCAGGGGGGCCCACCGGAAAAACTCCAGGGACTCTCGCAGCCTGGGCCATATACTCTGCCGCCTTTGCATGATCTCCGAGATGGAAAAAGTAATTGAAGCCAAGTCTGAAGGGAATCCGCCAGGAATTTGGATTTGGAGTTATTCCTTTTTCCAGCAAGCGGTTGCTTAAATCGACGCGGGAGGTAAGTTCGGCCAGCACAGTCGCGCCAGCTTCATACGCATACTCATAACGAGTATCCAACGTAGTAATGACATCAAGCGCGTGATAGATCCATTCATAATCCTTATCACGAACGACCCGATCGCCTAACACTTGCACCACGCGAAGCCAGAGAATATCCGCACCCAAATGGTGATAGCCAAGCAGAATAGGCCGCAAAATCTCACCGCGGGGCAAGAGTCTCAACTGTTCCCGTTTGATACCGTGAGCAGGATCACGCTGTTCCATTTGATATTGGATTGCAATTGATGCACTAAGAAGAAGTGCTAGAGGAACAAAGAAGATGACTGCGGGAGGTATCGGACGACTATTAAGACGCATACGCATTGAAAGCATCGTAGAGATGGAACTGCCAAGATTTACTGGTGCATACAAAACAGATACTGAAAAACATGAGGAAGCCAGCCAGGGCCGTTTGACGCCCTGACTGGCCAGAGCTCGCTAACCGTCTCGCTTAGAATATGCTCTCGTTGGCTAGACAGTTCACGACATTGCTAACCTCGGTAACCTTGAAGTCTGCCGTCACAGCGTCACCATCAAGATCGCCGACCGCCATGGCCATGGTGCCCAGCGTTCCGTTAGCACCGGCACCATTGGCAGCAATTGCGCCTGCGCACAAGCCCTTTTGTGGTCCCGGGACGACGGTCGCAACTGCTTGCGCAGTATTCATATATTGATAACGCACGTTGCCGGCCGGAGCAAATCCGATATCGCCGAACTGTCCAACGATTGTAGAAACGGCACCCACGTTGTTAAAGCACCAAGGCGCAGCTGGGACTGTGGGCGCCGCAATTCCACCGACGTTATTAGGCCACGCGACCAGCGACCCGTTGGCCGGAAGGGCAGCAGGGGCCGTTGCGACTTGCAGAAAACAGCGCTGCTCGGCCTGGAAAGCCAATTGCGCCGTCTTGATAGCCGCCAGATTGGTCTTCGCTTCAGACGTGCGCGACCGCATCTGATACTGAATGAAGTTGGGGATGGCGATGGCCGCCAAAATCCCGATGATCGCCACGACGATCATCAACTCGATGAGGGTAAAACCCTCTTGTTTGCGGAATGACTTTAACATCCTACTGCCTCCTTGTTGATGGGTTCACTGACGGCCCGTTTACTGCGTTATTGCCTCGGAACCTGCGGCGCTTCCATTGCCGCCTACCGGTCCCTTAGCAGGTTCGGTGCCTGTCAGTGATACGGCCCACTGTACCATCGGTGCTTTGAAAGACAACAAGTTATGAAAAACGTGCCGATGAGGTCTGCACAACAGGACTGGTGGGACTTCCACAATGTGGACTGAGGTGCCGAGAATTGGCACTTTCCAGTGAACGGCACGTCTCTCACATGGCATTACAGATAGCGTTACAAAGGGAGCTACTAAGGGAGCAATCACTAAGAACGGAAGGAACGTCTCAGCCTTAGAGCTAGTAGGCCTAAACTATTGGGAAGTGTGAGACTGTATCTTCTCTGATACGCGGCGTTTGGCCTGTTGGATACGGTCTTCCTGCGTCGGATCACCGAACCCCTGTTCTTGGAAGCGCTGCAAGAGCTTCTCATTGGCCGGGTCGAGTTCCAGTGAATGGAGCCAGGCTTCACGGGCCTCAGCCAATCGCTCCTGCTTCATATAAATTTCGCCTAAGTGCTCATAGATTACGGGATCATCGCCTACTAATGCGACCGCCCGCTTAATCTCAGTCAGCGCTTCAGCCAACATTCCCGATTTGTAAAAAGCCCAGCCAAGGCTGTCGACGTAATAACCGTTATCGGGCTTGAGCGCCACAGCCTGCCTGGTGAGAGAAACCGCCTTGTCGATCTTGACCCCGCGCTCCGCATAACTATAGCCCAGGTAGTTCAACGCGTCTGCATTGTGGGGGTCCAGTGAGAGCGCCGTTTCCATAGCGCGAACCAGGTCATCAAATCGATTCAGCTTGTCGTAGGCTGTGCCGAGATTGAAATACAGATCCGCATTTTTCGGGTTATGGCGAATGCCTTCTTCAAAGGCCTGAGACGCCTTTTCGAATTGTTCAGATTGCAGATATGCCAACCCCAACACAATGTGTGCCTCAGGCTGTTTCGGATTGAGGCGAACCGCATCACTCAAATGGGCAATGGCGCCGGGAAATTGCTTTAACCGATAGTGCAGCACGCCGAGATGGATATGGCTCTCGGGAAATGTAGGGTCCAATTGTAGATTGAATTGGTACGCGTCCATGGCCTTCGGGTAATCCTTCAACTCCTCATACAGAAACCCGAGGTAGTCGCGAATCTTCAGTTCCGTGGGTCTGGCCTTCAGCACGGCGGTGAGTTGCTTGATCGCCTTCGTATAGTCTTTCTTCTCTCCATAGATCAGCGCCATGCGCAGTTGCGCATCAAGGTCCCCGGGATCCTCTTCCAGCATCTTCTCCAGTTCAGCCAACCCTCCGGCGTAATCCTTCGTCGTCACATACAACTGAATGAGATGCTGCCGAATCTCTTTATTTCTCGGATTCACGCGCTGCAGGTATTTCTGCAAAATCCCAATGGCTTTATCCTTCTGCTGGCGCGACTCATAGAAAGACGCTAGGGCCAGATAGGCCGGCTCAAAACCGGGATTGACCGCAATGGCTCGATCGAAACTCGATATCGCCTGCTCGGCATTGCCGGCTTCAATGGAGATCCGTCCCAGATAGTAATAGCCGACCGGCGAATCGGACGCGTATTGCAACCCTTGCTTGACGGCTTCCTCGGCTTCGGGCAGGCGTTTCTGGTTCAACAGAATGATCGCTTTGGGGAAATAGGTCTCCCCCTTCTCAGGGTCCCGTTTGATCGCTAGTTCCAAAAAACTCAACGCCCGATCCGGCTTGCCGGCGCTCGCAAGAATCCCCGCCATCTGCGTGAGCAGTTGCGCCTCCTGCCCGGTTCCTTCCCCGACCTCCTCGGCATACTTCACGGCATTGGCTTGATCGCCTAGCCCGAAATACAGACCGGCAAGGCGGCCTTTGACTTCTCGCGAGGTCGGATCGGCCTTCAGCGCCGCCTGATATTCACGAATCGCCGTCTCCGTATCCTGTGCGAGTTCGGCCTGATAGCCCATCATGAAATGATAGGTGGCCGAGGCATCCGGACTGGACGACGCCGGCTGTTTGGGGACGGGAACGATGGAAGAAGAGGATGCGGTCTGGGGCGGATAGGGTGACGCCGCACAGGCCGTGATGCTCAGGGGAATGAGTGCCGCAAACAACCCGTTTCTGATGGCAGAGAAGCGACGCATGCGCGGCAGCGGTAACCCGTCAGTTCGTCGTCGTTGCACAGAAGCCTTTCTTGGAGACAATCTAAGAAGCAGGAAAACCTTGACGAGGATTATACCGAGCGACCCGGCGATGCGCAAACCACTTTACGATTCGCGAAGGTCAAGACTTTCAAATTTGGCGAAGCGATCTTGAAACATCAGCTCTTTTTTTCCGATGGGCCCGTTGCGATGTTTACTGATGATGATGTCGGCGATGCCTTTCCGCTCGGAGTTCGAATCATAGACATCTTCACGATAGATAAACATCACGACATCCGCATCCTGCTCGATGGCGCCGCTCTCGCGCAAGTCTGCCAACATGGGAATCGGCGGCTTGCGGGCTTCCACCGCGCGGCTGAGCTGCGACAGCGCGATCACCGGAACATTGAGTTCCTTGGCCAGCGCCTTCAACGAACGGGAGATATCGGAGATCTCCTGCTGGCGCGATTCCGAATCACTCCGCCCCTGCATCAGCTGTAAGTAATCCACGATTAAGAGGTCGAGCCCCTTCTCAGCTTTGAGGCGCCGCGCCTTTCCGCGCATCTGCTGCACCGTAATGCCACCGGTATCGTCGATATAGATAGGGGCCTGCTCCAGGCGCCCGGCGGCTTCGGCCAATCGCCACCAATCTTCCTTTTGCAGCTTGCCGGTTCGTAACGCATGCGAATCGACGCGCGCTTCCGAACTCAGCATGCGGAGAACAATCTGGGGCTTGGACATTTCGAGGCTAAAGATGCCGACAACCGAGTTGGCATGAATGGCCGCATGGGTGGCGAACCCGAGGGCGAGACTGGTTTTGCCCATGCTCGGCCGGCCGGCGACCACCACCAAATCAGACGGCTGCAGCCCGGCCGTGATGTCATCGAGATCATAATAGCCGGTCGGCACGCCGGTGACATGCTCTTTCCGTTTGGACAGTTTATCGACAAGATCGAGGCTTTCTTTGATGATGAGATTGATCTGTGTGAACGACCGTTCCAGCTTGCCTTGGGCAATGCTGAACACGGAGCGCTCCGCAAAATCGAGCAGATCATCTATGGAGGCCGTGCCTTCATATCCTCTGGACAACACTTCGGTGGACGTATTGATCAACTGTCTGGCAACGGCCTTATCACGGACGATCTTGCAATGATAGCGAATATTGGCTGAGCTGGAGACCATCTGGACCAGCTCCGCGAGAAAGGCCGCGCCGCCCACCGCTTCCAATTCGCCTTGCCCTTTCAACCGCTCGGTCAACGTAATCTGGTCGATGACTTCACCGGTATCGGACAAGTCCAGCATGGCACGGTACACTTTCCGGTGTGCAGTCCGGTAGAAATCCTCTTCGACAAGGAGTTCCATCGCCTTCGGCATCGCTCCGTTATCCAACAGAATGGCACCCAGCACCGATTGCTCGGCCTCAAGGTTTTGAGGCGGCAACTTGGGCTGGGACAGGTCCATAGCGGCGAGCGGCTTCATCGGTTTCCTTCCGCTCCGCTATGATTTGTTGACATCATGTCGATGAGCGCCTGAATGGACATGCGGCTCTTGTCAAACGACCCGCCGTCCTCATGCCTACCGCCTACTTGAATGACCAACACTTCCTCGCTCTTCCTGCCGCCAGCATCCACAACAATCACCTTTTCGAGTCGGCGCTGCCGACCGGCATCGACGGCCGCGGCAATCAAGCGCTTTCCCGAGGCGGCCACCACTTCTTGCACCACCCGCCTCTTCACTTGCCTCAGACGGCGGGCTAAGAGAGCCAGAGTGTCAGCCGACTCTTGCGAGGCCACCAGCAAGAGATCTCTATTCGCCTCATCGACCCGCTGCCTTGACAGACCAAGCCCGCGAAAGAGCCGATCGACATTTAATGCAAATCCGGTGGATGGGAGATCTCGTCCAAAGCGGCCGATGAGATGATCATACCGTCCGCCGCCGCCGAGTTCGACTCCGATACCTTCGGCAAAGACGTCGAAGACCACGCCGTCGTAATAATCAAATCCCCGAAACTCGCCCAGATCGAGAAACAGGGCATCCTTGTAGCCGGCCGCACACAGAGACCGATAGACCAGCGTCAACCGATCCAGCGCTTTGAGGAGGGATTTTTCTCCGCCGGCCAGCGTGCGCCCTCGAGCCAGGACTTCGGCCTGGCCGCACAGCTCCGGCGCCTCCAAAATGGCTGCTGCGAACGGCTTGGCGACTCGCTCTTGCGCGAGAATGTCGGCAAGCCAAGGCAGATCCTTTCTGGCCGCCGCCTGTTCCGCGCGCTTTTGGCCTTCGGGCGAGAGGCCGGCTCTGACCAATAATCCTTTGAAAAAACCGACATGACCCAGGGAAATCTTAAATGACCTGAGTCCGACCCTCCGGAGGCACTCGATAAGCAACGAAATAATTTCGCTGTCTGCCGTGGCCTGATCGGCGCCGATGAGCTCAGCGCCGACCTGGAAAATCTCCCGATCCCGACCGGCATGCTCCGGCTCATAACGAAACACCGTTGCCCGGTAGGATAGCCGGAGGGGAAGGCGCGTGCCCATCATGCCCATCGCGACGGTACGGGCAATTTGCGCGGTCGCATCTGGACGGAGCAGGAGAATGCGGCCGGTGGTGCGATCCGGAAACTTGTAGCACTTTTCGATTATCTCTGACTCAAGACCCGGCGCCAGGACATCGAGATACTCGAAGGTGGGCAGAATGATTTCATCGTAACCCCATTGATCGATCTGGGCCAGCAACTGCGCTTCCAGGCGGCGGACCTCCTGTGCCGCCTCCGGAAGAATGGTCGCCATCCCAACCGGAACGAGCGAGCGTTCTTGTAATGATTGGGTCTGCCCGGATCGAACCGTGGGTGGCGGAGGAGCAGAAGCCATATGCAACCTGATGGAGTCGATGATAGTTACGGCAGGTTTGCCACGGTCACGGACAGTATGTTGGAGCTGGACTTGATGTGATCCAATACGGTAGTGGGAAACTCCATATCCGAGCCGATAATCAACAAGGCGTTGCCCCCGCGCTTTTCCAGGGCACATTGCATGCGGACAATGTTGATGTTGTGGTCGCCCAAGACCTTACCGACCATGCCGATGACGCCCGGCCGATCGACGTTGAGAATAAGCAACATGTGCCCTTCCGGCACGACTTCCACTTTAAATTGGTCGATCTCAATGACGCGCGCGTCTTTCTTATGGTAGAGGGTGCCCGCCACGAGGTGGGACGTCTTGCCTGCCTCGACCCGGACCCGAATGAGACTGGTGAAGTCTCCGGCATCCGAGCTTTTGACCTCTTTCACTTCGATCCCGCGTTCCTTCGCCACCACGGGTGCATTCACATAATTGATCGCATGCTCCATGATGGGAGTCAGCAGCCCTTTCAGGACGGCAATGGTCAATGGGGCAATGGAGAGTGTGGCAACCTCACCGCTATACTCGACGGACACGCGTTCAATCCCGCCATGACAGAGCTGGCTCTGAAGCGAGCCTAATTTTTCCGCCAGCGTGAGATACGGTTGCAGCCGCGGCATCAGCTCCGGCGCAACGGACGGAATATTGACGGCGCCTTTCGCGACGCCTTTCATGAAGTATTCCACCACTTGCTCGGCGATTCCCACAGCGACATTCTCTTGTGCTTCATTCGTCTGCGCGCCGATGTGCGGCGTGCAGATGAAATTATCGAGCGCCAGCAAGGGATGCTCAGGCTTCACCGGCTCCTCATCAAAGACGTCAAACGCCGCCGCGGCGACTCGCTTGCTCTTCAGTGCCTCGACCAGGTCTGTCTCGTTGACAATGCCGCCCCGCGCGCAATTGACAATCAATACACCGGGTTTCATTTTCGCGATGGCGGCCGCATTGATGAGTCCCTTGGTTTCCGGCGTCAATGGCGTATGGACGGAGATGATATCGGCCCGGCTGTATAGCTCATCCAACTGGAGCATCGTCACACCCATCTTCGCGGCACGCTCTTCTGACAAGTAGGGGTCAAAAGCCACGACACTCATGCCGATCCCTTGCGCCAGTTTCGACAGATAGCCGCCGATCTGACCGACGCCCACGATGCCGAGCACCTTATTATAGAGCTCGAGCCCCATGAACTTTTCTTTTTCCCACTTGCCGCTCTTCACGGAGGCCGTAGCCTGCGGAATCCGACGCGCCATGGAACAGATCATGGAAAGGGTATGCTCGGCCGTTGTCACGGTATTGCCGCCGGGCGTATTCATCACGACGATGCCCCGGCGGGTAGCCGCCGGCGTATCCACGTTGTCTAAACCGGAGCCAGCCCGGCCCACTACCTTCAGCTTTTCGGCTGCGGCAATCAGTTCGGCTGTCACCTTGGTCCCGGACCGGACGATCAATCCGTCGGCATCTTTGATCTCTTTCAGCAGTTCGTCCTTCGGCATCTTCGTCTTCACCACCACGGTGAATCCCGCCTTTTCAAGGACCTCGACTCCCTGCTTCGATAGACTGTCGCTCACTAGAATTTTCATGCCTGCTCCGCCCATCACGCTCCTCGTGGTCGTTACTTGACCATTAAGATTTCTTGTGCTTTGCCGACACCGCTGCCCAGTTTGACCGGATGTCCCAACCCTTTGAGCACCATCTCGGTTGCAGCGAGCGCCGAAATGACGTCAAACGTATCGGCATACCCCATATGAGACAACCGGAAGATTTTGCCCTTCAGGTGATCCTGCCCTCCGGCGGCCGTCATCCCATATTGGGTGCGGAGGTTCTTGTACACCGCTTGGCCATCGATCCCTTCCGGTGCGGACACCGCGGTCAAGGCATCGCTGGGCGACTCTTTGGGGAACAGGGCCAACCCGGCCGCCTTCACTCCTTCACGCATGGCTCGGGCCAGCCGGCCCTGGCGGGCAAACATGTTCTCGAGCCCCTCAGCCTTCATGATTTTGATCACTTCCTGAAGACCGATGATGAGGGATATGGTGGGAGTAAACGCCGTCTGGTTCTTGGTTTGATTTTCCCGTTCCTTCTTGAAATTAAAATAGAAGGCGGCGTTCTTCGCCTTATCGGCAAGGCCCCAGGCCTTTTCGCTCACGCTGACGAAGGCCATCCCGGGCGGCAGCATCAAGGCCTTCTGGGAACCGGTGATCACCACGTCGAGGCCCCAGGCATCGGTCTTAATGTCAAACACGCCCAAAGCTGTGATGGCATCGACCACAAGGATGGTGTTTTCATAGCCCTTGACGATCTCTCCCAGGGCTTTCACATCGTGCGAGACGCCAGTCGATGTTTCGCTCGCTTGCACATAGACCGCCTTGATGGCCGGGTCTTTTTTCAAAGCGTCCGCCACCAGTTGCGGGTCGACGGCATGCCCCCATTCCACCTTAATTTCCGCGGCCTGAATCCCGAAGGTCTTGCACAGCTTGCCCCAACGTTCGCCGAATTTGCCACCGTTGACAAACAAGGCCTTGTCGCCGGGAGACAAGAAGTTCGACACCGCCCCTTCCATGCCTCCAGTGCCGGATGAAGCCAGCATCAACACGTCATTACGCGTCTGGAACAGCCACTTCAAGCCCTCACGGACCTCGGAAAAGATGGGATCGAATTCAGGTGCCCGGTGGTGAATCATGGGCCGGGCCATCGCCAAGAGGACTTCAGGTGGCACAGGCGTTGGGCCGGGAGCCAATAAATACCGCTTCAACATTGACCGATCCTCCTTGGATGTAGCCTGGTGGGATGTCGTCCAGAAAAGAGGCGGTACGCTATCATTAGCGCGTCGAGACTGTCAAGAAATCGAACCGCACCGCGAGCATCCTTTCCCGGGATTTGTTCGGGCGCCATCGGACTGGAGGCAGGGCGCAGGAGATCCGACACCGGGAGAGAAAGTTCCACCCGTTCAATTTCTTGACAACGGTATGACCGATCGATACTGTACCGTCATTGATTATGAATCTTACGATGAGGTCCCCATTGCAATCACTGAAATGGCTCATTCGGCATGCCCCGGCGGTTTTGTTCTGCCTATCTGTTTTCCTTCTGCTGGCCGTCGGCGGTTTCGCACAAACGGCCCTAGCGGATCCGTCTGTGACCGAACCTTCCGTTGAAGCCAAAGAGACGCCGACAGAAGAGGACGACGTCGATCCGAACCTGGTCCCGCTGGAACCCGAAATAACCGCCATCCCGCCCGATACACTAGCCACCGAGGAAACCCCGCAAAACCCAGGTGATGCGATAGGCCAGGCCTCTGAATCGGATGTGCCCCCTGTTCAGGCGGCGGACCTGGAAAAATCGGCCTTGGGAGCGACCACCTATAACATTCCGGTCGTCATCGATCCGACCGTGCAAAGCCACATCCATTTCTTCAACACGTCCATTCGCAGCCGGTTCGAACAATGGCTCGTGCGACTCAGTCGCTATCGGCCTCTGGTGGAGAACATTTTTGCCGAGTTCAACCTTCCAAGCGACCTCGTCTATCTCTCTCTCGTGGAAAGTGGATTCAATCCGTATGCCTTCTCGCGCGCCAAAGCCACCGGACCTTGGCAATTCATGCACGGCACGGGAAAGTTGTATGGCCTTCGGATCGATCACTACGTGGATGAACGACGGGACCCAATCAAATCGACCGTCGCCGCTGCCCGATATCTCCGCGATCTCTATGATTTGTTCGGGACCTGGCCGCTTGCGATGGCGGCCTACAATGCCGGCGAAGGGAAAGTGATGCGGGCTCTGCACAAGGCTCAGGCGGAAACGTTCTCGGACATTTCAAAGACCAAGCTGATTCGTCTGGAGACGAAGCAGTACGTGCCTCGCATCATGGCTGCCACGGTCATTGCCCGTAATCTGGATCATTACGGGTTTACTCAGGAACCGGTGCCGCCCCACCAGTTTGAAGAGGTGGTGGTCAACCGTCCCCTCCACTTTCGAGCGATTGCCAACGTGACCGGAATTTCCTATGAAGAGCTCCGCCTGCTCAATCCGGAATTGCGACGCGATGCGACGCCTCCGACCGATCCGGCATACCACCTAAAAGTGCCGGTGGGAGCGAGCGCCAAAGTCATGAAATTGCTCGACCGAGTACCGACACATAAGTTTCCTCCGCTTCCTGCCAAGACGTATCCGGTGAAAAGCTACCGATCCAAGAAGGCCGAAACGGCCGGCTCCTATCGCGTCCGGGCCGGCGACACTCTGGAAAAGCTCTCCAAGCGCTTTCGAGTCCCCCTCAAAACCCTCAGAGCACGCAACAATCTCTCCGGCTCGGTCATCAAGGCCGGGGAGTTTCTGATCATTAGCCAATAACGATCTCCGCTGGCGCCTGCGCGCCGAGGGTGCCGAGACAGCCATGGACGAGGCAACGCTACGGCTTCTTGGTCTTGGGAGCTGTAGCTGCAGATGGAGCAGGTGCGGCAGGTTGGGCCTCGGGAGATTTCTTCACCTCCAAGGCTTTGACTCGAATGCCGGCTTCACTGCTGAACGGAGAGTTCGGATAGGTCTTCATCATCTCCTGGTAGTGGGCCATCGCACCTTCGGGACGCGATTGACTCTCTTCGAGCCTGGCCAATTCAAACAAGGCGTGATCGCGATTGAGCGCGCCCGGAATCTGAAGAATGGTCGAATAGGCCTTGGCCGCCTCATCTCGGTCGCCCTTCAGCAAGTACGCATACCCGAGCTTCTGATGCACGAGACCCAGTAGCGACGCATTGGATCCATACATCAAGACAAACCGCTTATAGGCCTCGATCGCGGCATCCACCTCATTGGCCTGCAAATAGGCATTGCCGAGATTGAATAACGCCAAGGGGGCGGTCGGCGTCCGGGGATACTCCTCCACCACCTTCTTGTAGAGGGTAATGGCTTCTTTCAGGTTCAAGTCCGATTTTTTCGGATCATCCGCCGGGCGAGTCAGATAATGAAGGGTCGCCTCCCGCTCAAGGTCCTGCGCCTTACTGGTGGTTTGCGCGTCATACCAAAGCACCCCGCCCACAATGCCGGCCGCCAACAGCAGCAGCGCCAATCCGACGAGCAACGGACGACCATACTCCCGGAGTCCGAAAAACCAGTGCTCAAGTCCGCTCACCAGGTGCGCCTGGTCCACCGGCAGCGTACGAGGCGGAACTTTAATTTTATACGTCATAGAATTGCATGCAGTTCAGTAGGGGGCTGGAAAACTCATTTCATTCCAGTCAACCTGCGCCTTATACTAGGGATCGATTCGCCTTGTCAATCAACGCCACAGCGGCACGGCCAGCACGGTCAGCAACCGGCGTCATCGATCAACCGTCTGGTCACAGAGTACTCATGTTTCGCACACATCTTCAACAGCTGGCCGCTCGCTCTCTGATCCGCCAATTGACCTCCATTGGGTCAGCGACCGGGCCAACAGTCTCGCTTCGAGGGCGGGAGGTCATCCTCTTATCGTCCAATGATTACCTCGGATTAGCGACCCACCCGGACGTCATTGAGGCCGCCGTCCGTGCGACGGAGGAATATGGGGCAGGTGCGGGCGCCTCCCGCTTGGTCTGCGGAACCCTTCCGCCCCACGAGCAACTGGAATCGGCACTATCAGCGTTCAAGCAGACCGAAGCCGCCCTGATCTTCAGCTCCGGTTATCTGGCCAATTTAGGGGCGGTGACATGTCTGATCGGGCGAAGCGGGCTGATTCTGGCCGATCGCCTGTGCCACGCCAGCCTCCTGGACGGCTGCCGGCTAAGCGGCGCCGATCTGCGCGTCTATCGTCACGCCGACAGCGTCCATGTCGAAACGCTCCTCAAGCGAAGAGCCTCAAGCCGGCCGACGCTCATTGTGACGGATGGACTGTTCAGCATGGATGGAGATGTCGCTCCTCTTCCGGAACTGGCCGCCCTCGCACAGCGATATGGCGCCATGCTCTACGTCGACGATGCGCACGGTACCGGTGTTATGGGACCAACCGGCCGGGGCACCATTGAACATTTTGACTTGGAGAACCAGATACCCTTTCATATGGGGACCCTGGGGAAAGCGCTTGGAAGCAGCGGCGCGTACATCGCAGGGCCACGGGACCTGATCGATATGTTGATTAACACCAGCCGGGCATTTATCTTTACGACAGCGCCGGCGCCCGGTTCGATGGCTGCGGCAGAGGCGGCGCTGGTCGTCGTACAACAGGACCCAAACCGCCGCAGGCGTCTGTGGGCCAACCGCGAACGTGTGAAAACAGGATTGCAGCGGCTGGGATTTCGCCTCACGGCGAGTGTGAGCCCCATCCTTCCCATCCTGGTCGGGGATGCGGCCAAGGCCCTATCCTTCGCCGATCACCTCCTCGCACACGGCGTGTACGCTCCCGCAATCAGACCTCCAACCGTGCCTGAGGCCACCAGCCGCATCCGGGTTACTGTGACGTCCGAGCACACCTCCGGGCATATCGACCAAGCCCTCCACGCCTTCGAGCGAGCCGGCCGTGACGTAGGCCTGCTCTAGCTTTCTTCCCTACTCAACTCACACGCATCTTCGGGATATTTCCTTGCCTTCTCATCATCCTATGGCATGATGCACACACATCTTTATTTATGCCTGATTATTCCTTATCAGAGGTTCTAGATGGATATCTCAAAACTGCTGACGTTCTCGGTCAAAGAAGGCGCGTCTGACTGTCACATCAGCGCCGGAGAACCACCGATGATCCGCCTCAACGGCGATCTCAAGAAGCTGGACCACCCGGCCCTAACGCCCGATGAAACCCATGCGCTGGTCTACGACATGATGAGCGATGCGCAACGGAAGAACTTTGAGGAAAAGCGAGAATGCGATTTTTCCTTCGAGCTCGGCGACATCGCCCGGTTTCGCGTGAACGTCTTCGTGCAGCAGCGTGGCTTAGGCGCCGTCTTCCGGAATATCCCCACCGAGATCCTGCCGCTCGAAAAATTGGGCATGCCGCCCATCATCCGGCAACTCTGCGACAAGGAAAAAGGGTTGATCCTGGTGACCGGTCCGACCGGCTCCGGAAAATCCACCACGCTGGCCGCCATGGTCGACCACCTCAATAATACCTTCGAAGGACACATCATCACCATCGAAGACCCGATTGAGTTCGTGCACAAATCCAAAAAATGCCTGGTCAACCAACGTGAATTGGGCGTCCATACCCTTTCTTTTGCGAACGCACTGAGATCGGCTCTTCGCGAAGACCCGGATATCGTGCTGGTCGGCGAAATGCGGGATCTCGAAACCATTCAGCTCGCCCTGACAGCGGCAGAAACCGGACACCTCGTGTTCGGCACCCTGCATACGTCCAGCGCGCCCAAAACGATCGACCGGATCATCGACGCCTTTCCGCCGGCCCAGCAAGCCCAGATCCGAACGCAGCTTTCGGAAGCGCTCGAAGCCGTGATCACCCAGACGCTGCTCAAGAAGAAGGCCGGCGGACGAGCCGCCGCACTGGAAATTATGATTGCCACCACGGCGGTCCGCAATCTTATCCGTGAAGCGAAACTCCATCAGATACCGGGTATCATGCAAGCCAGCCAACGAGACGGCATGCAAACCATGGATATGGCGCTCACCGATTTGGTCACGCGAGGAGTGGTCCATAAAGCGGAAGCGCAGTCGCGCAGCATGAACCCGAATCTGTTCGGGTCGGCCGTCAGCGGGGCCGCCTAAGTTCAACAGAGGAAGGGTGGAACGACACCATGGATATTCGCAGCCTTTTGAAAGTGATGGTGGATCAGGAAGCGTCGGACCTCTACCTGACCGTGGAAGCCCCTCCCATTTACCGCATCCACGGGTCCACTCAACCGACCGACGCGCCGCCTTTTACCAATGAACAACTGGAGGCGCTCGCTTTGGCGCTCATGCGGGGACAACAGCGCGGGGAATTCGAAGAGAAGATGGAGATGAATCTCGCGCTGTATTACAAGGAGCTTGGACGGTTCCGCGTGAATATTTTCCGGCAGCGAGGGAACGTCGGCCTCGTGTTCCGCCACATTAAGGCGGAGATTCAGACCGTCGAGCAACTCGAACTACCGCCCATCATCAAAGACATTGCCATGACCAAGCGCGGGCTGGTCCTCGTCGTGGGCGCGACCGGTTCCGGCAAATCGACCTCGCTGGCCGCCATGGTCGACTACCGCAATACGATCCATCCCGGCCACATCATCACCGTCGAAGATCCCATCGAGTTCGTACACCAGCATAAGAAGTCGATCATCACTCAGCGAGAGGTCGGATTCGACACGTTGAATTTCCAAAATGCGCTCAAGAATACGCTTCGCCAGGCGCCCGACGTCATTCTCATCGGCGAAATTCGCGACACCGAGACGATGGAAGCCGCCATCACTTTCGCCGAAACGGGCCACTTGTGCATCGGCACGTTGCATTCGAATAACGCGAACCAGGCCATCGAACGCATCATGAACTTCTTCCCCGTCGAGCGTCATGCTCAAATTTACCTGCAGCTGTCGCTCAATCTTCGCGCCATCATTTCTCAACGGCTCATTCCATCCGTCGACGGCAAGCGAGTGCCGGCGCTCGAAATCATGCTCGATACCCCGCGCATCAAGGACCTGGTTAAGAAGGCGGAAGTGGATGTCTTGAAGGAGGCGATGGAACAAGGGATCGACGAAGGCTGCCAAACCTTCGATCACGTCCTCTTCCAGCTGTACAAGGCCAACAAGATCACGCTCGAACAAGCGCTGATCAATGCGGACAGCGCGAACAACCTCCGGCTGAAGATCAAGCTTGAGGGTCTGAAAGGCGATGAGGCGGTCAACGCCCTGCTGGATAAGCAGGCAGGCAGCGCCGCACAGGATGCGTTCAAAATACAGGGCGGCGGTTCCGGCAAACTCGCCCCCTTGCGCAAACTCTAGACGGGAGGACGCTCGCTGCCGGGTCAGGGGGAATTCTTCACGGTCTGCTGCTCCAGGTAGGTGGCGATCTTCTCCAGCGCCAGGGCG
Organism: uncultured bacterium; assembly: GCA_965285945.1. Taxonomy (GTDB): domain Bacteria; phylum Nitrospirota; class Nitrospiria; order Nitrospirales; family Nitrospiraceae; genus Nitrospira_D. The sequence goes on along the minus strand of CBDIWP010000005.1, from coordinate 48,558 downwards.
CTGAGCTTGGAGCCGTACCAGGTTGGCATGGTGAGAGCCGGATACCCCTGCACGATGAACTGCCTCGGATCGAGCACCGACTCCGCAATATATTCCCGAACCGTTCTCGCCTGCCCTTGATAGGACGGATCTGTAATCCGTTGTTCCCCTGTCGTCCCCATAAGCAACGGCGGACCGACTTGGCCGTTGGCTCCTGGAATACCGGGGATGGTATGACAAACCACGCATCCGGCTTTGGTAAAAATGTCGGCGATCGGTTCCTCACCGGTCACAAGAGGAATCCGCTCCGGTGATAAGGCTCCCATGGCGGCGGTTCCTCCGGAAATCGGCGCACTCGGGGACGGGCTCGGCGTGCGAAGGGTCCACAAGGCGTACAACAGCACCAGTCCGATGACGAGCCACACCACCGTCCGCTCCGGAGGGTGAGAGGGCGGTCCTTCCGTAGGAGGCTGCGATGGTCCGGCGCTTGAAGGTGCTGAGTCCATAGTGCGGTGAAGGAGGGAGTCGTCTCTCAGTGGCCGGCATCCATGGCGCAGCGGAAGCCGATCGTGCGGTCTTCATAATCCGGCTCGGCGGACACTCGGGACGTCACGCGCAAGGCGCTTGGGAGATCGGCCCAGGATCCCCCCCGGATCACCCGCTTGTCTCCGCTTGCGAGTCCGGTCGGATTGGCGTCCGGACTCTTCTGGTAATACTCCCGGTCATACCAGTCCATCACCCATTCTGCCGCGTTCCCGGCCATATGGAAGAGCCCATAGGGACTTTTCCCCCCTTCCTTGAGCCCGTGGCGCACGCTCATCCCTTCGGTTCCGCTGTTGACCGGCACTAAGGTGATCGCTTCACTGACCCACATGCCTCGATTGTAGTTCGCGATGTCGACGAAGGGCTGCATGTGTCCCCAGGGATACCGGCGAGCGTCGGTGCCTCTTGCGGCCTTCTCCCATTCCGCTTCCGTCGGCAGACGGCGGCCCGCCCACTTGCAGTAGGCGGCAGCATCACTCCAGGACATGCCGACGGCGGGAAGATCGCTCAGGGCTTGGGCCGCATCATCGTCCCACGTCGGCGGCAAGTTGCGATGCGCCGATTCAACAAATTTTTGATATCGGCCGGCCGTGATTTCGTACTGGTCGATGTAATACTCCTTGAGCGTCACCGTATGTTGAGGCCGCTCGTTCGGAAGACCGTCATTGCTTCCCATGACAAACGGGCCTGCAGGAATAAGGACCATCGGTGCACCATCTTTACCTTTGATCTTTTCGGCCACGCCGTCTTTTATGCTCGGCCGATCCGCCGCCTGAACATCCAACCCCACCACGACTAGGAAAACCAGGAACCAGACAGACCGGTGTGTCATGTGTGCCTCCCACTTCAATGCATGCCCGTGGGCAGTCTACCTACCACAATCCGCAAACTCAACGGGAAGGGCGGGAGCACATCGACGGAAAGGGGGGACGCCTCACTCGGGCAGGCCTCCACTCACTACAGGCAGCGGTGAACCGCTACCGGGGAAGCCTTGGAAATCCATGTCTATGGCACTCAACGCACCGCGTACCGCGATCGGGAAGAAAAGAAATGCGGAGTTCGAAAAAGAGACCGACGGGCAGCGACGTACCTGAGATCAGCGCTTCTCTTTCTTACTGTTCGCCTTCTTGGTGTTCCGTTTACCGGCAGCGACCTCAAGGGGCTTCACACGTTTTCTGAAGCTTTGGTAGATTTGGGGCGCAGAGGGATTATCCTTTTCAAGTTCTCGGCGCGGCGATCTCGCCATTCTTATCTCCTTATTGACCGGCCATCATGCCGCCCTTGAGAGCGGAACGAGGTGCACAGCACGGCAGGCTCACGCGTTCAGCCTGAACGAAATCGCGCGATAGCTCTTCCGGGCGGTCATCCGCCGTGATTTTAGTGCACCGGTGACCGGGAAGACAAACGGTGCGTCGAGGTGGTTGGTCGTTGGAGCGATTCAATGCGCTATCTGTATCTCGAAGAGGGCGGGAATCGTCAAAGCCTTCTGGTCCTTTTTAGTGAAGGGCCGAGGACCTTCGGTTGACCGACTCTTTGATTTCAGCATACAGCTGTTCCACGGCGGCTTCCTTTGTCAGCAGCATACTGGCACCGGCCGCCCTCATGGCGTGGCGATTCTCATCGGACGCATTGACCGATAGGCCCACGATAACCACATGAGGATACGTCCGCTTGATCCTCGCGGTCGCCTCTATCCCGTTTAGTTTCGGCATATTGATGTCCATGACCACCACCGAAGGCGCAAGCTCCCGCACACATCGCAACGCCTCCTCCCCGTTGGAGGCCTCGCCCACGATCTCAAAGTCAGGATAGGTCCCGAGGATACTCCGCAACCCTTGCCGGACCATTGCGTGATCATCCACGAGCAAGACACGTATGATACCCTGTCCTTCCATCCTCATAGACCAACTATACCCTTTCATCTTTGCCATGTCGAAAGGCTAACGGGGGCTTTCGGCCGCTTCATCGGCCACCAAGGGACCGCTCCTCCCTGCCGATCCTAGGGTGCCGCGGGTATGCGAGTCTCCTATCAAACGCCCTAGCACAAGACGCGTAGCCGAAGGCCTCAAGGAGCCGAGGCGCGCGGGAGAGATCGACAAAGAGAGCCAGGAAGAACGAGAGGATCGGATCAGCGTGCTCATGCCCGAGCAGGAGTCCAGTTCAATGGGTTACAGGACCGCTGCTCCGTAGTAGGTTGGTGTCCCCAACGGGATTTGAACCCGTGTTACTGCCTTGAAAGGGCAATGTCCTAGGCCAGGCTAGACGATGGGGACATTCAGGCATCTAGAAGCGGCGGTGAGTCATATCATATTCCAACCGGACCTGTCACTAGCGCGCTTGAGAGCGGCAAGGGAGTCGAAGCCGTCCGACAACTATGCTAGACTGCCCCGCGGTGACGCAAGATCTTTGTGGCGAGGATGAACAGTATGCCGACCGACGGCCCCGTCTCCCGACATAGGCGCTCCTGCCTCGCCGCGCTGCTGCTTCTCAGCCTACTGGTCGCGAGTTGCGCTCACGATACCTATCAGCAGCGGGCCGATATCCTCAAGGACCATGTTGAAAGCTTCTACAGTAATTTGAAGGCCAATCGAGTCGAAGCCGCCGTCCACGAGAATGAGGCTATCGAATCGATGGCTGATCAGATGGCCGACACGGTCCGGAAGCGTGCGAAGCTGCAGGGAACAACGCAGGTCGAACGCGAATTTGCGCTCATGCGCACGGCCAGGGAAACGGCGGCACAAAACTGGATCGCCCTGGGCCAATACTTTGCGATTAAGAAACAGCCCGAGAGCGCGCGCGGCACCTATCAACGGGTCATTGATACCTACACCGATCCGGCCGAGCGAACCTACCGGGAGCAGGCGGTCCGCGCGTTAAAAGATATCGATCTGCTCTCCCCAGCCACCCGAACGACGCCGTAGCCTTGAACCAGGGACGAACCGGTCCATCAACGCCGCCGCCACTCAAGAGTCGTATGCGGCTGCCGCTGCTCCTATGGGCGGTCCTCTGGACTATCCCCGGCTGCGTCCACACGATCCAGGTCAATCCGCTCCCGTCCGCCCCGAACCCACAGCCAATCCCCCAGTCCGTCCAGCTGGTCGCGCGCCCCGTCTCCCTGTCGGGCCCCGATCACATGCCCGGGATCAACCAGCTGCGATGGCCGAAGGAGGATGTCAGGCGGGCGCTGGTGGAGTATGCCCAACGGCGGGAGACGTTTGCCGCCGTGACCACGACCCCCGCCGACCTGCTGATGGAGATTGGGACGGAGCTGTCGCTCAAATCCCGCGATCGCTATTGGTACCGAATCCGCTTACAGGTCGACATCAAGGAAGCCGCCCGTCTGATCAAAACCTATGTGGCTGAACAGGAGGTAGAAGGAGCGGTGGTCCGCTGGGTGACCGCCTCGGACCGCATTCCCATTGAAGCGGCGCTTCAACGCGCACTCGATGACGTGTTCGCACAGATAGAAGCCGACCGCGCCCTCTATGCCACGGCCAAAGGCGGCTAGACGCCTTCCGACGCCACTGGCCTCGTTAGGAGGCCGCCGGCTGGCGGTATCGGTTCCACGCTTCCCGGGCCTGCGCCACCGATGCCGGGAGATATTCGGGACAATCCAGGCGTAGGGCCCGTTCACCGAGCGGCGCATTGACGAACTGGCAGTGATGCGGCTGATCGGCATTCACATAGGCATGCGGACGAAAATGCTCGCAGGAGACACACATACGAGCGACGGGAATTTCACCTTGCAGCTGCAAGGCACGAATCAATTTGATCAAAATTTTCAGTAGCGCGGTCTGCTCCCCCGGCGACAATTCCTGCGTGGCGGCGGACAGGATTTCCGGCCATCCGCTCACCGCTTGCCCGGCTTTCGCTCCCTTGGCTGTCAGATGGACCGTCACGACGCGGTTATCGACTTCCTCGCGCCGGCGACGCACCAACCGCTTTTGCTCCAACGTCCGGATCACTTCGGAAGCCGTCGGCAACTTGACGGATAATTCACGGGCAATAGCCGACACCGTCGCCGATTGATTGGGACGCCCCCGTAAAATGGTCAACACCTGCATTTGCAACGGTCCGACACCCTGCTGGCCTTGCCGTCGCCAAGGCCGGCTTTTCATCGCAAGCCCGATTTTAGAGAGTCCGGTGACGAGACGGTCAGGCAGAGAATTCTGGTCGATTTTCAACAGTGGTTGCATCGGGAAATCCTTGGTAAGAAAGTCCGTTGGTGATACGGGACGCAGCAGTCTATGGGGTTGCCCTCTCCGACGTCAAGTCCGAGAAAATCTCTCCTACGGATGCACGCTTAAACCATTCCATGTCCGGAGCCGCAGCGCCCAATAACCCGCAGAACCTTACCGGACGACGAGTACCGAACAGGTCGCATGTTGCACCACGCGGGTGGAGACGCTGCCGAGTAACATGCGGCTGATCGCGCCGAGCCCCTTCGCGCCCGTCACGATCAGGTCCGCCTTGTGCTGTTTGGCGATCGTGAGGATCTCATCCGCCGGCTTGCCTAACCGCACCGCTTCCTGTACCTGAAACCCCGCTTTGGCCGCCTTGTCGACATAGCGCTGCACCACCGCCCGACCCGCTTCACGGACTTCCGGATACTTCAAAAACGGCATCGCATGCACCACGGTCACCATGACCGGCTCCTGATCGGGACCGTCTGGTTGAGGATCCAGCTCCCGCAGAAGAAACCTCACCGCTTTGTCCGAGGCCGGCGATCCATCAATGGCCAGCACGATCCGTCGCACCGGCCGGGGGGGTTCCTTCACCACCAGCACGGAACAGGCCGCATGATGAATGGCATAGTTGGAGGCGCTTCCCAGCATAAACCGGTCCAAAGCATCCAATCCCCGCGACCCGATCGACAGCAGGCCGATCCCGCGTTTGGCATGCTCGACAATGGTCGCGGCCACCGGGCCGCGGCCGAGAATGACCGTCCCGGTCAGCTTCAGGGCAGCCAGCAAATCGACGGATTGCTTCTTGGTCGCTTTGGCGTCCTTCTCCAGCCGCTTCACTTCCGCCTGGAGATACCGTTCGGTTCCCGCCATGACCGGTTGGATCATAAAGGGCGCCCGCAAGCTGGCCACATCGACCACATGCAGCGCCCGCACCACGGGAGGGTTCATGAACGGCATCTGCGCCAGCCATTCGATCGCCCATCGGCCGTATTTTGAACCATCCGTCGCCGCCACCACCTTCATTACGCGCGTCCTTTCGTCAGGGGATTGATGGTCTCATCGCTCACGCTTTGGAATCGTGTGCGAAATTGCTCCGGAGAAAGGCCGATCAACGAGGCGCACCGGCCGGTCTCCACCGGGTCGTCCAAGTCCTGCTTCGACAGCCGGATCATATATTGACGAGCAATCTGATAGGACTGCGAACTCGTATCGACCATGCGGACTTTGGCCCGTCCGCTGACGGGATCCACCATCTCGCTGAACGGAATCGGGGTGAACCGGCCGTTTTGGATGGACACCATGGCAGCGGTTCCTCCCTCCAGCAGATATTGGGCGGCACAATAGCCTAAATCGCGCGTATATTCGATATCGAACGGAATGGGATCCGCACAGCGCAGCTCATAGCCCACGTTCTTGGCGACGATGGTCGTGGACAGCCCCACGGCTTTCAGCGCCTTGGTGACTTCCCGCCGCAGCACATCGCCGATATCGACATCGCCCAGGCGGAGATGGCCATGTTCGTCCCGTTCCACATGCTCGAGCCCCCCTAAGTCCTGCGGGTCCAGCATTTCCACCAACCCTTCGGCCAATACCACCACCCCGTCGGAGCGCCCGCGACCCAGACGCTTGAGCATGGTTCCAATCAACACATCCAACAGGCGCTCGAGCTTCACCGGCCGCTTCTGAAATTCCTCCGGGATGACGGTCAACGTCGCGCCCACGGCCTTCCCGATGCCCAAAGCCAGGTGGCCGGCCTTACGCCCCATCGTCACAACGAAATACCAGCGTGAGGTCGTATGGGCATCCACCATGAGATTCTTGACGATCTCCACGCCGACGTGCCGCGCCGTTTGAAATCCGAACGTCGGAATGCCATAGGGCAGATCCAAATCGTTGTCGATGGTTTTCGGCACATGCACGACTTGCAGGCGGCCGGCCGACCGTTCTTCGAGCTTCAACGCCGAAAAGGCCGTATCGTCGCCGCCGATCGTCACCAGCCGCGTGATGCCAAGCCGCTGCAGGGTCGAGAGGACGTGATCGAGATGCTCGGCTTTCTTGGTCGGGTTCGCTCGAGCGGTCCCTAAATAGGAGCCCCCTCGAAAATGCAGTCGGCTGACCTCTTCGATCGAAAGCCGCCGCACATGGTCGGCGCGTCCTTCCATCAGCCATTTGAACCCGTCCATGAGGCCCAGGACATCACACCCGTCAACAATGCTGCGGATGGTCACGGAGCTGATGACGCTGTTGATGCCGGGAGCCGGCCCTCCACCGACTAAGATGCCAACAATCGGTCGCTGTGATCCCATGCGGTTCCTCAGATTTTCGCCCAGCGGGTGTCCAACTTCTTCATCAGCTGAGGCATGGTTGTATACTCCATCTCGTCCAGAGGCAACCGGTGCGGCTCGAAGGGGCCATGCAGACGCAGGACATCTGCAATTCGATTCGCGTCTCGCCGGGCCTCATCATAGGACGGATCGTCGAACATATCGCGCGGCCCGATCAGTCGGCCCTCGGCCAGTTGAAAGCCTAAACAGGCGACGCGTGGAGGACCATCGAACCGTGTGGGCGTGGCTTGCTTCACCGCCACCGGCATCAAGGGTCCGTAGTGCGAGCCGCGCATCCAGCCCTCGATGATCCAGGGATACCGAAACGGTTCCAGCACTTCGCCGACGGCGGGGAAATTCTGTTGCGCTCGGACGATCATCACGGGATCGTCCTTGCCGACGTACTTGCCCGCGATGAGCGAGAGCCGCTCAGTCGACGAAGAGGCCGCGATCGTCCCATCCGAGCGGGAGAACACATATTTGATCGTATACTTGCCAGGCGACCCGATGAACATCAGCATATCGTACAGTTCTTCGGGGCAATCAAAGCTGATCTGTTTATGTCCGACAATATCGTGCACTTCGAATCGGAATCCCTGATGCATGGTCGGGGCGATAACAAGGCCGGCCGTGGTGAACGGATCGGCGAACATCTTATAGAGAGGGAGATTCCAGGCCCCAGCCGAAGTCTTATCCGCCATGAAAATCAACACCGGCTCGGATTTCCGTTCCGCAAACTCCATCTCCGCCACGCCCGGTCCCTGGCCGCGGACGTTCCCGCTGAAGGCATCGGACAACAGATCCTGCCCGGCGCCGTAGAGATGGAGTGCCTTGGCGACTTGAGTTCCGGCTTCGAAGGTTTCCCAGGCAAGACGATGGATCGGTTCGTGATCCACGCCATGGCGATGGGTCATGATTAATTGCAAATCATCCCCACAGGCCGATACGTGACAATCCACGAGCAGCCCACTCGTCTTAGCCTGGGCGAGACTCTTTTCCGCTGAATCGATCAAGGCCGGATGAATCGCCGAATGGCCGACCCACCCGCCGATATCCGCTTTAATCACGCTGAGGGTGATCTTTTTAAAGTGTTCCGAATTTCTGTCCGTTGCCATGCTGCACCTCTCTGGTTGAGGACGTACCCGTTACCGAAGACTTGCAGGCTGTCCCTCGTGTTCACCGCGAAGATACACAGACCAATAGACCAAACCCACCAGAACCGTCCCCCCGAGAATGTTGCCGATCGTGACAAAGAGAAGGTTGCTGAGCGCGCCTGAGACGGAGAGCGGGGCCGCAGTCACCGCCGCGAGGGCCATTCCCACCGGAAGGAAAAACATATTGGCCACAGAATGCTCGAAGCCGCAGGCTACGAACGCGCTGATCGGGAAGAGGACGGCAAGGATCTTATCGGCCACGCTTCGAGCACCCATGCACAACCACACAGCCAGACAGACCAGGACATTGCACAGAATGCCGCGAGCCACGGCCGACAGCGGATCGAGCGCCACCTTGCCGCGCGCAATCTGCACCAACGTGTCTCCCACGGCTCCATCGCCAAGCGTCGGCACGCCGGCCAGCAACACGAGGGCGGCCGTGCCGAAGGCTCCGAGCAGGTTGCCGAGATACACCCACACCCAATTCTTCATCACCTGACCGGTCTGAACACAGCCGGTGGCCCAGGCCATGGCGATGAGATTGTTTCCGGTAAACAGCTCCCCTCCGCCCACCACCACGAGAATCAGCCCCAGGCTAAACGTGACCCCTCCGGCCAGGCGAAGGAGTCCGTATGGAACGGCAGCGGCATTTCCGGTCGTGACCGTGATCGTGTAAAACAGCGCACCCAGGGAGATGAACGCCCCGGCCAACGTTGCGAGCGCCAGCATCGTCCACAGGGGCATCGTCACTTTAGCCAGCCCGATTTTGCACACACGCTCCGCGATCTGCGCGGGCGCATACGCGTCGAGTGACAGCGTGGGGGCCGGTGTCAGCGAATCCATCCCAATCTCACCTCATCGAGTGCCGTCGTATCTGCCGCAGTTCCGCCGCATCTTCCGGATCAAGCTCTTCACCCTCTACGGGCTCTACCCGCACGGTGGACACTTTGTATTCTGGACATTTGGAACTCTCGTCCGCGCTGGAGGACAACAAACTGTTCACGTCGGTGACGGGGAAATGAAAGCTGGTGAAGAGCTCCCCTGGTCGCACACGTTCACTTGCCATCAGCGGCAACACCGCCGTCCCGCGCGCACTGACGAGCCGCACCCGCCGTCCCGGCCGGAGCTGCAGGCGTGCCACGTCGTCCGGATGCATCTCCAGCACGTCGCTGTCGACCAGCTGCACAATGTCCGTTCGCCTCGTCTGAGCCCCGCAGTTGTAATGTTCGAGCAGCCGTCCCGTCACCAACACAAAGGGATAGTCTTCGGTCGGGACCTCGCCGGGCGGCAGAAACTCCACGCCCACGAACCGCGCCCTGCCTCGGGCAAACCGCTCCTGATGCATCAACGACGTCCCGGCATGCTCCGGGCTCAACACCGGCCACTGTAAACCCGCATGGCCGAGCCGCTCATATGATACGCCGGCCAGCATGGGACTGAGCGACGCCATCTCGTCCATGATCTCCGAGGGATGTCGATAGGGCATGGGATAGCCCATCCGGGTGGACACCTCGGAGACGACCTTCCAATCGGGCAGCACGCCGGCCGGCGGTTCCACGACTTTGCGGATCCGCTGGATTCGCCGCTCCAGATTCGTGAATGTGCCGTCCTTCTCCAGAAACGAGGCGCCCGGCAGGAAGAGATGGGCGAACTGGGCCGTCTGGCTGATAAAGAGATCCTGAACCACCAGAAACTCCAACCGGGACAAGGCCTCTCGCACCATCTTGAGGTTCGGATCGGTCTGGGCGACGTCATAGCCGATCACCCAAAGCCCTTTGAGCCGGCCCTCCAGCGCAGCCTCCCACATATCGGGGATCTTCATCCCCCTCGCCGAGGGCAGTGGACGGCCCGTGATCGCGAGGTGCCGCGCGGCCACCTCCGGATCGTCCAACTGCTGGTAACCGGTAAAATAATTCGGCAGACAGCCTGAATCCGAAGCCCCCTGCACATTGTTTTGTCCGCGGAGCGGGTTGATCCCCGTTCCGGGACGACCGATATTCCCGGTGGCCAGCGCCAAATTGCAAAGCGCGATCACGCCATGGCTTCCCCAGCGATGTTCGGTGACCCCGAGACCGTGCACAGACAGGGAGGCACCGCTGGATGCGTACAGGCGGGCGGCTCGCCGGATATCTTCGGCCGGCACGCCGGTCAGCCGCTCCGCCCTGTCCGGATCGTACGCCTTCACGGTCTCCAGCCAGTCCTCCAGGCCTTCCGTCCTCTGCGCAATGAACGCCCGGTCGAGCAACCCTTGCGTCACGATGACATGGCCGAGCGCATTGAGCAGGGCCACGTTGCTTCCCGGCCGCAGCTGCAGGTGGAGGGTCGCCGCCCGGGCCACTTCAGTTTTTCGCGGGTCGATCACGATGAGCGGCACTCCGCGGCGCGCCAGCTGAACAATTTTGGCCCCGATGACGGGATGCGATTCCGTCGGGTTGGCTCCCACGACAAGGATCAGCGTGGCACGATCCAAGTCCCGGATCGAATTCGTCGCGGCGGAGGCGCCCAAGGTTTCCATCATTCCCGTCACGGTCGCGCTGTGGCAGACGCGGGCGCAGTTGTCGATATGATTGGTGCCGAGCACACACCGCACGAACTTCGCATAGAGATAGTTCTCCTCGTTCGTGCCGCGGCTGGAGGAAATGACCGCCACCGCGTCCGGGCCGCCCGCGTCTTTGAGCCGCGAGAAGCTCCGCGCGATGACATCCAGGGCCGGGTCCCAGTCGAACGGTTTCCACGCGGTCCCTTCACGCACGAGCGGCGTGCGGACGCGATCGCCGGCATAGTTGTAGGTCCACCCGAAGCGCCCTTTCAAACAGGCGTGACCCTCGTTCGAGGGGCCGTCGTCGGCCGGCACCATGGAGACGACGCGCCCGTCCCGCACGCCGGCGTCAAAGGCGCAGCCGACTCCGCAGTAGGCACAGGTCGTGCGGACGACAGTCGTGGCCGGTCCCTCGCGCAGCACGGTCTTCTCGGTCAAGGCCCCGGTGGGACATTCCTTCACGCAGGCCCCGCAGGACACGCAGGCGGACGCGGCAATGCCTCCTTGGCCGTCACCGGCGGCCCCTCCCCAGGCCGGACGGATCCCGAAGCCCGCCCCGATCATCGCAATGGCGAACGCCGGCTGGATCTCATTGCAAGCCCGCACACAACGCGCACAGGAGATGCACCGCTCGTTGTCGAAGGCAAAGAAGGGACTCGATTCATCGCGGACCGCAGCACGCCTGGCCCCGCCCGGATAACGGACAGTGGCCACTCCGTAGGCGGAGACCAACGCGCCGAGATCGCGAGCCGGCTCGGAGGAACTCTCGGAGAGATACAGCTCCAGGATATTCTTCCGGTGCCGGGTCAAGGTGCCGCTCTCCGTGCGCACGATCATGCCGTCCCGGGCCGGCATCGAGCAGGTCGCGGGCAAGCCTGCGACGCCTTCGATCTCGGCAAGACAGAGACGGCAGGAGCCGTACGGCGACAGGTGGCTGGAGGCGCAGAGACTGGGAATGTGAATGCCGGCCCTCGCCGCGGCCTGATAAATCGTGTCGCCCGGTTCGGCGGGGACCGATCGTCCGTTGATGGTCAGTTTCATGAGATGCAGACTTTCATCTCTCCTCTATGCCATCAGCCCAAGGGTGACGGCTGATCGCTGACAGCTGAGAGCCTCCTCGTGAACTCATCTCCGAAATGCTCGATCGCGGTCAGCACGGGATACGGCGCGCGTGCGCCGTGCGCACAGAGACTGGTCGCCTTCATCGTCTCGCCGAGGTCGGCGAGCAAGGCCATGTCAGCGGCCGTGCCGAGGCCTGCCTCGATCCGCTCCAGCAATTCGCGCGCGCGGACGGACCCGATGCGGCAGGGCGTGCATGTGCCGCAGGATTCATCGGCCGTAAAGGTCATGTAGTGACGCGCCAATTCCACCATGTCCGTCTCATGATCGAATACCACGATGCCGCCATGCCCCAGGACCGCGCCGGCCCGATTGAATTCGTCGAAGCAGAGCGGGATGTTGAGCCGTGAGGGCGGGAAGAGACTGCCAAGCGGCCCGCCCACTTGCACGGCCTTGAGCCGGCTGCCGTCCGCCATGCCGCCCCCGAATCGTTCCAGGACTTCTTCGAGCGTCGCGCCGAAGGGGATTTCCACCAGGCCGGGTTGCCTGATGCGCCCGCCCAGTTGCAGGGCCATCATGCCCTTCGATCGGTCGGTCCCCAATGACGCATGCCAGGCGCTGCCCCGGGCAAAGATTTCCGGCACGGTGGCGAAGGTCAGGACATTGCTGACCACGGTCGGCTTGCCATAGAGGCCGGCGACCGCCGGGTAGGGAGGTCGGACCTTCACCATTCCACGCCCGCCTTCAAGAGAGGACAGCAAGGCCGTTTCTTCCCCGCAGACATAGGAGCCGGCCCCGCGGAAGACCTCCAAGCGAAACGGGCGTCCTTCGACAGTGAGAAGTCCGGCCCGTTCCGCTTCGGCAATCGCCGCTTGCATTGTCACCGCAGCGGCCGGGTATTCCCATCGGCAATAGATGGCGCCCCGCGTCGCACCGATCGCTTTCGCGCAGATGAGCATCCCTTCGATGAGCCGGAACGGCTCCCCTTCCATGATCATGCGATCGCAATAGGTGCCGGCATCCCCTTCGTCGGCATTGGCGACGACGTATTTCTGATCGGATGGCGTCCGGTGCGCGATATCCCACTTGTTCCAAACCGGGAAGGCGGCGCCGCCCCGGCCGCGCAGACCCGACAGTTTCATGTCCGCAATGATGCCCTCCGGGGACAAGGAGGCGGCTTGTGCTGCGCCTCGCCAGCCGCCGTTCGCCCGGTACTGGACCAGCGACAGGGGTTCCGCCGTGCCGAAGTGAGCGAAGATCGCTCGTGCCTGCTGGGCCAGGAAGGAAATGTCCCGGAGCGGGATTCCGCCGACACCGGCCCGAATGCCTGGAAGATCTTCCGGTGTGGCCCGCGGCCAGAGGAGCCGGCCATCCGGCCCGTCCCGTTCGACCAGCGGTTCGAGGAAAAACGCCCCTCTGCTGGATGTCCGACTCAATCGCAGATCGGGAACCGTCTCCCAGGCGGCGGCCAGCCGGTCGGCGCCGGCCGCCCGGGCGGAGGTGTCATTGGATAGGTAAAGCGTAAGGGCCATATGATAGCTTTCAGCTGTCAGCGCTCAGCTGTCAGCGCTCAGCTGTCAGCGCTCCGCGTCGAAAGAGAAAACCATTCATGTCCAACTGCTCCTTGCTGACGGCTGAATGCTGACAGCCTGATTTTTGCCATTACGGATAGTGCGTGAGGATCTCGGGCAACCCCGGCTCCGTCGCCCGTCCATGGATCGTGTCGTCCACCATGACGGTCGGCCCGACCGCGCAATTACCCAGGCAGTACACCCGTTCGAGCGTGAAACGCCCGTCCGCAGTGGTTTCGCCAAGGGTGATCCCAAGTTCCCGGCGCAGCTCGGCGAACAGGCGCTGAGCCCGGTTGGCGACGCAGGCCTCGCCGATGCAAAGGCGGATGACATGGCGGCCTCGGGGCTTGGTGTGCAGGTCGGGATAGTAGCTCAGCACTCCGGCCACGTCTGCCTCCGGGACGGCGAGCGCGTCCGCCACCGGAGCGATGGCTTCGACCGGCACATGGCCGATGGCCTGTTGCACGGACAGCAGGGTCCGCAGAATGTTGGCGGGCTGCTCCGGTTGAGGCCGATGCTCCTTGAGCAGACTCGTCAGGGTGGCACTCTCCGGGTCGGTCATCGCCGCACCTCATCCAACCCTACATGGCCGCGCAGCACGTTGTAGTCATAGGCCGGCCGGCCCGTGCGCCGAAGACCAGGATCATTGTGCTCCATCTCGTCAATCAAGGCCGCCACGGCCTCACGCGCCGCCGTCGAGGCTGCCGCATGTCTGGGCGTCTGCCCGCCGAGAGCATGGTGCGCCTGGTCGGACCATTCGAGATAGGCATTCTCGAGGAACGTCTTCAGCAGGGCCCGGTCTTCTTCTGCGGTGACGACCAGGGTCGTGGGTAGATCGGTGGCCAATTGACTGAGCGACACAGGATGGGCCGGCGGTGTCACCGTCTCTCCTCTAAAATGCAGCGCAAATCCAAACGCAGCCGCCAGCCGGTGCTTAACGCCATCCAACCGCTCCGGCGAGTCGCACTCGACCGTGAGCTGAGCCGAGGTCAGTGTCAGCCTCGCCACCGTCTGCTTCCCGCCGTCAACCGGTTCCTGCTGAAGCCACCGGCGCGCAGGCTTCTTTGCGGTGCGCGATACCGGCAGAGAGGGATCGGGCACAAACTCCCTCATCTCCTCCAGACCATCGGCGAAGAAGCGATATTCATGATGGTCGTAGAGGGCGACGGCATAGAGATAGGGCTGACCCTCGCCCGTGCGGTAGCGGATGTGGGTCACCGCATCCACCAAGGCGGACATGCGCAATTGCGCAAAAGCCCACAGCACCATGTGTCCGAAGCGCTTGGTGAATTCCTGCCATTCGCTCAAGGTGAAGGATCCGGAACTCACCTCCATTTCCCTTCTCCATTCGGCGGTCGTCTCCAGCAGCGCCCGCCCATCGGCGGCTGAGAGGACGATCCCGGGGCCCGCCCAGACAGCCTTGCCCGATTCATACGCGGCATGATCGCGGACGACACGGGTCAGCAAGACGATACCCGTCGCCCACTTCTTGGCGAATTCACCGGCCGGCAGCATGAATGTCGTGCCGTCGCCGATGGATCGGACTGCCAGCGCTCCGCCGGTCGCGGGCAACGCGGTGACTTCAAGGAGATCGAGATAAGAGTGCTTGAGGGGATCGAGCCACACCCGTTCTTCGTCCGGGATGTGCTCGGTAATGACGTCCCGCAACTGTTCGACGAGCGTCAATTGACCGTTTTCAGGATAAAAATCGCAGTACAGAATCAGCGTGGCGAGATCGGCTTCCTGCGGCAGCGGCACCAACACCCTGCCCGCCTCGCCTTCGACGTAGGGCTTCAACGCGCGGGCGAGCGCCAACTCACGTTGCAGGGCAAACTCCGGTTTCCAAGACAGCTGGGCAAGCCGGCCGATCACCCCGTCGAGAGCCGGCGGCGGTGGAACAGAGAACCCGGCCTGGTCGTCATTGGCGAGCTTCATGGATGTGGTCCATAACGATCTGTTCGGCATCCAGCCAGTCCTGCAATGCAGATCCGTCCCGCCTCCCGCGGGTCTCCCACAATGCATACGCTTGCTGCGCGATGCGATCCCACATGCCCTCCGGCAACTCGATGGGTTCCGAGGCCGGCGGAAGCGCGGCCGTATCCGCTTTGGACGCGCTGGGATTCTTGGTAATAACCGTCATGGAGGTCTCCTTCCGTTAAGGATTGGCCGGGGTGACAGATCGGGGCGATACCACAGGGCGATGACCCGGCTGAAATTTCGGGCGTCGCACGGCGAGCACCGGACACTGTGCCTTGCGGAGGACCGCTTCGGCCACACTCCCCCACACCGTATGCGACAAACCGCGGCGTCCGTGCGTCCCCAGCACGATGAGGTCGGCCGGTTCCGCGGCGGCCGCATCCAGAATGGCATCGGCCGGCAGCCCGCCGGTCACCTGAAAGTCGGCCGTCACCTGGCCCCCTGACTGGAGGGATGCCACGAGCCCGCTCAACCGCATCGTCGTTTGTTCGCGTAGTTCCTCCCGCTTCGCCGCTTGGAGCAGCGCAAAATCAAGACCGTACGTAACGGGCTCCAGGACATGCAGCAGTCTGATGGAGGCCTTGGCGCGTTGGGCCACGACTACCGCGTATTCCAGTGCATCCAGGGAACAGGCTGAGAAATCGATCGGCACCAGGATCCGCTTGAGCGGCACGGGATAGTCCGGCGGCCTGCCGCCTGCCTGGCCGGTCTGGTCGGCCTCACCTCGCACGGCCAGCACCGGGCAAGGCGCCATCCGGATGATCCGCTCGGCAGTGCTGCCCAGCAGCACATGCTCGAGCCCGGTCTTCCCTCTCGTGCCGACCACAATGAGGTCCACATCATCCGCCTCCGCCGCAGCCAGTACTTCCTGACTCGGAATCCCGCGTGTCATGCGGACGTGAACGGGGATCCCGCGCGTCGCGGCCCGGGCCTTGAGGTTCGTTAATTCGGCAGTGGCTTGCTTCATCAATTCGTCCAGGTACAAGCGATTGACCGGGTGATCGGGGTTCATACCGGGCGGGAATTCCAGCACGCTCATCACCGTGAGCGTGGCCCCCCAGGAAGAGGCCAGGGAACAGGCAGACCGCTCTGCGCCCTCCGCCCAGCGGGATCCGTCCGTCGCCAGCAGCACTCGGGGATGCGACACAGTCATAGCTCTGTTGATCCTTTCTTACCGGTCGCTCTCCGGAATTCATGCCGCCCCGGGCGTGACATGTTGAAGTGAACGGCGGCATCGCGCTTGGAACCCAGCAGCACGCCCCCGACCCCCCGTCCATAGACGAGCACACCGTCCGTCGCCAGCAGCACTCGGGGATGCGACACAGTCATAGCTCTGTTGATCCTTTCTTACCGGCCGCTCTCCGGAATTCATGTCGCCCCGGGACGTGACATGTTGAAGTGAATGGCGGCATCGCGTTTAGAATCCAGCAGCACGACCCCGACCCCCCGTCCATAGACGAGCACACCGTCCGTCGCCAGCAGCACTCGGGGATGCGACGCAGTCATAGCTCTGTTGATGCTTTCTTACCGGCCGCTCTCCGACCGTCTACACGGCCTCCACACTCAGCAGCAGCAACTCGCCCTTCATGTCCGGATGGATCGAGCAGCGGAATTCATGCCGCCCCGGGCGTGACATGTTGAAGTGAACGGCGGCATCGCGCTTGGAATCCAGCAGCACGCCCCCGACCCCCCGTCCGTAGACGAGCACACCGTCCTTCTCGATCTGCGTGGGAATGCCTTCGAACATGGTGGAGCCGAAATCATGCCGCACCGCATCCTGGTTATGGATGTTGATCGTGGTGGCCGAACCCAGGCGCAGCGTCGGTTGTTTGGTCACGAATGTATGATCCTTGATGATCACGTCCACGACCTGCTCCGACTGCGCGAGGAGGGATTCAGCGGTCTGCCATCCGGTCAGGAACATCAATCCCAGCACAAGCCCGCCCCTCCAGGCTTGTTCAGTACGTCTCGCCATACATCCTCCTTCTGGATTGGTTGCGTTCCTTACCGCACAATGGAACCGTGAGCACCGGACACCCGGACGTCCTCACGACTTTCTCCGCCGTACTGCCGAAAAAGATCTTGTCCACGCTGCCGGCCCGGCCACCATAGGTGCCGAGCACCACCAGGTCCACTTGGCGCAGGCGGGCCGCCTTGGCGATTTCCACGAACGGCGTGCCTTCCGCAATGATGCGCGTGCAGGACAAACCTTTGGCCGCGTCTGACTCCAGCAGTTGACGAACGTTCAGCCGCGCATGATGCCGTAGCCGCCGGCGTTGAGCCGCCGCATCCGACGGGACGGCAAGCAACCCCAACCGGTGCAAGGCCGCCAGCGCGCCCGTATCGATCACATGCAGGACCAGCAGCTGCGCCCCGTAGACCCGCGCCAGGTCGGCCGCCACACGAAAGGCTTCGTTGGAGCAGGGCGAGAAATCCACGGGCGTCAATATGGTTTGAAACAGCTCTCGTTCGCCCCCCATGTGCCATGCCTTTCTCTTCATGCATCTGAGCAAAGGCGATGCCTGACGGACATAGAGGCCTTCATCGATCAATTCACGCTCTGGCGGATGCCTGCGCATCAACCGGCCAGGATCCCGGGGGAGACTTGCTACAGTCTTCCGTCACACCCTGTAGCAGAAGGCGGCATCGGTGCGGCTCTTCGCCGTCGACGCTGCACGGCACTCGGCAGGCCGACAGCGAAAGAAGGCCAGAAGCGCGACGACGTTTGTCCCACGGGCTGGGGGCACCGGACTTGCTCAGTCACCGACATGGCAGTGCGATCAACCAGGGAAACTCAGCATGACACAGGCGCAGTGGTGGCTTCTTGGAGCGATCGGTCTGGGTTTAGCGATTGGACTGTATCTGGTGTTCTTTTGCCCGACGGAATGTCATTGACGGGCTCACCCCGGGCCCCGGATCGACCGCAATCGTCGAGGAAAGGTGACGCTATGAAAATCCTGCTTGCCGTGGACGGCTCCGATCATTCCTACGAAGCGGTACGGGCCTTAAAGTACCTGTCGCGCGCAGAGGAATTGCTTCTCGTGCATGTCATGGATGTCCCGACGCCGGCCTATCCGATGATGATGCCGGAAGTGGCGCAGGAACTCTCCGACGCGCTGGCGCGGAACATGCGCGAGGACGGCACGCGATTGTTAGACCGCATTGCCTCGCTGCTTCCGCTGGATGCGGGGCCGGTCACCAAGCAGCTGATCACGGGAAATCCCGCCGAGCAAATCACGGGACTCGCCGAGCAATCGCATCCCGACGTGATCCTTCTCGGCACTCGCGGTCTCGGCCCGATCAAAGAGCGGCTCATCGGCAGTGTCGCTCACCGCGTGCTGACTCTTGCGCCGGGCGCCAAGTTTATTCTGCCGGGACCGCTGAAAGCATTGAACCACATCCTGCTCCCGCTCCAGGGCCCTCAGGACGCGGACCATGCGCTGCGTTTCCTGGATCAGAGACCATTCCGCGAAGCTCCCATGCTGACCTTATTGACCGTGCTTCCCCACACCCGGCCGCCCTGGCCCATAAACACCGCCTCGGCCGAACATATGGAGGTCCATGCGCTGGAGCGCAGCCGGGACTTTCTCAAGAATGCGGCGGACAAGCTGGCCGCCAAAGGCTATCAAACCAGGGTCCATGCCGTGCTGGGCACGCCCGTGGAGGCCATTCTGCGCCAAGCAGAAGCGGCGGGTGCCGACCTCATCCTGCTCGGTTCCCGCAAACGCCATGGCCTGCCACGCGCGGTTCTCGGCAGCGTGTCGCACGCACTCTTGCACCAGGCGACCTATCCATTAGTGATCTTCGGGTAGCGAGGGTCGTCACAGAGCGGCCCGGAGCCCAAAGCTCCAGCAGGGCTCAGTGAGTGAAGGACGAGACGTAGCCTCGGCATCCGCCGAAGGTTTCAACGAACCGAGAACCACGCTGGGACCGCTTTCAACAGCCTCGTGAGGAGCAATCATGCCGATGTACGACTATCAATGCTTGGAGTGCGGCAAGGAATCGCTGATCGTCGTCACCTTGAAGGAACATGAGCGGGGCGAGGTGCAATGTCCATCCTGCGGAAGCAAGAAGCTCAAACAACTGTTTTCTCCATTTATCGCCCATACCACGAAGAAGAGTTGACACCATGCATACCCCGCCTGCCGTGCCACCGATTCGAACCGGATGTCTTCTCGTCGGTTGGTGGAGCTGTGCAGTCCTCATCAGCATGGCCGGACCGCCGCTCCACGCCCAAGAATATCCGCCGGACCTCACAAGAGGGAAAGCCGTCTATGAGCGGCATTGCCAGTCTTGTCACGGAGTCGCCGGCTACGGTGACGGCCCGGCTGCCGAGTCACTGAGAGTGGCCCCGGCGAATTTTCATCGCTTCAGGTCATTCTTGAGATCCGATGAAGAACTGCTGCGCACCATCGAACACGGCGTCGTCTTCAGTCCCATGCATTCGTGGCGTGGCGAGCTCACCGACGGAGAGATGCAGGACGTGGTGGCATATGTCAGGCTGCTGTCCCAGCAGGGCCGGTGACGACTGGACCGGCGAGTGCCCGAGTGGATGATGGAGTGACGGGTCGACTGGTCAAGCCAGTTTCTATGGAGCCTCTCACAGCCGATGACGCCTTGCTCGTGGCCGACATCCAGAACGATTTTCTGCCCGGCGGCACGCTCGGAATCAGCGGCGGTCACAACATCGTTTCCGTCCTCGTGAACTATATCCGCCGCTTCCAGGCCGCAGGACTCCCGATCTTTCTCACCCGGGATTGGCATCCGCCCCGGCATTGTTCGTTCCGAGAGCAGGGAGGTCTGTGGCCGGTGCATTGTGTCGCAGGCTCGCCCGGTGCCTTGCCGCCGGCCGCGTTTGAGATACCGGCGACGGCGGTGATCATCTATAAAGCCATTGACGTCGATCAGGAAGCATACTCGGCGTTTCACCACACGCCTCTGCATCGCCATTTGCGGGCCCTCGGTGTGCGGCGCTTGTTCATCGGCGGTTTGGCGACAGACTATTGCGTGCTGAACACAGTGCGCGATGCCAGAGCCCTGAAATACGACGTGTGCCTGTTGATGGACGGCATCAAGGCCGTGAACTTGAAACCAGACGACGGAAGACAGGCCGAAGAAGAGATGATGCGTCTCGGCGCGATTCCCGTCACGCTGTCTACGGTGGGCGCATGAACCCCGCGACCAGCGCGCTCCTGACCGATCTGTATGAGCTCACGATGGCCCAAGCCTATCTGCAGCACGACATGCAGGAGCCGGCCGTATTCGAATTCTTTGTGCGGAGGCTGCCCTCTCACCGGAATTTCCTCATCGCCGCCGGCCTGGAGCAGGTCTTGGACTTTCTCGCCCACCTCTCCATTACCGACGAGGAATCGAGCTGGCTGAAGCGCTCGGGCCGATTCAAGCCCGACCTTTTGCGATATCTTGAGCGGTTACGTTTTACCGGCGATGTGGAGGCCATGCCGGAGGGCACCCTGTTCTTTCCACACGAACCCATCCTCCGTATCACCGCCCCGCTTCCACAAGCACAGCTCGTCGAAAGCCGCGTCATGAACATACTGAATTTTCAAACGATGATTGCCTCGAAGGCCGTGCGGTCGGTGCTGGTGGCCGGCGGCAAACCGCTCATCGATTTTGGATTGCGCCGGGCGCATGGCGCGGAAGCGGGCCTCTTCGCGGCGCGCGCCAGCTATCTGGCCGGGTTTTCCGGCACGGCTACCGTCCTCGCAGGCATGGCCTATCACATCCCGCTCTACGGGACGATGGCCCATTCCTTCGTGCAGGCACATGGAGACGAAGCGCGCTCCTTCGAGCGGTTCGCAGAGGCTCAGCCGGACAACGTCGTGCTCCTGATCGACACCTATGACACGGAGGCCGCCGCCCAAAAGGTGGTCGCCCTGTCTCCGGCGCTCAGATCGCAAGGGATTGTCATCAAAGGCGTGCGGCTCGACAGCGGCGATTTAGCCGATCATGCCCGGACAGTACGCCGCATTCTCGACGAAGGCGGCCTGCCCCAGGTGCACATCCTGGCCAGCGGCAATCTCGACGAGTATCGGCTGAAGGAATTGATGGTCAGCGGCGCGCCGATCGACAGTTTCGCCGTGGGAACGGCCATGACCACGTCGGCCGATGCCCCCTCATTGGATTGTGCCTACAAACTTCAAGAATACGCCGGCCGGCCCTGCCGTAAACGTTCCGAGGGCAAAGCCACCTGGCCCGGACGCAAGCAAGTGTACCGGCAGCTCGATGCCCAGGGACGACTCGATTACGATCTGGTCACGACCCTGTCGGACCGACAGGACGGGACCCCGTTGCTGGAACCAGTGATGACGCAAGGCCGCCGCCGCTCCACGACCTGCGTCTTGCGCGAGGCCCGCCGAAGGACCGCCGCACAACTCGCCCAACTCCCGGACCCACTTCGAGTTCTGGACCCATCGCCTGAGTATGAGGTGCGGATTTCGCCGGCGCTGAAAGCGCTCGCGCACACGGTGGACCGCGCCATGGAGCCACACCCATAACGAGGAACCATCCTCAAGGAGACCTTTGATGAAGCAGGGCCCACTGGCAACGATGACGCTCCGGACCGTGCTGACGGCCGGACTGCTGATGAGTCCTTTAGCCGGCGATGCCACCCTCGCGCAGGCGACGCCCTCTCACGGGCCCTCCTGTGAAAGTCCGTACAAGAGGAAGCCGGTGACGGCCAAGGCGCTCCAGCGCCTTGTGCGATCGCATGAGCAATGGCTGCAACACCGCTCGAGTGAGGACCGCACCCGTGCGAACTTATGCCAAGCGAATCTCAAGCGGGCCGCATTGGCCGGCGCCAATCTGGAGCACGCCCATTTGGAAGGCGCCGTGTTCCGCCAAGCGAACCTCTATCAAAGCAGTCTGGGCCACGCCAGCCTGGCCGGGGCGGATCTCCGCAACGCCGTGTTGGAAGACAGCAACCTCTCCGGCGCAGATCTTCGCCACGCCAATTTGTCGGGCGCCAACCTGTTTCGCGCGGTCGGCGACGAAGCCGCGCTCTACAATGCCCTCCTCACGGGGGCACAACTGCACGAATCCACCTTTGAACGAGCGCATTTTGAAGGGGCCGACCTCACCGGAGCCGACCTGACCAACGCCAACTTCGCCGACAGCTTTTTTTATGGCGCCACCTTGCGGCAGGCCGTCCTCACCGGGACGGACCTGACGGGCGCCGATCTCAGGCGGTCAGTCTTGATCAAGGCGCATCTTCATCAAGCTAATCTCCAAGGAGCCCTGTTGGACAGCGCGCAACTGGACCGGGCTCGATTGACCGAGGCTGACATGGAGAGCGCTTATTTGGTCGGAGCCAGTCTCCATGCGGCGAACTTGAAAGGCGCCATCCTGCGAGGGGCCGACATGCGGTATGTGAACCTGGGCGGAGCCGGCTTGCGGCAGGCGGATCTGGAGGGGGCCAATCTCGAAGGCGCGACGCTGGTCGACGCGAATCTCTCGTCGGCCAAACTGCCGATGGTGATCTTCTATCAGGCCCGCCTCGACCGTGCGGATTTGCGAGGCACCCAGCTCCACCGCGCCGTGCTCATCGGGGCGCGCGGGATGCAGACACTCTTTGCCAAGGCGGACCTGAGTGACATCTATTCGCCCAAGGCCTCATTCCAGAACGCGCAGTTCCAGGAGGCCACACTGGAATCGGCGAATCTCGTGGCCGCGGACCTGAGCGGCGCCAACTTCAGCCGAGCCCGTCTCGCCCATGCCAATCTGCAAGAAGCGAATCTCCAGCACGCGACCTTGCTCGGCGCCGACCTGAGCGGCGCGCGGCTGGAGGCAGCCGTGTTACGCCATGCCAATTTGGGAGGGGCCAACCTCTCCACCGTTCTAGGTCTCACGCAGGCGCAACTTGATGCCGCCTGCACCGATGAGACCACCACGTTGCCGGAAGGCTTGATCCGGCCGGCGCCCTGTCCCGTTACGAACAAATAGAGGCCAGCCATGACGACAGTGCATGAACACAACGTACGGATCACGCTCGCGCTTGAAGGCATTCTTGGGCTCCCCGCCAAACCGCGCGGCGTCGTCCTCTTCGCGCATGGGAGCGGGAGCGGGCGATTGAGTCCCAGGAACACTTTTGTCGCGCGGCATCTGCAGCAGCACGGTCTCGCCACCCTGCTCCTCGATTTGCTGACTCCCGAGGAAGCCGACGATCGGCGCAAGGTCTTCGACATCGATCTGTTGGCCGGTCGACTATTGGTTGCAAAAGCCTGGCTGGAACAGGATTTCAGGACCACGGGGTTGGGTATCGGCTATTTCGGCGCAAGCACCGGAGCCGGCGCGGCGCTCCAGGCCGCGGCACGAGACTCCTCAATGATTCGCGCCGTGGTCTCGCGCGGAGGGCGGCCGGACCTGGCGGAACCCTATCTGCCGGCGGTGACCGCGCCCACTTTGTTGATCGTCGGCGGCGAAGATGCCCCGGTGATCGAGATGAACCAAGCGGCCTACGACCTGCTGACCTGCGAAAAAACCATGATCATCGTGCCCGGCGCCACGCACCTCTTTGAAGAGCCGGGGACGCTGGAACAGGTCGCGGAGGCGGCGGGGAAGTGGTTCGTACGGTATCTACGATGAAGACTCGGACACGATCATACTATGATGCTCTAAATTTAATTCCTCTTTTAATCAGGCCGCTTCGGTCGCTCAAGTTTTTTGGATTTGGGTCTAGATCAAGAAAGTGCCAGATCTGCTCCTTACTCTTGAACTTGCCTCCTGAAACCAATATGAAAAGCCAACATAGCCTCAACATACCTTTTCAGTTGGTAGACGACCGTTTCGCCCCTACCATCAAAACGATCGAGATGAACCATACGGTTTCTAATTTCCTTCAGGTGCAACGCGCGGGATGTCGGAGAGCGTGGTTTCACTATCTATCACAATAGAGCTTGCTTCTTTGTCGGCTTTGATTCTCGATTGGTGCCGGAAACCTTTCGAAGGTCTTGAAGAGAATTCAGATACTGCTGAATAAGGATCTGGCTCACTGCAATTCCTGACCTTGCGCAAATAGATGGCTTGCTTAGGTGGAAGCTGGCGCAAGCTACTGTGAACGCGCAGATGTGTCAACGGATAGGCTTGGGTATGGATCCAATAATCGTCCACCCAAACTCGCCGGGTGAACATTCACCACCACTGCACTGGACGAAGCACCCAGGGTTCTTTTCAAGAGTTTCCTCACAGCTTTCATCATGCTTCTTATCACCAGCTATGGGGTGTGGCGGCTCACCCGGCGCTCGGCGAGAGGAGAAACTCGAAGTCGGCTTGAGTCAAGACGTTCTGTCCGGCACCCCGCACCACTCCCCTCATCACCGCATCATAGAGCTCCAGCTTCCGCTGCTTGAGCGCCATCATTTTTTCCTCGATGCTGTGACGCATGAGAATCCGGACGACAGTGACGGCCCGTTGCTGGCCGATGCGGTGGGCACGGTCGGACGCCTGGTTCTCCACCGCCGGATTCCACCAGGGGTCGAGATGAAACACGTAGGTGGCCTTCGTGAGATTCAGCCCCTGGCCGCCCGCCTTCAAACTCAAAAGGAATACACTCGGGCGCTCGGCGGTTTGGAACGCCGTCACCCTGGTCTTGCGGGCCTGCAACGAAGTCTCCCCGTCCAGCCGATGGTAGGGCACGGCATGCCGGACACAGGCTTCTTCCACCAGATCCAGAAAGCTGGTGAACTGCGAGAAGACCAGCGCGCTGTGCCCCTCCTCCAGCAACACCTGCAGCCGCTCCAGCAAAAAGCTGAGCTTGGGCGACGATTCGTCAGTGCGGTCGGTCAGGAGGCGGGGCGAGAGGCACACCTGCCGCAGTTTCAGGATGGCCGTGAGCGCGATGAATTGGGCTTGGCCGGAGGTCTTGCTGCGGTACGCATGGTCGATCGTGGAACGGATCTCGGCGACGGTCTTCTGGTACAGCGCCTTCTGGCGCTCGGTCAAGTCGAGGAAGACTTCGCTTTCGATTTTTGGCGGCAAGTCGTGAAGGATCTGTGCCTTGGTCCGCCGCAGAATGAACGGGCGCGTCCGGCGCAGCAGCCGATTCAACGCCGGTTCCTCGGCCTGTTTCAGCTCTTTCTTGAACCGGTCATATTCGCCCAGGAGCCCGGGCAGGCACAAATCGACCACAGAGAAATACTCACCCAGGTGGTTTTCGAGAGGAGTCCCGGTCAGTGCGATCTTAAAGCGTCCGGAGAGCCGACGGACCGCGCCGGTGATGTCCGCATGGATGTTCTTCACCGCCTGAGCCTCATCAAACACGATCACATGAAACGCCCGGCGCGCCAACGACTCGCCGTCGCGGCGGACCAGCCCATAGGTGGTGAGGACGACATCCCCGTCCTTGGCGTCGAGCTTCCGCTCGCTGCCGCTGTAGACGTGAACCTGTAAGCCCGGCGCAAAGCGCGCGAGTTCCTGCTCCCAGTTGAACAAGAGGCTCGTGGGCACCACGATCAAGTGCGGGCCTTTCACGCCATCAGCTGGCGTGAGACGGCCGTCATGGAGGGCGGCCAACAGACCAATAGTCTGGACGGTCTTGCCCAAGCCCATGTCATCGGCCAGACAGGCGCCGAATCGGTGAGCATAGAGAAATGCGAGCCAGGCGTAGCCATCCCGCTGATAGGGGCGAAGGACCGCATGCAGGCTGGGCGGCAAAGGCGGCGTCTCGATCCGCGTAAAGCCCAAGAGCCGGGCCAGCACGGCTTCCTCTTCGGTGGGCAGCGAGACGGTAATGCCCTGCTCGCGTAACGCCAGCCAGTCCAGGACTTGCAAGCGCGGCACACGGACGATCCGCGCCGCCGCTCGATCCGGCGACTCCTCACCCGTCAGATCGAAGATCGCCCGCAGCCGTGCCAACGTGGCTTCATCCAACAGGCGCAGGCCGCTGCCGTCATCGATGAGCCCCCCTTGCCGGAGCGCCGCCCGCCATTCCGACTCTTCCAGCACCCCGGCCTCAGAGCGAATCTCCGGCCTGATCTCAAACCAATCGATGCCTGCGCGCGCGGCCTCCTCACGCTCGATGTGGACCGCGACCTCCCAGCGGGCGGGTTTAAGCGGCTTGCCCCGATAGAGCAGCGGGATGCCGGCCGCCGTCAGCTGCGCAAAGAGATGCGGTAATCCTTGGAACAGCCGCGAGGCGGGGAGCGTCATCTCATCGCACCGCTGCATACCCCGAAAGACCTCGGGGCCGAAAACATCGAACGGAATCCGGTACAGCCACGCCTCGCGAGCCTTGTCGATCGGCTGCAGGGCCCAGCGCCCATCGTGAATCTGCAAGCGCAGAATGGGCCGGGCATAGACCGACAACTGGTGCCTCAGCCATGAAGCCGCCTCGACGCTCAAGGCATAGGACCAGTCTTCGTGGCCAAGAGCCTTTTGTATCAGCTTGTTCTGGTCCTTACTTTCGGGCACAGAAAGAAGAGAGAAGAACGTGGCATAGAGCACCGTTTTCCGCTTGTGCGCCCGCAAGGGGCTGGACACTCCCCGGCCCTGCTCCAGCGCCGAGAGGAACGAGAAGGCGGACGCGCTCGGAGCCCATGATATTGCACCGCGCCGACATTGCGCCTGCAGAGTCCATGGAGCCGCCTGATCGGCGTTTGCATCAGGAGGAGTCAGGATCAGGACGTAGGAGGTGGCCGTCGCCTCGTGATCCGCTTCGAGCCGTTGAACCGGATATTCCTTCCCGTCGACGGTCAGCCTGAGACTCCGCAGCGTCTGGTCGGCCTCACTCCTGACAAGATCGATCTGGGCGGACTGGAACTCGTCGACCGCCAGGGCGACCTCCGTCTGAACACGGGCGGCCGGCCATCGCTCGTTACCGGACTCATCCGGCAAGGTCACCGCTCGAACCGCTTCAGGAGGAGGCTCAAAGGAAGAGCCAAATGGATCGATAGGGCCGAACGCTTGTCTCAGTAAGCGGAACGAGGCCCATCCCCGTTCATCCTCCAATAAGAGCAGGCGTCCTCCGTTGGGATCGGCCACGAAGTCCCTCACGCGCGCCATCCGCTCAAGCACCGCCCCATCGGCGAGGCAGACCGCGCGGAACCGGACCTGATCGCCGGACAGATCGATGGCCGTCCGGCTCCGGCACCTGCTCGACCGATCCCATTGAAGCGGGATCCGTGCCTCGCCCGACTTCAGGACAACCGGATAGGGACGGTCCTGGCGATTGAGATAGTGCCGGAAAGGATCTTCTCCAAAGCCAAACGACCGCCAGGAGGCATTCAGCAAGGGCCCCAATATGGGCGGAAGCCCAGGGGTCCATCCCCGGGGGAGCTGTGCGCCGTTTTTATGGATGACGACTTGCGGAGGGACGCCATCCGCATCAATGACGATCTCGTAGGCCGGCCGCTTGCCGCTCGGTTCATGGCGGCCATCTTCGATCGAGCGACTGTCGGGCGTCCGGCTTGGTCCTGGATGACTTCCGAGCAATTCGGCCCAGAGCCTAGGCGATCGGGTCTGCTGCCAATCCGGCAGCTTGAACGTGTCCGGCGAAAGCAGGTTTTTAGTGGTGAAGCAGGCGCACAGGATATGTTTACACAATGAGTCCCGGCCCCCGACAGGGCAATTGCAGGCAGCCGTAAGAAACCCGTCCTCAATCGCAAATGTGACGGTATAGAGCCGAGTGCCCTGCACCCGCGCCATGAGCGTCCCGCCATCCTGGCTCCAGCTGTACTGCTGCAGGCGCTGCTCCCGATAGTAGCCGTAGCCCCGAACCACACAGTCTTTCCCTCCCATCGCATAGACATCGCTGGTCGCGATCGCACGAAGGGCGGCGAGCAGCGCGGCCGATTCAGGGCAAGCGCTCCTGGGAATCTCGCCATCGCCAATCGGATGGAGGGGCCCGCCTCGTCCGCTGCCTGACGACATCTTCTTACGCATGGCGCGGCACTATAGCGCGGGCAATGAGCCCCATCAAGCAAGGCGCGGTGAGCAGTGGACAGCTGAACGGAGGCCGCGTGAATGACGGTCCGATATACCGATGTCTCAGGTTGCGGACAACTCGTTATGGCACAACCGGCCGCGACCAGGTCACGTATCGTGCCGGCGGCTCAATGGCCTCCAGGATACGCAAATAGGCCGTCCAGCAAGGTGCGCGCGAGGCGAACAATACGTCGCCTCATGTCTGCGCACCCGGCGCGAGAGGGTGAGCGCCCCGTGTCTTTCGACGCTGGCGGACTGTTCCGCGAAAGACCGGGCATCAGGAGTGCTTACGGGAATCGTTCCTTGATCGCCTGCAGAATGTTGTCTGCTGCGATGTCGGGCTGGACCTTCGTCGTATCAATGACGATCTCCGGATTCAGCGGCGCTTCGTAGGGCACCTGTAATCCCGGCACGGTGGACGTCTCCCCCCGCAGGCCTCGCTGGTAGGTGCCCTTGTAGTCGCGCTGCATGCAGAGCTCCAGCGGGCATGCGATCGCCACCTCGATGAACGTCGGAATCAGACTTCGTGCGAAGTCGCGATAGGCTCTCTTGGCGGCCGTCGCGTCGAAGATGACCGTCACCCCGTGTGCGACCAGCTTGGCTCCGGTGAAGGCCAGCGCACGATAAAATACATCGCGCTCTGCATCTGAGTAGGTCGCCGACGGCGTCAGGACCCGCCTGACCTGATCTGATTCGAGCACTTCGACGGAATGCCCCAATGATTCGAGCTGAGGTTTCAGAGCGGCCACGATGGTGCTCTTGCCCGAGGCCGGCAGACCGGTGATCCAGATGGCACAACTT
This sequence comes from uncultured bacterium, assembly GCA_965285945.1. Taxonomy (GTDB): domain Bacteria; phylum Nitrospirota; class Nitrospiria; order Nitrospirales; family Nitrospiraceae; genus Nitrospira_D. The sequence goes on along the minus strand of CBDIWP010000005.1, from coordinate 19,488 downwards.
TTCGGTTGATGCATGCAGCCTCCGGGCTATCAGCTTTTCACGTTGCAAGAAGTAGGAGCTTAACGCTTATGGCAGACGGCTCGATCGCTGCCCGCAATATTCGTTCACCCGTTCCGGCTCAAAACGCGGGGCGTCGAGGACGGTTTCCACAAAGCGGAAGATCGTGCGGCGCACGTCGAGGGTGAGGGTGGGATACCAGACAGGACTCGCCACGACCAAGCCCCGAAACGCAAAGAACGGCGCGGCAGCCGCCGCCACGTCCTTATCGCCGCTCGCGTCCACATAGGTATCCCAGAACAATCGGAACAGGACCTCGAACGGTCCCCGGAGCCGGCCCCAGCGAATCAGCGAGTTGAGCAGGTAATTCATCGTCATCGCGGTCACGTCGTCCGCCGGCTCTCCCCATTCACCCCGCGATCGGTCCAACAGGGAAAAGTCAGTCCCTGTCCTAAACAGCACGTTGTAGGGATGGAAATCCCCATGCACCTGCGACAGCCGGTGGGTGTGGTCGCGCAGGCGCCAGCGCCACCGGTTGCAGGCCTCCTCAATTGTCCGCAACAAATCGCCGGTGATGAAGTCACACTTCGCGGGATAGCTGTCGGTCAATCCCATAATGCATTCGCCATGACCGATCAATTCACGGAGCCGGCGGCGGTACAGATCGGCATCGCGCCGCTTCTTGCTATGAATGTCAGCGAGATACCGCGCGAGGGCCCTCGTCCGCTCCCGATCAAGCGGGCGCAGTCTGCCGCCCTTCATGAGCCGTTGGAGATCGTCGTGATAACTCGTTCCCTCTGTCCATTGATTGAGCACAAAAAACTCGGTGGCCTCCGCAACGGAGATCATGTCCTGTCGGGCGGTAAAGGCGCCCACGTCCAAAGCGTTCACATGCCGGGGAAGCCGTCCATAGGAATCATAGTCCCAGAGCATCGCCTGCGCCCGATCGGCCATATGCTCATGCCCGAACGGGCCGGGCTTCATGGTTTCCAGCACGGCTGATTGTACCCGGCGGCCGGTCCGGAAGGTGACTTTGACCGGCGTCCCATAGCCATACCGTTTGTGCGTGCCTTTCGAACTTTCCTTGCCGATCACTTCATGGGACAGAAGCTCGGCGTCAGGACCGAACCGGCGCTGGAGATAGCGTTCAAGGGATCGTTGTTTCAATGGCGGCATGACACATCGCTCTCGCAAGTCACGTTCCATGAGACCGGCGTCTGAGGCGACGAGCGGAATGCGCTTGCCGCCCCACCGCCTCTCCTTCTTCGCCTCTCCTTCTTCGCCTCTCCTTCATCGCCTCTCCTTCTTCGCCTCACCTTCATCGCCTCTCCCGCGACGCTCAGCTTACCCTGGCCGGGGCTGGTCCGATTGTGTCGCGTTCAGCTTCACTGCCAGAAACCCGCCTGGGGACAAATGCGCCACGTAACCAGTCCGTGGCAAGAAGTGAACGGCGAAGAAGCCAGCCTCCTCGTAATATGAGCCCTGGTTTACAAGCGGCATATCCCTTGCTGGGTCTTGAGCTTGAGTAGACCCCGGCATAGGAAGGAGCAACACCATGGAACTGGAAATTGAAAGCCGCAACGTCGACATGACCCCGCGCTGGAAAACTGAGATTGAAGCCCGGATAGGGCACCTGCAACGAGGCCATGAGGATCTCCTGCATGGCCGCGTCACCCTGACCAAGAATCCGCATCACAAGAAACTGGACAACGTCGCCGAGGCGCTGATCGTCGTGTCCCTGCCCGAACGCCATACGCTCACCGCCAGGAAAGAGGACAAAACCTTTGAGGAGGCGATTCGCCATGCCTTTGATGCCGTGGCGATCGAATTGAGCAAGTATCGTGAGAAACGAGCGCACACGGACATACGTCTGCCGCCGGTGCCGCCTCATCGCGGCGTCATCTCGAAGCTGTTCCCCCGCGAGCACTATGGGTTCATTTTGAAAGAAAGGGGAGGCGAAGTGTATTTTCATGCCCATGCCTTGCAGGGATTGTCCTTTGAGCAATTGGAGGACGGAATGGAAGTCGTCTATAACGACGAGCAGGGGGACAAAGGTCCCCAGGCGACGGTCGTCACACTCCCGCCCGTGATTACACAAGGATAGATTGATGACCAGTGAGAAGTTCAAAGTCCTCGTCTCCATGCTGTCTCCCGCGGTTGAGCCAGGCCACCTGGGATTCGAAGACACCAGCGAACTCGAACCGTTGAACGAAATCATCGGACAAGAACGGGCGGTGGAGGCCCTGGACTTCGGCCTGCAGATGAACAGTGGTGGGTTCAACCTGTACGTGTCAGGCCCGGTCGGCACCGGCAAGGGGACGCTGGTCCGGCAAATGGTCACACGCTTGGCCAAGAGCGGCGCGGCACCTTCTGACTGGTGTTACGTCAATAACTTCCAGGATGCCTCGCGTCCTCTGTGCCTGTCGCTGCCGGCGGGACAAGGCTGCGCCTTGAAGCGGGAACTGGCGGCATTCATCGAAGGCTTGCGCCGTGACATTCCCGCCGCCTTTGAAAGCAAGAAGTACCTCGATGCCAAGGCGAAACTGCATGACGACTTCGATGCGAAAAAGAAAATCCTCTTTCGCGAATTGACTCAGTTAAGCCTCACCAGAGGATTCGGGTTCGAAGAAACCCCCGCGGGCTTCGGCCTCGTCCCGCTGAAGGACGGCCAACCCCTGACGGACAAAGCCATGGAGGCGATGTCCGACCAAGAGCAGCAGGAACTCACCGAACGGCGCAAGACGCTCGAAGGCGAGATCCGCGAATTCCATGTGCGCATCCATGGCTTGGATAAAGAAGCCGAACATCAACTGCGCCATCTCGACCGCCAGGTCGTCATCAACGTCCTGGAAGGCCGCTATGACACCATGCGTCGCACCTATCAAGCGTTGCCCGCCGTCTCCGCCTTTTTAGCGCGCGTGCAGCAAGACATCGTGCATAATTACAAGGACTTTCTGCCTCGGGAGAGTCCGCCCCTCCCGATTCCCGGGCTGGAACCTCGGCGACCGGACATGGCGCGCTTCCTCGTCAACCTCATTGTGGAGCATGACCCGGACGGCGGGGCTCCCGTCATCGACGAGTCGCACCCCACCTACACCAACCTGATCGGGAAGATTGAACGGCGCGCGCACATGGGTGTCATGTACACCGATTTTACGGAGATCCGCGCCGGCGCCGTCTTACAGGCCAACGGGGGTTACTTGATCGTGAATGCGCTGGACATGCTGCGCCAACCCTTCTCCTGGGACGCGTTGAAACGGGTGATCAAAACTGGCGCGGTGAAAATTGAAGACCCCGGTGAATTTTACGGCTTTTCCACAGCCGGGCTGAGGCCGGAAGCCATTCCTGTCAACGTCAAAGTCATTATGGTAGGCCCCCCGGTGATCTACCATCTGCTCCAGACCTATGAGGAAGACTTTGCCAAGCTCTTCAAAGTCAAAGCGGACTTCGACACCGAAGTCGTGCGGACGGAACTACAGGACCGGCAATATGCCCGTTTCATTGCTAAGCTGTGCCGGGACGAAGGACTCCCCCACTTCGGCGCCGATGCAGTGGCCGAAATCATCCAGCAAGGCTTTCGCCTCGCCGATCGCCATGACCGACTGTCGCTCCGCTTCAGCCTGGTCAGCGACCTGATCAGAGAAGCCGGATACTGGGCGAAGAAAGAAGGCCATTCCTTCGTGACACGAGCGGATGTGGACGCCGCCGTTTCACATAAGCGCCACCGATCGAATTTGATCGAGCATTGGATTCAGGACGAAATCCGGGAAGGCACGTTGATCGTCGACCTGGACGGCGAGGTCGTGGGCCAGGTCAATGGACTGTCCGTGCATGAACTCGGCAACTATGTTTTTGGACGTCCGACGCGCATCACCGTCCGCACCTACATCGGCACGAAAGGCGTGATTGACATCCAGCGCGAGGCGGAACTCGCGGGCGAGATTCACAGTAAGGGGGTTCTCACGCTCGCGGGCTGTTTGGCCGGCAAGTTCGCCGGCTTTCATCCGTTCGCCTTGAGCGCCTCTCTCACCTTCGAGCAGACCTATTCCGAGGTGGAAGGCGACAGCGCCGCCGTGGCGGAAATTGCGGCCATTCTATCGAGCTTGGCGGACTTGCCCATCCATCAATATATCGCTGTCACTGGGTCCATCAACCAATTGGGCGAAGTCCAGCCCATCGGCGGCGTGAATGAGAAGATCGAAGGGTTCTTTGAGTCCTGTTCCCGGCGCGGCCTCACCGGCAAGCAAGGCGTCATCATTCCAGCGCGGAATACCAGGCACCTAGCCCTCAGGCGCGACGTCGTGGAGGCCGTGGAGGCCGGACACTTCATCATCTATGCCGTGAATACGTTGGAAGAAGCCATCGAGCTGCTCACCGGCGTGGCAGCCGGCGAACGGGGAGTCGACGGCACCTACCCGCCTGACACGGTATATGGCCGCGTCGCGCAACGGCTCGAAGAGATGGCAGAGGCGGTGGCCGAATGGAGCGAGGTCGAAGGACGACCCGGCGGGCACATCATCACCGGCCCATAGAGACCTCAAGAACAACACCCGTGGTTTTATGCCCGCCCCTCGTCCGGAAACCAGCCATCGGCGGTCTTTCTCTTCTGTCGTGGATCAACTGCAACAGCTCGGACCACAGCATGGGGCTTCCTGCGCCGCCGGCTTGGCGGCCCGCACGAAGCCGCTGATGAACTTGCCATCGACCAGCGGCACGATCGCATCCAAATCGAGGCCCATGCCCTCAAACAGTTCCCGGGCATCGGCGGCCGAATAGACGCGCGTGGCTTCAATGGAGATCTGTTCAAAACCGGCCCGCTCGAGCGTCGCTCGGTAGTCCCCTTCTTCTAGCGCCCCGGCTACGCAGCCCGCCCAGAGTTCGATGCTGCGTTTGACTGCATCCGGCATCTCGCCCCGAATCACGATGTCGGAGACGGCCAATCGCCCGCCCGGCTTGAGCACGCGGAGCGCTTCCGCCAGGACCCGGTTTTTGTCGGGCGAAAGATTGATGACGCAGTTGGAGATAATCAGATCGACCGTATTGTCCGGCAATGGAATATGCTCGATATCGCCTTTGAGAAATTCGACGTTCGTCACGCCGGCCTTGGCCTGGTTGGCTCGCGCCAGTGCCAGCATTTCGTCGGTCATGTCCAGTCCATAGACTTTGCCGCCCGGCCCCACGCGTCGTGCAGACAGGAGCACATCAATGCCGCCGCCCGATCCCAGATCCAGCACCGTCTCGCCCGGCATGATCTGCGCGAGCGCCGTCGGATTGCCGCAGCCGAGCGAGGCCAGCACGGCTTCCTTGGGCAGCACCGCCGTTTCGTGCTCTCCATACAGATTCCCGGTAATGGGATCGAGTTTCCCCTCGGTCAGCACCGTGCCGGTCCCGCAGCACGAGCGCCGTTCCTGTTTCTGAGCTTGCAGCGCCGCCTGGCCGTAGCGGGCCTTGATTTCATCCTTCAGCGTTTGGTCGTTATCCACAGAGCACCTCCATCAAGAAGCATTGATGCATGAGAGCAAAAAAACAGCCTACCAACACTTACCCTTGGACCCCGCCGACTTTGCTGCCTGCTTGAGCGTATCCACCAACGACTCCACCTCATCGAGCGCATTCGGATTGAGCGAGTAATACATCCACCGCCCCTCACGCCGGTCCTTGAGCAGCCCTGCTTCTTTGAGCACCCTGAGATGGAACGACAGCCGCGACTGACCAGCCTTCATCGCATCCGTCAGTTCGCACACGCAATGCTCCCCGCCCTTCAACCGTTCGAGCAACGCCAGCCGCGTCTCGTCCGATAAGGCATGAAACAAGTCGGCCGCTTTCTTGAGCGAGACTGAAGTAGTAATCATGGCTGGAACTCTAGATCAACAAACATTGATTGGTCAAGAGGTGGAGGGCACAACTCCAACTGGAGTCTGTCAGCGGCCCCATCCCTTTACACGCGTCCTGCTTTTCGCATACCTTCGGACGGCGGATTTCATAATTTGATCCATGCCCAAGCCTGACTGGTGCTCAGACGGCGGATTTCCCGCCGGGCGATGCCATTATCGGATGCGGGTGAAATAGAGGACAGCCGTCGTAACCCATGAACTCCCACCCCCTGATATCCATGCTGGTCGGCGCCTTCGTGACAGCCTTCGTCTTCGGGATGTTGGCAAGGCGGCTCAACGTTGCGCCCATTGTGGGATTTCTGTTGGCCGGTATCGTCATCGGACCGTTCACCCCCGGCTTCGTCGCCGATTCGTCGCTGGCCCCGGACCTGGCGGATGTCGGCGTCGTGCTGCTGATGTTCGGCGTCGGATTGCATTTTTCAATTGGAGACCTGTGGGCCGTCCGTAAGATTGCGTTCCCCGGAGCGATCGCCCAGATTCTCATCGCCACGGTGCTGGGCTGGGTACTGGCCCATTACGCGCTCGGATGGTCCCATAGCGCGGGGCTCATCTTCGGCCTCACCCTCTCAACCGCCAGTACGGTGGTGCTGCTGCGGGCCCTGGAAGACCGGCAGTTGCTCGACTCCGAAGAGGGCCGGATCGCAGTGGGTTGGCTCATCATCGAAGACATCGCCATGGTCGTGGCCCTGGTCGTGGTTCCGGCCTTGGCAACGGCGGTGAGCGGCGCGGGCGCGCAGTCCCCGGACATGGGGGGACTCCCGATGGCCATCGCCATCACGCTGGGCAAGATCGGGCTCTTCATCGCCCTGATGCTGATCGTTGGGAAACGGGTGATCCCCTGGGCGCTCGACCGCGTTTCGGAGACCGGGTCGCGGGAACTCTTCACGCTCTCCGTGCTGGCCATCGCGCTCGGCATCGCCTTCGGGTCGACCGCCCTGTTCGATGTTTCGTTCGCGCTCGGCGCTTTCTTTGCCGGTTTGATCCTCAATGAATCCGAACTCGGCCATAAGGCGGCGGCCGGGACCTTGCCGTTGAGAGATGCGTTTGCCGTGCTCTTTTTCGTATCCGTCGGCATGCTGTTCGATCCGAAGATCCTGCTGCATCAACCGTGGGCGGTCGCGGCCACGCTGCTCATTATTGTGATCGGCAAATCGTCCACCGCCTGGCTGATCGTCTACCTGTTCGGCTATCCCCGGAAAACCGCGATGACCATTTCGGCCAGTCTGGCGCAGATCGGAGAGTTTGCGTTCATGCTCGCGCAACTCGGGGTGACGCTGGGGCTGTTGTCGCTCGAAGGGCGCGATGTGATTTTGGCCGGCGCGATACTCTCCATCGTCATCAACCCGCTCTTGTTTGCGGCACTGGATCGTTTCAAGCCCGCCGCGGCTCGGGCGGGATCCGTGGCCGAACCGTCCCTCTCGGTCAAGGACCAGGTCATCCTGGTCGGCTATGGACGCGTCGGTCAGATCATCGGCGCGGCCCTCCGCGAGAAGAACTATCCTCTGGTCGTGATCGAGAACGACGCCAGCCTCATCATCCGGCTGCATGCGGAAGGTGTGCCGGCCATCCTTGGCCAGGCCAGCGCGGCGGGGGTCTTGGAGTCGGCCAATGTGATGGAGGCACGGCTCCTGATCAGTGCCATTCCCAATGTATTCGAGGCCGGGCACGCGATCACCCGGGCCCGGGCGCTCAACCCCTCGCTCTCCATCGTGGCGCGCGCCCATTCCGATGCCGAAGTGATGCATTTGGAGCAGCACGGAGCCCATGCCGTGATCATGGGAGAACGGGAAATTGCCCGCAGAATGATCGACTATGCGATGCACCGGTAGACCGAACGCCTGACCGTCCGCTCCTCCTCACCCCTCATTGTCCCCGGATCCACGGCTGTCTCGGCACTCGCCTGACGGGCAGGCGCATCGCCCCGGGTTGACGAAGGAAACTAAGAATACTAATTTAGTTTCCACAGGCTATGCCGGCCAGATCTTCCATAGGTCCCCGTACGGTGCCAGGCAGGCCGCCGCCGGAGAAGGCCGTCCGCCAGCGCATCATCACGGAATCCCGGCGGCACTTCTTTGCTCAAGGGTTCAGGCGCGTCACGATGGATGATTTGGCGCGGGAATTGGGGATGAGCAAGAAGACGTTGTACGCCTCCTTCCCGAGCAAGACCGCGCTCCTGGAGGCGGTCATCCTCGAAAAGTTTTACAGCATTGATGCCGACCTCGGCCGCATTACGGCTGAGGCGTCAGCGGATTGCCTCGGCGCGCTGCATCGCCTCCTCACCTGCGTGCAGGGTCACATGGAGGAGATTCAACCGCCGTTCGTGCGTGACATCCAGCGGGCGGCGCCCGCGCTCTTTCAGGTGGTGGAACGCCGGCGACGGGATGTGCTTCAGCGCCATTTCGGCCAGGTCTTCCTCGAAGGACGCCGGGCGGGAATCATTCGTCCGGACATTCCTCCCAAACTGGCCATCGAGATTCTCCTGGGCACGGTCCAGGCCATCATGAATCCGGCGAAGTTGGAAGAACTGCAACTCACGCCGGAGACCGGATTTTCGGCAATCATCAAAGTGGCCCTGGAAGGGCTGATGACCGGGCACGCCAGACTCCACCGACGCGCAGGACGTAGAAGACCATGACGAAGCAAATCGTCCTGATCATAGCCGCGGTCGCCGCCTTGACCGCAGGCGGATACTTCTATGTGCGCTCGGCGGCCGACCACAGCGATGACGCCACGCTTCGCATCTCGGGAAACATCGAGGCGCATGAGAGCGTGGTGAGCTTTAAAGTGCAGGGCCGGATCATGGACCTCCCGGTGCAGGAGGGCCAATACGTCCGGCAAGGCGACCTGCTGGCGCGGCTGGACGACGATGACTATCGCCAGCAAGTAAGTGTCGATGAAGCTACCGTGCGCACGCGTGAAGCCGAACTCCGACTCGCCGAGGCGGGCAGCCGCGTGCAGGAAATCCAGGCGGCCAAACAAACGCTCATCGACGCGCAAGCGGATCTCCAACTCAAACGGGCGGAATTTCGCCGGCGGGAGGCCCTCCTGGCGGAGCAAGGGGTCGCACGGGAAGACGTCGAGAGCGCCCGGACGCAGTTGAAACGGGCGCAGGCGACCTATGAACGCGTGAAGCAGACGCACGATCAAATCGTCGAGGGCACACGCAAGGAGGAAATCGCGGTGCGGCAGGCCAATCTCCAACTGGCCCGGGAACATCTGGAGATGTCGCGGGTAAAATTGGGCTACACCCTGCTGTCGGCGCCGATCTCGGGCGTGGTACTGGTCCGGCAGGCCGAACTCGGGGAAGTCGTCGCACCGGGGACTCCGGTGGTGACGATTGCCGATGTGGATCATCTTTGGATGCGCGGCTACATCAACGAACCGGATCTGGGCCGCGTCCGCTGGGGACAGCCGGCCACCGTTCGCACCGACACGTATCCTGATAAGGGCTACCAAGGCCGCGTCTCGTTCATTTCTTCCCAAGCCGAGTTCACGCCCAAGAGCGTGGAAACGTACAAGGAACGGGTGACCCTGGTCTATCGCGTCAAAATCGATCTCGACAATGCCAACCACGAACTCAAGCCGGGGATGCCGGCGGAGGCCGTGATCGACATCGCGGCATCATCCCCTCTCCCTTCCCCGTCCCCTCTTGAAGGGAGAGAGGAGAAGGCGAAGAGGAATGGGCCGCAGTGAATCATGCCGGCCGCCGTCACCACATCGAACCTGACGAAACGCTTTCCGGACGTGACGGCGGTCGACCGGCTGGATTTCGAGGTGCACCCCGGCGAAATCTTCGGCTTGGTGGGACCCGACGGAGCCGGCAAGACGACGACCCTCCGCATGTTGGCCGGTGTCCTGACGCCCGATGCAGGGTCCGCGACGGTGGCCGGCTATGACATCGGACGAGATCCCGAGGCGGCCAAGGCCCACATCAGTTATATGCCGCAGCGCTTCGGGCTCTACGAAGACCTGACCGTCGAGGAAAACATCCGCTTCTACGCCGACGTCTTCGGCGTGTCCCGGGCGGACCGTGAACCGCGGAGCCGGCAGCTGCTCGTGGCCGCCGGCATCGATCCATTCAGAAACCGGCCGGCCGGCAAACTCTCCGGCGGGATGAAGCAAAAGCTCGGGCTGGTTTGCGCGCTCATCCATCGGCCCCGGGTCATCCTGCTCGATGAACCGACCAATGGCGTGGACCCGGTCTCGCGCCGGGATTTCTGGCGCATTCTCTATTCGCTGCTCGTCGAAGGGATCGCGATTCTCATGTCGACCTCGTATCTCGATGAGGCCGAGCGCTGCCATCGGGTCGCGTTGCTGCACCAGGGACGCTTACTGCTCTGCGAGACGCCCGCCGGACTGAAAGCGCACCTGGGCGGCGCGGTGCTGTCCGTCGTGTCTCCGGACCCGCGAGGGACGCGCGCAGCGCTCCACGGCGCCGAGGGCGTCTTCAACGCCTTGCTGGTCGGGGACGGCGTGCATGTCGTGGTCGATCATCCCGCCCGCCGGATCGCGGAACTGGAGGGCCGGCTCAGATCCGCAGGCCTTCCCTTCACCTCTGTGGAAGAAGTGCCCCCGACGATTGAGGATCTGTTCGTCGCCATGACCTCGGGAGACCACCGGAGCCCACCCCATGAATCGCGATGATCGCCCGGTGATCGTGCGAGACCTCGTGAAACGCTTCGGCGACTTCGTCGCGGTGGATCGCATCAGCCTGGAGGCCCGGCCAGGCGAGGTGGTGGGGTTCCTCGGTCCGAACGGCGCGGGCAAATCGACGACGATCCGGATGCTCTGCGGACTGCTGCGGCCGACCGGAGGGCAGGCGCTCGTGGCGGGTTTTGATGTGGCGCGGGAGCCGGAGCAGGTCCGCCGCCGGATCGGGTACATGTCCCAGAAGTTCTCCCTCTACAACGATCTGCGCGTCATCGAAAACATCCGGTTCTTTGCCAGCATGTACGATGTCCCGGCTTCGGTGCTGAAGGAACGGGAGTCGTGGGTCCTGGAGATGGCCGGCTTGATCGGCCGCGAATCGGCCCTGACCGGCACCCTGCCCAGCGGGTGGAAGCAACGGCTGGCCCTGGGTTGCGCCGTGCTCCATCGGCCGCCCATCCTGTTCCTCGATGAGCCGACATCGGGAGTGGATCCGGCTTCGAGACGGCAATTCTGGGAATTGATTCACCGCATGGCCGCGGAAGGCGTGACGGTCCTCGTGACCACTCATTACATGGATGAAGCGGAGTACTGTAGTCGCCTGGTCTTGATCTTCCAGGGGCGCATCATCGCGTCCGGGTCGCCGACGGAATTGAAACAGCGTGCGATGAAGGGCGACCTGGTGCTGGTGGAGTGCGCCCCGCTCGGTCTGGCGCTCGACCGGCTGCAGCAGACGCCGGACGTGCGGGATGCCGCAGTGTTCGGCAATGCCCTGCACGTGGTCGTGCCGGACGCCCGCGACGCCATCCCCCGATTGCGCGCCCTGTTGTCCAGAGAGGGCGTCACCGTCACCAAGGTGACGCCGATCCGCCCGAGCCTGGAGGATGTGTTTGTCTCGTTGACGGCCGCTCAAGAGGCGGGGAATCAGGCTTAGCATGCGCTGGCACCGGCTCATCGCCATCGTCCGCAAGGAAGTGCTGCAAATCAGCCGGGACGTGCCCAGCCTCCTGATTACCGTGGCCATGCCCCTGTTGTTGATGCTGGCCTTCGGCTACGGCGTGCGGTTCGACATCCAGCACATCCCCGTCTACGTGTACGACCGGGAAGGCAGCCAGCAGAGCCAGGACTTTCTCACACGCTTTCAAGCCTCGGCGTATTTTCACGTCGTGAAGGCGGTGGACAATTATCCGGCCCTGATCCACGCGCTGGATTCCGGAGCCTGCCGGCTGGCGATCGTCGTCCCGTCGGATTTCTCAGACCAGGTAGCCGCAGGGGGCCCGGTCGCCGTTCAGGCGCTGATCGATGCGACGGATAACAATACGGCCAACGTGAGCATCAGCTACGGCGAAGCCGTCGTCCAGGGCTATAGCCGGAAGATTCAACTCGAGTGGCTGCGGCGCCAGGGCCAGAGCCGGCTGGAGGCGCCCCTGAGGGTCGATGCCCGGACCTGGTTCAACGAAGACCTCGAGAGCACGGCCAATATCGTCCCGGGCGTCGTGGCCATCATCATGGCCGTCATCGGGTCCTTCTTGACCTCCCTGACGATCGCCCGGGAGTGGGAGCGGGGTACCATGGAGCAACTCGTCTCCACACCGGTCACGCCCCTGGAGCTGATGGTCGGCAAACTGGTGCCCTATTTCATGATCGGTCTGCTCGATACGGCCCTCTGCGCCGGCCTGGCCGTCTGGTGGTTCGAGGTTCCGTTCCGGGGTCAATGGAGCGTCTTCTTCTTGAGCTGCACCCTCTTCCTGATCGTCGTCCTGTCGTTAGGCTACCTCGTCTCCGTGGTGGCCAAAACCCAACTCGCCGCGAGCCAAGCGGCGCTGATCGCGACCTTCTTACCGGCTTTTCTGCTCTCGGGGTTCATTTATCCCATCGACCAGATGCCGGCCGCCATTCAAGCCATCACGCATGTCATCCCGGCGCGCTATTTCATGACGATCATCCGCGATGTGTTCCTCAAAGGCACGCCGCTCCCGCTGCTCCTGGATGATCTGCTCGCGCTGGCGCTGTTCGCCGCGCTGCTCACGATCCTGGCCACGCGGGCCTTCAAGAAGAGCCTCAGTTGAGGATGACACCATGCTAGGACGTCTCCGCGGCATGCTGATCAAGGAATTCATCCAGGTCTTCCGGGACACACGCACGCGCTTCCTCCTGTTCGGCCCCCCGGTGATCCAGATGCTGGTCTTCGGTTATGCGGCCACGTTGGACGTCCGCCACATCCCCACCGCCGTCCTGGATTTCGATAAGAGTCAGGTGAGCCGGGAGCTGGTGTCTCGCTTTACCGCGAGCCGCTACTTCGAAGTGCGCGCGCGCCCCGGCGACCGCGCGGAGATCGGCGAGCTTATCGATCGGGGAGACGTGACCGTCGCTCTGCAGATCAATGCCGGCTTTGCTCAAGACCTCCGCAAAGGCCAGACAGCACGGCTGCAAGTCATCGTGGACAGCAGCAATTCCAATACCGCCTTGATCGCAGTCGGCTATATCAATCAGATCGCCGGCCGCTTCGCAGAGGACTATCAGCGGGAGCGTCTCTCGGGCACGGCTCCCCTGTTGCAAGCCCGCCTGCCAACCATCGTCCTTGAACGGCGGCCGTGGTACAACACCGACCTCGACAGTCAATGGTTCTTCGTGCCCGGCGTCATCGGCAACCTGATCTTGATCATGGTGGTCAGTCTGACCGCGTTTGCGGTGGTCCGGGAGCGGGAGATCGGCACGCTGGAGCAGATCATGGTGACCCCGATCGGGCGTCTCGAATTCATCCTGGGCAAGACCCTGCCGTTTTTCCTCATCGGACTGCTCGACACCACGCTGGTGTCAGTGGTCGGCACCCTGTGGTTCGGCGTACCCTTTCGCGGAAGCCTCGCCGTCCTGGCGCTCGGCGCCATCCTCTTTATCCTGTGCATGCTCGGCATCGGACTCTTCATCTCCACCATTTCCATGACCCAGCAGCAGGCCATGGTGTCCGGCTTCTTCTTCAATATGCCGGCTATTACCTTTTCCGGATTCGGCACTCCGATCAGCAGCATGCCGGAGTTTCTGCAGTGGCTCACCTACCTCAACCCGTTACGGTATTTTCTCGAGGTGCTGCGGGCGGTCTATTTAAAGGGAGTGGGACTGGACGTGCTTTGGCCGCAGATGGCCGCCATGGGGCTGCTCGCGGCCATCATGCTCGCGGTCAGTGTCGCGCGCTTCCGGAAGTCCCTTGATTGATCGGATAGCGGGACCAACTTGTCTGACATAAGTGCGATATATCTATGATGTGAGGTCGGCCATATCGGCACACCCACGCCCTTCGTACATGTTGTCCAGCGCTCGGGACACTTCGTCAAACATGTTTCTCATCTTGCCGGCGCTCTCTCCGGAAGTCGGCTGGATTCAGCTATGGGAGACACCGGTCCGCAGGGAACATTCCTTGCAAAAACTGTTTTGAAACAAGGGCGAGTCGCGCCGACTTCTCGCGTCTATTCACCTACTTCAATTAGGGGGTCACCATGACACAGCAATGTTGGACCGGAATTGTAGGCGTGGTTTCCGTGCTGGCCTTTCCCGCCGGCGTCCTGGCCGATTCTCAAGCACAGGAGGGCGGCTCCTCGATGTTACAAGGCCAACGTCACGTCAAGGGAACCGTCGAACAAATCAAAGGCGACCAACTTGAACTCAATACGGGCGAGCTGTCGCCTCGCTTCATCCCATTGAAGGGAGCACGAGAAAAAGGGTTCCCGGAAATCAAAGTCGGCGACGTGATTGAACTGACCCTCAACGATCAAAATCTTCTCGTCGATTATCACGTGCTGGATGAGTCGGGGCAGCCGATGGGGGGCCACGGCACACACAAAATCTTGAAAGGGCAGATCGCTCAACCGCTGGTGATCGGACATGACCGTGCGTTGATCCGCACGGAAGACGGCAAGGAGTTGAGCTTCCAGATTCGCACGCAGGCGCGCAGCAAGATGGCGTCCGTGCCCGTGGGAGCCGAAGCTGTCTTCATGGTGGATGAGACGAATAAGATTGTGGACGTAAACTTCGCGAGCAAACAGGCAGCTGAGGAAGCGGGAGCCATGTCTGAGCAGAAATCGCCGTTGAAAGGCGCGCAACAGCGGGTGCTGGGGACCGTGGTGGCGCCTCTCCAGGAGAATCACATCACCATCCGCACGCGCGAGGGGAAGGAGCAGCCGTTTGAAGTCAGGCCTTCGATGCGAGAGAGAATCTCCACGCTCTCCCAAGGAGAAGCGGTCGTCTTACTGGTCGATGGAGATAACCAGGTGGCCGATGTGGCGGTTCCTCCGGGGCAAGAAATCTCCAAATAGCCGGCCCCGGTCGGACGATTGGACGGCGGTCCCGCCGCAGCAATGGCGGGACCGACACCCCGCATTCTCCTACTCCGAAGGACAAGAGTCTTCCAAGGGTAATCGTCACCGAGCCGCCGGATTCAGGGCTAGGAATGGGCATGAACCGGTCCCGTGGCGAGGGAATCGACTTGGAGAACGGCGGGCGCATGTAGCTTGTGCCGGCTAAACCAGGCCGCGGTAGCCGCCGTCATCAAGAGAATCAGGCTGATTCCCATTAAGCTGGCGCTGGGACCCAAACTGTCCGCCGCCCAGCCGAAGCCCGCCATGCCCGCCATCGACGACGCCATTCCGCCTGTCGCAAAACTCGTAAAGACGCGGCCGAGGAGATGCGTCGGCGTCAGTTCTTGAAGCACCGTCCAGACCAGGGGCGTGAACATCGCCGTGCTGCCCCCGATGAGGGCAATCACCGCGGCTGCCGCCAGAGGCGTCTGGAGAAAGCCCAGCACGCCGACCGCCAGCCCTCCGACCGCCAGGGCGCCGGCAATCAGACGCAGGCGCCGGGAGAGATCCCGTTGCGTAATCGAGGCGAGAAGGAGCGAGGCGAGCAGCATGCCGAAGCCCAGAGACGACCACAACCAGCCCATCTGGATCGGCCCCATTGCGAGCACGTCTTTGGCGAATACCGGCAGAAGAAATACGAACGCGCTGATGCCCACGCTGTACAGCGCGGCCGTAACCATCAGCAGGAGGATGGTCTTTTGTTCTAAGAAGACAAACCGAAATCCGGCGGAAAGGTCCTGCACGACTCCGGTGGTCCATCCCGTCCTCCGCAGGCCCTCCGATTCCCGTATGCGGATCGGCAGCAAACAGAAAGCGGAGAGAAGAAATGTGGCCGCATCGACATACAGCACGTTTTGCGCTCCCATGAGCGCGATCCCGACCCCGCTCACGGCAGGTCCGACCAACAGCCCGACATTGCTCGTCGATTGCAGGAGGGCATTGGCCCCCACCAGCCGGTCCGGAGGCACGATCAGCGGAAGAGCGGAGGACAGAGCGGGGCCAAAGACGGTCGAGACGATCGCGGTCACGAAAACCAAAAGATACAGCCGGTCCAGCGTCAACGCCTCCATCAAAAAGAGCAGCGGGATCAAGACAATCAGTCCGGCACGCAGCACATCGACCGCGATCATGACCGGCTTCTTCTGCATCCGATCCAGATATACGCCGATCAGCGGACCGAAGAGCAGAGGAGGGAGCGTCTGCAACAGCCCCACGATCGTCATCTTGAGCGCCGAGCCGGTCAGTTCGTAGACAAACCAGAGGAGCGCCACTTTATTGAGGCTGTCGCCGATCTGCGAGATCGTCTGGCCGGCAAAGAGCAGACCGAAGTCCCTCGTCTTGAGCAGTTCCCACGCCCGACCTCCGCGGTCGGCCTGAGCGGTCTCTCCCTGCTCCCGCCGGTCTTCAGGCATGCCGGCCTCGTTCCGCCGGCAGAGCCCGGCCATGAGATCGCCCGTTCAAGGCGGAACCGGTCGCCCGGGAGCCGGTGGCCCGCCCCGCCGGCAGTCTCCGGACGCTCCGGTCTTCGAGGATCCGCTCATAGAGCGTCACATAGTCCCGGGCCATGCGGTCGGCCGTAAAGCGCGCTTCGAAGGATGCCCGGCAACGTTGCCGATCGAGCAAGGGAAGGCGTTCCACGGCCTCCGTCATTTCACCGAGCGTCTCGCACACGAAGCCGGTGACGCCGTGCTCGATAATTTCAGGAATCGATCCGCGCCGGTAGGCGATCACCGGCGTCCCGCAAGCCAGGGCTTCGATCAGCACCAACCCGAAGGGTTCCGGCCAGTCGTACGGACAGACCAAGGCGGCGGCATTGCCGATGAACTCATTTTTTTCGGCATCCGAAATTTCACCGATGAATTCGACGAGCGGATGGTCGAGCAACGGTTCGATCTCAGACTGGTAATACTGTTGATCCGTAGGATCGATCTTCGCGGCCATCCGGAGCTGGCGGCCGGTCCGTTTGGCCAGCTGGATGGCATGATCCGGCCGCTTCTCCGTGGCAATCCGTCCCAGAAAGGCCAGATACCCTTCGGATTGCGGATGAACACTATAGAGATCGCGCGGCAACCCGTGGTGAACCGTTCCTTGCCAGTTGGCCCAGCTGATCGGGCGGCGCTGCGCGTTGGAAATCGACACCAGCGGCATGTCGGCATACTCGCGAAAGACGGGCACGAGTTCGGGCAGATCCAAACGCCCGTGCAGCGTCGTGAGGACCGGAACCGTATTTCTCCGGCCGAGAGGAAATCCAAGAAAATCCAAATGAGAATGAATCAGGTCAAAATCGCCTGTCGCGCCCAACGACCGCTCTTGCAACATGACCATAGGGGCGTCGCGATTGAAAATACCGGCGTTGAGCCGAAGCGCTTGAGGGCACACCGCCTCGAGCCGGGCGGCGGTTTCTGAATCGCCGCTGGCAAAAAGCGTCACGTCATGGCCCATGCGCACCAATTCCTCAGTGACATAGGAGACGATCCGTTCGGTTCCGCCATAGAGTTTCGGTGGCACGCTTTCCCATAGCGGAGCGACTTGCGCGAGTTTCATTGGATCCTTTCCACCAAGCGATGAGCGGTTGGTTACTGGGTGGCAGCGGCCGCCCTCGGCGACGGGGTCGCGGCTCGGCCTGAGAATCCGCAATGTGCCCGGTCCAATGGACCATGGCAAAGCTCAGGCCGCTGGTTCGTATTCAAGCAGACAATGCGCTGGAGGGATACTGGACAAATGTGGGCCACTGCTTCCCTGCTTTGTCCACTGGGGGAACGGAGCGAACGCATCGCGGCGAGTGGATGGGAAGCGGTCTGTCGGGGCTGGCGCCTTCCTGATTACCCAGCGAGTGCAGGCATCAATCTGGCGCGGTCTGTAATCCGGAGGAGCGAGGCTTGCTGAACGCCTCGGTCTAACACATTGAGTCGCTGGTCGGGCGACGGGCACTGTCTACGCTCTGATAGCAGCGACGCAAGATGGTCTTGCGTCGGGAGAGGAGGGTCCGGGAAGGCGGCTCCTGGGTCCCTATGGCACCGGACCTGCGACCGATTGGTTGCCGGCTTATCGGGCGTCGTGAAAAATAATGCCGAGCGTATGGCGCTGTCCCGAGCGGACCCGGCTGACGCCATGCCGCAGATTCACCCGGTAGGCGCTCCGGGTGCCCTGGACCGGCCGCTGATGCACCGCGAACACCACGCCATCGCCCTTGTGAAGCGGAACGACCATGGGCCTCGATTGCATGCGGGGCCGCTGCTCGGTCATCACGAAGTCGCCGCCGGTAAAATCCTTGCCCGGGGCGGATAAGAGCACAGCCACTTGCAGCGGGAAGACCTGCTCCCCGTAGAGATCTTGATGCAGGCAGTTATAATCCCCGGCGCCATAGCGGAGCAGGAGTGGCGTCGGTTTGACCTGGCCGGCTTGGTGGCAATCGAAGAGGAACTCCGCATGATGGTCCGGAAAACGGACATCAAAGCCCATGGCCTCGTTCCAGCGGTTGGCGATGGGCGCCAGATGAGGGTAGATCGAGGTCCGGAGCGACGCAACCAGCTCCGGCAGCGGATACGCGAGATATTTGTACTCTCCGCGGCCGAATCCATGCTGGGCCATGACGACTCGGCTTCGGAACAGCTCCTCGCGGTCATACCACGCGGCGACATGGGCACATTCATCAACGCTAAGCAGATTCGGGATCGTGGCGTACCCTTCGGCATCCAGGTCCTGCGACACACGCTCCCACTCGATCGCCCGCACTCGTTCTTCGATACTCTGAGGGTGCATTAATGCAACGCGACGACTTCCTCAGCCCATTCTTGTCTTGCTCAGGACCTCTCAGCGCAGGCCGTTCAAAACGGCCATCCAGCAAGGTGCGCGACGCGAGGAATAACGAGCGTCACGTTTGCGCACGGGCGCGAGATGGTGAGCGCCCCGTATCTTCTAGCGAAGCGTAGCTAAACCGTCATTTCCCGGGCCGTACGTTGAGGGTCCGAACGATGCGAGAACGCCGCTGGCGGCCCGTTTTCAACGGCCTGCTAAGACCAGTATTGGAGGGCCTTCGTATACCCATACACCAGATCGCGTCTGGCAAGAATCCCGACCAGCTTGCCGTTCCGCACGACCGGCACGCGCGCCAGATACCGGTCCTGAAACAGATCGGCAACCTGGACGAGCGTTTGATCCTCGGTCACCGTCACGGGATGCAGCGACATGATTTCGGTCGCCAGAATCTTTTGAAGATCCCGTCCGTCGATCATGGCTTGCAGGAGATCATACTCGCTGACGATGCCGACCAAGGTACCGTCTTCTTCCACGACCGGCAGGCTCCCGAAGTTCCGGTGCGTCATCAGATGCGCGATCGTCAAGGCGGAGGTGCGGGGCGTGCAACGCGTGACCGCATCCTGCATCAACTGGCCGACCGTCAAGGTCTTTGGATCGCAGGCCTTCATGAAAAATTCCGTTTGCCGCATCTCACTTCCTCACTTTCTCGGTGTCTTGCTCTTGGAGGAGCCGGATCCCAGATAGGCGCGCAGCACATCACGCCTGGCAATGATGCCGATCAGCCGATCCCGGGCATCCACGACCGGCACGCGGATCAGATCACTCGCGCGTAACACATG
>CBDIWP010000004.1:0-55960 GCA_965285945.1 uncultured bacterium | reverse complement strand
TCGCCGGATCAGTTTGAGTTGTTTCCCGGAGTCGCCGGGGCGCTCGCCAGGTTGAAGCGGGCCGGGGCGCAGCTGATCGTCGTCACCAATCAATCGGGGATTGCGCGGGGATTCCTCAGCGTCCAAGACCTGGAGCGCATCCATGACAAGTTGCGCCATCTCCTGGACGGCGCCGGCGCCTCACTCGATGCCGTCTATTTTTGCCCGCACCATCCGGATGAGGCCTGTGGCTGCCGAAAGCCGGAAACCGGCATGATCGAGCAGGCCGTGCGCGAGCGGCAGATCGACTTGGCGCGGTCCTACTTCATCGGAGACCATGCGCGCGACATGCAGCTGGCCCGGCGCATCGGCGCTCGAAGCGTGCTGGTCAGGTCGGGGAAGGATGACGCGGAGACTCAAGCGGAGCTGGCCGCGCAGCACCTGGTCCCTGACGCCGTGCAGCCTGCACTGCCGGAGGCGGTGGAATGGATTCTCGCGGATGCGACCAAGAGCCATCAGCCCTCAGCGGTCAGCCGTCAGGGTACAGTGGGATCTGTCGAAAAGCTGAGAGCTGACCGTTGACTGCGCATCACCCATCACCCATCACGCATCACGGTCCCAGCATGCCTGATGTTCACCGCATCCTATTCATCAAGCCCAGCTCGCTCGGCGATATCGTCCATGCGATGCCGGTCGTGGCGGCCTTGAACGACCGGTGGCCGGAGGCCCGGCTGACCTGGCTGGTGAAGCGCCAATGGGCCGACCTGGTGGAGCGCGTCGCAGGGGTGGATCGTCTGTGGCCGGTGGACTCCACGCCGGGCGGCTGGCTCGGACAGATTGCCGCGTTGCGAGCCGAGCGGTTCGACCTCATGATCGATCTGCAGGGACTGTTTCGGAGCGCCGCCCTGGGATGGGTCAGTGGAGCTCCGATACGGATAGGCTTTTCGAATGGCCGGGAAGGCAGCCCCTGGTTTTATACGCATCGGGTGCCGGTTCCCACGGTTGAGATGCACGCGGTCGATCGATATCTCTTGGTCGCGGCCGCGCTTGGTGCGCCGCTCAAATCACGTCCTCAATTTCGATTCAACGTGGCCGCTCAGGATCTGTCGAAGGTGCAGGAGGTTTTCCAACGCCGGGGGCTGTCACTGGAGAAGCCTTGGGTGGCGATGAACATCTCGGCGCGATGGTTGACCAAGCGGTGGCCGCTCCAGTCATTTGCCGCCGTCGCCGATCAATTGCACGAGGAGGGCCTGGGCCCCGTTGTGGTCATCGGTAGCGAGCATGAACGGGCGGCGGTGACCGAGTTCCAAGCGCTGACTCCCCATCCGATCGTCGATCTCGCCGGGGCCTTCCCCCTCGGCTGTCTTCCGGTGCTTCTTTCCAAAGCCGCCGTCATGATTACAAACGATTCGGGCCCCATGCATATTGCCGCCGCGGTGGGGACTCCGGTGGTCGCGCTGTTCGGGCCGACGAGTCCCGTTCGCACCGGTCCCTATGGGAGCACGCATACCGTGTTCACGCACGACCTGCCCTGTCGCCCTTGTTTCAGCCGCTCGTGCGGGCATACTCCGGCTATGGAATGCCTGACGACCATTGCGCCGGCCGATGTGGCCAAGGCGGCGCAGCGGGCGATCATTTCCCGCGTGGCGCTGCCATGAAGGTGCTGATCGTCAGGCCGGACGGCATCGGCGACGTGGTGCTCTCGCTGCCCGTGGCGAGCCAACTGCGGGCGTTGATTCCAGGCGCGAACATCGGATTTCTCACGAGCCCGAGCGTGGCGCCGGTCCTGGACCATCATCCTGACGTCGACTATGTCCGCACTCTCCGATGGACGGATCCCTTCGCGACCGCCAAAGCGGTGTTTGCGGAGATCGACGCGGCCATCTTCCTGAAGCCCTTCCGGCGGCTGATGTGGGCCGCGTTCCTGGCTCGGGTTCCCGTCCGCGTGGCGTCCGGCTTCCGCTGGTACAGCCTGTTGGCCAATCGGCGCATCTATGAGCATCGAAGCGACTTTTCCAAGCATGAATCCGAGTACAACGTCGCCCTGCTGAAAGGATTGGGCGTGGCGCCACTGCCGGTCGTACCGCCCCGGTTGGAAGTGACCGATTCGGAGCGCACCCGCGCCGAAGAACGATGGCGGGATGTGCCGCGCCCGCGGGTGATCGTGCATCCCGGCGGCATATCCGCGCGCCGGTGGAGACCGGAACACTTCCGCGATCTGGCGCATGAGCTGGCGAGTCGACAGTTCGGGGTGGCGTTCACGGGGAGTCAGGAAGAACGAACGCGATTTGAGCAGGAAGCCTTAGGGAGCAAGCCGCTGCCGCGCGGCCTCCTCAACGAAATGGGCCGTCTGTCGATCCGCGACCTGATGGGCATGATCGCCGCCGCCGATGTAGTCGTGTCCGGTGCCACGGGCCCGGCGCATCTGGCGGCCGCCCTGGGATCCGCCACGGTCAGCTTGTTTGATCCCCGCCGAAACAACCTGCCGACCAGATGGAAGCCGTTGGGCCAGGGCGTGGTCCTGCGTCCCAACGTGCCGACCTGCGAGAAATGCATCGGAGAAGCCTGTCCGGTGTGGGACTGTCTCGACCGGCTGACCGTTCGCGACGTGTGTACTCAGGTTCAACAAGCCACCGCCTCCCCCTCCGCCCTGACAGTGCTCCACATTTGAGTTGCTACGAGGAAACCCTGCGACACGTCTACCTATAGTGGAGATAGTGCTTGACTGCCTCTCCTTATTGTGTTCATATCCTGAACGCATTTCCTGGAACCGCCAAAAAACCAGTGAATCTCCAAGGACAACGCGACCTTGTGTTGCTCTCCGAACTCGAGCGTGATGGCAACGTCACCCAGCGTTCGCTGGCAACTAAACTAGGAGTCGCACTAGGGCTCACGAATTTGTACGTGAAGCGGCTGGTGCGCAAAGGGTTCGTCAAAGTGACGACCCTTCCGCCGCATCGCATCCGCTATTTGCTCACGCCGCAAGGCTTTGCCGAAAAGTCGCGCCTGACCTACCTCTACATGCAGTATTCGCTGTCGCACTACCGGGACATGCGGGGCCGGCTGCGCGACACCTTGGCGGCGGCGTCTGAGACCGGGGTGAAACGGGTGGTGATTTATGGCACCGGCGAGCTGGCGGAGATGGCGTATCTGTCATTGCGTGAAATGAATTTGACGTTGGTGGGCTTCGTCGATGACGGCCGGACGGAGACGTTTCTGTCTTATCCGGTCTGGCGGACGGATGTGCTGGCCCAGTGGGAGTTTGACTCGGTGTTGTTGACCGATCTGGAGCGCTCCGCCGAGGCCCGGGCGACGCTGCTGCGGCAACAGGTGCCGAACGGCAAGGTGCTGTCCCTCGCTCCGCCCGTGTAAACAGGCGCAGCACCCTGGGCCTGTTTTTTCGTTCACTGTAAGTGAGAGGGCGAAGCTGTGTCCCGCGGGGCGCGCGACAAGCGCGGCTTGCGGGACTCGCGCGACTAACGAATGGCGATCACCCGGTTTGAGGATCTTGAGGTATGGCAGGAAGCGGCCACCTTGGCGGTTGAGATATACACCGTGTCACGAACCGGTCACTTTGATCAGGATTTCGGTTTCAGAGATCAAATTCGCAGATCAGCGGTATCTGTAGCGGCCAACATTGCAGAAGGTAAGGAACGAGAGACCATCCCTGAGTTGATCCGGTATCTATATATAGCAAAGGGATCTTCCGGCGAGCTCAGGTCTCATCTAATGATCGCCCAGCGCATCGGATATATCGAGCGGGACTGTGCAAGGAATCTAGAGCAGAGGGTTGAAAAAATAAGCGCTCAACTTGGGTCCTTGATTAGAACGCTCAAGAGGCAATAGCGGTACTCTCATGATCGTTTGCTTTGCCAAAATCGCTCTTCCGTCATTTCTGAGACGGGCGATTAATTGCTCAATCGCGCATGTCTCGCTTTTCCCGCGTGTCGCGCATAGGGCGGCGCATGAATGAGGTCATGCGCACGCCCCGTTGGTACGCCCTCCGGACCAAATCTCGCCATGAGAAGGCGGTGCGCGATCAGTTGGACAAGCAGGGAATCGAGCCGCTCTTGCCGACCGTGAAGCGATTGAGTCAGTGGAAGGATCGGAAGAAAGAAATCGAAGTGCCGCTGTTTTCCGGCTATTGCTTCGTCCGGCTGGCGCCCGAAGACAAGCTGCCGGTGCAGAAGGTCTCCGGCGTGGTGGAGATCGTCGGCAGCGGAAGCCAGCCGGAGCCTATTCCTGACGATGAAATCAACGCCCTTCGCACGCTGATGACCAGCGTCCTTCCGTACGATCCGCATCCCTACCTGCACGAGGGCATGCTCGTGGAAGTCGTGCGCGGCCCGCTGCAGGGTGTCCAGGGCATTCTGCTGCGCAAGGAGAAACGCCACCGCTTAGTGATCGGCGTGCGGCTCATCCAGCAGGCGGCGGCAGTGGAGATCGACGTGCAAGATGTGGTGCCAGCTTAAAAGGCCATCATGAATGACCCGGAATCTTCCAGGGGGGCGTTGACGGAGGACCGTGCGCTTACGCAAGCGATTGTGGCTGCGCTCGGCACGCAGCCCGAAGTGCGGCTGGCTATTGTGTTCGGCTCCCTGGCTGCTGGTAAAGGAAGCATGGAGAGCGACCTGGATCTTGCCGTGGACGTCGGGCGCCGGCTCACGGCGGATGAGAAGCTCACGCTCATTGGCATATTGGCGGAGCAGACGGGCCGACCGGTGGACTTGGTAGACATCCATGCCATCGGGGAGCCGCTTCTTGGTCAGATCCTCAAACACGGGAAAAGAGTGTGGGGTAGCGTCACCTGCTATGCCGATCTCATCCGTCGGCATCTCTTCGATCAGGCAGACTACCTGCCCTATCGCAGGAGAATACTTGCCGAAAGGAGGCGATCATGGATCGGGAAGTGATTGAGCAAAAGCTCGAATCTCTGCGCCGCTGTCTTCAGCGCATTGCGGAAAAATGCCCCTCCGATCCTGACAGGCTGAGTCGTGATCCAGATCTTCAAGATATTGTCACCCTTAATCTGACGAGAGCCGTGCAATTGTGCGTGGACCTCGGCGCACATCTCATTGCCGATCTGAATGTGCCGCCACCCGATACGATGGGCCAAACCTTCGATGCGCTGGCCGCCGCAGGAATCATCCCTCAGCTCCTGGCCCAGCAACTCAAGAAGGCGGTGGGTTTTCGAAATATCGCCGTGCATCACTACGAGGAAATCGATTGGACGATCGTTCACCGTATTGCCCTTCATCACTTGAGCGAATTCACAGATTTCGCCAAGGTTATCAGCGCCAGATTAATCTGATGCGCCTGGCTGAAATTGTAGGCAACGCCCTCCGCACGCTGATGACGAGCGTGCTCTCATACGATCCGCACCCCTATCTGCACGGGGCATGCTGGCGGAAGTCGTGCGAGGGCCGCTGCGAGGCGTTTAGTGATCGGGGTGCGACTCATCCAGCAGGCGGCGGCGGTGGAGTCGATGTCCGAGACGTCGTATCTGCCTAGCTTTGTTGAATGCGATTCATGGCCGTCATGTGCTCGATATTGGTTTGCGGCTGGTCTACGGCGATCTTAAGGATGCCAGTTCTCTGAGAAAGAGCGGCTGCTTGAGGTAATCCGGGGGCCTGGGTTGGCACCCAGGAGTGCGGCTTATTCAGTAAGCGGCCGCTGTTAGTGATCCTATAGACCAATGATGGACATAGCTTAATTATGTGCGGAATTGCTGGCAAGTTGACTTTCAACGGTTCTGTGGTGTCTCCAGCCTTGCTCGAAGGAATGTGCAAGGTTCTTCATCATCGTGGTCCTGATGCAGCTGGTTATCACTTTGAGCCAGGCGTCGGATTAGGCCAGTGTCGATTGTCTATTATCGATCTTCGGGATGTTGCAACACCGCCTCTTTCTAACGAGACAAACAGAATCTGGGTAGTTTTTAATGGCGAGATCTATAATTTTCGCGAGCTTCGTCAGGAGTTGGAACTGAAAGGACATACCTTTCGGACAAATACAGATACAGAAGTAATTCTTCATCTCTATGAAGAATACAATACCGGATTCGTTGAAAAGCTTCGAGGTATGTTTGCGTTTGCTTTGTGGGATTCCGAACGTAAACGCCTTATCGCAGCTAGGGATAGACTTGGCAAAAAGCCATTTTATTATGCTCTCACCCCAGGCGGCATTGTCTTTGCCTCATCTCTGCAGGCTGTTTTGACAGATCCTCAAGTTCCGAAGGAGCCAGATTTCTCCGCAATTGATGCCTTTCTCAGCCGCCAATTCGTTCCTAGTCCCTCGACGGCTTTTCGTTACATTAAAAAGCTCCCACCCGGGCATCTCATTATCTGTGGCGCCTCACGGCGGTTTGAGGAGCGTCAGTATTGGGCTGCCAGCCATCAGAAAATGGCGACTGTGTCGGAGTCTGAGCTTGCTGAGAAGTTAAGACATCTAACTCGTGAAGCGGTCCGTCTTCGGATGATCTCTGACGTACCTCTAGGTGCGCTGCTCAGTGGAGGGATAGACTCGGGGATTATCGTCGCACTAATGGCACAGCAATCGTCTTTACCAATCAAGACATTTTCGATTGGTTTAGAGGATTCTGAAATGAACGAACTGCCGCATGCACGACTTATTGCCCAAAGATATGGAACGGATCACACTGAGCTAGTTGTGAAGCCTGACATGGTAGATGTTCTACCGCGGTTGGTTCAGCACTATGGGGAGCCCTTTGCTGACCCCTCGGCAATTCCTACTTACTATGTCTCTAAGCTTGCCCGGGGGTCGGTAACTGTTGCCATGAGTGGAGATGGCGGCGATGAAACATTCGGTGGCTACGAACACTATGCACAAGCTCTTAATTGGGGACAATTTGATTTCATTCCACGTTCGTTGCGAATTGCGGCGCTGTCGCCGGTTGAGCGCATGTTGTCATGGCTTCCTTTTTTAGATGGTATGTCCAGGATTTCGCGAGGTTGCGCTATGGTCCGCAGTCAGCTCCCTGAGCGGTATGCGATCCAAACAGCGATTTTCAAGCCAGAAGAAAAGCGTGCGATGCTCACTGCAGCATTTCGATCATTGGTGCGAGAGTCACATAGTGGCGAGGCGAATTGCAGTTTCCCCTGGCAAAAGGAAGATGACTGCTTGCATTGGATGACTCGCCATGACCTACGCTTCTATTTGCCTGATTGCTTGATGGTGAAGGTAGACGTCGCTGCCATGGCTAATAGTCTTGAAGTGCGATCGCCTCTTCTTGATCATCATCTTGTCGAGTTCGCTTTGACAGTCCCTTCAAAGTTCAAGCGAGATGGAAAAGTAGGGAAGCTTTTAATGCGAAAAGCATTCGCAGACGTCCTTCCAAAGGAGATACTGCAAAAGCCCAAGACAGGATTCGGCATTCCTTTGAAGAAGTGGCTGGAGGCAGACCTCTCAGAAATGATGCAGGATCTTCTTCTCGATAACCGAGCGGTCCAACGCGGATTGTTCGACCAGAGGTTTGTCAGTCGGATGGTTGCGTCGCACCTCGCCGGCGCGCGAGATTGGAGTACCAGGCTGTGGGCACTTATGGTGCTTGAGCTCTGGTTTAGAGAGTTCATTGATTGATCGCTGACAAGCCTAGTGCGATGCGCGTTTCGGCTGCAAGCGATCACGTTGGAAATGAGGGGTCGGCCGGCGGCCTATTGGGTGGGTTTTATTGGACCGCCGTTAATATGGCATTCACCCAAGGAAGCACGCTGCTGGCCACCGTAATTGTGGCTCGATGCCTGGGTAAAGAAGAATTTGGGCAGTTTGCTGTCCTCTATAGTACCCTCTTGACGATCTCAACAATCGCGCAATTTTCCATCGGTGTTACTGCCACGAAATTTATTGCCGAGTCACGCTTGCATGACAAACCTCGTGCCGGACGAATCCTTGGTTTTGCTTCGCTGTTTGCCATGATTTCTGGCGCAATTGGGGCAGCAGCGCTGGTATTGCTTGGACCCTGGCTTGCGGAGCAACAGCTAGGCGTGCCGCAAATGGGGTCCCTTTTTATACAGTCCTCGGGTTTCGTCCTATTTTCAGTGATGGCCGCCTATCAAATTGGCGCAATATCCGGCCTACATGGGCAAAAGATTTTGGGTATTACATCGCTACCCGCCGGACTCGTTCATGTGGTGGCGTTGACAGTGGGTGCCTTGGAGTGGGGGCTTAACGGTGCAGTGTTAGGCCTTGTTGCGAGTTCTGTTTTTCGCTGGGCTTTGCAGGCTGCAGCATTGAAACGTGAGACGTCGAAATGCGGGATTACCCGGGACATTCCCCATGCTTGGATCGAGCGAACCGTGCTAACGCGATTTGCTCTTCCTTCTGCGTTGGCCGGCCTGTCCACTCTTCCCGCACTTTGGATTACTCAAATCATTCTGGCTAGTCATCCAGGAGGATTCAATGAGGTAGGAATCTATTCGGCCGCGAACAATCTCCGGACTATGGTGTTGTTTTTGCCTCTTGCGCTGAATAGCGTCGGCACCGCGCTTCTCAATGCCCATTGGGGGGCAAAAGAGGAAGTCGGCTATCGCCACACATTTTGGAAAAACCTTACTTTTTCAGTGATTCTTTTGGTGGGCGGAGTGGGGATAGTGATTATGATGGCAACCCAAGCTCTTACCGTGTTTGGAAAAGACTTTGCGGGGCATGGAGCGGAATTTGTCGTCACGCTGATGGTGGTCGCCGCTTTGCCGGAAGGACTCGCGGTCTGCGTGTATCAAATAATTCAAAGCCAGGCGAAAATGTGGACTTCGCTATGGTTTGTCGCCTTGCCTCGGGATTTGATATTTATCGTGTCTGCATATCATCTAATACCGATTCACGGCGCGATTGGATTAGCCATATCATATTTGTTGGCGCAACTTATCTCTTTCATTACGATAACTACAATATCCTCTCGCATAGGACTAACAATTAAGGAAACCTGAACCTAAAATGCCTTTAGATAAGCCGCTAGATGCATCCCCACAACCAATGCCTATTGATCATGCTCAATGGCTCTCTGAGTTGCATCTATGCAATTTCGTAAATGCGTATTATCAATATAGGGATCTCACTGCGCTCAAAGGAGTCAAGAATGTCTTAATGGTAGGGCCAGGCCAAGGCCTCGAGACGGCAGTTCTTCGTTGGCGAGGGTTCCAAGTTACGACTTTTGACATCGATGCTGAATTCAAACCTGATGTTGTAGGGAGTGTGCATGATTTAAGCATGTTCAAAGATCGTAGCTTCGATGCAGTTATCGCTTCGCACGTGCTTGAGCATCTCCCCGTAACTTTTCTTAATAGATCTTTAGAAGAGATTGCCCGCGTTGGGGTGTTTGCTCTTATTTATTTGCCGGTGCACGGACGACATCTGCAAGTACGTGTAAGGCCTGGATTCCGGGACATTGATATTGGATTAATTTTCGACACTTTTAATTTCTTACAGCGGCCAACTGGCACGGAACCTCGGTACATGGCTGGCCAGCACTATTGGGAAGTTGGGATGCGAGGATTTTTGATTCGTAACCTCGTCGCCCGTTTCTCCATTAACTTCGATGTGCTTCAGAATTACCGTAATAAAGATTGGCTGCCAAGCCACAACTTTGTCCTGAGATCTCGTTGGGGAAGTACACGGAATGTCGAATGAGAAGAGCTCAGGCTTTGTGAAGAAATCTCACTGCGACACAATCAAGTTTCGCATTCCATCGTCGCTAGACCAATTACGGTTTAGGGTCGATGAGACTCAATGTGCCGGATTGGTACACGAACCAAAACCATGAAGATTCTTTATTCCTTTACCAAAGAGGGCGAAGAGGCTCGTATTTGGGAGAACGAGATAGCTGCCGCTTCAAATGGTGGCGTTCAGTTCATTACTTTTAACCACAGTAGTTATCTAAATCCGCAGCAATACGTTCGCGCACAGTCCCTTGATCATCTCTACTATGCAAAACATCCAGGGCTAATGCTCCTTTACGAGGACTTTCTGAAGCAAGTCACCACAAACAATGCCGATGCAGTCATTGTCGACACCATGTCCCCCTATCATCCCGACTTTCTCAGAGGGCTTTCGATTTTCAAAGTGCTACGAACCAGCGATGGGCCTCTGAGCGCCTATGACCGAGACTTCGCGTACCTTCATGCCTACGATCATGTTCTCTACCACAGCCGAGCCTACAGTCGGGATCTTACTATGGATCAAAAGCTTCGTTATTGCGGAGCAAAGAATATTGATTTTTGGCCGTTGTGGTTGTTCGATGCGATGTTTGATTCTTCGAAGACCGAAGAGGAGATATTCTCTCAAAAACGTGATCTCGACGTTGTCTTTGTGGGTGCTTTATTTCCCAACAAAATGCCCCTAATAGCCAAGGTGAAAAAAGCCTTTGGTTCGCGCTGCCAGATCTATGGCTTGGCCGGTTGGAAGAAGAATGCATATTTCAACTTCATGTATGGGTTCCCAGCATGGGTTCGGTCAATTGCAACCAGTGCCTATGTGCCGCTCTACCAACGTGCAAAGATTGGCTTCAATGTACATAATCGAGGTAAATTTACGGTAGGAGGATTTCGTCTTTTCGAATTGCCGGCAAATGGTGTAATGCAGATTTCTGACGGTGATGAATACCTGAATGACTTTTTTGATGTGGGTAAAGAGATCGCAGGTTATTCCACGGCGGATGAACTGATAGACAGGATAAGCTATTACTTGATCCATGACGATGAACGGATAGAGATTGCGCGCAATGGTTTTAGGCGTGCCATGCAGGATCACCGGCTCAAAATCAGATTGGCGAAGCTAACCGGAATCATCGAAGGAAGGTTGACTGCGAAAAGACTGATGTAAAATAGCGAAGGCTCTTTCCGTTATTAGCATGAGTCTTTCTATCCTCTCAAGCGCTCACGCTCTGCATGTATAGCGAATCCATTGTATTAATAATGCCTTTGGTAATCGCGCTGATTACCGTAGCAGCATACCTGATAACCCTATATCGAAAAATTGGAACGATTCCAGTATTGGATGCGGGAACGCTCGCTGTATTGTTCACTTCACTGTACGTAATTGTTCCGCTTGTTGGTTTTCTGTTGTGTGGGATGGAACTCGATGTTCTGAAGGATCAACGACTCATTACTAGGCAACCTTCGGCCGAGAGTATTTCAGCTGTAGCATGGCGTTTCGATTTGTATCTCGTAGCGTTATGCTGCGCATATTTGCTCTTCCGCCAATGGGCTGGGGAGGTGGCTACACCTCCCGGGTCGCTCAACCCGAGAACTGCCATGGTTCTATTTTGCGTATGGACTACATTCACCTTGCTATTCGTGCTGCTCGCGGTCAATGGATCATTTCCCTCGCTTGCGAAGTACGAGGACATCCTTGAGGCATACTCATCTCGCCTGAAGTGGGCACTTTGGCAGCAGCAGGTCGTGAATCACTTCGAGGGAATGTATGTGTTAGTAAAG
Source organism: uncultured bacterium (assembly GCA_965285945.1). GTDB lineage: Bacteria > Nitrospirota > Nitrospiria > Nitrospirales > Nitrospiraceae > Nitrospira_D. The sequence continues at coordinate 44,534 of CBDIWP010000004.1, read as the reverse complement.
TTAGCTCTTCTCATGTTTGTTATGGAACGATATGAAAAATGGAGATGGCGGATATTTCTGTATTTGTTGGTCGCGGTGGAGGTCTGTTTGCCCTTGTTTTTTGGCAGCAGGACAAGCGCAGTACTGTTTTGTCTAGGTTTACTTCTTTTCTTCAGTAGGCAGGTTCGACCATTGAAGACGTATTGTTTTATCGGTATCGGAGGGCTTGGTCTTTTTATATTTCTATGGATTGGGGTGCTCCGAATTCGCTCGAGTCACTATGGAGACTTGGTGTCCGTGCTTATGTCTAATGAGTTTCTAAGCGTGTTTGTCAACGTCTATGATCTCTATTATCGTATTATTGAGCTACAGGTGGAGTTACCGCAGTTTTTCCATTTCTTTGAGCTGCTCCTTGTGGTGCCACAGCAGCTACTTCCCTTTGCGAAACTCGACCCGGCAATGTGGTACGTTTCCTTGATGGGACCCCAAGATATCAGACCTGGTCAAGGTCTAGCGTTTGGAGTAGTTGCCCAGAGCCTGATCGGTTTTGACCACTTTGAGCTTATAGTGAGGGGCGTATTTACTGGTGCGGTACTTGCCGTTCTTCATCGCGCATATGTTGCACATGCAACAAGTTTCATATGGGTGCTATTTTATGTTTGGCTGTGTGTTCATGCTTATTTGACGGTACGTTTGTACACGTTCGCTCTTGTGCCTAAGTACGTGTTTCAGTTCATGCCGATTGCCGGTCTCATAATGCTGTTAGAGCATCGATTAAGTATTGCCTCTCGGACATTATTGAGTGGAACAATGGTAGTCAAGACTCTCAAGCTGTGACGTATTGAGAGTTGACCGGTGAATAAAAACCATCAAGCTTGAAAGTCCTACACTGCATACCAACTCTCGGTGGTGGTGGTGCGGAACGCCAACTGGCCTATTTGGCGCCGGCACTAGGTGCACTGGGAGTCAGATCATCTATCGCCTATGTATCTGGCGGTCCAAATCTGGCGCGGGTCAGGAATTCAGATGTTGTTCTTCACCGTCTTCGTTGCTCAGGTAACTACGATCCTGGGTTGCTCCTTCGGTTATTGGCACTTATTCGAGAAACTAAGCCGGACATCATTCAGACATGGATTCCTCAGATGGACATCTTGGGAGGGGTTGCAAGCCATCTTCTCGGCATCCCGCACGTTTTGACGGAGCGCTGTTCAGCTGAAGCCTATGGTTCTTCATGGAAGGATTTCACCAGGCGTTATCTGGGTCGCCAGGCAGCGGCAGTTGTTGCTAACTCAGAACATGGGAAATCGTACTGGACCAAGCTACGAACAAATCGGATGACTGTGGCGATTCAAAATGGGGTGCCCGTAAACGAGATCATCACTGCTCAGCCAAAGCGGACTGGTTTCGATGATATACCCCGTTCGAGCAAGGTAATCCTGGCAGCGGGACGATTTACAGTTCAAAAGAATTTCTGTCTCTTGCTTCGTGCGCTTGAAGAAGCACTCTTCCAAACTTCGGATACTTTTGCGGTATTGTGTGGTGAAGGTCCGATGCACAATGAAATTGTTCAGCGAGTGCAGTCGCACCCCTGTAGGGATCGGATTCGCGTTCGTGGCTTTGCGGAGGATTTTTGGGGGCTCTTAAGAGAAGCCGACGTCTTTGTTTCGTCAAGTCTTTTTGAAGGAAGTCCAAATACGGTATTGGAATCAATGGCTGCCTGTTGTCCTCTTGTTGTGTCGGATATTCCACCCCACAGGGAAATTTTGGGGGAGGAATCTGCTCTGTTTATCGATCCTCAAAACCCTCGATCTTTGGCCGAAGCCATCCACTTGACGCTGAAGGACTCAAAGGCTGCACAACGTAGAGCGACAGCCGCCGCAGGTCGCGTCGCGCAGTTCTCGGTTGAAAAGGCTGCAGGTTTTTATTTAGCGCTGTATGAGTCAATCGGCCGGTGTGGCAAACATCTGCCTTCTAGGCTATCCCATTGAAAGGACAACAGTTGTTTTGCTGCCCTGCTTGCGCGGATGATATTGCGCTAATAATTGCACAAGAGAATGTTCAAGGGGCAGTTTTATCATTCCCTTGTCTTCGCTGCCCAAATTGCCACATGACGTTTCCAGTTTTAGAAGGAATTCCCAGGTTTGTTCCAAAAACAAATTATGGTGACTCATTCGGTTATCAATGGAACTTGCATAGGACGGCCCAGCTAGATAGCCAAACTGGCATGCCGATTTCTCGTGAACGGCTATTCTCGGTGACAAATTGGCAGGAGGATCTCCATGGGCAGGACATCCTTGAGGCCGGTTCAGGAGCGGGTCGATTTACCGAAATCTTGGTGCAGACTGGTGCGATGGTGTTCTCTTTTGATTATTCTTTCGCTGTGGATGCGAATCGAGCGAACAATGAGGCTGCAAAAAATCTACGACTCTTCCAAGGCGACATCTTTCGTATTCCCCTTCCCTCCAGAGCATTTGATAAGGTCTTGTGTCTTGGAGTGCTGCAACACACGCCCGATCCTGAGCGGGCCTTTTTGAGCCTGGCTCGATGTGTGAAACCCGGTGGGGAACTGGTGATTGATATTTACGCCAAACGGTTGACGGCCATTCTTTCTTGGAAGTATCTATTGCGGCCTCTCACAAAGCGCATGGACCCAAAGATTCTGCATGCTCTTGTTGAACGTGCCGTGGATTGGTTACTGCCGCTCGCTGGCTGCCTTCGACGCAGCGCTGGTCGGGTTGGTACCCGGTTGTTGCCGATCGTGGAATATTCGCATCTTGGTTTCCCCCCTTCTCTGAACCGGGAATGGGCTATTCTAGACACCTTCGATATGTACTCGCCTGCCCACGACCATCCTCAAACGAGTTCGGTGGTGCGACGTTGGTTTCGTGATGCTGGGTTCGAAGAGATTGTCGTTGCCGATGGCCCGAATGGGATTGTGGGAAAGGCGCGGCTTCCGATAGCCATGGGCGGGAAAGCGAAATAGGGATGTGTGGCATTGTCGGCATTGCATCCCGGAATTCTCCCGTTGAGGGGGATGGAATCTTACGCATGCGCGATGCGATGAGTCATCGTGGTCCAGATAATGCCGGACTTTGGTTATCACAGGATAGGCGAGTGGCCCTCGCCCATCGGCGGCTTGCTACCATCGATCTGTCCGCGGGTGGTCATCAGCCTATGGAGGACGTGAATGGCGGTTGTTGTATTGTCTTCAATGGCGAGATTTATAATTACCAAGAGATTCGTCATGAGTTGGAGGTAGCCAGCCACCAGTTCAGAACGGCGAGTGATACTGAAGTAATTCTGGCTGCCTATCGGGAATGGGGCGTTGACTGTTTGAAGCGCCTTAATGGCATGTTTGCGTTTGCGCTCTATGATAGACGCCGGCAACAACTTTTTATTGCGCGAGACAGAGCGGGAGAGAAACCACTTTTCTATTCGCATCTTAGCGGACCGTTCATGTTTGCCTCCGAGTTAAAGGCCCTCATGGCCGATCCCTCCTTACCTCGTGAGTTGGATCTCACGGCGTTTCAATATTATCTGGCCTATGGGTATGTGCCTGGAGAACGGTGCATATTAAAGGGTGTCCATAAGATTGGCGCCGGGCAGGCGCTCCTCTACGATATTAATAACGATCAGATTCGCTCCTGGCGATACTGGGATTTGCCAACACCATTCGGACAGTCTTCCTCGCCAGAAGCCTTGGAAGAAGAACTCGAAACGTTGCTGCTCGATTCCGTCCGATTACGAATGACCGCCGATGTGCCGGTTGGAATCTTGTTAAGTGGAGGCCTCGATTCAAGCCTGATCACCGCCATGGCAGCGCGCGTGTCTCCCCAACCGGTAAAGACCTTCACCATTTCCTTCCCCGGCCATGGCTCCTACGACGAAGGGCCCTATGCCAAGTTGGTCGCTGATCATTTCAAAACAGACCATATGGAATTGGTGGCGGAGCCGGCGTCCGTCAAACTGTTGCCGGATCTGGCCAGGCAGTATGATGAACCGATGGCCGACTCCTCCATGGTGCCCACATATCTCGTCTCGCGGTTAGTGCGCCAATATGCGACGGTCGCATTGGGCGGGGACGGAGGGGATGAATTGTTCGGCGGGTATCCGCATTATTCGTGGATCCAACAGCAGGAGCGGATTCGTCGCTTCATTCCGAAGCCGCTGCGAACGGCGGTCGGCTATGCCGCGGCGCAATGGATGCCGGTGGGATTCAAAGGGCGGAACTATCTGATTGGCGCGACCGCAGACCTGCAAATGAGCATCGCCCACGTCAACCTGTATTTTGATCACGTGACACGAGCACGCCTCCTTGCTCCGCTCGTGGGACAAGGTGCGTTCTTGCATGACGCTCCGGAAGCCTATCGTCGACAGCTCTGCAATTCTGCCTCTTCCGGATTGCGGCAGGCTTCGGAGGCCGATTTCCGGACGACGATGGTCGACGCCTATTTGGTCAAGGTGGATCGGGCGAGTATGTTGGCTTCCCTTGAGGTCCGGGTTCCCATGTTGGACCACCGGTTGATCGAGTTTGCCTTTGGCAAAGTTCCCGACTCGTTGAAGGCGACGACATCGGAACGAAAGATCCTGCTTCGCCGGATGGCCGCACGGCTCCTACCCCGAACGCTGGATCTCAACCGCAAGCAAGGGTTTTCTCTTCCGTTGGCGTCCTGGCTCAAGGGGGAATGGGGCGCATTCATGCGGGACGTGTTGGAAGACGCGGACAGCCGGCTGTTCGACCGCCGTGTGATTCGTTCCTTACTGGACGGTCAGCAGCGAGGCATGTCCAACAGTGCGCGGCTCTTCGCTCTCACGATGTTCGAGCTGTGGCGGCGAGAATATCAAGTGCAGCTACCTACATGAGCGTGACTTACGACAATCTTTCTCAACCCCCATATACGAAACATATCAGACTCACGTGAAGATCATGATCAACGCTCTCTCGGCGAGGCTTGGAGGGGGCCAGACTTACCTCATTAATCTCCTTCGCCGTTTGCCATCGCACAATGAGCTTAAAATCTATATTTATGCCCCGCAATCCTTGGAGGCTGCCCTCGAACATCCTAGTCTCATATGGTGCACTTCTGTTTGGCCGCTGGAGAATCCGCTTATTCGCGCCGGGTGGGAGCGTTTTCTCTTACCCAGGATTTTGGCCCGCCTTGGAATCGATATTCTTTTTTGCCCAGGGGGAGTGGTTGCGACTCCTGCTCCTAAGGGCTGTAAGGTCGTAACCATGTTCCGAAACATGATTCCATTTGATAAGGAGCAGCGGTCACGGTATCCACTCGGGTACATGAAGGTGCGAAACTGGTTGCTCGAACGAGCCATGTTGCGCAGCATGCTACGAGCCGATCTGGTCATATTTGTGTCTGATTTCGCACGGCACGTTATCGAACAGTGTGCCCCGAAGCAAATCAAGCGAGCCATAGTGATTCCGCATGGCATTGGACCGGAGTTTCGTTTCCGAGGCCCTCGACTGCCACGTCCGTCATGGCTACCGGTTGACGATTTCCTACTCTATGTCTCCACGTTTGACGTTTATAAGGCGCAATTGGAAGTGGTTAGGGGCTTTGCATTACTTAAGTCACGTCGGCAAGGGAAAGAAAAGCTTGTCTTGGTCGGATCTGAGAAGCAGAACCCGATCTATTCCAGAATGGTACGTGCTGAGATTACCAGATTAGGTTTAACAGATTACGTGTTAATTGCCGGTCTTGTTCCCCATCAAGAGTTGCCAGCACTTTATAGCAATGCGCTCATCAATGTGTTTGCGGCCGAGTCTGAAAATTGTCCAAACATTTTACTTGAGGCCATGGCATCAGGGCGGCCAGTCCTGTGCTCAATGTTCCCGCCTATGCCTGAATTCGGTGGGGATGCGGTGATTTATTTTAATCCTCGCCAACCAGAAGATTTTGCAGATAAATTGGAGGAGCTTCTCGATAATAAACCCGCACTCCGAACGCTTGGACAGGGGGCAGCGGAACGTGCTCGGCATTACGATTGGGACGTGTCAGCAGTTACCACCTGGCGGACGATTTTGAGTATCTCCGCGTGACAGACCTTATGGACGACGAAACTTCCACTTGACGGTTTTCTGAGAGCCGCAGCTACCTGCGGCTGTTTGCCCTCCCTACAGACTAATTGCCCAGGCATTTTTGGCAGTCTGCTCACGGTATAACGATTTTATGCACGTACTCATCATCACGCAATATTTCTGGCCCGAGAACTTCAGAATTAACGATGTGGCCCTTGGATTGAAAGAAAAGGGGCATGAGGTGACGGTACTGACTGGAAAGCCCAATTATCCTACAGGCAGGTTTTTCTCAGGCTATGGATTTTGGTCAAAAGCCGAAGAGTTCTATCATAATACCCGTGTTATACGAGTGCCGCATTTTCCTAGGGGAAATGGCGGTAAGCTGAGCCTCCTTCTGAACTTTGTTTCCTTCGCCTTATTCGCAAGTGTATTCGGACCGTGGAGATGCCGCGGTGCTTATGATGTGATCTTAGTCTTTGAGCCTTCTCCGGTCACGGTTGGAATTCCGGCGCTTGTGCTGAAGAAACTCAGACGAATGCCGATCATATTTTGGGTTCAAGATCTTTGGCCGGAAAGCCTATCAGCCACTGGAACGACACAATCGCAGGGGGTTCTCAAACTAGTTGAATGGCTTGTGCGGTTCATTTATCACAGATGCGACAAAATTCTCGTGCAATCCGAGGCATTTCGAGATCCTATTGAAAGGCTCGGTGTTAAGCCGAGACGTATCGCCTATTTGCCCAATAGTGCAGAATCGTTTTACCAGCCCATGGTGCTTGAACCGGAAGCGCCTGAACATAGGCATATGCCGAATGGATTTCGAGTGGTATTTGGAGGAAATATCGGCAAGGCACAGAGTTTTGAAACGATCTTGGATGCGGCAGAATTATTGCGCGATCAAAAGGATATTCAATGGATCGTGCTGGGAGATGGCCGGATGTTCCCATGGCTTCACTACGAGGTTGTAAGGCGGGCGTTAGGAATGACTGTTCATTTACTGGGCCGACATCCGGCGGAATCCATGCCGAGATATTTTGCTCTTGCCGATGTTCTACTGGTGACCCTTCGGAATCAGTCTATTTTCTCCTTCACGATTCCATCAAAGGTGCAATCATATCTCGCCTGCGGCAAGCCGATTATCGCTGCTCTGGGCGGAGAAGGGGCACGAGTCGTTGAAGAAGCGGGAGCTGGTCTTGCCTCCACACCGGAGGACCCTAAAGCGCTGGCCAATGCCGTCCTTACGATGTACCGGATGCCCGAAGATACCCGGCGGACAATGGGGATCAATGGCCGACGCTACTTTGAAACCCATTTTGAGCGAACGCTTTTGCTTGAGCGCCTTGACGGTTGGATTACAGAAGTGAAAGGGAGCACAGTCGCATGCGCATCCTGATTCTCGGGGCTGATGGAATGCTGGGTCATCAGCTGCTTCGCCATTTCACTGGGCGCCACGAAGTCCGTGCTACCCTCAAACTGAGCCATGAGATCTATGCGCGGCATCGCATATTTGACAACAAGTCCACTTATTATGGAGTCGATGCTCGGCAAACCGACGCTGTACTACAGGTCATCGCAGATTTCCATCCGGAGGCGGTGGTGAACGCTGTGGGTATCGTCAAGCAACGGTCCGAAGGAAAAGAACTTATCCCAAGTCTTGAGATAAATTCCTTGCTGCCGCATCGGCTCGCTCTTGTGTGCCGGACTGCAGGCGCCAGGCTTGTTCACCTGAGCACCGACTGCGTATTCTCAGGCCGAAAGGGACACTATTGCGAAAAAGACCAGCCGGATGCCGACGATGTCTATGGTCGAACAAAACTTCTCGGTGAAGTCTCTGAGCCACATTGCATCACTCTTCGCACGTCGATGATCGGTCCCGAGCTCTCCAGAAAGACCGGTTTACTGGAGTGGTTTCTTGCACAGCGTGGAGGGTCCGTGAAGGGATTTACCAAGGCGATTTTTTCCGGGTTTCCCACCTCAGAGCTAGCTCGCATTATTGAAAGGGTGCTGGAGGATAGCCCAAAGTTGCATGGAACCTACCATGTAGCGGCTGCGCCGATCAGCAAATATGATCTCTTGACTCTTATCAGAGATCGGCTCCACTTACCCGTCATGATCGAACAGGATGCGGCTTTTGAGTGCGATCGAAGCCTCGATGCCTCCCGTTTTAACCGGGACACAGGGTACGCGCCCCCAGTGTGGGATGCAATGATTGATGACATGGTTCGTCACATGACAGAAAGGGCCTCATGATTCTCAAGGACAAGACCATTCTCGTTACGGGCGGCACCGGTTCCATGGGCAAGAAGCTCGTTCACCGACTGCTGACAGGAGAGTTGGGGACGCCGAAGAAGGTGATCGTCTTGTCCCGCGACGAAGCCAAACAACACGACATGCGAATGTCGTATCTCAATCGACGTGTGACTACCGATGAAGTGATCTTTAATAATTTTGTCAATATGTTGGAGTTTCGCATTGGTGATGTGCGCAGCTACGAAGATGTCTGCTCCGCCATTAAAGGAGCCGACATTGTGGTCAATGCGGCCGCCCTTAAGCAGGTCCCCACATGTGAGTATTTTCCCGTCCAGGCGGTCATGACAAACTGCATGGGTGCCCACAATATCGTGCGTGCGATCGAAGAGCAGGGATATGAGGTTGATACGGTCGTGGGAATCAGCACCGACAAGGCGTGCAAGCCAGTGAACGTCATGGGTATGACCAAAGCCGTGCAGGAACGAGTCTTTGTAGCGGCGAATATCCTGAACCCTGCTACCCGGTTTATCTGTGTCCGGTATGGCAATGTGCTTGCTTCGCGGGGTTCTGTCATTCCGCTTTTCCACGATCAGATCAGGAATGGTGGGCCAGTGACGATTACGGCCCCAGAAATGACAAGATTTCTTCTCAGCTTGGACGATGCCGTCGATACTGTGTTTGCGGCGGTCCGGGAGGCGCAACGGGGTGAAACATATATTCCACGAGCTCCCTCAGCGACGGTCATCAATATTGCACGTGCGCTGATAGGGCAACGTGATATCTCTTTGCATACGGTCGGTATTCGGCCTGGCGAAAAGATGCATGAGATCCTGATTTCAGAGGAAGAGGTCCACCACTGTGTTCGTCGTGGAGGATACTACGCGATTCAGCCCATGCTTCCGGAGTTACGGGAGGGTATAGCGTTAGAAGCGAACGAGTTGAACAAGGAATACAGTTCTGCGGATGAAGTTCTCGACTTGTCTGCCACAGTCTCGCTTCTCAATAAACATCGTCTTATGATCGATGCCGCCGATCTCGGTAATCATCCGGAACTCTTGCGATAGCAGGATGGTAAGGGGCCTGCAGAAAGGTTCAGGGCCATGCATCCTATGAAGGTGATGACCATTCTCGGGACTCGACCCGAAGTGATCAAGCTGTGCCGCGTTATTCATAAATTGGACCGGCATGCTCGCCATGTGTTGGTGCATACCGGACAAAATCATGACTATGAGCTGAATCAAGTCTTTTTTGAGCAGCTGGATATCAGAAAGCCTGATCACTTCCTTAATGTTGTAGGAAACAGCTTGGGCGAGACGTTGGGAAATATTCTTGCTCGGGCCTATGACGTGATGATCTTGGAACGGCCTGAGGCGCTTCTGCTATTGGGTGATACGAACAGTTGTCTCGCAGCCATCGTCGCTAAACGTTTGAAGATTCCTATCTTCCATATGGAGGCGGGGAACCGTTGTTTCGACCAGCGAGTTCCCGAAGAACTTAATCGAAAAATCGTTGATCATGTGAGTGATATTAATCTGACTTACAGCGACCATGCCCGGGACTATTTGCTTCGCGAGGGGGTGCCGCCTGATCGTGTGATCAAGACCGGTAGCCCTATGTTTGAAGTGCTGTCGCAGTATCAGCCAAGAATTCAGCAGTCCGAGGTGTTGACTGGGCTGGGATTGAAGCCGAGAGAATACTTCGTGGTCAGCGCCCATCGCGAAGAAAATGTCGACTCCGAAAGCCATCTCCATAGATTTATCGATCTGCTGACGGGAGTCGCCGAGACATACCACCGGCGAATCGTGTTTTCCGTCCATCCCAGAACCAGGGCTCGGATCGAATCTGCCCAGCTGTGCCTCCCGTCTTTGGTCGAATTGCACAAACCTTTCGGATTTTTCGAATATGTGAATCTGCAATGTCATGCCCGTGCGGTGTTGTCCGATAGCGGCACGATCACGGAGGAGTCCTCCATCCTCAATTTTCCGGCCCTCAATATACGCGAGGCCCACGAGCGGCCGGAAGGCATGGAGGAGGGCGCCGTGATGATGACCGGACTGGATCGGGAGCGGGTGCTGCAAGGCTTGGCGATTCTGGAGACGCAGCCGCGAGGCAATCAGCGGGGACTACGGATCGTCCGCGACTACGATGTGCCGAATGTCTCCGAGAAAGTGGTTCGCATCATCCATAGCTATACGGATTATGTGAATCGCCTGGTGTGGCACAAGTAACAATGGCGGATCGCGTTCTTGTCACTGGTGCGAACGGGTTTATCGGCTCCGCGCTCTGCCGCCGTCTTTCGGAATCCGGCAGGCTCGTGAGAGCCGCGGTTCGAGTGCAAAGCCATCGTTTTGATCACGACGTGTCCGGCGGTCCGGCCATCGAGTGGGCCGTGCTGCACGATCGGTCGGATGACAAAGAAACGGCTTCCGCGGTTGAGGGCGTGCAGGCGATCATCCATCTGGCTGCACGGGTCCATGTCATGCATGATCGGTCTCCCGATCCGCTACACGAGTTTCGGCAAGTCAATCAGGCTTGGACCGAACGGCTGGCCCGGGCGGCCGCCGGTCGCGGCGTGCGCCGTTTCGTGTATCTGAGTTCCATAAAAGTGAATGGCGAGCAAAGTCAGGCCCCGTTCACAGAACAGGACCCGCCGTCTCCTCAGGATCCATACGGGGTCTCGAAGTGGGAAGCGGAACAGGCTCTCGCCAGGGTGTCGGCTCAGACCGGTATGGAGGTGGTCGTCCTCCGGCCGCCGCTTGTGTATGGGCCTGGTGTGAAAGGCAATTTTCTGCAATTGCTCAAAGCCATCCGTTATGGAATTCCCTTGCCGCTTGCTGCGATCACCAACCGGCGCAGCTTGGTCTATCGCGGCAATCTGGTCGATGCTTTGGTTCGCTGTGTGGATGATCGCCGAGCCGCCGCTCAGACGTACCTGATCAGCGACGGCGAGGACCTGGCCACTCCCGAGCTCATTCGACGGCTGGGCGCGGCCATGAATACAACCGTGCACCTATGGCCGGTTCCGCTGCCCGTTCTTCGCGGCATCGGCCGGCTGACCGGCCAATCCGGCGCGGTGGAGCGGCTTATCGGATCTCTCGAAACAGATTCCTGCAAGATCCGACGTGAACTGGAATGGCGTCCTCCGTTTTCCGTGGATCGAGGCCTTGAAGAGACCGCCGCCTGGTTCGCCAATCAGGCGGCGGCATCCCTGTCCGGTTGATAGCCTTGTCTGCACGACGGCCGAGAATCCTTGGAATGATCGGAAAGGCGCTTTCACCGTGGGCGTATGCACCGGCTTCCGGCAACCACTGCACTCGTATTATCGCGGTACAGCATGGTAGCGCGAGTGATGCCGTGCCTGAACTGACCCTGGCCTGTCGCGCAGGCAGTATATGATGGTCATCGTGTCCGCACTCGTCGTGCTGGTCTTTGCCTGGTGGCTCACCGAGCGGTTATGCTCGCCGAGCTCGTTTCTTCACCTGCTCGATCATCCCAATGAGCGATCCTTGCATCGCACGCCGACCCCGCGCACCGGGGGGTTGGCGATTATTGCGAGCGTGGTCATCGGGCTGCTGGCGGCAGCCGCCGTCATCGCCCTGTCGAGGCCGTCGGCGCCTGTGCTGCCGAAGGGGCTGGCATCGGGCAGTGTGTGGATTGTCGGGTCCATGCTGCTGGTCTGCGTCGTGTCGTTTATGGACGACCGGATGGGGCTCTCTGCGAGTCTGCGCTTCATCGTCCAGATCGCGGCGGCCGTGATCGTGGTCGGTGGAGTGGGACTGACGCTGTCGGCTATTCCGCTTCCGATGATCGGCACCATCCCGCTCGGATGGATGGCCGGCCCGGTGAGCGCCGTCTTCCTGGTCTGGATGGCGAATTTGTACAATTTCATGGACGGCATGGACGGGTTTGCGGGCGGGATGACGGTGTTCGGATTCGGGTTCCTGGCTTTTTTCGGATGGCAGGCCGGGCACCCCTTCATGTTCCTCATCGCCACGTTGGTCGCCGTCAGCGCGCTCGGGTTTCTCATCCATAATTTCCCGCCGGCCCGTATCTTCATGGGCGATGTCGGCAGCATCACGGTGGGATTCCTGGCCGGCACCCTCATTTTGTTGGGACTGCGCGACAAGGTTTTCGAATTCTGGGTTCCCATCCTCATCTTCTCGCCGTTCATTCTCGATGCGACCGCGACCTTGATCCGCCGGGCGGTGGGCCGCCGGAAAATCTGGGAAGCGCATCGGGAACACTTCTATCAACGGCTGGTGTTGAGCGGGTGGGGACATCAAAGGACCGTCTCGGCCGAATATGCGGTCATGGCGGTCTCCGGCCTGCTGGCGGTGGCCTATCACTATGCCGGTGAGCAGTGGAAGCTGGGGCTGTTAGTTCTGTGGGCCGCGCTGTTCCTCGGACTGGCGTATGCGGTCGGGCACGTCGAAGAGAAAGGACGGATCGGCATAGCGTTGCGGGAGCCCCGCGCGTGAGGGCGAGCGCGGCGTCCCGGCGGCAGGAGGCCGTCAATCACCATGTGGTCGCATGATAACTAAGCATTCCCTACTGGCTCACGCCGTCGAACTTCGCGATGCAGGCCGGTTATTCCGGCGCGGTGATGCGGAGCTCGAAGACATTTTTCAGGGCAGCATCGACCGATTCTGCGACATCGCGCTGGCGCTGGAGCATGCGCACCGGGTGCTGGATGTCGGCGCCGGGCACGGGCTGCTCCTGTCCTTTTTGACCGCACTCGGTCATGAATGTCATGCCTTGGATGTGGTGGATCAGCCTGCCGCGCATCCGGAGATTTACGGCAAAGGCATCAGGTTTCATCTCTGCAATGTCGAAGCGGATCCGATCCCGTACCCGGATGAATCCTTCGACGCCGTGGTCTGCTGCCAGGTCTTGGAACACTTCACGCATTCCCACCTGCCGGCGGTCCGCGATATGCGGCGCGTGCTGCGCCCCGGCGGAATTTTGGAGATCGATGTGCCCAATGTCGCCTGCTTTCGCAATCGCGTGCGCCTGCTGCGGGGCAAGCATATCACCTATGACTATGCCGACCATTACCTCCGCGCCACGCCGATCCTCTATCGAGGGCGGTCCTTTTATCCCTTGCGCCACAACCGGGAGTTCACCCGTGACGAACTGGACTTGCTGCTCAAACTGGCCGGCTTTGAAACGCGGGACGTCGGCTTCTTGAAGTCCCGCCGGTATCGGGAGGGGCTCCAGCGTGTGAAGTCCCTCGGCACGGCCGTGAAGGACCTCATTCCATCCTTGCGAAAATCACTCATCGCCGTTGCCTACAAATGAGAGAGACGGCTGCGGTGCAAGACACCGCCCGGACAGTGGGCCGGTGGAGCGCTATCGTCATGGGCTTCACGCTTCCCATTTGGACGCTGGCCGACAGCCTGTTGATGGGGCTGCTGGTGCTGTCATGGGCGGCGAGCGGACAATGGCGGGGGAAATGGCAGGTCGTCCGGTCCAATCCGGTGGCGCTCTCGGCGCTGCTGCTCTTCGGGTTTCTGTTGCTGGGCACGTTGTGGGGGGAAGGATCGCTGGACGATCGCGCGCTGTACCTGAAGAAGTACGGGGAGCTGCTCTTCATTCCGCTGCTCATGACCCTGGCCTTCACGGCGCAGGACCGGCGGCGGGCGTTATGGGGTTTTGCCTGCGGGCTCCTGCTCACCCTGGGGCTCTCGTATGTCCTGTGGTTGGGTTGGCTCACGCCCGGCGGGCTGATCAAGGGAGAGCCGTCCAATCCCTTCGTGTTCAAGCGGCACATCACCCATAATATCCTGATGGCGTTTGGGGCCTTGCTCTTTGCGATGTTCGCCTGGACCTCCAAGGATGCCCGCTGGCGGTGGGGCTGGAGCCTGCTGGCGTTGTGCGCCGCCGCCAATGTCCTGTTAATGGTGCAGGGGCGCACCGGCTATCTGATCCTGGCGGCTCTCACCATGTTGCTGCTGCACCTGCTCTGGGGATGGCGCGGGATCGCCGCCGCCGTGGTGCTGCTGTCAGGGGCATTTGCGGGAGCCTACGCCGTATCGTCGTCGTTTCATGACCGGCTGGATCTGGCGGTGAACAATGCCCGGAATTGGAACCCCGAGGTATCCGCGACGGAGGCAATCAGCGAGCGCCTGGAGTTTTACCAAAATACCCTGGAAATCATCCGGGAGCATCCGGTGACCGGCGTGGGGACCGGAGGGTTCGGGCAGGCCTATGCGGAGCACGTCGCGCCGAAAGGACTGAAGCCCACCCGGAACCCGCATAACCAGTATCTGCTGGTCATGGCCCAGGTGGGGGTGATCGGCCTGTTGCTGCTCTGCTGGTTGTTCATCCGCCAATGGAGGGCGGCCGACGGCTTGCCGGAGCCCGGCTATCGCCTGCTGGGCCGCGGCCTGGTGTTGACGATCGTCATCGGTTGCGTGTTCAATGCGCTCCTGATCGATCATACCGAAAAACTTTTATACTGCTGGTTCACCGGACTGTTTTTTTCAGACGCCCAGCAGCGCGCCGAGGTTTGAACCGCACTATGCACGAGCCCTGTCCTCCATCGCAGCCAGCCCGCGTGTCCGCCTACATCATTGCCTTCAACGAGGAAGACAAAATCGCCGGCGCGATCAAGAGTGTCCTGTGGGCCGATGAGATCATCGTGGCCGACTCCGCCAGCACCGACCGGACGGCGCGCATCGCGGAGGAACTGGGCGCCAAAGTCGTCCAGATTCCCTTCAACGGCTTCGGCCATTTGCGCAACCGCGCGGTGGAGGCCTGCAGCCATGACTGGATCTTCAGCCTCGATACCGATGAACTCTGCACGGCGGAGGTGCGGGATGAAATCCTCCGGCTCTTGAGCGGCGCGCCCGAGCATGACGCTTATCTGGTGCCGAGGCGGAACTATTTTATGGGACGCTGGATCCGGCATTCCGGATGGTACCCCAATTTCCGGCAGCCGCAACTCTTCCGGAAGGGGGCCATCGCCTACGTCGAGTCCCCGGTGCACGAAGGTTATGAGTCGCGGTCGTCCAAGCCGGTGGGGCGCTTGTCGCAGGCGATCTGGCAGATCCCGTTCCGCAACTTCGAAGAGATTCTCAAAAAGGCCAACCGCTATTCCACGCTGGGGGCGCGCAAACTCGAAGGCCGGCGCGTGTCCATGGGGGCGGCGCTGCGCCATGGGCTCTGGTCGTTTCTGAAACATTACATCGCGAAGCGCGGATGTTTGGACGGGTGGGCCGGCTTCATGATTGCGCTCGGGAACTTCGAGGGCACGTTTTACCGGTATGCCAAGCGGTTCGAAGGGCAGGAAGCCTGGCCGTTGCCCCAACAACCGGCGTTGCACAAGCCGACTCCGTCGCGACAGCCATGAAGACCGCCGTCGTGGTCACCACCTACAACCGGCCGGACGCCCTCTCGGCGGTCCTGGACGGATTCAGAGATCAGCGCGATCAGGCGTTTGAGTTGATCGTGGCCGACGACGGATCCACGGCGGAGACGCGGTCGGTGGTGGAGACCGTCCGGCGGCAGTGCGCCTTCCCGGTGCGGCATGTGTGGCAGGAGGATCAGGGCTTTCGCGCCGCGGCCGTTCGCAACCGGGCCGTGGCCTCGACCGGAGCCGAGTACATTATCTTTGTCGACGGCGACTGTGTGCCATCCGTCGACTTTGTGCGGGCGCATCGGCGCCTGGCCGAGCCCGGTTATTTCCTGGGGGCCAACCGGGTGTTGTTGTCGGCTTTTTTGACGCGCGACGTGCTGGCCCGCCGGCTGCCCATCCATCGCTGGGGCTGGCGTGCGTGGCTGCAGGCCTGGTTCACGCGCAAGGTCAACCGCGTGCTTCCCCTGATGACGTTGCCGGACGGCGCATTCCGGAAGTGGCATCCCGGCCGGTGGCAGGGGATCAAGACGTGCAACTTGTCGCTCTGGCGTTCCGATCTGGTCCGGGTGAACGGGTTGGATGAAGCCTATCAAGGGTGGGGGCTGGAAGATTCCGATCTGGTGATCCGGCTCATTCACGCCGGCGTGCGCCACAAGAGCGCGCGGTGTGCCGCGCCGGTGTTCCATCTCTGGCATCCGGAGCAGAACCGGACAGGCCTTCCTGACAATCAGGCCCGGCTGGAGGCGCTGTTGCAATCTAAAACGAGCCGGTCTTCGATGGGGTTGGATCAGTATGGCGCGGCCTGAATGTGAAAGGATGTGAGTGACGGAAGAGGCAGGGCGGCGGTTCATCGACAGCTGTCCGGTGGGCTGCCATTCGGAATTGCATGCGACGGAGTTGGCCTTGCCCGAAGGCTGTCTCCTGGCTTGTGCCGTGTGCGGACACCTCGTCAGTCAGATTCAAGAAGCGGTTTATTGGGAAGCCATCACCAAGTTCGATACGGCGACCGGGACATTACCGTCAACCGCTTCACAAGCCCGCCATGACCAGCGGGCGAAAAAAATGTTTGCGACGCTTCGCGGGATGCTGGATCTCGCATCGGACCAACCGCTACGATTGCTCGACGTCGGGTGCTCGAGCGGAGCGCTGCTGATGAGTGCGCTGAAGGCGGGCATCGACGCCGAAGGCGTCGAGCCGGCCGCACGGGCCGGCCAAGCGGCGCGTGCCGCCGGGCTTACCGTGTGTTCCGGCACGCTGGCGGAGGCCTCGTATCCGGCCGAGCGGTTTCAGGCGGTCACGATGATGGAAGTCATCGAACATCTGCCACGGCCGATCGAGGTCTTGCAGGAAGTCGGGAGGATCCTTGCGCCTCGCGGGATACTCGTCGTGGGAACCGGCAACGTGGATAGTTGGACGGTGGCAGTGATGCGCGAGCGGTGGGACTATTTTCATGTCGGCCGGTACGGAGGCCATATCAGTTTTTTCACCCCGCAGTCCCTTGATCGGCTCGCGACGCGGTGCGGCTTCAGGATCGAACGAGTGGAAACCCGCCGCGTGCGATTTGCGGAATCCTTCCAGACCTCCCGGGCGGTGTATCGCGCGCTCAAAGTGGCCGGAGAAGTGCTGAGCGTGCCGGCGAAATGGCTCAACAAAGGGCACGATATGCTGGCGTTCCTGAGGAAGGTGTGAGTGGCGCGCGAGATCGGTCATGCGCTCATCGTCTGCACCCGGCGCATCGGGGATGTGTTGCTCGCGACGCCGCTCGTGCAATCGCTGAAGCAGGCGCGCCCCGGCATGACCGTCGACATGCTGGTCTTCGACGGCACCGACGAACTGGTCTCCGCCTGGCCGGCCGTCGGCCATGTCTGGACGATCGCCGAGCGTGCGCCGATCACGGCGCAACTGGCCCTGCTCCGCGCCCTCTGGCGGCGCTACGACCTGGCCCTGTCGGTCCTCGCCGGGGACCGGCCGACGTTCTATGCCTGGGCGGCCGGGCGCTATCGGATCGGCACGTTGCTCGCGGACAACCAGTCGCGCTGGAAACGGCGGCTCCTGCACGAGTGGGTGCCCTTTGATAATATGCACACCCATACCGTGGCTATGAATCTTCGCCTGCTGGCTCCCTTGGGGATCGCGCCGGCAGCCGGACCGGTGGTCAGTTGGCGGACGGAGCATGAGTCGGCTGTGCGGCGCCAATTTGCCGGCGTCGATCAGGCACAGTCTTTTGCGGTGCTGCACGTGTCGCCCAAGTTCCCCTATAAGACCTGGACGATTCCGGGATGGGTGGCGCTGGGACAATGGCTGGCGGATCGCGGCCTCTCCGTCGTCGTGACCGGCGGCCCATCGCCGGATGAACAAGCGCAGGTGGCTCTCGTGACCCGGGCACTGCCGGCCGCCGCCGTTCATCCCATGGCGCATCTGAGCTTGCCGTCGGTCGGCTATCTTCTCAGCCGGGCGGCACTCTATGTCGGCACGGACACGGCTGTCAGCCACATGGCTGCGGCCCTGGGCGTTCCCGCGGTGGTGCTCTTCGGGCCGTCGAATCCCGTCAAGTGGGGCCCCTGGCCGAAAGACTGGTCCCTGGCCTCGCCGAGTCCCTGGCGCAGCAAAGGGTCGCAGCGGCGGGGCAATGTGATGCTGCTCCAGGGCGAGGGCGACTGTGTCCCCTGCCTCCATGAAGGCTGCGAACGGCATATCAACAGCCTGAGCGACTGTCTGCAAACCTTGCCGGCGGAGCGGGTCATCCGCGCGGCCGCCGAACTATTGGATCACCGGCAGGCCGCCCGTGCCGATTTGCCGATCGTCGATACGTCAATGAGGCCATGAGAAATCTCACAGCGAAAGCCTTCCATGCCTTTGCCGGACGCTACGGGCAGCTGGTGCTCGACCATCGTTCGCTGCTCGTGCTGCTGACGCAACTGAGCCTCATCCTGGCCGCTAATCTGACCGCCTTCGCGTTGCGATTCGACGGGGAGATCCCCCGCGAATATGTGGCGGTGATGTGGTGGTATGCGCCGGCGGTGCTCGTTGTATTCGGGGCGGGCCTCTGGATCTTCGGGATCCACCGGGGGTTGTGGCGCTACGTCGGCATCCATGACGTCGGACGGATCTTCGGCGCGGCCTTGGCCAGTGCCGCCGTCTTCTATCTGACCATCCATGTCCTTATCGGACGGACGGAATATCCGCGCTCGGTCATCATATTGACCGGGGTCTTGAGTGGATTGTACTTGGCCGGGATTCGTCTGGCCGTGCGGGGATTCCGCGAATGGTTGCGCATTGTCGGGCCCGGCGTCCGGCGCGTCCTCATCGTGGGGGCGGGAAACGCCGGAGAACTGCTGGTCCGCGATATGTTGTCGGACGGCAGCTACAACAGCCGTCCCGTGGCCTTTGTGGATGACGATCCGGTCAAGCGGAGAATGAAGATCCACGGGGTGCCCGTGGTCGGCACCATCGGCGAAATCAAGGCGGTGGCGGAACGGCTGGCGATCGAGGAAATCGTCGTGGCGATTCCCTCCGCCTCTCCTCTGGCCAAGCAGAAGATTCTGGCGGGATCCGAAGGCTGCACGGCGCCGATCAAGATCCTGCCCAGCGTCCGCCGGCTTCTGGGCGACGTGACCTCGCTCCAGCAGGTCCGGCCCATGAGTTTGGAAGACCTCCTGCAGCGGGAACCGATTCAGACCGACCGCGAAGAATTACATCCGCTCATCGAAGGGAAAACCGTGTTGGTCACCGGAGCGGGGGGATCGATCGGCTCAGAGTTGTGCCGGCAGATCGCCCAGTATCGGCCGGCCTCGCTCGTCCTGTTCGAGCGGTATGAGAACGGCGTGCATGCGTTGCTGCTGGAATTGCGCGCGACCGTTCCCCAGGTGGACGTGCTGCCCATGGTCGGCGACGTGACGGTTCCCGAACGCGTGGCGGAGGTCTTCCGGCAGACCCGGCCGGATCTGGTGTTCCATGCCGCCGCCCATAAGCACGTTCCGCTCATGGAACTGAATCCCAAAGAGGCCGTGCGGAATAACGTGCTGGGCACTCGCGTGGTGGCGGAAGCGGCGCTCGCGGCCGGCGTCGACCGGTTCGTGCTGATTTCCACGGACAAGGCGGTGAATCCGTCCAGCGTCATGGGCGTGACGAAGCGCATTGCCGAACATGTGATCCAAGGGTTCAATCACAAAGGGCTCACCAAATTCACCGTCGTGCGCTTCGGCAATGTGTTGGGGAGCAATGGCAGCGTGGTGCCGCTCTTCACCGAACAGATCCGGCGGGGCGGGCCGGTGACGGTGACCAGTCCCGAGATCAAGCGATATTTCATGACGATCCCCGAGGCTGTGCAACTGGTGCTCCAGGCGAGCGTGATGGGGCAGGGCGGCGAGGTGTTCGTGCTGGATATGGGCGAGCAAATCAAAATCGCCGACCTGGCCCGCAACATGATCGTCCTGTCCGGTCTGGTGCCGGGGAAGGATGTGGAGATCGTGTACACGGGTTTGCGTCCGGGGGAGAAGCTCTATGAGGAGCTCTTCGAAGACAGCGAACGGGTGGAGTCCACGCCGCATGCCAAGATCCATCGCGCCGTCGGCACGCCGCTTCCCGTCGAGGACCTGGAGCAGTGGGTGAAGGATTTGCGGATGAGCTTGTCCGGCATCGAGGAGGAGGAGTTGCTTCTCGAACTCAAGCGGCTGGTGCCCAGTTTCACGCATTCCACGCCCCAGCGTGTCCTCTAGGCTGATGGACAGATGAGGACGAGAGGCGCTTCCCCAGAGCCGATCGATCCGGCAGCCAAGGCCACGGTCAAGTTCCGCTCGACATCCCGGCGCTGTAACATTTCCTTGACCCGCAACGGGTCGAATGTTTCTATAGGGGCATTCCGGATGCTGAACCACCGTCCCATGAACTCGGCATGAAACCGACCATTCGGCAGACGAAGCCTGCCTCCCGGGCCGTGCTTCGACAGATCCGGCTCCTCGCCACCGATGTCGACGGGGTGTTGACCGATGCCGGGATGTATTACTCCGAGAACGGAGATGAATGGAAAAAGTTCAACACGCGGGACGGCATGGGGCTCAAATTACTCCAAAAGGCTGGGCTGATCACGGCCATTGTGACGCAGGAGCGCACCAAACTGGTGGCGCGCCGGGCGGAAAAACTCGCTATTCATGAATTGCATCAAGGGATTATGGACAAATTGCCGGTGATCCGTGCCATGGCCGAGCGCTATGGGTTGACCCTCCGGCAGGTGGCCTATATCGGTGACGATATCAATGATCTGGAGGCGCTCAGGGCCGTGGGGTGGTCCGCGTCACCGGCGGACGGCATGCCGGTCGTGCGGGCGGCGGTCGATTATGTGTGTGAGAAAAATGGCGGTGAAGGCGCGGTGCGCGAAATCGTCGAAATGATCCTGGAGGCTCAGGCGGCAAAGCCAAAGGCTCGGGGCAAGGGACAATAGGTACTGGATGGGTAGGATGACAAAGAAAACGACAATCACCAAGAGCCGTGTGCCTCGCGCTTCGCGCCTCGCTGAGCGGCTCTATCCGGTCATCATGGCCGGGGGCAGCGGCACGCGGTTTTGGCCCCTCAGCCGCCACTTTTTCCCGAAGCAGCTGCTGCGCATCGGAGGGACCGAGACGCTCATTCAGCAAACCATGCGCCGGATGGTCGGCTGTGCGTCGCCGCGCCAGGTATTGATTTCCACCAATGGCCCGCAAGCCGACTTGATCAAGACCCAGTTGTCCGATTGGAAGGAAGAACTCCAAGAAAACTTCGTGCTCGAGCCGGAGGGCCGCAACACGGCGCCCGCGATTGCCCTGGCGGCCCTGGAAGTGGTCCGCCGGGACCCCGACGCGCTGATGCTCGTGGTCCCCGCCGACCATGTGGTGACGGGCCAGCGGGACTTCGAAGCCGCGGTTCGATTGGCCTCCGAGCTGGCCTCGGGCGGTTATTTGGTGACGTTCGGCATCAAGCCGATCAGGCCCGAGACCGGATACGGGTACATCCGGCCGGATCAGAAACGGGTGCTGGGAAGACAAGGAACTCTGAGGGGATTCCCGGTGCTGAATTTTGTCGAGAAGCCGGATGCTCCGAAAGCCGCCCGGTATCTCAAGGTTGGGAACTATTTTTGGAACAGCGGCATGTTCGTCTGGCGCGCCGCCACGATTCTGGACGAAATCCGGCGTCATCAACCGGCGCTGGGACAGGCGGTGGAGCAGATCCGGCAGCTCATGACCTCGGGGGCGCCGAGAGCGGCCATCGATGAGGTTTATCGCTCGATTGCGCCGGTGTCCATCGACAATGGCGTGATGGAGCAATCGGCGAAAGCCGCCATGGTCCCGGTTTCTTTTCGTTGGTCCGACGTGGGCAGTTGGGGCAGTCTGGATGAGGTGGCGTCCAAAGACCGGGGCGGAAACGTCTTCACGGGACGCGTGGTGGATATCGACAGCAGCCGGTCGATCGTCTACGCCGATCGACGGGTGGTGGCCACCATCGGTCTCGAGGACATGGTGGTGGTCGATACGCCGGATGCCACGCTCGTCTGTCCGAAGGCCCGGGCGCAGGATGTCAAAAAAGTCGTCGACATTCTGAAGCAGCAAAAGGCCCCGGAACATCTCGAGCATCTCACCGTCCAGCGGCCCTGGGGGTCCTATACGATTCTGGAAGAAGGCCCGGGCTTCAAGGTCAAGCGCGTGACGGTCCATTCGGGCGGACGCCTCTCGCTCCAGCTGCACCACCAGCGGAGCGAGCATTGGGTGGTCATCGCCGGGACCGCGCGAGTCACCCGCAATGAGGAGATTTTCGATCTGCAAGTCGGCATGAGTACCGCGATTCCCGTCGAAACGAAACATCGGCTGGAAAATCCCGGGACGCAGACGTTGCATCTCATTGAAGTGCAGAACGGGCCGTATCTGGGCGAAGACGACATCGTCCGCTTCAAAGACGACTACGGGCGCAATGTAAAGACGTGATCAGCGATGAATGATCGGTGATGAGCGAGGCATCACCCATCCCTCATCCCATCACCCATCACGCATCACCCATCACGAGGTTTTCATGGGACTCTTTCGCGAATATGACCTTCGGGGCATCGTCGGACAGGACCTGACGGAAGACATGGCCGAGCAGGTGGGGCGCGCCTACTGCACCCACGTCAAAGATCGGCAGGTCAACACAGTGAGCGTCGGCCGCGATGGCCGGCTCAGTTCTCCCATGCTGCACCGGGGTCTGGTGCGCGGGTTGCTGGCCGGCGGTTTGAATGTGATCGACATCGGCATCTGCCCGTCGCCGTTGGTCTACTTTTCCCTGTTCCAGCTGCCGGTTGACGGCGGCATCATGATCACCGGCAGCCACAATGCCGCCGAATACAACGGCTTCAAAATCTGCGTCGGGAAGGAAGCGATTCACGGCGAGGAGATTCAGGCGCTGCGCGAAGTCGTGGAGCGGCGGTCCTATGTCTCCGGCGCCGGCCGTCTTTCGGAGCATCCCATCATTCCGGATTATTTGGCCTATCTGAAGCGCAGCTTTGCCGGCGTCAAGGCGGGTCATTTGCACGTCGTCATCGACTGCGGCAACGGGGTTGCGGCGTTGGTCGCCAAAGAGGCGCTCGAATTACTCGGCTGCACGGTGACCGGGTTGTATTGCGAGTTGGACGGACGGTTCCCGCACCACCACCCCGATCCCACGGTGCTCGAGAATTTGTCCGATGTCCGGCAGGCGGTGAAAGATCAGAAGGCCGACGTGGGGATCGCCTACGACGGCGATGCCGACCGCATCGGCGCCGTTGACGAGCAAAGCGAGGTATTATGGGGCGACCGGCTCATGGTCGTGTACGCCCGCGATATCCTGGCCGCCAAGCCGGGCAGCGCCATTATCTCGGAGGTGAAGGCCTCCCAAAGCCTGTATGACGACATCGCCGCGCATGGCGGCCGTCCGATCATGTGGAAGACGGGCCATTCGCTGATCAAGGCGAAGATGAAAGAGGAGTCGGCCGTCCTGGCCGGAGAAATGTCCGGACACATGTTTTTTGCCGACCGGTATTTCGGCTACGACGATGCCATTTATGCCTCCTGCCGATTGATCGAAATCCTGGCGAAGCGCAGGCAACCGCTGTCCGCTCTGGTTGCCGACCTGCCGGAAACCGTCGTGACGCCGGAGATTCGCGTGGACATGCCGGATGCGGTGAAGTTTGAAGTGGTGCAAGGGATCCGGGCCAGATTCGAGCGCTATCTCGCGGCGAAACAGGGCCTCGGTCCCTCGAAGCTTCTCCTCCGGGACGTGGTCACGATCGACGGCGTGCGCGCTGTGTTTGAACAGGGATGGGGATTGATCCGGGCCTCGAATACGCAGCCGGCGCTCGTGCTGCGGTTCGAAGCTGTGTCCGCCGAACAGATGGCGTTGATCCGGGGTCTCATCGAAGCGGAGCTTGCCCAAGCCCAGAACCCCTAGGCCGCACCATTCAACCGTTCCATCCCTCCTGTCGTTCGTGCCCCTGAATGATGACCGTACTGCGTCTGTTCATGCTCACCGTGTTGTGGAGCCTCTGTGTCGGCCTTCCGGCGGAGGCCGGTGACGGCCCCGCCCTTCTGCGCCCCTTCCAGCCGGGCGAGCGGCTCACGTACGATATTTCCTGGCTCAATATCACCGCCGGGACCGCCGTGATGGAAGTGCAGAATGATGGCAGCCGTTCGTCGGCGACGCTCCTCACGACGGCTCGATCAAGCCCGATGGTCACCAAGTTTTATCCCGTCAATAACCGCGTGGAATCCCACATCGATCTGGACCGGCTCCTGCCCGCCCATATGGTGTTTCATCGTCATGAAGGAAAGCGGACCAACGATTTCGACTATACCTTCCATCATGAGGAAGGGAAGGTGACCGCGGTGAAGGACGGCACGACGGAGGTGCTTCCCATCGAGCCGGCCACGCAGGATGCCGTGTCATGCCTCTATCTCGTGCGCAGCGCCTTGCCGATGACGCCCGGAGCCACTATGGCCATGAACGTTCATCACGATAAGAAAAATTACAAACTCGAGGTGCGCGTGGAGCAAGTCGAGCAGGTGAAAGGGCCGTGGGGGACGCTCGAAGCCGCCCGCATTTTGGTGGTCATGCCGTTTCAAGGCATCTTTCTGAATCACGGCAATCTGCGCGTGTGGATGACGACCGATGAACGCCGGATACCGTTGAGGATGAAGGCGAAAGTGATCATCGGATCCATCACGGCGGATCTGGTGGATGGCCTGCCGAAGGCGCTGAACAGCGGAAGACGCTGATTGCTCGGGCCTCACGAAATCGTTATACTGCTAAATGATCATGGGATTTCCCCTTACTTTCAGCCAGGTTACTCTCCAAGAACAGACCGCGCTCCTTGCCGAGCCCGAATTGGCTCATGTGCTGGCCCAGATCGGCCTGGTCGGGAAACTGGTGTCGCAGGACTTACGGCGTGCCGGCCTGACGAATATCCTCGGGACGACGGGAGAGACCAATGTGCAGGGGGAAACCGTCAAGAAGCTGGATGAGATCGCGAATCACACCTTTGTGAACGTGTTCGAGCGGACGAGAGCGGTCGGTGCGCTGGCCTCCGAAGAAATGGACGTGCCGGTCATCTTCCAGCGGGGTTCACAAGCCACGTACCTGTTGCTCGTCGACCCTCTGGACGGGTCATCCAATACCGACTGCAATATGCCGCTCGGAGCCATCTTCTCGGTATTGCCCTATCGGGCGACCGGGCGGCCGCCGACCGAGGAGGATTTTTTGAGGGCCGGCGTGCATCAGGCGGCGGCGGGCTATGTGCTCTATGGTTCCAGCACCCTGCTGGTGTATACCGCCGGCCAGGGGGTTCATGGGTTTACGTTGGATCCGGGGATTGGGGAGTATATCCTTTCGCATGGGGACATCCGCATGCCGGATCAGGGCAAGGTCTACGCCGCCAATGAAGGCAATTACCACAAGTGGGCCGCCGGCACCAGGCGCTATTGTGATTCTCTGAAAGTCGCAGACACGCCGACGGGCCGGCCGTATAGTGTACGGTATTCGGGCTGTCTGGTCGCAGACGTACATCGCCTGCTGCTGGGCGGCGGCATCTACTTCTATCCCGGCGAAACGGATAAACCGGAAGGCAAACTACGCTTGCTCTACGAGGCGAACCCGCTGGGCTTTATCGTCGAGCAAGCCGGAGGCAAGGCCGGGACCGGGACCGGCAGAATTCTTGACGCAGAACCGAAAACGCTTCACCAGCGCGTGCCGTTGTTCATCGGGAGCCGGCACGACGTGGACCGCGCGGAGGCCTTCATACAAGGCAGGGCCTAACAGACATTCCGGTATTGTTCGGGGGAGGGACGCCATGGGAGACCGAGTACAAGAAATTCTCAGCTGGTACAGCAGCGACAATGCAGGCACGAAAACCAACCTGGCGCGCATGCTGGGTACGGGAAAATTGGCCGGAACCGGCAAGTTGGTCATTCTTCCGGTGGACCAGGGCTTTGAACATGGACCAGCGCGAAGCTTTGCCCCTAATCCGGCCGGCTATAATCCGCACTACCATTTTCAATTGGCCATCGACGCGGGCTGCAATGCCTATGCCGCCCCGCTGGGTTTTCTCGAGGCCGGCGCAAGCCATTTCGCGGGACAAATCCCGCTCATTCTCAAGTTGAACAACCATGATGTCTTGCACGACGAAAAGGATCCCATGCCGTCCGTGACGGGCAGCGTGAAGGACGCCCTGCGTCTCGGATGCTCGGCCGTGGGCTTTACCATTTATCCGGGCTCGGCGCATTGCACCCGGATGTACGAGCAGTTGCGTGCCATTGGAGAGGAAGCCAAGGAGGCGGGGTTGGCGCTGGTCGTGTGGTCGTACCCGCGCGGATCGGCCCTGAGCAAAGAAGGTGAAACCGCGATCGATGTGGTGGCGTATGCGGCGCAACTCGCGGCGCAGCTCGGCGCCCATATCATCAAGGTGAAGCTGCCCTCGATGCATTTGGAGCAGCCGGCCGCGAAGAAAGTGTACGAAGCCGAGCAGATTCCGATCAAGACGCTGGCGGAGCGGGTGAAGCATGTGGTGCAAAGCTCCTTCGACGGCCGCCGCATTGTGATCTTCTCCGGCGGCGCCAAGAGCGAAGACAAGAATGTGTTCGAGGAAGCCCGGGCGATTCGGGACGGCGGCGGCTTCGGCAGCATCATCGGCCGCAATTCGTTCCAGCGCCCCAAGGCGGAGGCGATTAAATTTCTTCACACCATCATGGGCATCTACGCCGGGGAGATCCACTAGTCATGAGCCGACGCGTTGACGGAATGGTTTCATGACGTCCTTTGATTCGCATCCACAACGAGACCGGTCGAACCGTAAATGGATCGTGGCCGCGACCTTGCTGACGGCGGGCATGATCATCGGGTTTGTCGTGGCGTCTGATCTCGGATGGCTTCCCAACGGCCATGCTGTCCCGGAGGAACCGGCGCCCGTAGCCAGGCCGGTCGCGACCGCGCCGCAGCCGGCGTTGGCCGTCCCGGGTGGCCAAACCTTCGTCGAAATCGCGAAGGCGGTGAGGCCGGCGGTCGTGAATATTTATGCCACCAAGAGCGGACGAGCCGAAGGGTCGCACGGGACCCCTTTTGACGACCCGTTTTTCCGCCGGTTTTTCGGTGACGAATTCTTCAAGCGGTTTGACCAGCAACCGAAGGAGCGGAAGGAACGAGGGCTCGGATCCGGGGTGATCGTGGAATCGAACGGCCTCATCATCACGAACAATCACGTGGTGGGAAAAGCGGATGAAATCCGGGTGACCTTGTCGGACAAACGGGAGTTCAAGGCCAAGCTGATCGGCACCGACCCGAAGACGGATGTCGCGGTGGTCCGGATCGAGGCGACCGGGCTGCCCACTGTTCCCTTGGCCGATTCGGATAAGCTGGAGGTCGGCGAATTTGTGCTGGCCGTCGGCAACCCGTTCGGATTGACCCAGACGGTGACGCTCGGCATCGTCAGCGCTCTCGGGCGCGCGGCGGGCATTGCGGAATATGAAGATTTCATACAAACGGATGCGGCCATCAATCCGGGAAATTCCGGCGGCGCTCTCGTCAATGTGCGCGGAGAATTGGTCGGCATCAATACCGCCATCTTCAGCCAGAGCGGCGGTAACATGGGCATCGGCTTCGCTGTCCCTAGTAATATGGCGCAGTCGATCATGACTCAGTTGGTCCAAAACGGCAAAGTCGTGCGCGGCTGGCTCGGTGTCTCGATCCAGGAATTGACACCTGAACTGGCTGGCCAGTTCGGCGTGCAGGATACCAAAGGGGTGCTGGTCAGCGACGTGATGGACGACAGTCCGGCCAAGAAGGCCGGATTTGAGCGGGCGGACGTGATCATCGAGTTCGACGGCAAATCGATGGATTCTCCCACGCACCTGCGCAATGCCGTGGCTCAGACCCCGGTGGGCAAGAAAGTGACCGTCAAGATCCTCCGCGATAAGAAGCCGAAGAACATCGACCTCACCATCGTGGAGCAGCCGAAATCGATCGCCCAATCCGGAGAGGAAGAATCGGGCGAGGCGGCCACCCCGGCCGGAGTCCTGTCGGATCTGGACGTGCGGGACCTGAACGAAGAACTGGCCAATCGGTACGGCCTCAAGCTCGCGGAACGCGGCGTCATCGTTGTGCGGGTGAAGCCCGGAAGCACGGCGGAGGAACTCGGCATGCGTGAAGGCGACCTCATCGTGGAGGTGAACCGGCAGGCCGTGACCTCACTGAAGACCTATGAGCGCATTGCCGGAAAACTGCCAAAGGATCAGTCCGTGTTGCTCTTGCTGAAGCGGCAAGGGCGCACGATATATTTAACGCTTCGTCCATAGTGGAGTGATAGCCGGTGTCCGATGTTGGACACCGTAACGGAGAGGGGGTCACGGTATGGTCCCTCGTGCCATATTCATCCTTCTCAGTGCGCTGGCGGGTATGGCCTTGTTCATCCGGGCCGAAGATGCCGGCGGATTGTTCGGCGTGTACGGGTTCGGGATCGGCGCGTTGACCGGCGGCTTGATCGTGGCCGGCGAATACGCCCTGCGGAATTTTTCATTCGGTATCATCTTCGGCGGCACGTGCGGGCTCGCCGTCGGACTGTTGATGACGGGGCTCGTCGAATGGGTGGGGGGCGAAATCTTCGGCGTCCAGACATTTCTTTTCCACATTGGCGGCCTGGTGTTCCTGCTCGGGTTGCCCTATCTCGGGCTGGTCATCGGCGCGCGGTTCGGCAAGGAGCAGCTGCCGAACGGAATGCCGCGACAGACCGACGTCACGCATGGGGATGCGAGCCTCAAGGTGCTCGACACGAGCGTCATCATCGACGGGCGCGTGGCGGATTTGTGCGAGACGGGGTTTCTGGAGGGAACCTTTCTGGTGCCCCAGTTTATCTTGAACGAATTGCAGCATATCGCCGACTCCTCCGATTCCTTGAAGCGCGCTCGCGGACGGCGAGGGCTCGACATCCTGAACAAAATCCAAAAGATGGCGGAGTTGGACGTCCGGGTGACGGAAGAAGATTTTCCGCAGGTTAAAGAAGTCGATGCGAAACTGGTCGTGCTGGCGAAGAAAGTCGGCGCGAAGATCATTACCAACGATCTCAATCTGAACAAGGTGGCGGAATTGCAGGGCGTGCGCGTGCTGAACATCAACGAGCTGTGCAACGCCTTGCGCCCGGTCGTGCTGCCGGGTGAAACGATTCGCGTTTTTGTGTTGAAGGAAGGAAAGGAAGCCGGACAGGGCGTCGCGTATTTGGACGACGGCACCATGATCGTGGTGGATAACGCCCGGCGTCATATCGGCCGCAATGTGGACGTGATCGTCACCAGCGTCCTGCAAACCACCGCCGGCCGCATGATCTTCACGCGCCTGAAGGAAGAAACCGAGCGCGAAGAGCTGCAAGTCGCCCGTGGCTAACCGAACCGCCGCCCTCGTCCCAGCCGCCGGACGAGGGCTTCGGATGGGCGGCCCCGTTCCGAAACAGTTCCTCTCTCTCGGCGGCCACCCGCTGATCATCCATTCGTTGCGACTGTTGCAGTCCGCTGCCGCCGTCGACGACATCATCCTGGCGGTGCCCCACAGTGAAATGGACTACTGCCTGACGCATATCGTGGCCGCCCACCTTTTCACCAAAGTTACCAAGGTCGTGCCGGGCGGGGCGGAGCGGCAGGATTCCGTCCGGCATGCGTTGGAAGCCGTCCCTGACGAAGTGGATGTGGTGCTGGTGCATGACGCCGTGCGCCCCTTTCTCACCGAGCGGATGGTGGAAGACGTCGTGGCAGCCGCGCGGGCGAAGGGCGCGGCCATCGTAGCGTTACCCATGAAAGATACCGTCAAGCAGGTCGGGGCCGACCGTCTCATCGAACGGACACTCGATCGGCGGGGCCTCTGGTTGGCTCAAACACCGCAAGCCTTTCGCCGTGACTGGCTGCTGGCCGCGCATCGGAAGGCGCATGCCGAAGGCATTCATGCGACCGACGACGCCTATTTGGTGGAATGGTTCGGGCATCCGGTTTCAGTCGTCGAGGGCAGTGGGGACAATATCAAAGTGACAAGACCGGAGGACATGATCATCGGCGAAGCCATCCTTGCCGCGCGACAGAAACGGGGCTAGCAGGATGCTGAAAAAGTCCTCCACCGGCGAAAGACACGGGCGCTCACCATCTCGCGCCCGTGCGCAGACATGAGGCGGCTTATTCGTCGCCTCGCGCACCGCGCATCGTTCAGGCCCTCAACGTACCCTTCGGGAAAGAGCTGTTCTCACAGCTCGGGGTGGGCGTGTGAAAAAGGAACGCCTCGGCCCAAGACGCTGCCGGCTCACCATCTCGCCGGCGCGCAACCTTGGCGCTACTTATTCGTGGCGCCGTGCGCCTCGCTGCGGCCTGGCCTGTGGAAAGGCGCGTCAAGGCGCGCCGGGGTTGGGCGGGTGAAGAAGTCGGCCATTTTGAGCATCCTGCGGGGATGGGGTTCTCGCGTCCTGCCTGATCCGCAAGCCCACGGCTTCACCTTTCCTTCTGCATCGCATTACCCGTCACATAGGATAAGAGGAGACATATGGTAAAAGGACCGCGGATTGGTTATGGGTATGATGTCCACCCCCTCGGGCCGGGACGCAAGCTGATTATCGGCGGGATCGAAATTCCCCACCACAAGGGGCTGCTCGGCCATTCGGATAGCGACGTGCTCGTTCATGCGGTGTGCGACGGGCTATTGGGGGCCATGGGCGAGGGCGATTTGGGTCGCCACTATCCCAGTTCCGACCAGCGTTATAAGGGCATCTCGAGCCTCAAGCTGTTGGAAGATGTGGCCGCCAAACTCAAGAGCAAGGGGTATCGCGTGGGGAACATCGATACGGTCATCGTGGCACAGGCGCCGCGGCTTGGCGCACACTTGCCGGCGATGGCCAAGCAGATGGCTGAGACGCTGGGCATCGATCCGGACCAGATCAACGTCAAGGTCAAGAGTGGAGAAGGGCTCGATGCCGTCGGACAAGAAGAGGGCATGGTCGCTCATGCGGTCTGTTTGATCGAGCCGGCATGACGCGCGTAAAATAGCTCCCATGTTGAAAGCCATCCGACAGGATTTGCATGCCGTCTTCGATCGGGATCCGGCCGCCACCAGCCAACTGGAGGTGATCTGCACCTATGCCGGGTTCCATGCTCTCTTGGCCTATCGCATTGCCCATTGGCTGCGCATCCATGGGGTGCCTTTTTTCCCGCGGTTGATTTCCCAAGTCGCCCGTTGGCTGACGGGCATTGAAATCCACCCCTCGGCAAAGATCGGGAACGGGTTCTTTATCGATCATGGCATGGGCGTTGTCATCGGCGAGACGGCCGAGGTGGGGGATTACGTGACGCTCTTCCAGGGTGTGACGCTGGGGGGTACCGGCAAAGAACGGGGCAAGCGGCATCCCACACTCGGCAATCACGTCGTCGTCGGGGCGGGGGCTAAAATCCTGGGCGGCATCAAGATCGGCGACAATGTGAAGATCGGCGCGAACTCCGTCGTCTTGAAGAACGTCCCGGCCAACTCCACCGTCATCGGCGTGCCGGCGCGCATCATCAAGTCCCAGGGTGAACGGCTTCCGGACGCCACAATGGATCACATCAATCTGCCCGATCCCATCAACGACCGGTTTACAGCGCTCGAACTCGAGTTGATCGAACTTCGAAAGAAACTGGAAAACCGCGATCCGCAATTGCCCTTCTAAGCCTCGTCTTGATACGCGAATTCGGCCGAGCAGCTCCTTCGAGAGCCCGGTGGGCATGACCGGCTTCCGCTCATGACCCTGCCCTCTGTTTCGTCCTCCTCTGTGATGCCCGCCTGCATGATCTCCCGCTGAACCATCTTGCCGCCCGAAGCCGGGTCGGCGGATCGACTCTCCTCCATAACGACATCCTTCCTTCTCCCGTTCTTCCTCTCATCCCTTCGCAATCTCCGGCTCCACCCGCTTCATTGGCTTCCGCCGCCGGAGCGGCAAGCGGCTCGATGATGATCGCCGTAAAGCGGTGACAAGGCTATGAGGCTGTCTAGCGGACGGCCCTTCTCTGCTGTAGGTGCAGCTAATCGAGCGCGTGGTTGGAAGCAGGATAATCCACCCGCATCAGAAAGAGTCCTTGCGGCGGCGCGGTTTTGCCCGCGGCGGAACGGCTCCGGGCGGCGAGAATGGCGTTGAGGCTGTCGGGCCGTCGCTTACCCAGTCCGACTTCGATCAGCGTGCCGACAATGGACCGCACCATTTGTTTCAGAAAACGGTCGGCGTAGGCTTCGATCAGAAGATATTCGCCATGGCGATAGGCGGCGAGGCGTTGCATGTGGCAGACGGGATTGTCATTTGCGGTGGGTTGCGTTTCAAAGGATGAGAAGTGATGGGAGCCCAGCAGGCACAGGGCCGCCCGGTTCATCGCCGCATCGTCCAGGGGCTTGTGCACGTGGGCGCAGAAATGGCGATCAATCGACGGTCGTTCAGGCCGATTCAGGATGCGATACTCATATAATTTTCCGGTCGCCTGATGCCGGGCATGAAAGGTATACGGCATGATGGCCGCAGCGCGCACGGTAATGGCTGGAGGCAGATGCGCATTCAGGGCTCTGGTCCATTGGACCGGAGTCATGACTCGGTGCGTGCGAAAGCTGACGACCTGTCCGAAGGCGTGAACGCCGGCATCGGTTCGTCCGGCGGCGATGACCGACGCGGGTGCTTGCGTCAGGCGAGCGACGGCCGCTTCGACCGTTTCCTGAATCGTGGGGTGACCGGGCTGTCGCTGCCATCCGGCATAGGCGGTG
This sequence comes from uncultured bacterium, assembly GCA_965285945.1. Classification (GTDB taxonomy): domain Bacteria; phylum Nitrospirota; class Nitrospiria; order Nitrospirales; family Nitrospiraceae; genus Nitrospira_D. Next base: position 11,646 of record CBDIWP010000004.1, on the reverse strand, counting down.
CCGTCGTACTCTAAAATGAGCTTGATGGTCGGCATGGACCCGGATCGCCAAGTGAGGACCCACGACTCATCGGACGGCCGACTGCGTGCGGGTGAGAAACGATCGGACGCCTTGAAACAGCGACTCCGCGACGTCCCGCACAAAAGCCGGAGTCCGGAGCAAGGCCTCTTCGGACGGATTGGAGATATAGGCGATTTCCGCCAGAATACTGGGCATGCTCGTAAACCGCAGGACATAGAACGGCGCGGTTTTGACCCCGTGATCGTTCAGCGCGTAATGGCCGTTCAGGTGCGCAACCATGGCTTCCTTCGCGGTCCAGGCCAGTTCCAGGGAGGCTTCCACTTTCTTCGTGGCCAGCAGATCCGCAACCAGGTACTCCCAGCCCACGCCGGTACTGCTGAGCGGCGTGCCGTTTTCACGCGCCGCGACTTCGAGCGCGCGCTGATCCTTGGCCTGTCCAAAATGATAGATTTCGATGCCTTTGACGGCCCGGGAAGGATGTGAGTTCACGTGAATGGACACGAAGAGGTCGGCTTCATGCTTGTTCGCAAACCGGGCGCGTTCCTCCAGTTCCACAAAGACATCCTGCTCTCTCGTCATGAGCACGCGTACGCCGGGTTGCTTGGTGAGCAGATCGCGCAGCTTCAATCCCACCTTGAGGGTGATATCCTTCTCCTCCGTATGACGCAGGCCGCGGGCACCGGGATCTTTCCCGCCATGGCCGGGATCGATCACGATGGTCTTATAGCCTTTGGCCGGCGGCGCCACAGGCTGAAGGAATGGCGCCGCCGACAGCGGGGGCGGTGGTGGCGCTTCCGCCACGGGAAGGTGCGGCGCTTCGAGCGGCGGCGTGACGTCTACCACCAGGCGCGGGGGGTTCGAGAGCGTGAAGTGTTTGTACGTCCGGACGGCGGCCGTCGGCAGCGACACTAAGACGGACGGGGCGCTGCTTTGGATGACGGTAAAGGGGGCCGGCACGGTGCCGTCGACCGCCTTTGCTTGCGCGGATGAACCCATGGCGGCGTTCCGTATGGCAATCACGATACGACTGGGGTCCTGCGCCCGGTGCTCGACCACTTTGGTATGTCGGTCCAGGTCAATCACAAGGCGGATTTTCTGGGGGTCGGTCCAGACGCGAAAGTTATGGATGGTAGCGGGCGCCAGGGATGCGGTGGTGCCTCTCACGCGCGAGCGCTGTTTCTGCGTCGAGGCGCTCGGGTGGCGGTCTCGCTCACTGAGAGCCGCCGCAGAGACCGTGTGCGGCCACAGACCAGAGGCGCCGGGCCAGCCGCTGAGTAACAGAATCAAGATCAGGAAGAAGTGGGTATATCGTGGGGGCTGTCGCATCATGCTCTTGAAATGGAACGAGGATGATGATGTTTCTCAGATGTCATGCGTCTTGTCAAGGGTTTGGAGAGCTTCTCCGTCGCGCCGCGTTGACAGGCCCGGCGGGGTCACGGTAGCGTGGCCGCATGCCGACGCATTTGATCATCGATGGCTATAATCTGTTGGGCCGTATGGGAGGCCTGTCCGGTCTGATCGAATCGTCGCGCGAATCGCTGCTTCAGGCGCTGGCCGGCTATCGGCTGCGCAAACCTTATCCGGTCACGATCGTCTTCGACGGTTGGCAACAAGGGTCACCATCGGAGCGGCGGGAACACCGGGCCGGGGTGCAAGTGATCTATTCGAAAAGGGGGGAGCGGGCCGATCAGGTGATCCAACGGTTGGCCCGCGAGTATGGCGCTGATTCCGCCGTGGTCAGTTCCGATCGGGAAGTCGCGCGCTCCGCACAGGCCTCCGGCGCCTTCGTCATGGGCGCGCAGGAATTCGCCATGAAACTGTGGGCCTTACCGGAGACCGGCGGTCTCGTCCATAAAGAACTCGATGGAAGAGACGAGGAGTCTCCGCCGCGGGATGCGAAGAAAAAAGGCAACCCGCGCAAGCTGCCGAAAGCCCGTCGGGAGCGTGCCAGACAGCTTAAGCGATTTTGAAGAGCCGTTTGGCGTTGGCCGTCGTGATGTGCCCCATCTGTTCGACGGTCATGCCGGGCTCCTCGGATCGAAGCGAGGCCAGCAGCCGGGCGACATAGGACACAAAGGCCGGCTCATTGCGCTTTCCCCGGTGCGGAACCGGCGTGAGATAGGGGCAGTCCGTTTCGATCAACAGACGGTCGAGCGGCACGGTCTTGGCGATGTCACGGAGCCCCGCCGCGTTTTGAAACGTCAGGATTCCTGAAAAAGACAGATAGAAACCCAGTGCCAGCGCTTCTTTTGCCAGCCGGGCGTCTCCTGAAAAGCAGTGGAAGACTCCGCCGATGTCCTGCGCCTGCTCCTCCGCCAGGATGGCAATCGTGTCTTCCTGTGCCTCGCGCGTGTGAATGATGATGGGCAGCGCCAGTTCCCGAGCGAGTCGAACCTGCTCGCGGAACCGCTCACGCTGCTCCTGCGGCGATGAGTGGTTGTAGTGGTAGTCCAGCCCGATTTCCCCGTAGGCGATCACCTTCTTATGCCCGGCGAGGCCCCTGAACTCATCGTACCAGCTATCACTGATGTGCTTGACTTCATGGGGGTGCACCCCGATGGAGGCATAAATGGACGGATGTTCATCCGCCAACGCGACCGCCGCCCGGCTTGTGGCGAGATCGCACCCGATCGTGATGAAGGCGTCCACGCCGGCTTCCTGCGCCCGCGCGATGGCGGCCTCCCGGTCGTCGCTGTAGCGGGAGTCGTCGAGGTGAGTATGGGTATCGATCAGCACTGTGACGGCATCCTACCATGCTGAATGGGCGGATGCCGAAATTGTATTGTTTGCCCAAGGACGCTTGACATTGATGCGAACGCGATGTTAAATGCAACTCACTTGCAATTAGGAATTGCCGATGGCTGAATCCATACTCGATAGTCTGCGAGCCGGCGGAAAGAAGCTGACGAAGTCAAGACAAGCGATTCTCTCCATTTTGGAGGAAAGCAGGCTGCCCATTACCGTCGCCGAGATTGCCGACCGATTGAAGAAAGCGAAGGCGGCGGTGGATCTGGTCACGGTCTATCGGAATGTGGCGATGCTGCAGGAGCTCAGGCTGGTAAATCCGGTCGGCCTCCATCAAGGGCAGATGCGGTACGAGATCCATCATGGCAGGGAGCATCACCACCATATACAGTGTCGCGGCTGCGGTCAGATTGTCGATTTGATGCTATGCCCCCTCAAGAAGCTGACGGAACTGGTCGAGCAGCAAACCAAGTTTGCCGTCGAAGGGCATGCGCTGGAGTTTTTTGGATGGTGTCCGCAATGCCGATAGGGGCCGCGTCATCGTCCCTGTTGATCCGCCTGGGATTGGCGGTGATCTACCTGGTACTGGCGCTGGCGCTGAATCCGCTCTTGCTCCAACATGAGCTGGCCCTTCCGACCGATTCGCATCATAGCGACTCGGATCTTTGCGCCTGGCTGGACCATGTCGCCGGGACATCGCTGCAGTCTACGCACCTCACTGTCACGGTTGCGGTGCTGAATGCGACCGTCGATCTCCTTTTCGAACCTCCGCTCCGCTCGGTTTCTCTTTTCGTCGATCCCTCTCGCGGTCCTCCTGTTCTGATCTAACCCACGTCGAATCATCGTTCTCGGTTTCGTCGCTTCCTGTGCAGGAGAGGAACGGGTGTCTGCCCGTTCGTCTCCTGTCGAGCGGGCGCTCAAGAGATTGGGCGTGTCTCCATGCGCATGGTGAAGGATGTCGATCCTATCCTGCGAAAGGCGCGCCGAAGGCGTCGTCAGTGCCATCAACAGCGGAGGAGGAACAGATGCCGACATCTCAAGTGGATTTGGTGCCTGTGACCGTGCTGACCGGGTTTCTCGGGGCGGGGAAAACCACCTTGCTGAACCGGATCCTGACCACGGAGCACGGGAAACGTGTCGCCGTGATTGTCAATGAGTTCGGCGAAGTCGGGATCGACAATCAGCTCGTCATCGGCGCCGACGAGGAAATCTTCGAGATGAACAACGGGTGTATCTGCTGCACCGTACGCGGCGATTTGATCCGCATCATCGGCACTTTGCTCAAGCGGAAAGACCGGTTCGACTACATGGTCATCGAAACGACCGGTCTGGCCGATCCGGCGCCGATCGCCCAGACCTTTTTTGTCGACGATGAGATGAAGCGCCGGCTCCTATTGGACGGGATGGTCACCGTCGTCGATTCGAAGCATATCTGGGAGCATCTGGATACGAGTCCGGAAGCCAAGGAGCAGATTGCATTCGCCGACGTGATTCTCCTGAACAAGATCGATCTGGTGCCTGTCAATGATGTGGACCGGTTGGAAGCCAGGATCCGGGCCATCAACATGATGGCAAAGATCCATCGGACGAAGGATGCGCAGATCGAAATCAACCGGCTCTTGAACATCGGGGCCTTCGATCTCAGCCGGAAGCTGGAGATCGATCCGAACTTCTTGGGCGAAGACGCCCATCAACACGACCCCAGCGTGTTTTCCGTCGCGCTCGTGGAAGACGGGTTGGTCGATGAGGGAAAGGTCAATGACTGGTTTCGGGAAGTCCTGTCCACCATGGGGGCGAACATTTATCGCATGAAGGGCATCTTGAATGTCGAAGGCCGAGACCATCGGTTCGTCTTTCAAGGCGTGCACATGTTGTTCGACGGCAAAGCCGATCGGGCGTGGAAATCCAGAGAGACACGCAACAACCAGCTGGTCTTTATCGGCAAGGATCTCGACCGTGCTGCGCTGGCGAAAGGGTTTCGTTCATGCCTCGTCTAGCCAAACAGAAACCAACCGTGAGGCTGGGACCGGTCGGGGTCGCCACGCTCGGCGATTACATCCATCGCGTCGCCTTCTCCGCCGACGGGTCTCTCCTCGCGGCCTGTTCCGCGTCGGGTCAGGTCGGCGTCTGGCAGGCGCCGTCCCTAAAGGCCTCCTGTTTAATCACAGGGCACGAGCAGCCGGCGTTGACGCTGGCCTGGCATCCGATGCGTCACGAGCTGGCGACCGGCGGTCAGGACGGCCTGGTGCGCTTGTGGGACGCCGAGACGGGCGAAGAAATCGCGCTGTTGCCCGTCGGCGCGCCGCAGGTCTGGGTGGAACATGTCGCCTGGTCTCCGGATGGCAAGTTTTTGGCCGCGTCGGCCGGGAAGCGGCTGCGGATCTGGCGTGTCCCACCCGGCGCCCTTCCACAGACGGCCGGCGAGGTGCCCGCGCACAAGGCGACCATCTCGGCGCTGACGTGGATGTCGCGCGGGAACGTCGTTGTCACCTCGTGCTATGGCGGAGCGTGGCTCTGGACAATCGGTCAAGAGAAGCCGGTCCGGCCGTTCCCCTACGACGGCGCATTGTTGTCCATTGCGGTCAGCCCGACCGGCGAATACGTGGCGTCGGGAAATCTGGATGGATCCGTTCACCTCTTTCGGACCGACAATGAGCAGGACTGGCATATGTCGGGTTATCCCGTGAAGGTGACGGCCGTGCGATTCGATCACAACGGGCTGAACCTCTTCACCGCCTCCGGCCCTGCGCTGGTGTCATGGAACATGAAAAAGTTCGAAGGCACCGGCGGGCGACTCTTCAAGGGTCACCTGGGCTGGATTCAGGAAATCGCCTGTCATCCGAGCCGTTCGATTGTCGCCACAGTCGGAGAGGACGGCCTGCTCTGTCTCTGGGGGCCGCAGAGCACCAAGCCGCTCTTGAGTCAGGCAGTGAACCAATCGGGCGGCCTGTCCTGTGTTGCCTGGAGTTCCAACGGCACATGGCTGGCAACCGGAACCAATGATGGCGCCGTGTCGTTGTTTTCATTGGAAGAGATGGGAGGCTGAGCATGAACCTTTTTAGCGGGCGCCGGACGATCGATTCGGCGCAGGTGGAGCGTATCAAGACCTGGGCTCGCACGACCTGGGCACTGTCCGACGACACGACCATCATGGTGACGGAATTGGAGTGTCGTGAGCCGGGTTGCCCGCCCATTGAAACCGTCATCGCATTACTCGAAGGCCCCGGGAAGACCACGCAGCACAAGATTCATAAGGCGGCCGACGAGGTGTCTCAAGCGGATGTTGAGGCGTTGGCGGCAGGAGAGGAACCGCAGCATGCCCACTAAGCTCCTGCCACGTCGCACATCCGGTACGCCGATCTATGTCATCGCCGGGTTTCTCGGGAGCGGGAAGACGACGTTGCTGAAGCGGGTGCTCGCACATGAACTGGATCGCGGCGTAAAACCGGCCGTTTTAATGAATGAGTTTGACGAAGTCGATGTGGACGGGGCCGTGCCGCACGAACATCCTCGGTCGAAGGATATCGAGCTGCAGTCCTTGCTGAGCAGGTGCATCTGTTGCCACCTCTCCGGGGAATTCAGCGAGAAAGTAGGACATTTAGTGCAGCGCGCTAAGGGTGCGTCACTGTTCATCGAGACCGCCGGGTTAGCGGACATCAGGCAAGTGGTGACGGGGGTTGAGCAGGCGTTGTCTGCAGACAACCAGACTGGTAAGGCCGCACACTTGGCGTCGGTCATCGTGCTGGTGGATATGCCAAGATTCTTGAAACTGGGTGCCCCCTGGCCGGCCGCAGATCGGCATCTCCGCCAGGCTGACACGATCATCCTGGATAAGTTGGATCAGATCCCTCCCGACGGTGTGGCGATTATCGTGCGGCGGATCACGGCCGCAAACGCCACAGCTCGGGTCCTGAGGTCCAGGCATGCTGACGTGGCGCTGTCGAAGCTGCTGACCTCGGCGCATGCTCACCAGGCTCCCGTGGTAACCGAAGTCATCAAGGATTCAGCGGCTGGCTATCAGAGCGGCAGCTTCCGGCTCACCTTGCCGGTCGGTCCGGCGTGCATGGAAACCTGGTTGTATCGATACGCGCGGACGGTCGTGCGGCTCAAAGGATTTGTGAGGTTGGTCTGGAGGAGAGTGTTTCACGAGGTGCAGTGGATCATGGGATCGTATCTCGATGACTCTTTGTGTGGGCCGCGCGCAATCGCGCGCCAAGATAATGGTGATCAGCCGGCGTGGCCTGGCAGCGGTTCTTACAGGAGTTGGAACGTCTTATGCGGACGACGCGGCGAACCTCACGCAGGCGCCGGGCCGGGAAAAGGCGTCACGATGATGGAGAAGCGATGATGACATCAGCGACCGGAACGGGACGGGTATTGCTGGACGATCAGGCCGCGCGTCTGCTGGTTCAAGGCGCGCACAGCCGCATGCATAAATGGCCGGCTGGTTTCGGAGGTTATCGGGCGCAGCTGACGCTGAACGATGAGGGGTGCCTGTGGGCCGGGACGGCCAGTCTGGTTTCGCGACTAGACGCAACGGTCGAATTGCCCGTCGCCGATCCCGAGCTCCAAGAATGGGTAAGGGCGCGGCTGTGGACTCAGCGGAATGCAGTTGGCCCAATTGCCGTTGGAAGAAGGGATGGGAAGTATGTGCTGTCGTTCGACCCGGAGGAGGATCCTGCCGTCCCGCATCCGCGAGGCCGTCGCGTCCTCTTAACCGGCGGGCGGCTGGATTCCTGGTATCGCAGTCAGAATCATCAATATACACAGATTGGACGCATCTCCCTGATGACGGAACGGCGGGTCAACACGATCGAGCGGTACGATCTCGCGCCGGACGGCAAGCAGTATTCCAGCCATTACGTGATGACCTATTTCGCGCTCGACGGGCGGTCCGTCATCGGGATGGAAAGCTATGTCAGCGAATACACGGATGTGAGCGGCATCTGAATTGGTGAAGACGCGGATTATTGAAATGTCAGATCACGAGGTGCAGTGATGAGCGAGGGGTCGTGGCAGCCGAATAAGAAGCCTGAGCGGTTGACCGATGGTGTGGTCGAGATTGTATCGGCAGAGATCGCAAGATCGGCATCCATGTTGCCGTTGATTATCCTGTTCCAGCGGGCATGGGAATTGGCTCACAGCACGCAGCTGTCACTCAGTCGGTTGGAGCACGCCGCGGAAGCGGCAGCCCTTGCCGATGCGGTATCGCATCTGCTGGCGGACGCAGGAGACGAGGACGGTTTGGAACGCTGGGCTGTCCGGTTATCGGAAGCCAGGCATTGGTGCGCCGCGGTGCACGACGCGCTGACCTATGAGGAGGAGAAAGGATGACGGCGTGGACGACCAAAGCCGGTGCAGCAGTCTCCGTGGCCGTCCTGACGGTATCCGACACCAGGACGCCGCAAAACGCTACGAGCGGGAACACGATCATCGATCGCCTCACGCAGGCCGGACACCGGATCGCCGACCGCAAGCTGTGCAAGGACGATTTTCAGACGATCCGCGAGACGATTGCCACCTGGGTCGCCGATCACAAAGTGGAATTCGTGATCGTGACGGGCGGGACGGGCGTGACGCAACGGGATGTAACGCCTGATGCCGTGCGGTCCCTCTTCACCAAGCCCATCCCAGGGTTCGGCGAGTTGTTCCGCTGGCTGAGTTACAGCGAGATCGGCCCGTCGACGATTCAATCGCGGGCCGATGCCGGGGTCTGCGGCGATACCATCGTCTTCTTGCTACTCGGCAGCACCGGCGCCTGCCGGCTGGGGATGGAGAAGATTATCCTGCCCCAGCTCGATCTTCATCACCGGCCCTGTAACCTCGCTGAGCTGCTGCCGCGCGTGAAACAGGACATTCCGCCGACCATGAAACACGTGACAGACAGGGGGCAGGATGGCCAGCGTGACGAACCATGATCCTTCCCGCCGAGTCGACCTGGTGGTTTGCCATCTGGATGGGCCTGCTCGGCAGCCTTGGGGCGCTGGTGCCGGCCTGTCTGGTGCTGTTCATTTCGGATGGCTGGCGTAATCGTGTGATGCCCTATCTGTTGAGCTACGCCACCGGGACCATGTTGGCGACGGCCATCATCGGACTCATCCCGGAAGCCCTCGAGCACATCTCCATTTACCATGTGGGCATCACGTTGTTGGGCGGACTGGTGCTGTTCTTTGTGTTGGAGTGGACGGTGATCTGGCGGCATGCGCATGGAGAGTTGCCCGATGAGGATCATCGGGATCACGACCATGCCCACGGTCAGACGCATGCGCGAGGAAGGCACACCGGCATGCTCGTACTCATCGGCGACGCCGTGCACAACACTGCCGATGGCATTGCCATCGGCGCCGCCTGCGTCGCCTCTCCCGGACTCGGGTTCGTGACGACGCTGGCCGTGTTAGGGCATGAGGTGCCGCAGGAATTGAGCGACTTTACCATTTTGCTCTCCAGCGGGTTTTCCCGCTGGCGAGCGTTCTTTTGGAACACGCTTTCAGGGCTTGGCACATTGCTTGGCGTCGTCGCCGCGTATGGGGGGCTGGGGTATGCCGAGGCGATTGTGCCGTATGCCCTGAGCGTGGCGGCCGCGAGTTTTCTGTATATCGGTCTGGCTGATCTCGTGCCCGGGTTGCACGGGCGAGTGGGCGCGGCCAAAGGGGTGTGGCAGTTCGCGATGATGATCGCCGGCATGGTGACGATTGCGATGTTGACCATGTTGCCGCATTAGCCGGGCGGTTGAAGCCACGAAGAGGGGTGTGCGGTTCAGGAATGGAACACAAGGATAATATGACCAGAACGGCGCAACTCGGTGCCGATCGGATTCGCCTGATAGGGCTGGTCCCCTGTCGCGGCGACCGGCTCACGGGCGATTTCGTGATTCCCGCAGCGCGTCTGGCCGACAAGCCGCTCACGGCTGAGGACCTGGGGTCTGGCTTGGTCGTGGTGTCCACGCTGCCGAATATACAAAAGCATGCCTGTCTGACGCAGATTGTGGAGCTTGAGGAGCGTGGCCATGAGCGGCTGCCGGGCCTCAGGATCGTGCATGTCTCCGCCGATCATGAGGAGCATTGGCGCGAAGTCGATCAGTTCCATCCGAACATTCGCTCGGCCGGCTATTCACTTTGCTGCGCGGAGGCCGCGAGCCGCGAGGTGTTCGTCGGAACATTCGGCGTCGGAGTGGAAGACCATCATCGCATTGCACACGGCCTGTTTGCGCTGCAAGACGGCCTGTTTCTGGCAGCCGCTGTGCCGGACGATCAGATGCGGCCGGCGGATGTGGAGGCGTTTCTTGAGAGGCTGGTGGAACGGGTTGGGGCGCCTCGTGATCGGATGCCCCACAATCGGGACGAAGCGTAAACGGTTATGCGAGCCGCACGGTCCCATGATCGTCGCAGTGAGCGCCGTGGGCAAAGTGCAGGTGCCCTCCGACGAGGTAGTCCACATGGTCGCCATGGGGGATGGCGGGATGCCCACAGCCCGATCCATGACGGTGGCCGGTGTCGTGACTGCCGCAGGCATGGGTCGGAGTACAGGCAGCGGGATTCTGGCTCGTGACGGCGAGTGTATGTTCGTCGACGTGGTCCTCATGGAGGTGGTGCAGGTGGCCGTCGTGCAGGTAGTCGGTATGGCCTTCGTGTGTGATCGCCTGGTGGCCGCAATCTGTTCCGTGGCGGTGGCTGTGCTGGTCGTGGACAGAATGGCTGCTCATCATGGGACTCCTTCCGTCACGGTAGATGAAAGCCGGTAAGTCATGAAAAGTGTAAAGCGTTTCATGGATCGGGTCAACGGGCAGGTGCGCGGAGTGGAGGCGCCCAGCTTGGTCATTGCCGGAGGCTGGGTGGTGGATCCTGGGCGCTGGAGCGGAGAGGCGGATGTGTGGATCCGGGAGGGACGCATCGTCGCCGTGGGCCCTCCCGATGCCGGGCTCCTGGCAGATGTCCGGCGTCTTGATGCGACCGGCCTGATCGTTGTGCCCGGTTTTGTGGATTTGCACGTCCACCTGCGCGAACCGGGTTTCGAATATAAGGAGACGATTGCGACCGGCGGGGCGGCGGCGGCGGCAGGAGGATTTACATCGGTCTGCTGCATGCCGAATACCAAACCAGTGAACGACTCAGCCGAGATGACGAGATGGATCGGAACCCGCGCGAGGGCGGCCGGTTTGGCGCACGTCTATCCCGTCGGGGCGATTACGAAAGGATCAGCCGGCCGTGAGTTGACGGACTTTCGAGCGTTAAAGGAGGCCGGCTGTGTGGCGGTTTCCGACGACGGGCGGCCGGTCATGGACGATCAGATCATGCGTCGCGCGATGCAGTTGGCCGCCGAAGTAGATCTGCCTGTGATCGATCATTGCGAAGACGCGGTGCTATCCGGCTGCGGATGTATGAATGAAGGGCCGGTATCGCGTGCAATGGGATGGCGGGGCATGCCCGGGGATGCGGAGTTTCGAATGATCGCCCGCGACATCCGGTTAGCCAGAGAGACCGGTGCCCGGCTCCATGTCGCGCATCTCAGCACGGCCGCCGGGGTCGAGATGGTGCGGCAGGCCAAGGCCGATGGGGTCGTGGTCTCGGCGGAGGTGTGCCCGCATCATTTTACTCTCACGGAGAAGGCGGTGCCTGTGTATGGAGCTCATGCCAAGATGAATCCGCCCTTGCGGGCCGAACGGGATCGGGCCGCGTTGGTCAAAGGTCTCGCAGACGGGACCATCGATGCCATTGCGACAGACCATGCACCGCATGCCGAGTATGAAAAACAATGGGGGATGGATCGGGCGCCGTTCGGCATTGTGGGACTGGAAACGGCGTTCTCGTTGACGCTGCGTCTGGTGCAGGACGGCCGACTGTCGCTGGAGCGGGCCGTGACCTGTCTGACAAGCGTGCCGGC
>CBDIWP010000003.1:0-178343 GCA_965285945.1 uncultured bacterium | reverse complement strand
ATGTTGGGTTTCCACTGTGATCAGTTCATGCAGCGTGGCCCTGGAGTCCTCATCCGTCGAAATGGCGTGCAACGCTTGGTAGAGGGAGAGATCAAACAACTCATCAAGAATGAGGTCGCGAGCGAGCGAGGAGTCGTAGTGGTAGACAGCAGTCATGGCCTGGATCCAGTCTTCTGGTAACCGAGTCACGAACAAAGAGTTTATGGGTAAGCCGCCGGCAGCTTGCGCTCTCTTCGTCGTCGTCATCATAGCCCTCATGCGCTGCATGGCTCAAGCGACTAGGCAAATCGGCCGATCTGCTGCTCTTCTCACAGCTTCAGCGATAGCCATCAGCAAGCCGATACTGATCATGGTCAGGGAGTACCGCCACGTGGGACCACAACGGCAATTGTATCGCCTCGGAGTCGCGCGACCCGGGATCGTTCGTCGGGGAGCAGAACTCTCTTCCTGTGAAGTGTGCGATCTGACCGGGAAAGGAGTCCAGCTTCAGACCGACCTTCCGGTCGGAGTCGGCGACAGGCTGCAGCTCGATTGCAGTTGTGGGTGGAGCCGACATCCTGGCGGGTATCGAATTGGTTCGGAGGGAGAGTCCCGTCCGAAGTCGGTCGGACCGGGTAGACACGAAACCGCCCATAGGCGCCGGGATCACTTAAGCCTCGCCACGAGACTCTATAGCGACCTCGTAATCGAGGCTTGCCGATGAATCCTTGATCGGGCCGCTTCTGGGCGGCGAAAAAGATCCCGTCCAATTGATAGGCCAGCGTCAAGCGCGTTAGACAGCGAGAAACACCGAGAGGTTCTGTCGAACGGAATGGGCTGCCGTTGGTCGCAGGATCAGCCGATCACCACATACGCGCCGAAGCCGAGGGCTGCCAGCAGCACCACGCTCAGCATCACTTTCTCATGTCCGCACATGCCCTGCTGCGCCTTGCACACTGCGAGGGAACACATCAGTGACATGACCGCCTCCTTGTAAGGGACTGACGAAACGATACGCCGGTTGGCAGGCTCAGTCAACGAGGGAGAGCCCCGCGGATGGAGCAGGCCCGCTTATCCGGAAATGGCGTCTCGTGTTTCATCCAGATGCTTCTGCAGGTACGTCATGAAGGGTGTACCGCCGGTCCCCACGGACGTGGGATTGCTCGCATGTGCCTGGTGCTGACGATGGATATAGCTGTCCGCATAGCCGATGTGGATTTCGCGAAACTGGGCCAGGAGATCGACGCAGCGGTGGTATGCGGTCCAGAGATCTGGATGGGTGCATCTCCGATCGCGGATATACCCGGACAAAACCGGCCGGCCGAGGTGGTCGCTCGTCTTCTCCAGGTTCTGCAGAAACGACCGGTGCGGGGGAGGCATGTACTCCCGCATTTCCCGCAAATACACAGTCAAGGGATCGGGGGCATGCGCAATCCCCAGTCCGGCATCGAGACACGGCACAATGGCACTTTGGGCACCGGTTTCTCCACGGAACTGTTGCGGTTGTCCGGCGTAAGGCTCAACCCCTTGGTAGAGGAGTCCGTTGGGCAGGGCCAGGCTATCTTTCCAGCCGTGGATGTAGGGCCGGACGCGGTTGTAATACACGTAGGGATCACAGCGTTCGTTCATTCGTCGCAGCGTGTCCAACATCGAGGTCTGGGCCAACGCCATGGATTTGAGCCCGAACAGGACCTCGTCCACTTGGTTCCCGGCTGCACCGTTGACCGCCCGAACGAGTCCGGCCAGACCGGGCCCCGCCTCTCGTTCGATCTGAACATGGATCACCACAAACCATTCTTCATCCAAACCGCCGAGAAAATTCTGGAGCAGCACCATATTGTCGAGTTGAACGGGTTTGGCTGGGTCGAGCCGCCGCCAGTTGTCGAGCGCGTAAGAGGCGTAGGACAGCACCGGCGGCCGGCTCAGCCGCTGCGCGACTTCGTACCAGGGTTTCGCCAGTTGTGGCGGCAATGTTGCCGCAGGCTGGTCAGGGACCTCCCACACATAGGCATGGCCGGCGAACGACAGGATGCGCATGGCTGTCCGATAGTCCTGATCGTGCCAATGAGCGGGAAGAGAGGGCAGCAGTTGACGCTGCCCGGCGATAAATCGCCGGACCATTCGAGCGCTGAGCAACTTGGGCAGCTCGCGGCTCACATGATTCAGCGTGGGGTAGTCGGGCAAGTCATGACGAGGATCCGGCGGAAGAAATCCCCGTTCAGGCGAAATGTCGTAATCGGAGAGGGAAAGAGGAATGAAGCCCGTCGATCTCATCGGAGCCTCCCATCCGCAGGGACATCAGCGCCTGCCTTCAGCGTATCATGCCCGGACCGTTCAGTTCATCGTAAGGACCACGCGGAAGCGTGCGTTGCCGCTCAGCATGCGCTCGTAGGCGGCCGCGGCTTGTTCAAGCGGGAAGGTTTCGGTCATCGGGCAAATACCAGCGAGCGCGCAGAAGTTGAGTGTGTCTTCCGAATCACGCGCCGTGCCTGATGGCCAGCCGTGAATCGACCGGCGGGCACCGATCAATTGAATGGGTGTCACCGTGATGGGATCGGCTGAGGCTCCGACGACGAGGAGCTTTCCGCTGACTCCGAGTCCATCGATCAATTCCGACATGGCCTTGCTGCTCGGCGCGGTGGCCAGAATGACCGAGGCCCCGCCCATTTGCATCAGTTCACTGGCGGCATTGGTTTTTTGGGTGTCGAGATAGCGGGCTACGCCAAGTTTCAATGCCAAGGCTTCCTTGTCTTGGCCACGGCCGATGGCCACCGTGTGGAAGCCCATCTTGTGTGCGAACTGCACACCGAGATGCCCGAGCCCGCCTAATCCCTGCACTGCGACCAGATCACCGGCTTTGGCCCCGCTGCGTCGCAAGCTGTTAAACGTGGTGACGCCGGCGCAGAGGATGGGCGCGGCTTCAACCGGAGAGAGCGCATCGGGAATCGCCGCCACCGCTTCACTCCGCGCAATCATATACTGCGCATAGCCGCCGTCTTCCTGGAATCCCGTGACCTGGAAGTTCCGGCAGCCCATAAAATCGCCGCGGCGGCACGACGGGCAGTGGCCGCAGTGGCCGCCATGCCACCCCACACCGGCTCGCTGGCCCTTCGTCCAGATCGTTACACCAGGGCCCACCGCATCAATTACGCCCGCGATCTCATGCCCCGTCACACGAGGATACTGCAGACCGGGCCACTGACCTTCTTTGACGAAGACGTCGCTATGGCAGACGCCGCACGCCTGAATCTTGATACGGACGGTATGAGGCCCCGGTTCCGGGACCGCACGCTGCACTGTCTCGAACGCGCCGCCGGCGCTGGTGACTTGTACCGCCGTCATCTGTGGCATCGCTGGCCTCCTTGGTTGCATGGGAGTATGGAAAGCCTAGTCCCAGGGACCGGGAAGGGCAAGGGCGAGCAGCCGGATGCGGTAGAGCGACCTATCACCCCTTCCGGTTTAGGAGGGGAAAAACAAAAGGCCGCCTTTGTAGGCGGCCTTTCTTTTTTAGCAGATGTGTTGCAGACGCGTTGCAATGGCGCGCGATCATCGTGCAGGGGAGCGGCGACTAAGACCGACAGGAGAGGCTTTTCAGTATCTTGCCTATGTCCCCATTTCCCAGCTGGCCAGATACTTCTCCTGTTCCTTCGTCAGCTTGTCGATGTTGACCCCCATGCCGGCGAGCTTCAGGCGGGAGATTTCCTTATCGATGACGGGGGGCACCGGGTACACCTTCTTCTCGAGCATCTTGTAGTTCTTGACGATGTATTCCGCGCCGAGCGCCTGGTTGGCGAAGCTCATGTCCATGACGCTGGAGGGATGCCCTTCAGCCGTGGCCAGGTTGACCAACCGCCCTTCGCCGAGGAGGCTCACCCGATTGCCATTCTTGTAGGTGAACTGTTCCACTCCGGGGCGGATGATCTTTCGTTTCTTGCTGAGCTTTTCCAAGGCGGGAATATCCAACTCGACATTGAAGTGGCCGCTGTTGCACACGATCGCGCCGTCTTTCATCTTGGCGAAGTGCTCGCCGCGAATGACTTTCAGGTTGCCGGTCACCGTCACGAAGAAGTCGCCGATGGGAGCGGCTTCTTCCATCGGCATGACCCGGTAGCCGTCCATGACCGCTTCGAGGCCCTTTAAGGGATCGACTTCGGTCACCACCACATCGGCGCCCATCCCCTTGGCCCGCATGGCGATGCCGCGTCCGCACCAGCCATATCCGGCGACGACGAAGACGGAGCCGCAGATCAGCCGGTTGGTGGCCCGAATGATGCCGTCGACGGTGGACTGCCCGGTGCCGTAGCGGTTGTCGAACATATGCTTGGTGTCGGCATCGTTGACCGAGATGACCGGGAATTTCAGTACCTTCTTTTCAGCCATGCTCCGGAGCCGGATGACGCCCGTCGTCGTTTCTTCCGTGCCGCCGATGACGTTCCGCAGCAAGTCTTTTCGCTTCGAGTGCAGGTGCGAGACCACGTCGGCGCCGTCATCCATCGAGAGATGCGGCCGATGGGCGATGGCGGATTCGATGTGTCGATAGTACGTGGCGTTGTCTTCGCCTTTGATGGCGAAGGTCGGAATGCCCTCGTGCTGCACGAGCGCGGCCGCAACGTCGTCCTGCGTGCTCAGCGGGTTCGATGCGCACAGCCGGACATCGGCGCCGCCGGCCTTCAACGTGATCGCGAGATTGGCCGTTTCAGTGGTCACATGAAGACACGCGGTCACCCGCACACCCTTGAGCGGTTGTTGCCGTTTGAACCGCTTACGGATGAGCCGCAATACTGGCATCGTGGCTTCCGCCCATTCGATTTTCAATTTGCCCTGATCTGCCAGCTTAATGTCTTTCACATCGTAATCCACTGAAACCTCCTGCGTGATGAGTGTGCTGATGGATGGCGGTCGTCAGAAAAAGGGGGACGGGCCGTGAGCCCGTCCCCCTTCCTGTTCGGTCGGGATTTACGGCACCTATAAGCCCGCGTCTTTCCGGAGGGCCTTCGCCTTGTCGGTCTTTTCCCAGGTGAATTCCGGCTCGCTGCGTCCGAAATGTCCATAGGCCGCCGTCTTCCGGAAGATCGGCCGGCGCAGCTTGAGGTGCTCGATGATGCCGCGGGGTGTCATGGGGAAATGCTTGCGCACGAGCTTATCCAGATTGTCGACTGAGACTTTCTCGGTATCCTTGGTGTCGACCAGGACGGACACCGGATCGGCGACCCCGATGGCATAGGCGAGTTGGACTTCACACTTGGCCGCGAGACCCGAGGCGACGATATTCTTGGCGATATAGCGGGCCATGTACGAGGCCGAACGGTCGACCTTTGTGGGATCCTTGCCCGAGAACGCGCCGCCGCCATGGCTGCCATGTCCCCCGTAGGTGTCGACGATAATCTTACGGCCGGTCAGGCCCGTGTCCCCCATGGGGCCGCCGACCACGAAGCGGCCGGTCGGATTGATATGGTGTTTGACGCTGGTGGGATCATACAAGCCCTTGGGCATGACCGGCTTGATGACCTTTTCCATGATATCCCGCTCGATCTGCTTGCTCGTTACATCGGGGCTGTGCTGAGTGGACACGACCACGGTATCGACGCGAATCGGCTTGCCCTGCTTGTATTCGATCGTGACCTGGGATTTGCCGTCGGGACGTACCCAATTGAGGAGTTTTTTCTTCCGCACTTCGGCCAGCCGCTTCGTCAGCCGGTGGGCGAGGACGATAGGCATCGGCATCAGTTCGGTGGTTTCATCGGTGGCATAGCCGAACATCAAGCCCTGATCGCCCGCACCGCCCGAATCCACGCCCATGGCGATGTCGCCGGACTGTTGGTGGATGGAGGTGAGGACCGAGCAGGTGTTATAGTCGAAGCCCCATGAGGCATCGCAGTAGCCGACGTCCTTGATCACTTCACGGATGATGTCGGGGATTTCCACGTACGCCTTGGTGGAGATTTCTCCGGCTACGAAGGCAATGCCGGTGGTGAGGATCGTCTCGCAGGCCACGCGCGAGTATTTGTCCTGCGCAATGATGGCGTCCAAGATTCCGTCAGAGATCTGGTCGGCAATCTTGTCGGGGTGGCCTTCCGTGACTGACTCCGATGTAAATAAATAGTTGTTCCTCATGCGCATTCGCTCCCTTTGGGTTCTGGTTATCGCACACCGGCAGCAGCCAACATGTGATGACGGAGTCTGAGGTGTCGGGACGTTCGAATTCTAGAGGAGTCAATGGGGCGTTGTCCAATATTTCTGTGGTGGAAGGACCGGCGGGCCGGCTTGCTTGACACTCGTTTTCAGGCACTTGTAAGATGACCGCATTTCGCGGCCTAGACTCCCCTCACGCAGCATCCATGAAATGACATCACGGAGGAACATGGGCCGGCTGGAACGCCCGGCGCTCTGGTGCTCCGGGTGTCGAATGTGCACAAACACGGGATCGAATAGATTATGAACGGTCATCCGGACGCGCTGCCTGAAGAGCCGGCCGCCCGCCCCTCGACTCCCCGCTTGGGATGGGACGAATTTACCCGCGAGTTGGTCGAGTTCTTTGCCTCCATCAAACTGGCTATTTTTCTGTTCTTGTTCCTGGCCATCACGGCGACCGTCGGGACCGTGATCCAACAGGGCGAGCGTCCGGAAGTGTATGTCCAGGAGTATGGGGAGAACGCCTACCGATGGTTCGTCCGGCTCGGCTTTACCGACGTCTATCACGCCTGGTGGTTTACCAGCCTGCTTGGCCTGCTCTGCGTCAATTCGCTGACCTGCTTCTATAAACGCTTCCCGGCGGTCTGGCGGTCGATGCAGCAGGACAAGGTCGGCATCACACTCCCGTTCATTAAGAATTTGAAGCAGCAGGCCGAGATCCCGGTACGGAACACGAAAGAATCCGTCGCTCAAGGCATGCTTGAGTATTTCGTTTCGAAGGGGTACCGGGTGCTCGCCAAGAACGAACCGGGTGAAGTGACCCTCTATGCGACCAAAGGGGTGATGGGCCGGGTGGGCGCGCATATGGCGCATCTGAGCGCGACGGTCATCATTTTTGGCGGCTTGCTCGGCACCTATTACGGGTTTCAAGAGTTTGGCGTCTGTCTGGAAGGGCAGACGTATCACATCCCGCGCGGCAACTTTGACCTTAAAGTCGACAAGTTCTGGATCGACTATCATGAAAACGGGTCCGTGAAGTCCTACAACAGCACGTTGACCGTGCTCGAAGGCGGGCAGCCCACGGTGACGAAGACTATCTCGGTCAACGATCCGTTGGTCTACAAGGGCATCTGGTTTTATCAGTCCAGCTACGGCGACTCCTGGGATCAGGTCGAAGTGGCGCGGGTGATCGTCAAGGACAAGGCGTCCGACAAGGTTCTCAAGACGGTCGATTTGGAATGGCAGAAAGAGCAGGCCTTGCCGGATCTTAAGCTCAAACTCTCCGTCACCGATTTCGTGGCTGATTTCGCCTTCAACTCCACGGAGAAGAAGGTCTTCTCCAAGACGGTGGAGCATGCCAATCCGGCGGTGAAGCTGGCGATTCATGAACGCGACGCTGTGGCGGCGACGCCCTGGATCTTCCAGCAGTTCCCTGATCTGTTCGAAATCAAGGATTCGAAATATCAATTCGAACTGGTCGGCTATAAGCCGAAAAAGTTTACCGGGCTCCAAATCGCAAAAAACCCGGGCATCAACATCGTGTGGACCGGCTGCACGATGATCGTGGTCGGCATCACCCTGTCCTCGTTCATCTATCATCGGCGGCTATGGGCCAAGATCATTCCGGGCCCGGAGGGCGGCGTGATGGTGCACATCGGCGGGACCACGCACAAGAGCAACATCGACTTTCAAAAAGAGTTTCGAAAACTGACGGAGAAAGTCCGGACCTTCCAAGCTTGAACAACCCTGGTTAGTCGGGGCCGTTCTTGGGTATGATACACAGGCTGCACCGATAGACGGAGGACAGTTATGATGCGCTCACTCTTCCTGTTCGACATGACGTTCTGGCTGTATTTGGCGGCCTTGGTGCTGTACATCGCCTATTTGTTTGCCCGCCGTCCGGCCATGGCTCTGGCGCCGGCCGGCTATCCGGCCGAGAATTTCGACGAACGCGACGGGGCCTGGGCGACTCAATTGGGTCAAGTGGCCACGCTGGTCACCGTCTTCGGCTGGATGCTGAATACCGGCGCGCTCTTTACGCGCGCGTTCGAACGCATGGAGCATTCGGGAACCTTTGCCCCCTGGTCCAATCAGTTTGAAGCGATGGCGTATGTGTCCTGGGCCATCATCCTCGGCTATGTGTTGCTCGAGCTGCGCTACAAGATCAAAGCGATCGGCGCGTTTGTGGTCGGCATCGGATTCATTGCGATGGGCGCCGCGTCGCTGCTGCCGTACCGGTATCAGACGGCCGAGCCGCTGGTGCCGGCGCTGAACAGCTATTGGATCTATATCCACGTGTCGGTGACCTTAACCAGTTATGCCGCCTTCGCCATGGCCGGCGGTCTCGGCCTGATGTATCTCTTCAAGGAGCGGGCGGAGCAGCAGGGCAGCACATCACGGTTCTATGCGGCCTTCCCCGATCTCGAGACCATTGACGAGCTGGGGTATAAAGCCATCATGGTGGGGTTTCCCCTCCTGGCCTTTGGCATCATTCTCGGTGCGATGTGGGCCAACTACGCCTGGGGCGGCTATTGGAGCTGGGACCCGAAGGAAACGTGGTCACTGATCGTCTGGCTGATTTATGGAGCCTACATTCACGCCAGAATGACGCGCGGGTGGGAAGGCCGGAAAGCGGCGATCTATGCCGTCTTCGGCTTTTTGATGGTTATTTTCTGTTTCTGGGGCGTCAATTTTTTGCTGTCCGGTCTGCACGCCTACGCGTAGCACCTGGAGGCGCAATGGCAGACGACGTCCTTTCCTGGCGCTCGATCCGTTCAATCACTGGTGACCGGATATATCCGGATCCGCACGTCCCCCTTTTCGGAAGGGCGATCGTGCAGACTATCCGTGGAGGGATCCATCATGTTGGCTGACCAGTCAGCTCCATCGACACCACCGGCCGTCAGAAGCGGTTCCCGTGTCTTGATCCTGGTCGCCGGCGCCATCGTTCTGGCGGTCACGTTTGTGATCGTCTGGCTGCAGAGCGCGAAGTATGAACCGCTGGCGGTCGGAAAGGTGGCGCCGGATTTCGCGCTGACCGATCTGGATGAAAAGCCCATTCGTTTATCGGATTACCGCGGCAAGGTCGTCTTTTTAAACTTCTGGGCGACCTGGTGCGCGCCCTGCCGCGAAGAAATGCCCTCGATGGAGGTCCTGCATAAGAATTTCGAGAAAGACGGCCTCGTCATCCTCGCGGTCAGCATCGACCGGGTGACGACGACGAAGGACATTCCGCCGTTCGTGAAAGGCATGAATTTGACTTTTCCGGTCGTGATCGATTCCTGGGGAATGACGGATAAGCCGTATAAACGGATGGGCGTGCCGGAGACCTTCATCATCGATCAAGAGGGTGTCATCCGGGAAATTATTATCGGCCCCAAGGATTGGACGCGCGTGGATAATCTCAAGACCCTCATGACGTTATTGAAGGTCGCCCCAACAACGGCGCAGCCGCCTGAGGCCGGTCTTCCGGTCCCATCGAAAGGGCGTTCATGAAGCCCTGGCTCTTCATCTGGGCGCTGATCGGGTGCGTCATCGTCGGCTGGACCTGCCTGACTGCGTTGTCCGTCGCGGAGCCGCGCCGCACCGTCGTGGCGGAACGCGGCATGGTGAAGATCGGCGATGTCGCGCCGAACTTTCAATTGCGAGATCTCGCCGGCAACATGGTCACCCTGGCGCAGCTGCGTGGGAAAATCGTGCTGGTGAATTTCTGGGCCACCTGGTGCGGGCCCTGCCGGGTCGAAATGCCGGCGATGGAGCAGCTCTATCGGACTTTTCCGCGCAAAGAATTCGAAATTCTGGCTGTGTCAACCGACCCGCAGGGCGCGGTGGTCACACGGCCCTTTCAGCAGGAAATGGGGTTTACCTTTCCCATTCTCCACGATTCGGAATATCGCGTGGGCCTTACCTATGGAGCGCGTACGCTGCCCATGACGTTCATGGTGGATCGGCAGGGCGTGATCCGGCAAAAGATATTTGGAGCCCGCGATTGGGGTTCCCCTGAAGCGCGAGAATTAGTTCAAACACTCATGAAGTCGTAAGCATGACACAGGCGATGCCACAGATTTCCTTGATCGCCGCCTTTTCGGCCGGCCTATTGTCCTTTGTGTCCCCCTGTGTGCTGCCCCTCGTACCCTCCTACATTTCGTACATCACCGGCCTGTCGATAGAACAACTGACCGATGCCTCGGAACGGGTCAAATTCAAGAAGGCGATTGTCCTGAACGCCCTCCTGTTCATTGCGGGGTTTTCAACCGTGTTTATCGCCTTCGGGGCTTCGGCCAGCCTCATGGGGCAGCTACTCATTACCTACCAGGATCATATCCGCCGGATCGGCGGGATTCTGATCATCGTCTTCGGGCTCTATCTGTTGGGTGTGCTGAATCTAAACTTCTTGAAGATGGAACATCGCTATCAGTTCAGGAACCGCCCGACCGGCTATGTGGGGTCCTTCCTGATCGGCGTGGCCTTCGCCGCGGGATGGACGCCCTGCGTCGGACCCGTGCTCGGATCGATTCTGCTCTATGCCAGCACGACCGATTCCTTGTTCAACGGGGTCATCCTCCTTACTTTTTACTCGATGGGTTTAGGGTTGCCGCTATTTTTGACGGCATTGGGCGTGGATCGGTTTCTGGCCTACTTCAAAGAACTGCGGGTGTATCTGTGGGGCGTGTCCACAGTGAGTGGCGTTATGTTGCTCGTCGTCGGCGTGATGATCTACGCCAACTCACTGACGATGATCACGAGCTTTCTTGAGCGATACGGGATCGGCTGGTACCTCGGTCAGTAAGGCGATGCTGAAAATGTCTCCCAACTGTGTTCTCAGTCAGTCATTCCCCTCGACGTACTTCTGACAGTACGCCTCGGGGCTTTCCTTCCTTTCGGCCTTGTTGGATAGCCATTTTGAGCATCGCTGAGCGATTTTGGCTAAAATCCACCCCATCATTTGAGAATATCACTGCATACAAAGGGAGCCGCTTAGAGCGGAAGCTGTGATCCGGCTAGCACCAGGCGCCGAGGCGGCAGGCGGTGAAAGCCTGGCCGAGAGCATTGGCGGACGGGATGCGCAAGGATCCCAACTGAGGTCGTGAGGGGGGAGACACGTCAGGGGCTGAGTGCCCGTTGCCTGACTCAGATGCAGGCCCACCATCGGACAGACGGGTCGCATCCGATTGCTTCGCCACCAGGGTGCCTGGCAGAGTTCGCTCCAGTTTCGCCAGCAGGCTTTCCCCTTCGCCCGCGGCTTTGCTGCCGGGGTATTTCTCTGCCAGCAGGACGAGGTTGTCATGGGCCCAATCATCGGCTCCGAGTTCATGGAAGCTCATGGCGAGAAAGTACAGGGCATCCGGCGCGACCGGTTTATCGGGATAGTGTTTAATGATCTGTTCAAACCGGTGGGCGGCTGCCAGATATGAGCCGCGTCGATAGTAGAACTGTCCGACGAACAGATGGGTTTGTGCCAGCCAGTCGTGACATTCTGCAATCTTTTGCTGGGCGTGGCTCTCATAACGGCTCCCCGGGAAATCCTTGCGCATCCGTTCGAGCGCGGTGATGGCCTTGTGTAACGGTTCCGGATCCCGGTCGATGCTCTTCGCCATCTTAAAATGGGTTTCCCCGATGCGGAACGCCGCATAGGGAGCCAGGACGTGGGTGCGGTGGAGGTCCAGGAAATGGTTGTACTCCACGAGCGCTTCGGCATATTCTTCTTTTTCGAAGAAGGCCTCGCCCCGTTTCATGATGACGTTGGGGTCGTAGTTCTTTTCAATGGTGTCGCCCAAAAAGATTTGCTCGTCGGTACCCCCGACGGCCTTCTTGGCGGCCGACGTCGGCTGCTCCTTGGGGGTGCTGGAGCAGCCGACTCCAAAAGCTTGGGCGACGAGCAGACACGCCACCACCCCCATGATGGGCCGCCCCCGCTGTTTGCATATGGGCATAGCCCATCTCATAGCAAGATTGGCGGGCGAAAGCAACGATACTCAGCCTCAGTTGACCCGCCTTCCTCTCCTCCCTATAATCCCCGGTCCACGACACAGCGGAGGGTTTCCTCAGAATCTGTGGGATGCGCGCGTGTTTCTGCATCCGCTGGCAGTGTGCGGGCCGGAGAACGGGACAGATGGTAGCAAGCAGGATCATCGGCACAGGGAGCTATCTGCCCAGCCGGGTGGTGACCAATGAAGAAGTGGCCGGCCCTTTGGGCATCTCCCCCCACCACATTCAGCCGCTCACCGGCATCCGCGAGCGCCGTTGGGCCGCTCCGGACGAAGCCCCGTCGGACATGGCCATTGCAGCCGGCCGTCAGGCATTGGATGCCGCCGGATGTGATGCAGGGGCCCTTGACGCGATTATCGTATCGACGACTTCACCGGACAGGGCGTTCCCTTCGACCGCTTGTTATGTCCAGCGCGGGCTGGGCTGCCGCGGGGTGGGGGCGTTCGATGTGTCGGCATCCTGTTCGGGCTTTCTCTATGCGCTCTCTATGGCCAACGCCATGATCGCCAGCGGGCAGGTGCGGACCTGCCTGGTCGCGGCGTCTGAAGTAAAGTCCCGGTTCTTGGACCCCACGGATGAGAGCACGGCGATCCTGTTCGGCGATGGGGCAGGCGCCGTCGTCGTGCGCGGCGACAGGGCCAGCCATCCGCTGGAGTCGGGCATCCTCGGTCTGCGGTTGTACGCCGATGGCGCCCGCCATGGGCTTATCCGGGTGGAGGCCGGCGGATCCCGGATGCCATCTTCCACCGATACCGTCGCCCAAGGCCGGCATGTGCTCCGTATGAATGGAGCCTCCGTGTTCCGGGCGGCGGTTCGGCGCATAGAACAGGCCGTGCAAGACATTGTGAAAGAATTCGGCGTGCGGTTGGACGAGGTCCACCACGTGGTCCTGCACCAGGCCAACGGCCGCATCCTCGCACAGGTCGCCGACCGTCTGGGGCTGTCTCAGGACCGGCTGGTATCCGTGATCGAGCGTTTCGGCAACACGTCGTCCGCCTCCCTGCCCATTGCCCTTGATTCAGCGGTGCGGACGCGCAACATCGCCTCGGGCGATCTCATCCTGCTGGGCACGTTCGGCGGAGGTCTGACCTGGGCGACCGGTCTGGTGCGATGGTAATTGGGCATGGGTCGCACTATCGTAATCATTTTGTCACACGGCTATGGCACAGGGGCGGCGCGTACAGTGTGGAGCACCGATTGAGATGTTCAGTCTGATACCAAAAGAAGAAGCGTTTTTCGAATTGTTCAAGAAGGCGGCGCATAACATGATCGAAGGCAGCCGTCTGCTGAAGGACATGATGGAGCAGTTCGGTGATCCTGCCGTCCAAGCGCGGCGCATCAAAGATGTCGAGCACGTGGGCGACGGCATCACCCATGATATTGCGACCCGGCTTAATCAAACCTTCATCACCCCGATCGACCGGGAAGACATTCATGACCTGGCCAGCGCCTTGGACGACATTTTGGATGCAGTGGAAGCGGTGGCGGATCGATTCGTGATTTACAAGATTTCCCGCCCCACCGATTCCGCGATCCGGCTGGCCGACATCCTGTACAAGGCATCCGTGGCCGTCGGACGGGGAGTGGATCGGGTGACCCTGTCCCATGCGGAGATCAATGAGTGCAGCGTGCAAGTCAACAGTCTCGAAAATGAGGCGGACCGTATATCACGGAATGCCATCTCCGAGTTGTTTGAAAAAGAAACGGATCCCATCGCGGTCATCAAATGGAAAGAAATCTACGAAACCTTCGAGGAGGGCACCGACCGTTGCGAGGACGTCGCCAATATTCTCGAGCGGATCGTGTTGAAGCACCACTGACCCCGATCTCCTTCCCCTCTATGACCACCCCACTTCGATGATACCTGATCTGACCGGACTCCTCCTGGTGACGGTGGTGCTCGCGTTGCTGTTCGATTTCTCGAACGGCTGGCATGATTGCGCCAACGCGGTGGCCACCGTCGTCTCCACCCGCGTGCTCACCCCGCTGGCGGCTGTGCTGCTGGCCGGTGTCTTGAATATCGCCGGGGCGTTCTTTTCGACGGCCGTGGCCAAGATGATCGGCGGCGGCATTGTGTTTCCCGACGCCATCACCAATGCCGTGGTGGCCGCCGCGCTGAGCGGCGCCATCTTATGGAACCTGTTCACGCTGATTCTGGGCCTTCCGACGAGTTCCTCCCATGCGCTGATCGGCGGCCTGGTCGGAGCCGCCATGGCGCACGGGGGGTGGGCCGTCATTCAGTTTAAAGGCTTGCGCGCGATCCTAGAGGCGATGGTGCTGTCGCCGCTCTTCGGGTTCACCATCGGATTGCTGGTCATGGTCGGAGTGAGCTGGGCCTTTTTTAGAGTGCCGCGAGGCACCGCGAATAACATCTTCAGCCGCCTGCAGTTGCTGTCGGCGAGCTTCATGGCCTTCAGCCATGGATCCAATGACGCACAAAAGGCGATGGGCATCATCACCCTGGCCTTGGTGGCGTCCGGTCAGCTGACGTCCTCCGAGGTGCCGACCTGGGTCATTGTGTCCTGTGCCCTGGCCATGGGACTGGGTACGGTGGTGGGCGGCTGGCGGATCATGCGGACTCTCGGCATGCGCATCGTGAAGCTGGAGCCGGTCCACGGGTTTGCTGCGGAAACCAGCGCCGCCACGGTGTTGATGTTCGCGGCGCATTTCGGGCTGCCGGTCAGCACGACGCATACGATCACGTCGTCCATCCTGGGAGTCGGCGCCACGAAACGCCTGTCGGCCGTGCGCTGGGGGGTGACGACAAAAATTCTCTCGGCGTGGATCTTTACCCTTCCGGGGGCTGGATTCCTCGGAGCGGTTGTGTACCTCTTATTGGCGGCCGTCACCTAAGCGGCTCTCTCGTGCCTCTCACCGGCAGGCGAACGACGAAGCGGCTTCCCCGCGGCTGATTCCCCTCCACCCAGACGTGTCCGCCGTGACCCTCGACAATGTGCTTCACAATGGCGAGCCCCAGTCCCGTCCCGCCGAGTTCCCGGGAGCGGGCCTTATCCACCCGGTAAAACCGTTCAAATACGCGTGGCCGGTCTTGATCCGGGATGCCGATCCCGGTGTCGCTGACGCTCAATTCGACAAACTGACTCTCTGCTGAAGATCCGGCCTGCGGGGCGACCCGGTGCGCGGCGACCGTGATCGTTCCTTGTTCAGGCGTGTATTTGACCGCATTGTCCAAAAGGTTCGTCAAAACTTGTACGAATCGGTCTTCGTCCCCGGCCATGGCCGGCAACTCCTCGTCGATCAGGGTGACGAGTCGATGTCCTTTCTTGTCGGCGATGGGTTTGATCATGGAGAGCGTGCGCTCCACCACGTTGCGGAGGTCCATGGGATCCTGTTTGAATGACACCAATCCCGACTCGATCTTGGACAGTTCCAGCAGATCTTCGATGATCAGGTTCAGCCGGTCGCTTTGGGTGAGGATGATGTCCAAAAATTTCGCCAAGGCGTCCGGGTCCTCCTTGGCTCCGTCCAGAAGCGCTTCCACGTAGCCTTTGATGGATGTCAGCGGTGTGCGAAGCTCATGCGAGACGTTGGCCACAAAATCCTTGCGGATGTTTTCGAGGCGCCGCAGTTCCGTGATGTCGTGAAAGACCAGGACGGCACAGGCCTCGTTCTCTCGTTCACCTCCGGCCACAGAGGCTTGGATGTGCAGCGAGCGGCCGGTGGGAGCCAGTAGGATTTCATCTTCCTGGTTGGCCCTCGTCGTGAGAATGGCGGCCACCAGGTCATTGAGCCGTTGATGGCGGAAGACGTCCGAGCAAGGCCGGCCGCGCGCTTCGGTCCGGGGCACGCCGAACATGCGTTCGAGCGCGGGATTCACCTGCAGGACATGCCCCCGGTAGTCCAAGACCATGACGCCTTCGACCATGGAGGTCAGCATGGCGAGGAGCTGGGCGCGGTCCTCCGAGAGTTCGGCGATTTTGGCATGGAGCTCGTCCGCCATGCGATTCAACGTCGCAGCGAGGAGTCCGACTTCATCTCGAGAATCGGTGGTGATCGGAACGGTCCGGCGACCGGTCGCCAACTGCTGCGCCGCGAGGGCGATCTCCGACAAGGGGCGCGTGATGCTTCTCGCCAGCCAGATGCTCAAAGAGACGGCCAGAACAAAGGCGACCCCCAGGGCGAGGAACAGATTCTGCTGCAATGTGGCGATCTCACGATCGAACAGCACCATAGGAAGACCCACCCGGACGAAGATCGGCGGCATGCCGAGTCGGCGCGTCATCACGATGGCGCGGTACAGGGTCCGTTCCCCGGTGGTGTGGCTCGCGCGAATGTCCTGGCCATGCCCCTGGGCTGCCGCTTGCTGGATCTCGGGCCGGGACCCGTGATTCTCGACGGCCGCCAGGTCGCTCTCCGGCACGGCGCTATCCGCCATCACCGTGCCGTCTGCGGATACGACCGTCACGCGGGCGGAGGCTCGGTGACTCAATTCACGCACGACGACTTGGAGCCGGACCGGATCCCGTGGTGAAGCGGAGTCGAGAAGCAGTGGCTGGAGGCCGAACTCCACGAGCTTGGTTCTGGCATCCAGGACCGCGCTCAGTTGAGCAATTTCCTGTTGCTCCAGGGATTGAATGGCCAACACGCCGGCGATGAGGAGCCCGCTGGCCACCGCAACCAGCGTAGCCAGCGTGACTTTCCATCGAATCGACAGCGTCATAGGTTCGGTGATGGATCGGAGGTATGTGGCGTCACGCGTCACCGGTCAGGTCTTTGAGTTTATAGCCCAGCGACTTCACGGACACGATCGCGTCTTCCAGTAACGGAAGCTTTTGTTTGAGCCGGCGGACGTGGACATCTACTGTCCGGGTCGTGCCATAGTAGTCGTACCCCCAGACGGCGTTCAGGAGGACTTCACGGGTGAGGACCCGGCCGGGATGCCGGAGCAGATGTTCCAGTAATCCGAACTCTTTGGTCGTGAGCGCGATTTCCTGTTTACCCAGGCTCACCTCGTGGCGAGCCAGGTCCATGGTGAGGGCGCCGTACTGATAATGGCTGGGTTCTTCGGAGGCCTGTCTTCCCGATCGGCGTACCAGGGCTTTTACCCGGGCGACTAAGGTCTTGGGGCTGAACGGCTTGGTGACATAATCATCGGCGCCCAGCTCGAGCCCGACGATGGTATCGGACTCTTCGGCTTTGGCCGTCAGCATGATGATCGGCAGCATGGCCGTCTCGGGGTTGGACCGGAGACGCTTGCAGACCTCC
Organism: uncultured bacterium; assembly: GCA_965285945.1. Lineage (GTDB taxonomy): Bacteria > Nitrospirota > Nitrospiria > Nitrospirales > Nitrospiraceae > Nitrospira_D. The sequence goes on along the minus strand of CBDIWP010000003.1, from coordinate 161,018 downwards.
AGTCCGTCCAGCTGAGGCAACATCAAGTCCAGCACGATCAAATCCGGTTTTTCCGTCTTCACCTGATCCAGCCCCTCAAGGCCGGTCATCGCGGTGACCGTACGAAAGCCTTCCTTTTCCAGATAGAGCCGGACGAGTTGAAGAATGTCTTTTTCATCTTCAACGATGAGAATCTTCTTTTGGCCTGCGGCCGACATAGGATGGGCCACAGCGTACGGACGGGGGCCGATCCTGTCAAGCTGACGAGCCCCGCGGGCGGAGGGCAAATCTGTTGACGGGGTCTGTCGACCTGACGTAAGGTGAACCACGATATCTCGCCGGGCGGTGAATCTGTTCGGCGCAGCCACGCCCTCCTCAAGGAGTTGATCGGATTATGAAGATCTATCTTGCCAATCCGCGCGGGTTTTGCGCGGGGGTCGACCGGGCGATCGACATTGTCGATCTGTCGCTGAAGAAATACGGCGCGCCCATCTACGTTCGCCATGAAATCGTCCACAGCCGGCACGTGGTCAATGCGCTCCGGCAAAAAGGAGCCGTCTTTGTGGAGGAGTTGAGTGAAGTGCCGGAAGGATCGGTCGTCATTTTCAGCGCGCACGGCGTGGCCAAATCCGTGTGGGACGAAGCGAACCGCCGCCGGCTGCACGTTATCGATGCGACCTGTCCGCTGGTGATCAAAGTCCATAACGAAGTCAACCGGGACTACACCCAGGGCTACGAGCTGATCCTCATCGGCCATGCGGGGCATCCCGAGGTCATCGGCACGCTGGGTCAAATTCCGGACAAGTTCCATCTGGTGTCGTCTGTCGAGGATGTGGAACGCCTGCATGTCGACAATCTCCAGAACCTGTCCTACGTGACTCAAACCACCTTGAGTGTGGATGAATGCCGCGATATCGTCGGGGCGCTGCACCGGCGTTTCCCCAATATCAAGGGGCCGCATCAGGAGGATATCTGCTACGCGACTCAAAACCGTCAGAATGCCGTGAAGGAGCTGTCTCGGTTGGTGGATGTCATCCTGGTTATCGGATCGCCGAACAGTTCCAACTCGAACCGCCTGCGCGAATTAGGAGAACAATGCGGCATTCCCTCCTATCTCATCGACTCCGCCAATGACATTGACACGGCGTGGCTGAAGAGCGCCAAGGCGGTCGGGATTGCGGCCGGAGCCTCGGCTCCAGAGGTGCTCGTGACGGAGGTCGTCACGTTCCTGAAGGACTCCGGTCCTTCCGAGGTGGAAGAGTTGACCGTCATCGAAGAAGACGTCGAATTCCTGCTGCCCAAAGAACTGGTTCAAATCGAGCCCCTGAGTAAACCAGCTGCCAGCTTGATCTAACCGCGTGTAATCCCTACATCTTGTAGGGATTACATTTCTCTCCACTACGGGCGGTGTTTATTTTGATTTCTCTTTGACCCTATGCTACAAGGGCCCAGCCGTTCCTTATCCCCTCACATCCATCCGAAACGCGCGAAGGTGAACCGATGCACTTGAAATCACTGGACATGCTGGGCTTCAAGTCGTTCGCAGAGGCGAAGATCGAGTTTCCGGAAGGGGTCACCGCCATCGTCGGCCCCAACGGGAGCGGGAAGAGCAACGTAGTGGATGCGATCCTCTGGGTGCTCGGCGAGCAAAGCACCAAGACGCTTCGGAGCGAAAAGATGGAGGACGTAATTTTCAACGGCACGGAGCTGCGCAAGCCTCTCGGGATGGCGGAGGTCTCGCTCGTGATCGGCGGCCTCGATCAGGCCGCCATGAAGCTGGAAGGGGGCGCGGGGCTGCCCAGCCAGTTGACCGAATTTCAAGAGCTGATGATTACACGGCGTTTGTATCGGAACGGCGATAGTGAATATCTGATCAACAAGACATCCTGCCGGCTCAAGGATATCCGAAGCTTGTTGCTGGACACCCGGGCAGGCAGCAAGGGCCACACCGTCATTGCGCAAGGGCAGATCGACCAGATTTTGAATGCGTCTCCGCAGGACCGCCGGGAGCTCATTGAAGAGACTGCCGGCATTGTGCGCTACAAAAAGCAGAAGGCCGAGGCGCTTCGCAAGCTGGACGCGACCCAGCAAAACCTCCTGCGAGTCCGCGACATCATTGCGGAGGTAAAGAAACAGCTGAATTCGCTGGAGCGCCAGGCGCGTCAGGCCCGAACATATCAAACGCTGCAGCAGGAAGCGCGAACCGTTGAAATTGAACTGCTGACCAGAGCATTCCGGACTCTACACACGGAGTTGAAAGACGTCGAGGCGCAAGCGCTCGATTTGGATGAGCGGGAGGCCGGCACTGCGGCGGAACAGGCGCGCTTGACCACGGAGCTCGAACAGGCCCGTCTGAAGACTATTGCGATGGGCGACGCGATGTCGAGGATACGGGAAGAGCTGTCCCGGGTGGAGCAGCAGCAAGCGCAGGCCCTCACCGCGGCAGAGGTGGAACGGAATCGAAGTCAACTGTTCGAACAACAGCAGGTCCAGGAATCGACGGAGTTGGACGAACTGGTCCGGTCGCAGGACGGGCTGGCCGGCGCGCTCACGGTGCTGGAAGCGTCCTTGGCGTCCGTCGAAGAAGATATGGAAGCCCGGGAACGGGCGCTTACGGAGCTCGATCAGGACTTACAGGGCCTCCTCCATCAGCGTGCCGCGGCCGTCGAGGAAGAAGAACGAGGGCGCCAGGACATTCTGCAGCTTGCCGTGCTCGTCGCCAATACCGAGCAGAGCATCGCCCAACTCGCGACGCGGGTGGAAGAGATCATGGAGCGGGGGGACCGGCTGTCAGCGGAGCAGCAGGAACTGGAAATCCAACGGGCGGATGCCGTCACACGGCATGACCTGCTGCGCCAGCAATATGGTGAAGCGAACCGCCTGGTGGGCACGCTTCAGGCGCAGCGACAATCCGTTCAGGAGGAGGCGTCCCGCGTGACGGCCGAGATACAGTCCCTGGACGAACGGATTCTCCGGCGCTCCGAAGAGCTGGCCGGAGTGGACTCCCGACTGGAGGCGTTGCAAGGAGTGGTTCGGGAAGAAATGGGCTATGGGCGTCAAGGGGCCGATGAAGGCACCGCGCTGAAGTCCTGTGAGGGAGTCCGCGATGCGGTGGCCGAATGGCTAATGATCCCGCCGGGGATGGATCGTGCGGTGGAAGCCGTGCTGGGCGAGCGCGTCCGCGGCTGGTTTGTCGATGAGCCATCGGTCGCCCGGCGCGTCATTGGATTTCTTCAGGAAAAGGCGTTGGGTCGCGGGAGTTTTATCCCCCAGCAGCCCCGGTGGAGCAGCGGACATGGTGGCGATTGGTGGACGGCCATTGCCGGTCAAGCGGGAGTGATCGGGCGGGCCGTGGACTTGATTCAAACCGACGATGCGCGGACCGCCGCCCGCGACTGTCTGTTTGACCGGGTCGTCCTGGTGCAATCCTTGGATCACGCCGTCGAGTTGTGGGAGCGGCAATCGTGGACCGCGCCGGACGGACCGATTCTCGTGACCTTGTCCGGCGAAGTGTTGGATCCCTCGGGGCTGGTCACCGGCGGACAAATTCAAGAGGGACAGGGGTTGTTGGAGCGCCGCCGGGAGGTGCTGGAGCTTGAATCGAAGCACGCGTCGCTCGGCGTGACGCTGGAGGACGACAAGCGGCATCGTGAAGAGCTCCAGCAGCAATCGCAGCTTCTGGTGCAGCAAGGCAAACAACTGGCTGACGCGCTGCGCGAAGCCGAAATGCAGGATCTCTCCTTGCGAAAGGATGAAGAAAAGCTGCAACAGGTCTTGGCGGATTTGGATGTCCGGCTCGGCGGCATGCGGGGCGACATTCAAAAAGGGCTGATCGAGCGCCAGCGGCTCGAGGAGGAATCGCAGGGCCTGCGGACCCAATTAACCCAATGGGTGATCGATAAAAATGGACGGGAAGACGCGCTTGGCCGGGCGCGGGAGCAACTTGGGGAAATCGACGGCAAGGTGCGGGCGGTGCAGGAACAGGTGACGAACGCTCGGCTTACGGCCGAAGGGCTGCGCGCGAAACGGGAGCATGAGCAGGCGAATCAGGCGCGGATCAGGCGCGAGGCGCAGGAGATGGAGCAGCGCCGGCATACCCTGCGCGCGCATTTGGAGGGGTTGACGGAAGCCATTGAACAGAGTCGCGCCGAACAGCTCCGGCAGGAAGCCCTCTGTCAGGAGGTCGGCGTCAACGCCACCCGAGTGAAGACGGAGCTTCTGGCCGCGCAAGATCAGCAGACGCAGGATGTGGCCGCGTGCCAGGCGTTGGAGTCCGCTCTGGATCACCTCCGCCGCGACAGCTCCATCGTCCGCGATGCCCGGATGAAGATCGAAGTGCGCCGCGCCGAAATCCGGACGCAGCTCGGCACCGTCGAAGGCACGTTGTCAGGCACGTATCAGCTGGATCCGCTCGCGCTGTTGGACGCTCGCGGCGAACCGACGGAGTTGGCCTTGGGACAGGACACGGCGCCGGCCGATGATGACCAAAGCGGTCGCCCGGATGCCGAATTGAAAGAACAATTGCAGAAATTGCGCGATCGGTTGGACCGGATGGGCCCGATCAATCTCGCGGCCATCAGTGAACACCAGGAATTGGATACGCGCTACACGTTCCTGACAGCGCAGGAGCAGGATCTCTCCACGTCGATCACGTCGCTCAAGGAAATCATCCAGCGTATCAACCGGACGACGAAGGAAATGTTCGTGTCCACGTTTAACGAGCTGCAAGTGAAATTTACCGACGTCTTCGGCCAGTTCTTCCCCGGCGGGCGTGCCGAGCTTCAGTTGGTGGATGAGCCGCCGCCGGAGAGCGGCGAGTACGCCGGCGGGCAGGAGCCCGGGATTGACATTGTGGCGCAGCCTCCGGGGAAGCGTCTCAAGAGCATTACTATGCTGTCAGGAGGAGAAAAAACCCTGACCGCGATGGCCTTGCTCTTTGCCAGTTTCCTGATCAGGCCGACCCCGTTCTGCCTCCTGGATGAAATTGACGCTCCCTTGGACGAAGAAAACATTGGGCGCTTCACGAGCGTGTTGCGGGATCTCTCCGAGAATGCTCAATTCCTGGTGATCACCCACAACAAGCGGACGATGGCGATCGCGGATTCCTTGTTTGGCGTCACGATGGAAGACCCGGGCGTATCCAAGATCGTCTCGGTCAGGCTGGCGGATCTCCAACCGGCGTAATCGCTCAGGAAGATTAGCGCCCCGCACTTGACTAAGGGCAAAAACCTGAATAGTTCAGAGGACTTCACCACTCGGTTGCTTGACTCAACATTGAGGCTCTGTTATACACCGACGACCAATGGGCAACTCACCGCCTCTATGATGAGGGGGTCTCCCATAGAGACTCACTATCTGTCCACCTGGGTGTCCCTAGGAATTCATGAAACGGCTTAAGGCGTTATTGCACCGCCTGTCTGACAGCCTGCTGGCCAGTGTTCCCGGACGTTTGAGTCCGGCGCCGGATTTGTCTGTCGCGCCGCCGCTTCGGCTCGTCTCGGACAAGACCACCGTGTTCGCTCCGTTTGACACCACCACAAGGCGGCCTCTGAGTCATGCGGTGAGTCAGCCGGACTCCATCGACGATGCCATCCGGCGGAGTCAAGCCTGGTTTTTCAGTAAACAGCATGCAGAAGGTTATTGGGTCGCGGAGCTTGAAGCCGATACCACCCTGACCTCCGAATACCTCATGCTCCGGCGATTCTTGGATTGCGTGGATCCGGAGCGGGAAAAGAAGGCCGTCCAGTATCTGAAGGCCATGCAACTGCCGGACGGCGGCTGGCCCATTTATTACGGCGGGCCCGCGGAAATCAGCGCCTCGGTCAAAGCCTACTTCGCCTTGAAACTGAGCGGCGTGCCGGCCGGAGAGCCGCTGATGATCCGGGCCCGTGAGCGCATCGTCGCGATGGGCGGCGTGGTCCAAGCGAATGTCTTTACGAAGATCGCCTTAGCCCTGTTCGATCAGTACGACTGGGAGGGTATTCCCCATATGCCGGTCGAATTGATGTTGCTCCCGAAACGGTTTTACTTCAGCATCTACGCGATCTCCTATTGGTCCCGCGCGGTGCTGATTCCGTTACTGATCGTCTTTGCCCACCAACCGATGTGCCGCATTCCGCGCGAACACGGCATTGAAGAATTGTTTACCATCCCGCGCGCGGACATCCGCTATTGGCGCTTTCCTCCCTTCAACAAGGATCAAAAATGGTTCACCCCGCATAACTTCTTCGTCGCGCTGGATGCGATGCTGAAGATCTATGACCGGATGCCGTTGATGATCCTGCGCGAAAAAGCCTTGCACAAGGCGGCGACCTGGATGTTGGAACGGCTGAAGGGCTCAGGCGGCTTGGGCGCCATCTATCCGGCCATGGCGAATTCCATCATGGCGCTGCGCTGTTTGGGCTATGAGATGGACGATCCTCTCATCGTCAAAGCACTGCGTGAAATCGAAGCGCTGGAGGTCTACGATTCGGTGTCCGTTGACGGGCAGCGGGTGGCCACGCTGCATCTGCAGCCCTGCTTGTCTCCGATCTGGGATACGGCGCTCCTGGTGAATGCCTTGATCGAAGCCGGTCTGTCTCCGGATCATCCGGCCCTCCTGAGAGCCGGCCAGTACCTGGTGTCTCGTCAAACGACGCAGGTGGGGGATTGGAAAATCTCCTCGCCGAAGGCCGAGCCGGGCGGCTGGTATTTCCAGTTGGAAAACGAGTTCTATCCCGATGTCGACGACTCGGCCGTGGTGTTGATGGCCTTGTCCAAGCTGCGCATGACGGACCCGGCCCAGCAGAAAGAGTCGCTGCAGCGCGGCAAGGACTGGGTGCTGGCCATGCAGGGGTCTGACGGAGGATGGGGCGCGTATGACAAGGATAACAACCGGATCGTCTTTAACTACATCCCCTTTGCGGATCACAAGGCGCTCTTGGATCCCAGCACCGCCGATCTCACCGGACGCTGCCTGGAGATGCTGGCGGCGCTCGGGTATGATCGGACCCATCCGGCGGTCAAGCCTGCGTTGGCCTTCTTGAAAAAAGAACAGGAGCCGGACGGGAGCTGGTTCGGCCGATGGGGCGTCAATTATATTTACGGAACTTGGTCCGTCCTGGCCGGTCTTCGCGCGATCGGCGAGGATTTGTCGGCGCCCTACATTCGGCGGGCCGTCGCGTGGGTGGAGTCCAAGCAAAATCCCGATGGTGGATGGGGTGAATCCTGCCTGTCCTATGGTGACGACACACAGAGCGGCAAAGGAGACAGCACCGCCTCCCAGACGGCCTGGGCTCTCATGGCGTTGATGTCGGCCGGTGCGACGGATTCGTTTAGCGTCGCCCGTGGGGTGCAATATCTGCTGCGCCATCAGATGAAAGACGGATCCTGGGAGGAAGTCCGCCATACGGGCACGGGGTTTCCGCGCGTGTTTTATCTCCGCTATCATTGGTATTGTCAGTATTTTCCCCTGTGGGCGCTGGCGATGTACCGTAATCTTCGCTCCCGAGGCCGGATGCGGGCGGATGAGGTTCGCCAGCACGTGCAGGGAGCGGGATCTTACCGGTTGGAACGTTGACCGCTGCGATTCCTCCTGCGACCCTGTCGCTGATGGCACCGGTGTCGGCTCCTGTACGCATCGCTCTCTTTGCCGCGACCGGATGGGAAGTGAGCGCGGTGCGTGCCGCGTTTCCCGGCGGGTGCGAGCGGACTTATGATGGACACCGGGTGTTCGTGAGCAGGGTCGGCACTGTAGAGTTCTGGCTGCTTCGTACGGGCATCGGCCATGAAAAGGCGACCAGGGCGGCCTCATGGCTGTTGCGACAGCAGCCGTTTCAGCTGGTGGTGTCGACGGGGTTTGCTTGTGCGCTGGTGCCTGCAACGATCGGGGCGTTATTGATGGGGCGTGAAGTGAATTTCATACGTGTTGGTGGATCGGCGCCGTCGCCGCCAGTGCACAGTTCCGGGGAGTCCCAAGAGGGGTTCGTGGCCTTCATGACCGGGCAATTGTCGCCTGTCCGGAGAGGCTCTTTTGTCTCTGTGGATCAGATCGTGGTGCGCGCGAAGGACAAGCAGCAGTACGCTCGCCTCACCGGAGCCGTAGGCCTCGATATGGAAAGTGCCGCGTTGGCGATGGTCTCCGAGCAGGCTCAGGTGCCCTTTTTGATTTTACGCACGGTGTCGGATCTCCTCCATGAAGATCTCCCGCTCGACTTTAACCTGTTTCTCCGGCCTGCCGGCTGGGCGAAAGGAATCGGATCAGTGCTCATGGCGCCCTGGACCTTATGCGGGCTGGACCGGCTGCGCCGGCAGAGCCGCCGTGCCGCGGCACAGTTGACCCGCGTCTTCCGGGCGTATGTCGACGCCATCACGGCGGAGACGCACCCCCACGGGGCGGAGCAGGCGTGACACGGTTTCCTCAACACATCGGCCATGTCGTGCTGCGGTACATCGGCGAGATGGGCCGGATGCTGATTTTTGTCCTGTCCTCCTTTGCCTGGCTGCTGCGTCCGCCGTTCCGATTTCATCAAATCATGAAGCAGCTTCACTTCATCGGGTACAAGTCCACTTTCGTCGTCGTGCTCACCGCCGGATTTACCGGGATGGTCCTCGCATTGCAGGGATATTATTCGTTGCGCAAGTTCGGCTCTGAAGGACTGCTCGGGTCGGCGGTCGCGCTCAGTATGATCCGGGAGTTGGGCCCTGTGCTGGCGGCGCTGATGGTCACGGCGCGGGCCGGTTCCGCCATGACGGCGGAAATCGGCATCATGCGCATTACCGAGCAGATCGATGCGCTGGATACCATGGCGATCAACCCGCTGCAGTATCTCATTGCGCCCAAACTGGTGGCGGGACTGGTCGGCGTGCCGCTTCTGGTCGCGATGTTCGACCTGGTGGGTATTTATGGCGGCTATCTCGTAGGCGTGGATCTGCTGGGTGTGAATGCCGGATCCTACTGGACGTCGATCGAGTCGGCGGTGGAATGGAAAGACGTCTACGGGGGCATTCTGAAGTCCGTCAGCTTCGGGCTGATCGTGAGCTGGGTCTGTTGTTACAAGGGGTTTTATACCCGGATGAGTGCGGAAGGGCTCGGAGCCGCGACCACGGAAGCCGTGGTGTTGTCTTCGGTGCTCATTCTTGTCTGGGACTATTTCCTGACCTCGGTGTTGCTCTAACCATGCTCAAGCTGGTCGGAGTCCAGAAGCGCTTTGGTCCACAACAGGTCCTGCAGGGGGTGGACCTGGAAATCCCGAGCGGCAAATTGACGACCATCATCGGGCCGAGCGGTGAAGGCAAGAGCGTGCTGTTAAAGCATATGATCGGGCTTCTGCGGCCCGACGAAGGCCAGGTCTGGGTGGATACGGTCGAAATCTCCCATCTCCGCGGACCTGCCCTCAATGAGGTGCGCAAGCGTTTTGCCATGCTGTTTCAAAGCGCGGCCTTGTTCGACTCCATGACCGTCTTCGACAACGTGGCCTTCCCGCTACGTGAGAAACTGAGGCTCAAGGAAGCGGACGTCAAAACCCGCGTGGCGGAAAAGCTGGAGCAAGTGGGGTTGGGAGGCATGGGGCACAAGTTTCCGGCGGAGCTGAGCGGCGGGATGCGCAAGCGCGCCGGCCTGGCGCGCGCACTGGTGATGCAGCCGGAAATCATGTTGTTCGACGAGCCGACGACCGGGCTCGACCCCTTGATGGCCAAATCGATTCATGACCTGATTACGCAGATGCAGCGCACCTTCGGATTTACCGCCGTCATGGTGAGTCACGAAATCCCTGAAATCTTCGCCATCTCGGATTATGTCGCCATGTTGAAAGGCGGCAAGATCGCCGCTATGGCTCCAGCCTCAGAATTTCAGCGGACGACAGATCCGTACATTCAGGAGTTTATTTCGGTCGGAGGCACGATGGTGGTGCCGGCCCCGCCGCCGGGCGCCTAGAGGAGTGCACATGGAAAAAACCAGGTTGGAATTGGCCGTCGGAGTCTTTGTTTTGGTTGGGCTCGTCTGCCTCGGATATCTCTCGATCAAGCTCGGCAAGCTGGAGGTGATCGGCGGCGATCACTATGAAGTGGGGGCCCACTTCAATTCCGCCTCCGGTTTGAAACCGGGCGCCACGGTGGAAATTGCCGGGGTGGAAGTGGGCAGGGTCCGGTCGATCGGTCTGCAAGAGGATCGCGCGCTGGTGACATTGGCCGTGAACAACGGCACCAAACTGTATACGGATACCATCGCCTCGATCAAAACCAGGGGCATTATCGGCGAAAAGTTCTTGGCGCTGTCTCCCGGCGGGGGCGGCGATCCGTTGAAGGCCGGGGACGTCATCCGCGATACCGAATCGGGATTGGACCTGGAAGAGTTGGTCAGCCAATATGTCCACGGCAAGGTGAATTGAGCTATGGTACTGGAGAGCGACAACGATGCCATTGAAGAGGAAGACATGATGACTGGAACTGATCAGGGTTCGCGTAGGCCGGCCACTTCACGAGCGTTCTTCGGCATTCTCATGAAGACCGTCGTGCTGGCCATCGTGATAGTGGGCCTGACCGCCGCTCATGGCTATGCCGGCCCGCCGACCGACGCCATGAAGACCACCATTGATGAAGTCTTGCACATCATCCATGAAAAAGAGCTCAAGCAGCCGGCCAAATCCGAAGAACGGCGCAAGCAGCTGGAGAAGACCGTCGGAGCCCGGTTTGATTATCAGGAGATGTCACGGCGGGCGCTGGGTGCGCCATGGAATACGCTGACCGATCAGCAGAAACAGGAATTCGTGTCCTTGTTCCAGACCCTCTTGACGAATTCCTATGCCGATAAGATTGAGACGTACTCCGGCGAGGGGGTGCAATACTTGAATGAGCGCACTGAGAAAGACTACGCCGAAGTCCGGACCAAGGTGCTCTCAGGCAAGACCGAAATACCGCTCGACTACCGGTTGATCAACAAATCCGACGATTGGCGCGTCTACGATGTCGTCGTGGACGGCGTCAGCCTGGTCAACAATTACCGGGGCCAATTTACTAAAATCCTCAGGGCCTCCTCCTATTCCGATCTCGTCGACCAACTCCGCAAGAAATCCGACAAGCTGAAGGCGCCCTAACGTTCCACGTCAATCGGTCATGACCATCCTGCGCGGCCTCACTGTATTCCTCGTGTGCCTCCTCGCGGGACTAGAGCCTGTCTGGATGAGTGCGGCGGTAGCCGGCACGCAGGTGTTTCCCATTCCGTCCGCCTCCACCTCGCGCAATGACGGGAGTGACGCCGGGCTCATCGTGCCCATACTCATTACGGACCCAGACGGCGAGCTGAAATACCTCATGGCGCCGATGCTGATCCAGAATTCCATTGTCGGGACCAGGGGAACCTTCAACCTCTATCGCTATGACCCCGGCGGACGTCAAATGCAGTTCATCGCGTCGTTGACCGAAAAGATTGAGCGAAAATTCGTGTTCAACTATACGGATCCGGCCTTCAGCCACGGGCGGTATTTCTTGAACTTCGGCGGATCCTTTTTCAAGAACGCCACGCCCCGTTTTTGGGGGATCGGGCAGCAAACTGTGGAAGGGGATGAGACCAACTATACCGCGCGCGAGTTCAGGGCGAATTGGCGCTTCGGGGTATATGCCAATGAAGTCACACAGATTGCCATCGCCCAGCGGTTTCGCGATGTGCGGTTGCAACCGGGCGCGACAGATCTGCCCTTCACCGCGGAGCGGTTCCCCGGGGTCGATGGTGTGCTGGGCGAATCCATGATCGTCGGCCATCGAGCCAGTTTTTACTATGATACACGGAACAGTCTGTTCAGTCCGACGGACGGCATGGCCATCACCGCCTATGCCGAATTGAATCAGAACATCCGCAACTCGAACCACCCCGTCTATTCGCGATACGAGTTGGAGATTAAAAAGTTATTCCCGAGCGAATCGAAACGCGCCATCCTCGTCGTCCGGGCCAATCTCCAGGCCACCATCGGGACTGAAGTGCCCTTCTTTGAGCAAAGCTCGTTGGGCGGGCAGAACAATCTGCGCGGGTTTGGCGCCGACCGCTATATTAACAAGCATCTGATTGCCGTCAGTATCGAGGAGCGCATCCATTTGATGAGGGCCAAGATTGCCGGCGTGTCGGCGGACTTCGAGATCGCTCCCTTTCTGGATACGGGCCAGGTTTTTGCTGACTATCGGGATGTCAGCTTCAAGGACTACCGGATGACGCCAGGCATAGGTTTCCGGGGCATCGTGAGACCGAACGTTGTCGGGCGTATCGATTACGGATGGAGCCGGGAAGGCGGAGCGATTTTTGCCGGTCTTGATTTCCCGTATTAGCGCGCTGAGCCGGACGGAAGGGATGTGAGGATGTCTCCAATTGATGCTCCTAACCGCTTGACATCATGGGGCTTGTGTGTGACACTCCGTTCCGCTAGACTCTATCCTGCTACGGCTCAGCGGTCACCTGTCCGGAGTCCATCCATTTACACACAGCCGAGTCAGTAGATTGATTGAAGAAGGAGAGCATCCTATGTCGATCTTAAAGAGTATTCACAGCCCGGCCGACCTTAAACGGCTGTCTCCTCACCAATTCCCGCAGTTATGCCAAGAAATCCGGGAACAAATCATTGGGGCGGTCTCCAATGTCGGTGGGCACCTGGCTTCGAACCTTGGGGTCGTGGAACTCACCGTCGCCCTCCAGTATTTATTAGACACCCCGACCGACAAGATCGTCTGGGATACCAGCAATCAGTCCTATGCGCATAAACTCCTGACCGGCCGACGAGAGCAATTCCACACGCTCCGTCAATACGGGGGGCTCAGCGGATTTTGTAAGCGGGAAGAAAGTGAATATGACACGTTCAATGCCGGCCATGCGGGGACGGGCGTGTCGGCGGCATTCGGGATGGTCGAAGCACGCGAACAGCTGGGGCGCCATCACAAGGTAGTCTGTGTGGTGGGCGATGGAGCCATGACAGCGGGAATGACGCTGGAAGGTCTGCATCACGCCGGCGGAGCGGGCCGGGACTTTCTGGTCATCCTCAACGACAATCAAATGTCGATCTCGAAGAATGTCGGTGCGATCTCCGCCTACTTGAGCCGGACCTTTACCGGCGAGTTCTACACCAAGATGCGGGAGGAAACGGTTCAACTCCTCAGGAAGATCCCCCACATCGGCAATGATATGCAAAAGCTGGCCCGACGTGCCGAGGAATTGGCCAAAGGCGCCATTCTCCCGGGACTGCTGTTCGAGGAATTGGGCTTCCAATACAGTGGGCCGATCGACGGACACAATTTTGAGCATCTCCTTCCGACGATTGAGAACGTGTTGAAGATGAAAGGACCGGTTCTCCTCCACGTGATTACCAAGAAAGGCCTGGGCTATGAACCGGCGATCAAAAATCCGGTCTGGTTCCACGCCTGTCCTCCGTTTGTGCGGGAAACCGGCGCGCCGGCGAAGAAAGCCGCGCGGGTGTCCTATACGCAGATTGCCATGGAGTCCCTGGTCAAACTTGCGCGGGAAGACAAGCGCATCGTGGCCATCACCGCGGCCATGTGCGAAGGGACCGGCTTGAGCGCCTTCGAGAAGGAATTCCCGGACCGCATCTACGATGTCGGCATTGCTGAGCAGCATGCCGTGACCTTTGCGGCGGGCCTGGCCACCCAAGGCCTCAAGCCGGTGGTCGCCATGTATGCCACCTTCTTGCAGCGCGCCTATGATCAGGTCGTGCACGACGTCGCCACCCAAAACCTCCCGGTCATGTTTTGCATCGATCGGGGCGGGTTGGTCGCGGAGGACGGGACCACACACCACGGAGCGTTTGACTACGCCTTCCTTCGCCACGTCCCCAACATGGTGGTGATGGCGCCTAAAGATGAAAACGAATTGCAGCATATGATGAAGACCTGCGTCCAGCACGATGGGCCGATCTCCGTTCGCTACCCGCGCGGAGTCACTCTAGGTGTCCAGATGGACCCGGTTCCCGAAGCGCTGCCCATCGGCAAGGGAGAGCTGTTGAGGGACGGTACGGACGTCGCCATCGTGGCGGTCGGTGTGTCGGTCTGGCAGGCCGTCCAGGCTGCTGAACGGTTAAGCGAGGCCGGCGTCTCGACGGCCGTGGTGAATGCGCGCTTCGTGAAGCCCCTCGATAAGGATTTAATCGTCGATCTGGCGAAGCGGGTCCGGTACGTGGTTACGGTGGAGGAAGGATGCAAGATGGGCGGATTCGGGTCCGCGGTCCTGGAGGCGTTGTCCGACGCCGGCGTCACGGACGTGACCACGAAGGTGCTCGGGTTGCCTGACTGGTACATCGAGCAGGGACCGCAGGACTTGTTACGGGAGCGCTATGGGCTGACGGCCGAGGGCATCTATCAAAGTGTGAAGGAACTCATCGGCAAGGCGCCGGCGACCTTACGGGATCTTGGCGTACCGCCGCTCGCCGTTCAATTCCAGCATGGCGATGAGCAGGGGAGCTAACCAGAGGACCGCTGATGCACATTACCAGACGGAAGACCAGGCAGATCACGGTAGGCTCGGTGAAAATTGGCGGCAACGCGCCCGTGTCGGTGCAGTCCATGTGCTCGACCGATACTCGTGACATCGCCGCCACCATCGAGCAGATTCAGCAGCTTGAAGCGGTGGGATGCGAGCTTATTCGCGTCGCGGTCCCGGACGACGAGGCGGCCGCCGCCCTCCCGAAGATCAAAGCGGCCATGACGGTTCCGCTGATAGCCGATATTCACTTCGACCATCGGTTGGCATTGAAAGCCGCCGAAGTCGTGGATTGCGTGCGCCTCAATCCCGGCAATATCGGCGCCTGGTGGAAAGTCGAAGAGGTGATCAAAGCCGTCAATGACCGAGGCATCCCCATCCGGGTCGGCGTCAATGGCGGGTCGCTCGAGCGGCCTTTACTGGAAAAATACGGCTGGCCTTCGCCGGAAGCGTTGGCGGAGTCGGCATTGAATGCCGTCCACGCCCTTGAAGATGTCGGCTTTACCAACATGAAGGTTTCGTTGAAAGCGTCCGATGTGCATCATGCCATTGACGCGTACTGGTTGTTTTCGCGACAGAGTGACTATCCGCTGCATATCGGCATTACCGAGGCCGGTACCGCCATGACCGGGGCGGTTAAGTCTTCCATCGGCTTGGGCTGGTTGTTATCGCAAGGAGTCGGGGACACCCTCCGGGTGTCGCTGGCGGCGGATCCGGTGGAAGAAGTGAAGGTCGGGTTCGAGATCCTGAAGTCGCTTGAGCTACGGCATCGCGGCATTAACGTCATTGCCTGCCCCACCTGCGGCCGCGTGGAAATTGACGTCGTCCGGCTGGCCAACGAATTGGAAAAAAGATTGGGCCACATCAAAACTCCGTTGAACGTGTCGGTGCTCGGCTGCGTGGTGAACGGCATCGGCGAAGGGAAAGAAGCCGATATCGGGATCGCCGGTGGAGAAGGGAAGGGCATTCTCTTCAAACAGGGCAAACTCGTTCGCAAGGTCCCTCTCGATGAGCTTATGGAAACGCTCATCCAGGAAGTGGAGATTCTTGCCAAGGAGAAAGAAGCAGAAGGCGGAGTGGGCCCTGATCCGGCGAAGCAACACCCCGGATGGGAGCCGATCACGTCCGGAACCGATCAGCCATCCACTCTAGGGCGCCAGATACCGGTCCTTCCTAACAGGTAACTGCCTGAGTTCACCTAAGATCATCCTCTCTCCTCAATGTTGTTGAGAAGGATCAAGAAGGACCGCTATAATCGTTTGACTTCAAGGCGCCGTACCCAAGTGGCAAGGGAGCAGTCTGCAAAACTGCGATGCGGCGGTTCGAACCCGCCCGGCGCCTCCACATGCCTTCGTCCGTATTTCGTTGCGGACATGTTCGCCGCATCAACGATCCGGCTAGAATCCCATCTACGGAAACCTGCCGACAGGGACCCTGGCTAGTTTGACGCCCGTACGACCGGATGGTATTATCGGCTCCCAAAAAGTTGCGCTTCCCAAACAGGCTGCCTCTCGCAGCCGCTTATTATACCCGTCAGCTGGAAGGAGATAGGGATGGCCGTGCCGCTTTCCCAGATGTATACAGTGACCAAATACGTGCTCACGCAGAAGGTCAGAGGCGTGAAGCAGTATCCCTTGGTCCTCATGTTGGAACCCTTGTTCCGCTGTAATTTGGCCTGCGCCGGCTGCGGCAAGATCCAGTATCCCGATCACGTGCTCGACAAGCGGCTCACCCCGGAGCAATGCTGGGCGGCGGCCGAGGAGTGTGGAGCGCCTATCATCAGCATCCCCGGTGGAGAACCGCTCATCCATCCGGAAATGGCGGCGATCGTCAAGGGGCTGGTCGCGCAGAAACGTTACGTCTATCTCTGCACGAATGCGATCTTGCTCGAACGCAAGCTCGATGAATATCAGCCGTCCAAATATCTGACGTTCAGTGTGCATATGGACGGCCTGCAGGAGGAGCATGACCTCGCCGTGTGCCGGGATGGCGTCTACGATGTGGCGGTGCGGGCCATTAAGGCGGCGCTCAAGCGG
The DNA here is from genome assembly GCA_965285945.1 of uncultured bacterium. Lineage (GTDB taxonomy): Bacteria > Nitrospirota > Nitrospiria > Nitrospirales > Nitrospiraceae > Nitrospira_D. The sequence goes on along the minus strand of CBDIWP010000003.1, from coordinate 144,551 downwards.
GGCCATCGCGTCACCACCAACACGACGCTGTTTGATGATGCGAAGCCTGAACGGGTCAGGAAATTCTTTGATGAAATGATGACGCTGGGCGTCGAAGGCATGATGATTTCGCCCGGATACAGCTATCAAAAAGCCCCTGATCAGCAGCATTTTTTAAAACGAGAACGGACCCGCGAACTATTCACTCGTATTCTGAGCCGGCCCAAAGCGGGCTGGCGGTTCAACCAATCGCCCCTGTTCCTGGAGTTTCTCATGGGGCGCCGCGAGTATCAGTGCACCCCTTGGGGCAACCCGACGTATAACGTGTTTGGATGGCAGAAACCCTGCTATTTGCTTCAGGAAGGGTATGCCAAGACATTCCGAGAGTTGATGGACCATACCGCCTGGGATCAGTACGGGAGCACCCGCAATGAGAAATGTGCCGATTGTATGGTCCATTGTGGGTATGAGGCTTCCGCCGTGGAAGATACGTTCGGGACCGTTTCAGGGTTCGGCCGGACCGTCAAGTTGACCTTGATGCCCACGTCGCGGTGAGAGGACGCAGGCTTGTATGCGTGCATTCGAACAGCGGATATATTGCCCCTTGAACTTCGATGAGCCCGTTCAATGACGGATACCAAAAATCATAGTCCCGATCAAAAATCCGGCTCGCTGGAAGGGCGTCTCTTCAGGCCTCAATCGATGGCCGAACTGACAGAGGCCGTGGAATTGGCGTTTGACTATCGAGGCGATGTGTCGATCGAACTCAAGTCGGGCCGATCCATAACTGGTTACCTCTTCAATCGAGAAGTGCGCGAAGCCGGGTCTTGGCTGGAGGTGTTCCCAGCGGACAGCGCCGAAATCCTACGGTTTCGCTACGAGGAGGTCTCCGCCATCGCATTCTCCGGCGAAGATACGGCAACGGGGAATTCTTGGGAGGCCTGGGTGGCCAAGAAAGGATTTGAGCGCAAGGCGGAAGCCGATCGTGTCGCCGCCGACGCGCAAGCGCGCGGGCACCTCTAAGCTGTCTCTCGGCCCCCTCGCCTCGTTGCCGTATGGGTTCTCGTCTCAGGGGCCACCTAGTTCTGCATCCCGTCTCAGCCCAAACATGCCGTATTTCGTTGCTCTTCCCGCCTCCGCCAATTGACAAAGGAGAGGGGCTATGTTAGATAGGGCCGCCTTAAAATCGGCTGTGGCCGTTGTTTCACATTCGGTCATGTGTCCGGAAAAGGAATCGGCGCAAAGCGTGGAGTGGAAAGGGTTCAGGCATGTTTTTAAGCAAGCGATTTCCATCGTCTCCGGCCTGTCAGTCCTACTCCTGTCCCCCGCCGTCCTTCGGGCCACGCACGAAGCGGATCATCGGTTTACGGTCGAAGGGTTCGTGTGCGGCGCCGACGGTAAAGGCAGTCCCGGCGTGGAGGTGTTGGTAAAGGACACCCGGGTCTCCTACGGTCAAACCGTGACGACGGACGGGGACGGCTACTATAAGGCAACGTTTCATCTGCACAATGACAACCTGGGCGATCCTCTTTTTATCGAGGCCAGAGGAGAGCAGCAAGACCATAAGGTGCAGTTCGACCCGAAAGATCTTGAGGCCGAACGGCGGATTCAAGTCAACTTCGGAAATGGCTGTATTCATGATCCGAGTGCCCCGCCTGTATGGGTACTGTCAATGGTCGGTCTCGCGGCGGTGGGGATCGGAGGGTTCGTTGGAACGAAGCTGTTCAGGGCGTGGAGAAAGAAGGAAGCGAAGCGGGAGAAGGGGCAGAAAGGGCCGGGGAAAAGAGGGTAGTAGGCGGCGTGATCCGGGGGCAGGGTGGCGCACCTCGCAGGATCCGTGGATGGGCTGGCTAGGCGGGGAGCGACTCTTGGTCTTACTTGACGTTGCCATTGTGCCGGCGCTTTTGTTTGAGGGGCGCAGCCTTTCACCAAAAGCGTTTTTTTCTGCCTTCTGCCTGCCGGGTGATGGTGGAGGCATCGTCTCAGGTCTTGGACGGATTTAACTAAGGACGGGAGAAGAATAATATGAAGCGGACGACTCTTCAGCATATGGTGCTTGGGCTTGGGGTCATGAGCATGGGCTGGGTCCTTGTGGCCTGCGGTGGCGGTGAAAGCGAAGGGCCGGTGGTTCCTCCGCCCCCCGCCCCGGCTGAATATGCCGACAAACACATGCCTGCCGGCTGGTGGACGGACGCGGAGAAGATGGAAGAGGGTCGGAAGCTCTTCATCGGCGAAACGAATCCTGACGTCAACTGCGCCAGCTGTCACGGCAAAGACGGGAAACCGGTCAAGGCGGGTGCCCGTGATTTCCGGGTGAGTGATCGGATGAAGCTGTATTCCGATTCTGTCTGGTTCTGGCGTATCGCCGAAGGGGTGCCGAACACCAAGATGAAAGCCTGGAAGAGCAAGCTCTCCGATGAAGATCGCTGGAAGCTTGTGCTCTTCGAGCGGAGCTTCGGGCTGGCCGGCAAGGGTTGGGATGAAGGCAAGAAGGCGTGGGTCGACGCAGCGAGCGTGGCTGCCGCTCCCGCGACAGCGCCCGCTGAAGCGTCGGCGGCACCTGCGAGCAAGTAGTCGATTATCACTTTAGTGAGGAGGAGCGGCGAGACATCATGAAAACCTGGCAGCGCAGTATCTTGGCTTTGTTTGCGCTTCTGGCGGTCTTCGGGGGGGTGGCTTACGCGCAGGCGCCAAGCGCGCCTCCCGTCGAATTCCCCTACACGGGGAACCGGACTGCCGTATGGATCGTCGCTCAGCTTCATATTTTATTCGCGGGCTTTATCTTAGGCGCTCCGATTTTCGTCGTGATCTCGGAATGGCTGGGCTATCGCAAGCAGGATCCGCGTTACGACCGACTGGCGAAAGAAGTCACCAAGGTCACGGTCATTCTCTATAGTATGACGGCCTTGACCGGCGGCCTCTTTATCTTTGTGCTCCTCGCCACGTATCCACAGTTCACGACCTGGCTCATCAATCATTTCTTTCTCGTCTTCGCGGTGATCTATCCGCTGTTGTTTATCGGCGAGACGATCGTCCTCTATCTCTACTTCTATACCTGGGACGCGTGGAAGGGAAACAAGAAAGCCCGGCATATCGCCTTGGGTGTGCTTCTCAATCTGATTGGAAGCATCACCTTGTTCGTCATCGACGGCCCGACCTCCTTCATGAACACGCCCGTGAAGGCCGAGGGGGTGTCTCCGGCTGAATTCCTGGCGACGGCCAGCTTGTGGGACAAGATCTTCAATTACAGCTGGATGCCTCTCAATCTGCACCGGCTGGTGGGGAACGTGACCTTCGGCGGGTTTGTCGCCGGCTTGATCGCGGCCTACATGTATATGGCGGCCAAGAAAGATGAAGAGCGGGCCTACTATGATTGGATGGGCTTTGTCGGCAACATGATCGGGGTCGGGGCCCTGCTGTTCCTTCCGTTCATGGGTTACCTCCTGGCCTACGAGTTGTGCGACTACGATGCCTCGATCTGTCCCTATATGATGGCCGACCAGCTCTCCATGTTTTTCGAGATGCAGGGCGCCATGGTAGGGCTCATCTTTCTGGCCAGTAACTACTACATCTGGCTGAGCATGAAACGCATCGAAGGGGTCGAAAAGGTCCGCATGACGGTCCTGGCCCCGATCATCATGATCGCATTGCCGCTCGTCATGACGAAAGTCCTGACCGACTATCCGGTCCCTGATCCCCGGTCCCTGGGATACTTGCTGCCCTTGTTGTTGGCTCCCGTCATCCTGGGCCGCTTTATTCCGTTCACGGTCTCGGCGCGCACTGTCATCAAGATCGGGTTTTTGATGGTGGTGGTGGGCGATGCCATCTGGTTGACCCCGCACGGATTCGTCCCGACCGGGGCCAAGCTGGTGGCTGAGTTGGAGCTGCCGTCGGATTGGAATTTTCTGGCACTGATGCCGGCCAAGAATTCAGCGGCCTTCACTTTGGTCTTTGTGACCGTCGTGAACTACGTCCTCTATAACCGGGCCATCAGCCAGGGAACCATTGTGTGGGGTAAGATTGATTTCGCCTCCCAGTTCGTTCTCATCTTCCTGGCGTTCAGCGCAATCTGGACGATGGGGCTCATGGGTGCCGTCCGCTCCTTGCTGCGGAAGTACTTTCACACCTACAATCTGCTGCCTGATTTCACGGCGGAGTCGTTCACGCCGACGCTCGCCTATTCAGCGTGGTGGATCACGGCGATCACCGTCGTGTTTTATGCGGTCGTCAGTTTTGCCATCTTCGTGACGCTCCGGCCGTCGGAGGCCAAGGGGCATGCACCGGAGGGAAGTCCGGCTGCCGCAGGGGCCAAGTAACAGCGCAGGAACGACTTCTAAGGAAAGAGGATCTGTATGGGCAACGTGATCAAGAAGTTGGTGGTTGGCCTGATCGTCGGCGGCGTGCTGTTCGGAGCGACACGGGCGCTTGAATTCCCGTTCGTTTTTCAGGCAATGTTTTTCGCCTATGCGATGCTCGGCACCGCAGTGTTCATTATTCTCGATGCGCCCAGCATGAAACCCATGGGCGGATTCAAGGCGGTGAGCGCGCTGGTGGTGTTTTATGCGGTCCTCTGCACCGTCTATATCGCAGGGGCGTCGCTCTGGCCGCAATACGATCCGGAAGACGAAAAGGGCAAGATCGAAAAGATTCTGGCGCCGAAACGCAAGGCGACTGAGCATGGCAAGGCCGAGGAGTTGATCGCGCGCGCCAAGGCTCTCGACGAGCAGGCGAAGGCGCTGGCGGAGCGTATCAAGGCCCTGGGAGGCGATCAGGCTCCCGCGGCCCAAGCGGCGGGCGGCGCGGGTGCTCCCCCGGCGACCACGGCCGCTGCCGGCGGTGACTTCCTCAAGCTCGGCGAAGATCAATGGCAACTGCAAGAGTGTTACAACTGTCACAAGTTGAAAGGCGAGGGCGGTAAAAAGCGCGGTCCGGAACTCGACAACATCGGCACGCTCATGCCTGCTGACGAAATCGCCAGAAAGATCCTGGACCCCAAGTCCTATAAGGCGGAAGGGTTTGATGCCGAGTACGAAAAGGGGAAAATGCCGGACAAGTATAAGGACCTGATGGAGCCGAGGGACGTGGACGCGCTGGCCGCGTGGCTCGCAACATTCAAGAACACCTCGGTGAACACTCCGAAGCCCATCAAGATGAAATAATGATGCAGCCAAAGTTGAAATCCAAGGTCTTTTGTAAGGACCGTGAAATCGGGGAAGTGACGAAGGTCATTGTCGATCCGCTGACGCATGAGATCAGCCACATCGTCGTGTCTCTGGGCGGTCCAGGCGAGCGGAAGGTGGCCATGAGTCAGGTGCAGTCCGTCACGGACGACGCGGTGCAGCTGCAAGCCTTATCCGGAGAAATCGCCGCGCTTCCGCCGTTCAAGCGCGAGGACTACGTCACCACCCATGAAGTGGAAATCTCTCATTTGGAAGAGCGCATTCATGTCACACCCGGTGAAGTGCTCGTGCCGTTCCCCGAGCTGGAGAAGAACGTCAAGCGGCGCACCTTCTTCATGAACCTGACCCACGTGATCGGATTCCTCATCGGGCTGCCGATCGCCTTTCCCGTCTTGCGGTATTTGATGAAGCCGATGTATTCGCCCTTCGACAACGGCTGGCTCAAGATCGGCAATGTGAGCAAGATCAAGCAGGACGACATTGGCGTGCAGTTCAAGTATAAGCGCAAAGTCAAAGAAGCCTACATGCCCGAGTCCGAGATAGAAAAGAACGTCTGGATCCTCAAAGGGACACCGGCCGTGCTGAACCAGGTGTACCAGGGTAAGGACATGGAGTTCCGTGATGCGGCCGGCAAGGCGGTGTGGACGAATAAGAAGGATGTGCCGTATGTGGCCTTCTCGGGGAAGTGTCCGCACCTGGGCTGCGGCTACAAATGGCGGCAGCACAAGGTGCTCGGGCAGGTGTTTCTCTGTCCGTGCCACCTCAGCATCTACGATGCGGCGGGTAAGGTCCTCGATGGGCCGGCGCCGCGCCCGCTGGACGCCCTGCCGATCAGGGTGACAGCAGCCGGGGACGTTGAAATCATCGATATGGAATTCAAGGCAGGCACCAAAACGCAAATCAGGATTGTCTGATCATTATGCAACAGACTCCCTCCACCAGTACAGAACCGACCGTGCTCGAAAAAGTCATTGCCTTCGTCGACGAGCGTGTAGGGCTCAAGACGATCCAGGCGAAAATGCTCAACGAGCCGGTCCCCGGTGGATCGCGCTGGGCGTATATCTTCGGGTCGGTCCTGCTGTTCATCTTCATCATGCAGGCCGTCACCGGCATTCTCCTGATGTTCTATTACGTGCCCACCGCCGATCACGCCTATGCGAGCACGCAATACATCCTGCACGACGTCGACTACGGCTGGTTCCTGCTGAGTTACCATTTTTGGGGATCGACCGCGATGGTGGTGTGCGTCTTCGCCCACATGTCGCAAGTCTTTCTTTGGGGTGCCTACAAAAACCCCCGCGAATTGATCTGGCTGGTGGGACTCGCCCTCTTCGGCATCGTGATGGGCTTCGGGTTCACCGGCTACCTCCTCCCCTGGGATCAACGCGCCTACTGGGCCACGACCGTGGGTGTGGAAATCATGGATAAGACGCCCTTGCTGGGCGATTTCATGGCGCGTTTCCTGAAAGGCGGGGCCACGCCCGGACAGATGACCTTGAGCCGCTTTTTCGTCATCCATGTCATGATTCTGCCCGCGGCCTTGATGGGCCTGGCGGGGTTACATCTGTTCTTGTTCAGGACGGCCGGCCCGGCCGGCCCTTTCCGCGGCACGCCGGAAGAGCTCAAGGCGAAGACGGACTATTTTTTCCCTCGCCAGATCTGGAAAGACATCGTCGGCATGGTCACCGTGTTCTTGTCCATCTGTGCCCTGGCGTTCTGGGAGCCGGTGGTGCTGCTGGAGGAGGCGACGCCTGATCCAGGCGACTACCATCCTGAGCCGGAATGGTATTTCCTCTTCCTGTTCCAGCTGCTGCGACTCAAGATGTTTTCCGGAGAGTTCGGTCAATTCGTGGGGGCGATCGCGCTTCCCGGGGCCTTTATGGCCCTGCTGGCCGCACTGCCCTTTATCGATCGCGACCCTGAGCGGAATATTTTCAAGCGCCCCATCGCCTTGATCGGCTGGATCGTGGTGATGACGGCCATCCTCATCTTTACGGTCTCCGCCATTATTAACCGAGAGTTTTTGGATTAAGGCCCGGCCGACGAGGCCGCCAGTGGAACTATGACAGATCGCCAATCGCTCGCTCCTTTAAAGCTCGGCCTTACCGTCTTGTGGTCCACGTTTTGGACCGGCTTTCCGATCAAGCTGGCCTTTGCGCTGGTCTTCCTCGCTTTCGGCATGATCCATTTCGAAACGCGGATCGGCTTAGGGTTCTTGATGATCCTGGCGAGCCCCGTGACGGTATTTGCCGCTCCTATTATCACCATGGCGTTCGATTCCCATTTCGGGGAAGGAGCCGGACTGGCGCTCCTCTTTCTGCTCTGTATCCCGATCGATATCTGGGCCTTCGGCGTCGTCACAAAGACCGTGTTTCTCGACCGTCTAAAGCTGGAACCGCCAGACGGAATCGGGCTCTCGCTGTGGTGGAAGAGCGCGGTCGTAGGGGCTCTCTATCTCCCAGTCCTCTGGTTCGTCGTCAGCACTGTTACCGAAACCGCCATTTCGCTTACTCATGCTTTATTCGAAACCGATTTGCTCAAAGGCGTTCCCGTTGCAGAGAAAATTAGTATCGAATTGACGTTGTGGGGCAGCGTGGCCTCCGCCGTGTTGATCGCCCTCTTGCTGCTGGGCGTGTGGGTGATCGGTCGTCTTGTGCGAACTCTGGCTCAAGAAGCCCGGCCGGTGGAGGAAGGCTACGAGCGCATTGTGGCCCGCTGGGATCTGATGCGGGTGCCCGCGGACCAGGGACTCATGTTGACGGCGCTCACGGCAGCCGGCGTCGTGCTGTCGGTGCTCTTCTGGGTGGGGTTGCCCGAGAGCACGCCTCATCCGCATGAATGCTGCAAGAAGCCCGAAGTCAAAGCCCAACCGCCCTACAAGCCGATGGAGGCCTTGACGAAGAGCGAGCGGATCATTACGCAGCTCGCCGCACAGGTGGAGGCGATCGAAAAGCAGAAGGCCGAGGAAGAAGTGAGCAAGGATAAGGGCAAGGCCGGCAAGTCGAAACCGGCCGCGAAAGACGGCGAGAAGGGGCCGGTGACGGGGAAGCCCTGACCGGTGGACGTCGCCAAGCCATCGGGCAAGGCCAATGAGTGCATTCAACATCTTGCTAGAGTGGGCAACGAAGAGGTGAGATCCATGACGCACCGGGGTGGAATGATTCATGGCCTTTTGCGACGGGTCGGCGTTTCGCCTGCTGCCGTCGTAGGCCTGCTGGCGGTGGCTGGTCTATTGAGCCTTCCCGCGCTGGGTCTGGCGGATGATTCAACCGGCGGAGAGGCCGCGCGGGCCTACCGTGACATCCCGGGCATCGGGAGTCGCAACCTGGTCTGGATTATTGCGCAGCTGCATTTATTGCTCGCCGGATTCGTGCTGGGCGTGCCGATCTTTGCCTGGCTGTGCGAAGTCGTCGCCTGGAAGACCGGCGAGAAGCGTTATGACAAGCTCGCCAAAGAGTTCACCAAGCTGTTAACCTCCTCCTACGCGACCACCGCACTCTTCGGCGGCATTCTGCTTTTCCTGCTCATCGGCTTTTATCCGAAGCTGATGGCCTATCTATCCGACATTTTCTTCCCGTCCTTTCTCGTCTATTGCTTGCTGTTCTTGGTGGAGACCGCGACCCTGTATCTCTATTGGTATGGCTGGGACGCGATGCAGGACGGCGGCAAGAAGACCTTCCACATCTTCCTGGGCTTCATGCTGAACGTCTTCGCCTTCTTCATCATGATCGTGCCGAACTCCTGGGCGACCTTCCAGGCAAGCCCGGTGGTCATCGCGGAAGGATCGGATCTGGCGCGGGCTTGGGCCGCGACCTGGAATCCCACCTGGTGGCCGGTCAACATCCACCGCCTCATCGCCAACGTGGTGTTGGGCGGATATATCTGCGGGGCCTACGCGGGCATCCGGTATCTGTCCGCCAAGACCGCGGAAGATCGGGATCATTACGATTGGATGGGCTATGTCGGTAATTTCATCGGCGTGTTCGGGCTGCTCCCTCTGCCCTTCGCCGGTTACTGGCTCATGCGGGAGATTTATCAATACAACCAGCAGATGGGCATCACCCTCATGGGCGGCTTTCTATCCTGGCTCTTCATTCTCCAGGCCATGCTCATCGGTGTGCTGTTCTTAGGCTCCAACTATTATTTCTGGCTCGGAATCACCTATCGTATTCCCGGCTCGGAACTAAAATACCGCAAACCGATTCTGGCGATGCTCGTGATTCTGCTCCTCTGTCTCGGGGTCTGGATGACGCCGCACTCCCTGGTGGCCAGTCTGGAAGAGGCGCGCAAGATGGGAGGCACGCACCATCCGCTGCTCGGCGTCTTCGGCGTCATGTCGGCCAAAATGACGGTGTCGAACTTGATGATTCTCGTCACCTTCATGAGCTTCATCATGTACTGGCGGGCGGGAAAGGAAGAGACAGCGACTTGGGCGAAGCTGGCCCGGGCGGTCATGGGCGCCGTCCTGATCATCGCCGGGATTGTCGTGGTCGTCCTGGGCGTCTGGGGCTATTTCGTTCCGGCCATCGTGCGCATCAATTACTTCTCCACCTCGCAAGTCGGGATCGTCCTGTTCGTCATGTTGACGATTACGCCGCTCACGGCGTTGCTCCTGAAAAGCGCCCGAACGACGACGGAAATGGTCTGGGGCCGCATGCCTCCGCGCGCCGGCTATGCGCTGGTGTTGAACGCGATCATGGTTATTTTGCTGATGACCCTGATGGGCTACGCGCGCTCCTCGTCCCGGGTCCATTGGCACGTGTACGGCGTCATGCGCGACTCCTCGGAGTATGCGTTTTCGCCCGCCCTGGGCTATGCGGCGGCTTTTATGGCATTGAACACCTTCTGTTTCTGCATGCTGGTGGCTTTTATTTTCTGGGTTGCGACGATGGGTGACAAGGCCAAGGCGGCCCCAAGCGGCACTCCCAAGGGCGATCTGGCACCAGACGCGATTCCCGCCCTGGCCGGGGGATCGCAGGCATTGGACAAGCAGGGCTAACGCGACCTTCTAGCTCAGAGGAGTCCTATGAGTGAAGTCGTTAAGTTGCAGTTGATCGGTCTCTCGGTGGTGGGCAGCGGTATTATTATTCTCTTATTCGTCCGTGCACAGTTTGCGCGCGTGATCGGCTTCGTGGCCATCGTGCTGGGCCTGTTTTCGCTGGTCGCACTGGCGGTTCCCCAGATGGCGTCCCTCCCGCCGGCCGAGGAAAATTTCGACATCGCGACGGTCAAGACGCCGGCCGATATGGCTGCCATCGGACAGAAGATTTTTTTCAGCAAGGGCCAATGCGCATTGTGTCATTCCATCGGCCCCAGCGAGTCCGCGCGCTGCCCGGATTTGAAGGGTATCGGAGCCAAGCTGAGTCGCGAGTTCATGTTCGAGAGTTTGACCCAGCCCCAGGCCTATATCTATCTCGACTACCGTCATGAGGGCATGCCCAAGGAATATCCGGCGCGCATGCCGTACATCAACAAGAATCCCATCGGCCTGTCCAAGAACGAAATCCTCTCCGTCATCGCATTTCTGCAGCAGATGAGCGGAGAGCCGATCTCGGTGAACCCGTCTGAACTCGAAGTGCCTGGACAGGCACCCGCTGCTCCGGTGAAGGCCGCCGAGGCCGGTCCTGTGGCTGTGGCACAAGCGCACTGAGGAGGAAGAACGTATGGGAGGCTCCCTGCTGAAGCCGGTCATTTTAGTCGTCGTCGTGTATTTGCTCCTGAAGTTCGTCGTGCCCAATATCCCAGGATCGGCGCCCTTGCCGTCGAGTCTGATTTTCCTCTATCTGATGCTGACCACGACCGGGATCGTCATTTATGCGACTCTGAGCCGGGAATCGAAGGACGCCTTCTGGGATCCGATTCAGCGCTTCCTGACAGGCGAAAATATCGGCGGGCTCCAGGCGCTCCGGTATGCCGTGCTGATACTCTTCCCGTTGCTGGTCGGATGGCAGACCTACGGGAGCACCGCCACGAGCGATGCGCCACCGGCGGAAAACCGGACCATTCATCCGGCTCCCCCGGGCGAGTACACGGGCCTGTCGAATCCCTTCGCTAAAACGCCTGAGAATATCATGCAGGGGAAAGGGTTTTATGCGGCCTTCTGCTCCCCCTGTCACGGTGGAAACTTCGACGGCAAGGGGCCGGCGGCGCGGGGCTTCAACCCTCCCCCGGCCAACTTCGCCGACCCCACGACGATTGCCATGCTTCAAGAAAGCTATCTGTTTTGGCGGATCAAGAAGGGCGGGGTCGGCTTGCCCATCGAAGGCATGCCGTGGAAGTCGGCCATGCCACGTTGGGAAGTGGAGCTGCCGGACGAATGGATTTGGAAGATCATCCTGGGCGAGTACGACGGGGCCCATCAATCTCCGCGCACGTGGGAATAATGCGGTCGGGCGGCAGCTCGGCGCCGGCCTGTCAATCGAAAACGAGGCCAGTATGAATGGGGCGAATGAAATGAGGCGGTGGGTGCAGGGCGGACGGGCAGCCATGGCGGCGGCCCTCATTCTGGCTGGAGCCACTCCGGGTCTGGCGCAGGAAGGTGAAAGTGTGGCCGTTCGGGCGCCGATGGTCAGCGGCACGCTTCCCGTCGATGATCCGAACGCGGCGGTCTGGAATAGCGCAACCCCGGCGACCTTTCCCATGTCACCGCAAGTCCACTGGCAAGACCGGATTCAGGAAGCGACCGTCAAAGATCTTTCCGTGCGCGCCCTGCATGATGGCACGCAGGTCGCCGTTCTTCTGGAGTATGCCGATCCGAGCGAAGACCCCGATGACGCGGCCGCGCTGGAGTTCATGGTGGGCGATAAGAAAGCCCATTTCGCCCACGGTCAGCCGATGCTCCAGGTCGAAGGCGGGCCGGTCAACATCTGGTACTGGAAGAACAAGGACGGGAAGGGCGTCGATATGAATGCCAAGGGCTTCGGCACATTGAAGGTGCAGCCGCACCAGGATGTTCAAGCCAAAGGCGTCTACGCGAACGGGACGTGGAAAGTGGTCTTCTCACGGCCGCTCCATACGGAGCATCCGGACGAGGATACGCAAATCGTCCCGGGCGGTTTCATCAACGTGGCCTTCGCCGTCTGGGACGGTAAGAAAGATCCGACCAGCGGCGACTTGCGCGAAAAGGGTTCCCAGAAGGCCGTGTCCTCCTGGTGGTACTTCCGCGCCGAGGCGCCGCCCGACTATTCGGGCTATTACTATGCGGCGATCGCGGTCGCCGTGGCATTTGGCTTTCAGTTCGTCCTGATCCGCAAGTTAAAGAAAGGGCAGCCAGCATGAAGGCGGCAAGGCTCGGCGTGGTCGGAGCGGTGGCTGGCGTCGTGGGAGTCTGGGCGCTCGTCGTCGGCGGGTGTGCCAGTGAGCAGCAGAAGAAGGGACAGGAGCTCTATACCCATTACTGCATGCACTGTCATGGAGAAAACGGCCGGCAGAACGAGGGATTCAACTGGGCCTCCATGTCGGATCCCAAACCGAAGGACCTCTCCAACAAGTCGGAGATGAGCACCTTCAAGGATGAGGAAATCTTCAGTACCATTTCCCGCGATATGAAAGATACCGGTCCGGGCGGCGACACAATCGGGGATGACGAATTCGCCGTTCCCACCATGCCGACCTTCAAGTACACGCTGGCCGAAGAGGAAGTCTGGGCCATCGTGGGCTATGTCCGGGGGCTGCACGGTATGAAACTCGAGTTCAATGTGGAGAACCGCAAGAAGGAGCTCGAAGAGGCCTTGCAGGCGGCCAAAGCCAAACTCGAAGAGGCCACGAAGACGTACGAGGCGGCCGAGAAAAAAGCCAACGAGGAAGCGGACAAGAAGGAAGTGGAAGTGGATGAGTCGCTCTATGCCAAGGAGCAGGCCGCCCTGGTGGCCGCCAAGAAGGAGTCCGATGCCGCGCAGACTGCCTTGACCAACTTTACCACCAGGCCTGGCAAGGGGTTCAGCGTGCCGCGGCCGGAGCTCACGATGACGGCGGATCAAGCGGGCAAACAGGCCGAAATAGGCAAGCGCCTGTATGTGACGAAATACGGCTGCAACGGCTGTCACGCCATTGACGAGGAAGGTGGAAAAGTGGGACCGGCGCTGGACCGTGCCGGATTCCGCTTAAACAGCACCTGGATCTATCGTTGGCTCAAGAATCCGCAGGCGATGAAGCCCGAGACCCGAATGCCGGCCCTGGGGTTGAGCGACGCCGATGCGAAGGCTGTCACCATGTATCTGGCGACGCTGCGATCCGCCAAGACGGCTGAAGTGGCGGTGGAGAAACCCTGAACCGCTCGTTTCTTGTTGCTTCACTGCGGTCGACCCTAATTTCGAGCCTGTCTGGGCCTCGCATGGCGATGGTCGGACCCCGCCGCCTGGGTGTAACCCTTGTTGGCCCCAAGGCTCGGCTACAGAACAAACCCTGCCAGAAATCCGGCGAGAATCGCGGCACCCGCCCACATATGCGCGCGGAACATCGCAAAGGCCTGAGGCGGGCTGATCGGTCGCCGTAGCTGCCAGACTTGGACGGCGAAGAAGAGCGCGACTCCCAGCAAGACGGTATAATAGACCCAACCGATCCCGGTCATCCATCCAGCTGCGCCCAAGAGAAGCAGCATCGCGCCGAGTGCCGTCGCGACGGCCAACCAGGTGGACGACCCGAAGAACAAGGCGGCTGATTTAACGCCGACGCGGCGGTCGTCGTCCAGGTCCTGAAGCGCGTAAATCGTATCGTAGGCAATCGCCCACATCGCCGTGGCGCCGAACACCAACCACACCGGTCCGGGGAGGTCGCCCCGCACGGCGGCCCACGCCATGATCGTACCCCATCCAAAGGCCATACCGAGCACGGCTTGCGGAAGGTGGATCCATCGTTTGGAAAACGGGTACAAGGCAGCCAGCAGGAGGGCGATGGGCGCGAGTTGCCGGACCGCGGGCGCTAAGAGCAGCAACAACCCGGTCGCCGACAATAGGAGAAAGCCCAGCAGGGCCAGCGCCTGGATTGGAGCGAGTTCGCCAGAGGCCAAGGGGCGTGTCTTCGTGCGGGCGACCTGCCGATCGAAGGACCGATCAGCCAGATCGTTCAGGATCACGCCGGCGCTGCGCATTACAAACGATCCGGCCACGAAGATCACCACGAGGCGGAGCGCCGGCCAGCCCCGTGAGGCCAGGACCAGAGTCCAGAGCGTCGGAAGCACAAGCAGATAGGTGCCGGTTTGATTCTGGAGACGGATCAAACGAGCGAGCGCCGTCCACGGGATACCGGAAGCGGCGGCTGTACTCATGGACGGACCGTCATGTTCCGAGAACCTTAGCCTCAGGCTTCGCAGGCTGTCAATTCATGGGCGCGGTTGTGCTCATCCGCTCCATTTCGTTATAACCTCAGCATGCAAGGGGTGCCAGTGCAAGTCCAGCCTTTACACCGGCGCGCCGTTCTCTCTCTCCTCATGGCACTGGTTCTGTTCAGCACAGGCTGTTCCTGGTTTCAACGAGGCGATGGCCTCGCCGGTGTGGCCCCGCTTCCTCTCTCGCCGATTCTCCGTCTGTCCCCGTCCGTGACCACCGCCGCCATTCCCTACCAGAACGCCTGCGGTCAACCGGCATCCATTTCCGTGGCGGCGCCGCTGCGTAACGGTGTAGCCAAGAAGCTCGGGCGGGTGTTCAAAAGCCTCAGCGCAGACACCGAGCCGCAGGCGGGCATCGGCCCGGATGGCGCTGTCGAAGTCGGCCTGGGGTTGAAGCATATCGATCTGGCCATTCACCGGCAGGTCCGGAAGAGTTATCCCATGACGGTGACACTGGGTCTCGATTTGATCTTTCTCGCCGACGATGGCTCCGTCCTGTTCAGCAAAAAACTACAGAGTGCCGGGACGGGGAAGGTGGGAGTCACGGAGCAATCCTGCGATGTGACGGGGCTTGATGCCGTCGTGCAAGAGGCGGTCGATCTGGTCACCGAGGGCATGGCCAAGCAGGTGGCCGAGTCCATCCGAGTGCGGGAATTTGCCGAACAACGCCGGGCGGGCGCATCCGCCGCCAGCGTGCTACCGCCTCAATCCGGTGGACCGACCCCGGGAGATCCCGCCTTGCCGGTGCCATCCCCGTCTCCAGCCCAGCCGCAAGAAGCAGCGGCGTCTCGCCAATTGAACGACCAGCCGCCGGCCGGCGATGCCCTGTCGCAGGTCGCCGGGGCGCTCAGCTTTCGGGCCATCATTCGCGATGAGAACCGGGATCAGATACTCCAGCCGGATGAATCCTTCACCATTGAAGTGGAGGTCAAGAATGAAGGAACGGTGACGGCCAAAGACGTGGAGGTGGCGGTGAGCGGCACGCCCCTGTTGACGGCCGCCTTTCCCGCGGTGCTTCCGATCGGGAATCTTGAGCCGGGGGAAGTGAAACGGACCACGACCACGAAGCGCGTGACGGCCGTCAAGGAGGTCCTGCGAGGCGACCTCGTCTTGAGTTTGCATAGCGGGACGCCGATTGACGCCGTCCCGCCGGCCAAAAAATTTATCGTGCTGATGAAACCGGATACCGCCCTGGCGGAGGACCCGGCACCCGAGGTGGATCGACCGCCCAAATCAACCGCTGCGTTGAAGCAGCCGAAGGCCCTGGTGATTGCCATCGGGGTGGGACGCTTTCGTGACCAGCAGGTCCCCTTCGTCAAGTACGCCGGTCACGACGCGGAGATCATGGCGAAGTATTTGCGCACGATTGCCGGCATCCCCGAAGACCGGGTTCGCCTGTTGGTCGACGGACGGGCGTTGAAGCAGGATCTGGCCGAGACTTTCGATGAATGGGTGCCCCAACGAGCGGATTCCGGGACTGTCGTCTATGTGTTCTTTGCCGGCCGGGCGCTGGTCGATGGCAGGACCGGCGCCGTGTCATTGGTGCCCTTCGACGGCACCACGTCGGCCGGGACCCGCCTGTATTCCGTTCGCCGGTTACAGGAAGCCTTGTCGCGAGCATCGATACAACGGGCCATCCTGATGTTCGATGTGTCCCTTGAGCCGGCGCCCGGCACCGACCCGGCGACCACGCTGCCCAATTGGGAAGCCGGCATCGCCGGCCGCAAGGACGGCATCATGTGGATGGTCGCCCACAGAGGGCTGCAGGAATCGCACGCCTACGAATCTGCCAGGCACGGCCTCTTTACCTATCATCTGCTTCGCGGGCTGCAAGGGGTCGCCGACGTGGACCGGGACGGCACCGTGGCGGCGGGCGAACTGTGTCTGTATGCGCGTGGGCAAGTCAGCCGTGTGGCCAGAGAGCAATATGGAAACGAGCAGGACCCCTTATGTCTGCCCCCGCCCGGGCAGGGCGCCATGGTGAGGATCCATCCCATGGCCAAGGGTAACAATCCCAAGCCGGCTCCTGCGCCGAAAGCAGAAGGGAAGGCTGAACTGCCGTCCAACAGGAAGCCCGCAGGCGTCGGGCCTGGCCATTAAGACCATGCCGCCGTGGAGAGCAGTCCTTCGTTGACAGGTCCGCACGGTGACCGGTATCATGGCGCGCTGATGCGTGATCGGCGGCTGCATCTCCGATCTCCCACCTCAATTCTCAAGGATGCCGGCGTAGCTCAGTTGGTAGAGCAGCGGTTTCGTAAACCGCAGGTCGCCCGTTCAATCCGGGTCGCCGGCTCCATCCTTTCCCGCATACTTCAGACCTCGAAATCGCTTCTCAACCACCTGACTTATCTGCGCTCGGTTGCGGATAGTTTCGGATTCGCCCTCGCCGACTGCATGTCGGTTCGATCCTGGGATCCAGTGACAATACAAGGGATTATAATCTTGCGGGGTACGGAGGCTGAGCCAGCAATGGCCCACGCCTATATCAGCAACTGAAGTGCCACGAATATATTCATTCATCATATGTTACGAGCAATAGCAGCATGTCACTATAGACCACAGTCCCATCAGGGGAAGATGGGCCGGACGGCGGACCCCGAGCTTCTTCAGGCGGCTGCGTAACGTGCTGGGGTTCATGCCGAGTCGAGACGCCGCCCCTTGGGGGCCATAGATCCGCCAGCGGGTGGTTTCCAAGACCTGGACAATATGCCGGCGCTCCATCTCGGTCAGGTTCGGCGAAGGATCCGGCGGCGGGGTCGCCGTCATCAGAAACTGCGGCTCAATATCGACCACCGGAGGGCGGGCCAGGATCACGGCGCGCTCAATGACATTCTGTAGTTCGCGCACGTTGCCCGGCCAAGTGTATTGCGTCAGCCGTTCCATGGCCTGGGCGCTCAACTCCAGCGCTGGCCGCTTCAGCTTCACGCGGTACGCTTCCAGGAAATGGCACGCCAGGAGTGGAATATCCTCCCGGCGGGCGCGCAGCGGCGGCACCAGAATCGGAAAGACGTGGAGACGGTAGTACAGGTCGGACCGAAACCGTCCCTCGCTTACCGCGGCCATGAGCTCACTATTCGTGGCGGCAATGACCCGCACATCGACCGGCACCGGGCGCGTGCCGCCGACTCGATCGACCAGGCCGTCCTCCAGCACCCGCAACAGCTTGGCCTGCGCCTCCAACGGCATCTCCCCGATTTCGTCCAGAAAGAGGCTGCCACTGTTGGCCAATTCAAAGCGTCCAAGGCGTCGCTGATCCGCCCCCGTGAACGCCCCCCGCTCATGGCCGAACAGCTCGCTTTCCACCAGGCCCATGGGAAGGGCCGCGCAGTTGACACGGATGAACGGTTTCTCCCGCCGGGGGCTCAGATCGTGGACGGCCCGGGCCATCAATTCCTTGCCGGTCCCGGTTTCCCCCGTGATCAGCACCGTCGTCGTGGTCGGGCCCACGGCTTCCGCCTGTCTCAACGCCTGCCGGAACGCTTCGCTGAGGCCGACCATCGCGCCGACGTTGCGGGTCCGCTTCAGTTCATCGGAGAGATACTCGTTTTCACGCAGCACTTGCTCTGTTCCGTTCGTGCATGTACCGAAGAAACTAGTTCGCAAATCTCAATCGGATCTTTGTTGAAAGCACCGAAGGCACGCGATGCCCGGCAGGTTAAGCCACCTCGGACGGCCAGAAGTACCCGAGATCACGGCCCTGTTAACGATTGTAGGGCCTGGGACCACTGACGAAGGACCTTGCGTCCAAAACGCCGGGAGAGTTCGCGGAGGGCCCTTCAGCGGATCGCAAAACGTCCTAAGCTGTTACTAAACAGGAGGAAAAACATCACACGTGCCGTTTGCGGTCCTCTGTGTAGATTCCGACTCCTTCCATTCCAGGAACAGCACGGCTAACCCCACGAACATCAGCAGTAACCACCCCATGTCGGGTGAGCGGTGCCAAGATGGTCATTGTTTCAATATGGCGGTGCGCCTCAGTCGTCTTATGGATGGCGTCACTCGGATAGAACAAAGTCTTCTAACAATTCGGCGGCAGGGCCGCTGGGGAGAAGAAGTGCCCCATCCCGGCGCATGCGTCGCAGCAACACCTTGCCATCGCAGTCAACCGACGCCAGAGAGCCGACATCGAGTCTTGTCCCATTGTGCAGATGAACCGCCCTAATACGCCGCCAGAGTTTCCCAAGGGCTTGGACTGATGGCCCGGTTAATGAGCCTGCGAGTTTTATCGTTCCGCCGTCATCGGACGGTCGTACCGTTATTCTCAACATAGTGAAACCTCCTATGTGACTCACGTATTGTCATCACTGTACAGCGGTCACATGATCCATTGATGAACGGATCATGAAGATAGGCTCATTAAACTGGCGGAGCACGCGAGAAGATGTTGCCCCGTAGGCCTACGGCAAGCAGCGAAGCCACTGTCCGGGCTGAAGCTTGGCTCGGGAGCGTGACCAGCCGACGGCAGGCGCGGTTCACGTCTCACATGTCAGTCGCTGTTTTAAAGCCGGGCGTCTTTCGGAGGTGATCGTCTCTCGAATAAATGCGTGAATGCTTAGGAGTGCGTCAGGACGTCCACGGTGCCTCGCCAATATCTCGAGCGTGTCCCCGCTATACGCCTCTCTGACCGAGCGGGCGCGGGATACACCCCGCTCCCATATGGCCCTTGTGGTGGAGGAGGTCATAAAAAACATACCCGAATCGCGGAAACCAGTCCATTGGCGCCCCAGGCGCGCTCCCGCCGTGGCAGTACCCGTTGTAATTGCCGCTCAAGGGTGCAGCCATTCAGGGAAAACGGTCCACGGGTTTTGGCTGGGGTGGGACGCTAGCCCTCTCCGAGGTTGTCTCGGTCTGGTGAGTGTTTAGCCAAATCGGTGATGGTGCGATGCAGTTTTTCGAGATATCACCCTGCGAAAGCGGGCGCAACATAGACTCCATGAAACGCAGAGCGATGGGGGCTGGCCAACCATACGCTGTCAGCTAGGCGAGATGGATTGGAGGTCCTCATTGCTGACAGTGCGGCACCCATTTCCGCCCTTACGAGAGAATCCCGTCAATGGCAATCAAGGCAAGTAACGGCCCGCCGGATCGCGTCGTACAAATCCTCAGTGGCTCTTTCCTTGGGTACCACGGCGACGGCTCCAGCTCGCAACATGCAGTCTGTAGAATGGCCTTCCCCGTGCGCGGAAAGACCTAACACGGCCATTCGGCTCGAATTCGCCTTTATGCGTCGTGTGGCCGCAATTCCGTCAAGTTTAGGCATGTTGATATCCATGAGCACAATGGCGGGCTGAAGTTCTTCGGCCCTCATCACCGCATCTTCGCCATTGGTGGCCTCACCGACGATTTCAATTTCGGGATATTGCTCTAATAAGCTACGAAACGTATACCGCATGGCGGCATGATCCTCAGCGATCAGTAAGCGAATTTTGGCTGCAGTTGCCATTGACCTGACCACCTGGTTTGCGGCTTCCTCGATCATGACTAACGCCTCCTTGGTGGTCGCCTCGGATTCAATACAATCCGGTCTCAGAGTGGCTCGGAAATTGGGGCGTTGTAACCCACTGCCGGTCTGCGTTCGAACCCTGCAACGCAAAGTGGTGCGCGTGCAGGACTTCGCTTATCTGCTGATCATTGCGCTGCCCCAACGCGTAGCTGCACAGCGCGACAATGCGCCGGCTTGTGAAGTGCGCGGTCACGGCTTGTTCGTACTCGATAAACGTCGACCAATCGCCCGGCTTCAGAAAGCTCGTATTCCCGGCGATGCGGAAGCCGTTGTAGCCGTCGGTGAGCGCGCGCTCTTCCTCCTCGAGGCATAACTGCACCACGTCGTGTCCCTTCAACCCCGCCGAGCTCGTGTACCAGTGATCGAAGTCGAGGATCAGCAGTGCGCCGTCCTGGATAGCCTCCTCGACGCCGTGAGTGCGCAACGCCTGATAGGCTTCGCGCGCCGGCAGCGGCGGGGCAGTCACCCAGAGGCACCGCTCTTTGCCGCTTAGCCCTGTGAGAAAATACGGCACCAAGGCTCGGATCAGCTCGTCTCGGTTTTTATATAAATGGCAGGCATGCATCCCGAAAGGAATGCGGTCGATTCCAGGCAAACCAAAATGCGTGATATGCGAGCGGTTCGCCAGGGTCATCGCAGGACGTCCATAGTGCTGGTGACGAGCACGCACGTACACCCCGTCTCGCTCCAGACGCGATCATCGCCCGTGCCGGGGGCGCCGTAATTGTAGTCGCCCGGGCAGAGCTTGCGCTCGTCGATCCACAGCTCCCCGTCGAGGAGATGGAGCTCTTCGACGCCCGCGTGGGTGTGCGCTGGGTAACATGCGCCCGGCGCCAGGCGTACCAGCATACTGACCCGAAGTCTCTCTGTATCGGTGGCGAGCAGCTTGCATTCGATCCCGGGCGCGACCTGTTCCCATGCCGGCTCTGACCACTGCCGCCGTGACGGCAGCACGGGTGGCTTGCCGGTCTCCTCGGCGATACGACACGCAAGGCGCGCCTGCAGCGAGGTCGTCGGACGCAGCACATCGGTGGGCCAGGAGACGAACTGATTGATCACCGGCCGGAGGCTCTCCACCTCGCGCTGACAGTCCGCGCAGGAGGCGATGTGGGCCTGGATCGCCGGCACATCGCTTGTAGGCAGGACCTGCAGGGCGTAGGCATAAGCCAGCTCAGCCCTTTCGCAATTGGTCGAAGCCGTTGATTGCCCATTGTCGGGTGCATGCGAGTGTTGCATGCCCCTTAAACGTCATATGCGAGGATTTGGATTGGTCGAGGGAGTAGCGGGCTGGGGAATAATGCCTGGCGGTTCTCTCGGGCACCACCGTACTAGCTGTGCGTTGGCATACACACGCATGAATGCCGTATGGCTATATGATGCGCCAAAGGCGTTTACCGAAGGGTATCTTTGATACTCGTGATCAGCACGCAGGTGCAGCCGGTCTCGCTCCAGACGCGGTCATCGCCCGTGCCGGGGGCACCGTAATTGTAGTCGCCCGGGCAGAGCTTGCGTTCGTCGATCCACAGCTCCCCGTCGAGGAGATGGAGCTCTTCGACGCCCGCGTGGGTGTGTGCCGGGTAACTTGCGTCCGGCGCCAGGCGTACCAGCATACTGACCCGGAGTCTCTCTGTATCGGTGGCGAGCAGCTTGCATTCGATCCCGGGCGCGACCTGTTCCCATGCCGGCTCTGACCACTGCCTCTGTGGCGGCAGCACGGGCGGCTTGCCGGTCTCCTCGGCGATACGACACGCAAGGCGCGCCTGCAGCGAGGTCGTCGGACGCAGCACATCGGTGGGCCAGGAGACGAACTGATTGACCACCGGCCGGAGGCTCTCCAGCTCGCGCCGGCAGTCCGCGCACGAGGCAATGTGGGCTTCGGCGGCGGCCGCCTCATTGGCCGCTAAGGTTTGAGCGGCGTAAGCACACGTGACCACACTCTGCTGACAACCATTATCAGACGTACTCATGGTTGCTCGTTTCCGCAGTCAGCCTCTGCCGTAGTTTGTGCAGGCCTGAACGAATGCGCGTCTTGATAGTGCCGAGCGGCTGATCGAGGCGCGCCGCGACTTCTGCATGCGTAAGGCCCCCGAAGAATGTCGCTTCGATCGCCTGGCGCTCGTCCGGCGTGAGTGCCGCCAATGCTGTCTGCAGCGACTCCCTCTGCTCACGGAGCTCTAGCTCGTCGCGCGGCGCGGCAGCCACCCCAGGCAGCGGCTGCAAGTCGTCGACCTGACTGCGCTTCTTTCGGCTCTCGAAGCGCAGCCGGTCGATCGCCCGTGAGCGCGCCTGGTTCATAATCCAGCCGAGCACCGTGCCGTTTGCCGGGTCATAACGCGAGGCGCGTCGCCACACGTCGTGGAAGACGTCGATGGTGAGCTCTTCAGCGGTTTCCCGGTTGGCGGTGATTCGCATGATCAACGTGAAGACGAGACGATGAGCCCTGCCGTAGAGCGCATGCAGCGCGAGCTCGTCTCCCGCAGCAACGGACCGGACGAGCATCGCCCAGTCCTGCTCAGGCGTCGGCGCCTTGGACTTGGCATAGAGGATGTCGCCGAGTGTTGCCGGCCGGTTAGAAGACTCTTCCTTAGACATGACTTAGAAATCCTTACCCGAACTTCATTGCTGCCGAAGCGGCATACCTCGATGGGACGGGAGTTTAACCAACCCAGACAGCCTTTATGACTAGGAAAACCCCTAGCGGAGGCTCGCAGCAATTATCGGGCCCCGAGATTCCGGGTGCCTAAAGGAAGGTCGTACATACGAGATGTGTGGCGGCGGGCTGACGCAATACGTTTGCCGCCGTTGTCCGCTCAGTCCGGGCGGATCTCGTGCGGACCTCGCCAACATCCGACCATCACAAACTAATCGTTGTCATCGGAATCAAAGTCGAACCGCGACAGCATCTCGGATGTGGCGGCCGTCGCCGACGCAAGCAATCGGCGGGAGCCCGATTCGTCGATCTTTGCGGTCTTCCTCAGGTAATCCGCGACGACGTATCGAAGGTCGACCACAGGGATCCCGTTAACGGACCCGAGCACGGGCAGTTGATCGCCGGTCTGGGGTGCGACGCGAATCTTCATCACCAGCGCCTTATACGTGAACTCCCCGATCGGCACGGGCTCGGCCCAAAATAGCCTCAACGATTTGTGCTTCGCCGGAGCGACGTCGGAGCTGTCCACAGTCAGTTTCCCGGTCGCCGTTGCCGCGTTCGTAAGCACGTCACGAACGACGTCCAGCACCTCGCCTTCATTGCGTCCCTGCGGACACTGGAGCTTTACCAGGATGCGGCGGACCGGTTCCAGCCCCTCCGGCCTGACGCGCAGGTGATCGGCGTGCAAGCGGGCTGCGTAGCTTCCCGCGACGGCAAACTGCGCGTCTAAGCCGCGCAGCATGTCGTTCGTGCTTCCCGCCAGATCCTTCAGGAGGCGATTGAAGAATGCACGCTTTCCTTCAAAGAAATCGCTCCTGAGTTTCCAGTGTTCACCCATGAATACGGAGAGCGTGTGTGCGAGGAAAACATCTGCAGCCACAACCTTCTGCTCATCATCGAGCAGGTTGGCCAGCGCCGTCGGAAGCACGGGCGGATGATCAAGCATCGCCGCCGCCTTCTTGTCGAACAGTCCGGCTAGTTCCTTATCCTGAAGAAGATTGAACGCCTCGACGAATTGGCCAAAGATGATACGGAACAGCTCATTTCTGTCTTGACGATCGATCCTTGCGATGGCGGCCGCCGTCTTGGGAACAGCCTGGAGGCGCGCGGTCTCAACAGGCGACGCTTCTTTTCGGCTATTGCTGGCCAGGATCATGCCGAACCGTCTGATCCGTTTCGGCGCTTTGGTCACATCCGCATTGGGAAGAAAGGCATCCCGGACCATCGTCAGGTACTCGTTGAGATAGTACTCTCGGTGCGGGTAGATGACGCCGTCTTTGGATAGAAGAGCTCCAGGCGGGCTCAGATGTGCCCACTCTTCCAGAGCTGAAGCCGAGTCACGCCGAGGAATTCCGATATCGATTAGTTCAGCCTTGCAGCTGGCGTGTTCGGCTCGGCTGAGACCGTCGCTGACCTCATACTCGTCGGGTTCCTCGTCGTCCCCGATCGCCGGACCGCTCTGGCTGTTCAGATAGGCTGTGAAATCGGCGGCGTTCTTCTGAACCAGTTGCGTGAACTCGATCTCGAATGTCTGCAGCATGGTCAGCAACAGGTCATGAACTTCGGCGAAGCATGCATACCACTTATCCGCAGGCAGCCGCGGGTTAATTAGCACTTGAGTGTCCCAGTCGTTCTCACCCTTTTCGGGCGTCCCCAGGAAGTAATTGAGCGCGCGCCCGCCTTTAAGGAAGAACGCAACTCGCCGCTCGCCTGGAGAGTTCAGCTTCTCGATTGCCTGGCCGAGCTCCACAATCTTTCTCGTGAGCCAGGTCGAGACCCAGCCCATCTTGCTGGATGCGCCGTTGTGCAGAAGTTTCGTAAGGTCGCTGCTGACTGCAACCCGAACCTCCTCACTGATCGGCTGTCGCGATTCGACCTCGTATCTCACCAGAAGCCGAAAGAGATAGAACGAGTCGATCAGATGATTCATCCTGACCGAACATAACTGCGGCCCGTCAATTGGCGTGCCCGGCTTCGGGGCCAGGCAAACGGGCCGGCCGGAATCCTGCAAGAAGTATCGGGCCAGAGTTTCCGATTGCGCCTGCCGGGCGTCTGCGCCGGGTTGGCTGCCTGCCTTTCGGACAATTCGCTGATAGGCGTTCTCCAGCACCTGTAGCGGATGGACAGACGACGCCTTCCACATGAAGGAACTGTCTTCCTGCTCCTGAAACCGGAGCGTAATCCCCTGGCGATCGCCTAAGGCCAGAGCCGCGAGTTTTCTGAAGCATCCCGCTCCATCCAGCGCCGGTTCGTGCGCGCGCCGCGCCTCCTCGGTTTGCCAGCACTCCCAGACATAGGTGGCGTCGTCGAACTTCTTGGAGAGCGAGACGAAGAGCTGGGTGTCTGCCTGGTCCAGGTAAATCATAAACGATCCGGCCCCGCGTGCATTTCCGACCTTGGTCTCCACCTCGCCGCGAAACGCCTTTACCTGGGTCATCGCGTACGCGCCAAATCTCTGGTGCGACGAATTGTTCGCGTCGGCCACGAACTTGGAGAATGCGTCCAAATCGCCTCCAAATTGGTCGATGCGAGTCCAGTGCTCTCTTTGCCTGCGTTGATTAAATTCGAAACTTGGGTATGTAGTGAATGACACCGGTATGACTCCTCGTCTAGATCGCTCGCTGCTGCTGCAACGTGCGGTTAATTCGATTCACTTCGGGTTCGTGTATGGTGACCGCATCGAGAATCAGAACGCCGCCGATCGTCGGTTCCTCTTCGTGGGTCTTCAGGTAGGCAAGCACCCCATCGCGGCTTGCCTTGTGATCCTGCGCGATATGCGTGTCATCCAGCATCTCGAGGCCGATCTTCAGCCAACCAAGGCATTGCTCGTACCAGCGATTATTCAGATCCCGTACAACCCCAGGCTCGTTCGGCTCCGTAGGCCCGTTCGGGTTATACGGCGCATAAAGTGGTGCCCAGGATTCACCGCTGCCCAGGTGAATCGACGTGGGTGTATAACCTGCCGCAGACATGAACAATGTACAGGGCAGGCACGAAGCCATCTTCTTCGTCAGGTCCCCGACGGCGATCTCATAGGGCGCACAACTCGGACCAAGCGTGTACGCCTTGTAAATTGCCTGGATCATTCCATGCGTGTACGCAGCGATGTCGCCCGTGCCGGGCGCTGCGGTGAATATCATCCCGTACTTGTCACGCATGTCGGATTCGATCTCGTCGGCGAGATTGGACGCATCCGTCGGAGTGCCCGGCGTCGGATCCTGAGCGGCTTTATCACCGCCAATAACACCCCACGCCACGCGTGTGTTCGCACCTTTGCGATGGCGCGGCTGCCAGAGTGCGTGGTCCTCAGGCGGCATCCACCGAGGCCAGGCGGCCGCGGTGCCCGCTGCGCCGTTGCGCGTCGGTGCCACCATGCGAACCGTTGAACGTGGACCCACCGGATCTGTATCACCAACCGTATTCTTGTTGTCCACAAACCCCGTGTACGCGCCGCGCCCCGTGTATTGCTGAAGACTGGGTGGGACCGTCCGGATCGTATCCCACAACTGCCTGCCTTTTTCCGACAGAACAGGCGCTTGCAGCGGCGACCCCGCGGCCTCAGACTCCAGGTCCGGAGCTTTCTGACCTGCAAGGGCGTACACGCCCATGATCATCGCGCCCCTAGAA
Organism: uncultured bacterium; assembly: GCA_965285945.1. Classification (GTDB taxonomy): domain Bacteria; phylum Nitrospirota; class Nitrospiria; order Nitrospirales; family Nitrospiraceae; genus Nitrospira_D. The sequence continues at coordinate 118,287 of CBDIWP010000003.1, read as the reverse complement.
TAGCCGGGACTAAGACCTGAGCGGACTCCGCTCGGGGTCAGGCCTTTGCGGTTCAGATATGCGTTCACCGCCACATCCATCTTGGAAACTGTCGCCTTGAACAGCGCAGTCTTGGTCTGCTCCCTGGGATCGTCCGCATCCAGCGGGTCCATGTCAAACTGGAGCGGCTTCTTCGACGTCGCGATATAGTCGGCGGCAAAGCCGAGAGCCGCGGCCGTCATGATGACATCCGCTTCCATCCGTGGGTCTGAGGAGGCGCTGTCTGTAACGATGCCCTTCGTTCGTCGCAAGACCGGTTCGTGCGCCCGCCTGGACTCCTCGCTGTTCCAACATGACCAAACGTACACGACGGAGTCCAACCTCTTGGACAGCGAGATGAAGAATTGGCTGTCTGCCTGGTCCAGGTGAATCAAAAAAGTGCCTGGCCCTCGCACTGACCCGACCTGTTTCTCCACCTCCGGACGGAATTCCTTCACCTGCCCCATAGCATAAGAGCCGAACCTTTGATGGTCGGCATTGCTTGCGTCGTCTATGAAGGTTAAGAAGGCACCGAAGTCGCCGTTGATTTGAGCAATGCGGGTCCAGTGCTCAATTCGTCTTCGCTCATTGAATTCGAATAGTGGATAAGTAAGTGAGGGCATAGAAACGCTTCTCCTGGTTTGTTCAGGGCGGCCGGGCGGAGCCGAATCGCGGCCGGGCGCAATATTCCCGGCTTCAGCCGATACAGCCGACCTCGGCTAGTTTCGCGTCAAAGGTTGTGCCGGTGAGTTCAAAACACTTCCGAATGGGCGTATCAAAGTTGATCGTCGCCACGGTCTTCCAGGTCTCGATGGGCCTCGGAAACGTCATGACCTCGAACTTCACTGAGACATCCTTGGCATCCGCGGGAATCTCGATGCTCTCAGCCGCGAGCACGGGAAAGTTTCCCGATTGCCTTGCCGAAGGCCGTCCGTCTTGCACCCACTCTACGGAAAACCTGGACACGAAGGTGCCTTGATTCTTGACCAGCACCGATCCTGCACGCAAATCGCTATCCTTCGGCGAGTAAGGGATCAGAGAACTGATGAAAGCAATCAACTGGACACCCGAGTCAGGCGCCGAGGGCCGCAGCGGAAACGGACCGACAGAGACCATGTCGAGAGGTGCCTCGGCCTTATTATCAAGAAAGGTCTGATCCGCATTTCCCCACGCCACATCAAGCGACACGTCTCTGGCTAACAGCATGCCAGTGGGAAGTAGTGGGAGAACGCCGGCGTTGGTTCTCAGGTCACCCGATGAGCAAAAACCGCTGACCTGCTGCGACAGGTACCAACCTGCATGCTGGAACAGCAGAGGGTTAAGCCACGGGCGCCGCAAGGAAACGAACATGTATTTCAGTCTCAGCGACCGGATCCTGGTCTGGGGGTCGAGTGACTTGCGCGCTGCCCGTCCGCCGATGGAAAGGTGCAGAGGCTCGCCCCCGCCGAGAAAGTCGTAGGCCGCGTCGTGTCCGCCTTCCTCGGTGAGATCGATCGTGAGCTCCTGAAAACGTTCCGAAGCCTTGGTCATGTCGTACCAATCATCGGGTTCGGCGTACACCGGCCGCCACCAACCCGGCGATCCGTCCATCCGCGCGAAGCGATGGCTTTCAAATTGCTGCCTGGCGTCTCCGAGCAGCGTTGTAATCGAGGAGGAATCGGCGGCTCTTGCAATCGCACCCCGAAGGATGGTCTCGTAGGTCTGCTCCGTCGATCCGCTCGGATTGTAGTACTGCATAAATCCAGGCTGCGGATCTACGAGGTTTCGAAGCGCAATCAACTGTCTCAGGTCCCCGTCGGGGTTCGAGTCGGAGACGGCATTCGCGTAGCGCCTGGTGTCAAGCGCAACCGGAAAGGCCACAAATTGAAGCACCGGCTTGCCGGGCGTTCGGTGCGGCGCGTCAGTGAGTTCAACGATGCCGCGAGAGTCACTCCGGGAATCCGGCAGCGACTGGGCAATCTTATGGAAGATATTCATGGCGTATTGTTGGGGCGCGTGCGGGTTGACGGCCCTGCGCAATCCAGCACTGCTGGATCCGCACACAGACCGTCAACCCCATTCTGCTAGACTCGAGCAGCCGCCTGACCCGGAAGCGGCGGGCTGGCAGGCGTGACGGTACTGATCCACGCGATCAGTTGTAATCCTGGGAATTCCAGGGAGCCTCCATCGAATTTCGACGTGAACTCCTCATTACTCGAGCTATATCCATACTTGCCGCTGACAGAGAAGGGACCCCACCCTGCCGAAGCTTTGGTGTCGACCGAATTGCTGATGAACTTCTTGTCTTCTTCGGAAAAATCCGCAGTGACTTTGACGTTCTTCGCGAGGACAAATCCAGTCGGCATCAATGGGAAGGCTCCCTGCGGATTTGTCGAATCGCCATTCGAAAGCCCGTTCTTCTGATAGCCGTTCACCCACCACCCGTTCATCCCGAACAGAATCGGGTTGAACCATGGGCGCATAATCGTCACCGCAATCAACTCCGCCTCGAGTGTGAAATTCTGCGCGTCCATATGCTTGTTTGAGGTTTTGTGTGAACCCTCGACACCGGCGGATGCATGGAACAGCCCGTAGCTGCCGCTCGCCTCCATCCCATAAGTGTGACCGCTGGAACTTTCTGTTTTGTTCAGAGACGCGCTCGAGAACTTCAGCTTGGACCCCTTCAAAGCAGGCTGCGCAAACCCGGTAGGGAGCGCGTACGAGGGGAACCACGGAAGCCCTGCCGTGGTCGACGAGGGCAGGCGGTATTGAGAGCCGAGCATCCCTTTGGCTTGCTCGATCGCAAATCGTACGGCATCGTTGATGGATGAGGACATCACGGCACGCGCCTCCTCGACCTCCTCTTTTCCCGATCGGACCCAGGCCTGCCAGGTCTGGTCCAGAAGGTTTTGGAGGCCGGGAGCGGCTGCATTCCACTGGCGTTGGTCCTCCTTTTTCGTCAGGTCGTATCCGTTGTAGGCCGTGCGGAAACCGCCGACCGCGGCAATGTACGCCGCCCGTGCATTGTCGTAGGCAATCGCAATGTCACTCGGATCAATCTTGGACTTAACGTTTCCCTTATAGTCCTTCGTTTCCGTCTTGGTATTGAGGAAATCATAGGCAGCCTGGTAGTCGTCTTGTTGCGACTTCGATGGTTTGGAGTCGGTGGTCGCCTCTGCGAGAACGCCTTCCAGCACGGCGGACAGCTTGTTCAAACTGTCGCTCCAGAGGGCGCCGGGCTTGGGCAGCTTATCCACCATTGCCGAGAACAACTCGGCGGTATTCTGGTTGCCGTTTGGATTGTCCGGACTCATCATATCCGCGAAGTCCTCGGGCTTGAGCACTGTATTCTTCGTCATTTGAAAGTAGATATTTTTCGGGAACGCTGCGCTCTTTCCGTCAGGTGCGTAGGTCACAGCATCGTGCAGCCGATCATAGAGGCTCGCGAGGACTTTTTGTTCTTGCTCCGGTGTCATTGCGGTCTTCTCCTTGTGTGCGGGCAATTGTAGACGGTGACATGCGCGCCCAACAGCATGCCGACGGGAATGAGAAATATATTTGACGGCGGCGTGTTCGAACCCCCTGGGGAAAAACAAGCCCTTCGGGCCTCAGAGCGCCAGAATCGTTCCGGACAACGATGTCGTGGGAAAGGCGAAGACCACGGCGAGACTGACCATCCGCGCGCCGCATAGTAGTTCGTTGTCCCTTCCGCCATGACGATGAGCGCGCTGCCGGCCGCCGTCACGGTGGCGACCCGGAGAAGAGCAATATTAGGACCAGTTTAGTTGATACAGGTTTAGCAGCGGTCATATCGCAGGCGAGTGCGACTTCGTAGGGAATTGCATGAGACTGTTTCGAAAGCGGAAAACGGTTCCACACATTCGCTCCGGCTTCAGAGCGAGCGGGTGGTGCGATCCCGCTCATCGAGATGATTCACCTTAGGTAACAAAGTAAGGACACGGCTCCGATGGCGACAGATCGCTGGTAGTCGCGAAATGTCGCAGCAGCATACGAGCGGCTAATTGGCTAAACAGTCTCAGGCACCCGCCCTGTTTTCCCGTGTTGCTAGGCAAGCATGATACGGCATGATCGTTGCTCAAATTTTGAGGACGTGAATGGCACACTCCCGGCGACATCGGCATCCATGGCGCTGTAGTCATCGGAGCTCGCAATACAAGTGATCTACGGTAGGCGAACGAGAGGATCAACTAGGCCTACTTGTCTATAGAGCACACCTATACTGACTATAGAGGAGAAGTACCATGAGTTGGGAAACACCTGTCTACCGCGATATCAATATGAGTTCAGAGATCAGCGCCTATCAGGACGATCTCGAAGAGCGGCGGCCGGTTCCTACGGACACCAGCCAGCCGGCTCCCGTCCTCCCGGTCGTCTCTCAAGGGTGATTCGTGCGGATTCATGTGCTCGGTTCTGCCGCAGGCGGAGGGTTCCCGCAATGGAATTGCGGCTGCCTCAATTGCTGCGGGGTGCGCGAGAGAACGATAGCAGCGAAACCCCGCACGCAAACATCCGTTGGCATTCAGGCATCGGATGGCACCTGGTTTGTGGTGCATGCCTCGCCTGATGTGCGGACGCAGTTGGGCTCGTTTGCGCCGCTGCACCCTCGCGCCGTCCGAGACTCACCCATCTCCGGCATTGTGCTCACTAACGGGGATCTGGATCAGTGTCTCGGGTTGCTGTCATTGCGGGAATCTCAGCCGCTCCACGTCTATGCCACTGAATGCGTGCGACGAGGGTTTGTCGAGGCGAACCGACTGTATCGCGCACTCGCCCGTATTCCGGGACAAATGACCTGGCACGAGCTCAAGTTGGACGCGCCTCAGGTGCTGCTCCGTGCGGACAACACGGCCAGCTCGTTATCCGTCACGCCGGTGGCCGTTCCGGGGAAAGCGCCACTCTATGTCGACGACCAGCCGGACAGTGACCCGGCGAACAATGTGGCACTCCTCTTTACGGATCAAGCGGGGCAGCAGCTCACCTATGCGCCCTGCGTCGCCGGCCCGGATGCCTCGGTGGCCCGGCTGCTGGACCAAACGGGCTGCCTCTTTTTCGACGGCACCTTCTGGTCAGGCGACGAGCTACCGGCTCTCGGTATCGGCACGCGGGGCGCCGAAGAAATGGCTCATTGGCCCGTGGGAGGGCCGAATGGCAGTCTCCCGATGCTCGCCACAGCGCGGGCCTCCCGCCGTATCTTGATCCATGTCAACAACACGAATCCGATATTGCGTGAGGATTCTCCGGAACGGCTCGCGGTGAGCGCTGCCGGAGTCGAGGTGGCTTACGACGGCATGGAGGTCGTGATATGAGTGAGGCAGCTCAACCCCTGCCAGCCTGCGACTTTGTAGAACAGTTGCGACGTGAAGGATTCGCGCACTACCACCATGAACATCCGTTCCACGTGCGGATGCATGCAGGGCGGCTGAGCCGACATCAACTCCAGCAGTGGGTGCTCAATCGCTATTACTACCAAACGCGCATTCCAATCAAGGACGCACTCATCCTGGCCAAGTCAGAAGATCCGGCGTTTCGACGAATGTGGATCCACCGTATCCTGGACCACGACGGCGACGGCACGGCAGAGGGAGGCTTGGCTCTCTGGCGGCGGCTGGCGAGAGCCGTTGGCGTGGAGGAACGCACGCTTGCCGACTCCAGCGCAGTTTTGCCCGGTGTTCGTCTTGCCTGTGACGGCTATGTCTCCTTTGTCCGGGACGCGACGCTGTTAGAAGCGGTCGCCTCGTCGCTCACAGAACTCTTCGCACCGGATTTGATGGCTACACGCATTGCGGCTTGGGAGCAACATTATCCCTGGGTAGACCGGCAGGCCTTGGAGTATTTTCGCGGTCGGGTCCCACGCGCTTCGCGCGATGCGGGCGAAGCGTTAGGTTTCGTCATGTCCGAGGCGACGACGGTTGAGCGGCAAGCCCGCTGTCGTAACGCCCTCGTACGGAAAACGGAGATTCTCTGGCACCTCCTTGATTGCCTCTATGCAGCCTACGTCGTCAACGAAAATCATGAGCCTCATCAGCAACCAGAGCCGGCCCCGATTAGCGGCTAAGGCGCGGCTCCGCTTCGATCGCCGGGAAGGGCGGTTCCTGCTCTTGTACCCAGAGCGAGGGTTGCTCCTCAATGAGACGGCGAGCGACATCCTGGAGTTGTGTACGGGCCGGCACACGGTGGACAGGATGGTGGACTTGTTAGCCTCCCGGCATGGTGAGTGCCACCGTACGGCGATCAGGGCCGACATTCTTACTCTTCTATCGCAGCTGCACGCTCGTGGTTTAGTCCAGGAGTAACCTTGGATGGAACGGCCCTATACGCTCATTGCCGAACTCACTTATCGCTGTCCCTTGGCCTGCGCCTATTGCTCCAATCCCATGACGTATCGGGGACGGCCGCCGCTCGATACGGTGACCTGGGGCCGCCTGTTTCGGGAAGCGGAAGCCTTAGGCGTCGTGCAGCTGAACCTGACGGGCGGGGAGCCGCTGCTCCGGAACGATCTCGAAGAGCTCATCACCGAGGCTCGTGGGTTGGATCTGTATGTGAACCTCATTACCAGCGGCATTCCACTCGATCGGGATCGTGTGACCCGGCTCCGAGACGGTGGCTTGGACGCGGTGCAACTGTCCTTTCAAGCCGCTCGGCGTGAGCAGGCCGATCGTATGGCGGGTACTGAGGCCCATGAGCATAAGCTTCAAGCGGCACAATGGATCAGGGAGGCCGGCCTGCCCCTGACAATCAATGTTGTGCTTCACCGGAAGAATATCGATCACACAGCCGACATGATTGCGCTGGCGGAAGAACTGGGGGCTCACCGGCTCGAATTGGCGAATACTCAATATCTCGGGTGGGCGCTGGCAAACCGTAATGCGCTCTTGCCAACGCGGGAGCAATTGGCCGAATCCAGATCCGTTGCTGCAGCGGCTCAACGACGGTTGAGCGGCACCATGGAGATCCTGTTCGTCGTACCGGATTACTATGCGGACCTGCCGCGCGCCTGTATGGAGGGATGGGGACGGCGGTTTCTCATCGTGGCGCCCGACGGCCTGGTCCTTCCTTGCCATGCCGCGCACACCATCCCGGGTCTGCCGATGGTACGGGCGACCACGTCTTCTCTCAGCGAGATCTGGGAGTATTCTGAGCTGTTCAATCTATTCCGCGGTGATGCCTGGATGCCTGCACCATGCCACGCCTGTGAACGACGATTTATTGATTATGGGGGATGCCGATGCCAGGCGTTTCATCTGACGGGGCTGGCTTCCGCGACAGACCCCGCGTGCCGGTGGTCCCCGGACCATGCCGTCATTCAGGTGGCGCGTCAACAATCGGAAAGTGCTGAACACCCTGTGCTTCGCCCCCGGTTCCTGAGACGAGCGCCATGAATCGAAGCCTTGATCTGACGGTGTGGTTTCTGCTTGCCGCCACGTGTCTGCTGGCTGGTGTGGTGGCCGCGAAAGACCCTGCGCTGCTAAGCCAGGCGTTTCAGAAGTCCGGACAGCTGCTATGGGGCGTGTTGCCGGAACTGCTCCTGGGCTTTCTCATCGCAGGTCTCGTTGATGTGCTCATACCTCAACCTGTCCTTGTGCGCTGGCTAGGCGAACAGAACCTGGCGTGCGGGATCCTGGCCGGCTGGGGGATCGGCTTAGTGGTGCCGGGCGGTCCTTACCTCTTATTCCCCTTGGCGGCGACGTTGCTCAGGCAAGGGGCTGCACCCGGACCACTCATCGCGATGCTGACAGCCAAGATCCTGCTCAGCCCTATCCGCATGGTGAGTTTCGAAGCTCCGTCGTTAGGGTGGGCCATGACGCTTGCACGCTTCCTTCCCAGCCTACTGTTGCCGCCCGTCATCGGGTGGATCGGTCACTGGCTCTTCACTGTCTTCCGCAAATGAGGATTCTTAAGAAAGGAGCCGGCGTATGCCCACATCCATGCTGAATGGTGTACTAAGAGCCAGCCTGGCGGCATGCACGCTGGCCGTTCCATCCGTCGGCGCTCAGGCACCGCAATCGTCCACCCCGAAATACAAGGAAGGCGTCGTCCGGGTAGAGACCGTGGCTCGGGGGCTGGAACATCCCTGGGCGCTCGCTTTCCTGCCCGATGGCCGCATGCTGGTAACGGAGCGTCCGGGGCGTGTGCGGATTGTCGGTACAGACGGCCGGTTATCAGATCCAATACGTGGCGTGCCGTCCGTGCTGGCACGAGGCCAGGGCGGTCTGCTTGATGTCGCCCTCGATCCACAGTTTTTAGCCAACCGCCTTGTGTATCTTTCGTATGCCGAGCCACAGGCGGACGGCACCGCTGGCACCGCCGTTGCGCGGGGCCGGCTTGCGAACGATCGACTAGACGAGGTCCGCGTCATTTATCGTCAGCAACCAATGGTGAAAGGTAACCTCCACTTCGGTTCCCGCCTCGTTTTCTCCCGCGATGGGACGCTATTCATCACGCAGGGCGATCGCTTCGAGCATCGTCAGCAGGCGCAGGATCTCTCCAGCGGTTTGGGGAAGATTATCCGCATCAACTCCGATGGATCCGTACCCCACGATAATCCGTTCATCAACCAGGCCGGCACCCGGCGCGAAATCTGGTCCTATGGCCATCGCAATATCCAATCGGCGGCGCTTCATCCGGAAACGGGAGACCTTTGGACGGTGGAACACGGCGCGCGAGGAGGCGACGAGCTGAACCAGCCTGAAGCAGGAAAGAACTACGGCTGGCCGGTCATCACCTATGGCGTGGACTACAGCGGCGCGTCCATCGGAGAGGGGACGGCCAAGAGAGGTATGGAGCAGCCGGTGTATTACTGGGATCCGGTGATCGCGCCCTCCGGCATGACCTTCTATACCGGTCACGTATTCCCAGCTTGGAAGGGCAGTATTCTCATTGGCTCCCTCACTCCCGGGGGGCTGGTGAGGCTCGTGCTGCAGAAGGGGAAAGTGGTCCACGAAGAACGCTACCTTGGCGAGCTTCAGGAGCGCATTAGGGACGTACGGCAGGGACCGGACGGGCTCCTATATCTTGTTACCGATGCCAGCGATGGTCGCATCCTCCGGATCGCTCCAGCTGGGTAAATTAGTGAACCTGAAGTGCACTGCGTTGTGGCGGGTCGTCCTAGGACGGCACTTCCGTAAGTCGTTGTCTTGGTCTAAGTCCAAGACTTGCCGGACGTGTGCAGCTGCAGGTCACCGGGAGGCGAATAACCTAGTGGCTACTCGCCTCCCGGTGGAAGGACTGAGGTTTCACCTGATATGCCGGCAATCTAATTGTCTCTACTTACCAGCGGTCGCGAGTGCCGCTAAATCCTCCACGTCCACCACCGCCGCCGGTGCGGGACTCTTGAGGACGCGCTTCATTGACTGTAAGTGTTCGTCCGCCCATCTGGGACCCGTGGAGGGCTGTGATGGCGGCCTGTGCCTCGGAATCTGAGGACATCTCTACGAAACCGAAGCCCCTGGATTGTCCGGTGAACTTGTCTGTAATGATCCGTGCTGAAGCGACCGCGCCATGCTGAGAAAACAGATCACTCAACTGCTGCTCAGTCGAAGAATAGGGGAGCCCACCGACATAAATTTTCGAACCCATCGAGGTTTCCTCCATTTGATGATGAGAAATCAATGAAAGCCTGTCACTGAAGAACACTTGGTTGAGCGTGAGATGGCGCGGCATGACACACAAGTATCCATGGACCGAGGGGCCCAGGCGTGAAATGCGAGAAAAGTTCCTTTCGATTTGTCTGCCATATTGCCTGGTGAGTACTGCGGTCATCCTGTTGCCTTACGAGCTCCCCTTGTAGCTGATCGGACAAACCTGCTCTATAGATCGCGATGCGATTATGTTGTCGTGGTTGCTTCTACAAATGGAGTAAGGATAAGGACAATCCCTTCGACTGCCGGAAGGCGTAACGCCAACGGCCGGGGCACTTGGCGTGCGTATCATTCTGCTCGACGAAAGGAACGCCAATGAGGTGAAGAAGGGCTGGTGTTGGTCTATCGCAAGAATGCACGCCGGTGGTATAGACCGAACGGCATTGAAAGGTCAGTATTGCCGCCCGCATTGCGCGGGTGTTATACCGCCGCTCGGGCTAATGCAAAACGCGCTGATATCGGGTCACCGTTCGCTTGGGCCAATCAGAAGAGAAGCGCCGCCCGGGCAATCCGATGTAAGGCTGCACCTTAATAGTGTCACCATGTGTTGAGGTCATGATGGGAATTCCAGCGTCGGTTATTCGTTGTGCGATTGACGTGCTTGGGGACCGCACGGTCAGAACACTTCTAGCGTTGCTCGCTGCAACACTAGTCCTCGTTATGTGGCAGTTGAACCGACTATCCGAGCGCATCATTGAGGTTGCAGCAGTGGAGGGGACGAAGCTTTATGCCGGGGCGTTGGAAGACTTTCGAGAGCTTTATGCCCATGAAGTCGTCGAGCGTCTTGCTCCGCTTGGGATAGAGGCCGTCGACGATTACGCGCAGCGTCCGAATACCATTCCACTTCCTGCGACTTTAACGATCATGTTCGGTCAGCACCTGACCGACGAGGCCAATAATTTCTTGGTGAGGCTGTATAGTCAATATCCCTTCCCCTCCCGTCGGAACGGAGGGCCGCAGGATGAGTTTGAAGAAGAGGCGTTAGCCCGTCTCGCGGCTGAGCCTGATCAACCAGTCATCCACTTCCAGTCTTTGTCCGGCGCCCCCGTCATTCGGTTTGCCAAGGCCGATCGCATGCGTGCCGCTTGTGTGCATTGCCATAACAGTCATCCTCTCAGCCCGAAGAAAGATTGGAAAGTGGGTGACGTGCGGGGAGTACTGGAAGTGACACGACCCTTGACGAAAGCTGTGGCTGAGGGCCGAAGCGGGCTTCAAGAAACTTTCGTGATACTCCTTGCCCTCGGGGGAAGCGGCACGGTGGGCGTCGGCATCGTGATCGCAAGGCTGCGCCGGACGGCACGGGAGCTGGAGAGCAGGGTCCAAGCGCGAACAGCGGAGCTGGCGGAAGCGAAGGATGCCCTCGAGCGAAAGATCGATCAGTTGCAAGCAGCCGAACGGCAGCTCCATGAGCAGGCCATGGAACTGGCTCGATCAAACGCGAACCTTGAGGAGTTCGCCTTTGTCGCCTCACATGACCTTCGAGAACCGCTACGAATGATTAAAGGCTTTTCTCAACTACTCAGCAAGCGGTACCACGGCAAACTGGATAAAGATGCAGACGAGTATCTCGGCTACGTGATTCACGGCGGGCATCGGATGGAGCAGTTGATCGAGGGACTCCTGGAGTATGCTCGTGTCGGCGGAAGCCGGGACATTGTTGAATCGGTTGACTGTGAGATCGTGTTGAAGCACGTCATGACGAATCTCGCTACGGCCGTTGCGGAAAGTCAGGCGGAAGTGACGCATGACCCTCTACCCTCGGTGCCCGGGATGTCGTTTCAATTGACGCAACTTCTGCAAAACCTCATTGGGAACGCTTTGAAATATCATGGAGAGGCACCGCCTCGCGTCCACATCAGTGCGCAACAGCAGCCTGGTATGTGGAAATTCACGGTTAGAGATACAGGCATTGGGTTTCCTGCTGGATCAGCCGACAGGATTTTTAAGCTCTTTCGGCGGGAAAGTGAGGATCGAAGCGGAGCAGGGATCGGCCTGGCAGTCTGTAAGAAGATCGTTGAGTCACATGGTGGCCGGATATGGGCGGAGTCGCAACCAGGGCAAGGCGCTTCCTTCTACTTCACGCTCCCGGCAGGTACCGCAGAGCCGTAGTCTTGCTCTCAAAGACCATATGCGACCGGTGATGGCGACCTAGCACCCGGACTGTCGTCGTGCAAGTAATACATTTCTATGGGTGTGCTTTCGAAGGGAGCGAACCTATCCTTCTCCTTTTAGTTGTTCTGCGAGTCAATGGGCCTCTGTCGGGGCGGTGATTTGGACGCCTTTCGTCTAGGCTATGGACGAAGCTCCCAGACGAGCCGAAGGCACACCGACCCGTCGTCGCAGCTCAAACCCCGCTCACATACCAACAGAGCCGTCGAATGGAAATTGTTCAACTCTTTCGGCTCGTTTTTGCCATGACACTGCCGATCAATTGCTCCGTACGTTTGCTATGGCAAGACGGACAGGCAATTGGGCCGCTCTCATGATCCTTCAAGCTTAACGACACGGTCGTGACCCTGTGACAGTCTAAACAAACGTAGTCATATCTCGGCATGCGAGCAACCTCCATCTGGCAGGATGTGAAAAGTCTGCACTGGTGGTTCGTGACGCCGACGCTGTGCCGACGCTGTTGAGATGGAGAAAGTCATGTTGTCTCACTTGATCGCTCTGATTTCTAGTCCTCGATGTGAGGCACAGGTTCCTACGCTTGTTTCAGCACAGCTTGCGTGACGAAACCTCTTTCCGTTCGCCAAACCATGCCGCTCAGCGGACGCAAATATCAGCGCTCTGCCGATCGAAACGGCGAGGCCGGGATCCGACAGAGCAACGGGCCGCTTGATCATCGGCCCCGTCATTCGTCAGGCGCTGGAGGTACAATACTCCCGCTTGGTTCCTGGATCGATAAGGGATACCCCGAGGGGCACCAGGCACTACGTCTTCCGATCATCAAGCCATCTGTCCCCCATCTGGAGCTAGAGAACAGAAGGTCGGCTTTCATGGACTGGTCTGTACAGTCTCCATGCGTCCGTGCAAGCCGACCCGGCGGCGGCCGCTCGGGCCCTGGCTGACGCAAGATCGTACGCCCGGCGCTTCCTGAAAGTTATGAAGCGCTCCTTCATGAGGTGGCGATTCCGCAGTTCATGCTGACCTGGGAAGATACGGGTGTGCGGGCTCTCTTTCATGAACGACGGCTTGAGCGGGCCATCGGCGTCATCTATTTACCGGAGAGCGAACGGCTGAGCCATTATTTCCACGCCTCCCTGCCGGCGCAGTTCGATGCCGTTCTGCATTTCGATCAGACGCGTGCTGTGGAACCGCTTGATCGGTCACCGATGTGGACCGATGAGGAGCCGCCTGAGACGTTTCCCACGGGGCCTGATTCTTGGTTAAAGCCGAGGGGTTTGACGCACATCAGCACGGGCAGAGAGAGCTCTCTCCGCTTCCGGTATGAACGCCAGCGCATGACCACGCCTTGATCAATACTGCGGAGCCAACGCGAACAGGTCCCATGAGCGGTGCGTACCGAGGGTGATGAGATCGAAGCGCTCATCGGCGCGCTCGACTTGGCTGGGTAGGGTTGTTACTGGTCCGTTCAATGGCCTGACGGCGATCCGCTTCAGAGACGGTGGGATGGGCTTCCCTTCACCTAAGGGCGCTGGCTGAGATTCAATTCGACGATAAGCAGTGAATTCCGGGAGGCTCCGCGGGCGGCGACATAGACGGCATACTCTGCCGGTCCTCCCGGAGCAGGCTTTACCCGCTCTTCCTGTGGCGATCCGGGTGTCTGGGTCGGCAGGTGTTTGGGATCGGGCGGCCGGGACGTAAAGGCTAGGCGCAGGCGGAGGACCGGACGGACCTCCGGGTCGGTTATCAACCCGGCCAAGGGAAATATCGCGGTTGTGCGCGCATGGACCGGTTTGGACGCCGTCGGCGGCGTGATGGCTGTTTCTGCAGTCGAAGGCACTTCCGTGACCAGCAAGTACCCATCCTGATTGGTTTGCACGGCGAGGCGTGGACGATCTGAGAGGCTCACAGGTGTCTCGGCATCCACTTCCTGGTCTGTTCCGTCCGGGCCTGCAATGACGAGACTGTAACGGATCGCTAATGGTGGTTCGTGCTCCGTCTCCAGACCGCTGGTTTGATCACTCTCCTGAGAGAGCGGGGCAGCGGCGGACGCGAGGTGGTCAAGCTTGCCGTAAAACAATGTCCGCGCACTGCTGACTTGTGGCGTCGGAATCCGCTGGACGGAGGGCGTGCCGAGCGCGGCCTGCTGGTGAGCCGGCAAAGCACCTTCGGCGGGCGGCGCTGGCCTGGTGTCGCCATGCACCGTCTGTGGCGCATTCGGCTCTGGCTCGGGGACCGCGGGAGGCTTGGTCTTGGACCGCGCAACCGAGTCGGATTTCTTCGGTGCCGGCCTCTCCGGCTCCTGTTGCCGAAGCACTGTTGTGGGTGCGCTGATTTCGTCATCGCGCACGCGCTCCTCAACCAACGGTTCAGTGAACGGAGCCGGTATCCGTCGCGGCGCGGGGCGATCAGCGTCCGGCTTGTTGAAGAGGGCCGGAGGGGGTGGGACCTCGTCGTTGGGTACTGGGGGTACCGGCGTGACCAGGGTGGACTCGCGGGTCGGCGTCGCCACTGCTGACGGTGTCGGCGCGCCGGCCTCGGGCTCCACTCTGGAAGGCTGTTCGGGAATGCGGTCCTGATACAACTTCGTCCCAATGACGATGATCACCACCACCGACAGTGCGGTCCCTACGGCAATCCACATCGGCTGCCGCCACCACGGTGTGGCATTTGGCCAGGCCCCGCCGGCAGTTCGCAACTCCAACAGCAGGCGCGCGCGGAGCACGGGATCCCTTAGCACCTCCTTGAGGGCTTCCTCATCAGCCAGGGCGCAGAGTAGGCGTTTGTCGCGCATCGCGGCGGCATGGAGTTGCGCCCGTTCCTCGGGCGTCAGCCTGTCGGCGGCAAAGGCCTCTAACAAATGGTCAAGTTCGTCCTGTGCCATCACCCAATCGATGCCTCGCAGCTCAACCTGAATAGCTCACAGGAGCTACCCGTGAGTTCCGGCCCGGGCCCTGGTCGTCATCTTGGGCGGAGAAGGACCACGTCGTCAATTGGCGCGGCATGATCCGCCCGCAGGTCAGCTGGGATGCGCCTCCGGCGGGCTAGCGCCCAATGAGAAAATCGAGGATCGGTTGATCTCAGCGTATGGCGATCTGTGACAGTATAACTCCTCCAGCACAGCTTTAGAGTGATCAATCTCTCCTCCGGTGGGGATCAAGTGCCACGTTGCTCCCAGGACAGGGCGAACAGCCCCTCAGGCCCCCATTTCGAGAGCGGCCTCTTTCATTGTTTGCGGGGTTAGGTTGCCTGAGGGGAGGGCTGTCTGAAATTGCGTAAACCTTAGGTTGCACCTTCAATCCGGGCCGCCGGCTCCATAACCTTCTAAGAGCCGATCAAGAGGCCCTATTGGGGAGACACTCTTTGTCCGGTCGAAGGAAATCCTAAAGTCGGTTCGGGATGAAGCAGATTACGTCGATATGGCGTTCAATCACTTTATGGCGGATGAAGTGATCATCACCGTATGACGGGAACCATCAATCCAGGTTTGGATTTCGGTAAGCAAGGTGGCTTTGTGGATAGGTTTCATAAGATGACTTGAACAGCCGGCGGCGAGGGTCCTTTCAACCTCCTCTTTCAGTGCGTGAGCGGTGAGCGCCACAATAGGAATGGCTCTCCTGCCGGTCTTCTGTTCCCATTCTCGGATCTTCATGGTGGCCGTCAGCCCATCCATAAGGGGCATTTGCATATCCATCAGGACGAGATCATAGCCGCCTTGTGTATACATCTGGAAAGCGATTTGGCCGTTTTCCGCGATATCCAACTGATGGCCGGTATGTTTGAGATACGCTCGAACGAGCGCTTGGTTATCTACAGAATCTTCGGCCATCAAAATGCGTGCACGGCTCGACGTCTCAACCGGAGCCTCAGGAGCTACCGGTTTGACGGCGGTGGTGCGTTGTTTCTCCCATGCCCGTACAAGCGCTTCGTCAAGCTTTTTTCTGGTGATCGGCTTGGTCACGTACCCCCCGATGGCCAATCGATAGCAGGCCGAAATAACGGAGCTGCGAACGTCGGGGACGATGACAATGACGACCGTTCCCGTATTCCGAGCAGCCGAGAGGAGGTCCGTCAGCCTCGTGGGTTCGTGGGCGAGCAATGTGACATCGAGAATAAACAAGTGATAAGGGCTTGGTCCGTGCATTGCCTCGACGATCTGCTTCACCGCTGCTTCCGGATGTTCGACCTGCGTCACCGTAGCCTTCTGGCCGGCAAGATGTTCATGGAGCGCTTCCAGAGTCCGGGATTGAGTAATGGAGAGCTGCACCTTCATATGACGGAGCTCAATCCCTCTGGAGAGAACTTCGATATGACCGGTTGTTGAGAGGCCAAAAGGGATCGTAAAGGCAAAGGTGCTTCCTTTTCCGACCGCGCTTTCCACCCAAATTTTCCCGCCGGCAAGTCCCACCAGCCGTTTAACAATGGCTAAGCCTAATCCGGTGCCGCCGTAATTCCGCGTGGTGGAGGAATCGGCTTGAGTGAACCGTTCGAAAATCAGCCCCTGTTTGTCTGAAGGAATGCCAATGCCGGTATCCGAGACGGTAAACAGCAAGGCACCCGGCTGATTGGCGGTTCTATCCCTGGAAACACGCAGGTAGATTTCACCCCGCTCTGTAAACTTGATGGCGTTGCCCAGCAAATTCCAGATGATTTGATGGAGGGCACGGCTGTCACCGACCAGGTCAGTGGGGATATCAGGCTCCATGGAAATGACCATTTCGAGGCCCTTTTGTTGGGCGCGCGAAGCCAGCGCTTCGGCGGACCTTTCTAAGACCTCGTTAAGATCGAATGGAGCTTTCTCCAATGCAAAATGACCCGCCTCAATTTTTGAGATGTCCAAAATATCGTTGATCAGATCGAGCAAATTCTTACTGGAGCGGCAGATGGTGCCCAAATACTCTTGCTGTTCGGGACACAACGGCGTCTCCCAGAGCAATTCCGTCATGCCGATGACTGAGTTCATCGGGGTTCGGATTTCATGACTCATGGTCGCCAAAAACTCCGTTTTGGCACGATTGGCTGCTTCCGCTTGCTCCTTGGCCTGACAGATATTCGCTTCCGCGGCTTCACGTTCGAGCTCATGGCCTATCCATTGCGCACAGAGTTTCAAGAAGGTTGTTTCGTAGCCTGCGAACGCGCGATGCCCGGAACGGGTGCTGGAAAAGCATAGAGCCCCGTACAGAATGTCGTTCATATATACCGGAACGCCCGCGAAGGCTTGCGGATGTCCAAGCAAGGGATCTGCCGAAGGAGGACGCCAATCTGCCGCATCAGGACTGCTGAAGGTCACGGGTTCCCGTGACCGGGTCGTCCACGCGCAATAGCTGTCCGCCATCGAAAAGGCATCACCCACCTGTGCTGTTAGTTCGGGCGTGACCATGTCGCGGATCTCGAAGGTGTTTCCATTGACGTGCATCAGCAAGCCGGTCGGCAGGTCCAGGCTTCCGCATCCTAATGTAAGGAGCGTATGGAGCCGTTGCTCCCACTCCACCCCGCCTACGGTCACTTGATGTAACGTTCTCAAGAGCGTTTCGCTTGCTTCCAGTCTCTCTTGAGCTCGAATCCGCTCTTTTATTTCGTCTACCAATTCGCTCTTGTCCTGACGTTCAACTTCCAGCGCCTCACTCATGACGCTGTACACGACGCCCATAATGAGGAGAATGGAAATCCGAATCAGATGGCCATGGAGGAACAGATCGTGGCCCAGTTTGAAATATAAGATGGTGGCATAGGAAAGGGCGATCAAAGCCGAGAACAGTATTTTTTGTATCAGCGTCCTCATCGCGGAGGAGATCAAGATGATGAGGAAATATGCCAGATAGAGGTCAGAGCCGAGCTGATCCGTGACATAGATAATGCAGGAGGTGACGGACGTATCAATGAGCAGCAGAACAACTGTGAAAGCACGCGTCTCGATGATGCGAAGAGGCAGCAGGAAGGCGGCTCCAAGGATGGACAATAAGCCCGTTACGAGCATTTCCTGCACTGGCCGCGCCAGCACGGTGTCCGGCGTCGCAAGGACTTGATAGCTGAGCACGATGGAGACGAGGCTCTGCAACAGGAGCACTTGGGCTCGATAGCGATCGATTCCTATGCGAGTGGGAAATGGATTGGACTGTTGGTTCGCGATAACCGGACGCTGCATCCGCCAAGGATACCGCTGTTTCGATATTGCGCAACATGGCCGAATGGCTCTAAGTGATGTGCGCAAGACCGTCAGTAGCACAGCCTTGATAATATTCTAAGCCTAATGGTAGACACGTAAGCCTTAGCCTACAGACAACACTTCCGTTTACACCGATACTTTGGGGATAGGTATTGTATTTGGACCGCTTGGTCGAGGAGGGTGCGTGCCAAAAATCGATGAGTTATTTCGTGCCATGCTGGATCGTGGTGCCTCTGACTTGCATTTAGTTGCAGGACTGCCCCCCGTCATGCGGATCAACGGAGAGCTTGAGCGAGCTGAAGAACAGGGCGTGCTGGATGAAGGACAACTGACAGAACTGGTCTACGCCATTGCCCCTCCGGCCAAGAAAACTCAGTTCGAAACCACCGGCGATGTAGATTTCGGATATGAGATCGCCGGCGTCGCGAGGTTCCGGGCAAACCTTTTCAATCAAAAGTATGGCTGTGGGGCGGTCTTCCGGGTCATTCCCAGTAAAGTCCTAACGGCAGAGCAACTCGGGCTCCCTTCCGTCTTAACGAAGTCGGCCATGCTGAAAAAGGGCTTGGTACTGGTCACCGGGCCAACGGGCAGCGGCAAATCCACCACATTGGCCGGAATGGTGGACTATGCGAACAAGCACCGGAAGGATCATATCCTGACAATTGAGGATCCGATTGAATTTGTGCACCAAAGCCTGGGTTGCATCGTGAATCACCGAGAAGTGGGCCTGCATACGTTGACCTTTGCGACGGCCTTGCGAGGAGCCTTGCGGGAGGATCCGGACATTATTCTCGTGGGCGAAATGCGGGATTTAGAAACCATCCGGCTGGCGGTGGAGGCGGCGGCAACCGGCCATCTGGTCTTTGGAACCTTGCACACCGAGAACGCTGCCAAAACGGTCGACCGGCTTGTCGAAGTGTTTCCACATCAGGAACAAGCGCAAATCCGAAACACGTTGTCCACGGCGTTACGGTTGGTCGTCGCGCAGAACTTATTTAGGCGCATCGATCAAAAGGGACGCTGTGCCGCATTAGAAATCATGGTTTGTACACCAGCGATCGGCAATCTCATCCGGGATGCCAAGACGTTCCAAATTGCTTCCGCGATGCAGATGGGTAAGGCCGCGGGCATGCAGACGTTGGACGATGCGATCCAAGAGTTGCTTAATAAGAAGTGGATCGCGCCGGAAGAAGCGTACGAGAAGGCGATTGATAAAGCGCGCTTTGCAAAATTGCTTAAAACACCGCCGGATGCGTTCCAATGAATCTCCCGTGAAGCTCCCGGCGTAGCTCAGGATGCGGAGCCCCGTTCGAGAACGGCCTCATCCGTTAGAGTCTGTCTTCAAGGTCTCCAACAACATCGCATCCCTTTCGATGTAGCCCACCAAGAGCCCCAGCCGCTTTTGGTGGATCGGATGTATACGAATAAACTCGACACCGAAAGCCTCGCCGCTTGACCAACGCACGACGGCCAATTCGATAGGTACCGCATGCTCGAGCGAAACCGCATGGAGGGTCATGCTCAAGTACTCCCCTGGCGAAAAGTGCCACGCGGCTTCGATTCTGCATCCTCCGGTAGACAAATCGACCACCGTGCCGTTTCCTGAACAAGGATCGCTGGAAAATTCACACCGCACGCTGACCCGATAACGAACGAACCTCCGGTCATGTGGGCCGGCACAGGACCCGGTAGGGTTGTGCCGTTGATCGACATCGCTCATAGGAAGTCCTTTTCCTTATTAAGTTGCCAAACAGTCGCATGACAGAGAGATAGCATGAACCATAGCAAAGAAAAACGGCTTAGCAAGTTTGCTCAGTGCGGAATCCGTTTGCCCATGCCCATAGAGTCTAGTGGCCCTATGGTAGCTGTTCATCGACCGCCCACTGCCAACATCCCCTTCTTTTATCCGTCATATGTAAGCTGTAGCGTACAGACAACCGGCCCCTCTTCAGCGATAATGTACGTGCAAACCATGAGGCGGCATATCGCATCCATACTGGTCATCGACGATGATTCACAGATCCGCCTTCTCTTACGGGAAGTATTGGAAGCGGAGGGGCATGTCGTGCGGCAGGCGAGTAACGGGCGGCAAGGCCTCCACCTCGCCCGCATGTGTGCTCCAGAACTTGTGATCACTGACGTGTTAATGCCGGAGAGGGACGGACTGGAGGTCACGAGGGCTATGCATCATCAGTCCCCCCGAACCCGCATTATTGCGGTTTCTGGCGGCGTGGCAGATATGGATTTTCTTGACGTCGCCAAAACTCTGGGGGCCCATCGAACACTGAGGAAGCCGCTCGCCATGGCGGACCTGCTGGACGCCGTTGTAGAGGAGTTGGAGATCGCATCACAGGCGGAAATCGGGAAGGGGTCTCCAAAGATGGTCAATGATGGAATGAGAGCCCATCATAACGATTCATCGCCGCTCTAATCGGTCGGATGACACCCTCTATGGGGTAGGTGCCTTGGACCAGTGTCCCTGGGCCTCCCTTCGGCCGGATCGATCGAGGCCCACGCGGCCATGCTACGGGCTGGTGCAGCGGTGCTCATTCCGAAGGAAGCGGCCTGCGAGCAGCTGCACGCCGCGATTCAGCCGGCGGTGCAGGGCAAATAGACCGACGACGGCTCCTCATCACTGCCTCCACTGGGTCGCTGTAAAGTGGGTCGGTTAGCCGGCCGGACTGCGCCAGCAACTCAATCGCCGCCACACCCTTCCTCTTCAGTACTTGTCCGTCTCGTCTCACGGATCAGATTGTGGCGAAGCAGAAGTAATGGCACTGACTTCGTTTGAGTATGGACTCTCGCTGTAGGCGCTGTAGGCCGTCACTGCAACGTAATATGTCGTATTGTAGCCAAGATTTGAAATGGTATGCGTCGTAGCACCGTGCACTTCCGTCCATGAGCGATACATGCGCGAATAGGTGCCGTGATAAACCCTGTAACCCAAAACCGAGGTGTCTTGTACCGCATCCCAGTGCAATGTGAGGGTTGCTCCTTGTGACGCGAAGGCCGGTGCGCCATTTGCTGGACCATCCTCAGAGCCGCATCCCAATGTCCCTGATACCAGACACACGGATACAAGAACCACAGACGCACGAGCTGAGTGGAGCCACATAAGAAGACCATCTTAGGAGTTGCGATGGGACAAATATGAATCCACCTACGCATCGATGCTCCCTAGAAGAGATCCCAGTTTTTTCTTATCTGTACCCTTGTTCGCGACGCTACAGTCCCGCTCCTTGCGTTACGACATTGCCCGGGCGCTTCCTTGCGCGATGTGATGAACGGTGAAAGGGGAACGGTAAACGAGGGGGCAGGAGCGATTCAGCGGTGTCCCAAGAACACTGCTCGCGCTCTTTACCGGAAAGGAGTAGAATTCATCACTTAGAGCGGCTCACACAGGAGGTCGTCATGCGAAAACCCAAGGTGTCTTTAGAGGTTAAGTATCAGGCGTTCTTGAAGATGGCGCGTAAGCTCACGAAGGAAGAACTTTCGCTGAAAGATAAGAACGACACTCGGGTGTTCTTCGGTTTGCCGCCTCTCCCCGATCCCCTTTAGATTGACCTTCCCGGCACGTAGGCTCTCACCAGCGTCCCTACGCGCACACGGGTAATCCAACCGTGGCGTGTCTCGTTGCGGCTGCCGGACCGAGCCCCTGAACAAACAGAGACGCCATCCTGCTATCGGGTCTCTTCTAGGAGCGTCAGGTAGTCGCGTAAGCGCTTGGTGTCGCGAGGCGACAGCATCATGAATTCCACGCCGAACTGCATTATCGTTGACCATCGCACCACCGCCAGACTGACTTCGATTGGAGACTGGTTCGGTGAAGGGAAGATGGAGAGTTGAAGGGAATCGCCCCGTTGAACGTGGGCCGTCTTGCGGATGGCGCACCCATCCCTGGATACATCGAGAACCGTCCCGTCACAGTCAGGACCGCCATCGCGCGAATACAAACAGGGCAGTTCGACGAACGATCGTGGGAATCTGCGCTCGATCAGGCCGGCCACGCTCCTTGACATCGGCATATCACGGGGGACTGCGGACTCGTCATTCGTCATAGAAGCCGCCTTTCTGACCCAAGCAAAGAGCACTCGGTCATAACCTACAAGGATTGAGCGGCGCCAGCACCTGGCGGACCCGCCAGGTGCCGGCTCGCCGCCATATAGGATTGAATGCTAAGGAGCAATCCGGGGTGGCTGATGCCTGGAGACACCTCGTGTGAGCTGTCCTGAGAATGATCAGTCATCGATGCGGCGGCTGGACCAACACGGATGCCTGGACAAGGACTTGAAGGCCCCCATAGTGCGTGAGTGCACTCGGCCATGGTTCCTCATCTTGCCGTCTGCTTGGGCTGAACGTGACCAGCAGGCCGATCCAAGGAGGCGTGATGAAGAAGATCCTGGTAATTGACGATGAACCGGGAATCCGTGGCCTGTTGGCTACGATCTTAGAGCGCAAGGGGTATGCCGTGCTGCTGGCTGAGAGCGGCCGAAAGGGGTTGGATCTGTTTCGCCGTGAACGCCCGGATCTCATCGTGCTGGATCTCAAAATGCCGGATATCGACGGCATCACCGTGTTGAAGGACATTCATGCCGTTGCCGTCGACACCCCGGTAGTGATTCTGACGGGAGCCGGCAATGAAGAGATGGAAAAACAAGCACGGGAGCTCGGCGCGGCGGAATTTATTGAAAAGGAGTTTTCGCTCCATCGTCTTGGAGAAAGCTTACGGCGCCTCCTGTAGCGCCTCGAATATCAACATCGCTTTCCACCTATGTGGACCGAGAGGTGCACCATCCCGTCCATTTTGGTCATTGACGACGACTCCGCCATTCGGACCTTCCTCCGAAAGGTATTGGAAGAGGCGGGATACACCGTGCTCCTTGCCAGCAATGGCCGGGAAGGCCTCCGCCTTCTTCATGTCAGTACGGCGGACCTGGTCATTACGGATGTCTTAATGCCCGAGCAGGACGGCTTAGACGTGACGATGGCCTTGCGCCGCGCATCACCGGACATGAGGATTGTGGCGATCTCCGGAGGGACCGCAGAATTTGATTATCTCGATGTTGCCAAGGAACTCGGCGCCCATCGCACGCTGAGGAAACCTCTCATTGTGAATGATTTACTGGAAGCGATCCGGCAGGAGTTACTCCTCCGGTCGGCCGCGCAGGCGAGCAAGACGGAAGGAGGTAAACAACATGGCGCAGCGGGCGCATCTTAAGGCAGAGGAGCGGGTGCCGACACAAAGGCCATGTACCGTATGCGGCACGACCCATCAAGCTTTTATCTGGCTGTATCAAGACGACGCCGGACAAGAGCGCCTGCATCTGTGCCTGGAGGCCTATTTACAACTGCCCTCTCAACAGTACATGTGGCGGCGTTTATATGAGTAGACCGTTGGCCGGTGGCTCATTTTCCACAGGTTGTGGCGGAGAGGGTAGGATTCGAACCTACGGTCCGGTTGCCCGGACAGCAATCTGTTAGAGATTGCTCCGATTTGGCCGCTCTCGCACCTCTCCGGACTAAAATCCGTTTCTGCAATCCATCCGCATCGTAAGAGGCCGGGTCGCTCACCGAAAGCTCGGAGCGACCCTGGCTGATTCCAAGGTCGCATACCTGCCTGACAATATACGTAGGAGGGGGCCGGCAACCTTCAGGTTGGAAGTCAGTATTCAAAGTCCTCCGGACAGGGGTTTTCCGAAGTCAGCGGAGGGGCCACCATGGAAATGGCCGAACGGTTCATCTGCGCGGGGCGCCGTTTGCGGGATTCTCCGAGTCGCCGTCCATGTTGATCGCTGAGACGGAAAGCAGAATCAACTGTGCTCAAGCCCCAACGGCGACATCTGCACACGCCGGCTGGAGCGCTGAAGCGAGGCAGTGCCTGTCGGCCGGCGATCCGGCGGCTGCAGGTGTGCTCCTGGGAGAGTCGTGAACCGAGCGACTTCGCACAGTCCGATCACTGGTATTCTGCTCACCTGGACGTTTCCGGCTTCCGAGTAATAAGCTATCATGCTGGTTAAAGGTTCCGCGATGCACGCATTCTTTGGCTGGATGCGTGTAAACGGGAGTGCGGCCGAAACGAACGGCCTCAGGCAAGATTATTGCCACTAGTAAGGCATCGCGGCATCGCAAGGGGGCATCGGATGCCATCGGCAATCTCTCATCGCAAAGAAGCTCTTGAACGAGGGGGCGATGTTGTGAGCCACGTCTATCAGCGGTATCGCACCTTGCTGGAAGTCTCGAATGTGCTGAACTCACAGCGCGAGATGGACAGTTTGTGGCAAGCGTGCACGGATCTCATCAAGGACGTCGTGCCGTGGGAGCGCGCCGGCGTGCTCTTGTATGTGCAAGAGGAAGACGGCTTCCGGTTTCATGCGCTCGAGACCAACATGCCGAAGCGCGTGCTCCAGCGCGGCAGCATCATTCCACGCGTGGGCAGTGCGGTCGGCTGGGTGTATGATCACCGTCAAGTCCATGTCCGACCCTATTTGCAGCGGGAACAAGTCTTCATCGAGGATCGATACTATGTGGAAGAAGGGCTTGGTCGGATGGTCAACCTTCCGCTCCTGGCCCGTGGTAATTGCCTGGGCACGCTGAATATCGGAAGTATGGCATCAGGCGAGCCGGACGCCGAGACGGTGGAGTTCTTGCAGCAGATTGCGATCCAGGTCGCGCTGGCTATCGACAACGTGCAGGCCTATGAACAACTCACCCAGTTTAATCACAAGCTGGCCAAGCAAAATGCCTATCTGACCGAAGAGATCCGGCAAGAAGGCAACTTCGGACGCCTGGTCGGCAACAGCGAGCCGCTCCGCAAAGTGGTCGAACAAATTTATGCCGTCGCCCCGACATCCACGACGGTATTGGTCATGGGCGAAACCGGTACGGGCAAGGAGCTGGTCGCTCGCGCCATCCATGATCGGAGTCCCCGTCGCGACAAGCCGTTTGTGCGGCTCAACTGCGCCGCCCTGCCGAGCGGCCTGGTGGAAAGCGAATTGTTCGGGCACGAGCGCGGGGCGTTTACTGGGGCGGTGCAGCGGCATCAAGGCCGGTTTGAACTCGCTCACGAGGGTACGCTGTTCCTCGATGAAATCGGCGAAATGCCCTTCCCGGTGCAAGCCAAACTGCTCCGGGTCCTGGAGGATCACCTGGTTGATCGCGTGGGCGGAGTGAGGCCGATTCCGGTGGATGTGCGTGTCATCGCCGCGACCAATGTGGATTTGGCGAAAGCGGTAGAGGACAAGCGGTTTCGAGCGGATCTCTATTACCGGCTCAAAGTATTTCCCATCGCGCTCCCTCCCTTGCGGGACCGCCAGGAGGATATTGCGCTCTTGGCGGAGCATTTTCTCCGGCTCTGCCGGGTCAAGCTCAAGCGCGGCGATTTCGTCTTCGACGAGGCGGCATTGGAGCGGCTGGCGCAGTATCATTGGCCGGGCAATATCCGGGAACTCGAGAATGTCATTGAGCGGGCCGCGATTCTGGCTCCGAGCCATGTCGTCACCATTGATGAACGGTTTGTGATGCCGCCGCCAGTCCAAGAGATGATCGAGCAGCGATCGGCCACATTGCAGGATTCAGAGCGGCAGCACATTCTCCGCACGCTCGAGCGAGTCGGCTGGCGGATTTACGGTCCTCTCGGGGCGGCCACGGAATTAGGTATCAACCCCAGCACCCTGCGCAGCCGAATGAAGAAGTTGGGCCTGTCACGGCCCACGTACGCGCCTCCGCGAACTGCCGATCGTCCCGGGTCTTCAGCCCTCCTATAACATCACAATGAATTAGAAAGTCCCTTCCCGCCCAGGCAGGCTCGCCGAGCGCGAACCGTCTTGCCCAGCGGCCATCTCGGTCTGGTATGACTGGCCGAATGGCAGTGGTCCCCCCGATCTCGGCTTCCCCCGCCGTGCAGCATCCCGCCGCGCGCCTTCGCGGAAACGTCACGAGGTCATGAAAAATCGCTCATGCTCACGACCCGCGACGCGGATGATCTCATGGCCGCAGCGCTAAGTATGCGAAACATACCGCTTCTTCGTCCGGCGGTCTTGGCATAACGCTTGCTGAGCGCTGCGTCGATATGTTGTTCAGATTCGCAATCGGGCCTGTGCTGCTGATGAGCATCATGCTCAGCGGTTGCCACGCATGGCCCTTCGAAGAGCCGGATCCTGTGTTTGATAACGCACGATTCATGGCTACGTGGAAGACTTACCAGCACTGCCGGGCGAGCACGGAGCCTGACGAGATTCAGGCCGATCTGGAACAACTGCACGACGCCGTCTATGCGGTGACGGATCAGGCCTCCCCTCCGTCCGTGCTGCCGGCGGCGATACGGTCTTTGATGACGACCCTTCCATCCAGGCTGGCGGTGGATCCTTTTGCCATGACGGTGGCGTGCGCACTTCACGGGAGCGAAGTGGCTCAGACAGCCGGGTTGCATGATGTGGCGAGAGATCTGCTCATGCGAGTCGTGGTGGCGAACACTGGGCTGTTCGGTGCCGGTCCCGGTGGAACCCGCCTGGTGTTGCCACTGGCTCCATAGGAATGTTGCTAAGATCGGCGGCGCGTTCTATGGTTTACAGCTTTCAGCACGAACCGTGTCGGATGACCGGCAACCAAGAGATCGGTGGTGGCGGCGTCTCTGATCTGGTCGTTGGAGTGCGGCCAAGCATGCGCCCATTAAAACCGGAAAAGGAGTAGGCGGATGAACAGTGCGTCAGTCTCAAAGACCTATACGGTCACGCTACGTGACCGCCGGACGGTGGCCGACAGCACCATGGCATTTTATTTTGACAAACCGGCAGGGTTTGTCTTTACCCCCGGCCAGTTTGTGGATCTCACACTGCCGGATCTAGCCGATCCAGACCCGGCGCAGATCACCAGAGCGTTGTCGATTGCTAGCGCGCCGCATGAAGAGACCGTCATGGTGGCGACACGTTTGCGTCAGACATCGTTCAAGCGCGAACTGCAGCGCATGCCCATCGGCACAGCCGTTCAGATGGAAGGCCCGTTCGGAAATCTGGTGCTGCATCCGGACCAGACCCGTCCGGCGGTCTTTCTGGCGGGGGGCATCGGGATTACGCCGTTCCGCAGCATGGTGGTCCATGCGGCCATGCAACGGTCGCCGCAGCGCCTGGTGCTGTTCTACTCCAACCGGCGGCCGGAGGATGCTCCCTTCTTGGACGAGTTGTTCGCCTTGCAGGAAAAGAATCCTCATTATGTCTTCGTGGGCACCATGACCGAACCGGACAAGTCTTCGCTGCCATGGAAGGGGGCAACCGGATATCTCTCAGCTGCGCTGCTCTCCAAGCATCTTCCGGACATCGGCTCCCCGCTCTACTACGTGGTGGGCCCGCCTGGCATGGTGGCGGCGTTGCGGACGATGCTCAAGGATTGGCATGTGGATGACAAGGACATCCGGACCGAAAACTTTGTGGGCTATTAGATCCGGGGGCACGCCATTTCCTCCATCCGGCTCCTCGAAAGAAAAGGCGGGTCCATCCGGTGGCAAAGGGGATGGGTGACTCCACCTGTCCTCAGGAGTCCTGAGAGAGGTCTGCGAGGCCGGCGAGATAGTCCTCCATCGCGCGCTTCCTCAGCGCAATGCACTCGCAGGCCGAATCGTCAAGCGCGACTTCGTCGATAATGGTGATTTTGTTGTACCCCCTGCTCACGATGCCGTGCCGTTGGAGGTCGTCCAGCACCTCAGCGGTTGTCTCCAGGGAAATTCCGACCTTCGCAGCCAGAAAAGCGGTCGTGATGAGGAACGATTCCGATCCGGTGCGGTCCCGATGGGTCTTGAGCCACCGGGCTACCTGTTGTGCCGCAGCATGAGATCGGTTGCATCCCGACGCAAGCTCGGTATAGCGAAGGAGAAGCGCATGATAATGGGCCAAGGCCACTTGCAGGGCCGGCATGTCCGGCAGGTGCTCCCTCACCCTCGATGCGGCTGTCCGGACTGCTGCTCCTGCGGTGTCCACCATCGACATCGTGGTTGAGAAGTAGCTGCCTTGCACCACGGAAGATCCGCTACAGCCCTCTTTGCCGATGACCATGACCTCCAGGATGTGCTGTTCGTTGCGCACGTCCATCACACTGATCGCCGCATCGAGCGGGAAATAGAGATAACGGACCGGCTCTCCGACCTCGTCAATGGCGTCTCCCAGTCTGAGGCCGACCTCGTCGCACAACGAAAGGATCAGCCCGCGCTCTGCCTGCGGTAGACTCGCGAGTATGCGGTTAGGAGCCGTTTGCACCGGTATCATGTGATCTACCGTACATAAAAGTAAGAAGCGAGAAGACTGGGTCAGGACCTAAGAGATAGCTTTGCAATACCGGCGTGACTACTTGCCAGGCCCGTACAGTTCCCGGTGGCAGTCCTGACTGAGGCACCCGCCGGAAAACCCCACCAGGAAGACGCCGGTTCGTTCCGAGACCGGCCAGTTTGTCGCTTCGGCGCAGGCCACGCCTCCGTAATGTGGCCTCTCCTCTATAACCCTTTAGCCGGGCGTCAGAGGAGCGGGAGAGGATCCTGGTGAGCCCGGCTTCGTGCGATTCCGTCTTGCGACCATTGAGCGGTATCGCTCATATCTTGTTCCGGTTCCTGACGGCTGTCACGGGTCTGGTACTTCTACGATGGTTCATCCCGGCGTACTTGCTATGAAATCTCATAGCCCCGGCCGGCCAGGATGCTCGTGGTGAAGGTGGCGTATGAATTGCTGTATCACCACCCTATGCACGAGTGGCCAAGATCTCGGTGCTCTGCCTCAGATCCGTTCAATTCGTATCGAACCAACCCGAGGCCGAAGGCCCGGGCCGCCGGCCGTATAGGCGCATGCTCTACGAAGCCTTCGAGGAGCTGTTTGCCAATCCGGTCATCCGCATCGGGGATGGGCGCGGCACGCGCGAACGATACAGCCTCAAACTGGTCCCGGCGAATGTCGGATCCGGTCCAATTTCATGCTGATCGTGTCGGGGCCGATGATCGATCATACGCGATGGCGTATCTGCACCACTTCAGAGACCAGCGCATTCAATCGGGCCACACCCGCACCCTCGTCGGGATGGAGGATTTTGAAGTCCTGTCGGGCCATGTGCTGGGCTTCCGCATGCTCACCCAGGGCCTCCAGACCACCGGACCATAGTCCGGAGCCGAAGGCAGGAAGCCGCGTCAGGTCAGTCACGCTCAGGAGCGTAAGGAGCAGCACTCATGCAAGCGAGTATCTTCGTGGCGGAAGACGAGTCCGTCGTTCGAAAAGCGATTCTCAAACGGCTGTCCCGGCGCCGCCATCAGGTCCGGGCCTTCGAATCGGCACAGGAGTTGTTGGCCGCGCTCGGGGATCACCAACCCGATCTGATTGTCTCCGACCTCAAAATGCCGGGCCTGTCCGGGATCGAGATCTTGAAGACCATCCATGACAAGGGGCATGACACCGTGGTCATCATCCTCACGGCTTATGGCTGCGTCAAAGATGCGGTCGAGGCAATGAAGCTCGGAGCCTATGACTTTCTCATCAAGACGGTCGATCTCGAAAATTTGGAACCGGTCGTGGATCGAGCCCTCGAACATCTCGCGCGGCGCCGCCAGTCGGCCTCCCAAGCCTCCCGAAAATGTGCTTAGACATAGGGGTGGATCCGGGCCGGAGGGCGGCCGGCGCCGACCGGGCCTGGCTCCTTTGCTTTCTGCCTGCGTGGACCATGAGGACGGACTCTCAGGAACTGCTTGGCCAAATGACCGCTCCGCGCTAGCATGGGGCCATGTGGTGTCGCGCCGCCTCATCGGTCAGTCTGCTGCTCGCAGGGATCCTCCTCGCCTCGTCCCCCTCCTGGGCCAGTATGAAAGTGCGCGTCGTCGCGGTGCATGAAGGCGACCGCCTCACGATCTATCACGATGGGAAAACCCAGACCGTCTACCTCCAGGATATTGATTGTCCTGAGCTCAAGCAGCCCTACGGCAAACAGGCCAAGCGGGCGACCACCGCTTACGTCGGCGGACGGGAAGTCATCGTGCGCGCGCTCAAGCCGGGCGCCCATGGCCGCACCATCGTCGAGATGTTTCTCCCCGACGGGCGCAATGTGGGCCACGAGTTGGTAAAGGAGGGTCTGGCCTGGTCGAAGCGGGCCGGATCGCCAAATCGCACTTTCGATGATAGCGAAGAACTGGCCAGAGCTTCCGGCAAGGGTCTGTGGGCCGACCCGAACCCCGTGCCACCCTGGAAGTGGAAGTCACAAGCCAGAATGAAACACTGATATCGCCCGCTGCTGCTGGTCGCTCGCTTCCTCTCTCCTCTTCCCCGCTCACGATAGAGGTCCCGTTTTTCTGATCTCTGTCAACGTTTGTTCACTGAGCCCCTCGCCTGAAGAATTCAGGCCAGGAGGACCGGACCAGCGGGATCCCGTGAAGGTGCCGGTATCAACCGTCGGCAGGCGACTGATACCGGCGGTGGGCGATTCAATGCGGGAGAGTGGTTATTGGCTCCATTGCTTGCAGTTGCCGCTTTTGCCGGCCATTCGCAAACAGGTCGGCGCGGGAGGAGGCGGAGGAGGAGGCGGCGACGTGGGCTCGGTCACCAGCGGCATTTGCATCCAAACTTCCGTCGGAAACGCGCTCTCGTTACCCGCGGAATCGTAGGCGGTCACCGTCCAGTAATGGAGGCGCCCGTCATAGCCGACCCCCATATCTTCACAGCTGAGCGAAGTGGCGCGGGTGGTGAAGCTAAAGCCGCCCTCCCTATAGCCGTTGCTCGAATACGAATGATACACATGATAGCCCGCCAGATCGGTTTCCGTGTTCGCATCCCATGATAATGTACAGTGGGACGCCTCTGCAGGGAGGGCCCCGGCCAGGATCATCACACCGAACCACCAGGCCTTCATGCCTAGACGTTCGCACCATGCAACGAGTACTTTCATGCTTTCTCCTAGGTAACGTAGTTTTATGGGACTGTATGACCGACGCCTATGAGCAAGGTTGATGCCCGTACTCGATCATGCAAAGCCATCGATTCACGCGGTAAATAGAAGCCTGGCTCCACGAATATGATTTTTCCTTCGTAGGGGAAAGGCTCCACGTCAAAAAAGAAGTACCACTAAATACTGGATTTAGTGTTTATGTTCCGAGAGAGGACTACCTACAGCTAATGTTCGGGGAGGCGTCGTGGATCGGATAGCCCAGGCGTGAAGTAGAGTTGATGAAGATTTGGTAAAGAGGATGTAAATATTTCTGGTCTTGAGCGCGGTGCTTGTATTGCGACATGGCGGGTCCCTTCCAGGACAGAAGTTTTCCGCTGGGTCAGAGCCGAGTCCGGCTTCTGTACTGAATGCCGCAGTGCTCTGTTGTCGTCCGGCCGCCGGGATGCACCATAGTGCCGCCCTGCTTTCCTTCTCCATCTGTTTTTGACGACCTTTGTTATCGCTGCCTCACCGGGCCGGCCCCGGCCTGAAGAGTTCAGGCCGGGGCGAACCTGAGCGAGCGGCTAGCTGCCGGTAATGGGATCCGCGGCGGTCCCTGCCGGATCCGATGACGAAGGCGGCAGGCTCTCGTTGATCGAGCCGGCATCCTCGGCCTGCCCAGGATCGATAGCCGGTTCGGACGGATCGATGGCCGTCGTGGCGGCCGGCGGAGGCAGCGTCATGTGCTCCTGGCCGATTTTCCGGATGTCCAAATGCACCCGGCGGTTCATGTGCCGGCACAGGTCGCTCATGTCGACGCAGAGGACCCCTTCTTCTCCCAGACTGACCGCCTTGATCCGGTATGCCGGGATGCCGGCAGCCAGCAATTCGGCTTTCACGGTCTCAGCCCGTTTCATGCCCAGTTTCATATTGTAGCCGGACGATCCCTGTTGGTCGGTATAGCCCTGGATCAGCACCCCATAGTCCTCATGCTGCTTGAGCATGTCGGTTTGCGCAGCCAGCGCTCCTTTCGCTTCGTCGGTGAGCCCTTTCCGGCCCACCTCGAAGTAGATATCGGAATGGATGATATCCGGCATCGTTCCAATCTGTGCCGTCACCAGGGTTGGGTTCGTCGTCGAAGCCTCGGCCTGATTCAGCACTCCGGCCTTCTTGAGCATCTCCGATACATTGGCATTGTCCACCTTCTCCGTCCCTGACGTGACCCTGACCTGGTCGGTCATCAGACCGTAATACCAGGCGGCGGCAATGAGCCCGGCCAGCACCACAACGAGCCCGGCCAGAATCATCACCTCCTTCGTATCCTTCTGCGGCCCCATAACAGCGGGCGTAATGCTCCCCGACGAAACCTGCGATGGACCTTTCTGCATGATGACAATCCTCCTTGAGAGCTATGCGGTTAATTCAAAATTCAACACTCAAAACTAAGCACTCAAAACTTGCGTCCGGCCTTGCTAAGTTCCTCCTTTCCAGCCGTGGTTCAACGCGCCGGCGGAGGGTGCTTGAGCAACTGGAGTGCCGGTTTCTGAGAACGATGAAATTGGAATAACTCCAAGCAAATTCAGGGGTTCAGAGAATGAGGGAGGATTGGTGAGTGATGCGGGGAAGCGAGGCCCATCATGCGACGCGGGGATAGCCCCGCAACCAGGGCGACCCCACAAGCGAGCTCGGAAAGACCAATTATGGACCAATCATGGCTGCGGCCCGCATGGTGGGGAGCCCCTCGTCCTTGCTGATCACACCTCTGATAGGAATCAGGCAGAAACGGGAGCATTAAAGAAGACAATCACCTAGTTGGGACTTGACGGCATCAATGAATCGGCTGAAAATGTGCCGCCTTTGTTCCGGTTCCTCATGGACATTGTGGGAGATGAGGAATTAATGACGGGTGAGGACGCGTCCTGCTTCCACACGTACCAGGGGATAGATAGAAAATGAAGCTCATTAGAGTCCGCGTTCAAAACTATCGGTCCGTGGAGGACAGCGAAGAGTTCGAGATTGGGGACCTCACATGCCTTGTCGGTAAGAACGAGGCGGGTAAGACGGCATTACTCAGTGCTATTCGCGGTCTCAAGCCATCGCTGCCCTTTGAATACGATGAGACCATTGACTATCCAAGGCGGTTTTCGACCCGCTTTGATGATCGCCATCCAGATGGCATGGCCGAAGTGATTCGGACATGGTGGTGTCTCGAAGATGCGGACAAGGCCGCCGTGGAGGAGCGCTTCGGTGTTGGGGTGTTAAAGGCCGACACATTCCAAGCGCACTTCGGGTTCCGGTATGACGACGACCGCCGCGTATGGATCATTGAGATCGATAGCGCCAAAGTTTTGGAGAACATGGTCAGCAAGCACGCTCTTAATGCCACGGAGCGCAATGTCTTGCATGGTGTAAGTGACGGGCCTACTGCAGATAAGGCTCTTTCGGGCCTCGCCGAACGCACCCCAAAGCAAGATGCCCTCTTGCAGGACATCAGGAAGTGCAGGGAGTCGAGCTTTACAAAGGGCGTGATAGATGTCCTATCTCCCAGACAGCCAAAGTTCTTCTTCGCCTCGCACTTCGAGCGCATGTCAGGCATGGTCTCGATCCAGAAGCTACAGCAGGACAAACAGAACAACACGGTCTCCGTTAGCGACAAGATTTTTCTCGCCTTCTTGGAATACGCCGGGACGACGTTAGAGGACCTGCTCGACGCAAAACGTCGAGAGGCGTTGAAGGCAACATGTGAGGCGGCTAGCAACGAAATCACCGAAGAAATCTTTCAGTTTTGGAGCCAGAACAACGCTTTGGAAGTCGTTATTGAGATCGACAGCGCCAAGCCGAAAGACCCGGCCCCATTCAACTCAGGAATTGTGGCGGACATCCGCATTAGGAACATAAACCATAAGGCTACTTTGCCGCTGTCCGAACGCAGCGCGGGTTTCGTCTGGTTTTTCTCCTTCTTGGCACAGTTCAAGCAGCTCAAGAAAACTCCGGGCAATGAGAACGCCGTCATCTTGCTCGACGAACCGGGCCTCACTTTGCATGGCAAGGCCCAAGGGGACTTGTTGCGCTACATCGTCGAGCGGCTGCTGCCAGACCACCAGGTCATCTTCACGACGCACTCGCCATTCATGGTTCCGATGGATCGCCTCGCCGATGTCCGCATCGTGGAGGACGTGATCATCGAGAAGCCCGCCAAGCGGCCCGAGGTCAAAGGCACAAAGGTTCGATCCGACGTGCTCGAAGTCAACGACGACACACTTTTTCCGTTGCAAGGGGCATTGGGCTACGAAGTGACCCAGTCGCTCTTCATCGGCGCGAACACATTGTTGGTCGAAGGCCCATCCGACATCCTCTATTTGCAAGTGTTATCACAAGCATTGATCAAGCGCCGCCGCAAGGGCCTCGATCCAAAGTGGACGCTGTGCCCATCTGGTGGCATCGATAAGATCGCGCCCTTCGTAAGACTCTTCGGAGGTAATCGCATCAACATGGCGGTGCTTTCCGACATCGCCAACGGCGACAAGACCAAGATCGAGAACCTGAAGAAGGCCGACATCCTTAAGGCCGGGCACTTCTACACCTGTGCGGACTTCACTGGTCAATCGGAGGCCGATGTAGAGGATCTATTCAAGGCGGATTTGTTCGTCGAGATGCTCAACGGAGCCTATAAGCCGCCCGCCGCCCACCTGGTGACCACGGCTTCGCTGACCGCCGCAAGCCCGAGCCCGCGTATCGTCAAAAAGGCCGAGGCGTTGTTCAAGCTCATGCCCGCGTCGGTGGCGGAGTTCGATCACTTTGGCGCGTCTCGCTGGCTTTTGGAAAACCCATCCTTGTTAGATGCAGAAACGCCTTCGATCAATTCAACCCTTGACCAATTTGAGGCGGTGTTCAAGGCCTTCAATGCACTTGTGTCCTAGTCGAGATGACTCCGTCTGAAAGCAGTATTCGTTGTGCCACTTATGGCCAACAGCTGGATAACACTGCAGTGCAGGGGACGCTGCGGGATAAAGCCGCGCCACGCCCCTGGCCTTGAGAGCTGCGTCACAGAGTGCAGCCATCGACGAGGGCTGCAAATGAACAATGTATCCGCCTCCTGCTTGGGATCTTTGCCGCGATCTCCATTGCCGGATGTCAGGTGCCACAATCTCCAACCGTTCGAGGTAACTGCAGTGCGCCTTGCAATCAACTGGAATAAGCCAATTCCTCTCCTTAAAGACACAAGAAACGGCCTTACTTACGATGTCAATTTTGACAAGATCAAACCATCCCCTGGTATTTATATGTTCGCGCGTAAATGGGGAAGCTCCTATGAAGCTCTATATGTCGGCAAGTCAGAAAATCTTCGCTCACGAATAAAGACACATTTGAATAATCATCGGCTTGTCAAGCACATCGAGGGAGCGTCTAGCGGGAAACGCGTGGTTATCATCGGCTATCCATGTACACGTTCAGGACAGCAGATGGCTAGGGTCCTAAAAACTCTGGAGCGTGTTTTGATACGCCACTTTCTCGCGGAAGCTCATGACTTGGTAAATATACATGGGATACGGATTGAAAGACACGAGATAGAGTCTGACGGTGGTATTCCGAAGGCGTTTATTCCATCAAAGATGTTTCTCGAACGCAGCAATGGAGATTGATGGAAGCAAATCTGTCGAGCAAAAAGTCAGACCCCTTTGTTTTGTGCAAATGAAGGAAAAAAGAGGTCAAAGAGAAGAGGCAGACCTCTAAACCGTCTGATCGCAAAGTCTCTCTTCCGTCTTGCTCGTTCTGAAGGTCAAAACTATAAGTCGCAATACAAAGCCTTTGTTTTGTGCGATCCAGACCCCGTGCCGCCGTGGAAGTGGAGGAAGCCCAGTGGTTCAGTATCACCGTTGGAACTTGCATTAAGCTGGAGCGGTCAAACCTGGAGAAGATTAATGAGATCCGTTTTGTGCTTCTTAATCGGTGCTTTCCTCGTTGGGTGTGCATCCCATGGAACGCTTGTCACGCCCGACCAAGTAACCTGGATCCAGAAGGGCGTAACGACGCGGGACGAAGTAGTGAAGGCGGTTAGGTTCTCCAAATTTTCCTGAGGTCCAATCGACTTCGACAATGTTTTCGACGGAATATGAGACAACTACAGAAGAAACGGTAGAAAATGGGAAGAAAATCACTCGTGGGACGATGAAGGTCGTTCCGGCCAAAGGGAAACGAACAATTGCTCAGTATTTCTATGCGGAGTCAGCCGCATTTGCTGGGACTACAACGAAAGACTTTTGGGTTTGTTTTGACGAGACGGGGATAGTTCAAAACTTCGGATTCTCCGACACGGCCATTTCGAGTTGTTAGTCGACCGTGGAAGCGACTCCTGGTTTTCAACTGGGCGATCAATGAGCTTCCTTAGCTGTTGTGGTGCCCCTAGACACGCCTGGGAACAGTATGATGTGGCCAGCCATTGGACACCTCAAGTCCTGCAGTATCTTAATTGTTGGAGAAAATCCGGGAGACACCAGCTCAGCATATTTCTACCGTGAGCCTGACAGCTATGAAAACGATCCCGTTGCTGTGCGTCGATTACTTTTGCGGGGCCTTCATCACCACGGGTTTATAAAAGAATCGACGCTTGAAGGTTTTCGGAATGCTGGGTTTTTATTCGACCATGCCGTTCGTTGCCAATTGCCAGCGCAAACTATTGCGAAGGAGCGGCAGAAGGCGCTGTCATATCAATCCATCCGGGTAAAAGACCCTGCGCATCTTCGCCCTTTGCTGTCAAAAGCGCGACTGGTTTGGGTTATGGGGCATCTGGCTAGCAATGCCGTCGCGAATGCTACAGAGGAATTTGCCAAAGACCGTCGCAAGATATCGACAGCTCCATTCCCGGGACCGATGGAAAAGCACTCTAGGTTTTTCATATCTGAGTATCTGACATGGAGAAAAGAAGGAAAGGCGATTCAGATCTGCGGTGACTTCGCCGATTTTGCGACGGCGTGCCAATTAAATGCTTAGCCAGTCCGTAAGACCGAAATCACGTCATAAGACCAAACAAAGGGGGCAGGACCAAACAAAGGGGTCAGACCCCTTTGTTTCCCACAAGGTGTATTCGATTATTGCTATTGCCTTTTCCAGGAGAACG
Source organism: uncultured bacterium (assembly GCA_965285945.1). Taxonomy (GTDB): domain Bacteria; phylum Nitrospirota; class Nitrospiria; order Nitrospirales; family Nitrospiraceae; genus Nitrospira_D. The sequence continues at coordinate 81,344 of CBDIWP010000003.1, read as the reverse complement.
TCGAGGCTCTTTTTGGTATTGTTCCTGAGGTCACGTTTGTCTTAACCAAGTGTAAGCGGTGCAGAGCGCAGAACCCTTAATGGCTGGGTGAGAAAAAGGTGCAGCAATCGTATTGGGAATTTGGAAGACGGAGATGTCAGGCACCTTCGTTCTGCTCACTCACGAGAACTTTATGGATTATTGGTTTCATGGGTCTGTGACAAAGGGGTCGGGAGTCTTTTCTCAAGCCCCCCTTCGGTCGTCCGCGAGGCCTGAGGGTCGGACCCTACCAGGATGCGATTATCATGTTTCGATCATTGATCGCAAATTCGGGTTCCCCATAAGTTAGTTTAATGCGCCTTTGCGATATCTTTAGGTAACAACGACGCTCACTATGCCCATCCCCGACTTCATTAAATCTCTCCGGGCGAAGATCGGCACGGACTTGCTCCAGGTGCCGGTCGCGACGGTCATGGCCTACGACAAGGAGGGTCGGCTCTTACTGGTGCAGGACAAGCCTTCGGGATTGTGGGGCCCGCCAAGCGGCATCATCGACCCCCATGAATTGCCGGCTGATGCGGCGGTGCGTGAGACGTGGGAGGAAGCCGGCGTGTTTGTTGAGTTGACGCACATCCTCGGCGTCTTTGCCGGCGAGCACTTTTCCCATGTCTATGACAACGGCGATCGACTCGCCGCCGTGTCCACGGTGTTTGCGGCGCGGGTGATCCGAGGCACCCCTCGACCGGATGGCATGGAAACGAGCGATGCGCGCTTCTTTCCGTCGGCTGAGATCGATGCCTTGCCTTGCTCGGCGCATTTCAAGGTCATCCGCAAGGCCACGTCCTCAGTGCAATCCCAAGCGTACTTCAAACCCGCCACCTGGCAGCCTGAAGGCTTGTAGGGTTGCGGCTTCTCCTAAGCCGCTGTTCCCACCAGGCTTTCCAGAGGGATGCGGAGTTCCCGGTGAAGCTTCCGGATCATTTCCAGTGAGAGGCCCCGCTTTCTGGTCAGCACTTCCGAGACCCGCCCGCGCCCTCCGAGCATGACTTCCAAGTCTTTGCGCGACATGCCCAGCTGATCCATCCTGAATTTGATGGCTTCAATCGCATCCGGCGGGCAAATGGCATAATGCTTCGCCTCGTAGGCTTCGACCAGTGTGGTGAGTATATCCAGTTCGTCCCCGTTCTTGGTGCCGGGTCTCGCATCCATGAGTTGCTCAATGCGGCGTAGAGTGCGTTCATAGTCTCGCTTTGTTTTGATGGGCGTAATCGTCATGGTGCCTCCGTATCTCAAACTGTTGCAGCATCGATCGCGTCATATTCTGTATGAGTTCCGATGAATCGAATATAGACGATTTGATAGACATAGTTGATCTTCACAATCAGGCGATATTGATTTCCTGCAATGTTGAGCACCACTCTATTGTCCTGGAGTACGCTGGCTGACCGAAAGTGGGCTTTGACTTCAGATGGTGTTGACCAATCTGCCCGTGCTACTTCTTGATGCCATGCTTCCAAAGGACCTTGTGCCTTTGGGTGGCGTTTCCAAAACGTGCGAAGGGGCCGCTTTGCAATGATGCGCACGCGCATATCTACCACGATCCCAATACGGGAGCAACGACCGATGTCTTTATTATGAGCCTGTCCTTCCCCATCATAGCCAGGCTCAAAGACGGCTCGTCGGTGCAACTCGTATCGGCCGATGAACGAGATGTCCAGCCGCTCAAAGCCCTCTATCGGATCATCGTCGAAGAGGGCACCTCCTACCCGCATGACCGGTTTCCGGATGACGAAGAAATTCTGGATTATTGGTTTCGGGGCAAGCAGACTGTGGCGGCCTATGTGCCGGATCGGGAGGGAGCAGCTGGGATGGTGGGCGCGCGCTTCTTTGCGTCCGCTGAGATCGATGCCTTGCCTTGTTCGGCGCATTTCAAGGTCATCCGCAAGGCCACGTCCTCAGTGCAATCCACATTTACTTCAAACCCGCCACCTGGCGTCCCCAAGGTTTGTAGAATTGCGGCTCTTTCCAAAACCATAGATTTCCGACATCATGATGGGGCGTTTCCGTAAAAGAATGCAGGGCCAAGCAAAGGGTTCAGCCTTTTAATGCTTTGTCCAAAGTATCGTCGTCCTGCCTAGAGGGAAATTATGGCCCGTATTCGATTTGGGGTAGACCCGGCACCTGGCGACAAATCTCCTCGCGTTTCAGAATGGAAGCTGGCCGCGTTGACCTACTTCGATCCGAAGTTTGCAACGACCCAGGGCATCATCGATGTCTTGAATTTGTTGGAGGTCGCGAGCGGGGACCACATTGATGTGGTGCTACACGGCTACCAGGAACGTCCTCCCGCGTGGGTTGATCGAAGGGATTTGGTACAAGTGAGAGTCGGCAAGAGGGAGATGTACTATGACCCCAAAGGCTCATGAACGAGGTGGCGAGAGTGCAGTCGCAGACCACCTGGACCTTCAGCTTGGAAATTGACGTCATTCTCGTGAGGCAACGTCAGCACTACTTCGGAGAAGGGGGCTATGAACGGGACTATTCTCAAGCCATCGTCATCAATCTCTATCGCCTGCTGAAAGATGAGAAGATTACCTCGTACGTGTCATTCTTCTCAGAGCTGATCACTTTCGCGAGAGCCTACAATGGCGACAGTCCGGCTTGGGACTTCAGCGATCACAAGCTATGGCAGGAAGCGAAACGGTCGCTGTTCGAGGCCTTCAAGGCCTATCTTGGATTCAAGAAATTTCAGGGCAAAGTGGAAGACTACGCGATCCAGAACATCATGAAGTAAACCACGTTTGCCTCGTTCTACCTCCGTCACTTATTCTTCATTCTTCGCGCTCACGTCTGCAGAGTCACGGTCTAATCCTTTGAGCTTTACTTTTCCCATCCACTCAACACTCAACGACGGCTCTGCTGTTCAATTGGTGCTGGCCGGCCAAACAGATGTTGATCCGCTCAAGGCGCTCTATCGGAACATCGTCGAAGAAGGCACCTCCTATCCGCATGACCGCTTTCCGGATGACGAGGAGTTTCAGAACTATTGGTTTCGCGGCAAGCAGACGGTGGCGGCCTATGTGCCGGATCGGGAAGGGGCTGCGGGGATGGCCGGCGCGTTTTATCTGAAGCCGAACTGGCCCGGACGGGCCGGGCATGTGGCGAACGCCGGGTTCATTGTTGCGCCGCAATGGCGCCGGCAAGGCTTGGGGTGGCTCCTCGGCACGACCATGTTGGAATATGCGAAGCAGCTCGGCTACCGGAGCGTGATCTTTAATTTAGTCTTCGCCGAGAATGTGATCGCCCGCGGGCTGTGGGGGAAACTGGGCTTCACGCAACTCGGCGTGATTCCCGGCGCCGTGCGAACAAACGACGGCACTTATCAGGATGCGATCATCATGTTCCGGTCGCTGGTGGACGACTAGCGCACGCTCGTCGTGATGTTCTCCTTCCGATGTTCTCTGCAATTTTCTCCTAGGCGCGTTCTGATCCATTCGCGTATACTCGGCTCCTCTACAGGGGATGGAGTCCCCCGTATAACCGCCTCGGCCAGGCTGATGACTCCTACGCTACGACTGCCGTAGCCGTAGGATTGTCGCCGATGTGGCGGCAGCCGCTCGAAGCAGTCTGAACCAGGCCGAACGGAGGACTCCCGGATGGAATCGATCTTCATCACCGCGTCCCTGTGGCTCGCCCTCGCCGTGGTCTCTGCCCTCATTGCGTCCTCTCTTGGCCTCTCAGTTGCCCTCGTTGAAATTTGTGTCGGCGTGGCCGCCGCCGCGGCGACCGGTTGGTTCGGGCTGGGCGATGTGCTGGCCGCCCATTCCGAATGGGTGCGGTTTTTGGCCGGATCGGGAGCCGTCGTGCTGACCTTCCTCGCCGGCGCGGAATTGGATCCCGACATCATCCGGACAAAGTTGACCGAGGTGAGCCTCGTGGGATCGGTCGGATTCCTGGCCCCGCTCCTCGGCTGCGCGGCCGTCGCGCATTATCTGTTGGGCTGGGATGCCAATGCGAGCTGGCTCGCCGGCATCGCGCTGTCGACGACCTCGACGGCGGTGGTGTACAGCGTGATGGTTGAAACGGGCTTTAACAAGACGGAATATGGGAAGGGCATTCTCGGATCCTGCTTCGTCAACGATCTCGGGTCGGTCATCCTCCTGGGGCTGCTGTTCTCTCCGCTTACCTATAAGACCGTCGTCTTCATCGTGGCGAGCGTCGCCATCCTGGCGTTGTTGCCGAAGACGACTGCCTGGCTGACACGGCATTACGCGCATCGAACTGCCGCGATTCGGACCAAATGGATCATGCTGATTCTGTTTGGATTGGGCGCGCTGGCTTTGTGGTCGGGGAGCGAAGCGGTCCTGCCTGCTTATCTGGTCGGCATGGTGCTCGCCGGCAGCGCTGCCCGGGACACACTGTGGATTCGCCGGCTGCGCACGTTGACCGTGGGTTTCCTCACCCCGTTCTACTTTTTGCGGGCGGGGACGCTGGTCTCGCTTCAGGCGTTGTTGGCGCTGCCGCTCGTCTTCATGGCGTTGCTCATGGGGAAGCTGGTTTCAAAGATATCCGGGATCTATCCCGTCATCAGTACCTTCCGGCACGAGCGCAGTGAGCGGTGGTACTACACGCTGCTCATGTCGACCGGACTCACGTTCGGGACGATTTCCTCGCTCTATGGCCTCTCCCATGGCCTGGTGACGCAGGCGCAATATTCTGCTCTTGTCGCGGCCGTCATCGCCAGCGCGGTGGTGCCCACGCTCATCGCCGGGATGGCGTTTGTCCCGGCTCATCTGCTGCCCAAGACGCAGCATGCCGGCAAAGGAGCCGGGCGCATCAACGGTCTGGGGGATGAAGGATGAATACCGCTCTTTGCGGAATCGCGGGCGAGCCGCCACACGTTCAGCCGCAAGCCCGTAACCTGTGGCATGACGGCGATCGACCGTGATGGGATGGGAGCGTTCAGGGTGCCAGAGACGGATGTTACCGACGTTTGACGCCGAGTTTGGCCAGAATATTTCTCGTCATCTGCTGGACGGCCGGGCTGAGGACCGACCGGCGAAGCCGCGGCGCCTGGTAGTCGTCGAGCGCCCAACTCCACTGCATCGACCCGCTTGCGAAGACGAGAGCCCCGCTGGGGGCTCGGTACCAGGTCGCCGCTCCATCGATGCCGCTGACCGACGAGCGGGCCACGACATGGGTGCCCGCAGGACTCGACGTGCTGATGGCATCCACTTCGTATCCGAGAAGCCCCCTGAGCGTGGCCCCTTTCGTCAGGCCCGTGCCCTTTGTGATCCATTCCTCCGGCTCTTCGAGCACGAAATCACCGTCCACGGGACGGTCCACTTCCACGAACATGCTGCCGAGAAGGGTCGCTTCGGGACGATTCACCGGCGGATTGCGCCACTTGGTCGTCACGAGGTCATCGTTGTCCGGTTCTTCATCGAGAAAGAGCGGGTCGTGCCAGGGCGCCGTTTCCTTATAGGCCACGATGGTTCGATCGGGGTCTCCGGTGACCCGGCTCGGCTCCAGGCGGATTTGCCAGTAGCAGGTGTTGGAAGAGAAAAACCCGAGATGGACCCCCTGGTCGCGGGCCTGTTCGACATGCCGCCGCATCTCCGCGCTCCAATATTCATCGTGCCCGAGAGAGAGAAAGGCCGCGTGCGAGGCGAGGAGGGTCGGATCTCTATGCACATCGAGATTGGTGGCATAGGTCGCATCGTACCCTTCACGCTCCAGCCACCGGATGAAGTTGTATTCCCAGCCGGCAGCCGACGCGGGATAGCCGGCTGGAATGGAATTGGAGGTGAACAGATCTCCCGCTCCGGTCCCCGAGGCGGCCGCTTCAATCGGACTCCCCGCATAGGGACGGTCGAAGGAGACCTTCGCGGCCTGTCCGCCGGTGCTGTTGAACGCGTAGAGCGATTTCCCGCCCCAGTTGTTGTAGGCCTGAAACGTCGTGACGCTCGATTGCACGAGATAGGCGGAGGGGCGCGCATCGTCACGCACGACGAAGGTGATATAGCTTTCATGGCCCGACGGTTCGGCCGTCAACTTGGCGACATACAGTCCGCTGGCCCAGTCGGTCGGATCGGTGGGATTGAGGGGAATCGTCAGCCGGATCGGATCCGTCCACCGGCATTCGATCAAACCGGTGGCGGCGTCTATGAAGGGTTCGGGCTGGACCCGTCCAGGCCGGCTGATGGGACGGCCCAGTTCCCGGGCTCCCAATCCGTCATACCATCCCAATCGGAAAATCCGGATCGTGTACCGTGCGGCTTGGGTATTGACGAACAGCTGGAGCGTTTCTCCCCGATTGACGCTCGTGCGCGAGGCATAGCCTTCGATTTCGTGCTGACGGGCGGGATGGGCCAGGATCCATTCGGTCGTGCCCGGTTTGCGGTTCTCGATCTGGATGGCCGTGAGCCCTGCTGTGACCGTGCCCGAGGCCATGGCCGGCGAAAGCATTTCGAGCGCTGCGATTACCATCCATAGGATTTGCCGGGACACACTCCTCCTCTCCGGCCAGGAGGAAGCCCACATGCGCACCGGCCGCCGTGCCGAGACGAGCCGGGCGAGCAGGCGCAGGCCTGGGTTCGGCATCCGCAGCGGCTCCTGCCGGGCGAGCATTTGATGAAAGCTGGCGGCGAGATCTTCTCTCATGGCGGCGAAGCCGATGAAGCGGTGGATGCCATAGAGGAGTAACCCGGCGTTCACCAGCGGAAAGAAGGCGGTGGTCCAGCGTTGCCGCGCTCCGTACAAAGCCGCCAACCCGATGCTGGTGAGGACCATGGCCAGTTGCAGGGCGAGATCGATTCCTGCCGTCCTGGTGCGTCCGGAAATTTTCGGTGTCCGCCGGAACGGAATCTTGGTCCCGGTCAGGGCTTGCCGCAAGGAGGTGAGCGCGCCGTCCAGATGGACGGGGATGAGCAGCAGATTGAGCGCATAGACGCGGAGCAGGTCCCGCAGGGGCCGATAGCCGGTCGCGGCGAGATCGCGGACATACAGCACAAAGTACGGAAGGGCCGCCAGCAGCATCCACGGCGTCATGAGATCGGAGGAAAAGGGAACGACCAAGAGCAACAGCACGCTCAGCGGCGTGACGGCGAGCGACGTGAGGTAATGGAACTGGAGGAAGCTCTGCGCGGCCATGCCCCGGTGCGCCGGCGCGCGGCGCAGGAACGACAGGAACTTGGGCAGGATGAGCAATCCGCCGTTGGCCCAGCGCGCCCGCTGGATGACGAGGGACCCGAAATCCGGAGGCGTCGCGCTGTACGCCAGCCGCTCAGGGTAGTTGAACAACGACCATCCCTTCGCCAGCAAATCTACCGTTGACTCCGTATCCTCGATGACGGTCCGGTCCTGAATGTACCGTCGGATCATGCCGCCGCCCTGGCGCTTGTCCTGGCAAATCTCTTCCAGGGCCGATTTCCGCAATAAGGCATTGGCTCCGACCCAGAACGTCGCCCCATAGTAGGTGAACCCCTGGTGCACGAGATACTGAATGTCGGTCGTGGCTCCGGCGGTCCGTTCCAAGGCGCCGGGCGCATTTGGAATGGCGCTGTAGGGCGTTTGCGCGACCGCCGTCCGGGCATGCGCAGGTTGTTCCATCAGGCCGACCAATGTGGCGGCATATTGCGGCTTGATCAGGCTGTCGGCATCCAGCGTGATCACGTAAGGTGAGTCCGGAATCAGCCGGCTGCCGGCCAGGACCGCGGTGTCTTCCAGCACAATGCCGTCTTCGTGCGGCGCGAGCCTCAGGCGCCGGCCCATCAGTCCCAGATAGCTGTTGAGGTTCATGGCCTTGTTGGGCTCATGGGAGAGATTGGCGTACAGCTTCCGTTCGAACAGGTCGAGTTCGGCGCAAAACCGCCCCGCTAGTCCGGCGTAGGCGGCGTCGATTTCGTTCAACAGCGGACCCATCGGACTCAGCGGCGCCTCCGTCCGTCGCGCGAACCACGCGGCACCCCGCTCGCGGCAAAGGTCGGCCGGCTGGGTGAGGATCTGTTCAATGAACCAGATATCCGTATGGGATTCGGCGGGCGTGCGCTTGGCTTGCGTCTCCAGCCAGTGCGCGGCCCAGCGGAAGCCGTCGGCCAGCCGCACACATTCATCCGCCGCGGTCACCCGGCCGGAAGCCCGCCGTGTGAGAAACGCGGCCCGGGCATCAGCAAAGTAATCGGCCGCCTCCTTCAACAGGGCCTGTAATTCGAAAGGCAGGGAGCGGCCGGCCGCCAGCGCCGCCTGATCCGCAGGAGATCCCGGCCGGGGAGGGTCGTCCAGCAGGAGGACGACGCGCTTGTTGGGATAGTCTTGCAGGGCCGCGGACAGGAGCGTTTGCCGGATCACCGAAATTTCTTCTTTATACGACGGCACCAGCACCGTGATTGCCGGTGCCGCCTCTCTGTTGACGGGCCGGTTCGATTCGCAGTCAGCCGCCCGGTGCCCCTGCCTCCGCTTCAACCGGCCGATTCTGGCTATCTGGTAGCCCAGGTTCCCGTACGCGAGGTAGCCGGCCAGCGCACCGAAGAGCAGTGCTTCCAGCAGGCGACCGTGCTGGCCTTCTCGCCAGGCTTCCCAGGCCACCGTTCCGGTCGACCAGCAGAGCAGGGCCGCGGCCGCCGCGGTCGCGGCAAGGCACACACGGGTCAGTCGGATTTCGTTTTTGTGCTGCGTGGGTGACATAGGGTAGGCAAGAGCCCAGGGGGGCTGTGCAAAGTAGGTGCCGTGCTGGCAGCGAACGAGGTATCCCTAGAATCCTCACTTTTTTCCAATTTCCGTCTTTGCCTACAGATCCCTCTGTTGTTGGGCGGAGCCACACTGCCACGCTGGTGGGGCAAACATGCAAGGAGGTGTTCGCCGTACCTCAGCCGGCTTTTTTTATAGGTGCTCGTCACACAGGTGGTGAAGGGCCTCAGAAAGGGGCCAGTATGTCCATCAGTCGGAAGGACCGATCACGTTCCATGCTGGCCGAAGTGTCGCCGAACCAGCGTTTCAACCGAAGCGAAATGCCGGTCCGGCAGGTTCTTGAAGCGCCGCTTGCAGTCGAGGAGGGCGTCGTCGGCGCTGGCGAAGGGGGCAATGACGGACAGGAGATGGCTATGGTAGTCCATCAGCTTGAGTTCGACGGTTCTCTGGTGGCTCGAGTCTCCGGCGATGGCCATGGCGGCTCTCGTATGATCGCCTTGCGATTCGACGAGGGCCTGGAAGCAGAGGCCCTTGAGCCGTTGGGTGACGGTGCTGCGGTCCCATCCCAACCGCTTCGCGGTGGTCTGCATGTCAAAGGCCTGCTGCCGCAGGCAGGCCAACACGGCGGCGTCGCCGGCCGGATCGGGAAGCATCCCCGACGGCTTCTCCCGGCCTGCGGCAAGCCCGGCCGGCGCCCGCTCGAGGCGCAACGCCTCCTTGGTCAGGAGCGGGCCATCGCTCAGGGCGACGGCCTGCTCCAGGCACTGCCGCAGCTCCCGCACGTTGCCCCTCCAGGGTTGTTCCTGCAGGGCCTGCGCGGCCTCATTGGACAATGCCGGGACCGGTTTGCCCATGTGACCGGCCATGTCCCGTAAGAAGGCGCCGGCTAGAAGCGCCACGTCGCCGGGTCGCTCGCGGAGGGGCGGGAGGCGGAACACGAGCCCGGTCAGGCGAAAGTACAGATCCTCACGGAACCAGCCTTCGGACACGCCCCGTTGCAGATCGCGATTCGTGGCGGCGACAATCCGCACGTCGACCGTGGTCGGGATCGTCGCCCCGACGCGGTAGAACGACTTCTCCTGTAAGACCCGCAAGAGCTTGCTTTGGTGATCCAACCGCAGATCGCCGATTTCATCGAGGAAGATGGTGCCATGGTTCGCCAGTTCGAAGTAGCCGCGCCGGTCGGCTGTCGCGCCGGTGAAACTGCCTTTGGTATGGCCGAAGAGTTCGCTTTCAAAGAGCTCGGGCGAGATCGCCGCCATATTGACCGCAATGAATGTCTTGCCCGCGCGCGGACTGAGCCGGTGCACCGCCCGCGCGAACAGTTCCTTTCCGGTGCCGGGCTCGCCGAGCAGTAACACCGTCAACGAGGATTTCGCCCCTTTGGTGAGGTCACGATACAGGCGCAACAGAGCGACATCCTGCGTGATGATGCCGAGCTGCCGGCAGTCCTCCCGCAACCGGTCCAGTTCGGCGTCATCCATCTTCACCGGCTCGGTCGCGGCGGCGCGCAGATTGTGGAGCTGTTGTTCGAGGCCGGACAGTTGTCTCCGCGCGGCCTCCTCCTGCGCCTGCGCCTCGACAAGTTGCGCCCGCAGGCTTTCCGCCGTTTTCATCAGTTCGTCCTGTTGCCCGCTGGATTGCGCGGCGGCCGCACGGGCCATGGCCAGGTCTTCCTGCAACGTCTCCGCGCGTGTCTCGCGAAGCACGACCGCTTCACGGACGGCGGCGGCCTCCTGCTGGAGGTGCAGCATGTCCCGCTCCAACAGGAGCAAGCGCTGGTGGGCCGTCAGTTGGCTCCAGAGCGCGGTACCGATGAAGACCAGGAGGGCCGCGGTCAGCGGCAGCGCGATCGGCAGCACGAGTCCTGCTCCGGGGAGTGCAACGGCTGTCAGCAGGCCGTAGGCCAGCAGTCCCGCGCAGAACCCCAACACCCCCCGGAAATAGGGCGGACGCAGCAAGCACCAGGCCAGCAGGCTGCAGACCATCCAGGCGATCACTCCCCGGGCGATCGGGCCCATGGCGCGGAGCGTCTCACCGGTCAGGAGCGAATTCAGAAAATGCAGATGAATCGCGACGGCGGGTGCGGTCTGCGCCGTGGGAAGCGTCCACAACGGCGAGGACGGCGGATCGGTCGCCATCACCACGATCTTTCCTTTGAACAGGGCGGCCAATTCATCCTCGTTCCGGCTCTCGACCGCGGCCCAGGCCGATGAGAAGGCGATGGTCGGCAACGCCGACAGCTCTCCATGGCCGGCAAAATTCACGAGGGCGCTCGCCGTCGGCCAATCCCTGCTTGGCAGGTCGAAGGCACGATGATAGAGCCCCAGGCCGAACGCGGGCAGGGTCTCTGTTCCCGCTTGCCACGATAAGGGGATAGACCGCGTGACGCGGTCCGCATCAGGGGCCACGAGGACATGTCCGAGAGGCGCGGCCGCCGTCGAAGCGATGCCTTCGGGCGCATACAGGGTGACCATCCTATCGCTGGCCGCCGTGACGGCTTCAAAGAGCAGCGCGTCGCTGGTGGCCCCGCCGACCGTCGCGGGGCTGGCGTAATCGAGGCGCTCGGAGAGGCCGATGACACTCGCGCCGGCTTCATGGGCGGCGGTAATCAGCCGTGCGAGCAGGGCCCGGTCCCATGAACCGGGACCGAACGTGTCCTCGCCCGCCGGGTCCCGCATGACAATGCTCAGCGAGCGGCTCACCGGGAGGGGCGCACGATGGCTCATCCACACATCGTAGGCCGTCCAGTCCAGTGCGGCATAGGTGGCCGGGGCGGGCGCCCACAGGGCGAGGGCGAGGGTGGTTGAGCACAGCCCCATGGCAGAGGCTTGCAGCCAGGGTTGGCTCAAGAATCGGCGCCAGAGTTGTGAGGTGTCCAACATCGGTGTCTTTACTGTGCCGACATCTCGTCCAGGAGGGCTTTGGCTTCCGGCTTCGGCACGCCTTTGAGCCACGTTTTCGCCTTGGGCAAGTCCGGTGGCACACCCAGCCCTTTGCCGTAGATGCGGGCCACCGCTTTTTTCGCCGGAATGAACCCGTCGGACGCGGTGGCCTGCAAACAGGCCAGGACCCGGGGATCGTACTGAGCCAGCCGTTGGTCGAGCCCTGTCTCGTACAAACTTGCCAGTCGTTCATGCGCCGGCTCGCTCAGCGCCAAGGCTTCGGTCAACAGCATCGGAATTCCCTTCGCGACCTGGCGATCGTCAAGGAGCGCGATGCCTACCGACTGGGCATCGGCGGTTCTCGGCAGGTCGGGAAAGTCCGCCCAGAGCATGTCGCGATACTGTCTGAATGCCTCCAGGGCTTCTCCCCGCCGCCGTTCGGACTGCTGCGGGGATAGCGCTTGCCGGCGGAACTGCGACAACGTTTCCACAGCCGGTTGATGGCCGAGATCGGCGGCCTGGGCCCACCAATGGATGGCGAGCGGCAGGTCTTTCGGCATGCCCTGGCCGTTTTTATAGGCGCTGCCCATGAAATACTGGGCCTGCGGGATGCCGCCGAACGCGGCCTGTTCCATGAGACGGCCGGCTTCCTCGTGCTGATTCGCCAGCTTGAGGATGAGCGCGAGGCGATAGCGGGCATCGGGAAAGAGCGGCTGAAGGTCGAGGGCCCGGCGATACGATTGCATCGCGCCCTTCTTGTTGCCTAAGGTGTATTGCACGTGGCCGAGGCTGTAATGCGCCTGCGTCAACGCGGGATCGAGCTGAACGGACTCGGCCAAGGCCGTGGCAGCCGCCCGCCAGTCTTGCTTGGCCATGAGTATGATGCCGAGTTGAAGCTGCAGGGTCGCGTCTTTGGACTGGAGTTTCACCGCGGCGCGGCTTTCCTCCAAGGCGGCCTCGAGGTCGCCCATGCGATACAGGGTCTCCGCCAGCCTGGATCGATCCAGGGCGCTGGTCGGAGCCGCGAGGACGGCCTTGCGCAATTCGTTGAGGACCAGCACGGGGCTTGGTTCGTCCGGACGCGCGCGTGCCTCCGGCGGAACAGCGGGGGTGGAGTCCTCGGATGGTTCCGGGGAAATCTCCGGGACCACTGGAGGAGCCGGTTCTTCGGAGGATTGAGCTGACACTGATTGCAGGAACGGTGGGTCGGCGAGCAGGACGGACAGGAGGACGACACCCGTTGCACGAAGAGGCATGGAAAGCCTTGGGTCCATAGGAGGGCGGTCAATAATGGACGGGATTATACCACTGACGCGTCCCGGGCTGCGGCTCACCGGTATGGAAACGGGCTCCGGGGGAGGCAGGCGAGGATACGTTGCACGCGAACCTGTCGCTCGGGTTCCGACAGCCGCACCGGCTCATGCGGCACGCACCACACCGGTTCCCGCGGAGCGGGGTCCGAGGCCAGGCGGGGAATGAGATGCCAGTGGATATGAGGGAGTTGATTGCCGAGCAGTTCATAATTGATTTTAGCGGCGTCGAATGCGTCGGCCAGCCCTTTGGCGATCAGGCTCACTTCTTCGATGAGTTGGAATCGTTCAGTCGGCGCCAGATGAAAGAGTTCGGTGGCATGCCGCTGAAAGACCGCGACGGTCCAACCCGGGAAAAATTGATCGTCGTGCAGATAGACTCTGGTCAATCCCAGGTCCGCGATAAAATGATCCGGTTTCGGCCAGTCGCCCTGGCAGGCTTTGCAGGCGGGATCGCTCATGGTTGATTCGCCTTCCGCCATTCCTCTTCGGTCAATACCCCCTTCTTGATCAAGAGCTGGATCAGCTTCTCGACTTGCTGGCGGGAGGCGGCCGCGGCCGGCGAAGAGGGAGCGCGCGGGCCGGATGCTGTCTCCGCCGGTTTGGCCTGTTCCGGCCGGCGCGTGAGTCCATAGACTTTGAACGAGGGCGTGAATACGGCCATATAGTCTTTATTCCTGACCCGCACGCTGGCGGGCTGGCTATTGGTTTGCGGGGGAAGATCGGGTCCATTGCCGGCCGGTATTCTGAAGAAGGGTTTGCCCTCATCCGTGAGGCCGTCCTCGCCCAACACTTCAAAGCGGCTCAAGATCGTCTCATTGTTCAGGGATTGCCGATCCTCTCCGGCCAGGTTCGTAATCTTGTCGAGGACGACAACGAGGGAGTCGCCGGCCATCGTGTCCGGTGATTGGTTGCGCACGGAGATGTCGTAGGTGTATTCGCTGGTGAAATTATCCCGCGCCTTGAGGGTCACGATCGGGACGACTTTGCCGGTCAAATCGGTGAGATGGTCGAATGAACCGGCCGCTGTCAGGCAGGGCCATGCGATGACGACAAGGCTCATGAAAGCGGCTGGCTGGAGCACTCGTATCACGGGACCCTCCTTGACCGGGACCGGAATCGGCGAAGCACGGAGGGCAGCATAGCAAAGTTGAGAGGATTGAGCGAGCGCGGTTGGTTGCGGGCCGCCTTGACACTCTGTTTCCGCCGACGATATTCTGCCGCCAACTTGTATCTCACCGGCTGTCGTGTTGGCTCGCATCATGCCCATTTCACGTCCAACGGCTCCCCTGTTGACGCCGCGTGCGCTCACGGCCGCGCTGATGCAGCTCTACGATTATCCTCACCCGCGACAATCCGGACGGGTGATCCGCGGGTATGATCGCCCGCATGCCGTCCGGACGGCGCGGATGTGCGCAGCGGTGGCCGCTCGCCTGGGGCATCCGGGCGAGCGCGTGCGCGCCTTCGAGATTGCCTGCTTGCTGCATGATCTCGGCCGTGCCGGCCTCGACCGGCCGCTGTTCGGCCGTATCTGGTCCTGGGCGAAAGCACGAGGGATTCCGACCAGGCCCCGTGAATGGCGCGCCGTCCACCCGGAGACGGCCTACGGCCGGGAAACCGAAGCGTTTTTGACTCGGTATCGCCGTGACCTGGAACAGGCCGGCATTCATATGGATCGCTGGGCCGCAGAACAGGTCGAAATGCGGCTCGGCTATGCCCGTCGCCTCGCGCGGCGTATGCGCTCGGTGAAGCCGGCCCTTAGCCGGCTGGGGGTCGCGTGGAGGCCCTGGATGCAGCGGGTCATGCTCTATTATTACTATCCCGAGCGGCTCGCCGGGGCCCAACCCTGGGTTAAGCAATTGGCGGAGATCCTGGTCGCCTGCGAGCAGTTCGAGGCCTACAGCAATCAGCGGCGCGGCCGGGATTACTATGGACGCCAGTCGGAAGCCTTGACCGAGGCTTTTGCCTACCTCGACAAGCTGGCGCAAGAAGGGCTCGTGAGCGGCGCGGTCATGGGCACGCTGCGCCGGGTGGCCGGTGAAGGGGCGTTCGACGGTATTCTTGAAGAGGCGCGCGGGGGTCCGTTGACCAGTCGGGAGCGGCAGTACTTGCGCGGCCTCGCGGCGGGAGAGGCCTGATGGCCGTCACGACGCTTCCTCTCCGGGTCGAGATGGCCGGCGACACGCACATGGAAAACCTGACCAAGGCCCTGTCTGACGCCCTAGCCGGGACCGGACTGAGGGCCGGCCTCGTCACCGTCTTTGTGAAACATACGACCGCGTCCGTGATGATCATTGAAGACGAGCCGGGCATCCGGGTCGATACGAAAACATTCTGGGATCGGGCGGTCCCGGCCGATCCGGCCTGGCAGCATAACCGCAGAAATCCCGGGGAGAATAACGGCCATAGTCATCTGCGCGGCCAACTGCAGGGTCCGTCGGTCACCATTCCTTTTTCGGATCGCGTGCTCTGTCTCGGCACCTGGCAACAGATCGTGGTCGTCGATTTCGACACACGCCCCCGCACGCGTGACCTCATCGTCCAAATCATGGGTGAATAGATGAAGAGGCGGCCAGCAGGCTGGCTTACAACGGCCATCCTGTGCATCCTCTGCCTATCGCCAGCCATCGTTGCGGCCCTCGAATGGGGCAAACCGTTCGGCGCGGCATTCGACGGCCCGGAGGGGAAACCCCGGCCGGTGACGCCGGCGGCGGCGGAACTGAGCGCCGACGAACGGGCGACGATCGCCGTCTTCGAGCGGGCCGCCAAGTCGGTGGTGTTCATCGCGAACACCGCCATCCAACGCGACATCTGGTCCTTCAATGTCATGGAAGTGCCGCAGGGATCGGGGACCGGATTCGTCTGGAACAGGCAAGGACACATTGTCACCAACTTCCATGTCATCTATGGCGCCGATGCGATCAAGGTGACCTTGTCCGACCGGAGCGAGCATCAGGCCAAGCTCGTCGGCGCGGATCCCGATCACGATCTCGCCGTGTTGCAGATTCAGGCGGCCGACGGAGCGCTGGAGCCATTGATGATCGGCTCGTCCCATGATGTGCGGGTTGGGCAGAAAGTCCTCGCCATCGGCAACCCGTTCGGGCTGGACCATACATTGACGACCGGAGTGGTCAGTGCATTGGGCCGCACGATCAAATCCCTGTCCAACCGGACGATCGAAGGGGTGATCCAGACGGACGCCGCGATTAATCCCGGCAATTCCGGGGGGCCCCTGCTAGACAGCATCGGACGCTTGATCGGCGTCAACACGCAGATCGTCAGCCCGAGCGGCGCCTATGCGGGCATCGGATTCGCTGTCCCGGTTGATACCGTGAACCGCATCGTGCCCGAGCTCATCAAGCACGGCAAAGTGATCCAGCCCGGGTTGGGCGTCTCGTTGGTGCCTGACTCGCTGGCCAGGCGATGGGGGATCAAGGGGCTCATCATCGGCAAAGTGTCGCGGGGGGGCAGCGCCGATCGGGCGGGTCTGCGCGGCGCGCGGGAAACCGCGACGGGGCGCATTGAATTGGGCGACATCATCCTGGCGATCGACGGCAAGCCGGTCGAGACCACGGATCATCTGATGGATATCATGGACCGGCACAAAGTGGGCGACCGGGTGACGGTCCAAGTGCTGCGGAACAACAAGCGCCAGTCCGTCGACGTGATCCTGCAGGCCGTGAACTGACGACCTCGGTTGCGCAGCCGGCAAAGACGGTGTGGTAAGATGCCGGAGTTCTCAGGCTCTCCGGGTTCGTTTGACCAGAAGGAACACCTATGAGCGATCATCGTCCTGCAGATAGCAATGAGCGTCCGTCGGGCGGCGGACAGGGCCATGAAGGGGCCAAGCGTGATGCGCAGGCCAGCCCGGATCCGCTCGAACTGATTGAACAGTGTTTAGCCTCCTTCCCGAAGGAAGACCCGCGGCAAAAGCTGCTCTACCGGCTTCGCCAGGCGGTGATGCTGAGTGCGGCGGCCCACCAGCAGCGCGATGCGGAATTCAAAAAAATCAGTGATGTGGTGGCGAAGCTCACCGCGCCGGCGAACCGGATCGGCACCCTGCTGGCGGTTCCCGGGGAAGGATTGGCGCGCATTCTGGTGGGCGGCGCAGAGTATTACGCCAACGTGGATCCCCGCGTGCCGCCGGCCGATCTCAAAATCGGCACGCAGATCCTGGTGAACGAGGCCTACACCGTCATCAAAACGCTGGGCTATGACCGCAACGGGCCGATCCTCAAGGTTGCGGAAGCGCTGCCGGACGGCCGCCTGCGCTTCGAGCAGGACATGGGGCGCCAATCCTTGATCCTCCAGCGCTCGAGCGATCTGGCCGGAGTGGATCTCAAGGCGGGCGATGAAGTCCGGATCGATCCCAGCCATCGCGTGGCGATCGAAAAGCTCGAGGAGCGCCAGACCGGCAAGCATGTGCTGGATGAAGTTCCCAACGTCACCTGGGAACAAATCGGCGGACAGAGCGACGCGATCGGCGCGATTCGCAAAGCCATCGAGTATCCGCTTCTCCACGCCGAGACGTTTCAGCAATTCAAGTTTTCTCAGCCCAAGGGCTTTCTGCTGTATGGCCCGCCGGGCTGCGGAAAAACGTTGATCGGCCAGGCCGCCGCCGGCAGCCTCGCGAAGCTGGTAAGTGAGTCCCGGTCGAATCGTTCCGCCGGTCCCGATCAGGGTCCGCCGGTCACCAGCGGGGCGTTCCTCCATATCAAGGGTCCCGAAATTCTCAACATGTGGCTGGGAGAGTCCGAGCGCATGGTGCGGGACCTCTTCGCTCAGGCGCGGGCGCGCCGCAAAGGCGGAGCACTCCCGTTCATCTTTATCGACGAAGCCGAATCCATCCTCGGCACCCGCCGCGCGATGCGGTCGTTTAATATTTCGAACACGTTGGTGCCGATGTTCTGCAGCGAGATGGACGGAATCGAATCGTTGCGCGATGTGGTCATCATCCTGGCGTCGAACCGGCCGGATTTGATCGATCCGGCGGTCCTCCGGCCGGGCCGAATCGATCGAAAAATCAAAGTGAGCCGCCCCGATCGAGGCGCCGCTGCGGAGATTCTGAAAGTGTATCTCACGGCCGACCTGCCGCTGGATCCGGCCTGCGTGGCCGGGCGCGGCGGTGACAAGGCGCAGGCGTTGCAGTCGCTGGTGGACCAGGTAATCGCGGCCATCTTTACCCGGACCGACGAGAACCGGTTGCTGTCCATCCGGCTCCGCAACGGCCAGAACAAGGTGCTGTACCGGGGGGACCTGCTGAGCGGCGCGATTGTGTCCTCCATCGTGCAGCGCGCCAAGGAAAAGGCCATCGACCGGACGATCCGGGCGGGAGCCGCCGCGGGGTTGACGGCGGACGATTTGTTGGACGCCGTCTCGGAAGAGTTCCGCGAAGGCGAGATGTTGCCGCCCGACGATGCGGCGGAGGAGTGGTTGAAGCTGCTTGACCACCATCCGGAACAGGTCGTCGGCGTGTCGTCGTTCCGGCGCGGGCGGCAGACCGAAGAGCGACTGATCAGTCAGATCATTTAGATTCATTCGAACCGCGTCGGCATTGGATATCGGCACATGCGCCTGTTCGGCATCGAGACGGAATATGGCATCACGCGGGAGGACCAGTCCCACGTCGATCCGGTCGTGGAATCCATGGAACTCGTCCGCGCGCACCTGACCGCCGCGTTCGAGCGGCGCTGGGATTACGGGGGCGAAGATCCGCATGAAGATGCGCGGGGGTTCCGGGTGGCCGGCTTGGCGCAGGACGAGGAAGAAGACGAATTCGCCAAAGTCGACGCCCATCGGCCGTTTTCCTTCCACGAGATGAAGAGCGACTTGGTGCTGCCCAACGGGGCGCGCTTTTATAACGACCATACGCACCCGGAATATTCGACGCCGGAATGCCGGAGCCTCAAAGATCTCCTGGCGCAGGATCGGGCGGGAGAACGGATCATGCAGCGGGCGGCCGATCGCCGGAACCGGAGCCTGGGCGGGCCGCATGTCCAGTTGTATAAGAACAATACGGATTTTCATGGCCACAGCTATGGCTGCCATGACAACTACCTCCTGCCGCGCTCCCTGCCGTTTGCGCACGTGGTGGCCGGGCTCATGCCGTTTCTCGTGACCCGCCAGGTCATCGCCGGGGCGGGCAAGGTCGGGATCGAGGCGCAGGAATCCGGCCATGTGCCGGGAGCCTATCAGCTGTCCCAGCGCGCCGATTTTATGGAAACCGAGCTGAGCGTCGATACCATGCACAATCGGCCGCTCCTCAATACCAGAGATGAGCCGCATGCCGATCGCGCCAAGTACCGCCGGCTGCATCTGATCGTCGGCGATGCCAACATGTGCGAGTATGCGACGGCGCTGAAGGTCGGGACCACCCGGTTGGTGCTCGACTTGATCGAGCGCGGCGCGGCCCCGTCGATCGCATTGGAGCAGCCTGTGATTGCCGTGAAGCAACTGTCGCGCGATACCGATCTCAAGACCACGGTGCGCCAAACCAGCGGCCGCACCGTGTCAGGACTGGACATCCAGGAGCAGTATTTCCTCGCCGCGCAGCGCACGCTGGCCGGGTCGGACAGCGAGACCGATTGGCTACTCCGCGAATGGGGCGAGACGTTGCGCCTCCTCGCCCAGGACCGGTCGAAGCTGATCGGCAAGCTGGATTGGGTGACCAAGCTCTGGCTGCTGGAAAGCTTTATGCGTGAAGAACAGATCGGCTGGGACGATCCCTGGATGGCCAGCCTCGATCTGGAATACCACAACGTGAATGCCGAGCGCGGGCTCTACCTGGGGCTTGAAGCCGAAGGCAAAGCCTGGAGGATGACGGCGGACTCGGATGTCGAGCAGGCGCGGTCAGCCGGTCCGGGAGATACGCGCGGCGGACTCCGGGGACTGTGCGTCCGGCGGTTTCCCGATCAGATCAAGTCCGTGCAGTGGGAGCGGATTCAGTTCTCTGATGGTCTCATGCCGCGGACGTTGGACATGAGCGATCTGTTTAACCCTGAAGAGGTCACCGCCTGTGCAGCGATGTTCGAGTCGGCGGCTTCTCCGTCGGCGGCGCTCGCTGCCTGGAAGACGCGAAAGGATACATGATCATGCACACATACTTGATGCCCGAGCGCCGGGAAGGCCCGGTCGATCCGATGCCCGCCTCACCGTCACCCTCCGAAGAAGGCGGCGGACCACGCCGTCCAGAAACCGGGTCGCCCGACAAGGACAATCTGCTCAAACGCATGCGAAAAGTGGATCCCAAGCAGGCGGAACGGTACCGGCAACGAACGGGCGAGTAGGGGGACCAAAGAGTCGTTGACGGGTACAGGCGGACCGCAGCACGCATAACTTTTTACTGTGACACAAGGTGACGGCATGGGGATGCAGGGCGATTTTTATCAACTCCTCAAAGCGCAAGGGTACACGTTCGGAAGTCCCGGCTCAGCAGGGAATGGGCAGGAACTGACGACCGCCACGACTATTCTGGCGTTTAAGTATCGGGATGGCGTGTTGGTGGCCGGCGATCGACGGGCCACGGCCGGCAATATGGTGATGTACGACCGCACGGATAAGGTGCTCGACATCGACCGCCATAGTGTGATGGCGATCGCGGGGGTGCCCGCTACGGCGTATGAAATGGTACGGGTCCTGGACCATTCCTTCAAATACTATCGGCGGACACAGTTACAGGAATTGAGCTTCGAAGGAAAGTTACGGGCGGTCTCCAAGCTCCTCAAAGAAAACGTGGCGGCGGCGTTAGCCGGCACCGGCGCGGTGGCGCCCATCTTCGCCGGCTACGATTTCCAGCAAGGCGCCGCCAAGATCTATTTCTACGATATCCTGGGCGCGGAATTCGAGGGCGTCGAATATGCCGTGTCGGGATCCGGGTCTCCGACGATTCGCGGCATTCTGCACTATGTGAACACGTGGGGCGAGCAATCGCTCAGCAAATTAGGGGAAGAGCAGGCCATAATTCAAACGTTGCGATTGCTGACCAGCGCGGCGGAATTCGACTCGGCGACGGGCGGGGTGAACCGTGAGGCCAGTCTCTATCCGGTCCTGAAGCTGATTACGGAGTCCGGGGTGCGCGCGGTCGCGGATGCGCAACTCAAGTCGCTGTACGAAGCGCAGGTGGTGCGCCATGTATGAAGAACCCTATCGGTGGGTGGAAGCGGTCGGGAACCGCCGGACCTATCTGGATGAGCAGTTCAAGCAAGGCAGTCCGGTCGTGGCCCTGTCCTATGACGGCGGTATCCTATTGGCGACGGTGAGCAGGGGCACGCCCAAGCTGTATGAGATTTATGATCGGATCGCGCTGGGCGGCATGGGCCATCCGGCCGATTTAGAAAAGCTTCGATTTAGCTTGCTGGAAATGGCGCATACGGAAGGCTTTAACCGGTCTCCGTCCGATGTGACCGGTGCGCGGCTCGTCAAGTACGGCGTAGCTCCGGTCGTCAAGCAGGCGTTCGAAGAGGTGTACAAAGCGCCCTTTATCCTGAAAATCCTGCTGGCCGAACTGGGGCACAAAGAGGGCAAGGATGCGCTGTTGACCATCAACTACGATGGTACGTTCGAGGAAAACGTCGGCTGTGCGGTGTTGGCCGCGACGCCCGCCGTTCAAACGGACATGGCGTCGTACCTTCGCCGGGGTATGACGGCAGCGGTTCCATTGGCGCAGGCGCTTCCGCTGGCGCTTCAGGCGTGGGCGCTGGGGGACCAGGCCCAGCGGCAGGCCGCGAACGAGCGGGAGCCGAAAGAAAAGGGCGGCGCGGAGCTCCAAACGAGTGAGACGTCGCTCTTGGCGCATCTGCGAGACACCATGGCTGACAAGACGATCGAATGCGCCGTGCTGGACCGCCATCAGCCCGGTCCGTCTAAATACCGGATCTTGACGGCCGATGAAGTGGGACGACTGCTCCCGTCGGACCTTAGAGCCGCCTTGCCCCGCTAGCATGTTGAATCGTATCTTCGGCCTGGAAACAGAATACGGTTTGCTGGTCCAGCAGGACCGGCCCGATCATTCCCCGACTTGGTTTGCCCACAAGCTGCGCGACCATATTTTTCATGTCCAGCGCCGCGGGGTGTTGGATCTCCATCATCGGGGGCATGACGAGCCGCCCGGGAACGGTGGGTTTTTAACCAACGCCGGCCGCCTCTATCTCGATATGGGGCATCTGGAATATGCGTCGCCGGAATGCGAAAGCCTCATCGATGTGGTGGCATCCGACCGGGCCGGCGATCAAATCCTGCAACAGGCCATCGACGCGTTGGGGTGGCGGGACACGGTTTCGCTGATCAAGAACAACATCGATCATGAAACGGATGCGACTTTCGGATCGCATGAGAACTTTCTGGTGACGCGACGGTTTCCATTCAGCCGGCGCGGATTGGCTCCGCTGGTCACGTTTCTCGTCACGCGGCAGATCTTCACGGGCGCCGGACGCATCGGGGCGGCGAGCCCGCAGGATGCCTGGATTCAGACGGATCGGCTGATCGTGCACCGGATCGGTGCAGGCCATGGTCCGGACCTCAACCAGTTGCCGTTTCAAATTTCGCAGCGCGCGGATCACATTGTGAACGACTTCTTCGAGTGGGTGCAGCAGAACCGCGCCATCATCAATACCCGCGATGAACCGCTGGCGGACCCGGATCAATACCGGCGGATTCATTTGTTGCTGGGCGATTCGAACATGGCCGAGTTTGCGACCGCTCTGAAGTTGGGCACGACCGGGCTCGTGCTCCAGCTTATTGAAGAGGGCCATGCCCCCGATGCGGTGGATATTGCCGAGCCCGTCGAAACGCTGCAGGAGATCTCCCAAGACCAGGACCGGCAATGGCTGGTCCGTCTGCAGTCCGGAAAAACCATGTCGGCCATCGATATCCAGGAACAGTACCTGGCCGCCGCCAAGGCTCATTGTCAGGGACAGGACGATGAAACCGATTGGGTGCTGACGCAGTGGGAAGCCGTGCTGCAGGATCTACGGGGGGACTATACCAAGCTGGTGGGGCGAGTCGATTGGGCTTCGAAGCTTTGGCTCATCGAATCCTATCGGGAGGCGGAACAGGCGGATTGGCACGATCCCATGTTGAAGAGTTTGGATCTGGAGTACCACAACCTCGATCCGGACAAGAGTCTGTATGCCGCCCTCATGCAGGAGGGACGTGTCCCGCGACTGACGACCGACCGGCTCATTGATCTGGCCATGGACCACGGTCCAAAGAATACGCGCGCTTATGGCCGCAGTGAACTGGTAAAGCATTTGCTGGCGACCGGCGCTCCCGCTGAACCACAGCCTGCTCCATCGGAGGAGCGCTTTTTCCCCGCCTATATGATCAACTGGTCCGTTTTCCAAGTACGCGGCCGACCGCCGTTTCCCATGCCGGATCCCTTCGACACTTACGTGAACGAAGTCCGCACCCATCTGATGAGCTGATACACGCCCTCCGTCGCGCCTTGCCGCCGTTCCCGGAGGCAGACCCGCACGGTCACTGCGGTTTCTGCAAGAACTCCACAATTCGATTTTCAGCCCAGTACGGATCTTCGCCGTTACGGCTCCGGTGAAAAAACCCGCAGTGGCCTCCGTGGCTGGGAGCCAGTAGACGAATCTTCGGATGGTCGTGTATCAACGGCAGGGCGAACATGGAAAAAGGAATGAAGGGATCATCCTGGGCCGTGATGATGAGCGTCGGGACGCCGATCCGGTTCAGGACATGACGCGCACCGGCTCGATCATAATAGTCTTCAGCGTTCCGATAGCCTCCGTCGGGCGCCGTGTACCGGTCGTCGAAGTCACTGATGCGCGTAATCCGGTCTAATCCCGTCAGATCCCACCTGCCCGGCAGCAGAGCGGCTTTTCGCCGGAGTCTCGCTTTGAGCCGGACTAGAAAATGCTGATGGTACAGCCAATTCCTGCGTTCCTCCAACGCTCGCACGCACTGCGTGGGATCGATGTTGGGACAGACGGCCAGGGCCCCGGCGAACGCCCGTTCCGTCCTGCCAAGCTCGCCGGCCGCTTTGAGCACGAGGTTCCCTCCCATGGAGTAGCCCACCAACCATATCTGTTCGAGATGGTCACGATTCGCCAATTCATGGATGATCGCCCGGTAGTCTCCGCTTAGGCCGCTGTTATAGAGCGTGGGCGTCAAATGCTCGGTGCCACCGCAGGTTCGTTGATTCATTCTGAGGACATTACACCCCGCCGCATACACTTTGGCCGCGATGCCGCGCATGTAATGCGACTCGCTACAACCTTCCAGCCCATGCACCAAGATGACGGTGGGACAGGAGGCACGGTCTTTTTGCCAATGACACCATCCATATAATTGGGTGTCTGGTGCGACGGCGAACAGACGCCCTTCCTGCGGCATCCCGATTAAGGAGGTATCGCGCGGCCAATATCGAGGCACCAGGGTCATCACATGGGCATTGCGGAGAGCGAGTGCCGGCCGAAATGATGGCGCCCTGTGATCCATGCCGTCAATCATAGCGGAAAGAAAAACACTCGTAATATCGACCGTTGGTCGTCATGACGCCGGGCTGGCCGAGTCACAAAATCCAGGTAGCGTGAACGGCAAGAGCGGGGACCCACTTGTGGTGAGATAGTTCTTGCGTCGGTGTGACGTGGCAGCGGGACGTTCGGGAGACTTCAGAAATATGGCTCCCCGGGCAGGACTCGAACCTGCGACCAGCCGGTTAACAGCCGGCTGCTCTACCAACTGAGCTACCGGGGAACAAGGGGAACAATCGAAGGTCCGTATTTTAACAAAACTTTCTCAGAAATAGGGAGACTTTTTTAGACATCGAAATCCTCGGTCTCATCCTCATCAGAAGAGGCGTCGGAGTTTCCCTCTGCGACCGCGGCATAGTGTTTCGCCCAGGTCAAATAGAGGTTCCCGCTATCACGCATGGTGTCAGCCGCCTTTACCAGTTTCTCGACCAACTCCGGGTCCTTTCCCCCGGCTTGGATGATTGAGGCGCGCCGCTCCAACGCTTTCGGGTATTCGCTGATCAGGCTCGAAATTTCCCCGATCAACTCTCGAAGGACATTATCTTCGCTTGCCACGCGTTCACCTCCTGCCCAACAAAAAACCCCATAGCGTCGAACGCTATGGGGTTTACGAGACGTCCTGGCCTGTTAGCCTTGATAGGCTTGGCCGAGTGCTGCGGATTCGCCCTTCTTCGACATGAGCTGACCCGTCGCGCTCACGGCCTGCATGAGGATGGCCTCGTGCTTGGCTGCGTTACAGACGACGACGCAGAGTTCGCAGCCCTTGCATCGGTCAATATTGACTTCGGCCACCATTTTGGATGAATTCAGGTCCAAGCAGTTGGCCTCGGGACAATACATGATGCAGAGGCGGCAGCCTTTCTTAGCAACACATTTCTCGTCGATCACTTGCGCGACGTTATACATACGACGAAATCCTTCTCTCTCTTATGCGGCGACGGCCGGATTGCCGACTCGCAACTCAACGTTGTTCTTCTCCGCCCACTGGCTGGCGATCTCATAAGCCGCTTTCACTGTCGCCAGATTCTTCGCCAAGAGCATTTCCTTCTTGGCGAATTTCTTCTTGATGGCTTCGTCCAAAGAGGCGGTTCCTCCGGAGGCGACGAATTTCTTCCCGAACCGTTCTTGGAGGGCGCCGTCGAGCGCGTCCATCGACACGCATTTGGTGATACCTGCCACCGAGCCAATCATGGCCATATTCGTAGACAACTCGGTACCGGCTACCTCAATCGCCAGCTCGGTGCCGGCAATGTAGAAAAGGGCGACGTTCAGGTCCTTTAGCCGCTGGATGTCTTCTTCCGACAGAAGCGGCTGAGCGGAGTTGATGACGACAACGCCCCCTTCCTTCACGCCCGAATAGAAGGGCATGGTATAGCTCTTTCCCATCGTAATGACCTGGGGGTGAAACACTTGGATAACGTCCGGAAACACCAATTCGCCCCGGTCATAGATGCGCTCGATCCCGATGCGACAGTAGCTTTCCGCCGGCGCCATACGCTTTTCGGCGCCAAAGAACGGATTGGAGATGGAAAACTTTCCGTCCCGGTTGGCGGCCATGGCCAAGACATGGGCGGCAGTCACCGCACCCTGTCCGCCTAATCCGGACATCCGAATATTGAGTCTTTTCTTGATCATGAACGCCTCCGGTTTTCTTAGGCCTGTCCCGCAAGTTGCTTGGCCGCGGCTTTCCGCTCCTTGTCCTTGGCGGCGAGTTCAGCGAGGAGCTGCTTCGCCGGTTCGCTGACATATTCCTTATACGCGAACCGCTCGGTCGGCTTCTCCGAATCGCGCATTTCCTGCAAGCCTTCCATGCTGTTCTTTCCGATTTCAAGAATGCAGGGCGTGTAGAGCTGGAGATAGGTGGGACCGATCTCGCGTGCGATGTGCACCGCATTGCGAATGACCTTCTCGACCAGAGACGGCTTGCTGACCGTACAGTTGACGACATAGTGACAGCCGGACTCGCGAGCGATTTCCGGTAGCCGGACCTTATCGAACAGCTTGCCGACCGGGGCCATCTTGGCGACGAAGCCTTTCTGCATCAAACCGCTCTCCTGCCCGCCCGTATTCGCATAGAGCTCGTTGTCGAAGCAGATGGTCGTGAATTTTTCCTGGCGGAACCAGGCTTGGAGGGTCATGTCCAAGCCGATATCGACCGTGGCACCGTCCCCGGCAAGGACGACGACGTCCTTCACGCGGCCGGGAAAGCGGACGCTGAGAGCTCGCTTCAGCCCGGAGGCCACGGCATTTTGATTGCCGAACAGCGAGTGAATGTTGTGCACGGCGACCATCGGAAACACGAGACTGGTGCAGCCCGTGGAACCGACCATCACGGTGTCTTCCGGGTTAGGCAGCGAGGCCAGGATGTACCGGAACGCCATCGACTCGGGGCAGCCGGCGCACAGGGAGTGCTGCTCGATCAGTTCCTTGCTGTTGCCGATATCTTTCCAGCCCCGATCATCCTTGCCGTAGGTCGCGTTCTTGACCAGATCCTGGTAATCCGACGGCATGATATCGTATAGGGCTTCTGAAATTTGAATTCGTTCTTTGCTCATGTCGGCCTCCTCAATCGCGAGCGAGTCGCGGTCTGCTTTTGGTGTTTATTGCTCAGCTGCCACGACCGGCGAGGGAGAAGCTCTTCATCCCAAGAACGGTCTTGATTTCAGATACGATGATTTCAGGCGGCATGGTCATTCCGCCGCAGACATGCGGGCCGGCATGTACCCGCTGGTGATTGGGAATCGTGGCCTTGATCTCTTTGGCCAACCAGCCCGTCACGTTAAATTCAGGCACGAAGATGTGCTTGGCGTTTTTGGTGGCTTCGCGGATCTCTTCTTCCGGCCAAGGTCGGAGGGATTTCACTTTCACCAGGCCGCAACGAACCCCTTCATCTTCGAGGAGACGGATCGCTTCGCGGCCTTGGGACACCGCCGTACCCGAGGCGACGATCATGATGTCGGCATCGGTGTTTTCGGTATCGATCAAGCCGTTGATCCACTTGATGGTGTGCTTGCGTGACCGTTCAATGGCCGCCCAGATTTCCTGTTGCCAGCTCGCATGGGTGGCATAGCTGATGTAATTACTTTTCATGACAAACGGGTCGCGCATCATCCGAACCGGCGGACATTCCATATCCATGCAGGGGACGGGTGAGCGATAAGGATCGTACGGAGGCAGGCACATGTCAGCCGGCGTTAAATTCACGACGTCCTTAGTATGGGTGACAAAGAATCCGTCGCAGCAGAGGGCGAGCGGCAGATGCACGTCCGGTTCCTCTGACACCATATAGCCCTTGAGAATCCAGTCAAAGAAGTCCTGAGCCGTTTCCGCATGCCAGACCAGCATGCCGGTGTTCAGCAGGTACGCGATTTCCAGCGTGTCAGGCTGAATGGACAGCGGCGAGTTGATACCGCGGCAGGTGACGATCATCTGGATCGGCAAGCGAGCCCCCGCCCACATCGGGAAATTCTCCATCGCGCGCATGGTGCCGGGACCTGCGGTAGTCGTGAACACGCGTGCTCCGCCGAAAGATGCGCCCGCGCATTGGGACATGACCGCGAATTCACTCTCGCCGCGAAAATAGTCGCCGATATAGCCTTCGGCGAACAATTCACCGATCAAGGCCGCGGCTTCACTTTGCGGCGTGATGGGATAGGCGATCATGACATCGCAACTCGCACGGCGGAGGGCTTCCTTGATGACTTCGCTGCCCGTGTAAAACGAAGGTGTACGAGGCGCGTCATGCATCATTGTCCAGGTATCGGTATACGTCTGGCCCTTCTTATTTTTCGTCCCGATGAGGGATTTTGGGTCTGCCATGGATCCAGCCTCCTTTCAATCTCGTTGCGCCCGATGTTAGTTCGAGGCGCTGTTCTTGGCTGATGCCAGTTTGGGTTGGACAGTGCCTTTCAACTTCTTGACCCAGTCGGCCAGATACATGATCTTGTCGACGGATGCGTCGCGAAATGAGAGCATGGCGTCTTCGTGGCCGGCCTGAGCACACATGGCAATCGTATAACAGGAGGTTCCGCCGCGGATAATCTTCAGCGACAGATTGGCCTGGTGGCAGTGGACACCGATGAACATGCAACAATCGATTTTGTTGTGCCAGATGGTCAGGTTCGGATGGTTCGGGTTGATTTCGACTTCCGGATCGATCTTAGGATATTTCGGCCGATAGTCCGGCATAGGAATCAGCATCGGCTTTTGCCCAGGCTGCACGCATTCCTTCAACGTATTGTAAAGATGCCGAACGGCCGTGGCTTTCTTGGCGGCTTTTTCATTCCAGGCCCAGAGTACCAACGGACCCGGAAATATGGTTGGCACCGTAGCCATCAAGAATTGCTTGGCCGCTTCCTCATAGGCCTTTTCTTCGGAGACGATGACACCATTAATATGAGCTTCTCCAGGGTTCGGCAACCGGATACCCATGGCGGCCGCAGCAGGAGGAAGGAAGTGTTCGGGACCTGGAAGCACACGATATTCACTAATCACGGCGTACACTCCGAGCAAAAGGGTGAGA
Source organism: uncultured bacterium (assembly GCA_965285945.1). Classification (GTDB taxonomy): domain Bacteria; phylum Nitrospirota; class Nitrospiria; order Nitrospirales; family Nitrospiraceae; genus Nitrospira_D. The sequence continues at coordinate 52,465 of CBDIWP010000003.1, read as the reverse complement.
GGGCAAAATCTCGACGAATTTCACAGGTTTCGTATTCCACCACTCTAAACTTTTTTTTACCTCTTTGGCAACCTCGCAGAAGGCCCACCTAGGGGAGCTTTTGGGCTACGGGGTAGGGTGGGGTTAGGTCTTTTGAACTAAGGCGCCTCGAACACCCCGCTCCTTGCAGAGGCCTATTGTAGGCGGGCCCATTTGAGGCTGTCAATGAACCGGGAGGGAAATCTGGTCTCCGAGACGGTCCGGGGGTTAGGGAAGTTGATGGCAGGCGTCCGCCGAACCCAAGAGGCAAGCATGCTCAAAATCGTCCTTCGCCGGTATCCCTTGCAAGCGGTCCCGATACAGTTTGCCACGAGCCAACAATGCCTGCGCATCGGAGGGATCGATTTGAAGGACCATGTTGAGGTCTTCCACGGCGTGAGTCGGCTGACTCAGCTGCTGATAAAGTTGGCTTCTGAGCAAGTAGGCTTCTTTCGCGGCAGGGATCCAACTATGCGGCACATACCGGTTCAATAGCCCGTCCAGCAGCTCGAGTGCCGGCAGGTATTCGTTGACGCTCATCAGCTTTCTGGCGTGCATCGTGTGAAGATTGATTAATCGTTGCCTGGCCACATCGAAAAACGGGTCAAGCTGTAGTGCCTCCTCATAGGCACCGGCGGCGGCCTTGGGCCGCTGGAGCCAGGTGTTGGCGTCACCTTGTCCGAGCAGCGCCCAGATGTTTTTCGGGTCGATCAGAAGCGCTCGATCGAAATCCATCCGAGCATTATCGATGTAAACCGAATACTCTCTGGCCGGCAACTTATCGCCGAAGGCGATGGAGACGAGGCGGAGGTACGCTTGACCGCGGATGACCAGTGGCGCGGGAGATTCGGGGTCGAGTTCTGCCGCTTGGGACGAGAGGTCCAGCTTGTGCCGGAGATCATGGGTTTCAACTGCTCGCTCCACTAGCTTTCTCGCCTGTTCAGCGGAGCGTATGCGGCTCGATGGCTCGATGGCGATCATCTGCACCCCGGAAGGCCGGGATTGCAGGTCTTGAAGCTGTGCCTTCAATTGTGCATTTTCAGTTTGAAGTTGGCGAAAATGTTCGGCAAGTTGCTGCTCGGATTTCCATCGACGGATAGCTTGCTCCAAATTATCAAGGTCCACGTGGGCCCGTATTCGGACGTAGAACGTGGGGCGGTCCTGCTCGAAGGTACGACGGGCGCTGAGGACGACCGTTTTCGTAATGGCGGCCGCAAGTGTTCGTATTTCCAAGGCGCTGCTTTGAATGCTTCGACCACCCGAGCTCTTCTCTGAATCAACAAAAATGGATTCAAGGTATACGCCGGCTTCTTCGACCGCTCGGCGTTGCGCTCGTTGTAGTACCCGTTCTTCAGCCATCGCCAGGGTGTCTCCATCAGCCATCACGTAATGGCCCTCGGCAACGATGGTGGTTTCCAGGGCTGCGACCACATCTGGGACGAAGAGCAAGCATGAAACGATGATGTCCAGCAAGAGCAGAAGAGGCATAAGGTAACTATACCGCTCTATTTTCAGAGCGGGGCTATCCTTCCCTGGTACTATTTGCCTGTGAGGTGAGAATAGCCTAGGCTGGCTTCGGAAACACCTGAACGAACGGATGGATATCGACTTTGGTAAATACTTTATGGATGGTGTAAGGATCGTTTTGGGAGAACTGTTCAGCCTCTTCCATGGTCTCAAACTCAAGGACCAGCAAACTACCGGTTTTATCGGTGAGAGGGCCGGCCAGAACGACGCGTCCCTGTCGGTTCAAGGGCTCCAGATGGGCCAAATGAGCGGGGCGATGAACTTTCCGTTTCGCCTCACCGTCGGGCCCGTCATAGCCGATAATAACGAACTTCATGATTGGACGGGTTCAGGCGGTCTAGCGGACTTTCGGTTAGGCGAGATCTTCCAGCGGGCAACGATCTTTATATCCGGATGTCACCTCATGCCACCAGCCGATTTCTGGTTCTCCAAGCTTCCAGCAGAGATACACCACTCGTCCGTCGCATAGGTAGGGGAAGTCGCACAGCCCTAAGTCCACATCTTTTATAATGACCCCGAGGGAATGGATGGCCTGAAGGTTCGTGCTGATGACCTGAAGGCTGTTTACATAGTGCGCTCCCACAGGCGTGCCTCCGCCCTCGCTGGCTTGAGCGGCGGCTTTCTTGATTTCCTCACGGGTCTCCAAGACGACGGATTTCCCGCCCTGAATCTGTGAGAGGTGCGACTGGAGTTTGGGAATGAGCTGGTTGGCTTCAAACAATGAAAAGACCCGTTCGCGGCTGGTTTCATCCTCGTGATGTGACATGGAAACGATGTACCATATTCTAAAATCATTCCACAACAGAGGAAGAGGGTAAACGAAGTTTTGGGGCGAATAAAAAGCAAGAAGATCTTGCAAGATGTTAGTTGACAAGCACCTGAAAGGCCGAGTATTATTCAGCGTAGCATTCCGGTTAGCAGATCTCTCCAGCGAACATCAACTCCGGAACCTGTCTCGGATAAATCTGGTAAACGCAAGAATCTAGGAGTGGTGGACCAGAAATCTTTTTGCCCGATTTCCAAGTGATCTCGACGGCCACATCTCAATACTACAACTCGGCATCAGCCCTTCGCAGGGTTCTATCCAAATAAGTAATCGTCATCATCACACTCATATAAAGCGCATCTTTCATGGAACAATCAGTTCGAGGGTTTGTCCGACATTTAAGGGAGCCGGAGGCTCGAGAGGAGTCGTATGTCAGTTGCTAAAGGGGAAGTCATGCATCTCGCGGAGCTCAAGCAAAAGTCTATCGCCGATCTGAACGATGTGGCACGCGACCTGAAGATCGAAGGCGCCGCCAATCTGAGGAAGCAGGAACTCATTTTCGCGATCCTGCAGGCTCAGACCGAAAAGAACGGTGTGGTCTTTGGAGAAGGAGTCCTGGAGACGCTTCCTGATGGATTCGGATTTCTTCGCGCCCCTGACTCGAATTACCTTCCGGGCCCGGACGATATCTATATTTCCCCTTCACAGATTCGGCGATTCAACCTCCGTACGGGCGACATCGTCTCCGGTCAGATCAGGCCGCCGAAAGAAAGCGAACGCTATTTTGCGCTGCTCAAGGTTGAAAAGGTCAATTACGAAGACCCGGAGGTCTCCCGAGACAAGATCCTGTTCGATAATCTGACGCCGCTCTATCCTGAAGAACGGCTCAACCTCGAATTCGATCGCGAAGAATTCTGTACGCGTGTGATGGATCTGACCACGCCGATCGGGAAAGGCCAGCGCGGCTTGATCGTCGCGGCCCCTCGGACCGGCAAGACGATGCTGCTCCAAGCCATCGCGCGGGCGATTCTTAAGAATCACAAGGAAGTGACGCTGATCGTCCTGTTGATCGATGAACGGCCTGAAGAAGTGACCGACTGGCAGCGACAGGTCAAGGCCGAAGTCATCAGTTCGACGTTCGATGAGCCGGCCCAGCGCCATGCCCAGGTGGCAGAAATGGTTTTGGAAAAGGCCAAGCGCCTGGTAGAGCATAAGAAGGACGTGGTCATTCTGTTGGACAGCATCACACGCCTGGCGCGGGCGTATAACACCATTGCCCCCCCCAGCGGCAAGGTGCTCTCCGGCGGTCTTGATTCCAATGCGCTCCAGCGGCCGAAGCGATTTTTCGGCGCCGCCCGCAATATTGAAAACGGCGGCAGCTTAACCATTATGGCCACCGCTCTTGTCGATACCGGCAGCCGCATGGACGATGTGATTTTTGAAGAATTCAAGGGCACCGGTAATATGGAGGTCCATTTGGATCGCCGCCTGGCCGACAAGCGTTTGTTCCCGGCCATCGATATCAGTCAGTCCGGCACGCGCAAGGAAGAGTTGCTTGTGGACAAGGACCGGCTTAACAAGATGTGGATTTTGCGGAAGGTTCTGAGCCCGCTGGGAACTATGGAAGCGATGGAATTCCTGATGGACAAAATCGGAGGGACCAAGACCAACCAGGAGTTCCTGCAGTCGATGAATCGATAGGCGGCGCTTGTTTCTTGTCCTCTTGTTCGGATACAGTATATCGCCGCTCGGCGTGGGGCTGAGGGCGGCAGTGAATGAACTCGGGTAAGGAGTGTAGGTCATGCAGAAGGGTATTCATCCAATGTACCGGGAAGCCGCAGTCCATTGTGCCTGCGGGAATGTGTTCAAAACGCGCACCACCATCGGTGACATCAGCGTCGACATCTGCTCCAACTGCCACCCCTTCTTCACGGGGACCCAGAAGATCGTCGACACCGAGGGACGTGTGGAACGATTCAAGAAGAAGTACGCGAAGAAGGACAAGTAGCCATAGCAACGGCCATATAAGAGACCCTGCTTCGCGATCGGAGCAGGGTCTCTTTCTTTTTGTCGTCTTCTTGCAGCGCGTGGCCGAAGGAACGGAATATGGAACCGGTCTTATTGAAAAAGTGGGAGTCGCTCGCGGCTCGATTTCATGAGTTGACGGATCAGCTCATGGATCCGTCCGTCGCGAGCCAGCCGAATCAGCTGCGTATGCTGAGCAAGGAACGGACCGAGTTGGAGCCGGTGGCCACGCTGTTTGAAACGTATACCGGCAATGCCAGGCAGCTTGAGGAGGCCGCTCAGATTCTGGCCGATCCTTCGGCCGGCAGCGAGTTGCACAAAATGGCGGCTGAAGAAACGGCGGAACTGGAACGTCAGCGGGCTCAGCTGGAAGAGCAGGTGAAAGAATTTCTGATTCCCAAAGATCCACGTGATGAAAAAAGCCTCGTACTGGAAATCCGGGCAGGGACGGGCGGCGAAGAGGCGGCGTTGTTTGCCGGAGAACTGTTTCGTTTGTACACCCGATATGCCGAAAAAAAAGGGCTGAAGGTGGATACGGTCGAGGCCAGTGAAACGGGTATCGGAGGCTACAAGAATATCGTGGCCTTGATCGAGGGCAAGGGGGCGTATAGCTATTTTAAGTATGAATCGGGTGTGCACCGGGTGCAGCGCGTGCCCGTCACGGAGGCAAGCGGTCGGATTCACACCTCAACCGTCACAGTCGCCGTCATGCCGGAAGTCGACGAAGTGGATGTGCAGATTGATCCCATGGATCTCCGGATCGACACCTTCTGTTCCTCAGGCGCCGGTGGGCAGAGCGTGAATACCACCAAATCGGCAGTGCGGATCACGCATATTCCGACCGGGGTGGTAGTCAGTTGCCAGGATGAGCGCTCTCAACTGAAAAATCGAAACAAGGCCATGCGTACCTTACGGGCCCGCATCGTCGATGCCGAGCGAGAAAAGCAGGAAGCCGCGATTGCGCAAAATCGAAAAGCTCAAGTCGGCAGCGGTGAACGCAGTGAGAAGATCAGGACCTACAACTTCCCCCAGAATCGAGTGACGGATCATCGCGTGGGCATGACCTTGCACAAGCTGGAACTGGTCATGGAAGGTGCCCTTGACGAAATAGTCGACGCCCTCAAAGCGCAGCAGCAAGAGGCGGACACAGCCAATGTGTAATCCATGACCGGGTCTGTCCTCCCTCATCCCCCGACCATCGGTGCCGTCGTCGTCTGGACGCGGCAGGTGTTGAGCCAGGCCGGGGTGAGCGATGCGGTTCAGGAAACAACATGGCTAGTGCAGCATGCGCTGGGAATGAAGAGTCATCAATTGGTCTCCGAGGCGCAGGAAGCTCTTCCGCCTGAAGCCTGGACCAACCTTGAGTCCTTGATCGCCCGGCGAGTGTCACGGGAGCCGCTCCAATACCTGTTGGGAACACAGGACTTTTGCGGTCTGGAAATGGCCGTCAGCCCAGCCGTTTTGATTCCCCGGCCAGAAACCGAGCTCTTGATTCAGGAAGTGGTGAGAGATCGTGGCGCTTCCAGACCTGGTGCCATGATCGTTGATGTCGGCACGGGGTCCGGCTGTCTCGCGATCACCTTGGCGACCATTTTGACTCATGCCAGAATTCTGGCGATCGATCGTTCCCCGGATGCCTTGGCCGTGGCCATGAGCAATGCGAGCGCGCACCGAGTCCAGGAAAATATTCAGTGGCTTCAAGGAGATCTGTTGGAGCCGCTACGAGGGCAGGCGCTCGGGGCCGCTGCGGATGTCATCCTCTCCAATCCTCCGTACATCGCTGAAACGGAGTGGGATCATTTACAGCCGGAGGTGCGTCTGTTCGAGCCACGAATGGCCTTAGTCGGTGGGCCAACCGGGACCGAGTTTCACGAGCGCTTGCTCGAAGGCTCGCACGCATTTCTCGTCCCCGGCGGCTTGCTGTTGATGGAAGTCGGACAAGGGCAGGCAACCGCGGTGCGACAGATCGCAAAGCGGGTCGGCGGCTACGACGACTTGACGGTCGTGCGAGACGCCGCCGGCATCGAACGAATCGTCATGGGCCACCGTCTGGCATAAGCACCGGATCGCTATGGACGAAATTGTCATTACCGGGGGAAATCGGCTGCGGGGAGAGGTCCGCATCAGCGGCGCCAAGAACTCCGCTTTGCCGATTTTGGCGTCATCCATCCTTGGTGGCGGCGAATGTGTCATCACTAATGTGCCGCGCGTGGTCGACGTGTTGACCATGGGCAAGTTGTTAGGGATGTTGGGCGCCTCGGTGGTCCATGAAGCCAATCGGGCGGTCATCCGTGCCGCGGTCATCCATTCGACCGAGGCGCCCTATGATCTCGTGAAGACCATGCGGGCATCCGTCCTGGTGCTCGGGCCGCTGGTCGCTCGTTGGGGAGAGGCGAAGGTGTCCTTGCCGGGCGGCTGTGCCATCGGTTCGCGGCCGGTGAACCTCCATTTGGCAGGATTGGCAAAATTAGGGGCTGACATTTCGATCGAGCACGGGTATATCACCGCCAAGGCGAAACGCTTACGGGGCGCCCGGATCTATTGTGACGCGCCCACCGTGACGGGTACTGAAAATTTAATGATGGCGGCGTCGCTCGCCAAGGGGACGACGGTTCTCGAGAACGCGGCAAAAGAGCCGGAAATCGTCGACCTGGCTGACTATCTGGTCAAGCGGGGGGCGCGGATTACCGGGGCTGGAACGGACGTCATCACCATTGAAGGCGTGCGTGAACTCCACGGTGCCGATCACGAGGTCATTCCGGACCGCATTGAGGCCGGCACCTATCTCGCCGCGGCGGCCATGACGAAAGGTGATGTGACGATTACGCATTGCCGCCCCGGTCACATGGAAGCCATGTTAATGAAACTCCAAGAAGCCGGAGCCGATGTCCGGGCGGACAAGGAGAGGGTCCGACTGACGGTGCCGAATCAACTCAAGGGCACTGATGTGAGGACCCTGCCGTTCCCAGGTTTTCCCACGGATATGCAGGCGCAAATGGTGGCCCTTATGACTCTCGCCAAAGGGACCAGCGTCGTCACGGAGACCGTCTTCGAAAGCCGCTTCATGCACGTGGAGGAGTTACGGCGAATGGGAGCCGATATCCGGGTTGAAGGCAATCGAGTGGTGGTCACCGGATGTGCGAGCCTCACCGGAGCGCCCGTCATGGCGTCGGATCTACGGGCCAGTGCCGGATTGATTATCGCCGGGTTGGCCGCCGACAGAGTCACCGAAGTGCAGCGGGTCTACCATTTGGACCGCGGGTATGAGCGTATAGAGGAGAAATTACAGGCACTGGGCGCTGTGATCGAGCGCCGCAAGGCTCATGCGGTGCCTCCGGTGCCGTCACCAACGCCATGCTGACCATCGCCCTCTCCAAAGGAAAGCTCATTGAGTCGGCGCTGGGGCTATTCCGGCGCGCCGGATATGAAACGGCCGCGTTGTCCGGCGAAAGCCGGCGCTTGATCTTTCCCTGCCCTGAAATCGATATGACGTTTTTGATCGTCCGGCCGAGCGATGTTCCGACTTACGTGGAATACGGGGGGGCGGATGCCGGAATCGTCGGTAAAGACGTCCTCATGGAGCAGGAGAGTGATGTCTATGAGCCATTGGATTTAGGGTTCGGAGCGTGTAGAATCTCGGTCGCCGCGCTCAAAGGGGAAGGGTCGCGCGATCGGTTGTCCTCCAAGATCCGGGTTGCGACTAAGTACCCTAAAATTACCGAGCGCTTCTTCAACCAGCGGGGCATTCCGGTCGAGGTCATCAAGCTCTACGGCTCGATCGAGTTGGCGCCTGTTGTCGGTCTCGCGGATCGCATCGTGGATCTGGTGGAAACCGGCAGCACGCTCAAGGCGCATGATCTTGTTGAAGTGGATGTGATCGCCCAATCGACGGCACGTTTCATCGTCAATCGGGCCAGCCTCAGGCTGAAGAATCAACCTTTGATGGAGTTGATCCGCAGGCTTCGAACGGCGACAGTCCCCCCGGTCGAAGGCAACGGTCGGCGGGCTACCGGACGCAACGTCAACAAACGAACGGCGCGCGCATGAAAATCGTTACGCAAGCGGACCGCGGATTCCTTCCTAGCCTCAAAAAAGCTTCTTTGCGCGGCCAAGCGGCCGGCGCGGCCGTCGAGAAAGTGGTTCGCACCATTCTTCAGGCCGTCCAGCGCGGGGGCGACAAAGCCATCCTTCGGTATGCCAAACAGTTCGACAAAGTATCGTTGAAACCGGACGATTTGCCGGTCACGTCCGAGGAAATCAAGAACGCGTACTTTCATATCCGCAAGGATGAAGGGGACGCGCTTCGGTTTGCGGCGCAGCGCATTACCGCCTTCCATGAGCGGCAACGGACCAAGACCTGGATGTACCAGGACGATGATGCCACGCTGGGGCAGGTCGTCACTCCCGTCGACGCGGTGGGCGTCTATGTCCCCGGCGGCAAGGCCGTCTATCCGTCTTCGGTGTTAATGTGCGCGATTCCGGCCAAAGTCGCGGGGGTCGAGCGGATCGTGATGGTCACGCCGCCACAGAAAGGTCCGATCAATCCCTATCTGCTCGTGGCCGCGGATATCGCCGGCGTCACGGAGATTTATCGGGTCGGCGGGGTGCAAGCCGCGGCGGCCTTGGCCTACGGCACCAAAACGATCCCCAAGGTCGACAAGATCGTCGGACCGGGCAACATTTATGTGGCGACCGCCAAACGATTGCTCTATGGCACAGTCGGCATTGACATGGTCGCCGGCCCCAGTGAGCTACTCGTCGTCGCCGATGATGATGCCAAGCCGGCTCATGTGGCGGCGGATCTGTTGTGTGAGGCGGAGCACGATGAGGACGCGCAGGTGTTTCTTGTGACGACCTCAGAGCGACTCGCCAAAGACGTGTCGAAACTGATTGAGAGCCAGTTGAAAGGCCTTCAGCGGGAGAAGATTGCGTCCAAAGCCATCGCTCGCCATTCGGTGGCTTTTGTGGTCACGACCATGGATGAAGCGATTTGGGTCGCGAATGAAATTGCCGCAGAGCATCTGACGCTGTCCGTCGATAACCCGTTCGACTACCTGGAAAAGATCCGCCATGCGGGAGCACTGTTCCTGGGCCGGTATACGCCGCCCTCCGTGGCGGATTACATCGCCGGGCCGAATCACGTCTTGCCGACCGGGGGAACGGCGCGCTTCTTCTCGCCGCTTTCGGTCAATGACTATGTGAAGGTAAGCAACATTGTGCATTATACGAAACAGGAACTGGCGAAAGTGAAAGATCCATTGATCCGGCTGGCCAACATGGAAGGGTTCGATGCCCATGCCAAGTCGGCTCAGAGCAGGTTTTCATGAGGAAGGACGGCGCTCCTCGCTACGCCTCGCTCCATCGCGCGACGAAAGAGACGGACATCACCGTTGAATGGAGCCTCGATGGCAGCGGGCAAGGGAAGATTCAAACGTCCATCCGGTTCTTCGACCACATGCTGGAGTTGTTGGCCAAGCATGGCTTTTTCGATCTCACGGTGATGGCCAAAGGCGACATCGACATTGACGAGCACCATACCGTCGAGGATGTCGGCATCGTCATGGGCAAGGCGTTTCATCAGGCGCTGGGAGAAAAGGCCGGGATCAAACGTTTCGGATTTGCTTCTGTCCCGCTCGATGAGACGCTGGCGCAGGTGACCGTCGATCTCAGCGGCCGCCCCTTTCTGGTCTACAACGTGATGCTGCCAGATCGAAAGATCAAGACATTCGACCTGGGCCTCTTCGAGGACTTCTTTCAAGCCTTTGTGATCCACGGCGGACTCAATCTGCACGTGAACCTCCTGTACGGTCGCAATCCGCACCACATCATGGAAGCGATATTCAAAGGACTCGCCAAAGCACTGGACCAGGCGACCCTGCCGGAGGAGCGTCTGGGTGGAAAAGTGCTGTCCACGAAGGGGATGCTGTAGCGAGCGCTATTGACGCATAGGTGGTATACGGAGGGCCGGTTTCTGAAGAGGGAACCGGCCATTTTTGTTTTGGTCAAGGTGGATTGGAACGACCGGTTGAGCATTCTGTAGTCTGCGCCGTATCGAGTCGGGGTTTTTGATCTGTCGATACTCGTATTGACGGTGGCAGGATCACCTCCCGTTGCGGTATTGTTGCACCTTCGCTGGATCCGGTACCTCTAGCATGATTGCGATCATCGATTACGGGATGGGAAATCTGCGCAGCGTCTCGAAAGCCTTTGAGGCCATGGGTCATCCATGCGCGGTGACCCGCGATGCCCGAATCATCGGCAATGCGAGCCACGTGGTGTTGCCGGGGGTCGGGGCGTTCGGGGATTGTATGGCGAACATTGAACGCTACGGGCTCGTTGAGCCGATCCATGGGGCTGTTCAATCGGGCAAGCCCTTTCTCGGCATTTGTCTGGGGCTTCAGGTCCTGTTCTCAGAAGGGGAAGAATTTGGCGTCCATCCAGGTCTGGGCATTATTCCCGGCAAGGTGAAGCGTTTCCGTCTTGATCCGGCGCTCAAGGTGCCCCACATGGGATGGAACGAAGTACATTACCGCAGGCGTAGTCCCCTGTTTGACGGCATCGCGGATGGCACACATTGGTATTTCGTTCATTCCTACTACGTCGCTCCCGATGACCCGGCAGTAGTGGCTACTATGACGACGTATGGGACAGACTTTGTTTCGGCTGTCTGGCGTGACAATATCGTGGCCTGTCAATTCCATCCCGAAAAGAGCCAAGCGGTGGGATTGCGATTAATCAAGAACTTTGGAACCTGGAAGTGAAAGCGGGTTGGACACCGAAGCCCGGAACGCTTGCCGCCTGTGTGGTTGTTCTAGTTGTGATGGGGGCCGGATGCAGTGGATCGAAGGTGACGACCAAGGCGTCGGCGGAGCTGCCTCGCTATCCCGTCCGATCCCTCGCTCTGGTCCCGTTTGTCTCCATCGCCACGCCGCAACTGCGCGATCCAGGCGACCTCTATCTGTCCGCGCCGCCAGGGATTCGCCACTCGGAGATGTCGGTGACCGAACCATCGAATGTCGACTCGTCGCTCCGGCAGACCACGACCGTGCCGTCCTATGCGTCCGAAAAAATTACGCAGCTGTTCTGGGTCCGGCTCCAAAAAAGGAATGGCTTGCAGGTAGTATCCGGCGCAGAGGCCGCGAAGCGGTTGACCGCTGACCCGCCGTCGACGACACCCGAGGCGATGGCTGCGGCCGTCGCCAAACGGTTGAAGGTGGATGCGGCCATGATCGGAGAGGTCTCGGTCTACCAGGAGCGGGTCGGGAGCCGGCTCGGCGCGAGTCCGCCGGCCGCGGTGGGTTTTCAGGTGAAGGTGGTGGCGGCCGACGGCCAACTGTTGTGGATGGGGAATTATTATGAACGCCAGCGGCCGATGATCGAGGACATGCTAGGGTTTGTTCAACGTTGGGGGGCATTCGTGACGGCGGAAGAGTTGGCCCGGTACGGCGTGGAGGAAGTGTTGGAGGAGTTCCCGTTCGGAGAGGAAGGAATGCAATAACGTGTTGGTGATTCCTGCGATTGATTTGAAAGACGGGCGCTGCGTCCGGCTACGCCAGGGCGACATGGCGGCCGAGACCGTCTATTCCGATGATGTGCCGGCGGTGGCGGGCGTCTGGCAGAAAAGCGGCGCCAACCTCATTCACGTCGTGGATTTGAACGGAGCTGTCGACGGGGAACCGCGCAACCTGCCGCAGATTGAAGCAGTGATCAAGACGGTCAGCGTGGCGGTACAAGTCGGTGGCGGCATTCGGCACATGGAGACCGTTCGCCGCTATCTGAACGCAGGCGTGTCTCGTGTCGTATTGGGTACCGCGGCGCTGACCGACCGCGCTTTCCTCGAAGAGGCCTGCCGGGAATTTCCCAAACGCATTGTGCTGGGCCTCGATGCGCGGGACGGAAAGGTGGCGGTCAAGGGTTGGACCGCCGTGTCCGAGACGAGGGCCATGGATCTCCTGGAAGCGCTCTCCAACGTCGCGCTCGGCGCGGTGATCTACACCGATATTTCGCGGGACGGCATGTTGAGCGGACCCAATTTATCGGCTCTCCGCGAAGTGGTGGAATGTTCGTCGTTCCCGGTCATCGCTTCCGGTGGGATTACGCGCGTGGAGGATCTCGTGGCGGTGCAGGCGCTTGGCTCCCGCATCGAGGGCGCTATCGTCGGCAAGGCGCTCTACGACGGAAAATTAGATTATCGCTCTGCCCTTGCAGCGGTGGCGGGGAGCCCTGTGTGACATGGTACGCTCATGTTGACCAAGCGCATCATTCCGTGTCTCGACGTGAAAGACGGCCGGGTCGTGAAGGGAGTCAGCTTCGTCAATCTGCGTGACGCGGGAGATCCGGTCGAAGTGGCAGGGGTTTATGACCGCCAGGGGGCGGACGAACTGTGCTTTCTCGATATAACCGCGTCACATGAAAACAGGAAGACGATCCTGGAGGTTGTTGAGCGGACGGCTGCGCGGGTGTTCATGCCGGTCACGGTGGGTGGCGGTGTGCGGACGCTCGATGATATACGGGCCTTATTAAATGCCGGCGCGGACAAAGTCAGTATCAACACCGCGGCGGTGCAGCGGCCGCAATTCGTAAAGGAAGCGGCCCAGCGTTTTGGCACGCAGTGTATCGTGGTGGCAATCGACGCCAAACGTACGGCGCCCAGTCAATGGGAAGTGTTCACGCACGGTGGTCGCACTGTCACCGGACTGGACGCGGTTCAATGGGCACAAACGATGGAACTGTACGGTGCCGGCGAGATTTTGTTGACCAGCATGGACCAAGACGGCCAGCAAAGCGGCTATGATCTCGGGCTGACGGCGGCCGTCTCGAGACACGTGTCTATCCCCGTCATCGCGTCCGGAGGAGTGGGTACCCTTGAGCATCTCTATGAGGGGTTTGCCCAGGGGCATGCGGATGCGGTCCTGGCGGCCTCCATTTTCCACTTCAGAACCTATACCATTCCTCAAGCGAAGGCCTATCTCCGGGAGCGGGGCATTCCGGTTCGTCTGGAAAGCGCCGCGGCGGCGGGATGATCCGATGGGCGACATGAAATACAGCGGGTTTAAATTCGACGAGCAGGGTCTGCTGCCGGCGGTCATTCAAGATTGGCTGGACGGGACCGTGCTGATGCTGGGGTATATGAATCAGCAGGCGATCACCAGGACACTCGAAACCAAGTCCGTTCACTTCTGGAGTCGATCCCGGCAAGCCTTATGGGAGAAGGGCGAAACCTCGGGCCACAAGCTTCAGGTGAAAGAGTTGTTTATCGATTGCGACCACGACACCATCCTCGTGACGGCGCAGCCGGCCGGTCCCACATGCCATACCGGGGCACGGACCTGCTTTTTTTCCAAGCTGACCGAGCCAGGCCGGGCCGGCGGCGAGAAGAGCGAGGAGTCCAGCGGAGGGATTCTGGAGGGAGTCTTACGGACGATTCAAGATCGTCGGTTGAATCCGCAGCCGGAGTCCTATACCACCCGGTTGTTCGAAGGGGGCCATGACAAAATCCTCAAGAAGGTCGCCGAAGAGGCCGGCGAGGTGTTGTTGGCCTCCAAAGGCGGTAAGAGAGAGGAAATCGTTTACGAAGTCGCCGATCTTTTTTTCCACACTCTCATGGTTCTGGGATACCACGATGTGCGGCTCAGGGACATCTATGAGGAGTTGGGCAAACGATTCGGCAAATCCGGATTGAAGCCGGGCTGCTGAGGGAGGATGCCGTGAGTGATTGTCTCTTTTGCCGCATTATCGAGGGAAGCATCCCGGCCAAGGTGGTGTATCAGGATGAACACACGCTGGCCTTTGACGACATCAACCCACAGGCGCCGGTTCATGCCTTGGTGATTCCGAAACGCCATGTGTCCTCGGTGCATGACCTGGATGAATCCGATCAGGCCTTGTTGGGCCGGCTTGTCGTCATCTGCAACAAGGTTGCAAAAATGAAAGGCTTGTCTGAGCCGGGTTTCCGCCTGGTGGTCAACACAGGGCGAGACGGCGGCCAGACAGTGTCCCACGTCCATTTCCATGTGCTGGGCGGACGGCATCTGGGCTGGCCGCCCGGTTGATCCTGGCCCCGGCGGGCTTCGTTGCCCGGCAACTTTCGCGAGTGCGTTGAATGAATGCGGCCAAGCCCGACGAGTGGCTAAGGGATTCCCTCGTGTTTGACAGACTTTCAAGGTGTCTGTTAGTCTGAACGGTCTATTTCTCCAATACTTAGCAACCGGTCCGCCCGGTCCTCAGGCGGGTATACAGGAGCTACGAACTCTCGTGGGCCGAGGCTTGATTGCTGACGAACTGATCAACCAAGTCAAGGACCGGGTTGATATCGCCGACATTGTAAGCCACCACGTGTCCTTGACAAAGGCGGGGCAGAACCTCAAGGGTCTTTGTCCGTTTCACCAAGAGAAGCATCCTTCGTTCACTGTGAGTCCCTCACGGCAGATTTTCCACTGCTTCGGATGCGGTGCCGGGGGCAACGTCTTCACGTTCTTGACCCGTATCACCGGTGCCAGTTTTCCAGAGGTCGTCCGGGATCTCGCTCGTAAGGTCGGGATTGAAATTCCGGAGTCTGGAGTAGCGGGCCACGCGAACGGGCCGCTCAATCGTTTGGAGCAGCTCAACCAGAGCGCGGCAGCCTGGTTTCAGCAGAACCTTCTCCGTCATCCGGCCGGCAAGGGCGCGCTGGACTATTTGACGAGTCGGGGCATTGAGCCGGCTACCGTAAAGCAGTTTGGCATCGGAGTGGCACCGCACGAATGGGACGGCTTGTTCAAGGCCCTCACCACACAAGGGTTTGCGCCGTCCGATCTCGCCACGGCCGGTCTCATCGTCCCCCGGGAGCAGGGGTCGGGTTTCTACGATCGATTTCGCGGGAGGGTGATGTTCACGATTGCCGACCTGCGCAAGCGCGTGGTCGGATTCGGCGGTCGCGTGTTGGGTGATGGCATGCCGAAGTATCTGAATTCGCCGGACACCCCGTTGTTTAAGAAAGGACAGACCCTCTTCGCCTTTGACCAGGCACGGGACGCCATCAGCCGGACCAAGACCGTGATCGTTGTCGAAGGATACTTTGATGCGATCGCCCTGCATCAGGCGGGGCTTTCCCACACCGTGGCGACACTGGGAACCGCCTTGACTCCCGAGCATATTCAGATGGTGCGGCGGTTTGCAACCAATGTGGTCTTGTTGTTCGATCCGGATGCGGCCGGGGTGCGGGCGGCCTTACGAGGGCTAGACCTGTTCGTCAACAGCGGCCTGGGTGTGAAAGTGATGACCCTTCCGAGTGGAGAGGATCCCGACACGTTCATTCGCAAAGCGGGGCCGGAGGCCTTTGCGCGGTTGGAATCGTCCGCCCCCAGCTTGTTGGATTACGCACTCGATTATAGTGTGCAGCAGGCGGCGGGCAGTTCTTTGGAGGGCCGCATCCGGAGCGTGGATGAACTGTTGCGCATTCTTCAAAAAAGTGAGCATCCAATTGAACGAGAAGAGCGCATTCGGGTCGTCGCCGAACGACTCGGGGTCAGCCAGCAGCGGTTGATCGAACGGTACCCGGCTTTGCTTGCGGCAGACAAGCGCCCTGGGAAGAAGGACGAAAAAAGGCGGGACATGCAGGCGGCCACCTCCATTTTTAAGAATGCGCCGGAAGAGCGGGATCTCGTCTTATTGCTGCTGCAAGGCAAGCTCTCAGCCGCCGATGTCCGCCGGTTACGACCCGACGCCTTCACGATCCCGGCATGTCAGCGGTTAGTGGAGTTGGCCCTCGCGCAGGTGGATCCGGATGGACGTATCAGCATCAGGTCGTTGTTGGACGGGGCCGTCGAGGATCCGGAGTGCAGCGCCCTGGCCACTGAGTTGGCGCTCAAGGACGAGCACTTCGATGACGTTCAGGCCCATCTAAAAGATTGCTTCGAACGGCTGGATCAGAAACGGGTGGGGCTGATTTTGCGAGACCTCATCGGCCAGCTGAAGACGGCGGAGCGCGAAGAACGATGGGATGACGCCCGCACTATCAATGTGCAAGTGAATGAATTACGGATGCGGAAAGCCGGCACGCCGACCGCCGGTATCGTTTCATTGGTGAAGGAGTAGTTATGCCGAAACAAGAGTTGCTTGGTGAGGTGAAAAAACTGATTTCGATGGGGAAGGAGAAAGGATTCCTGACCTACGATGAGTTGAACAACACCTTGCCGGCGGAAGTCGTGTCCTCGGACCAATTTGGCAGCATCATGACCATGTTCGGCGAAATGGATATCGAGATTGTCGATGCGCCGGATGGTGAGCGGGCGCAGAAGCGGTCCGATAACGGGGACGCAAGCGACGACGGGGAAGAGGCGGAAGTGGAAGTCGACGAGGAGAATGAAAAGCCGATCGATCTGACGCCCGGTGCCTTAAGCCGGACAGATGATCCGGTTCGGCTTTATCTCAAGGAAATGGGCAGTGTGGCCCTGCTCAGTCGCGAGGGCGAGATCGAGATCGCCAAGCGCATCGAAGAAGGCAAGAAAGACATCGCGTCGGTGATCTATGGCATGCCCATGACCATCGAATTCGTGTTGGCGCTGCGGGATCAGTTGAAGGACGCCAAGATCGACGTGCGCGAGATCGTGCCGGTGCAGGAAACGGAAGAGGATTTCGATGAAGAGCAACAACCGGTCGAGCGCGACTATGAAGAGCTGAGGGTCAAGACTCTGGATGCGCTGAATGCGGTTCGCAAGGTGTCGCTGGCCTTGAAGGCGCTGGCCGAGAAGGGCCGGCATATCGGCAACGACCCGGCGAAGCAAAAGCAGTATAAGAAGCAATTCGACGAGGCGCGGCAGCAAGTGGTCGATAAGATCGAATCGGTCAACTTGCATGGCGTGCTCAAAGATCGGATGGTGCAGCGCGTTCGAGACCTGGCGCTTCAGATTCGGGCGGCCGAACGGGAAGCGACCAGCTGTCAGCGGCGGATCGGCGTCGGAGGGGAAACCGGTGCGGAGCTGCTGAAAAAACTGTGCCGGACCCGGCAGGATTTTCTCGCCGTCAAGCGCAAGACCGGCGTTTCGGAAGAGGGTCTGACCGAGATCAAGCGGGTCTATCAAGCGGCCAAAGCGAAGATTCATCAGTTGGAAACGGAAGAGGCCCTGGCTCCGGCCGAGGAAATCAAGGATGCCGTCAAGCACCTTGACGTGGCGGAAGAAAAGGTCAAGCGCGGCAAGGCGGAGTTGGTGGAAGCGAATTTGCGTTTGGTCGTCAGTATTGCCAAGAAGTACACCAACCGGGGTCTGCAGTTCCTGGACCTCATCCAAGAGGGCAACATCGGCTTGATGAAGGCCGTGGACAAGTTTGAATACAAGCGCGGCTATAAGTTCAGCACCTATGCGACCTGGTGGATCCGGCAAGCCATCACCCGCGCCATTGCGGATCAGGCGCGCACGATCCGCATCCCCGTCCACATGATCGAAACCATCAATAAGCTCATTCGCACGTCCCGGCACCTCGTTCAAAAGTTGGGGCGTGAACCGTTGCCTGAAGAGATCGCCGAGCGCATGGACCTGCCGCTCGATAAGGTGCGAAAGATCCTCAAGATTGCCCGCGAGCCGATTTCGCTCGAAACGCCCATCGGAGAAGAAGAGGACAGTCATTTGGGAGATTTCATCGAAGACAAGAAAGCGGTTTCGCCGTTGGAAGCGGCGATCCGGTATGATCTTCAGCGCCAGATCAACAGCGCGCTGGAGACCTTGACTCCACGTGAAGAAAAAGTTTTGCGCAAACGGTTCGGCATTGGAGAAGCCACCGATCATACTTTGGAAGAGGTCGGACAGGACTTTGAAGTGACGCGCGAACGTATTCGGCAGATTGAAGCCAAAGCCCTGAGAAAACTGCGGCATCCCAGCCGAAGCAAGAAGCTCCGAAGTTTCGTGGAAAGCCTTTGAGTGCCAATCGACAGTCTCAATTTGACTCCATTACAGGGTGGTCCTAGAATCCACCACCGGCACATGTTGTCGCTGCAGCCAGGCTCGGTAGATGGCTCAACATTCTGCGCGTCTGATTGGGCCCATAGCTCAGGTGGTTAGAGCGGCTGACTCATAATCAGCTGGTCCTAGGTTCAAGTCCTAGTGGGCCCACCAAGAGGAAGATTCCGCTGAAGAGGCCTGCCGGTCGGAAAGGGTCCGTTGAACCATAAGCTCACCCCGCTCGTTGAATTGCAGAAGTACGATCTCCGTATGATGGAGATCCACGATCTCCGTCGCAAAATTCCGGATCGCGTTCATGCGGCCGAAGCGCCTCTGCGTGAGGCCGCGCAATTACTGAAGGAAACGACGCTGGCGCTCGATGCGCTGAGCAAAGAGCGGCGTACGCATGAGAAAGATCTTGAGGTCCACGAAGCGCAAGTCGACAAGATGAAGTCCCGGTTATCGGAGCTGAAGACCAACAAGGAATATCAAGCGCATTTGTTCGAGATCGACCTGGCCAACAAAAAGCGCGGCGACTTTGAAGACAAGATTCTCGTCTCCATGGAGAAAATCGACCAACTCCAGCGCACTGCCAAAGAGGCTGAAGAAAAGGTCAAGACGCTCGAGGCCGCGTTTGCGCAGGAGAAGCGGGTGCTTGACGAGCAGGACCGTGTGCTGGCCGCCGAGCTGGCTGAGTTGGAGGCGCGCTATGGCAAGGCGGCGGCCCAAGTGGACAAGACGTTGCTGGAGCGCTACACCGAGATCAAGGCACGACGAAAGGACCAGGCCTTAGCCGCGGTCCGAGGCGGCATTTGCTCCGGCTGCCGCTTGCAAATTCCTCCGCAATTGATCGCACAAGTGAAGCGTTCCGAAGACCTGCATGTCTGTCCGTACTGCCGGCGCATGTTGTACTGGGAAGGAGAGCCGGGGAGCGAGGAGGCGTCCAGGTCTGCCGGCCTGGCGACGGATTTGGAGATGGGGGAATCCATCTGACGATTAGGTTTCTGCCTGTAAGCCCTTTTTCAGGTTCACACTCACTGGGGGCAGTGCTCGGTACAGTACTGAAGGAGGACTCGTATGCGGAGACTGACCGTGCGGCAGGCCCTGCGCAGTATCGGAGTGGCCGTGTGTTGTGTGGGCATGCTAGCCACGGTTCCTGCCCTCATCGAAGCGGAGGACGCGATTCCCGGTCTGCTCACACTGGACGGCATGTCCGTTCCTGACATTGCGCCATTGCCCACCTACGTGCCGATTCCGTCCACGAACCTCGGATACCTTCAGAAAGTCGAACTAGGCCGAAAGCTGTACTTTGACACCCGGTTATCAAAGAACAACTCGGTCTCTTGTGCCTTTTGCCATAACCCGGGAACCGGGTTCGCCGATGCCCGGCAGTTCTCCATCGGGGCGTTCGGGACGGCCGGTGGGCGGCAGGCTCCCACCGTGTACAACACTGGATTCTTACCGCTGCAGTTTTGGGACGGCCGAGCCGGGTCCCTTGAGGAACAGGCGGTAGGGCCCATCCATAATCCCGTTGAAATGGCGGAAACGCACGAGACCGTCGTGCCCAAGATCGCGAAGGTTGCAGGATACCAGAAGGAGTTCCAACTCGTGTTTGGCGGAGGGGTGAGTCTCCAGCACATCGCCGAGGCGATTGCCGCATTCGAGCGGACCATTGTGTCTCAAAACAGCGCCTTCGACAAATATGTCATGGGCAACCACCAGGCGATGGACGAAGCCGCTGTCCGCGGCATGACGCTCTTCAAGGGCAAGGCCCGGTGCCTGCTCTGCCACAACGGTCCCAACTTCACCGACAATCAGTTCCACAATCTGGGAGTGCCGCAGGTCGGCTCGCTGAAGGAAGATCTTGGCCGCTTCATGGTGTCCCGGCGAGAGCGCGACAAAGGCGCCTTTAAGACACCCACGCTGCGTAGCATCGTGGAGACGGCGCCGTACATGCATGATGGTGTGTTTAGAACGCTGGAGGAAGTGGTGGATTTTAAGGACGCCGGCGGGGGGCCTAATCCACATCTGAGCCCGCTCCTCAAGCCGCTCAATCTGACGGGAGACGAAAAAGCCGATCTCATCGCGTTCCTCAAAGCGCTCACCGGAGAGCCGCTCAAAATTGCCGTGCCGAAGCTTCCCCAGTAATCTGGCGTCGGCGTGGCGCGGGTCAGCCATTCAATGATGGTGTGGAGGCCAGCACTGCCTGTGTGGTTTTGAAATGCAGCTTGGCCACCGACTCCAGCCGTTCCCGCCCGTGTTTCTTGATCACCATGCGAGCGGCGAGCTCCACCGCAGGGGAGGCGCCCTTGGGCAGCGTGGTGCCGACCTCCTGAGACAATCGACTCAGACGGGTCAGAAATTCGGCCCGTGCGAGAATGGACGCGGCGGCCACGGCCAGATCGGACTCCGCTTTTGTCCGCTGCTCGAGGATGATCTTCCGGCCTTTCTCTTGGAGCGCGTTGAGGATCAACCGCTCATCCCCGAATTGATCTGAGATCGCCCGTGCGCACGAGACCCGTTCGAGGATGTTTTCCAGGGCCTTGGCATGGCCCCAGGCGAGCAAGCGATTCAGGTTGCGGATCTTGGCATACAGTTCATTGTACTTGCGGGGTCCGATCGCAATGATACTGTGGGGACAAATCATCTTGATATCCGGGGCCATTTCAAGGATTCGGCCGTCCGAAATCTTCTTGCTGTCCCGGACCTGCATGAGGGCCAATTCGCCTTGCGTCGTCGCATCGACAAAGACTGCCGCGATGACGAGCGGTCCGAAGTAATCCCCTTTCCCGGACTCGTCGATGCCGATGCGTTCGATAGGCCTGCCCGAGGGTTCCGTCACTGAAGACTCCTGTCTGGAATATATTGAGTGGGCGCGGTAATCTACCGAATCAAACAGATGACGGTCAACGAAAGCCGCACATGCAGTGGCGTGGGAGGCCTATAATGTACCTGAGCGTTCGGGCACGCGTGGTCGCTGTCCTGAGTGTCGTCATGCTGTCCGTCGCGACGGCCTCGTGCGAAACCAATCCCTATACGGGGCGCCATCAATTGCTGATGACGTCGGTGGCCGATGAGATGACCTTGGGAACGCAGGCATACAGCCAGGTGAAGAACGATCCCAAGGTGCGGCTCTCCCAAGATCCCCGAGAAGTCGAACCGGTTAAGCGGGTGGCTGCTCGCATCATTGACGCGGCCAAGCGATCGAAGTATGCCGACATGGCGAAACAGTTTCAGTGGGAAGTGACGGTCATTAAAGATGATAAAACGGCGAATGCGTTCGCCCTTCCCGGCGGAAAGATCGCCGTGTATACGGGTATTTTCCCCGTCGCCAAGACGGAAGCGGGGCTCGCGGCCGTCATGGGACACGAGGTCGTGCATGCCTTGGCACGCCACGGTGCAGAGCGGATGAGCCAGGGCCAACTCACGAATGTGGCAATGCAGGTCGCGGGGGCCGCGGCCGGGGCCAGTGGCGGCGGGGGATTAGTGTCGCAAGCCGCCATGGCGGCGCTCGGTGTCGGCGCACAGGTGGGCGTCCTGCTTCCGTTCAGCCGGAAACATGAGTCGGAGGCGGATTATATCGGGATCCTGTTAGCGGCGGATGCGGGCTACGATCCGAGGGAATCCGTCCGTCTGTGGGAACGCATGGAGCAGCTCTCCTCCGGCGGCGGGTCCGCCGAGTTTCTCTCCACCCATCCGGGACACGAGACCCGGATTCAGCAGCTGAAAGAATGGATGCCTGAGGCGATGGCGCTGTACCAAAGCAAGGCCGCCACCGCGCCGGTCGAGCTGCCGGCCCTTCAGCGGTAGGGGCGCTGACTTGTAGCGTCCGAACGGATTCCTTATACTGTGGGAGCGCGGGTGTGAAGACTGGGTGATCGCTCGATACCTCCGTATCGGGAGGAAAGTCCGGACTCCAAGGGCAGGGCGCTGGGTAACTCCCAGGCGGAGCAATCCGACACCAGCACCACAGAAAACAAACCGCCGATGGCCGGGACGACAGGATTGCATCCCGTCGATCCGGCTCAGGTAAGGGTGAAACGGTGGGGTAAGAGCCCACCGCGGTGATGGTGACATCAACGGCACGGTAAGCGTCGCCCGGTGCAAGACCAAATAGGAAGACGCCTGCGCACTCGCAAGAGCGATGCAGAACGGCTGGCCCGGCCGTGATCTTCGGGTAGGTCGCTTGAGGTTCGAGGTAACTCGAATCCCAGAGAAATGATCGCCCATGTGAGGGAGCAATACCCTCGCAGGACAGAATCCGGCTTATAGGTTTTCACTCCCGCGCTTATTGCTACACGTCCTCAGACGCCTCCTTACGTTTACCTGCAAGGCTTGCTATTGACGCTTGACATGGGTGATGGTAGGATCTCGAATCCTTTTCTCTTGATTTTCAGAAAGTTGCGTATGCGCGCGTGCCAGTTGCTGGGACGGTCGAACTGTCCCTTCTGCCGGGTAACTTTTCGGTAGACCGGGACGGAGGTGGAATATGAAACTCAACGGGTCGGAGATATTGATAGAGAGTTTGAAGCGCGAAGGGGTGAAAACCATATTTGCCCTTCCGGGCGGTGTGGTCCTGAAAATATTCGACACGCTCCATCAGCAAAAGGACCTTCAGGTCATTCTGACCAGGCATGAACAGGGTGCCGGTCACATGGCGGAAGGATACGCCAAAGCCACCGGAAAAGCCGGTGTGGCACTAGTCACGTCCGGGCCGGGCATGACGAACGTGATTACGGCCTTAGCCGATGCCTACATGGATTCGGTGCCGCTGGTCTGCATCAGCGGGCAAGTTCCGACGAGCTTGATTGGAAACGATGCGTTTCAGGAAGCGGATAACGTGGGACTCAGCCGGCCCTGCACCAAGTACAATTTCCTGGTGAAGGACGTCAACGACCTCGCAGCCACCATCAAGGAGGCGTTTTATATCGCCACTACAGGACGCCCCGGTCCGGTGCTCGTCGACATTCCCAAAGACGTGTCGATGAACAAGGCGGAATTTGTATATCCCAATTCGGTGTCGATCCGAGGGTACAACCCGACGTACGAAGGCAATAAGTGGCAGATCAAGCAAGCGGCTGAAGCGATCATGAAAGCGAAAAAGCCGATTCTCTACGTCGGAGGCGGGGTCGGCTTTTCCGGCGCGTCTCCGGAATTGCTGGAACTGGCCGAGATCACCCAGATTCCCGTCGACATGACGTTGATGGGATTGGGTGTGTTTCCCGGAGAGCACCCGTTGTCCTTGGGCATGTTAGGCATGCATGGCACCTATCAGGCCAACATGGCGATGCACTACTCCGATCTCGTGATCGCCATCGGCGCTCGATTCGATGATCGGGTAACGGGCAAAGTGGCGGAGTTCTGTCCCCATGCGAAGATCATTCACGTCGACATTGATCCGACTTCTATCCGAAAAAACATTCACGTCGATATTCCGATCGTCGGGGATTGTAAGACCGTCTTGCGGGAGTTGAACCATATCCTGCGGGCCACGGTGAACGGCGAGCAAAAGGAGTTACGGAAGCCCTGGTGGGATCAGATTCGCGAATGGGAACGGGCTCATCCCTTGGCCTATCAACAGGACGCCGACGGTCCGATCAAGCCGCAGCATGTCGTGAAGCGCCTCTATGAACTGACCAAAGATCGGGATCCGATCGTGTCGACGGATGTGGGGCAGCATCAAATGTGGGCGGCACAATACTTCAAGCTGGCGAAGCCGAACCGCTGGCTGACGTCCGGCGGCCTGGGCACGATGGGATTCGGATTTCCGGCGGCGATGGGCGCGCAAGCGGCGTTTCCCGGACGACTGGTGCTCTGCATTGCGGGCGACGGCAGCATTCAGATGAACATGCAGGAGATGGCGACGGCGGTGGTCAGCAAGTTGCCCGTCAAGATCATCATCCTCAATAATCGATTCCACGGGATGGTGCGTCAGTGGCAGGACCTCTTCTACGAAGGGCGCTACGCATCGAGCTATTTGGACACGACGCCGGACTTCGTGAAACTGGCCGACGCCTACGGGGCCGTCGGACTGCGTGCCAACAAAGTGGGGGATTTGGACAGTGTCCTCAAAGAAGCCATCGCCGTGGATGGACCGGTGATCGTTGATGTGCCGACCGATCCCTTCGAAAATGTGTATCCGATGATTCCGGCCGGCGGGTGCAATCATGAGATGATCCTCGAAGATCCGCCCGAATTGAAGAAGAAGCAGACCGGTGGGCCGAAGGTGACGCCCGAAGACAAAGACACCGTACTCACAGCGTAAGATCGGGATAGCATGGAACACATCATTTCGGTGACAGTCGAGAATAAATTCGGTGTGCTGTCCCGCGTGGCCGGCTTATTCAGCGGGCGGGGATTCAACATTGAGAGCCTGTCCGTCGCTCCGACCCTCGATCCCTCCATGTCCCAGATGACCATTGTGACATCCGGGGACGAGCGCATTATCGAGCAGATCGTCAAACAATTGAACAAACTCATCGATGTCATTAAGGTGGTGGATCTCAACGAGACGGAATTCGTCTCACGCGAAACGGCGCTTATCAAGGTGCACACGAAGGCCGAAGACCGGGCCGAGGCGCTGCGGATTGCGGATATCTTCCGAGCCAACATCATCGATTCCACTCCGGGGACTTATACGATTGAGGTATCCGGGGATCCGCAAAAAATCGAAGCCATCATCAATTTGCTGCAGCCGCTGGGGATCAAGGAATTGAACCGGACCGGTCGTGTCGCGGTCGCACGAGAGCCGATTCGTGCAGCGATCGGACAAGCCAAGAAAGTGGCCCGCGAATAACTTCCCGCCGAGCCTCGCATGGGTTTTCTCTCAAGAACGTGTTGAAGGAGTACAGCATGAAGATTTATTACGACAAAGATGCAGACGTTCAACTGATCCGCAATAAGCGGGTGGCCGTCATCGGCTACGGAAGCCAGGGACATGCCCATGCGCTCAATATGAAGGAAAGCGGCGTGAACGTGGTGATCGGCCTGCGGGAAGGCGCCTCTTGGAAGAAGGCCGAGCAGAGCGGCCTCAAGGTGATGCCGGTGGCGGATGCGGTCAAGGCGTCGGACGTCGTGATGATCCTGGCTCCCGACGAAGCGCAGGCCGCGATCTATCGGCAAGACATTGCCCCGAACCTCAAGCCCGGCTCCTATTTGGCATTCGGACACGGCTTCAACATCCATTTCGGCCAGATTGTCCCGCCGGCCTCCATTAATGTCTTCATGGTGGCGCCGAAGGGCCCTGGGCATCTCGTCCGGTCCGAGTATACCAAGGGGAGCGGCGTACCGTGCTTGCTCGCCCTCCATCAAGATCCAAGCGGCGACACCAGACAGGTCGGATTGGCCTATGCCAGCGCCATCGGCGGCGGCCGGGCGGGAGTCATCGAGACGAACTTCCGTGAGGAAACAGAGACCGACCTGTTCGGCGAGCAAGCCGTGCTCTGCGGGGGCCTGACCTCGCTCATCCAAGCGGGATACGAAACACTGGTGGAAGCCGGCTATTCACCGGAGATGGCCTATTTCGAGTGTCTGCACGAAGTGAAACTGATCGTCGATTTGATTTATCAGGGCGGCATTGCCAACATGCGGTATTCCATCAGCACGACAGCCAAGTATGGTGATATCACACGCGGACCCCGCGTGGTCACCGAGCAAACGAAACAGGAAATGAAAAGGATCCTCGGAGAGATTCAGACCGGCCAGTTTGCGAAAGAATGGGTGTTGGAAAACCAAGCGAATCGTCCGGTCTATAATGCCTTGCTGGCCAAGGGTGAGGCGCATCCCATCGAAGCGGTCGGGGCGAAGCTCCGGGCCATGATGCCCTGGCTCAAGAAGGACCAGTTGGTCGACAAAACCAAGAACTGAGGCCCGTCATTCCGTGGCAGATCGCGCCGTCGGTGTCCCATTTGCGAAAGAAGGATGGCCGTTTATCGCGGTCACGGCCGGTGCTACCCTCATGGCGGGCTGGTTCGGTTGGAACCTGCTCGCGATCGGCGCGGGATTACTCACCCTGTTTGTGTCCTGGTTCTTCCGCAATCCAGCGCGGGTTATTCCTCAGGGCCCCAATATCGTCGTCGCACCGGGCGACGGAAAAGTTATCGCCATTGAAGAGGAATTTGAGTCCCGCTTTTTGAAGGACCGCAGCATCCGGCTCACGATCTTTCTCAATGTCTTTGACGTGCACATCAATCGAGTTCCCTGTGACGGCGTGGTGCAGGAGGTGCAGTATCAGCCGGGGCTGTTTTTGGTTGCCAGCCGGCCGGATGCGACCATACGAAACGAGCAAAACGCATTGATGTTGACGACCCCGCAGGGTGTGAAGATCTTATGCGTGCAAGTGGCCGGACTTATCGCACGGCGGATTGTCTGCTGGGTATCCGCCGGCGAGCGGGTACGGCGCGGCGAACGATTCGGCTTGATTCGGTTCGGTTCACGGATGGACACGTTTCTCCCTCTTGGGACGGTTCTCAAAGTGGCAGTGGGCGATCGGGTCAAGGGGGGCGAGACCATTCTCGGAGAACTACGATGAAACCCACCGGCTTACGCCACTCGTTTGGAAAAGACAGCAAACGCCGCAAAGCGGCTATGCATCTCATCCCCAATCTGTTTACGACCGGGAACCTGTTTTGCGGTGTCTTCGCCATCCTCTCGGTCTTCAATGCGAATTACATGGCCGCCGCCATTGCCATTCTCGTGGCCATGATCTTCGATGTGCTGGATGGAAAGTCGGCCAGGCTGACGAACAGCACGAGCCATTTTGGGTTGGAGTATGATTCTCTTTCCGATGTCGTCTCTTTTGGAGTGGCGCCGGGGTTGCTGATCTATTCGTGGGCGCTCAGCGGCCAGGGGACCTTCGGGGTGGCCGTGATGTTTGCCTATGTGGCCATGGGGGCCGTGCGGCTGGCGCGCTTTAATTCCACCGTGTCGCTGTCGGACGGCAAGTATTTCACCGGTCTGGCCATTCCGGCGGCCGCCGGTGTCATTGCATCGTTGGTCGTGTTTGACCATCACATCGTCAGGATGGGCGCGGAGGTGAAACCCATCCTGGTGCTCATCATCACGCTCACGCTGTCATTTCTCATGGTCAGTACGGTCAAGTACCGCAGCTTCAAGGATTTGAAGTTCAAGGGCCGCCAGCAGATCACCTATTTAGTGTGGGGCATCCTTGCGGTCATGTTGGTGGCGGCCTGGCCCCAAGTTATGTTATTTGTGGTTTTCGCCAGTTATGCCTTGCTGGGTCCGGCGGAACGATTATTCTGGCTGGGAGCCAGGGCACTGGGGAAAAAGGGCGTCGGGAAGACAGACGCGCTCCCGAATGAATCAAAGTTGTAACGGCTGCGACGAGGAGTAGTAGGCGACGGGCACAGATCGAGAGAGCTGGTGGATGGTGCAAACCAGCCTGTGCGGCGCCGAACTCGCCTCTGAGCCGAATTCCTGAACGCAGAGTAGGGAATTCCGCTTTGCCCCCGTGAATGGGCGAAATGAAGGGCATTGAACGACGTACGGTTGTTCGAGCCGAATCAGGGTGGTACCACGGAGCTTTTGAAAGCCTCCGTCCCTGGGCCAAGGGATGGAGGCTTTTTTATTTGAGATTGCTGAAAATGCCTTCCAGCGGCGTTCTCGGTCGCGTGTCTTCCTGCGACGTACCCGGTGGGTACGCCTCAGTCGTCCCGCTTCCTGTGGCCTGGCTGGAAAGGCATTTTGAGCAATCTCACAGCAGAAGAGAGGTGATGATATGAGTCGGATGATTCGGATTTTCGACACGACGTTACGGGACGGCGAGCAATCGCCGGGGGCCAGCATGAATGTGGAAGAGAAGGTCATGGTGGCGAAACAACTGGCCCGGCTCGGAGTCGATATCATCGAAGCGGGGTTTGCCTATAGTTCTCCCGGCGACTTCGAAGCGGTTCGACGGATCTCGCAAGAGGTAGAGGGGCCGACCATCTGCAGCCTGGCACGGGCCCGGCCTGAAGATATTGATCGAGCCTGGGAGGCCCTGAAAGGCGCGCCGAAGGTCCGTATCCATACGTTTCTTTCGACGTCCGACATCCACTTGAAACACCAGTTCCGGATGACCCGCGAGGAGGCCAAGAAACGTGCGGTGGAAATGGTTCAGCGCGCACGCAGTTATGTGAGCGATGTGGAATTCTCGCCCATGGATGCCAGCCGCTCAGACCCTGCCTATCTCTATGAGGTCATCGAGGCGGTCATCGCCGCGGGAGCCGGCACGGTCAACATTCCGGATACGGTCGGCTACGCCGTGCCCCAAGAGTTCGGGGCGTTGATCAAAGGCATTTGCGACCAAGTGCCCAACGCCAAGCAGGCCGTCATTTCCGTTCATTGCCACAATGATTTGGGTGTGGCGGTCGCCAACAGCCTGGCCGCCGTCATCAATGGAGCCGGCCAGGTAGAGTGTACGATCAACGGTATCGGCGAGCGCGCAGGTAACACGTCGTTGGAAGAAATCGTCATGGGCCTTCGGACGAGAACAGACTTTTACAAAGCCGACACCCAAATCAAGACCGAAGAAATTGCCAAGACCAGCCGGCTCGTCAGCAAGGTCACCGGCATGGTGGTGCAGCCCAACAAGGCCATTGTGGGGGCCAACGCCTTCGCCCATACCTCCGGCATTCACCAGGACGGTCTGCTGAAGGACAAGACGACGTATGAGATCATGCGCCCCGAATCGATCGGCTTGGTCGAAAGCAAAATGGTGATGGGCAAGTTGTCCGGTCGGCATGCCTTCCGGCAGCGGCTGGAGGAACTGGGCTACAAGCTCAGCGAAGACGAGGTCAACCATGCCTTTGAACGGTTTAAGAAGCTGGCGGATCACAAGAAAGAGATCTTCGAGGAGGATCTGGAGGTCATCATCTCCGAAGAATTGGCCAAGATGGCCGAACGTATCGTCTTAAGGTCGTTTCATGTCGAAAGCGGGACAGACCGCGTGCCCACGGCCACGGTGGAACTGGAGATCGACGGCCGGGCGGTGAAACAGTCCGGATCGGGCGATGGGCCGGTCGACGCGGTGTATCGAACGATCGCGGTCATGACGCAAACGAAGAGCAAGCTCCTGATGTTCGGCGTCAATGCCGTTACCAGCGGCACCGATGCCCAAGGCGAAGTATCGGTCCGTTTGGAGGAAGCAGGGCGCATCGTCTCCGGCCACGGAGCCGATACCGACATTATTACCGCGGCGGCCAGGGCCTACCTGAACGCCTTGAATCGGCTGGCGTACATGGCCTCAAAGCAGGGAGAGGGCGCGCAGCCGGTGCGCTTGATTTGATTGTTAAGACCAGGCTAGAGTGGCAATTTTGGTGAAGATGACCTCTCTTTGTCGGCTTTTCAGCGGCCGATGAAAGGCGTCTGGTTGTGTTCAAGCGAACGCTTTCTGACTGTCAGGAGTTTCTGGCCGGGGATCACACGGTCCTGCGCGAATTGCTGCATCCCGCCAAGCATCCGGTGAAGGTGGGCTACAGCCTGGCGCACGGTAAATTGGGGGCAGGACGACGATCGAAGTGGCACGCGCTGAGCTCGTCCGAAGTGTACTACTTTCTGGCAGGACGGGGCGCATTTAGTATCGATGGGACAACCGTTTCAGTGGAAACGGGATCGGTGATCTATGTCCCAGCCGGCGCCAAACAGTCCATGGAAAATACGGGCACAGGGGAGGTGGAATTCCTCTGTTTGGTCGATCCGGCCTGGCGACTGGAAGATGAACGTGTCTTGGAATGAATCCGTGTCGGTGTGACGGAAGGAGAGCGGCCACGTGAACGCAAAGATTGCTGTTTTAGCGGGGGATGGCGTCGGGCGAGAGATCGTGCCGGAAGCCGTGAAGATGCTGGAGGCGGTCGGCCGGAAATATCACCATGTATTTGAATTTGCATCGGCGGACATCGGAGGGCAGGCCCTCGACAAAGCCGGTGTCCCGCTTCCCCAAGAGACCTTAACTTTGGCCAAACAAAGCGATGCCGTGCTCCTGGGGGCGGTGGGCGGGCCGAAGTGGGAGGGGTTGGAGTACAGCCTCAGACCGGAGCGCGCACTGCTCGGCATACGGGAAGCGCTCGGGCTCTACGCGAATCTTCGGCCGGCAAAGCTCTATCCCAACCTCGTCGATGCGTCTACGCTCAAGCGTGAGGTCGTGGAAGGCATCGATATCCTCGTGATCCGCGAGCTCACCGGAGGCATTTACTTCGGCAAGCCCAAGGGCATTGAGAAACTGCCCAATGGAGAGGAGCGCGGCGTCAACACGGAGGTCTACACGACCGAGGAAGTCCGGCGGATTGCGAAGGTGGCGTTCGAAGCGGCGCGCAAACGGCGTAAAAAGGTGACGTCGGTGGACAAAGCCAATGTCCTGGAATCTTCTGAGCTCTGGCGGAAGGTGGTCATAGAGGTTCATCGATCCTACCCGGACGTCGAATTGGGGCATATCTACGTCGATAACGCGGCCATGCAACTCGTCCGGAACCCACGCCAATTCGATGTGCTGCTCTGTAACAATATCTTCGGAGACATTCTCAGTGATGAGGCCGCGATGCTGACCGGCTCCATCGGCATGTTGCCCTCTGCGAGCATCGGGGCCAAGGTCGGCCTGTTTGAGCCGATCCATGGCAGTGCTCCCGATATTGCCGGAAAGAATATCGCCAACCCGATCGCGACCATTGCGTCGGTGGCCATGATGCTGTCCTATGCCTTTCAGTTGGACAAAGAAGCCGAGGCGGTGGAGCAGGCGATCGTGAAGACGCTTGATCTGGGCTATCGGACCAAAGACATACAGAGTCCGGGGGCTCGGATTGTGGGCACGACCGAGATGGGCGAGGCGATTCTCCGGAACCTGAACTAGCCGCGATGGCCACAGCTATGACGACCAGACTTCGATCATGGACCATTCGGACGCTCGCGGGATGCGGCGAGCCGGGCTATGCCGGCGATGGGGGGCCTGCGACGCAGGCTGCTCTCAATGAGCCGAAAGGCTTGGCCGTCGATGGCCGAGGTCAGGTGTTCATCGCCGATTCTGAAAATCACGTCATCAGGAAAATTGATACAACGACCGGTGTCATCACGACGGTGGCGGGGGTGCCCGGGGACGACAGTGGGGGGCCGCCGGTTCAGCCTGAAATGGAGCGCCAACCCGACGAGGACCCGTTCGCAGAAACGAGTCAGGCGGCGACACACAAGTATACGCAGCAGGCGGATCTGAGCGGGACCGTGCGGTACCTGATCAACGGAGCGGCCGTGCAAAAACGGTTCGGTGGCGACGGCGGGCCTGCGACGCAAGCACGACTGAACTTTCCCACTGCCGTGGCGGTCGATGAGGAAGGCACTCTTTTCATTGCCGACACGATGAATCATCGCGTGCGGCGTGTGGATGCGGTGACGGGGATGATGACGACGTTGGCCGGGACCGGTCAGGCCCGCTTTTCCGGCGATGGAGGTCCAGCCGATCAAGCCGCGCTCAATGAACCAGCCGCGCTCGCGCTTGATGGAGAAGGGCGGCTCTTCATCGCCGATCAGAGCAATAATCGGGTCCGGGTCGTAGATCTGTCGACGGGTCTCATTACGACCTTTGCGGGTACCGGCTCGGCGACGTACGATGGAGACGAGGCACCCGCGGCCAGCGCGAGTCTCGCCGGTCCGAGCGGGCTCCACCTGCGGGACGGGGTGCTCTACATCTCCGATACCTTTAGCAGCCGGATCAGGGCCGTGAATTTGGACACCCGCGTGATCTCGACGCTGGCGGGCGATGGGGGGGAATATCGGTTTCAATCACCGGCCGAGCCGCCATCAACCAGCCTTTCCCGACCTACCGGAGTGGTGATGCTGCCGGAGGGCCTTTATGTGACGGACTCTGACAGCCATCTGATCCGGTGGTGGGATCCGACCACCCAGGTGATCATCCGGATCGCAGGATCGGGCATCGCGTCCTATAAGGGAGACGAAGGATCGGCTCTGGAAGCGGCGCTCAGTTATCCCTTCGGGATCATCGCAGATCAGGAGGGTGCGCTGTTAGTGGCGGACACGTTTAACCATCGCATTCGTCGATTGTCGTTGGAATAGGGACAGCATGATGAATAAGAAATCAGTGTACACGGTGGCGGTCGTCGGTGCGACGGGCGCGGTGGGCACGGAGATGATCGAGGTGCTGGAAGAACGGGCGTTCCCCGTCGGGACGCTTGTCCCGCTGGCGTCATCCCGCTCTGCCGGCGGAACCGTGACGTTTCACGGCGATGCTGTTCCGGTGCAAGTGCTCACGAAGGACTCCTTCGCCGGAGTGGATATTGCTCTTTTTTCGGCCGGGGCGGACATCAGCCGCGAATTTGCGCCGATCGCGGCCAAAGCGGGCGCGGTCGTCATCGACAACAGCGCCGCCTGGCGGATGGAGCCCGACGTGCCGCTCGTCGTACCCGAGGTCAATGAGTACGACATCGCTGGTCACAAAGGCATCATTGCCAACCCCAACTGTTCGACCATCCAAATGGTCGTCGCGCTTAAGCCGCTCCAC
Source organism: uncultured bacterium (assembly GCA_965285945.1). Taxonomy (GTDB): domain Bacteria; phylum Nitrospirota; class Nitrospiria; order Nitrospirales; family Nitrospiraceae; genus Nitrospira_D. The sequence goes on along the minus strand of CBDIWP010000003.1, from coordinate 19,713 downwards.
GATCGGGCCAAGATCAGACGGATCGTCGTGACCACCTTCCAGGCCGTCTCGGGAACCGGCAAGGAAGCGATGGAGGAATTGATGACGGAATGTCAGGACCTGTTGAGCTTCAAGGAAGCGACGCCGAAAGTCTATCCGTATCAAATTGCGTTCAACTGTCTGCCCCAGATCGACGACTTTCTTCCGAGCGGGTACACGAAGGAAGAAATGAAGATGCTCAATGAAACCAGGAAGATTATGGGAGACCGGAGTATCCAGGTCACCGCCACGACTGTGCGAGTGCCGGTCTATGTGGGCCATTCGGAATCCGTGAATATTGAGACCGAGCAAAAGCTGTCCGCGAATGAAGCCCGGGCCATTCTTTCAGAAGCACCGGGGGTGTTGCTGTTCGACGACCCGGCTCACAAGGTGTATCCGATGCCGCTGGATGTCGCCGGGAAAGACGACGTGTATGTCGGACGAGTGCGTGAAGATGAATCGATTGCCAATGGGCTAAATCTTTGGATTGTGGCGGATAATTTACGGAAGGGCGCCGCCCTCAATGCCGTCCAGATTGCCGAATATCTGGTGAAGCCCTAAGCGGCTGCGGCTTTGTTCGTCCGAGCAAGATCCTCGCGCAACCATCCTCTTGGTTCCACTCCGGCATCGCGTTGACCGGTAGACCGCTGGCACAGTAGGGATCGATCAGGGATGGAACCCATGCCCGAATGGACCATGATCGGCAAGATCCTGATTGCGGTCGGGCTCGTCATTATTGTGCTTGGGGGGCTACTCGTGGCGGCGGATCGGATACCTGGGTTGGGCAACGCCTTCAGCTGGTTGGGAAAGCTGCCCGGAGATGTGTCCTTCAAACGGGATAACGTGAGTTTTTATTTTCCCCTCGGAACAAGCCTCTTCCTCAGTGTGCTCCTTAGTCTGCTATTCTTGTTGCTAGGATGGTTGTTTCGACGATGAAGAGACGAGGTTTCGGCGCCAGGCTGGCGGGGTTGGCCCTCCTATGGATGATCTGCGGTGTCCCACCGGCGGAGGCCGCTCAGTCCATTCGCGTCTTGCTCGCTTCCGATGTACAGCGGCTTGAACTGCGCGCAGATCAGACCATTTGGGTCACGGACGACCAGGATCGGGCGCATTTTTCCCGATCGGCGCTTCGGATAGAAGTGCGCGGCCAGGCCTTGCTGGTGAACGGAAGTCGCATGACGGGCGATCACCTGACACTCCGGGCGGGCGATCATGATTTGAAGCTGCTCCTGCCCCGTCCGGCCGGCAACGGCCATGGGGCCTCCGCCCGTTTGTATGATGAGCAATCGGCGCTGCAAGTAAGCGGCTCCATACAATTGGTCCGCCGGGGGAAAGGCGTGCTGGTCATCAACCAGGTCGACTTGGAAGAATACGTCAAAGGCGTAGTGCCGGCCGAAGTCAATTCTGCCTGGCATCCGGAAATGTTGAAGGTGCAAGCGATCGCCGCCAGAACGTATGCGCTCTACCAGCATATGCTCAGCGCGTCTCGCGACTATGATGTGGCCGCCACCATTCAAGATCAGGTCTATCGCGGTCGGCGGGGGATGGATGCCCGCGTCGTTGCAGCGGTGGAGTCGACCAGAGGACTGGTCGTCACGCATCTGGGGGCGCCGATTTATGCGGCGTTCTCCTCCACGGCCGCCGGCATCACGGAGGACGCGGTCATCGTCTGGTCCAAAGACCTGCCGTATTTGAAGGGTGTGGAATGTCCGTTTGACCTCGAATCACCCTATTATCAATGGAAAGCGTCGTTCACGGTGGAGAAGCTTGAGAAGAGTCTGAGGAAACAGGGGTTCCCGGTAGGAGCCATTGCCACGATGACACCGCTGACCTACAGCCGTGCCGGCCGAGTGGCGACGTTGCGGATTCTGCACTCCAAAGGCGAGTTGATCTTGCGGGGAGAAGAACTCCGTAAAGCCGTCGGCTACACCGTCGTACCCAGCACACAGTTTACGATTGACTCTATGGGGCGGGATGTCGTGCTGTCAGGCTATGGCGCGGGCCATGCGGTGGGCCTCTGTCAATGGGGCGCGAAAGAGTTGGCCGAGTTGGGCTATTCCTTTTCCAGCATTCTCCGTTATTACTACCCGGGAACGGAGCTTCAGAACGCCGCGTTGACGAAGATGCCGCCGCTTCCCGCATCCTGATGCAACTGTCCGAATTCGACTTTCCGTTTAACCCTGAGTTAGTGGCGTCCCAGCCGGTGCTCCCACGCGACCGCGCCCGCCTGCTGGTGCTGGATCGCTCAACCGGCGAGCTGGCCCATCGCCATGTGTCCGATCTTCCGTCCTTGCTCGATCCGGGTGATCTGCTGGTCGTCAATGACACGAGAGTGATGGCGGCGCGGGTTGCGGGACAGAAACAGCCTGGCGGAACGCCGGTCCAGGTGTTGTTCATCAAGGACCTTGGCGGAAACGTCTGGGAGGTCATGGTGAAAGGAAAGTATCGCGTCGGGCACACCATTCGGTTCGGCCCGCAGACGACCGGGACGATCGTCAAGCGGGATGCCACCGGAACGCAGGTCAGGATGGAGAGCGATCGGCCGGTGTCGGAACTCTTTCTCGAGCAGGGCGAGATGCCGCTGCCTCCGTACATCAAGCGGGCACCGGTGCCGGACGATCGCCAATGGTACCAAACGCCGTTTGCGACCCGCGAAGGCGCGATTGCCGCGCCGACAGCCGGTCTGCACTTCACGCCGCCGCTCATTTCGCAGTTGCGCTCAAGCGGAATTCCGATTGCAGCCGTGACGCTGCACGTCGGTCCGGGGACATTTCAGCCGGTATCGACGGAGAGGATCGAGGATCATCAGATGGGAGCGGAAGTGTTTGAGATCGGCCAGGACGTGTGCGATGCGATCGGCCAGACGAAACGCGCCGGTCGGCGGGTCGTTGCGGTCGGCACCACGGTCGTTCGAGCCCTCGAAACGGCTGCCCAAGAGCGCGGGGAACTGACTCCCATGTCCGGCGAGAGCCGTCTGTTCATCATGCCGGGGTTTCAATACCACATTGTGGACGCGCTCATGACCAATTTTCATCTGCCACGGACCACGCTCCTGATGTTGGTTTCGGCGTTTGCCGGCGTCCCGGCGATTCGGAAAGCCTATGAGGAAGCCGTGGGAGAACGGTATCGATTTTACAGCTATGGCGATGCCATGCTGATTCTGTAGTCGGGAGAAGCGGCCGGCTCGGGCGGCGGGCTACAACAATTCCCGGTGAATCTTTATCGGCACGTTCGCTTTGAGGGACTCCTGATACGCGAGCAAGGCCCGTTGCTGTTTTTGAAACAGGATGTCCTGCAGCACGCGCTCTTTGGCGGTGGCGGCTTTCGCTGGATCGGAGTCTTGCGGACGGGCCATCAACGACTGCCCTTCGGCGATCTCCGAAGGCGTGAGTGCCACGGAATCTCGCACGATCATGCGGGCTTTGTTGCTGAGAATTTCCTTGTACTGCGCGGCTTCAAAAATGGCCGGCGTCAAGTGGTTGGCCGCAAGGAGTTGCTGATACAATTGCGGATCAAATGCGCCATCCTTATGAAAGTCCGGAATCTGGACGATCAGATCGCGTAAGTCGGCATCGGAGACGGTCACACCCATGTCCTTCGCTGCAATGAGCCACAGGCGATTATCGACAAGCTGCTCGATGACATATTGTTTGATCGTTTCATCTTTGAATTCGCCGGGAACTTTTTCTTTGTAGAATCGGTACATATTTTCATAGGCTCGACGGAACTCATCACGGGAAACCGTGAGATCACCCACGCTCGCTACCGCGTTGCCGGCTTGCTCTCCGAAGCCCCACCATCCCATGGTAATGACAAAGGTGACGGCGAGGATGCCCATGATCGATTTGAGCAACCAGGGATGATTGTGCGAGGCGTTACGCATGACCTTAATCATGACTATCCTTTCATTCCGTGTGCGATGGATTGTACTTGGCCAGGAACCTGAAGGCAAGATCCTGCAGCCATGATCAGGGCGGACGATCCTCAGTGAACGAGGCGTTGCCGGCTGCCTGTCGCAAGACGACCCGACGGCAGGCCGTCGGAAGCCTATTGCATGATCAGGACGGGAGACAGGTGATAAAAAAGAACGCTCCTTGATGCGCTTTGTTTGTTGCACGATGGCGGGTTTTGTTATACTTTGCCACTAATTACAAGAGGGATCCTTGACGGGAGAAGGGCCAGCCGCGAAGGTGCTTGAGAGAACCGTCTATCAGAAGGCCCACGTCCTGAATCGATTTATCGCCAAGTTGATTGATCTGTTTCTTGTCGTTGCCGCAGCCGAAATTGCTCCTCCCGTCGGGTTCCTTTCCGGTCTGGCCTACATCTTGATTGCGGATGGATTCGCAGGCGGAAGAAGTATCGGGAAACGGGTAGTCGGTCTGCAGACCGTACGTCTTGATGTCCGTGACGCGGCGGGGTTTCGGGAGTCGATCATTCGCAATTTGCCGTTGGGGGCGGCACAATTGGCTTTCGCGGTGCCCTACATCGGGTGGTTGCTGTCGATTGCGATTGTCGCGTTCGAAGGTCTGTTGATCCTGGGCAATGAGCAGGGGCGGCGGTTAGGCGATGAAGTAGCCGGAACGCAAGTGGTAGATGCCGGTCAACTGGCAGTGCCCGACTAATATACGAAGCCACCGGCTCGGACGTCGGGCCAAAGATGAAGGGAGAGATGCCGTGGGGTTCCCCGGAGATGTGTTTGGGTGGTTCTCCAATGACCTGGCGATCGATTTAGGCACCGCCACAACCCTGGTATACGTCCACGGGAAAGGGATTGTCCTGAACGAACCGTCCGTCGTGGCGGTGGAAAAGAAAAGCGAGAAGGTGTTGGCCGTCGGGGCGGATGCCAAGAAGATGCTCGGCCGCACGCCCGGCAACATTGTCGCCGTCCGGCCCATGAAGGAAGGCGTGATTGCCGACTTCGAGATGGCCGAACAGATGCTGAAGCACTTTATCCGCAAGGCGCATAATCGGAGCGCCTTTGTCCGGCCGAGGATCATTATCGGCGTGCCGTCCCGCATCACCCAGGTGGAGCAACGGGCCGTGCGCGATTCCGCGGAACTCGCCGGGGCCCGGGAGGTCTATTTGATTGAAGAGCCGGTGGCGGCGGCGATCGGAGCCGGATTGCCGATCACGGAGCCCTCCGGAAACATGGTCGTCGATGTCGGTGGCGGCACGACGGATATTGCGGTGATTTCGCTCGGCGGCATTGTCTATAGCGAATCCGTCAAGGTCGCCGGCGACCGGATGGATGAAGCGATCATGAACTACATCAAGAAAAAATATAACCTGCTCATCGGCGAGCACATGGCCGAACGCATCAAGTTTGAAATCGGATCCGCGTATCCGTTCGAAGAGCGGAAGACCATGATGATTAAAGGCCGTGATCTCATTTCCGGCATCCCGCGCACCCTCGTGGTGGACGATGCCGAGATCCGGGAAGCCTTGCAAGAACCCATCGGCACGATTGTGAACGCCATCAAAGTCGCGTTGGAGAACACCCCGCCCGAGCTGGCCGGGGATATTATTGACCGCGGAATTGTGCTAACCGGTGGAGGCTCCCTCCTGAAAGGGATGGACACACGGTTCCGCGAAGAAACGAACCTGCCCATCATCACCGTAGACGATCCGCTGACCTCTGTCGTACTGGGAGTCGGCAAGATCCTGGATGAGCTCGATCTCCTGCGGAAGGTGTCGGTCATGTCTCAGGCGAATAGCCTCCGGTAAAGGTTTCCATCCCTGATGTGGATGGTCAATTTGCGCGCACCCTACAATGCGAGGCGTCTTACCGTCCTTATCGCGGTGATTCTCCTGCTCGGCTTTCTCCTGTTGCCCAGCCACATCCAACGCGTGTTCCAACAAGTAGGCGGCCCGGTAGGATGGATCGTGAGCTGGCCGCTTGAGGCGGTGTCCGGAATGCATGACGGCCTCAGCCATATGTGGAGCCGTTACGTGGCCTTGCAGGGCGTCGAGGAGGAAAACCGGCAGCTGCGCCGCGACATGGAGTCTCTCCAGGGCCAAAACAATCAGCTCCGCGAAGCCGCGTCTGCGACGGAGCGCCTGACGGCGTTGCTGGAGTTTAAGGCCCAGGCCCTGCCGACCATGATTGCGGCGCAAGTGATCGGTCGAGATACCGGAAATTGGTACCGCACCATTATCTTGAACAAAGGGCAATCGGAAGGGATTCAGCCCGATATGGGAGTGATTACCCCGGCGGGAGTCGTCGGGCGCGTCGTCAAGACCACAGCTGCCACCTCGGTAGTGCTGCTCCTGACAGATCCGAATAACGCCATTGCCGGATTGATTCAGCGCACCCGCGATGAAGGCATCGTGGAAGGCACGCTGCAGGGCCTCGCGCATCTGAAATACATTCCGTTATTGTCGGACGTTCAAACAGGGGACCGTGTCGTGACCTCCGGGCTAGTCGGCGGCTTTCCCCGCGGCCTGGCCATCGGGACGATCACCAGTATCGGGAAAGAGGAGGGCGCCTTATTTCAGTCGGCCGAGTTGACGCCCGATGTGGACCCGAATCGGGTGGAGGAAGTGTTGGTCATCCAGTCCCCGTTCGTGCCTTCGGAGGGGGAACGGCTTGGGGCGGCGCAGAAGCCGAAATCATGAGAGTGTTGAGCTACGTGTTCCTGATTGCGGCACTGATTCCCCTCCAAATCGTACTGATGCCGTATGTGAGCCTCGGCGGGGATGTGAAACCGGATATGGGACTGATTGCGGTCTGCTTAGCGGGTCTGCTCGGTGGAGAGCTTGAGGGCCTGCTCGTAGGATTGGCGATCGGATGGGTGCTGAGCCTGTTTTCCGCCGAAGGTCTGGCCTCGAGCATGTTGATCAAGGGTGGCGTCGGATTGGTATCCGGCGTGGCCGGCCGCCAGGTCGCGCATATCACGCCTCTCGTCGTGATGCTGGGGTTTCTGGTGGCTTCCGGTGCGGCAGGTCTCGTGACGGCCGGATTGCTTCCGCTCAGTGACGCGCAAGATATGTGGTGGGCGTTGGGAGCTGTGGTCCTTCCGCAAGCCTGTTTTGATGCGGTCGTGGGCGGCACCATCTATTGGTTGGCATGGGGCCGCTTCAATATCGAGCGGGTGGCCTTGGATCAACGGATATAAGAGGACGCATGGCATCGGCGGCATATCCCGAAGCGGAACTGGGAGAGCTTCAACGACGGCTGGCCATCATGCGGGTAGGGTTGTTACTGGTCGTGGCCTTGCTCGGCCTCCGGCTCTGGCATCTGCAGATTCGCGAAGGGCCCTACTATCTCGATCTCTCAGAGAACAACCGGACCAGACTCGTCCTGTTGGAACCGGCCCGCGGCCTCATATACGACCGCAATGGGGTGCTGCTGGCGAACAATGTGCCGAGCTTCAGCCTCTATGTCACGCTGGAGGATGTGAAGGATCGCGAGGCCTTGATTCAGCAGTTGACGGATCTGCTCGGATTGGACCCGGTGCTTATCCGGAAGAAGCTCACCGGAAAAGGCAGCAAATTGCTCCCGCGCAAGCTCAAGGATCGGCTGACGCTCCGCGATGCCACGGTGATTGAATCACACCGCCTGGATCTTCCCGGTGTCATGATTCAAGTGGAATCGCAACGCAATTATCCCGGTGGGGTCACGGCCTCGCACCTGCTCGGGTATGTCGGTGAAGTGTCCGCCGATCAACTGGAGAAACCCGAATTTGCCGATCTTCATCAAGGCAGCGTGGTTGGCCAATATGGGGTTGAAAAATCATTTGATCGCCACGTGCGGGGCCAGGCCGGCCAGAAGAGCGTCGAAGTGGATGCCTTGGGCCACGAAAAGAAAGCGGCCGTGGTGGAAAAGCCGCAGGCTGGCAACGATCTCTACCTGACCATCGATGCGCGCCTGCAGAAGCTTGCGGAGTCGCTTCTTGGCGAGGAGTACGGCGCCATCGTGGCCTTGGACCCTACGAACGGCGACATTCTCGCCATGGCGAGCCGTCCGGCCTTTGATCCGAACGTCCTCTCGCGGGAACTCACGCCGAAACAATGGATGGAGATCGTGCAGGATGAAGGACGGCCGCTCAACAATCGGGCTTCCCAGGGGCAATATCCTCCCGGTTCCACCTTCAAGGTGCCGATGGCGGTAGCCGCACTGGAGAGCCATACCATGACGCCGTCCAGCACCGTCCATTGTAACGGCGGTTACCAGTTCGGGCGGCGGCTCTACCGTGACTGGAAAGCCGGCGGCCACGGCAAGGTTGATCTGCACGCGGCGCTGGTTCATTCGTGTGACGTGTATTTTTACACGATCGGCCAGCGGATGGGCATTGACCTCATGGCCGACTACGGCAAGGAATTCGGGCTGGGGAAGGGCACCGGTATTGAGCTGCCATCTGAACGGCCCGGCATCATGCCGTCGACCGAGTGGAAGCAAAAGGCGCGGCGTCAGGCCTGGTTTCCGGGGGAAACCATCTCGGCCGCGATCGGACAAGGGTATGTGACCGTGACACCCTTACAGATGGCGAGCATGATCGGCACCGTCGCCAATGACGGGGTCAGTTACCGCCCTCGGTTAGTGCAGGCCGTCATGGATCGGATTACCGGCAATTTACAGGAGTTGCCCGCTGTCCCTCGCGGCAAGGTGAACGCGAAGCCAGAAACGTTCCGTTTGATCAAAGAAGCCTTGGCCGACGTCGTGAAAGTCGGAACGGCCACAAAGGCGAAATCCACCCTCGTTACAATTGCCGGAAAGACGGGGACGGCGCAAACGTCGGCGTTGCGCACCGGGCCCGAGAAGGATATCCCGAAGAAGTTTCGCGACCATGCCTGGTTTGTGGCGTTTGCCCCCGTGGAATCGCCGAAAATTGCCGTGGCGGTACTGGGGGAGCATATGGGACATGGCGGCTCTGCCGCGGCGCCCCTGGCGAAGGAAGTGATCGAAACGTATATGAAGCTGGCACCGCAGCCTCCCCTGGCGAATTCTGATTCCGCCCGGTCGAACGAGGAGGGTAAGGGGTTGGAAAGGTCATGATCGATCGCCTCATCGACAGCCGCGGGTTGGACAACTTCGATATGCGCTATCTGGCGCTGATCCTCGCTATCCTGGGCATCGGGGTGCTATCCATTCATAGTGTGACCCATGCCCAGGGCGGGTTGGCGCCGTACTATTTGAAGCAGTTGGTCTGGATCGCGCTCGGAGCCGTCGCGTTTCTCGTGATGCTGCTGTCGGACTATCACCGCATTGCGCGTCTGGCCTATCCGGCCTATGCGGTCGTGTTGCTCATGCTGGCATTTGTGCTGGTCGAGGGGCGGACGAGCAAGGGGGCGCAGCGGTGGATTGCGTTGGGTCCGTTCAGCTTCCAGCCCTCGGAGTTCGCGAAGCTCGTGCTTATTCTCGTGCTGGCGCATTACTATTCGAAGGCGCCCCGGGTCGGATGGTTGCAGCGGGTCATCATGCCGGGCCTGTTGATGTTGCCCGGCTTGATTCTCATTCTGAAACAGCCTGACCTGGGCAGCGCGTTGAGTTTCATGGCGGTCTATGCGGCGATGTTGCTGATGGTCGGCGTGCGTTCACAAGCGCTAGGCGTCATCCTGCTGTTTTCGGTGATGCTTTTCCCGTTTGCCTGGGAAGGGATATGGGGGTCCTTGCACGATTACCAAAGACAGCGCATTATGGCGTTTGTTGACCCGGACTATGACCCGGGTGGTAAGGGTTACCACGCACTGCAATCACGCATTGCCATCGGCTCAGGGGAGCTGATGGGAAAAGGTTTATATGGCGGCACGCAAAGCCAGCTGAAGTTTCTTCCGGAAGGACATACCGACTTCATCTTTGCCGTGTACGCGGAAGAATGGGGCTTTCTCGGTGTGCTCTTGCTCCTGCTGCTATTCGTAGCACTGATCTGGCTCTCGCTGGATATTGCCTCTAAGGCGAAAGATCAGCTCGGCGCGTTGCTGGCGGCGGGTATTGTGGCCATGTTGTGTTTTTGCGTGGTGGTCAACATCGGCATGACGGCGGGCATGTTCCCCATCGTGGGGATTCCCTTGCCGCTCATGAGCTATGGCGGCAGCGCCACCGTGATGACGATGGCATCATTAGGTTTGCTCCTGAATGTCAAACGAAGACGGCTCAGTTTGTTTTATTGAAGGCGATAGAGGGTGTTCAGGTAAAGGATTGTGAGAGCAGCCGAAGGGTTTAGGCGGTGATCGGATTGTCGGACCTGGGCAACGTGCCTGCGTCCATCGCTCACCGCCGCCCGTGGAGGCTTAGAGACCAAAGGAGTTTGTATGGGAATTGAGATTGCGATTACAGTTTCGCGGGAAGAAACCCGCGTAGCCGTGTTGGATAACGGAGTGGTCACCGACTTGTTCGGAGATCGCGCCAAGCACAAAGACTTCGTCGGCAACATTTATAAAGGCAAGGTGGCGAAAGTCCTGCCCGGCATGCAGGCCGCCTTCGTCGATATCGGTCTGGAAAAGGCAGCGTTTGTCCATGTGTCCGACTTATCGATGGATGCGGAACCGGGAGACATGCTGGTCGACGCAGAGGAGGATGACAAGGATTCGGACGTGCTCCGCCCGAAGCGGCAGAGCGCGAAACCCATCGAGCAGCTGTTGACCGAAGGCCAGGAGTTGATGGTCCAGATTTCCAAGGGGCCCATCGGTACAAAAGGTCCACGAGTCACGACCTATGTGTCGCTGCCGGGCCGGTATCTGGTGTTCATGCCCAACGTGGAACACATCGGGGTTTCGCGGCGGATCGCCCGTGATGAGGAGCGCGCCCGGCTGAAAGATATCATGCGCCGCGTTCGGCGGCCCGGCTGCGGGTACATCGTGCGAACGGTCAGCGAAGGGGTGAAAGAAGACGAACTCAAGTCGGACGTCGATTTTCTGCATGTTCTCTGGCAGGACATTTTGACGAACCGCGAAAAGTACAGCGCCCCGGCGTTGCTCCACACAGATCTGAGCCTGAGTTTCCGCGTCGTGCGCGATCTCTTCGGCAAGAAAGTGGACCGCTTGTGGATCGACTCCCGTGAGGAATATGAAGCGGTTCGCGACTTCGTCCAACGGTTCTCACCGGAGCAAACCTCCCGCATCCATTTTTACGACAAAGATGAGCGTCTGTTTGACCATCTGGGTGTCGAACAAGAGATCGTGCGGGCCATGAGCAGAAAGGTCTGGTTGAAATCGGGCGGCCACTTGGTCATCGATCATACCGAGGCCATGACGGTGATCGATGTCAATACCGGCCGTTTTGTGGGCAAGCGGGATCAGGAGGAGACGATTCTCCGGAACAATTTGGAAGCGGCGAAAGAGGTCGCGTATCAGATTAAGTTGCGTGGGATCGGGGGCATCATCATCGTGGATTTCATCGATATGGAACGGGAAAAGAACCGTGACAAGGTCTACCATGCCTTAGTCGATGCGATGGCATCCGATAAAGCCCGGACGAGAATTTCTCGCATCTCAGACCTCGGATTGATTGAGATTTCGCGGGAGCGCGTGCGTGAAGACTTGCTGCGTTCGCTATCAGAGCCCTGCCATTATTGCGAAGGCCGCGGATACACGAAGTCCCCCACCACCGTGGTGTATGAAATTTTCCGTGACATTCGCCGGATCGGGCAATCAGCGGATCATCAACGGATCGTCATCGGCGCGCATCCCAGCGTCGCGGACTTGCTGCAGGACGAGGAACGCTCCGGAGTTGAAAGTCTGGAGCGTGAATGCTCCTCAAAAATTCTCATCACGCCGGATGATAAGTTGCACCTCGAGCAATACGATCTCGTGTTGCTCTGATGGGCGCCGGAAGGGCAACGCCGCTGTTATCTCGCATACGCCTGGTTCCCTCCAACCGGTGCTCACTATGGATCCCGTCCATCTGACCGCATGGCTGACGCTTCAGGCCGTCGAAGGCGTGGGCGATCGTACGCTCCTGAAGCTCGTCCAGCTCTGGGATTCTCCGGGAGCGGTATTGGCGGCGTCGCTCAAGGATCTCACCCATTCGGGCTGCAGCGCTGAACTGGCCGAACGCATCATGCAGGGGCCTGATACGGCGAGCCGCCGGCAGATTGAGCGGCAAATCTCCATTGCGGAGCGCCTGAAGATCCACGTGCTGACCTTCTTTGATCACGGCTATCCGGAGCGGCTGAGAACGATCGCCGATCCCCCGCCGCTCCTCTATCTGTCCGGCACACTCGCGAAGACCGATGACGTGGCGGTGGCGATCGTCGGAGGGCGACGGGCCACTGCCTGCGGTCGGCTGATCACGGAAGAGATTGCCAGAGAACTGGCCGGTTATGGCATCACGATCCTGAGCGGTTTGGCACGCGGCATCGATGCGGCCGCGCATCGGGGTGCCCTAGCGGGAAAGGGCCGGACCATCGCCGTCCTGGGATGCGGTATAGATCGAACCTATCCGCCCGAACACGACACCCTGCGGCGGGCCATTGAAACTCAGGGAGCCGTGATCTCTGAATTGCCGATAGGCGCGCCACCGCAGAGCCATCACTTTCCTCGGAGAAATCGGATCCTGAGCGGTATGTCGATGGGTGTACTGGTGACTGAAGCGGCATTGAGCAGCGGGTCCCTGATTACAGCGAAGCTGGCCTTGGAGCAGGGGCGGGAGGTCTTTGCCGTGCCGGGTTCTGTGAAGGAAGAGACTTGTCGCGGCTCCAACGGGCTCATCAAGGAAGGTGCGAAACTCGTGGAGCGGGCGCAGGACATTCTGGAAGAGCTTACGCCGCAAATGGATGGCCGCATGCGTGCCCAACTATCCATCCGAAGCACGTCGCCGTCTCATGAGACGACCCGTCTGGGCGCGGAAGAGGCGCTGATTTACGAGGCGTTGTCATATGACCCGCAGTCAGTCGATACGGTTATCGAGAGCACACGACTGACAGCGGCCAAGGTGGCGTCTACCTTGCTTTCTCTCGAATTGAACGGGCGTGTTCGTCAACTGCCGGGCCAGCAGTACATTCGCATCTAATCAGCCGCGACGAGCATTCTAGTTGCACCATTGTCGGATATTTGGTACGGATGGTAGAGTTCATGGCCCAGAGGAGACTGCATGGCGAAATCGCTGATCATCGTTGAGTCGCCCACGAAGGCGAGAACGATTACCAAATATCTCGGCCGTGGGTACACGGTGGTCGCATCGGTCGGTCATATCAAGGATCTGCCTACCAGTAAACTGGGCGTCGATCTGGAGCATGACTTTGCCCCTCAGTATGTAACCATCAAAGGCAAATCAAAAGTCTTGGCCGACATTAAGAAAAAAGCGGAAGGGATGGACAAAATCTTCCTGGCGCCGGACCCTGACCGAGAAGGGGAAGCCATCGCCTGGCATATTGCGCAAGAGCTAAACGGGAAAGCGAAGAGCAGGAAGAAAGAGACGAAGGTCTTTCGCGTGCTCTTCAACGAGATCACGGAATCCGCCATCAAACGCGCACTGCAGTCTCCCGGTGAAATCGACATGAAGCTGGTCAATGCCCAGCAAGCTCGCCGCGTCCTGGATCGCATCGTGGGCTACCAAGGAAGCCAGTTGCTGTGGAACAAGGTGCGGCGCGGGCTCAGCATGGGGCGCGTGCAATCCGTGGCGATGCGCCTCATTTGTGAACGAGAAGCGGAACGGGAGGCGTTTCGCTCCGAAGAATATTGGTCCATTACGGCGTTGTTGGCCGGCACGAATCCTCCGTCATTCGATGCGAAGCTCCATAGTGTGAACGGAGAGGACGCGTCGATTGAAAACGGCGAACAGGCCGGGCGCATTGTGCGTGCCGTTCAGGGGAAACCGTTCGTCGTTGAATCGGTCGAGCGCCGGGAGAAGAAGCGGAACCCGGTTGCGCCGTTTATCACCAGCCGGCTGCAGCAGGAGGCGGCCCGCAAACTGCATTTCTCTCCTAAGAAGACGATGACGCTCGCCCAGCAGCTCTATGAAGGGATTGAAATCGGTGCGGAAGGACAGACCGGTCTCATCACCTACATGAGGACGGACTCGCCCCGCATTTCAAATGAGGCGATGACCGAAGCGCGAGAGGTCATCCAAGCCCGATTCGGAACGGACTATCTCCCGGCGACCCCCAATGTCTATAAAACACAAAAGGCGGCGCAGGAGGCGCACGAGGCGGTCAGGCCCACTTCGGCCGCCCGCGACCCGGAATCTATCCGCTCTTTCCTCGATCCGGACCAGTACAATCTCTATAAGCTGATTTGGAATCGGTTTATCGCATCACAGATGGTGCCGGCCATCATGGACGTCACGCGTATCGATTCCACTCCCGTCGGAACAAGCGACAAGTATGTGTTCCGTTCGACGGGGACCGTCGTGAAGTTCCCGGGCCACACTATTGTGTACATGGAAGGTGTGGATAAAGAGCTCTTGACGCAGAAGCCAAAGGCCGGGCAGGAGGCCGAAGAGGACAGCGAGCGTCAGCTTCCGGATTTGTCCGAAGGAGAACGGTTGCGATTAGTGGAGCAGGAGGGGCAAGCGGCTGCCGGACTGACCTCCAAGCAGCACTTTACCCAGCCGCCCCCTCGATATAACGAAGCGTTGCTGATCAAGGAGCTTGAGGAAAAGGGCATCGGGCGGCCTTCTACCTATGCCTCCATCATCTCGACGATTCAAGACAGGAAATACGTTGAGAAACTCGAAGGGAGGCTGGTGCCGACGGAGACCGGGCGAACCGTCAACGACTTCTTGATGAAGGGCTTCCCGGAGTTGATCAACGTCGACTTTACGTCACACCTGGAAGAACAACTTGACGAAGTGGAAGAAGGTACCAAGCCGTGGGTCGATGCCGTGCGAGACTTTTATACTCCCTTTACGAGGGAGATGGAGCACGCCAAGACCATTCCAGGTCCTAAAGACACGGTCGAGCCGCCCACCGACATTCCTTGTGAGAAATGCGGCAGAATGATGGAAATTAAATGGGGACGGAACGGCAAATTCCTCGCCTGTCCGGGGTATAAAGGTGATCCGCCTTGCAAGAACACACAGAACTTTGAAAAGCTACCGGATGGATCGATCAAGATCGTGCCGAAGATCGAGTTGACCACCGATGAAAAGTGCGACAAGTGCGGGAGTCCCATGGTGGTCAAGAGCGGACGGTTTGGAAAGTTCATCGCTTGTTCAGCCTATCCTGAATGCAAAACGACTAAGCCCCTGGCGCTTGGTGTGAAATGCCCACAGCCGGAGTGCGGTGGCGATCTGGTCCAAAAGCGAACCAAAAAGGGTCGTTCCTTCTACGCGTGCAGCCGGTATCCACAGTGCGAGTTTGCCCTGTGGGATCGTCCCGTCCCCAAAGCCTGTCCCACGTGCCAGGCTCCCTTCCTGGTTGAAAAAGTCAGCAAGCAAGCCGGCCGGAGCGTACAATGCCGTCATGAAGAGTGCGGGTACCAAGAAGCCGGATAGGTAAATTCCCCACCCTTCGTTAGTCTATTCCTGCCCACGGTTCCCTTTGCAATAGCTCCAGCCATCCATGGTTGCCGTCAGCAAGCATGTTGCCCGGCATGAAATTGAGAGGCGCCTTCATCGATGATGATAATCTTAATCAAAATTACGTAAATTCAATGTTGACGCCATCATGAAGCAGCTTGGATAATTAAAAAGCGAGTCGCAACCTTTGGATGGGAGGAGGCTTCATGAAAGCAAAAGAAGGCGTCATCAATTTGTTAAACAAAATCCTGACGGCCGATTTGACGGCCATTAATCAGTATTTTGTTCATTCGAAGATGTGCAGCAACTGGGGGTATGAACGGCTGGAGCATAAAGTTCGCCAGCGCAGCTTTGACGAAATGAAGGATGCTGATGAATTGATCGAGCACATCCTTTATTTGGAAGGCGTGCCGAACGTCCAACGCATGAACACTGTCCATATTGGAGAGACGGTGCCAGAGCAACTCAAGCTCGATTTGAAGGCGGAACAGGAGATGTTAGGTCTCTTGACCGATGGTGTGGTGCACTGCACCAAGGTGGGCGATTTCACGACCCGGCATATGCTCGAGGACATGGTCAAGGACGTGGACGAGCACATTGATTGGATCGAAACGCAGCTTGAAACGATCAAGCAGGTCGGGTTGGAGAACTACCTCGCCGAACAGATCAAGAAAGAAGGCTAGCGCCGATGAAAGCAAAAGAAGGAGTGCTCGAACTGCTCAACCAGGTCCTGAAGGCCGAACTGACGGCCGTCCATCAGTATTTGCTCCATGCAGCGATGTGCAAGAATTGGGGATACGAACGGTTGCACGAGCATTTCAGTCACCTGGCACAGGAGGAGGTCGGTCATTCCGCTGGCCTGATCGACCATATCCTCTACCTGGAGGGATCGCCGGATGTCTCGCAGGTGGAGGCCGTCCACAGTGGCCGGGGAGTATCCGACCTTTTCCTGAGCGATCTAGAATTCGAGCGCGAAGATGTGGAGTCGCTGCGGAAGGGCATTGCTCACTGCGCCAAAGTAAGCGATTTCACTACCCGTCATATGCTCGAGCATATGATTGAAGATTCGGAACAGCATGTGGATTATTTCGAGACGCAGCTGCGGACGATTAAGCAGGTCGGGGTCGAGCGATATCTCTCTGAACACATCAAGAAGTGATGCCGTTGCCCTTGCAGGCGGTCACTTCCTCCTCTATCAAGTAGTGCAAAACCATCCGGGGGCCTCTTCTGTACAGAGGCCCCCACCCACGGGTTTCGCTGCCGATGCGAGCACTCGGCTCTATATGGCCATGACCTTGCCACCTCTGTCTCTCTAGTCAGGTCGATCTCAAGAGCTTCCTGTCAGAAGTGTGCGGAAGTCCCATTGACAACATTCCTGGTAAATTGTTATTGAGAACTTCAATCATAATCAGGCACTGTCGTATTGTGCCTTGAGGCCAGAGGTTCCTGAAACCAGAGCCCAAGACTGCTGAACGCAGCTTTGGGCTTTTTTGTTCCTAGAAACGTGAGATGGACGGCTTGATGTTTACTCAGTGTGTGGTCGTTGGCCGTTCCTGTCGAGCGGCGGCGATTTTACCGCGAGTGCCGGTTGCGGATTTCGAGAGCGCTCAGGGATTAGAAATGACGTTGACTCAACGCTTGGTCGTGATTGGCACCGTGGCCGCAAACGCTCCTTCTAGAGGAGGACTACTGGGAACGGTTCTCGGCATCATGCTCACTTTCCATACCATGGGCCGCCAAAAGCTATGGGCGGTCACAACGATCATGGTCGGGCTCAGCCTCGCATTAAAAGCGACCGCTAGGTGGGAACCTATAGGAGTCGTAATTAAGTGCATACGGTGCGGCAATCCCATTTCAATTTCTTTTAGCGCCATTCAAGGCTCACCACCGCCAATGACATAACAGCTCTTAGCACAGGCATGTTGGGGTGAGGCCCATTGGGACTGCTGGCTCCAAGATCAGCCGCACGACCAATAACGCCGATTTGGAATCGATCGCCTATTCGGCCTACACGGAAGGCGCGTTCAGGTTCACCGATCGACTGATGCTGATGTCAAGGGTCACCCAAATTTCCCCAGTTATGGTCATCGAAAATTCCCCACCTGGTTTAGGTTGTTGGTGACGTTTCTTCGACTCGCACCAGGCCGGCTTTGAGCTTCTCCTTCAGCCGGTAAGAATGGCCGCGGATATTAATTGTGATCGCGTGGTGCAGCACCCGATCGAGGATCGCGGTCGCCAGCACCCGGTCGCCAAAGACCTCGCCCCAGGCGCCGAAACTCTGGTTACTGGTCAGTATCATCGGCCCCTTCTCGTAGCGACGCGAGATGAGTTGGAAAAACAAGTTGGCCCCGGTCCGGTCAATCGGCAGATAGCCGATCTCATCAAGGATCAGCAGCCGGGGGATCGTGTAGAGCTTTAGCTTGTCCTCCAACCGATTCTCTGCGAGCGCCCGGGTGAGCGTGGCGATCATGGCGGCTGCGGTCGTGAACAACACGCGGTAGCCCTGCTCGATCGCTTTGAGCCCCAACCCAATAGCCAGATGGCTTTTGCCGACGCCAGGGGGCCCCAGGATCACGAGATTCTCGCCGTGCTCGATAAAGTGACAGGTCGCCACCTGCTGGAGCTGCTTCTTATCCAGCGAGGGCTGGTAGGCGAAGTCGAAGGCCTCCAGACTCTTCACGAATGGAAAGCGCGCGAGACTGGTGCGCATCGTGATGTTCTTCTCGGCCTTGGCGGCCACTTCTTCGCCGAGCACCTGGTCGAGGAAGTCGGCATACGATAGGTCCTTGGCCGCCGCCTCTTGTAAGAGAGCGTCGAGCCGTTCGCGGCTCTTCAAGAGCCGCAGGCGCGTCAATTGATCACGCAGGCGTTCGAGCTGCGTGGGGTTCATGGGTGCACCTCCTGCGCCGGCTCGCCGCCACATAACGCCTCGTAGCACGCGAGATCCCGAATCTCGACCTCGGGCAGCGCGGCGGTCCGCGCGGTCGGCTCGCTCATGGTCGATCGGCGTTGGCGCGGGAGGCGTGCGATGGCCCCGGGGCCGTGCTCCGGCAGGATGCGGAACTGATGAGTGCCGGGGAGCATGGGATGCGTTGCCACCTCGCGGTCGCGATGGAAAATATGCACGGTGTCTCCCCGTCGTTGGACCTCGACCCGTTGGCCGATGAGGCGGAATGGCACAGAGTAGCGGTTTGTGCCCAAGCTGACCAAATAGTCCTCGGCCACGATGCGCGAGACCCGCGCCTCCTGCTGGAAGCTGCGCTGCCCGGCCAAGGGCACCAGTTGCCCACGTTCCCGCTCGAACCGCACGATTGGCAGCTCATGCGTGGTCCCATGCAGGCGCCGGTCGGCAATCGTCGCGTTCCATTCATCAAGCTGAGCTTGGAAGTCCACGAGATCGATGAACGTCCGCCCGGGGAGGAAGTTCCGCTTCACATACTTGACGCCCGATTCGACCTTGCCCTTCGTCTGCGCCCGGTACGGTCGACAGACACGCGGTTCAAAGCCCCAATAGTCGGCAAACGCTTTGAAGGTGGGATTCCAGAGGCGCCGGCCGGTGTCATCCGCATAACACACGGTTCGCGGACGGTCATACAGATGTTCCCGGGTATGGCCCCCGAAATGGGCAAAGGCCCGTTCATGGGCCTCGAGAAACTGGGCCAGGCGCTCATCGGCACAGGCGTAATAAAACCCCCGGCGGCTGAACCCCAGCGTGAGTACGAACACATGGACGATGGAGGCGCCAGCCCGAAAGGGCACGGTCGCTTGCCCCCAATCAATCTGACTTTGCTGCCCCGGCGGGGTTTCAAACCGCAGGAGCGTCCGGTCCGCTTGGAGCTGGACTTCGCGGAGGGGCGCCACGAATCGCTTCACCGTCTCGTAACTGCCCGTGTAGCCGCGGCTCGCCCGCAGTTCCTGGTACAGAATCCGCGCCGAGTAATTGACGTGGGGCGCACGGGCCCGCACAACGGCGGCATGGGCCGTCAGCAACGTCTCTGCCACCGCCGCCCGGCGGTAGGGCTGCCATGTCGGCTGCCGCAGACTGCGCCGGACCGTCTTGCGATCCACGTCCAACCGCCGCCCGATCTCCGAAATGGACACCCGCTCCTCGTAAAACAACCGTCGGATCTCTACCCACCGTTCCTGATCAACCATGCACGCCTCCCCAGGTTGGTCCTCCTGGGCGCGCATGATCGTCGACGCACTCGTCTCGTCAAGTCCCATCTCCCTCCTCCTTCTGGTAGAGGCTGGGGAAAATTCAATGACCACACCTGGGGATTATTGGATGACCGCTGACA
>CBDIWP010000002.1:0-259679 GCA_965285945.1 uncultured bacterium | reverse complement strand
GTGGGTCTTGCCGGTGAAGACCTTGCGGCCGTACTTCGGGGTGTTCACGATGAGCGCGGTATCCCCGTGGTTCCAGTAGCCCACTTCTTCGCCGTAGTAGTACGACTTGGTCTTGATCTCCTTGCCGTGCGCATTCGGATCCGTGGTGATGTTGAACGGATCTTCACCCGTATGCACCGCCATCCCCGCGCCCGACCAGGGGGTCGCCGTCCAGGTCCCGGCCTTGTAGTTCCCCGACCAGGTATGCTGGCCCGTGCCGAATTTGCCGACGTTGCCGGTGATGATGAGCACCATCGCGGCCGCCCGGCCATTCGCCGTCTGATGGAAATAGTGGCAGACGCCTTCGCCGTTGTGGATCGCGGCGGGCTTGATCGTGCCCGAATCCCGCGCCCACCGGACGATCAGGTCCTTCGGCGTGCGGCAGATCTGATGGACGGTGTCCAGATCGTAGTCCTGGAAATGCACCAGGTACATCTGCCACACCGGCATCGCATCGATTTCCCGGCCGTTGAGCAACTTGACCCGGAAGGTGCCGTTCAACGCCGCATCGATCCCGCTGTTCGTATAGTGCCAGCCCACCTGCTCCCGATGGAGCGGCACGGCCTGCTTCTTGTTCAAGTCCCACACCATCATGCCGCCCAGGCGCTCGATCTGCTCCGGCTTCAAGGACTGAATCCGCCCTGAGTAGCTCTTCGTGAAATCGGGGAACTTGTAGTCGGCCACCACGTCGCGCGGATCGAGGTATTGCAACGTATCCGTGCGCACCAGGATCGGCGCGTCCGTAAAGCTCTTCAAAAAGTCGATGTCGTGCATGTTCTCATCGACGATGATCTTCATGGCCCCTAGGAACAGCGAGCCGTCGGATTCCGGCCGCAGCGGCATCCAGTAATCCGCCCGCTGGGCGGTCGGATTGTATTCGGGCGTGATGACGACCACGCGGGCGCCGCGCTCGATACATTCCAACTTCCAGTGCGCTTCCGGCATCTTGTTCTCGACGAAGTTCTTGCCCCAACTGGTGTTCAATTTGGAGAAGCGCATGTCGGAGAGGTCGATATCGGAGCCTTGCGCGCCTGACCAAAAGGGGTGGGCCGGGTTCTGGTCGCCGTGCCAGGTGTAGTTCGACCAATAGCGGCCGCCCTGCGCCTGATCCGGGCTCACTTTCCGAATCCAGGTGTCCAGCAGGGAACACATTCCGTTAAACCGCGTCACGCCCATCTTGCCGACGATGCCAAGGACCGGCATACCCGCGCGGAACTTCATCGTCCGGGTCCCCGCCCCCTTCATCATCTCGATCATTTCCGGCGCATAGCCCTGCTCACGCAACCGGCGCGCACCCGCTTCGCCGCTGTACCGGGTGGCGATGACGATGCACCCCTTGGCGGCATACGTGAAGGCCGTGTCCCACGACACGCGCAGCATGTCGTCCAGAAAGCGGCTGTCAAATTTGTACTTGCGCTTGGTTGCAGGCGTCAGCTCGGGGGAGCCGTCGTCCATCCAGGCCTTCCAGCCCTTGCGCATCAACGGCCCCTTCAAGCGGTAGGGCCCGTACACGCGGCGATGGAACGTGAACCCCTTCAGGCACATGCGCGGATTGTGCGCGAACGTCCCGCGGTTGCCGTAGAGGTCTTCATAGGTCTGGTGGTCGTAGTTCTGCTCGACCCGCATCACGACGCCGTTGCGCACGAAGGCGCGAATCCGGCAGGCGTGCGTGTCGTTCGGCGAACAACACCAGGTAAACGACGAATCGTACCGGTATTGATCGTGGTAGACCCGCTCCCACGACCGGTCCGGATAATCGCCCAAGGGGTTCCCGACTTCGATGACCGGCTGCAGCGCGGTCAGCGCCAGGACTTTGTCCGCCACCGCGACCGCGGCGACGGTCCCCACGGAGACCTTTAAAAATTGCCGACGTGAAAAGACCATGTGGTTAACCTCCCTGCTTGATGACAACGCATTCCTACGAACCTATCGCGCGAACACTCCTCACCTCCTCTCAGTAATGCGGTTCTCACAAGCAGGCCTATTACAAGCCATGTGCCATAAGACGGTAAAATCCGAGCCGGCCGATGGAAATAATCTCGGGATATTTCGAGGGATTAGAGAACGCTTTGCCGCGGGAATTTCGTCGTAGTTAGTAAACGCTAACAATGGAGAGGAGAGGGAAAGCGGAACACTATGAAAGATTGGAGCATTTGAGTGTTAGTCTTTTTTAAAACCTCTGCTTATTTGTCGCAATGCGGCCAATACGCCATGATTGCACCGTTTTCATCGTTCGGCGTTGTTAGAAACTGCTGACAATTTTTACTCGCTGTCCTTGAGATAGCGCCGCATGATTTGGTGAAAGTATGATCTCGGTATCCCTGCATCACTGGCCGCACGCGTGACATGGCCTTCATGGTTACTCAGCTTAAAGGAAATATATTGGCGGTTGAATTCCTCCAACACCTTTTCCTTCGCTTTCGCATAAGGCAGTTGCAGGTAACATTCGAAGCCGCTCCATTGTCCGTGCCCCTTGACGGCTTCAAGAATTTTGCGGATTTCGTTCGGGCCCACTTGAAAGCTATCCGCAATCATGACGGCGCGCTCAATGACATTTCTCAACTCGCGTACGTTCCCTGGCCATGAATGGGCCACCAGTTCGGTGACCGCCGATGGATCCAGCCCTTCCAGATCTTTTTTAAATTCATTGGCAAAGTGCCTTAGGAAGTGACGGGCGAGGAGAGGAATATCTTCCGTCCGTTCGCGCAACGGCGGCACGTTGATCACCATCACGTTGAGCCTAAAGAACAGATCCTTCCGAAACGTGCCGTTTCGTACCTTTTCGACAAGATCTCGATTCGTTGCGGCGATAAACCGGGCGCTCACCTTTCTTTGGTTGGTGCTGCCGACGGCTCGCACTTCCCCTTCTTCCAGGACTCTGAGCAGCTTGGCTTGCAGTGCCAGCGGAAGCTCGCCGATCTCATCGAGAAAGACAGTGCCTTGACTACCGGCTTGGATGAGACCCATTCGATCATTGGTGGCTCCCGTAAAGGCTCCCCGCACGTGTCCGAATAACTCACTTTCCACGGTGCCTTCTGAAAAGTTGGTGCAATCAATAACCTGCAACGGTCCATTGCGCTCGGCACTGCGCTCATGAATGGCTTTGGCAATCAACTCTTTGCCCGTGCCGGTCTCTCCTATTATCAGCGTCGTTGAAGACACGCTCGCAATCGTTTCGATCGTACTCATCACCGTACGGATCGCGCTGCTCACTCCAAGAATCTCTTTGAACGGCAATGAGCCGACCGGAACCGATTTGGGCCGCACGCTCGAAAAGATGTCCGACATGCGCATCGCGCGATGTATCCGGGTCGCTAACTCCAATGTTCGAAACGGTTTCACCACATAATCGAAGGCGCCGTGCTGGACCGCCTGGATCGCAGTGTCGATCGTGTCGACCCAGCTGATGACAATGACAGGAATGAGCCGATCAAACTCCTGGACTCTCTTAAGAAAATCGATACCGCTCATTCCAGGAAGACGGACGTCTGTGATGACGAGATCGATGTGGCGTTCTGCCAGCCGTTTCAACCCGCCTTCGGCCGTGGCGTTGATGACATATTCCACCCGCTCATGCTCATGACGCGGCAACTCGTCCTCGACCGCACGAAGAAACATCTCCACATCTGCGCCGTTGTCTTCGACTAGTAAGATGGTAAACACCTTTTCCATGGTTGCATCCATACATGCCCCCTTTGCAGCCGCTAGCTGGTTGGAAAACATGATTACTCATGACTCGGCATGATCGACGCGGGCCGGGCTTCATGAGAATAGTTGCTCCTCGCGATCGTAGGGAGTTGCACATAGAACGTACTTCCGACGCCCAAGTAAGATTGAACCCACGCCCGGCCTCCATAGAGCTCCACCACCGTCTTGACCACAGAAAGCCCAATTCCGGACCCGGCGATTTCATCGCCCACCAATCGCTTGAACGGCTTAAAAATCTCCTCTGTCATTGCACGATCAATTCCCATTCCGTTGTCGTGCATGAACAAGACCGCATCCCTGTCACCTTCTTCGCACCCAATTTCAATTCGCGGTGCCGCCTGGCCTCCCATGTATTTAATGGCATTACTCAATAAGTTCTCGAGAATCTGACGCAGATGAATCCGGCGGCATGCAAACCTCGGAAAACCGGAGACGATGTGTACCTGTATTCCTTTACTGAGACACGCACCGCTGAGCATCCGTGTCACTTCCTGCACCAAAGCTGCAGTATCGACGCTCTCGATGGGAGCCGAGTTCTTCATTAAGCGAGCGAGATCCAAGGTTCGCTCTGCTAGGCTGGCCAGATCAGCGCCTTCCTTCTTGATCCAACCCAAATACCGGCGGGCCTTCTCATCTAAACTCGTTTCGCAATCTGTTTCGATCCAGGAAGCCACCTCCGCGACACGACCCGCAGGCGCTTTCACCTCATGAGTGAGTTCGGCGATATGTAACTCAACGGTCCGCAGCTTATCCTTCAATTGTTTCGATTCAGATTCCACTTCATCGAACAAGCGGGCGTTTTCAATCGCGACGGATGCGTACACGGCAAATTGCTGAGCTGCCCGGACATCACGATCGGTGAAATGACGCACATTGCTGGTACTCCACAGGCCTAATATCCCAATACTGTCGTGTGGTCCGAGCAATGGAACCCCTAAATAACTTTTTGCTCCAAACTCATCGCGAAAACGCACTGGTGTGTCGTTATGCAGCGCCAGATTCTCCACGACGACGGGCTGTTTGCTTTCAAAGGTTTGGTTGGCAAACGGCGTTTCCTCGAGCAACAAGATCTGATGCCTCAGGGTATCGAACGTCTTTCCGGACGCTGCTTCCACGACCCAACAATTCATCATTGGATGGCGCACGAGAAGGATGGCAAGATCACACCCAACCAGGTCGGCGGCGCGATCCACGATACGCCGAAGAACGCTGTCCAAGCCTCCCACTCGCAGACAGGTAATGTCCTGGCCGGTCGCATGCAACGCCTTCAGCTCGTCCATATTGACGCGAAGATAGTCGGCAACCTGCTCGAACGTGGACGCCAACCGTCCCACTTCATCCAAGCGAGTCGAAGATACAGGAGCGTCCAACTCACCATTGACCATCGATTGAACCCTCTGGGTCAGCCGCTCCAACGGTTCCCATAGCTTACGACGCAACAGCATGACGGCCAGCGCAATCAGAATGGCAGACAGAATGAGAAAACCAATCTGGAGTACGAAAAGGAGGGTCGTTCGATCCGCAGCATGCCTTTCCAACCGATGCACAAACGTGGAAACCGCCGCTACAAATGAATCGGCCTGTCCAACGTATTGCAGCTGGGCCTGTTGAAGTTCATTGCCGGAGGAATGAGCGGCAAGCTCAATTGTGGGGCGCAAGCGTTGCTCCCACTGTTCTCGTAGCGCTTCTATGTCACGTTGAAACGATGGGTTAATCGTCCCTGGTGCCGCCTGGCTTTTCGAACCGGAGTGGAGTTCTTCCAGCACGTTCTCCCATTGTGCACCTTCTTCAAGAATCGCCTGCCGGGCGCGCTCAGATGGAGACTGCGGGTCCAGATTCATAATAAGCAGGCCGATTTTATAAACCCGCATCCTTTGGGTTCCGGCTTTGTCTATGGCCGTGCTCACTCCGATTAACTGGCCGGTCAGTGACGTCGTGATGACAAGCAAGGAGGTGTACACCAGTGCGAGAAGACCAAACAGGCCTCCTACCTTGGCAAAGATAGAATTGCGTAGGACGCCGACTGAAGAAAGCGGTGGTGGATCAGAAGTCGCCATAGCGACATGGGGAAGACGGTGGTGGCCCAGATGGGGGCTAGCATACTAACGGAGGAAGGGAAATGTCGAGAGACCGAATTGAGTCATCTAAAATCTTACCGAGCGAACCCTCGTTGCGACATCTATTTTTCTTACCCTCGGGACCGCATGATGCGGCGCCACGGAGGGTGGTATGGAGCGAAGAGGGATGGCGCGGCAATCGAAGCGGGAATACCTGGAGTCGATTTACGTCCGGTATCGGCAGAGTGGGCGAGCGGAGAAACAACGGATCTTGGATGAATTCGTGCGCGTCTGTGGCTATCACCGCAAGTACGCCATCGAGCAGGTCTGGGCGTGCGCGAATCGGGTCACGCGCCAGCCCAGAGCCACGGCGCCCAGGATGCCCCAGCCTCGCGGCGTGACGCCCTGGCGCGGCTGGACCTTTAGCGCCAAGGTGAAACAGGACCGTCAGCAGCAGCGCGCGAGCGCGAGCGCCCGGTAAGGTTTTCAGATGCCGCAACGATCAAGGCTTCGGTAAGAATTTCAGATGGCTCGACAGGGAGACGATTATAGCGAACCCATAAGCGGGCACCTGCTGGAATGCAGAGGATGTCTTTACCCGGGTCGGGAAGCGGCTCAAGCCTTGCCTCCGTGGAAACCATGTAGACCGGGAAACTTGCAAAGCTCAGGGAACAGCGGGTGTTTCGGCGACGAGAGGTGCCCTATTTCGACGGTACCTGCAGAGCCCTCTTCCTTCGCACCCCAATAGCTCCAGATGAAGCAGACCCCAGGAGCCGGCGAAAGGTCGGGCATTCCATGTGGCTCGGTGCGGGGCAGGCAGCGGCGTGCCGTAGGCCGTCGCGCAAGGCGGTCAGCTTTCGGATCGTCCTGTCTAACTCCTCCGCCTTGGCCGCGAGCATCTGCCGGTCTATGCGTGGCTTCCCGTCCGGCGCAAACATCAGCGCGATTTCATCGAGTGAGAAGCCGGCGGCGCGCCCCAGCGCAATCAGTGCCAGCCGTTCCAGCACGCGAGGATCGAATAGACGGCGGAGGCCCCGCCTGCCGATAGAGGCGATCAGCCCCTTCTCCTCATAGAATCGCAGCGCCGAGGCCGGAAGCCCGGACCGCTGCGCCACCTCTGCGATATCCAGATCTCTCATCCTCTTGACCTCAAGCCGACTTGAAGTGGCATAGTACGGCTGTCCATTCTTAAAGGCAAGCCGAAGGAGACCCCCCATGGATATGCAGCGCACACTTGAAGACAGACAGACGATGCTCCGGAACCGACTTGCCGGGCGCGCCTCAGTCAAGGCGCAGGTGAAGCCAACGATGGCAGCACGAGAGGCGCCCGCAGGGGAACGGGCTCCTTCGCTTCACTGGGCGCTCGCCAGCCTTTCGTTGTCCATTTTGCTGTCCTCGCTCAGCACGAGCATCGCCAATGTTGCCTTACCGGCCTTGGCCCAGGAGTTCAGCGCCTCCTTTCAGGAAGTCCAATGGATCGTCATCGCGTATCTCCTCGCCATTACCACACTGATCGTCAGCGTCGGCCGGCTCGGAGACCTCACCGGCCGCCGACGGCTGCTCCTGATGGGACTCTCGCTGTTCACTGTCGCTTCGCTGCTGTGCGGCATCGCGCCCACGCTCTGGTTGCTGATTGCCGCCCGAGCGGTCCAGGGACTCGGAGCGGCCATCATGATGGCCCTCACCATGGCATTTGTAGGCCAGACGGTTTCAAAGGCCGAGACCGGTAGAGCCATGGGGCTACTCGGAACGATGTCCGCGATAGGCACCGCTCTTGGTCCATCCCTCGGCGGCGTTCTCATCGCCGGTCCCGGTTGGCGGACCATCTTTCTCATCAACGTACCGGCGGGGATCCTGACATTTCTGTTCGCGCATCGCTATCTGCCCCTGGATCGCCGGAAGCCACAACGTGCTAAGGCCGGATTCGACCACGCGGGGACTCTGCTGCTTGCGCTGACGCTCGCAGCCTATGCACTCGCCGTGACGCTGGGTCGCGGCATCTTCGGTCCGCTCAACATGGTTCTTCTGTCGGCTGCTATCTTCGGAGTCGGCCTTTTCGTGCGCACTGAAGCGCGAACCGCATCACCGTTAGTCCGACTGGCGATGTTCCGCAATCCAACGCTCAGCGCGAGCCTCGCCATGAGCGCGCTGGTTTCGACAGTGCTGATGGCCACGATGGTCGTCGGGCCATTCTATCTCTCGCGTACGCTCACACTCGATGCGGCTCTTGTTGGACTCGGCTTGTCGGTCGGCCCGCTTGTCGCCGCGCTGACCGGTGTGCCGGCCGGCCGCCTCGCCGATCGGTTCGGCGCCCAACGCGTGACCATCGCAGGACTCGTTGCAATAACCAGCGGTTCCTTCCTGCTGTCCACCATGCCGGCGACGCTCGGCACCTGCGGGTTCATCGCCCCCCTCGTCGTCATCACGGGCGGCTATGCGCTGTTCCAGACGGCCAACAACACGGCGGTCATGACGGATGTCCACCCGGACCAGCGCGGCGTCCTCTCCGGCATGCTCAGCCTCTCGCGCAATCTCGGCCTCATCACCGGCGCCTCGGTGATGGGCGCCGTGTTCACGCTCGCGTCCGCGACGCTGGACATCACAACGGCGCCTCCGGAGGCGGTTGCCGCCGGTATGCGGGTTACATTCGCAGTCGCGGCGATGCTGAGCGTCGTCGCACTCGCCATCGCGGTGGGAAGCCGTATGCTCGGAACACACGCGCTCGAGCTCACATCCTCTGAACCGGCATAGCGCGGCTTCGCTGTATGAAGGCAGGCAAAGGAGACCACTATGGATGTGACGTAGGCAGCGGGTTCTGAAACGATAGGCTATTCGGCATGTGTTCATCTGTCCGGGGGGCAGGGCTCACCTCATTAAGCCACAGGACGGCGGTAGCATCCGGCAGTTGTTTGTTCCGCTTGATTGAGCGCTTCTTCAGAGATCCTTCCCCTCCCTCACTCAGCTTAACTGATTGAGATGGCAACTTGTCCGGCTTCACGTTCCTTGCAGGGCTTCGTTTACACGTTGATTGGATACTTCCAGATATGCCTGTCGGCGTCAGATAGACGTCTTAAATGGAACCGAGGTTTCCAATTCTTTTGACCGCTTCTTCTGATCGGTATGCTTCCAAGCGGTGTATGCCAATTGGACAATGAGAAGGTGATTCTCGATGAAATCTCGGTCATCCTCTCTTTCCCAAAGAAAATAGGCCAGCGCCGCGCTGGCATCTCCGAATGAAGTCAGTACCTTGGTTCTCCTTGTGGACGGCATCCCAGAAGCATAGCCAGATTGCTGGGCCTATCTATCCGCACAAGGCCTACATGGCAGAGAAACAAGGCGGGATTAGACCTGAATTGCACGGTGAAATCCCAGTTTTCTTTAGGCCAATTCCTGGAGAAAGCCAAATGAAGGGACTGGAAGTAGCTGGTCGGATGATTAATCCGCAGCCGTCAATGGTCGAGGTCCTAAGTCGGCTGGTGTTCTGCGGCCGCAGTTCAGGCACGCATAGAAGTTCATCGCTATGCCCGACTCCAAGTCAACCGCCCGTTCCGTCCGCATCATCCCTTTGCATTTGTCGCAAATCTTCATGGCGTCCTTTTAGCACCAACACAACCAGATTCCATATCCCACAGAAGTATGGCTTGGAAGCCGATTTCCATCACGAGTGGCAAGTTGCACCTACCTAGCGATGCTCTTATGATCCTTGAAACGATTTAGCCTGGCCTGGGTGCAGCGAGAGAAATTGACCTCGCTTAGCCTCGTGAAGGATCACCTAGGAGTTGGAGACGAAGGACTTGCGGTCGAGGAGCGGACCACAGAGATGAGCAAGGCAGTTACCTACAAAGGGTACACAATCCAACCCGCGCTCCGGCATCTGGTTGATACCGGGCAGTGGGAATTGAACGTCTTCATTTCATGGACAACCGAAGACGAGGAGGAAAGCCGTCATTTCTATACGACCGGTCGGTACGCGACCGAGGACGAAGCCACGGCCCATTGCATTTCCTATGGCCAACAGATCGTTGACGGCAAGATTCCAGGCTCATCCGTCGGATGATCGCGTCCTCGCAACGCCTCATGGTCTAACAGAAGTTACCGTACGGGCTAAAATCTTAAAGCCATACGTGTTGCCATCTGCCCCTCGCATGATGGTCGGTGGCGCCTCCATGTTGCCTTCCACGACGACATGCATTTTCTCTCCAATGACCACCGCCCGCTGTTCCCCAGCCTGGCATCGGACCCGGTATAAGACTTCAATCTCCCCGGTCTCGTCTTCAAGCTTAAAGTCCGCGCCGCAATACAACTGTTTCGTTCCCGTTTCACCTTCGGAATAGGCAGCGACACTGTGGGTGACTCCCTTGAGTTTCAGCGCCCTCCGATGCAGCGCGGTCGGATTGACCAAGAGAAAGCCGATGGGCGTCACCGGCTCCTCTGCCCAGCCATCCGTTCCCATCAATATTACACACACCGCGATACGAATGAGTGCATTCATCATCACTGAAAGCCACCCAACGAACCGGTCGCTCTCGCAAGGTTGATCCGAGCGGCATTGAGGTGGAAGAGCGCGTTGACGAGATTTTCGCGCGCCCTTGCCACGCTGGACAGGCCATTGGTCAACTCAAAATGGCTGGCTGCCGTGATGATCGTGTACCGTTCTCGTGCCAACTCCAGTTCCTTCGAGGCCATCTGCAGGCCGGCCTGCGCAATCCCCACTTGTTCCTTTGCCGCCGCCAGCGCTGCCAAGCCATCATGCACTTCCATCTTTACTTGGTTGAGCACGGACCGCATGCGCAGCGCTTCCTGGCGGAGTTGACTGCGCGCTTCGGCAATGCGCCCTTCCCGTTGTCCGCCGTCAAAGATGGGAACTTGCAGCAGCAGTGCCATATTATAGGTATCCAGGCTGGAGTCCCATCGATTGCCGATTCGGCCATAGTCGCCCTGCGCCACGAGAGACGGCAGCCGTTCGCCGGTAATGGAGGCATGGGTCAATTCCGAGGCTTTGATCCGCGTGAACTGCGCCTGGACCTCCGGACGATTGGTCAGCGCGTCCTCGACCATGCTTTGCGGCGCCGGCATGTCGCCCATGTCCTGTTTCAGTTCATCGGTGAGTGCAAGCCTCAGGTCAAACGGAAGCGCCAGCAGATTGAGGAGATTGAGCTTGCTATGCTCCACGTCATAGCGTGCGGCGGAGGCCAGTTGCCGCTCTGTCGCGATCTGCGCTTCCAAACGCGCGATATCCAACCCGGTTGCGACACCAGCCCGCTGCCGCTGTCTCACAAGACCCAACAGATCAGCCATCACCTGTTGATTTGCCTCATGCATCTTCACAGTGGCCGTTGCTTTGAGGCCTTCCATATACAGCAGCGCCACGCTCGCCATCGTGTCCAACTTTCGACTGTCCCACTCAAACACCACGGCTTGGAGTGATTCCCGTGACGCCCGCCATTTCTGGATGAGACTGATGCTCAAAAGGTTCTGTGATGCATTCACCCGCGCATCGAAGATGCTGAACGGATCGGTCCGGACCGGGGCGAGGCCCAGGGTGCCAAGAAACTGAGTCTGCCGGGTTTGGCGCACCGTGGAAGAGAGATTTGGAAGCATCGTGCCGAGTTGCGTCTGAACTTGTCCTTTGGCAGCTTCAATGCGCTCTCGGTACAGTTGCACGTCAGGATTATTGTCCACAGCGACGGCCAAGGCGTCTCGCAGAGTGAGGTTCAGTGTAGCGCGAGGCAATGGCACGGCTTGTGGAGCCGGCTCTCCGGCCCAACCGGGAGGAACAGTGAGGAGCATCAATAGTCCGACTCCAACGACTAGCAGCATGCTTTGTCTTCTGTCTGTACGTCAGTTACCTAGTTGCGTGCACTGATGCACAAACACAAACCACAGGTATCATATCTATCTATGTCTTTGGGTCGGGCATGGGGTATTACCGCTCTCGCAGGCTCTCCCTCACAGACTTGAGCAGCGGGCTCAGGAGGTATTCGATGACCCGACGCTGGCCAGTCTTGACCTCCACCGTTACGGCCATACCAGCAGTCAGATTAACTGCCTTACCGTCCACCTGAATGATGCTCCGCTCCATGCTCACGCGTATGGGATAGACAAGACCGACTTTTTCAATTGGCGCCGCATCATCCGACACGACGAGCACCCGTCCGGGAATCGTCCCATAGAGCGTGAAGGGGAAGGTTTCTACTTTGATTTCTACGGGCAGCCCTTCTTTCACGAATCCGACATCCTTATTTTCAACCTGCGCTTCCACTTCCACCGGATGATCCTGCGGCACAATCATGAGTAACGTCTGCGCCGTCGTCACGACGCCGCCCACAGTATGCACCGCCAGTTGCTGCACCACGCCATCGATCGGTGCAGTGAGCCGTTGGAGGTCCGCCTTCTTGCCGGCTTTCATCACATCTTGCATGAACGAAGCAGCCCTTGTTTCAGTCGTGGACAGTTCGGCCTGTCTGGTCTGCTGAAATTCCGATAGCACGGCACGATGATGGTGCTCCGCCTCGGCCAGCGCTGCGATGTCCTGCTTCAACTTGTTTCTCTGCCCCGCCAGTTCCTGCGTCTTGTCGATGCGCTGACTTTCAGCCTGAAGAAAATCCATCCTGGTGACCGCGTCATGCTCGAGCAATGTCTTGTAGGCACTCGCCCGTTCCGCTTCCATCGGAACCGTGGCTTCGAGACGGCGGATATTGTCCCGGGTTTGCTCCACGGCGGCGCTACGCTGATCGACCAACTGCCGGGCCGCCCCCGACTTCGCGTGGTATTCCGCCAATTGATCGCGGAGCAGTTGCTGCTGTAAGCGTACGTACTCCGGATCTCCATCCGGGAGAGGCTCAAAAGTCGACTGGCCGGCGACAAGTGCTCGCAGTCTCGCCGCCTCGACTTTTGCCGCCCGGTATTCATTGGAGGCGCGGTCATGGTCCGCCCGGTTTTGCGTCGGATCCAGTTCAATAAGGGCATCTCCTTTCTTGACCACCTGTCCATCCTGCACATGAATCGCCCTAATCACCCCCGCTTCGTAGGGCTGGACCAGTTTTGAGTAGCCACTAGGAATAATCTTCCCCTGCGCCGTTGCAACGATATCAATCCATCCCAGGGTGGCCCACAAGACGGCGAAGGAGAACACTGCGACAATGGTCCAGAGGATGGCGCGACCAATGGGTGACGGCGGCGCCTGTTGTATCTCAAGCACGGCCGGCAAGAATTCTGTCGCGCGGCCTCCTGGCGCCATGCCCAACGGCTGACCGGACTCAGCCCGCCAGGCCGCGCGCCACACCGACCAATGTCGTGACAGTGAGCCGAATGCCAAGATGGTTTGACTCCCGCTATGCCACGCCGACCGGACCACTCTGATGTCGGTACAATCCCGCATAGAATCCATTGATCCGTAACAGATCGTCATGTGAGCCTTCCTCGACAATCTCGCCCTTCTCAACCACATAAATACGATGGGCAGGTCTCACGGTACTGAGCCGGTGGGCCACGATGAACACCGTGCGTCCCTGGACTATTTCGGCCATGTTGTGTTGGATGATGGCTTCGGACTCGTAGTCCAAGGCGCTGGTCGCTTCGTCAAAGATCAGAATGCGAGGCATTGCCACCAGTGCACGGGCGATGGCGATGCGCTGGCGCTGTCCACCGGACAGCGAACAGCCATGCTCCCCGACCAGCGTGTCATAACCCTCTGGCAACTCCAGAATAAATTCATGCGCCCCGGCCAACTGCGCCGCTTGCATGACGAGCTCCATCCCCACACCTGGATCGGTCAATGCGATGTTATCGCGAACGGACAGATTGAAGAGAAAGTTCTCCTGCAGAACCACACCCACTTGCCGCCTAAGCCAAGCGGGATCGATCTGGGCCAGATCCACGCCATCCACGAGGATACGCCCCCGCTCAGGCACATACAGTCGCTGGATCAGTTTCGCAATGGTGCTCTTGCCGGATCCGGAACGCCCCACGATACCGATGACTTGGCCTGGCGCGACCGTGAACGATACTTGTCGCAACACTTCCTTGCCATTCGGCCGATAGCGGAACGAGACTCCGTCAAACGTCACCATCCCCTTTACGTGAGGCAAGGTAGTCCGATTGGGATTGTAGGAAGGTTCCGCCTGCGTGTTGAGCACATCACCCAATCGCTGAACCGACACGCCGACCTGTTGAAACTCCTGCCATAGATTGACCATCCGCAGCAGCGGACCGGTAACCTGCGCGGATAACATATTAAATGCAATCAGTTGCCCGATGGTGAGGCCGCCTTCAATCACATGATAGGCGCCGACCCATAACACCGCCACCACAGTGACTTTCTGGATACAGGCGGCCGTCTGGCCTGCCACTGTCGCGACGCTCGTGGCCCGGAAGCTCGCCCGGACGTAACCCGCCAACTGTTCCTCCCATTTGCGAATCAATGGCGGCTCCACCGCCAGAGCCTTCACCGTCTGGATGCCGCTGATGGCTTCCACCAGAAAGGATTGATTCTCGGCGCCACGGTTGAACTTTTCATGAAGCCTGGCCCGAATCATGGGAGTAATAGCTAGGGACAGCAGGACATAGAGGGGCAGCGAAGCCATCACCGCGAGTGTGAGCATCGCGCTGTAGAACCACATGACCCCGAGAAACACGATGATGAAGAATGAATCCAGAACCACCGTAACGGAATGGCTCGTGAGAAATTGGCGAATCTGCTCCAGCTCACGCACTCTCGCCACCGTATCGCCAACCCGCCGTACTTCGAAGTAGGCCAACGGCAAGGCCAACATGTGACGGAATAACTGCGCTCCCAGTCCGACATCGATCCGGTTGGTGGTGTGGGAAAAGAGATAGGTCCGGAGTCCACCGAGCACCGCATCAAACAGTGCCAGCGCGATCATTCCTCCGGCCAGCACATGCAATGTGGTGAATCCCTTATGGACCAGCACCTTGTCGATGAGCACTTGCGTAAAGAGCGGCGTCAATAGCGCGAAGAGCTGCAGAACAAAGGAGGCGACCAGGACCTCGCCAAAGAACGTTCTGTATTTGACAACGGCAGGAATGAACCAAGTGATATCAAACCTGAGATCTTGCAGTCGTAGATTCGCCCGTTTGGTAAACAGCAAGACCTGTCCATTCCATGAGGACTCGAAGTGCTCACGAGAGAGAATCAGCGGACGCCCTTCGACCGGGTCTTGGAGAAGCACCTTGTCGGCCTCCAACTTGGCCAACACAACATAGCGGCCATCTGTCCGCTGCGCCATGACCGGCAGCGGAAGGCCGTGAAGCTTGTGCCACGAGGTCGTGAGTGCGCTGGCTTTGAGGCCGAGATGTTTGGCCGCGCGAAGAAGCTGGGTATCGGACAGAACCTGCGCAGATTGTCCAAACTGATGACGTAACTGCTGACCATCGGCTGGCAGGTCATAAAACCGGGCTAGGATGAGCAGACAGACAAGCCCGGTATCAGGCAGCGGAGTGGCAGGATGGATGGCATTGTTCAATGGGAACTTGCTCGCTTCTGCCACATGGTTCGCACTAATTGCGCTTAACCAATACGCTACCTACGTGTACGGCCAACGAATATGAGCGCTAATCCTCGCAAATGTCCGGCTAGTCTTCATTGCTGCTACTGCCAGCTGGCGGCAAGGACTGTTTGCACTTCCAAAGGCCGCTGCTCGATGGCCTGATCCCAGGTGAGGCCGGTCTGCTGGGTGAAGCCGGCCATGGCTTGGATCAGCTGTTCCACCTGCGTGTTCATAAGATGCAGATTTCCGACCTGCAAATCCTCCACTTGATTCGTGGTCGGCCTTGCGTACCAGTCTTGAATGGTGACGGAGTCGGCGGACCCATGAATGGCTAGATGCAGATCGTTGGCCTGACGAGTCACAACCAAATCAAGGGAACTGACAGTTGTGCCGAACACCAGACGGTCCACATTTCCTTGAAATGGATCTGAGTCTACGATCCTATCCTGCCCATCCCCCCGTGAGAAGTGGTACAGATCATTGCCGGATCCGCCGGTCACCGTATCGTTCCCGATGCCACCCGTGAACTGATCGGCCCCACTGCCGCCTGCAAGCATGTCATTTCCAGCTCCGCCGATCAGTTGGTCATCACCGGAGCCCCCGTCGAGGATATCGACTCCATCGCCGCCATCCAGCAGATCATTGCCGCTCCCCGCGTCCAGCAGATCGTCGCCCTCACCGCCGAAGAGTTGATCAGCGCCGCTGCCGCCAAACAATGAGTCCGGGCCCAATCCCCCATGGATAGCGTCATTGCCTGAACCGCCGTTCAGGGTGTTCCTGCCGCTATTGCCGGTTATCACATTGTTCGCCGAACTGCCGGTACCATTGATATCCGCAGTACCCGCCAGAATGAGGTTTTCGACATTGCTCCCCAATGCGTATCCGATACTGCTTTCAACTGTATCAACACCTTCGTTGAGCCCTTCCGTCACCGTGTCACCGGCCTGATTGATGACATAGGTATCATTGCCCGTGCCGCCGATCATCACATCACTGCCCAGGCCGCCATCCAGGCGGTCGTTCCCCGCCCTGCCGGACAAGGTATTGTTACCGCTGTTGCCAAGTAGGTCATTGTTCAAAGCATTGCCGGTGCCGCCGATCGCCGAGGCTCCGGTGAGGGTAAGATTCTCCACATTGATGCTGAGCGTGTGTGTGACGCCGGCCTGGACCGTATCCGTGCCCTCATTGGCCAGTTCACTCACAACATCGCCGGGTACATCCACGATATAGACATCATTTCCCGATCCGCCCTGCATGGTATCAGCCCCCGTCCCACCGTCGAGCAAGTCACTCCCCGGCCCACCTTGGAGTTTATCGTTCCCGGCCAGACCCACCAGCACGTCATCGCCTCGGCCGCCGGCCAGGAAATCGTTCTCCGACGTACCGATCAGAATTTTCGGCAATGGTCCGGAAATGGCGAGTGCAAATGTGTCTCTCACACCGAGGCCGCCTGTATCGGCCGACGTGACGGCTATCTGGAGGCTGCCGGCATCACCCGCTGCGGGCACTCCTGTGAACGTTCGCGTGCCTGGGTCGAAATGCAGCCACTCAGGCAGCGCGCTGCCATCAGCCAATGTCGCGCTGTAATGCAGAACATCCCCATGAATTGTATCTGGATCAGCAAAGGTGTTGTCGGGAATCCGGAACGAAAAGGCTGCGTCTTCTGCCGCCGCCTGATCCAATAGCGGCAGAGCCACAACAGGGGCGTCGTTTGTGTTCCGGACCGCCAGGCTGAAGCCGGTTGCGATGCCGAGATGCTCAGAATCCGTCGCTGTGACAGTAATGGCCAGTGTTCCCACATCGCCATTGCCCGGCACACCGCTGAACGTGTTGGTGGTGGCATCAAAGGTCAGCCAGGCAGGCAAGAGACTTCTGTCCGACAAAGACGCCTCAAAGGTCAACATGTCGCCATGTCTCTGATCCACATCCGTAAAGGTGGCCACTGGAACTTCCAACGTGAAGACCGCATCTTCGATGGCCCATTGATCGGCGAGCGGCCCAGCCACAGTCGGAGCATCGTTCAGATTGGTGACGGTGAGCGTCAACTCATCGGATACACTCTCGTGATGTTGATCGCTCGCCGTTATCCGAAGAGTGATCGTTCCAACTTGATCGTTGTCCGGCATCCCGCTAAACGTCCGAGTGGCCGAATCGAAATTGATCCACGACGGAAGCGCGGTCCCATCAGCCAGGCTGACGCTAAGGTCCAGTACATCGCCGGCATCCGGATCCACAAATGTGCCGGGCGGCACCACTAAGCTGAACGGAACGTCTTCCTGAACCGTCTGATCCGCCAACGGGATGGCTATCATCGGCGCATGATTACTGAGTAGGGGAAACAACTCGACGAGATCCAGCGTGCTGCCATCAACAAACGTCAACGTTTCAACCACCAACGAGCCGTTTACGCCGGTAGAATCAAAGTTGGTGAGCAAGAGTCCGTCTGCGCCGCTGCCCCCAACCAGGAGCAGCAGCGTCCGCGCGGCCTCATCTCGCAAGAACATAAGATCGCGTTGTGTGATCCCTGCGCCGAATCGAATGCGGTTGCCTTCACCAACAGCCGCGGCATCCTCGATCGTGTCCATGCCATCGCCGAGGTTGAAGACATAAGTGTCGTTTCCTGAACCGCCATGAGCCGTGTCGTTGCCACGACCGCCAGTGAACAGGTCTGCCCCTGCCCCGCCGCTCATGTCATCGTCGCCGGACAATCCTACAAGACGATCGACGGTGTTCGTTCCCGTCAGTACATCGTGGCCGCTTGTCCCGTTGAGATCGAAACCCAGTGCAATTAGTTCCTCATAGGTCAGCGTCCGGTCATGGAATTGAAACGTGTGAATCGCTGCAGGGGCAAAGACATTGTTTGGATCGAAATCCACGATATGCAACTCGTCTCCCATAGTCCCATAACGTATAACGAGCGATCCGAGCCTCAAAGTCGGGTTGTAGGTTTGGTATCCTCCTCCAAATTGCACAGTACTTCTGTGCCCCGAGATTACGTGATTGGAAATCTGAATGGTATCTCTCCCACTTCCGAAGTTCAGAAAGAACGTGTTCCCCCCGCTACCGCCGATAAGGAAATCGTTTCCTGGGCCACCGAAAAAGGTGGTGTGTCCCGCTCCACCAATCATCGTGTCATTACCAGCTCCACCAATGATGGTGGTACGCCCACCCTCGGCCAGGATGAAATCATTCCCAGCTCCTCCCATCAATACTCCGCCGCTGGGACCACCTTGAATAAACTGATCCTCACTTATGAGACCCGCATCGCGCAATTGATACATATTGAGGGTCAAACCGTCGGAGAAGCTGATGGTGCTGAGCCCTGGGGTCGAGTCCACAAAGTTGGGTAAGTCGAGCCCGCCATTCGAACCGACAAGAATCCTCCGAATAGTGTCATTCACTTCGACAAACGTAAGATCAGCCAGGGTGATCCCGGAGCCAAAGAGGATGCGATTACCAACGATGGGGCCTCCACCCTGGCTTTCTGAAAAGTCCGCTTCATCTTCGATCTGGTCGAATCCATCGCCGAATTGAAAGACGTAGGTGTCCTCTCCCTCGCCACCTTGGAGAAAGTCGTCACCGGGTCCGCCGGTGAGCGTATCGTTGCCTTCTCCACCATACAGCTCATCGCGTCCGGCGAAGCCAGTAATCCGGTCGTTCCCAGACGTCCCAGACAAGTACTCCACGCCACCGAATGGAGTCCCGCTGGTTCCGACGACATCGACGCCTCGATTCAAGAGATGCTCAAAGGTCAATATGGTGCCATCGATAAACTGAAATTCGTCGACGGATGTAGCCGCCCCCATGAGTACGAGTCCCTCATTTCCTACTCGCACCGTGAGCGAATCCCCTGCTCCGTTCGATTGAAGCCCTATCGTTGCCGGATCGATCCCTGTGCCAAAGACCACCCGGTTCACCTCACCCAATTCGGCTTGATCATCGATCAGATCCACGCCATCTCCGATATTCCACTCATACGTGTCCCTGCCGGCACCTCCCATCAATAGATCGTTTCCCGCGCCACCGGTGATCCGGTCATCGCCTCCTCCGGCCATGATCGCATCCACGCCGGACGTGCCCGTGAGGACATCACCCGCTTCCGTTCCGTTCGTCTGATCAAGCCATCGTTCCAATGGAATCTGAAAGTCGCTTACCGCTTGCCATAGGCTACCGGTGAACTCCACTCGTCCCGTCACCAGCGAGCCACTCTCGTTCGTCTGGTCGAAACCCATGAGCGTCACCTGGTCACCAGTGGACAGGACAGAGAGAACAAGCTGTCCGGCGGTCTCAACAAACGCAAGATCGCTCGGCCTGATACTCGGTCCGAACTGCAATGCGTTTACCTCATCCGCGGTGGAGACATCGGAGATTGTTGCACTGCCGTTCAAGGTCTCGAAGTAATAGGTGTCATCGCCGACGCCGCCGCGTAACTCATCGGCATTGGGGCCTACAAACTCATTGAAAGATCCGCCCCAGAGCTTATCGTCACCATCCATCCCTTCCAACACGTTATTGTAGTGATTGCCTTCGAGCAGGTTATCGAGACTATTCCCTGTTCCCCTAAGAATCGGTACCGGGCCATTCCCCGTCAACCTAAGCACCTCGACATGGTCAGGGAGCGTGTATTCCCTAAGGCTTTCCACCTCCACCATGTCGTTGCCTTCGCCGGGCAGCTCGAAGACGATATCCCCCGAATCATCCACGCCGTACCGATCATTCCCACCCCCACCGATCATGTCATCATGACCTTCTCCGCCACCGAGGTAGTCGTTGCCTATGCCTCCCCATAACTGGTCGTTGTCCTCATCGCCCACGAGATCGTCATCCCCGTCTTCACCGCGCAATACGTCTGCCCCCTGGAAACCAGAGATGTCGTCATTTCCGGAGCCACCGCCGATAACATCCCGGTATTGCGTCCCTATCAGTTGTACTCCTTCGTGAGACGATGTGGTGATATGGAATCCTTCAGGCTCAAATCTGGCAAAGATCGTGGCGTAGTTCCAAACGGTCCCATCAGAGAACGTCACTCGGTCGTTCTGAAACGATACGTCGTTGAAGAATCCGACGATGCGCAATTCATCAGTCGTTCCATCAATCAATAAACTTAGGTCTCGCGTGAACGAATCTTCAAGACGAACTCCGCGAACCGTGACGTCTTCTGGGGACACCCCAGCCAAGAATTGCACGGTTTCTACATCATTCATGAACCTGAAACTGTCTCCCTGAATGACATCACTCCCATAGCCTCGCCCGAAAACATAGGTGTCGTTTCCCGAGCTTCCCTCCAGCAGATCATCTCCCGTTCCACCGTCGAGAACATCGTCACCCACCTGTCCAAAGAGCGAATCATTTCCTCCCAGTCCCACCAAGATTCCGTCATCGCCGGTCGGCCCGACCAGCGTCTCCCCCGCTTCTGTCCCGGTCACACGACGCGCGCGGTCGATCAGTACCGCAGCACTGTGCACGACCCCGTCGCCGAACTGAACCTCGCCGACCTGCTGGGCCGATGAGACATAAAAATTTCGCATGATCAAACGATTGCTGGTCCCAGGAACGAGCAACAGAAGATCGTTACCGTTGCGCGTAAGAGCGGCCTCGTCGGAACGCACATCTGTTTGGACTCGATCTTCCGCCGCACCATCGACAATTACGTCTTGTCCGCCAGTTGCAAAAACAAACGTATCGGCTCCGGCGCCTCCTGAAAGTTGATCGGAGCCGGCACCACCCTCTAACCGGTCTGCTCCGCTGCCCCCAACTAACTGATCATCACCCTCGCCTCCAACGAGAACGTTAATTCCTTCTCCACCGTCCAGGACATCATCACCATCATCGCCGAAGAGTTGGTCATCGCCCTCCTCACCGAATAGGTGATCGTTGCCTTGGTCTCCGGCTAAAAGATCATTTCCCGTGCCGCCTTGCAGTTCATCGTTCCCTTCATCGCCAAATAAAATATCGTTGTCCGCATCACCCCTAAGAAGGTCATCACCCGGCCCGCCAACCAGATCATCAATGCCGGCTCCTCCGCTCAGCTGGTCATGGCCGTCATCACCAAACAACAGATCATTCCCAGCTTCGCCAAAAAGACGATCGAGCCCTTCCTCACCAACCAGGACATCATTGCCCTCCCCACCTTGCAACTGATCATTGCCCTGACCGCCATACAGGCTGTCGTCGCCCTCTTCACCGAAGAGCCGGTCATCTTCAGTGCCGCCGTCTAAGAGATCATCCCCTCCACCGCCCTGGAGTTCGTCGGCTCCGGCGCCACCATCCAATGTGTCAGCGAAGCCCTCTGTCGGGTTATTGGCATAATCGCCGACCAGCAGGTCATCATCGTCTCCCCCGAACAGTGCATCTTCGCCGCCGCCTCCGACCAACTGGTCGTTCCCCGCGCCACCTTCAAGCCAGTCGTCGCCTTCTTCTATCACCGCTGTCTGCTGATCGTCGCCCCACAGTTCGTCGGTGCCATCGCCGCCAAGAAGAATGTCATTCCCTGCATCCCCTTGCAGATAATCGTCCCCCTCGCCGCCATCAAGATAATCAGCGCCGCCCGTGAAACTGTTGAAGGGTACGCCCGGCAAAAAGGTGACGATGCCCGGATAGGCCAGCTCCAAATTAGGCGCCTCCGACGTGACCTGATCCCCATAGAGATGATCCGCTCCGCCACCGCCATATAAGATGTCGTCCCCTCGAAGTCCAAGCACCCAATCGTCTCCGGCCTCTCCGTCGAGATAGTCGTTGCCCGTCGTAGTCGTTCCTAATTGAATCGACTCGCCTGAAAGGGCATCATTCCCCTCCCCGCCCCACAGCACATCGTCACCGGAACCACCATCAAGCCAGTCATTTCCCAATCCGCCGAACAACACATCCTGTCCCAACCCACCTTTGAGTAAATCGCTCTCGCCTCCGCCATCAAGAACATCATCACCTTCAACACCAATGATCAAATCGCGTCCGGCCTCCCCGGAGATCCGATCATGCCCCGCTCCGCCCCGCAGCTCATCGTGGCCGGCGCCGCCAAAGACCTGATGATTGAAAGCCTCGCTCCCGCCCTCGAAATTCAGGACATCGTTTCCTCCAAAACCATACGCCTCATGATTGGCCGCGGCGGTAAAGACCGGCGTATTATCCGTCGCATCCCCGTCATAGCGGATAGTCGGTTGGCCGTTAGCATAGCCAATGACGGGACCATGGCTATCGACAAGATCTCCGGCATCGACAAGAGCGATGGTGGCTTCTTCATCGGACCTATGTGTCGCTTCAGCACCTTCCGTCAACTGAGCGGTGAGTGTGAGAGAACCGGATGCAGGAATGTCCTCGTTTTGTCGCAGCCCAATAACAAGACTCCTCTGCCCTTCTAGCACCGTGAGGCTAAAACTGTTTCCATCCGGAGGCAGTTCCATCCCATTCGCACGGATGACAAACCCGCTCGCATACGGCCCGTTCAGCGTCAACGTCAACTGCTGGCCGCCGGTTCTCGCCTCATAGGGAAGGTAAATCGTCAACGTCTGTTGCTGTCCTTCGTTGAGATTCAACGCCAGCGGAGGCACGGCAGCCGGATCGAATCCCGGCATGTCAAATGGATTGCTGCCAATGCCGCTCTGAATGACCACTGTCTGGCCAGCCTGCTGAATGATGTCGCGAGCCTCCTCGATAGCGGCCTTGATGGCGGATGACAATCGCGGATCGCCCAGCTCGGTGGCGTAGATTTGGGCGACCAAGTTTAGATCGTTGAAATTGAGACTTCTGCCTAAATCGAAAGCTCCTGCCACATGCTGCAAGAAGCCGGCAACGGAATTGGCATACCCATTCGCCGTATCAACGACAAACGGAACAAGGATAGTGCTGAGATAGTCCTGCACCATTGCCTGGCTCGCCCCAATGTCGACCGCGACATCCACAATTGCTGATGCAAGTTCAGCGGAGAGCGTCGCGAGGTTGTAATCAAGGCTGTTGGCTTTTTCTCGGATCGCGACGAGTCCCTCATTCAGCCAATCAGTTCCGGCCGTCACCAGCGTTTGTGCAAATTGATCAATGTCAAGCGCGAGCGGTTGAACGATAGGAGCCAGTTTCGATCCGATCACCGCCCCGGGCACAAGGGCCAATAGCATCTCCGTTTGGATGCGACGATCAGCTGGACTAATCGAAGATTCAACGGTCGGTACGATACTCGACGCCCATTCCCGAATAGCGTTGAAGAGCTGTGTGTGCCGATCCGCTTGGAATTCCAACGCATCGCTGAGCATGGCAGTCAATAGTGAAAGCCCATACGCCGAGCCGGTTGCCCCTGGAGCTACAAATGCGGTCGTTTGCGCGATGACTCCCCAATCGAATCTTTGCAATGCCACGTACCAGTCATCCGACATCTGGTCTGCTGAATGGAGATTTGTGAAGACGGCTTGGATGAGCGCATTGATTTCCGCTGGGTCACCGAGTGACAGTCCGGCAATTATCCCGGCCACCAGCCGTGGCACCGATTCAAGCGGCGAAACATCCTGATCGTTTGCGATGCGACCATACAAGGCGGCGAGCTGCTGCACATTCTGCATGGACAAATACTCAATCGAGTGGGCAGTGGCAGCTTCGAACTCTACACCTGGCAGCAAGAATGGATAGAATCCAGTCTCGATGCGGTGGGCATCAATCGCGTTCAGGAGAAAAGGCTCGCCCGTATCAGGATCTATCTCGGACGCGTGGGCATTGAGAAAATATGTCGTTCCACCGGTGTGTCCCAAACCGGTCACACTATCCCAGCCCAAACGACTGATCAAATCGCCTTGTGTATAGAAGTGCGCGTTGGAGGCGATCGCGTTGGGCCCACTACCGCCTAGGACATCCGGATTGTAACCACCAGGAAGATTCTGTTGAAGTCCGAGCACCCCACCAAAGCCGTTGTATGTAGTGAGCGTGATGTTAGCTTTGCTGAACCCAGTCAATCCCTGGTGAGACTGGACGTACTCATACGCGGCGTACTGAGCGAGCCCGCCGCCTAAACTCTGGCCTGTAAAGTGAATCTTGCCTTCGAAAGCAGTGTCTTGATTCGTTGGATCAAGCTTCAGAGAATCAAGGAAGCTGAAGACAATGTCCCGACCTCCCCCTGCGGTATTCCATTGGTTCCAACCAAGGTACTGGCTATTTGCAACCCAGTCTTGCGCGTTTAGTAGCCCATCAGTTCCACGAAGGGCGACGATGATTTCAGTTTCAACCGGAGTGGCACTATATTTTATGTAGGCGATAAACCCAAATCCGGTATTAGGATCAACCCCTTGAGCAGCCATCAAATAGTCCGATGGAACAGAATATTGCGGTGCGAC
This sequence comes from uncultured bacterium, assembly GCA_965285945.1. Lineage (GTDB taxonomy): Bacteria > Nitrospirota > Nitrospiria > Nitrospirales > Nitrospiraceae > Nitrospira_D. Next base: position 235,055 of record CBDIWP010000002.1, on the reverse strand, counting down.
ACCATACGTCGTGTCACGAAGCGCCCCCAAAGCACTGCCTGATAGCACGGGGTAATGATTTGTGAAATATGAGGCGTCCGAGGCGAAGAGTGTAAGCTTCGCAAGGTCATTGAGCCCGCTAGGCAGCGCCATAATTAGGCTCCTCTACAGAGGTCGACCATCTTCAAAGTACGAGTTCCCGGTTTGCCTTCGCGCAACGCTTTCGCACTATCTGCACCAGCCTGATCATGAAGGACGTGCACAAAGGCGACCTTGCAGCCATCCGGCGAGACAGCTGCGTTTCTCACACTTCCGGCGATTAACCGTATGGGACTATTCTCTCTCACGCTTAGAAGGTAACCGCCTCTCGTTCCCACACTGTCATAGTCACCTCTCCCACCGCTAAGGAAGAGCCCCCTCTTCGTGAGGTCATACCCTCCCCATCCCATCCGTTCCCACGCCTTCCCCTTTGGTTCCAGAAGTTGTGTGACAGTGCCGTCAGACCTGAGTATCCATACGGGAACCGCATCTGGAGTATTGGCCTTGCCCCGAAGTAAGTAGGCATTCTTAAACTCAGAATATTCGACCAGATTCAATACCTGACTGGGATCTAGTGGAAGGACACTGCCCTTTGTTTCGTTTGGGCGGTGCAGCATCACTTTTGACGAATCTGTTTTACCCATGTGCGCACGGGGACCAAAGTCTAAGTATCCATGCTCCTCACGCAGTCCGACTCGAACACGAGTGTCGTCGAGCCACTTGGGCTTTTTTTCATGATAGCGACAACTGAAACTATTCACCCAATCATCTCCAACGGTTTGGGTCCGCATCTCCTCGCCAAGACTTCCCACCACGCGAAGCCGAATCTTGTCTTCATTCTTTTGGCTCAGCAGAAAAGACACTTGGTCATGAAACACACACAGTGGGACAGGCCCATCGATGTCCCAGTACTTTGTTAGCGTGTCTTTCGTCGTATCCCAGATGAATAGTCCCGTTTCTGCTAAAGGATGTCCGTCATCCGGACTCGGTTGACCGACCTTGCCGACCTCGTATCCGTGGAAGATCACCCGTTCGTTATCAAGCCATCCGAGTTTCGCTTCAGCGGCAGGAAACTTGGAGTCCTTGATTGGATATGGCGGCTCCCCGCATGCTGCCAACTGGGGGCTCGCAAGTATGAGGATAACAATGAGAAGCGCACTAGTTAGGTAGGACATTTTGCATCCCCTTGTGATGGCCGCTGTAAATGCTCTTCAGCTTTTGACCTCCTCTGGTCGCTCGCCTTGAGCCTTACCGCATCCCGTATCCCTATCAACACTTGCTGTATCTGTTGATGCAATCCCGCTAGGGCGTCCACGCCCATTGCCACACGGGTGATGAGTTGGCCATCGATGGCCTTTGGGGCCGCTTGCCCGTCTTTCGCAGCCTTCGCGATGGCGCCGAGTAATGCTGGCTCAATGAAGCCGAAATCGACATAGGCAATCCCCTGCGCCACGCCGACGCGGCTATAGTTGACGGAGTGCGGGAGGCTGGAATGGTCCACTGGCTTCAGCCGTACATTCAGCGCAATGGTCTTGTCTTTGGGCTCATTCATAGTTTCTTCGCCTTGGGTAAGATAGAGGTACGGTGGAGAGTGGTTCGCCGGAAAAAAGAGATAGCAGCATATTTATGCATTCCTAATTAAAAGGTAGGCGAATGTACAACTGGATATTTGGCATGTCAAGGAACATTATTGAGCTGTCTTCACCTAGGTACTGTAGGCTATCAAGAGAGCGCTGAAGAACAGCAGCTCTGGAGGGAATCCCACCATGGCAACGCATATTCGGGTCGACATGCCGAAGAACCGCCAAGCCTCAGATCTGGAAATGGCGAGATCTTAACGAGGACTAACGGGGGCTTGATTGGATGGAGGCAGCAAATAATGGGTTGTTGAGACGGCGCAGACACGGGCTCATGTCTGCGCCAGAAGATGCAAGGACGAGAAGTCGCTACTTTTCCCCTCCGAACGGCGGCAGGTTGATGCCGACGCGTTCGAGCCCCATGATCACGGTTAAGGCCGTCGGCGAGTGCTGCACGATTTCCTTTTGCACTTCAATCCGGCGCAGATCCACGAACTCGGGGGCGGTCAGACCGAGCGATTCCCGGTAGGCGCGGTCGGCGATGCCCCGTTGCCGTTCGGCCTTCTCTCGAGACTCTTCCGCCTTTTGAAATTCGACCATCGTGATTTTGCGCTGTTCTTGAATGATCGTTTGTGTCGTTTGCTCCACGACGCCTTTGGGCGGCAGGATGCTGCCCACGACGACGCGGTTCAGCCGCACGGGAATGCCTTGCTTCTCAATCAGCTTCGTTTGGACCTCTCGCGCGATGGCGTCCTGCAGTTTGGCTCTCGTCGTGGGATCGGTCGTCAATTGAAACAGCGGATACTTTTGGACTTCCTCTCGCACGAAGGTGCGGAAAGCCTCTTTGACGTTGTGTTGATACCAATGGGGACCGTACTTGGAAATCAGTTCCGGTGAGCGCCCTTCCACGACATTGGCGATGAGAAAGGCGTCAAACGACACCGGGGCGTTCTCGGCCGAAATGATGTCGAAATGCTCCGAGTACTGAAGGGGTCTGACGTCGACATCAACCACATGGGTGGTTGGAGCGATCCAGAGGCGGCCGGTCTTGGTCGGCACCGGGTCGACCCCGCCATGGCCGAAGAAAAACGGCTGCTCGACGATGACGCCTTCATGGCCGGCTTCGATGGCCGCGCAGCCCGTTCCCATGAGAACCAGGCACAGAACTCCCAACACTCCTCGCACGCCACTTACCTTGTAGTTCATGGCTCCTCCTCTCCCTATCTTGGGTAAGAATCGGTTGAACGGCTGGCATCCGCCTCCATCGAACAGAAGGATGGCATCACCTTACGAAGTGGTAGGAGTGAAGTCAAACCATCGGCTTTGGGCCGGGATTCGTATTAAAAATGAGGGGTTGCGCTAAGCGCGAGACCAGGAGAGAGATGGACTAGAAAATACCGGCTTGCTTCTGAAGCCATCGCACGTACTGGGTGATCTGCTCGACGTCTGCGGGTGTCACGGTCTCGATCTTGGGCATATTGCCAAATTCCCAGTGATGGGCCCGCACACCGCCGGCCACGGCGCGCTGAAACGCCGCATCGCCATGATGGTTCGGTTCATAGACTTTGTGGACCAGCGGAGGCCCCTGACTGGTGCCGACTCCGGCCACTCCATGGCAGCCGGCACAATTGGCCTTGAACTTGGCTTCCCCCGCTTGGTACTCGGCCGGCACCGGTGCGGCGGAGTTTTTTGGCGCCGTTTCGCCTTGGCTGCATGCGGGAGTCGCCAACGCGCACGCGCAGAGCGCGATCATGATTCTCTGATGGATGGTCATCACGTTCCTTTTGCCGGAGGCTCGTTCTGCTTGGAACCGCGCTCCCCAAATTGTTCCCGCAGCATGGCTTGCGTCTGTCGCAAGGTCATCCGTCGATAGAGTCTCGCTCCCACGGGCGCCAGCACAATCAACCCGATGGTGAGATACATGAAAAATTCTTCTGGTGACATTTAAGCTTGCGTCCTAACAAATCAGCTTACGGAGCGTACGGGTCAAACCAAAGTTCATCAGCCTAACGCATATGCGATCGGATCCTCAACTCCCGCTTCCGCAAATCCCTGTTTCCGGATCAGACAACTATCGCAGTGCCCGCATGCGAGGTGTCCCACGGGATCGTAACAGCTGTGCGTGAGATGAAAGGGCACATTCAGCGTGAGCCCCAATTGAATGATCTGCGCCTTGGTCATGCTCAGCAACGGCGCCCGCACTTCCATCCGCTGCCCTTCGACGCCTGCCTTGGTCCCGGCTTGCGCCACGGCTTCAAACGCGCGGATAAACTCCGGACGGCAATCGGGATAGCCTGAATAATCGATGATATTCGCCCCGAAATAAATGACCGACGCCCCAACCACCTCCGCCTGAGCCGCGGCGAGAGAGAGAAAAATCAGGTTTCTTGCCGGCACATAGGTTGGAGGAACACCGTGCGCGCGGTCGTGCTCCGTCCGTTTTTTGGGCACCGGCGTATCGGCCGTCAGCGCTGATCCACCGAACGCTCGCAAATTGACATCCAGGACCACATGCTGCTGGGCACCAAGCCACGCCGCCACTTGGCCGGCCCGTTCTATTTCCACGGCATGCCGTTGCTGGTAGGCGACGGTCAGCACGTATAAGGCATACCCGTCCCGGCGTGCGACTGCGGCGGTGACGGTGGAATCCAATCCACCGCTGGCCAAGACGACCGCTCGGGATGGAATTGAGGCGCTCATACGTGAGACGGGCGAACCCCTGCACGACAGGAGATCCGCGACAGCGTGGCCGCGAACAACCGATTTAGGGAAACCGATGAACTGGAAGCCGGCGCGGGTCAGTGCGCCGTGCGCTAATCCCGGTCTTCTTCTCTCTCGATTTTTTCCAACAGTTCTTCACGAGATTGGCATTCGACGCACAGTTTGGCAAACGGTACGGCCTGTAGCCGCTTCTCGCTGATCTCGATGCCACAGTCCGCACAGACGCCATAGGTGCCCTCATGCAAGCGAGTCAGGGCTTCATCAATCGATTGCCGGCGACGATTCCGCATTTCCATCAGAGAAATGCCCAGTTCCCGTTCCAAGTCCATCAAGGCCTGATCGCCCACATCGCGAGCCGATTCCAGCCGCCGTTGCTGATCCTCGGTCAAAGATTGGCCGAGACTCCCTTCGATCTCCTTGATGATTTCTTGGCGCTTGGCCATCAACATCTTCTGGAGCACTTCCTGCCGATGCTCCCGGGCCTCCCGTTCCTTGGTAGTTTCTTTCGGACGTGCTGATTCGACGACCGGCTCAGGAGGCGATACCTTTTCAGGCACCTCTGTCAGGGCAGACCGGTTTTTGTTCGTGGTGGAGGGAACAGATTTTGGTTTGGTCATGGGTTTTTTCTTCACTTGAGCTTTCGTGGCCATGGAGATCCCACTCCTTTATAAAGGTTTGGGAGCAAAAAGCTCGGCATCTATAGCATGGCTATCTTCGATTTGACAAGCGGTTGTGGCGGAGAGTGCCCAAGGCCCTACGGATAGAGAACGGTCGAATGCACGTCATAACCGGCGAGCTTCTCTCGTCCGTTCAGTCCCTTGAGTTCAAGAAGGAAGTCCAATCCGACGATCTCCCCTCCCAGTTGGCGAACGAGATTCACCGTGGCCTCCGCGGTGCCACCGGTCGCAAGCAAGTCGTCCACGATGAGGACGCGCTCACCCATCGTCACGGCGTCGCGATGAATGGCCAGGGTGTTGGATCCGTACTCGAGACTATACTTGACTTCATAACAATCGGCGGGCAACTTGCCGGGCTTTCGAACCGGCACGAATCCGGCTCCGAGTCGGGCAGCCAAGATTCCGGCAAAGATAAAGCCACGTGATTCAATCCCGACCACCTTCGTGATCCGGTGCCGTTGATACCGGGCAGTGAGATCATCGGCGAGACTACGGAGGGCTGTTGGATCTTTAAGAAGGGTCGTGACGTCGTAGAAGAGGATGCCGGGTTTGGGAAAATCCGGCACTTCACGAATGAGGGATTTATAGTTGATCGGCGTCACGGAGCTACAGCAAATCGGCCTGTGTCATCGTCTTTCGCTCGATGGTGCCTCGAAGCCGAACCAGCGCCGCCATTTCGATCTGCCGGACGCGCTCTCTGGTGAGCCCCAGTTCACGCCCGATTTCCTCGAGCGTCTTCGCTTCGTCCCCATCAAGTCCAAACCGCGACACAATAACAGTTTGCTCTTTTTCAGGCAACTCCTTCACCCAGACCATGAGATCAGTCCGTCGCCGTACGCCGGCGGCGGTCTCGTCCGGTGATATACACATCGGATCTTCGATTACGTCGCGGAGAAAGATGTCGGTCCGATCGTTCATCGGACTGTCGAGCGAGCAGGTGGTGCGAACCAGCTGCTTGAGATCCAGCACTTCCTCCTCCGATGTTTTCATTTTAAGGGCGACTTCGTGCGCGAACGGCTCCCGCCCCAGCGTCTGTCCCAGCTGCTCGACTTTCCCGAGATACCGATTCAGACGCTCCACCACATGAACGGGCAACCGAACCAGCTTTCCCTGGTTGATAATGGCCCGCTCGATATATTGCCTAATCCACCACGAGGCGTACGTACTGAACCGGAACCCGCGCTTGTAGTTGAATTTTTCGACGGCCTTGATGAGGCCCAGGTTCCCCTCTTCGACAATATCGGAGAACGGGAATCCGCGGTTCATATAGCGCTTGCCGATGCTGATGACCAGCCGCAGGTTGGATTCGATCATTTGCTGCCGCGCCTGTTCATCGCCGGCCATGACGCGCTTACCCAGTTCCTGTTCCTGCTTGAAGGTCAGCAGCGTCGAGCGCCGCACTTCCCGCAAATAACACTTGAGCGTATCAAGCCCTTCCGAGCGGTTTGATTCCGTTTCGGCAGGGTCGGGAACAGGTTCATTGTCGGGGTCAAGGTCCTCAGCCATGTCCCTGCGCGCCGAGCCCCTCTTTTGATCGTCGTCCTGCCGATGCATCACGTGTTGTTCCCGGTGTCTGTCGACGTTAGTACCAAATATTGAAGGTGGAATACTGCCCTATCGGGGCACTCCATCGGGTCTCAATGCCTTCGACGCGAGCGGCGGGCGGGCCGGCGGCTAACTCAAGCAGCAAGGCCTCAATCACAACCTTCTGTCCTTCGACATCCAACTCGACTCGACCATCGTCAAGGTTCCGGACCCCGCCGACCAGCCCGCGCTGAACCGCCACCCGCGCGGCAAACGCGCGATACCCCACGCCCTGCACGCGTCCGCTGACCGTGATCTGTGCGCGAACCGACTGCTCGGGCGCCGACTCAGTCATGTGTCACTGTAAAATGGATCATGCCCAGAGAATATTCTCACACCTCTCTGGAGGCGTCACGCGTTTTGCAAATCTGGACGGGTCAATGGTGACTATCTACCGCCGCATGCGACGTGAGTAGAGATGGCCTTGGTACGAATCTTCTGATGGCTGCGACAACGACCGGTACGGTGAGGGCGGGCGATGTTCCTAACAACGGTCCTGCTGGAGGGCACACGGAAGGTCAGCACGGGCGGGAAAGGCTTGGTTTGGTCGGGGCGAGAGGATTTGAACCTCCGACCCCTGCGTCCCGAACGCAGTGCGCTACCGGGCTGCGCTACGCCCCGACAAAAACTCAAGCCATGAAAACGAGAAATCGATTGTCTTACACAAGAGGGGTGAAACGCAACCCGTGCGCCTCAGCCACTCCCTGGCAGGTGACTTGTCCATCCTTGAGATTGACTCCTTGCGCCAGTCCAGGATCAGACCGAATCGCCTGCTCGACCCCCTCGGAAGCGAGGCGCACTATATAAGGCAAGGTCGCATTGGTCAAGGCGAAAGTCGAGGTGCGCGGAACAATTCCCGGCATATTGGCCACGCAGTAATGCAGCACGCCGTCCACGACATAGACCGGATCCGAGTGCGTGGTGGGTCTCGTGGTTTCGAAACACCCGCCTTGGTCAACAGACACATCGACGATCACCGTTCCTCGCTTCATCTTCGCAAGGACCGAACGGGCAACGAGTTTTGGGGCCTTGGCGCCCGGAATCAATACCGCGCCGATCACGAGATCCGCCTCCGACAGCGTCTCCTCGATCGCCGTGCGGCTGACTGCCCGCGTGCAGATTCGACCCTGGTACAAATCGTCCAAATAGCGCAACCGATCAATATCGAGATTGATAACGGTGACCTGCGCTCCTAACCCAACCGCAATTCTCGTCGCGGAGGTGCCGACCACTCCTGCCCCAAGGATGACCACCTTCCCTGAATCGACGCCCGGCACGCCGGCGAGCAACACTCCTCGCCCCCCGCGGATTGTCTCCAAGTACTGAGCCCCGACCTGTACGGACATACGGCCGGCGATCTCACTCATCGGCCTCAGCATCGGCAAACTGCCGTCTCTCGCCACGGTCGTCTCATAGGCAATGGCCGTGACGTTCCGCTCGAGCAGGGCCTTCGTCAGATCGGGAAGCGAAGCCAGGTGGAGGTAGGTGAACAAGGTGTGCCCCGGCCGAAACAAATGGCATTCGGCCACCAGCGGTTCTTTCACTTTCACGATTAATTCCGCTTTGGCAAAGACCTCCGCATGCGATCCCGCTATGGCGGCACCGGCGTGCCGGTAGTCCTCGTCGGTAAAACCGCTCCCCTCGCCGGCGGACGCTTCAATCCAAATGTCATGGCCGGCCTGGCGTAGCGTCGACGCGCCATCCGGCGTCAGACTGACACGGTATTCATGGTCCTTGATCTCTTTTGGAACGCCGATAATCATCCGGCTCCACTCCTCGTTCTCACATTATATCGGGACCGCCTCGGGTAATCACCTCGTCTGGCGATCATGCGGTAGACACTCCAAAGAATGCTGGTATAAGATACGCGGTCTCCATTGCGACGGTTATAAGGGAGGACGGGGGTTATGGACCAGTCGAGCGGATCGTGCAATGCCTGTGGTGCAGCGAGTTCGGCGCTCATGAAGTTTTCACTGGGCAAAGACTTTTTTGGTCGCCCGTACGACCGGCTGTCCCCCTCCTCGGATCAAAGTCCCAAGTGGTATTGCGGAAGCTGTTCGATGCAGAAGAATCTTCAACGCGACTTCCGTGACATCCGCACCGAGTACGACAAATTGGCTGCGGGCCAAACCTCCGAGCTGGCTAAGGGGGATGAATTCCTCCGGGCGTCGCTCCGGCTTCGCGAGATCATGGCGATCCTCGGGTCAGTACAGGGCCCGGCTCCTTTTATAACCAACAGTGACGTCAAGCTCTTGATGGAACGACTCAACACGGCCACCATGCCGGCATAGGACGACGACCTCAATGCCCGGATACAAGCGACATATCTTCGTGTGCACCAATCAGCGGAGTGCCGATGATCCGCGCGGCAGCTGTTCGAAACTCGGCTCGGAGGCCCTGCACGCGCATTTTAAGCATGAGGCCAAACGTTTGAACTTGAAAGGCATCGTGCGTGCCAACAAGGCGGGGTGCCTCGATCATTGCGCGCAGGGTCCCAGCGTCGTGATCTATCCCGAAGGGGTCTGGTACCAGGTCAAGACCGAGGCCGACGTCACCGAGATCATGGAACGGCACGTTATCAAGGGGGAAGTCGTTGCGCGTCTGGTCATGCCTGACCACCCGGCTCCAGCCGATCTCCCGCTTTTGCATCCATAAGGACCACCGAAGACATGGCTGTTGAAGAAAAATGGAAGGCCAACCAGGAAAAGGTGGCCTTCACGAAACAGTTTCCCGGGTTGCTGCTGGATTGGAACGGCTGTGGCGGGAAGACCGTCCGGGCCGTGATCCCGTTAACCGGGAAACCTGGGGCTTCAGTCCTGGTCTTTGCCGATGGCTCGTTTAGTGTGGTTCCTCCGCTGAATCCGGAACCTTGGGAATTGGGGCAAGCGCTCATCGATGCGCGTGCCGAACTGGAACCGAAGCACCAAGCCGCCTATGCGGAATACGACCGCCTGGTCAAACTCGACAAAGACGCGTTACGGTCCGCACGCATGGAAAAAATTGTCGGCGCGATTGAGAATAATCTGGAGCAGATTCCGGAATTAAAGGACCGGCTCAAAGCGCTCATCAAGGAGTGGAAGTGAGCAGCCTGCCGAACAAGAACATGTTTGAGATCTTCTCGCAGGGTCTCTTTGAAGGAGTCAAGCCTATGATGGTCATCCGCGATCACCTGGTCCGCCACCCGGACCGTTGCACACACCAAGCCATTTGCGTGCCGATTTGCCCGACGAGTGCGTGGCTTTCGACCCCGCCATATAAATTCGACGCATCCCGCTGCCTGGAAAGCTGTCGGCTCTGCCTCGACGCCTGCCCGTCTCAAGCCATCTTTGCGGTATTCAAGAAGGGCGAAAAGTTGTTGGAGCCTCAGCAGAAGTAATGCGGGAAAGGCCTCGCCCCTGACTAGATGAGCTGCTTTCGTAATCGCCCCCAATACGCAGTTCCCACGTAGCCACAGGCCCCCGTCAACGTGGTGAGCGCCAAGATGCGGTAGACCCTGCTCCTGGGTATTTTTACCTTGACGGCCGGATTCAAGAGATCCCGGGAGTTCATCACCAGCTTCAGCGATTCCCCGGCGGAGAGAATCGGCCACATGCAGGACAGCCTCAGACGGGTCTCGTAGCGCGGGATGGCCAGGGTATACAACCAGCCTTGGTCGAGATGTTCGGCCGCCAGGCGAACGAGTCTGCCGAGCACGGGTCTGAAGCGCGGAAGATGGTCTCGATTCAGCAGATCCTCCGGTTGGAGCCCCTCATCGGCCAGCATCGTCTCCGGAATGTAGCAGCGCCCCTTTCGCAGATCGTGAGAGATGTCCTTGACGATATTGGTGAGTTGCAATCCCTTGCCGAAGCGAATCCCCACCTCCGACATCTGCCGCACATTCCAGGCCCTAAGCGCCGTGCGGTGAGCGCACATCAAATCCGTCCAAAACTCTCCGACGCATCCGGCGACGTAATAGGTGTAGCGATCGAGGTCCTCGTAGGTCTTCAGCGGGAGCAGATCCGCGGCTGACTGACCGGGAAACAGGCTCAGATCCATTTCCATGCCTTGCGTGAGGGTCGTCATGAGGCGTTGCACACGACGGCGATCTTCAGGAGAAAACTCCTCGAACAATGCGAAACAGTCCTCCAACCGCTCGAGCAACAGCCGTTCAGCCGAATTCTCCTGGAGTGGTCCTATGGCCCGTTGAATCTCGCGGACCTGTGCCCCGGAGACCTGATTCGTCACAAACTGCGCTTTCAACTGGCTTAAAAAATCCAAACGGCGAGGCCGGTCGATCAGTTCCGTATCGGCGATGGTGTCCGCCGCGCGCGCAAATAAGTAGGCAAGGCTCACCTGATCCCGCACGTCCGCCGGCACGACTCGCAAGGTCGTGTAGAACAGGCGGGAGACTTGTTTGAGAAGATCATCGAGCAGGTCTTGTTTGGAGAGCTGCGTTCTCGTAGGACAACCTCTATTTCACTTCGAGCGTGCCTTCCATCCCTTTGTCCCGATGGCTCGGAAAAGGCCAGAGGCGCTTATCACAGTAAATGGGAAACCTGCCCGGCTGGGTCGGCGTGAACCTGATGGTCGCCGTTTTACCGGCACCGACATCCTGTTCAACTGAAAGACTGCCGGCGGGGTCTTTGATGATGAAGTTGTGCGGGGTAAGGGTGGTCACACTGGTCAGTGTCAATTCGACTGGTTTTCCCGCTTCGACAACGAGATGGTCCGGCTGGTAGGAATAGCTATCGAGGATGACTGTCGTCCGCTGGACCCCGTCCGAATCGACAGGCACCACGAAAGACGCGGAAAGCGGCGCAGCAGTCACGAGACTGACCATCATGGCCAGGCTCAGCCATGAAGTGACGACTGTTGTCCCGTTCCGGCCGTACCGTAACATGAGCGTTTTCTAACAGACGGAGCCGGTTGGGTCAATGGATGAGATCCGTTAGCCTGCGGCTTCTTGACACGAAGGGATGCGGGATTATCTATATCCGGATCTATAGAGCCGAGAAAAGATGCTATATAATGGTTTCGGTCGGACCGTTTACCTCAAGGAGGAATAGATGAAGTCGCTGAAGGGCATATTCTTGTTGCTTGCCGCCAATATTCTCATCATGGTGACGCTCTCGCTCACCGTGCCGATCCTGATCAATGTCATCCTTCCGATGTTTGGAATCGATGTCCGGGATTCGGTCAATCTCGGATCACTGGTGTGGGCGATGGTCTTGGGTTTTGGCGGCGCGTTCATCAGTCTGGCCTTTTCCAAGCAAATGGCCCGTGCCATGTTGAATTGCCAGCGGATCACGCAGCCCCGCTCCCAAGCCGAGCACGTGATATTCGGCTCCGTGAAGGAGATTGCCCAACGCCTGCACATCAACATGCCGGAAGTCTGGATTTATGACTCTCCGGATCCCAACGCCTTTGCGACAGGCCCCACAAAAAACAATGCGATGGTCGCGGTGTCCAGCGGCCTGCTTCAAAACTTGAATGAGCAGGAGGTGAAAGCGGTGCTCGCCCATGAAATGGGACACGTGTTCAACGGCGACATGTTCAACATGACGATTCTCGCCGGCTTGATGAACACCTTCGTCTATTACATTGCGATGATGGTCCGCCGGTTTTTTGCGGACCGCGATCAGGCCGCCCTGGGATTTGCGGTTTCCATCGTCTTGCAGATTGTCGTGAGTATTCTGGCGTCTATCTTAATCAGCTGGTTCTCACGCCACCGTGAATTCGGAGCAGACGCGTTTTCAGCGAAAGTGTACGGCAAAGATTCTATGATTTCTGCGCTACAGTCCATCAATCGATGGGTCAACCGGTCGCAAGTCGAATACTCGGCGCAGGATCCGCTTGCCACGTTCAAAATTTCAGGAAAGACATCCGGCTTCATGCGGTTTTTGGCCACCCATCCTCCGATGGAGGCCCGTATTGCCGCCCTGGAGCGGTTGTAGCTCACATCCGGGCAAGGAGGCGAGCATGGTCCGATTTTTCTCTGCCATTGTGGTTGTGATAATGGCGCTGGGAGTCTCGTTACAAACCAGCCCGGCCTACGCCCAAGAGAGAGGACTTCTTATGGCGTCCAAGACGACGAGCCTGTACGACTTCACGATGCTCGACATTGATGGAAAGCCGGTGAACCTCGGTCAATACCGGGGCAAGGTCCTGTTGCTGGTCAATACCGCCAGCTTCTGCGGAAACACCCCGCAATATTCGGACCTTCAATCGCTCTATGAGCAGTACCACGACAAAGGATTTGAGATTCTGGCATTCCCGGCCAACAACTTCGGCCAACAGGAACCGGGGTCCAATGAAGAGATCAAGAGCTTTTGCTTTACCAAATACAGCCTAACCTTTCCGCTCTTCAGCAAAATCAGCGTGAAAGGGACGGACAAGCATCCCCTGTATCAGTACCTGACCGAACAAAGCCCTTATTCCGGCGAAGTGGAATGGAACTTCCAAAAGTATCTCGTGGACCGATCCGGCAACATTGTGGGGCGCTTTCATCATCGCACCAAACCATCGGCGCCCGAGGTCGTGAAAGAGGTGGAGCGGACGCTCGCTGTGAAGTGACCGCTCACGTCCGTCGAAAAAACGAAATATGCTGCCGGTATTCTTGAATGGCCGCCCCCAGGGCGGCCGCCCCTCGGACAATATTTGCTTCGAGCGTCTCTTCAATGGCCGGGTCGTCGATCTCCACCTCGTACCGATCCTGAATGTTGGTCCGCACCGGCCCTTGTGAAACCTCGCGCGGCATAAAAATCTCTTTCCACACTTCCTTCTCGACCAGACACACATCTCGAAAACGTTCGTACAGCAGAGTCAATTTTTCTGAATCGGTGATCTTCATACGGTCAGCCATCATAGCTCCTCTTCGTCTTTTGCCCAACAGGGCGAAGATGTCTTGATCTCTCTGGTGATGCGGGCAGACACGGCTAGGGCGTGGCAGAGGAGGTCGGCGCGGCGTCTGCGATGGTGAAGCGCATATTCCCGACTTGGTTCACGGCGTGAAATGGCTGCTGCCCCAGAGGGGCGATGTACAGTTTGGCGAGATAACGGCCTGCCGCCCACTTATCGGCCGGCCTCTTCAACTCCAAGAACCCATAGCGTTCATGGCCCGGTACTTCTAACACATCTTTGCCCAACGCCGTAGGGCTCTCCTGCCCCTCCGTCTCCAAAAACCACTGCACCGCAAACTGAGCGGGATCCTCAAGAGGGGCCACCTCAAAGATGATATAGATGACCGGAGTCTCGGGGCTAAACACCGAGCCGGAGTCAACCGGTTTGAGCCTCGGATCTTGCGTGTACCAGCCTTTTCGCCCGAAGGTATCCCATTCGACTTCATATCCCTTCGCCATTTTGATCCAGGTAAAGAGCGACTGCGGGACCCCTTTGGTCTGTTCGTCAAAGGAAGGACTCTGGGTCGAACCGAACTCTGTCGTCTCCTGCTCCTTGGGGGCCAGCAACTCCTTGGCCCCGGCCACTGGAGCGCCTCCTATGCTACCAACCAGGATGGCGCAGCTCATCGTCACGTTCAGCAGAGGACTCATTGATGAATCTCTTTGTGTCGACCGAGGTTCAGAACGCCATTCTTGAGAGCAGCCCGACGCTCACGGCTTACTCCGCCATCCAAATCACGGTTACCGTGGAGCAGTGTGACTGCCGGCCGCATCGCGCTCTTCCTGTTTGAGCTTTTGGAACGCGTTATCGGAGTGACTTCGAACATGATCCGGCGTCATCGTCGGCGCAGGCTTCGGGGGATCACTCGCACAGCCGCTCAAGCCCAGCACCATCAGTGTCATCACGTTCAAGCGTACTCCCCGGTTTCCTATTCGTTTAGCCTGCATCCTCTCCTCCTCGCTCATCGATTGATCACAGCGCCTGCCCATTAGTCGAACGCTCGGCCCAGTTCTACGACGGTTTCCCGGATCCCTCGCTCCAATGCCGCCCGACTCAATCGCTGGGCATCCTGACTGTCCCACCATCCTGATGCAGCGGACTCTTCAAGTTGAGCCACGATCACGCGATGATACAGAACCTCCGCACTTTCCACACGAATCAATTTACTCGTAACCATGATAGGAGGCAGATCGCTCGCCTGTCGAGCCCACATTCGATCGCGCAACGAGGGACCATCGATACGATAAATCAGCACCGAGTCCGCGCCCAGCAGCCGTCCCATATGGATTGCACTGCTATCCGCGACCGCGCCTGTCAGCTGAAATCGATGTTCGCCCAACAGGACCGCCAAGTGCAATCGATCAACGATCGTGAGATTCGGCCGATGCCCTTTGAGCGCAAAGGTCGCCCCTTCCAGGCGATGATAAGCCTGCGTCCATTCAGCGCTTGCCGACTGTGGATACAGGACCGCGATCCGGCGCACATCCTCAGGGATGAGAATGGCTGGCGTGAGAGGCTGAGAGATCGGAACGGGAAATTCGGTGCGGCACCCACCGAGGCCGAAGACCAGGCTGACGCCCACTGTCAGGTGGATGAGGGACATGGCGACCTCATTGATGCTGCGCAGGATGCGCATGCGATGACCAATCATACCTCCCTTCGGGCCATGAATGCCATTGTGCGGGCTTCGTTGACTCCCTGAAACCGGCAGAGTATGCTCGATTTCATTAGAACCACCTTCACGGTGAAGCATGAGGATGCTATGTCGCTACGCGATCGTCTGACCGAAGACTTGAAGTTAGCCATGAAATCACGCGATCAACTCCGCATGGACGTGATTCGAATGATCAAAGCCGCCGTCCTGAACAAAGAAGTCGAACAAAAGAAGGATTTGGACGATGCGGAGATGAGTCGGGTGATGACTAGCCTCATTAAGCAGCGGCGTGAATCGGTAGAGCATTTTGAAAAGGCTCAGCGAACGGATCTTGCGGCCAAAGAGCGTCAGGAGATCACTATCATCGAAGGGTATCTCCCCGCAGCCCCGTCGGTTCAGGAGATTGAAGCCATTGTTCAAACCGTCCTCGTCGAAACAGGAGCCCGTTCTCTCCAGGACATGGGCACCGTCATGAAAGCCATCACGGCTCGCCTGGCCGGCCGCGCGGTCGACGGCAAGCAGCTCAGTGACCTCGTTCGCGCCAAGCTGCAGCAGCCGCTCTGATCCTTCAAAGGAAGACATATGGCTATCCTGATCGTCGATGATTCGCCGGACCAGCACCTCCTACTCCGCACGATTCTCACCAAGGCGGGCTACACGGAGGTGCAAACCGCCGAGTCGGCCGCAGGTGCCTTTGCCGCCTTGAGCCTCGACGGCAACCGTCCCCCGACCAACATCGATCTCATTCTCATGGACGTGCTGATGCCGGACGTGGACGGTGTCACGGCCTGTCGACAGATCAAACACACCGACCATCTTCGCGATATTCCGGTCATCATGGTGACGGCCAACAACGATCTGAGCAATCTGAAAGAGGCGTTTTCAGCTGGTGCCATGGACTATATCAACAAACCCGTGAACACCACCGAACTCCTGGCACGGGTGGCGTCGGCTCTCACCTTGAAGAAAGAGATGGACTGCCGTAAAGCCCGGGAGGCGGAGCTGCGCCGGAGCAACGACGATCTACAACGGGCGTTGACAGAGGTGAAAGTGTTGCGCGGCCTGATCCCTATCTGCGCCTCCTGCAAGAAAATCCGCAATGATGGAGGCTTTTGGCAGCAACTCGAAGAATACCTTGCGGAACATTCCGAAGCAGAATTCAGCCATGGGCTCTGCCAACCCTGTATCAAAAAGCTTTATCCTGGTGTTTACCAGGACTAGTTGCTACGATTTCGCCAGTTTCACTGGACGGGGCCCATTGCGCCATGAGCATTCTGATTATTGACGATTCGCAAGACGATCGCCTGTTACTCCAGTCCATCCTCTCCGCCGCCGGCTATGAAGATATCCTCGCCGCGGATTCGGCCGGCGCCGCCTTTCAACATCTCGGCATTGACAGCGGCAAACAACCTGCCGCCCGAATCGACCTCATCCTCATGGACATCATCATGCCGGGCATGAACGGCATCGAGGCCTGCCGCCAGATTAAAGCGGTCGACCGCTTCCGCGACACCCCGATCATAATGGTGACGGTTAAGACGGACCCCGTGGATCTGCAGCTGGCATTTGCCGCCGGAGCGATGGATTATGTTGCCAAACCGGTCAATAAAATCGAGCTGTTGACCAGAGTCCGTTCCGTGCTCCGTCTCGTTCACGAAATCGACCGGCGACGGGCGCGCGAACAGGAGCTGCTCGAAGTCATGCGGCAATTACAGGAAGCCAATCAGATGCTGCTCCGGCTCTCCTCTTTGGACGGCCTGACCGGTATCACCAACCGCCGGCAATTCGATGACTTCCTGGACCAGGAATGGCGGCGAGCCGTGCGTGACCTGACGCCTCTCTCCCTCATCATGTTCGACATCGACCGGTTTAAGACCTATAACGACACGAAAGGTCACACGGCCGGGGACGAATGTCTCAAGCTGGTCTCTGCCGCCATTTCGAGCGCCGTCAATCGACCGGGCGACCTGGTGGCCCGCTATGGAGGCGACGAGTTCGTGATCGTCCTGCCGGGCACCGGTATCGATGGCGCCGCGCAGGTCGCCGAAGCGCTCCGACGCCGTATTGAATCTCTCGGCATTCAACATTCATCCGGAGACGTGGTCACGATCAGCGTCGGCTATGCGAGCATCATTCCCAATCGCCAAGCCTCCCCCACAGACCTGATCCGTGCCGCGGACCAAGCGCTCTATCAGGCGAAGCAAGATGGCCGGAACCGCACCAAGCAGGCCAGCACGCTCAGCCTAGTCGAAAACCTGCGTGAAGATTAGACGAGCCGGAGCGAGACACACATGGGCGACTCCGTGCCTCGACTGGCATCCCGGTTCCGATGCCTTAAACCACGCAATTGGTAACCGCTAATCCGCATGCCGAAGAAGCCTGTCATTTCCCGAATGCCTCAGCGCGATAAACCCAGGCCGGCCGGTCAATCTCCCCCGAAACGGCGGCCATCCAAGAAGGTCGCGTCTCGTCAATTGACCGCCGCCCGGCGGAGATCCGACGCTGGACCCACGGACGCACCTGCCCTCTTGAACTCCATCATCGATAATCTGCCTCATATGATCTTTGTCAAAGACGCCACGACGCTCAAGTTCGTGCGTTTCAACCACGCCGGCGAACAGCTGATCGGCATCCCCCTCGAAGAGCTCCGGGGGAAAACCGATTATGATTTTTTCCCCAAACACGAAGCCGACTTGTTCACGGCCATGGACAGAGAGGTACTGCGCCAACGAGCGGTGATCGATATTCCCGAAGAGACGGTTGAAACGAAACACCAGGGCCAGCGCATCTTGCATACCAAAAAGGTTCCGATTTTCGACGAGCGCGGCCAGCCGCAATACCTCCTCGGAATCTCCGAAGATATCACCGACCAAAAGCACACCAAGCACGCGGAACAGCGGCGGGCCCTCATGCTCGAGCTGCAACAATTCGCCTTGTGTGAATTGGCAAAGCATGAAGCCATTTATATGGGGAACCTGGATAAAGCGTGCGAGGTGCTCACCGAAATGGGAAACCGTGTGCTGGGGGTGGAACGTACGAGTGTATGGGTCCTGGAAGATGAAGGCTCCTGCCTGCGCTTGCTGGACTTGTATGAGCACACGCCCGCGCGGCACACCTCCGGGCTGACCCTGACGGCCCATGATTACCCCGCTTATTTTCAAGCATTAACCCAGGAGCACTATGCGATTGCGGCGCAGGACGCTCACACGGACGCCCGTACGCGCGACTTGTCACTATCGTACCTTCGTACATGCGGAATCGGCGCGCTTCTCGATGCGCCAATACGGCTTAACGGCAAGGTCGTCGGGGTCCTATGCAACGAGCATATCGGCGGACCTCGATCGTGGACCGCGGAAGAAATTCATTTCGCCAATTCCCTGACGACCTTCATCACGTTGGCGATGGAAGCGCACCAGCGTAAAGCCAGCGACCAGGCGCTGCGGCTGGCGAAAGAAGCCGCCGAAGTCGCCAGCCGGGCCAAGAGCGAATTCCTCGCCAGCATGAGCCATGAAATCCGCACCCCCATGAATGCCATCATCGGGATGGCGGACTTGCTATGGGAGACGCAATTGGCTCCGGAGCAGCGCAAGTATCTCCGTGTGTTCCGGCGAGCCGGCGGAACGCTGCTAAACCTGATCAACGATATTCTGGATCTTTCAAAAGTCGAAGCGGGCCACCTTGAATTGGAGTCCATCACGTTTGACCTCAACGAAGTGATCGATAAAACCATCGAACTCCTGGCGATGCGCGCGAACGAGAAAGAATTGGAGCTGGCGTGTCATATCGCTGCCGACGTTCCCTGCTTGCTCATCGGGGACCCGACCAGGCTGACGCAGATTCTCATCAACGTCATCGGCAACGCCGTGAAGTTTACGGAAAAAGGCTCAGTGATCGTCCGGATCACCAATGATCCGGAGGTGAACAAGCCCGGCGCCATCCGGTTCTCGATCACTGACACCGGCATCGGCATTCCCGCCGACCAATTGGCCTCCATCTTTGAAAGCTTTACGCAGGCCCATGCCTCCATTTCACGCCAGTATGGCGGTACCGGGCTTGGGCTGGCCATCGCAAAACATTTGATTGAACGGATGGACGGGTGGATCCGGGTCGACAGCACCGTGGGGCAAGGCAGTACCTTCCACTGTTCTGTACAACTACGGGTGCAAGCACACCCCTGTACTCGCCATCCCACGCCCTACATACACCTGGCCGGCATCAGAACCCTCGTGGTGGACGACCATCCCACCAATCTCCTGATTCTGCGTGAAACGCTGGGCGGATGGGGAGCACAGGTCAGCGAGGCGGACAGTGGAGAAAGCGCGTTAGCGGAGCTGCGCCGGGCAGCCGACGCCCATACGCCGTATCAGCTCCTGCTTCTCGACTGCCGCATGTCAGGCATGAATGGATTTCAAGTGGCGGCGGCCATCAAGACCTCAGGACTCAGCGAGAGACTCACCGTCATCATGCTGACCTCGGACCACTGGGCAGATGACATCGCCCAGACCTATGATCTGGGGCTCGGCGGATATCTGGTGAAGCCCATCCGGCGAGCCGATCTCTACCAGGCGATCAGCATCGCGCTCGGACGGACCAAGGGAGCAGCCGCCCCCTTGGCTGAACCGGTGCACGGTCCCCCCCTGCCGATGACACGGCCGCTTCAGATCTTGTTGGTTGAGGATTCCCCCGACAACCAGTTGCTGATTCGGTCCTATCTCAAGCACACCGAGCATCAGTTGGACGTGGCGGATCATGGCGTCATTGCGTTGGAGAAAGTGATGCATGGGCATTACGATATCATCCTGATGGATATGCAGATGCCGGTCATGGACGGGTATACCGCCACCCGCGCCATTCGCGCATGGGAGCGGGACCACGCCTTGCCCCCCACACGCATCGTGGCCCTCACGGCCTTGGCCCTGAAGGAAGAGGCGGCCAAAATTTTCGAGGCCGGCTGCGATACCCATATTACGAAGCCTGTGAAGAAGGCCACCCTGTTGGACCTGCTTCACACACATTCACTGGAAGCCTGACGATGACACCGTTTCCTCTACCTTCCCCGGAGCGGATCCCGGTCGCTGTGGACCGCGATCTGGAAGAGATTGTTCCCATTTTCCTAGAAAACCGGCGCAAAGACGTTCATACGCTTCGCGTGTCCGTGGCGGGTCAGGACTTCGAGACCATCGGCATCCTGGGCCACCGCCTGAAAGGAGACGGCGGAGGATACGGGTTCGATGCCATCAGCGAAATAGGCGGCGCCATCGAATTGGCCGTCGGGCGTCGGGATTGTCCGGCCATCGAACAGCTCACCACACGATTAGCGGACTTTCTCGAGCGAGTGACGGTCCTGTATCGGTAGAAGACCGCTCACTTCATGCAGGTGTCTTGTATCCCCCTCGACCGTCCTGCATGATAGCCATCGCTGTCCCGACCGGGATGGGCATTGAATTCCAGGATACACATCACCGAATGGGAGGCCGTTGCTGATGCAGCGTTTGGGGTGCTCCTACACACTGATCTCGGTGGTGCTGGCGGTCACCGCGGTGCTGTTACCCGGGTGTAGCAGCAGCCCGTCCAGAATGGATGACGGGCCGGCGTCATCAGAGAAAACAGACAAAGTGGCGGGGACGCCGTTGTTCCATGAACGGATCTTTCTTTACAAGACCAACACCCTTCCCTCGGGAGACATTATAAAAACGTGGCATTGGGACAAGCCGTGGGAAGTCCGCAATGGCGATGGGGCCGTACTCCGGCGCATGTATGCTCCTACGTGGTCGCGCGACGCGCCGAACAACGAGGGGCCTCATATCACTGTTATCCAAGACCCCAAGAGAGGAACGATCTATGAAGCGTTCTTCGTGCAAAAGACAGAGGCGATCTTTGATCTCCCCATGACGCTCTTTTTCTTTGCCACGCGAGAATCCCAAAGCCCCCTCTTCTCATTGTCTTTCACCGACTCCACGGTTAAACAATGTCAGGCTGGTCAGGTCAGCCGCGGCAGTATCAAGCTACCGCACGTCCCTCAAACCATCTTTGACACCGCCCAATGGATAGGCATTGGCTGGCAGAGCACAACGTACCAAGACTGTTAGTGATCTTTCAGGGATCAAGCACGACCGCCAGATAGAGCCAGCCCTCGGTGATCCAGACATACGTGATGTCGCCGGCCCACACGCGGTTGGGGGGCCACCGCAAATTGACGGTTGAGCGTGTTCGGCACGACTGGATGCCGATGCGCCGAATCCGTAGCGGCCCGCCACTTCGTGATCGTCTTCGCGCGGATCGCATGTGTGCGCATGAGCCGCGCCACACGGTGTTCACCGATCCGCTGGCCCTGGGCCTGAAGGGTCGCGTGCACCCGAGGGCTGCCGTAAATCCTTCGCGACTCGGCGTGGATGACCCGAATCTCAGTGACGAAGAACTGGACCACGAGTTCCATGATAAATATCGAGTGACTCAACCCGCCTCCCGCTCACCAATTTCCAGCAATCGGGGGCCTTGACCCTATGCACCGCTCTTTCGCAACGGTGCCCCAAGAGCTTAGACAGTACTGTTATAGCGGCGCTGTAGAGCAAAACATGACAGGAGAATCCCATTGTGCCCGATGGCACATCGGGTTTCGACGCAGTATAAAGCAGTCGTCATCGAACAGCGATTGCAAGAGACCGTCCAACGGCGTCCGCACGGAATCGTGAAACCAGAGCTTTCGAACTCACTCCTTCATTTCGATAACGAAAGACTGCACCTATACCTGGCTTTGGCGTGGCTTGGAGCTTGGTGGACCTTTACAGTGTCGCTAGGATGGCTCATCCTCACGAGGCCGTAGCAACCTCGTGGTCGCCTTACAAGTCTTCATTGGTGAGAAGAATACGAGCCTGCGATCCGCTGAATCTACCAACCAGCCTGCCTGCATGAGAGCCTCTCCGCTTATAACGAGAAGTACAGATGATGCCGCGCCTCGACGGTGTAACACCAGCAGGAATCACGCATTGGGAACTCGACTTTATCTAGTGAGCTCCGTGCGACAGTCAACGTTGCATGAAGCTCTTCGAAAAGCTGTGGCTCTCGTTGAATCACACCACAGGAAAGGAATGTTGTGACAGGCCAGAACGTGCACCACACCCAGGACGAACGAACAACACAGGACCACCCATGTTGTCAGCATGTTTCCCTGAGACTACTCTCTATCACAGGTCATTATGTCTGCGCCGAATGCGGTGACGTGATAGGAAAGGCTGCGTCCCTCGCTTCGGATGGGGGCGCATGTTCATGATCCGAGTTAGCGGTTCAACCCTGTCCAGCTGTTGTCAGCTAACAAGAGGCGCTCCCCTGATGTCCCCTGACTCTGTAAAACAATAAAATACATAAGACCGGCAACGTTGATGCCCGTTGCGGTATCGTAAGGCTCACTTCATGGGATCAGGCGAGCCTTTTGTTTCTTCGATCTTGTCTGCTCTGTAGCAAAAGATGCTCAGCAGCCAATGCCGGAAACATCCTCTCGAAAGTCTCGGCGCTGGCACGTTTGCAGGATTATTGGGAAAGTATGTGACTCGCAACTGTAGTGGTCGACGGGACCGGGAGTTCGGCGACAAGCGAGATTGGTTTGGTGGAGGGCACGGGAGTTGAACCCGCGACCCCTACGTTGCGAACGTAGTGCTCTCCCAACTGAGCTAGCCCCCCACCTATGGGAAACGGACAGGCAGGCCTGACACTCCGCAGGGTTGGTGGCGCACCATCGCGCACACTAGAGGCCGCGGAAAGAGAACGGGGAGGAAATTGGCCCGCCATGTCCGTCGAATTGCATTATACACAACCCGTTCGTGAGTCTCTACCGGAAGTTCTATCCATCGAAAACTAGGACGGGCTGATGATCGCCTCACCGATCGGCTTACCCTGTTCGATGAATACGCGACGCCCTTCCACGCGGAGACGCTGTTCCGCAAACAGCTGCACGGCTTTCGGATAAATTTTGTGCTCTTGTTCTAAAATACGAGCCGCCAAGGTCTCAGGCGTGTCGTCGTCAAACACCGGGACCGCGGCCTGCAGGATGATCGGTCCGTCGTCGACGCCTTCGGTCACAAAATGCACGGTGCATCCGGCTAACTTGCATCCCCACTCGATGGCCTTTCTCTGCACATCGAGACCGGGGAACGACGGCAGGAGAGACGGATGGATATTCATCATGCGGTTGGCGTAGGCCTCGACCAGCACCCGGGTCACGATTTTCATGTAACCGGCCAGCAGGACCAATTCCACGTCGAGCTGGCGGAGTTGGTCGAGCACCAACTGGTCATACGCTTCGCGGCTGTCAGGCCTGCCTGCGAACGGCTTGGGATCGAGGAACACCTCTTTTATGCCGTGTTTTCTGGCCCGTTCAAGGGCCACGGCGTCTTGTTTGTTGCTGATGACCGCGACGATCCGAGCCGGGACTTCTCCGCACTCGATCGCGTCGATTACCGCCTGCAGATTGGAGCCCCTGCCCGAGGCCAATACCGCAACGCGGAGCCGTGGTGAAGGGCTAATCGGCATACTGAACGTCCGCTTCACCGGCTGTGCCGGTCACTACTTCCCCGATAAGCGCGGCCTGCTCGCCCATCGCCGCAATCCGCGTCACCATGGCGTCCGCGGAACGAGGTGAGACCACCAGGATCAGCCCGATTCCCATATTGAACACGCGGTACATTTCGTCGCGTTCGACGGAGCCCAGGGTGCTGATGACTGAAAAAATAGGAGGAACCGCCCAGCGGCTCCGGTGAATTCTGGCGCGCATGCCGGCCGGTAACACGCGCGGAAGGTTCTCCGTGATGCCGCCGCCCGTGATATGCGCGATACCTTTCACCGGAAACTCTTGGATCAAGGCCAAAATCTGCTTGGCATAAATCCTGGTCGGCGTAAGAAGAATCTCACCGAGCGGCCGATCGAGTTCATGGGGCTGACTGGATACCGTCAGCTTGGCTTGGTCGAACAGCACCCGCCGAGCCAAGGAATAGCCGTTGCTATGCAATCCGGATGAGGCCAGGCCCAGGATGACGTCCCCGGGCGCAATGGTTCGGCCATCGATGATCTTCGGACGATCGACGGCACCCACCGCAAAACCCGCGAGGTCGTATTCGCCCTCCGGATAAAAGGACGGCATTTCGGCCGTTTCACCGCCGATGAGTGCGCACCCGGCCTGGCGACATCCTTCGGCAATCCCTGTCACGACTTGCTGCGCCTTCGAAACGGACAGTTTCCCCGTAGCAAAGTAATCGAGGAAGAACAGCGGTTCGGCCCCGCTTACGGCAATGTCATTGACGCACATCGCGACCAAGTCGATGCCCACGGTATCGTGTCGATCCATCAAAAAGGCGATCTTGAGCTTGGTCCCCACGCCGTCGGTGCCGGAGACCAGAACGGGATCCTGGTACTTCTTCGCTTGAAAACCGAACATGCCGCCGAACCCGCCCAGGTCGCCGAGGACTTCCGGCCGAAAGGTCGAACGAACCAGCGGCTTGATGCGGTCGACAAACTCGTCTCCCGCATCGATATCGACACCTGAATCTCTATAGGTCGTCATGGGGGCGCTATCTTAGAGGAGGGCTCTGCCGAGGTCAACGGAAGGGATGCACTCTTTTTTTCTCTCTCTGGAGGGAAAAGTGGTTATTGTTCACTGCGCCGATCCACCGCGCACAACGTCACCCTACTAGTGAGAATACACCAGATGTGGGCGGATAAGCGCGCAAAGAACCGACCCGTCGTCCCTCTCACCCTTCCGGCCGCATTTCGACTTCGAGCAGCTTGATCTTCCGGTGCAGGTGGGACCGCTCAATCTTGAGATCTTCCGCCGTGCGGGAGATATTCCAATGATGCTCGCGGAGCTTCCGCGCAATATAGTCCTTTTCAAACGCATTCCGCGCATCTCTCAGCGAATCGTAGGATTTCGTCAGAAGCGGGCTTGCCGCCTGACTGGCTTGTGCCGCCACCGGATTGCTTGCCCGTCCCTGCAAAGACGTCATCGCTTGCGGAGCGTCGATGACGGGGCTGGGCACCATGATCATGAGCCGTTCGATGAGATTCCTCAGTTCCCGGATATTGCCGGGCCATTCATACTGCTGAAACACCGCCATCGCTTCAGTGGACACGTCTTTGATCCGTAGACCTTGCTCTTCCGCATGGATCTTCATGAAGTGGCGCACCAGGGCGGGGATATCCTCACGGCGCTCCCGCAGCGGCGGCACAATGATCGGGACAACGTTTAACCGGTAGTACAGGTCCTCTCGAAACTGTCCTTTCTCAATTTCCTTCTCCAGATCTTTATTGGAGGCCGCGAGCACGCGCACATCGACTTTCATCAGCTTAGTGCCGCCGACTCTCGTGAATTGCTGCTCCTGCAGGGCGCGCAACACCTTGGCCTGCGTATTGAGGCTCATGTCACCGATTTCGTCCAGGAACAGGGTGCCGCCGTCGGCCTGTTCGAATTGGCCGCGCTTCATGGAGGTGGCGCCGGTAAAGGAGCCTTTTTCATGCCCGAAGAGTTCGCTCTCAATGAGCGTTTCAGGGATCGCCGCACAGTTGACCGCCACAAAAGGATGATCGGCACGGATGCTATGCATATGAATGGCCCGGGCCACCAGCTCCTTCCCGGTGCCGTTCTCTCCGCCGATCAGCACCCGGCTATTTGTGGGTCCGGCCGTTTCGATGAGCTGCCGGAGCTGCTGCATGGCGGGGGCTTGCCCCACGAGCTCGAACTTTCGCTGCACCTTGGTTTTCAGCGAGCGGTTTTCCTGCTCCAGCCGATATTGAGCCAGGGCATGTTTCACGCGTAACGTGACATTTTCGAGCGACAGCGGCTTTTCGATGTAGTCGTAGGCGCCCAGCTTGATGGCTTTGACGGCCGTCTCAATGGACCCATGGCCGGACATCATCATGACGGGTGCGGTCGGCACGTACTCTTTCACTCGGCGCAGAGTTTCCAATCCGTCCATCTCTGGCATCCAGATGTCCAGCATCATCAGATCGGGCGGATCCGTCGCATAGATCCGAAGCGCCTCTTTGCCATTACTGGCGACCCCCACTTCATAGCCTTCATCTTCGAGGATGCTCCGCAAAGACGTGCGAATCGCTTCTTCATCATCCACAATCAAGATCGATGCTGACATGCTCCCCCCGTGATGCGTGATCGATGAGCCGTGATAAGTGGCAGTTCGCGCTGGTCACTCATGACCCTGCACTCGTCACAATAACCAGTCATACCGGCAAATCAAACGTGAACACGGCGCCCTTGGGATGGTTGTTGCCGGCCTGAATCTGCCCTTCATGGTCGGTGATAATGCGGCGCACAATCGCGAGGCCCAACCCGGTACCCGTTTTTTTGCGGGTGAAATACGGCACGAACAGCCGTTCCTGATCTTCCGGCGCAATCCCGGGACCTTCGTCCGCCACCGCGACCACGGCGCGTTTCCGCTTCGTGTCATACTTGGAGCTCACCCATAACCGCCCTTTTTGATTCATGGCCTGGATCGCATTGTCGAACAGGTTCACGAACACGCGTTTCAGCTGTTCCCGATCATAATTGATCGGCGGCAGATCCTCGTCCAGTTCGACCAGGAATTCAATGTCCTTGTGGGCCGCTCCATAGAGCGTGACGACCTCCTGGATGACCTCGTGGAGCGATTGCCGGATCAACTGCGGCGCGGGCAGGCGCGCGAATTTGGAAAACTCATCCACCATATGCTTGAGGCTGCCCACCTCGTTGATGATCACTTTCGTCGCCTCATCGAACACTTGGTCGAGATCCGGCGCCTTCTCGAAGAATTTCTTGCGCAGCCGTTGGGCCGACAACTGGATGGGCGTGAGCGGGTTCTTGATTTCGTGCGCCACGCGGCGGGCGACTTCCTGCCAGGCGGCGACTTTTTGGGCCTTGATCAGTTCCGTCAAATCCTCAAAGACCAGCACGAAGCCTAGATCCTTGTTGGCCTCATCGCGCATCCGGGAGCCGCTCAAGCCGATGGTCATCAGCTTGCCTTGAAGATCCAGCTGTCCCTCCAGGGCCAAATCGTCCCGTTCATCGGCCAGCATGCGGTCATAGGCGGTCTGAAAGAGATCCAGCCCAAACTCCTTGAAGGCCTCGTTGGCCGACCGGCCCCGGAACCGGTCGGCGGCCAGTCCCAGGATGCGCTCTCCTGACGGATTGAAGGTCGTGATAAGGCCGTGGCGGTCGATGGACAGCAGGCCCGCGGCGATGGTGTCCACGACGGTTTCAATGTACGCGCGCCGGCGATCGAGTTCGGTGTTGGTATTCCACAGCGACAGGTTGGCCTCCTCAAGTTTCGATTTGCTGCCCTGGAGATCTTCGGTCATCCGGTTGAAGGAGTCGATAAGGGTGCCGATTTCGTCCGTCGCCTGGGCCTCGATCTTCACCGACAGGTCGCCCTGGGCCACCGCTTCCGTCGCTTCAGCCAGACGTTGGATGGGGACCGTGATGCTGCGGGCGACATAAAAGCCGAACCAGGTCGCGCTGAAGACGATCAGGACGGTGACGACGGCGACAAAGAGGTAGGCGCCGGCCTTGATCGGATTTTTCATCGCTTTCATCTGCTTGTACTCAGCGTACTGGCGTCCGATTCCTTCCATTTTGGTCAGCAAGGATTCCGGCACATAGGCTTCCACGACGACCACGCCTTCCAGTTCTCCCCGTCGGACGCTGGAGGCCACCGGAATGCCTGCCCGCACCAACCGCCCTGTTTGCGCTTCCTGTACCGAGGTAAACTCCTGCTTGCCGTTGAGGACTTGCAGCACGAGCTGGCTGATCGGCAGGTCCAGGACCCCCGGTGGAATCTCCTGATCCAGAGCCTTGGTCAAGGTTTCCATTTTCGGCGAAAAGACCTCGATCCCCGCAACCCCGTATTCCATGCGCTTTCTCGCCATGGCGGCCACGAGGAGGTCCCGCTGTTCGGGGACCAGCAGGTCTTCACGAAACAATTCCTGGCCGATGGCCCGCGCGCTGTTGACCGCCAGGGCGATATGTCCGGCATGCTGCATCCGCGCCACCTCGTACGAATCCTTCATTACCTTTTCGATCTGCTCGTTGAACCACACATCCACGGCTTTATTGACCAGGCCGCTGGCGACGATCGCCAACAAGACGGTCGGGATCAGTGAGAATCCAATGAAGGCCGCAATTAACTTCGTGCGAAACCCCGAGCCCACGAGGCGGTGCCGCCGCTCGAAGTACGCCTTGATCAAATTGCGGGACAACAAGAGCGTGAGCACAACAAAACCGATGAGATCGAGATTGAGCAGCAGCAGCACGAAGGCGTAACTGGTAGTGGGGAGGAAGGAATCGGTCTCGTCCCCGGCCGGCATGACGACCTGCGAGTAATAGAGCGTCAGGCCCAGACACGAGATCAAGAGGATCAGGACGATCCAGACCGGTCGCAGGTGGAGCCGCTTACGCTCCGGCTCCGACTTGGCGACCGGCTTCTGACCTGGAGTCAGCGCCAGGGCGTCGCTTGTTGCCGCCAGGGCGGCTCCTACGGCCGGCTTGAACCGATCCAACTCGGGCATCTCATCGCCTTCTGCGCCCTTGCGGCTGGCTTGCGGAAAGAACACTTACTATAGCGGAATTACGAGGCAGTCTCAAAACCTCAAGATCTGCGGGGGCAATACCAGGGACGGCGTGAGCGGCTATTTCGGCGATGCGAGCGTGATGTACTTCATGCGCAGCGCGTACAGCATGTCGCGCAGGACCGTCTGCTCCTCAGACGTCAGATTGCCCTTGGTCTTCTCTTCCAACACCGACAGCAGATCGATGATTTCCTTCGCCTGCGGCAGGTTGACGGGAACAGATTGCTGCTGAGGATCCAATTGTTCGCCCATCAGCATGAGGGAGGAGGAACCCAGTGAAATCACGAAGGAGGAAAACGTGACGGGAAGGCCTGGGGGCTCTTTTGATCCGCCCGCCTCCGACGCAGGCGCAGTAGTCGCCGGCTTCTGTGCCGAAGCTGAGCCCGACCCGCTCTCGGCGCCGGCTCCCCGTCTATCCCGAATGACGAATCCTTGCTCCTGCTCTGCCATTGGTCCCTCCCGATAGCCGGTACCCTACCATTTGGGCCCGGTGCCTCGCAAGCCGGCCGCCTGCATTGAAGCGGCAGAGGAACTCGGTATACAGTGAGGGCATTCGATCATCCTGAGGTGGCATGTCGGAACGATTTTCCAAGCTGGTTGAACTCATGGCCGCGCTGCGGGCTCCCGACGGATGCCCTTGGGATCGCAAGCAGTCTCATGCCTCGTTGAAACCCTACCTCCTGGAGGAAACCTACGAGGTCCTCGAAACCATCGATCAGCAGGATGCCCTCAAATTGCGGGAAGAACTGGGCGACGTGCTGCTCCAGGTCCTCTTTCACAGCCAGATTGCCGCGGAAGCTGGGACCTTTACCATCGAGGATGTGCTTGAAGTGCTCGCCATGAAATTGATTCGCCGTCATCCTCACGTCTTTGGAAACGGCGAGAACGGCAGCAACCCGACCAATGGGGAGCAAGTGCTCAACCAATGGGAGGAGATCAAACGGGCGGAACGCCAAGCCGCCGGTGGCGCCCAATCGGCCCTCGACGGAGTGCCGAAGACCCTTCCGGCGCTGTTGCGGGCGTACCAAACACAGGCCCGCGCCGCCCGCGTGGGGTTCGATTGGCCGCACAACGCCGCCGGACTGGAACAGATCTTCGGCAAGATCGCAGAGGAAATGACCGAATTACGCGAGGCGGTGGCCGAGGGCCAGGCTGCGGAACAGGCCTCCTCTCTGGAAGGCGCCGGCCGGGAGCACATCGAGGCGGAACTTGGAGACATCCTGTTTTCGTTGGTGAATCTGGCCCGCTTCCTCAAGATCAACCCGGAGGAAGCGCTCCGCGGATCGACCAACCGGTTCACGGACCGGTTTCATCTTGTGGAAGCACAAGCCTCGGAACAGGGGCATGCGCTCTCGGACATGACCCTGCCGGAAATGGATGCCCTTTGGGAACGGGCGAAAGAACGTTTACGCACGCCCGGACAGGACTGAAGGATGAGCGACGACAAGAATCCGTATCAGGAAGGCAAACGAGCCGGTGCCCATCCACTCGTCGTCGTCTTCGGGATTCTCTTGGGGCTCTGGCTCTTTGTCGCCTTGATCGTTCCCAGCTCGCGAAACAAACAGGCGGCCGGCACGGAAGGAGCGAATGCCCCCATCGTCGAAGACCCGGAATCCGCCCCGGTGATCTTCAAGGTGCACACGACCATCGGCGAGATGAATGCCATCGGCGTCGTCGTTCCGCCTCAGGCAACCGACAGCCAGATCATCGGCCTCTTAAAGCGACTCCGTCAGGAACGGCTGGCCGGGAATCTGCGCGAGCATCTTCCGGCCACGACACCGGGCAACAAACTCGGCGACCACGCGATTGCGGACATCTATGTATTTTCCGACAGGCAGTACGTGGAGCCTGACACCCTCCGCACCTTAGCCCGAGGCGCTCACGCTCCCGGAGAACTGTATCCCCAGGCCGTTCCCTTTGAGATGGCGATGGAACACGTGCGGGGCCATTATCGGATCGACCTGAATGACACGGCGAAGCCGGACAGAGGGTCGCTGGGATTCGCCGACGAGTCGGGGATCCATTCCAAACACTTTCGCCCGATCTTCTAAGGTGGACGGGGCAGGCCGGTGAACCGGTGATCGCTATGGCAGGGCTATGCCCGTCCGCTTCTTGATTTCTTCCCGCAACTGATTCGCCTCCTGCTCCAACAAGGTTTCAAGCTTGGCAAACAGGTGGGCGAGCGGCCCGACGAAGGGGCCGAGCATCACGTCCCGCCGCTCCGCCAGCATCCCCTCCGTTTCCGCAATTTGGATCTTCCAATCCGCAATGGTGCGTGACAGGACTTTCCCGATCACCAGTTGCTGCCCGGCGGACCCGGTCACCGGACCCAGCAGCCGATCCCGCAGCACATCCAGCTCGTCGGGGATCGATACTTTCACACGCACCCCATGCGGCGTCGACCAGGTCTGCCGCTGAATGGAATAATCGTAGGAAAAAATCGGTTCCCGCGGCTCTCGAAACGGCCCGCTGACATCAGAAATGACGAGTTTACTGTCCATCGATTGCATGGTGATGACACTCCTCCCATCCCCGAACAGGAACGGTACTATAGGAACATGATTCACACGATCACAAGAGGCGTCCCTAGAACGGCGTGCCCGGTTGGGAGAGATACCGCAGGACCCGCTCTGCCGCGAGGGCGCCGTCCCGGATGCAATCCGGAATGCCCACGCCCCGGTAACCGGCACCGGTGACGACGAGTCCCCCATACCGGCTCAAGGCCGCATCGAGCTGTGTCAGGCGATCGAGGTGCCCCAGCGTGTATTGCGGCATCGCCTTCCTCCATCGATTCACTTCCACATACGCCGGCTCCGCCTTGATGCCGCAGATCGACGACAACTCTGCACGGACTCTCGCGACCAGTTGCGCATCCTCCATTTCCAGGATGGCCTCCCGTCCGACCCCACCGACGTAACAGCGAATCAGCACTTGGCCCGCCGGCGCTCGATGCGGCCATTTGAGGGAGGTCCAGGTCGCCGCGATCAAGTCGCGCCCTTCGGTCCGGGGCACGATAAATCCGAACCCTTCGACGGCGCCTGTCACCAGCGCGGCCGGAAAAGCCATGGCGATGGTCGCCGTCGATGCATAGGGAATCATTTCCAACAGCCCGCCGGCGATGGGTGTCAGGGGACGTAACAAGTCTGCCGCCACATAGGCGGGCGCGGCAACCACCAGGCTTTCACAGGACAGGGCCGATCCATCATGCACAATGAGATCGTACATCCAGCGGCCGGGTTGATGCGATCTGACTCGAAGGGCTTCCACCCGGCAGCCGAGACGGAGGTCGACGGACTGCCGCGTCAGGCGAGCCGTCACGGCGGACACCAGATCGCCCAAGCCGTTTCTCAGGCTCACAAACATCGTGCGCCTCGGACCGTGAGACGACGAAGGGGCCGCCCCTTTCCGGGAGGCCATCATGCCGCGAATGATGCTGCCGTACTGCTGTTCGAGCGCATGAAAGCGGGGGAACGTGGCCTTGAGACTCATCTGCTCGGCATCGCCGGCATAGATGCCCGCCATCAAGGGCTCCAGCACCCGATCAAATGCCTGCGCGCCGAACCGGCGTCGAAAAAAGGAGGCCAGCGACTCATCGCCTTGGGCAGGCCCGCGTGGCAGCACAACATCAAGCCCCATACGGGCCAGTCCGCCCCAGCTCAGCAGACCACTTCGGAGAAACGGGCCCAGCTGCTTCGGGACGAACGTGACCAGCCCTTCGGGCAACTCATGCAGCCGTCCTCCGTACAGGACAAACGCTTTCTTCCCCGTTTCGTTGGTGTTGACGAGCTGATCGGTGAGCCCCAGCTTGGCGCACAGCTCGAGGCCGGCCGGTTTCTGTGACAGAAAGGAGTCCGGTCCCGCTTCGGTCACCAGATCGCCGATGCGATGGGTGACGATCTTGCCGCCCCAGGAGGATCCGGCTTCGAGCACGGTGCAGCGGATGGGAACGCCTTGGGCGGCAGCCTGTTCCTGTAATGAAAAGGCGGTGGCCAGGCCGGAAATACCTCCACCCACAATGGCGACTGTGCGCGGACGGCTCACGGCTGGAAGCAGTGAGATGATTCGTGCGCGGCCAGCACCTCGGCCAGGGTTTCGACTAATGCCGGGGCATCGTTCAGCATGGCCATTCGTTCGAGCTGCATACCTTTGCTCGTCGCCAATTGCTTCAATTCAATGTCGATATCGAACAGCGTTTCGACGTGATCGCAGATGAATCCGACGGGCGCGACCAGCACGTGCCGATGGCCTTCTCCATGCAGGGCCTCGAGCGCGGATTCCACCGTGGGGCCCAGCCACGGCTCACTCGATCGTCCCTGGCTCTGATACGCGAACCGTGTCGGCTGATGCCCTAACCACGCCGTCACGGCCTCGACCGTGCCTTGGACCTCTTCAGGGTAGGGGTCTTTCATCGCGACGATCCGCTCCGGAAGGCTATGCGCCGTGAAGAGGACCGGCACGGTGGCCCGCTCGGCTGGTGAAAACTTGAGCAGAGCCTGTTTGATCTGGTCGACGATGGCGGCAATCAGCAGAGGGTGGCGATTCCAGCTGCCGACATACGTGACCGGGCAACAGCTCCCGAGCGCAGCCCGGGCCTCTTCGACTTTCTTTTGATAGGCTCCCGTACTGAGCGAAGACCGCTGCGGCGCCAGACAGAGGCCGATGACCTGCTCCGGCGCGCCCTTCAGCAATTCAGCGTAAGTGTCCTTGATAAAGGGATGCCAATGCCGCAATCCGACATAGACCTTGTACCGGTCACGGCTGGATCGATTGAGCCGCTGTTCCAGCTTCCGCGCCACATCCCGGCTAATGCCGACGGCGGGCGACTTGCCGCCGGTTGCACGATACCGCTCGCGAATCTCTTCGACCAGCTCCGGCGGTGTCGGACGACCGCCTCGCACGTCGAGCAGGAAGGGCTCGACATTCTCGAGACAGTCCGGCCCGCCCATGGCCATGAGAAGAACGGCGATGGGTTTCTCTGACTGTGGCATGCGAAGGCTCGCGCGGCGGCTTAGCGCTGACTGAGTTTATGCACCATGTCGATGGTCGCGGCGACGTGATCGACCGGGGTGGCGGGCAGGATCCCATGCCCGAGATTGAAGATATGCCCGGGGCGCCCGGCGGCGCGCCGCAAAATGTCCTCCACACGCCGCTCAATTTCATGGATCGGCGCAAAGAGCGTGACCGGATCCAGGTTGCCCTGCACGGCGCGATCATGCCCGACCATCGCCCAGGCCTCGTCGAGAGGAATCCGCCAATCAATGCCGATGACGTCGCCGCCGGCTTCCCGCATCTGGCGCAAAATCGCCGTCGTGCCGGTGCCGAAATGAATCATCGGCACACCTTCCCGTTTCAACCCGTCGAAAATCATCTGCACATGCGGCTTCACATACTCGGCATAGTCGCCGGCCGACAGGCATCCGACCCAACTATCGAACAGCTGAATCGCCTGGGCCCCCGCATGAATTTGCCGTCGGAGGTAGCCGGTGATCACCCGCGCGAACTTGTCCATCAACTTGTGCCAAGCCGTCGGATCGCCATACATCATCTGCTTGGTGTGGAGGTAGTTGCGCGACCCGCCGCCTTCAATCGCATAGCTGGCCAGCGTGAACGGCGCCCCGGCAAAGCCGATGAGCGGCACCCGGCCGTTCAACGCCCGGCGTGCATGGCGGATCGCTTCGGCGACGTATTCCAGTTCATCGCCATCGACCATCTTAAGCCGTTCGACCGCGGCACGGTCCCGCACCGGATTATGAATGACGGGCCCTTCCCCTTCCGCGAACTCGAGGCTGATCCCCATCGGTTCCAAGGGCAGGAGAATGTCGGCGAAAATGATCGCAGCATCCAACGGAAACCGCTCGATCGGCTGCAGCGTCACTTGAGCGGCCAGCTCGGGCGTCTTGCACATTTCGAGGATGGCGTGCTTGGCCCGCAGCGTTCGGTATTCCGCCATATAGCGTCCGGCCTGGCGCATGAACCAAACCGGCGTGCAATCGACCGGTTCACGGCGACAGGCCTTGATAAAACGATCGTTCATGGTGCGCGCATTGTAGAGACGCTACCGCAAGGGTGTCAAATTCACGCCCTCACAACCACCTCTCCAATGGAGGGGCGGTCTTCCATCCCTTCGCAACTGCGTCAAAAGGATGGACAGCCCGGGGCGTTTACGTACAATTGCAGCAGACACCGGACGATGCATTCGGCCACGTTTCCCTTTATCTCTCGCAGTGTGTATAATGGGGTCCCGTTATATAGCTGAATCATCACGCCGCTCGCGCAGGTGATTCGGTTTCTGCGGCCCTCCCTCTTCTGCATATGTTTGGCGCCGCGAGAACACTCAACTAATCGGGACCACGGCGCATTGCACTATTCGTAGCGCAGCCCTGACCCTCACCTGGAGGTACTCGAATGTCCGATGTGCGTGCACTTCAGCCCAGTAAAGCCCAAGAGCTCTGGTATACAGTCCTGCGCTGGTTCGACTCCTGGGCGGGCCTCGAGCACATGAAGGTGGAGGGGCCGCCGAAGATGGACTGGCTCCGGTGCATCCCGCTGATCTCGGTTCACGTCATGTGTCTGGGCGTGATCTGGGTGGGATGGAGTTGGACCGCCGTCGCCGTGGCCGTCGCCTTTTACTTCGTACGCATGTTCGCCATTACCGGATGGTATCACCGGTACTTCTCCCATCGGACGTTCAAGACCTCGCGGGCCGTCCAATTTGCCTTTGCGTTCTTAGGCGGCTCCTGCGCTCAGCGCGGGCCGCTCTGGTGGGCCGGTCATCACCGCCATCACCACATCGCTTCGGACCAGCCGGATGATGTGCACTCGCCGCGGCAGGGCGGGTTCCTCTGGTCGCACATGGGCTGGTTCACCTCCAAGACGCACTTCGCGCCGCGGCTCAAGGCGATCCAGGATTTCGCCAAGTATCCGGAGCTGCGGTTTCTGGACCGATTCGATATCGTGGCCCCCACGGTCGCCGGATTCGGAATGTTCGGGCTGGGCCAACTCTTGGAAGCCCACGCACCGGGCCTCGGCACCAATGGACCTCAGATGCTGATCTGGGGGTTCTTTATTTCGACCGTCGCATTGATTCACGGCACCTGTACCATTAATTCGCTCTCACATGTGTACGGTTCGCAACGGTATGTGACCGGCGATGACAGCCGCAATAATTTCATTCTCGCCATGATCACCATGGGTGAAGGATGGCACAACAACCATCATTATTATCCCGCCTCCACGCGGCAGGGATTTTATTGGTGGGAAATCGACATGACGTACTACTGCTTGAAAGCCATGGAATGGGTCGGGTTGGTGTGGGACATCAAGGATGTGCCGGTCTATGTGCGGGAAGGCAAGAGCAAGCACGAAGCCGTCGCCGTCTAGCGCACGAACATTCGGTCAACTCCGCGGCCTCTAGACCCAATCAGATTCTTCTCGCGGCCCCGGCTGGTCGGTCACCCGGTCGGCCAGGGCCTCGCGAATCCTCCGGCTCTCCCCGTCGATCAGTTCCCGCTCCGTCTCCGAGACCATCCATGCATCCCCGGGCGCCAGCTCGATGCGATAGTGATTCTTCCGGAGCGAAAACCATTCGATGTATGGATGCGGCTCAAGGTTGGGGTGCGGATCGAACGAAATCAAATTCACCGTGCCCATCTGCGGATTTTCCATCTCGCCGATGACTTCCCCGGCCACCGCTTCGTCCTGATACCCGCTGTTGCGGAACCGAATCGCCTGGCCCGCGATCTCGCCGCGAAAGTCTCCACGCCAGTACACGTCTACAGGACCGACGGCGGCGAACTCGATCCGGCCGACGACGGTGCCGGGAATCCGGTTATCCAAAAATCCTTCCTTCACCCAGCGACTGTTTGCGAACTTCTGCGCCATAGCTTTTCAGGGCCCCCTCTAGGCTTCGACCGGTTTCATGGGCGGCGGCAAGGCCGCGGTTCCCACCGCCCCGATCACGACGGCAGTGAGGATGAGTCCGCTTCCCACCCAGCCTTGCAGGTCCAAGGTCTCCCCGAGAAAGTACCAGGACAGCCAGGCTGCGTAGGCCGGCTCGGACGCGAACAGCAGCGCCACTTGGTGCGCGGGCACATGCTGCTGCGCCCACATCTGCACCGCAAAGGCGCCGGTGGCCAAGCCACCGGTAATCACGAGGGCGACCAGCAGGACCCCGGTGGGTGCAAATGCAGCGGACGGCGCCCCTTCCCAATACAGGATTGGAATGAACAGGAGGGTCATGGCGGTCATTTGCCAGGCCAGCAACGACGGGGCGTCGAACGCGCGCGTGAACCGCTCGAGGCAGACGATATGGCCGGCGAACGCCACGGCACAGCCGAGCGTCATGAGATCGCCGATGTTGATGATCGCGCTCGGCTTGATCAGCAACCAGAGACCGGCCGTCGCAATGGCCGTGGCGAGGACCACGCGCAGATCGAACCGCCGGAGCATCAACGGCACGAACACCACGTACAGCGCAGTGAGAAATGCGGAATTCGACGCGCTCGTGTAATAGAGTCCGACGGTTTGGAGCACGTACCCGACGAACAGAAATACCGTGGCAATGGCGCTCGCCGCCAGGACCTCGCCGCTGCGATGGAGGCTGCGCCGTGCTAGAGCGAACCACATCCAGACCAGGACGGCGCCCAATAGGAAGCGGAGAAAAAGAAACGAGAGCGGCGGGATCTGTTCCAGCGCCGCTTTCGTGGCCGGAAAAGTCGCGCCCCAGATCAAGGTGGTGAGGAGCAGTGCAACACGCGGCATGACATGAAGTGACGGGCGATCAGTGATGAGTGATCAGTGGCGTCAGGCCTCTCATCATTGGTGTCGCTCATCACACATTACGCTTCACCCATCACTGTTCGTCATGGTTTACAGAGCGGACATCGGCGCTGTTCGTTGGTCCCGGCCTGTTCCATGGCCCGGAGCGCGCGCTCTTTGTCGGGGTAGTCGAACCATCCGCCTTCCCAGAAATCGCTGGACGTGTTGTGGGCCGGCACTTCGGAGCACCGGTCACGATGGAGCGTCACGCGATCGATCGACCGGGCTATATGAATCCAATAGATCACGACACACCCATCCTTCCGCGTCCCAAGCGTCCCTCGTGCTCTAACGCCGGACGATTCGGAACCCACAACCCTAGGCTGGAAATGATTCGTGCCTTCTGGAAGGAATCACGCCGGCAGTTACAACAGACGCTAAGGAACCAGTTGCCACTCGTCCTTTTCAATCCAGACCTTGACGCCTGTCTCTAGCTTTTTGACATCGTCCTTCTCAAAGAGCCTCAGGTAGCGCTCGATCCGGTCCTCTTCATCGATCCGCTCTTCCTGCATCACCCCGTTATTTCCCTTCCACCGTCGAATCAACACGGACATCAAGGCCTCCTGTTACGCTAGCAGTTTGACTGTGCAAGTGTGCTACAATAAGCGAAATGTTCTGGGCCGGTCAAGGTGCATATACGTGCCAAGCAGTGATATGCCGCGATCGACGCGCAGCATACCAAGCCCTAGAAGGAACGCCGCCATGCCTCTCTACGAATATCGTTGTGAACGCTGTTCGAAGCAGTTCGAAGCGACGCAATCGGTCCATGCCCGAGTCGAGGATACGGAATGCCCGTATTGTCACGCGCAAGAAGCCACCCGGCTCCTCTCGTCCTTCTCCTCAAAAGTGGTCGGCGACCATAAGACCGGCTTCACCGAAATAAAGGCCAACGCGATGAACAACGAGCGGATGGAAAAATTCGCTAAGCTGCCCCCGCTCAACGCCAAGCGAAACGTACCGCCCCCAAACACGTCGTCCGCCTCAGATCCCGTGCCCGGGTCGGGATCGCCGTC
Organism: uncultured bacterium; assembly: GCA_965285945.1. Taxonomy (GTDB): domain Bacteria; phylum Nitrospirota; class Nitrospiria; order Nitrospirales; family Nitrospiraceae; genus Nitrospira_D. The sequence goes on along the minus strand of CBDIWP010000002.1, from coordinate 196,513 downwards.
TGGATCCTAAGCCATGGCCCCTGTCCGCGCCGCCGCATCGACAGCCGATCCTCTGTCGGACGTTGCCGGAATCCTGGGCACGCTGTTCGTGCTCATGTTCAGCCTGTCTCTGCTCTTGCCGGTTGCCGCCTCCGCGGAGGTGTCCGGCAGCCTCGTGATTGCCGGCAATGGACCCGAGTACACGGTGATGGAGGCCTTGGCCCGCGCGTTTGAAAAGGCCAATCCGCGTGCCTATGTGGACGTGCTCTGGGACGATAACTCAAAGCCGCTGGAATTGGTCAAATCCGGCCAGGCCCAGATCGCACTGGCCGGCGGCGAAGATCCCGCGCTGGCCGCCAGGCAAATCGGGTGGGACGGCATCGGCATTCTGGTCCACTTGTCCAACTACACGAAAGAAGTCACCAAGCAGCAGGTCGCCGATATCTTTTCCGGCAAAGTCAAAGAGTGGGCGGACCTCGGAGGGCCGGAAACGAAGATCCTGCTCATCGACCGGCCACGCCATCAAAATATCCGTGACGCCTTCGAAGCGCAACTCGGCATCAGGGGGATGATTCCCGACAGCGCCAAAGTCATCGCCCGTGACGAAAACGTCGTTAAAACCGTGGTCGGGACGCTCCCGCCGCTTTCGGCGGTCTCCTATATCTCCTTAAGCACCGGTCTCTCCGTCGTGTCCAGCGGCGTCGCAGTCCGGCTTCTTCCGGTCGACAAGATTGAGCCGGAGGTGCCGACCGTCAAAGACGGCCGCTACAGCTTGCGCCGCCCGTTACTGATGTTGTCGAAACGAGACCCGGACCCGTTGGTCGATGCCTTTGCCGAATTTGCCCTGTCGCCGGCCGGTCAAGCGATCATCGCGGAGATGTTTATTCCCATGATGAGCAAATAATCGTTCATCGAGGAGGTCATGATGCGTTCTTCCTTTTTTCTTTCCCTCGCCTTGTTTTTAATGGCCCTAACCCCGGTATCCCTGCGGGCCGAAGACGGATCGGTGGTGGAAGGGGCCGGATTCACTCTGTACAACATGGAATCGATCAAGGGCTCGGACACCGACAAGGTGGATCGGGACCCGATCTGCGATCGAAGCAAGCGCCCGAAGATTGCCAAGGTCGAACCGGACGAGGCAAAGCCGGGCCAGAAGGTGATCATTAAAGGGGAAAATTTCGGCACTAAGGAATGTTTCCACGGCGTGGCCTTCAGTGCCGCCGGCGCCGGCAAGATCGACTACACCTTCGTCAACGACACGACGATTGAAGCGTTGGTTCCGGATGTGCGGCCCGGCATGTCGTTCATTGATGTGGTGGCGGGCGGCGGGAACGCGCGATCCAAAGGATTCTTGGTGCAATCGAAGTAACGGTCCGCGGAACGGCGGGTGCGCAATGCCCCGCCGTTTCATCGTCATGTGCCGGTCACCGGTCATCATCAGCCTCTCTCTTCTTTGCTCGGCCCCGCCGCTCTCTCCCTCGACAGACCTCTTGATCGTATGCTAGCTTACGCGCTCCTTTTCGCCGGCCACTAGGGAGCGAACGGGCAGGTTTCTCATGAGCCGGAGAGTGATGTTTAAGAAGATATTAGTGGCCAATCGCGGGGAGATCGCCATGCGGATCATCCGCGCCTGCCGCGAATTGAATATCGCCACCGCCGCCATCTATTCCGAAGCCGACTCAACCGGTATCTACGTCAAAAAGGCCGACGAGGCCTATCTCGTGGGCCCGGGCCCGGTCAAAGGCTTTCTCGACAGCCGGCAGATCGTGGACCTCGCCCTGCGCATCGGCGCGGACGCGATTCACCCGGGGTATGGATTCCTGTCGGAAAACGCGCCATTTGCCGAACTCTGTCAAGCGTCAGGCATTACCTTTATCGGCCCCTCGCCGCATGCCATCACCCTGATGGGGAGCAAGGTCAAAGCCCGTGAATTGGCCCGGTCGGTGGGAGTCCCCATTGTGCCGGGCACGGAGGGCGGCGTCAGCGACGTCAGCGAGGCCTTAGCCTTTGCCAGGGAAGCCGGCTATCCCCTCATCATCAAAGCCAGCGCCGGAGGGGGCGGACGGGGCCTCCGCGTCGTCCGCTCCGACGCCGAACTGCGCGAGAACATGGAGGTGGCGGGCCGGGAAGCACAAGCCTCCTTCGGCGACGGCAGCGTCTTCATCGAGAAATTCATCGAGCGGCCGCATCACATCGAGTTCCAGATCCTGGCCGATCGCCATGGCCACATGATCCATCTCGGCGAGCGGGACTGCTCGATTCAGCGGCGGCATCAGAAGTTGATCGAAATCGCGCCCTCGCTCATCCTCACGCCCGCCCTGCGGGCCCAGATGGGCGAAGCGGCCATCACGATTGCGCAGGCGGTGCATTATGACAATGCCGGGACCGTGGAATTCTTGCTCGATCAGGAGGGGCGCTTCTACTTTATCGAAATGAACCCGCGCCTCCAGGTGGAACATACCGTCACGGAGCAGATCACGGCGATCGACATCGTCCGGCATCAGATCTCCATTGCCGCCGGCAAGCCGCTCGACATTCAGCAGAAAGACGTCACGCTGCAAGGCCATGCGATTCAATGCCGGATCAACGCCGAGGATCCGAAAAACAATTTCATGCCGTGCACCGGCACCATCACGGCCTATCTCTCGCCCGGCGGAATCGGCGTGCGCATTGACGGCGCCGTCTACAAGGACTACACGGTGCCCCCCTACTACGACGCGCTGCTGGCGAAACTGACCGTTCGGGGCCGGACCTGGGAAGAAACCGTGAGCCGTATGCGGCGATCGCTGGAAGAGTACGTCCTCCGGGGCGTGAAAACGACGATCCCTTTCATGAAGACCATCATGCAGGATCAGGACTTCATGGCGGGCCGCTTCGACACCTCCTACCTGGACACCCATCCGGAGCTCTATACCTACGACGAATTCGAACAGCCGGAGGATCTGGTTCTGGCGCTTGCCGCCGCCATCGCGGCCTATGAAGGGCTGTAACGAGACCTCGACCCGCACTGAGTTGGTGAACACGGACATTATGGCAACCAAACGACCGACAGCGAAAAAGAACAAGACAAAGGCGAAACGTCCGCCGGCACCGGCGGTCAAGGCTTCCAAGGGGCAGAAGTCGCGGCCGCAAGAGGTCACGATCCAGCCGGCGACGGGAAAGCCGCTCTTAATAACCGATGTCGCGTTGCGCGACGGCCATCAGTCGCTGCTCGCGACCCGCATGCGAACGGAAGACATGCTGCCGATCGCGCAAAAGCTCGATGCCGTCGGCTACTGGTCGCTGGAAGTCTGGGGCGGCGCCACCTTCGATACCTGTCTCCGGTTCCTAAAAGAAGACCCGTGGGAGCGGCTGCGTGCGCTGCGCGCCGCCATGCCCAACACCAGGCTCCAGATGCTGTTGCGGGGACAAAACCTGGTCGGCTACCGCCATTATGCGGATGATGTGCTGGAGCGCTTCATCGAGCGGTCCGCGGCCAACGGGATCGATGTCTTCCGGATCTTCGATGCGCTCAACGATGTGCGTAACCTGGATCGGGCCGTGCGGGAAGTGAAGGCCTGCGGCAAACATGTGGAGGCCGCGATCAGCTACACCGTCAGTCCCGTACACAGCCTTGACCGGTTCGTGGACATGGCCAAGCAATTGGAGGACCTGGGAACGGACACTTTATGCGTCAAGGATATGGCGGGCTTGCTGGCTCCGCTCGACGCCTATCATCTGGTGCGCCGGCTCAAGGCCGCGGTCAAAGTCCCCATTCATTTGCATACGCACTACACATCCGGAATGGCGTCCATGGCGTCGCTCATGGCCATTCTGGGCGGACTCGACATGCTCGACACGTCGATGTCTCCGCTCGCGGGAGGGACCTCCCATCCGCCGACCGAAACCATCGTGGCCTCGCTCCGCGGCACGCCCTACGATACCGGGATCGACCTCAGAACCTTCCAGCCCATTACGGAGCATTTCCGGGAGGTGCGGCGGAAGTACCGGCAATTTGAAAGCGACTTTACCGGCGTGGATGCCGAAATCCTCACCTCGCAGATCCCCGGCGGCATGCTCTCGAACCTGGCCGCCCAGTTGGCGGAGCAAAACGCGCTGGACCGCATGAAAGAGGTCCTGGACGAGGTGCCGCGCGTCCGGAAGGAAATGGGCTACCCGCCGCTCGTGACGCCGACCAGTCAGATCGTGGGGACGCAGGCCACGTTGAATGTCCTGACCGGCGAGCGCTACAAAGTCATCACGAATGAAACGAAGAACTATTTCCTGGGCCTGTACGGCCGGGCGCCGGGACCGGTCGATAACGATGTCCAGACGCGCGCCATCGGCAATGAAGAGCCGATCAGGACGCGACCGGCCGACCGGCTGGAGCCCGAAATGGACGCGCTCAGGAAAGATCTGCCCGCCTCCGCCACCACGCCGGAAGATCACCTGTCATTCGCGCTCTTCCCGGCCATCGCGCGCGACTTTTTCGAGGCGCGAGAGAAAGGCGACCTGATTCCCGAACCGTTGACGGGCTCGTTGCCCAAAGGACCGGCCGTGGCCCATGAACTCCATCTCGCGCCGGTCGAATTCAATGTGAACGTCCACGGCGAAACCTATCACGTGAAAGTCTCGGGATCCGGGCGAAAGATCGAAGGCCGTAAGCCTTACTACATCCGGGTCAACGATAAGCTCGAAGAGGTGTCCATCGAGCCGATCCAGGAAGTACTCGCCGGGATTCCCGAGGCGCAGGAAACCGGAACGGGGGCGAAGCCGAAGAGACCGAAACCCTCCAAACCGGGAGACGTGGCGCCGCCCATGCCCGGGCGGGTCGTGAAGATTCTCGTAGCCAAGGACGATCAGGTGAAGGCCGGCGAACCGCTGTTGATCATTGAAGCGATGAAGATGGAAAGCCGCGTTCCGGCGCCGATTGATGGAACGGTCACCGCCATCCTGGCCGGCGAGGGCGACAACGTCAAGACTGACGAAACCCTCATTCAACTCGAGTAGCGGCTTCGGATGCACGCACGGCTCGTCCGCCGTTCTCCTGCGGTCGTTCGCTTCTTCATCCTGTTCCTGCTCTGCATGACGAGTAGCGCCTGTGCGGCCAAAGATGCCCTGCCCCCCTGGTTCGATGCCATTGAACGCCTGCCCATCCGGTCGGTGACCGTTGCCGGTCACCGGATCGCCTATCTCGATGCGGGCGAAGGCCTACCGGTCATCCTCCTGCACGGATTCGGCGGCTCCATGTGGCAATGGGAACATCAGCAAACCGCCCTGACGCACCAGGTGCGCGTGATCACTCCGGACGTCCTCGGCTCCGGGCTGTCCGATAAACCCGCCATCGACTACCGACCCGATGAGATGCTGGACTTCGTGGCCGGGTTCATGGACGCGCTGCACCTCCGGCAAGCCGTCCTCGTGGGACATTCCATGGGGGCCGGGTTGGCCATTGGCATGGCGCTCGAACATCCGGACCGCGTCGCGAAACTCGTGCTGATCAGCGGCCTGCCGCCGGACGTCATGGCGCACCTCACGAACCCGACCCTGAAGCGCGCTCTGGAAACCAGCGCCCCGGCGTGGGTCGTCTCCATGGGCAATTGGTTCTTCGGCAGCTTCTTCACCAGGAAGGTCCTCAAAGAAATGATCTACGATCCCTCCCAGCTGACGCCGGCCGTCCTGGACCGGTCGAACCGCAACCGGAAGCGTCCCGGCCTGTTCGGGCCCATCCTGAGCGCCGGCACCCACCTGCCTGTGTGGGAAAGCCGCTTTGCCCCGCGCATCGCCTCCATTACGCATCCCACGCTGATCCTGTGGGGGGAGGAAGACCGGGTCTTTCCTCTCACGACGGGCCGACAGCTGCACGGGATGATTCCCGAGTCGACCTTGGTGACGGTTCCGCGCGCAGGCCATCTGCCCCAATGGGAACAACCGCAGGCCGTCAACAGGCAGCTGCTGGATTTTCTTCGACCTTGAGTCGCCGCAGGTCCGCGGATATACTTTAAAAATCAAGCGGCACAGGGCACTCCAGACAACGCGAGGGAACCATCATGATGAACATCCGGTCCTTTGGTTGGGGTACAGTCCTTCTCTCAGCGGCCCTGGCAGGCTGCGCCGGCATGGGCCAATCGGCCGACACAGGGTTCATGTATAAAAACCTGACGGTCGCCGACGGCAGCGCCGTGGCCGGTGAAGGACACAGCATACTGTTCAAGGGCAGCGCCCTCATGTTGTCGGGAAACGGCGTCAAGGTGGGCGATCACTTGCGGGACGTCAAGCTCGCGCAACCAGACCTCTCACTCATCAACATCGCCCGCACCAAAGGTGACGGGAAAGTCCGGATCATCAGTGTGGTGCCATCGCTCGACACGAAAGTCTGCGAACAGCAAACCCATCACCTCAGCGAGAAAAACAAAGGCCTCGATAAGATGGTCGAGCTCATTACGGTGAGCATCGATACCCCCTTTGCCCAGAAGCGGTTTGCGGAGGAGGCGAAAATCAAGAACGTAACATTCCTCTCAGACTATCGGGGCGGGGACTTCGGCAAGACGCATGGCCTCTTTTTGAAGGACCCGCATCTGCTCGCCCGAGCCGTCATGGTGGTGGATAAGCAGAACGTGATCCGCTATCTCCAGATCACCCCGGAGCTGGCGCAACTTCCAGACATGGAAGAAGCATTTCAGTTCGCCCGGTCCCTGATTACGGCCAGCTGACCAACGCTGCGTGATGGGCCTCGTCAGGAGACAGCCGAGACAGAGGCCCGCCGTCCGCGCCCGCACGCCAGCGCGACGCAGGCGTATCCTCTGGGATACGTCGAGGACCGCGCGCGAGAACACCGGCGCCGGGCGAGAGGATCGGCTGTCGCAGTAGAGGAACCATGGCGCATTACGACCTCCTCGTGATCGGGACCGGACCGGCCGGCCAGAAAGCCGCCGTCCAGGCGGCCAAGCTCGGCAAGAAGGTCGGCATCATCGAGCGGAAGGACGTCGTGGGCGGCGTCTGCATCAACACCGGGACCATTCCCAGCAAGTCGCTGCGCGAAGCGGTGTTGTACTTGTCGGGCTTCCGGCAGCGCAACCTCTACGGCGCCGGCTATCGCGTGAAGCAGATGATCACGATTGAAGATCTCGCCTTTCGGGCCAATCACGTCATCAAGAATGAAATCCAGATCGTGCGGAATCAGATGACCCGGAACCGGGTCGATATGATTTCCGGTTCCGCCAGTTTCCTGGACCCGCACCGTCTGCGGATCGACCACGCCACGGGCTCTGTCGACCATACCGCGGACTTCATCGTCATCGCGGTCGGCACGGAGCCGGCGCGTCCGCCGGACGTCCCGTTCGACGACCATGGCATCATCGACACCGATGGATTGCTCCGGCTCAAACGGATTCCCGACAGCCTGGTGATCGTGGGCGGCGGGGTGATCGGAACCGAATACGCCTCGATCTTGGCCACCTTGGGAGTCCCCGTCGTCCTCATCGACAAGCGGCCGCGGCTGCTCGAATTCGTCGATGCCGAAATTATCGCCGCGCTGCAGCAACAGCTGAAAGACATCGGGGTCCTGCTGTATCACGAGGAAGAGGTCGTCGGCATCCACAAGTCCGGAGACGGCGCGGTCTCCGTCCGGCTGCGGCAGGCCCCGCCCCTGACCGCCACGACGCTCATGTACGCGATCGGCCGCGTCGGGGCCAGCGCGGGCCTGCATCTTGAGCGGGTGGGCCTCCAGCCGGACGACCGGGGACGGCTGGCCGTGAACGACCATTTCCAAACGGCCGTCCCGCATATTTATGCCGCCGGCGACGTCATCGGTTTTCCCGCGTTGGCCTCCACGTCGATGCAGCAAGGCCGGCATGCCGCCTGCCATGCCTTCGGCCAGCCGGACCGAACGGACACCGCGCTCCTGCCCTATGGGATCTACTCCATCCCGGAAATTTCCATGGTCGGCCGGAACGAGGCGGAACTCACCGCAGCCAATATTCCGTTCGGCGTGGGGGTGGCGCACTATCGGGAAATTGCACGAGGCCAGCTGATCGGCGACGAAACCGGCATGCTCAAACTCCTCTTTCACCGGAAGACTCTCGAAGTCCTGGGAATCCATGCCATCGGAGAAGGAGCCACGGAACTCATCCACATCGGCCAGGCCGTCATGGCCTACCACGGAAAGATGGACTACTTTATCGACACGGTCTTCAACTATCCAACGCTCGCGGAATGTTATAAAGTCGCTGCGCTGGACGGCATCAACCGGTTACCCAGACCTTGGCCGCCGCATGACTCGTGACGCAGGCAGCGTATGACATGATCGCAGGATGATGTTGCGGGCTTCCCCAGGTCACCGGTTTCACTCACCCCTTCACCGTTGGAGTGCCCATGTCGTTTTCGAATCGCTTAAAAGCCCTCGCCAAAGCCAGCTGGGACGCGCAGCTCGTCCATCCCTTTGTCCTCGCCTTAGGCAACGGCACCCTGCCGGAGCACAAATTCCGCTACTACATTTTGCAAGACGCCCGATTTCTCGGCGACCTCTCGCGGGTCTTTGCCGCCGGCGCCATGAAGGCCCCGGACTCCGACAGTGCCTTGCGCTTCGCGAAGCTGGCGGAGGACACCCTGACGGTGGAACGCAGCCTCCATGAGAATTACGGCAAGCGCTGGAAGATGACGGCCTCCGATATGACCGCGGTCCCGATGGCTCCGACGACTTACGCCTACACCAGACACATGCTGGCTGTGGCACACAGCGGTTCGGCCCCTGAAATCACCGTGGTGGCCCTGCCCTGCGCCTGGATCTATTGCGTCGTCGGCCAGCGCCTCCTGAAGGACGGCCCCCCGCCGAAGAACCACCCGTACCGGGACTGGCTCCTGCTCTATGCCTCTCCGGAGTTCGCCGAAGTCCAACAGTGGATGCGCGAAAAGGTCGACCGGTGGGCCAAGACGGCCGGCCGAGCCGAACAGCAGCGGATGGAGGACGCCTTTCTGATCAGTTCCCGCTACGAATGGATGTTCTGGGAAATGGCCTGGAACGAAGAGGAATGGCCGGTGTGAGCACCGCACAGGGACGGCACATCACTCAGCCGCTCACCGATCGAACAATGTAGGCTCCTGAACCCATACCCACGTGTCACCACGACTCATTCAATTCAACCTGGCCGGCCTTGGCCTGCTGATCGCCCTCCTTGGTTTCATGTATTGGCAGCACACCGGGCCGCGAGCGGTGCCGGCGGCGGTCGAGCAGCTCGCAGACGAAGACCCGACCGCGCGCATTTTGGCGGCGCAGTGGTTGTCGGCGCTCGGACGGGACGCCAAGGAGGCGTTGCCCGCGCTCATCGAGGCGGCCCTCCACGATCCGGACCAGGACGTCGGCGCGGCGGCCGCCGCGGCCATTCGCACCCTGGACCTCCAGGCCGCCCGCGACGTTGTGGCCGGCTACCTGCCGGCACTCTGGGATGCCGACCCCGCGGTCCGGCGCAAGGCCTGCGTGATCCTGGGGAGCCTCGGCCCCATCGGAAAACCAGCCGTCGCCTCGCTCATTACCATGTTGGATGATACGGATGAACTGGTCCGCGAGCGGGCGGTGGGCGCCTTGGGCCTGATCGGCATTCCGCAGGCTGAGGTTGCGGCCGCGCTGAAGCAGGCCTTGCAGGACCCGGCGTCCATGGTGCGCTATCGGGCCGCCGCACAATTCGCGTTTCATATCCCTCTAAGCGCGGCGGTGGTGCCGGCCTTGATGGAATTACGCAACGACGAGGATAAATCGGTCGCGTCTCTGGCCGAAGTGGCGTTGCAGCATGCCGGCCAGAATACCCGCCAGGATGTCGCCGACCTGGTGTCCCTCCTCGACCGGCCGGGCGAAAAAGATTATGCCCTTCAGCAACTCGCGCAACTCGGCCCGAACGCGGCGCAGGCGGCGCCGGTCCTGGTCTCGGTGTTGAAGGATTCCCGTGCGCTCAATCGCTACCTGGCGGCCGAAGCGCTGCGCGCCATCGGGCCGGCGGCCGAGGAAGCGGTCCCCGAGCTGATCGCCGCGCTCCGTGATCCGGATCCCGTCGTGACCGAAAGCGCCGCCGAAGCGCTTGCCGCCATCGCAACGGCCGAAGCCCTCAAGGCGCTCGAACCGTTGCGCAGGGAGAAAACCTCATGACCGACAGTGCCGCCCCGCATCGCGCAGCGGGACTGATCCTCACGCTGTTCTGGGGCAGTATTGGGCTGAGTCTCGCCCTTCCTTGGACTCTGCTGGTGCTGTTCGAGGTGTCCGCTCATCGCCGCACCATCTGGGAAGCGTTCCGCTATCTGCACCTGCATTTCTTTGCCCCCGGCTACCACTACTTTCTCGTGGGCCTGCTCAGCGCGGGGCCCTTCATGCTCTGCGCCGTCTTTCTGCTGCTTCATCTCGGATGGAATGACCGCCTCGGACCGGCCCAGTTCTCCCGCCGGTTGGCCGGAGTCCTGGGCAGCCTCATCCTGATGTTCGGGGTGAGCTTCTGGACGCACCTCAGCGCCCTCTTACATCCCGATGCCCAGGGCTCGCTGGTCTATTTTTTTCTGCCCTTGATCCTCTTCGTCCTGCTTCCCCTGGGATACGGCCTTGGACGGCTGATCCTGGCGTTCATCCATATCGTTCGCCCGCGCGAAGAAGAGTCCGCGTAAGATCTAGACACTTACCTATTAGTAAGTATAATGACGCCACGCATGGTCATCGGTCCAAGATCGCTCATCCTGTGTGTGTTGATGCTGCTCCTCTGCTCGGCGAATACCGGTGAGGCGGCGGGCAACTATGACGAGGGCTTGAAGCAGCTGGCGGAAGGCATCATGGCGGAGGCGGCCAAGCTGAACAAGCATCGTGTGGCGTTGCTGGACTTGACGGATGCCGAAGGTCAGGCCACCGCCGTCGGCCGGTTCCTTGCCGAGGAGATCGGCACGCAACTCGTGATCGCCGGCGAATTGCGCGTGGTGGAACGGGACGTGGTGGATGCCACGCTGAAACGACTACAGATCACCCGGGTCGGGCCGGGTCACGCCAAGGCGGTCCGGCGGGCAGCGAAAGCCATGCGAGCCGATGTCTTTCTGCGCGGCTCGTATCTCGAGTCCCAGGGCGGGGTGGCGGTCACCGTCAAGCTGGTGAGCCCGGTGAATGCGGAAGTCATCGGGGCCGCCCGAGGACACCTCCCGGCAATCGGCCCGCTGGCCGAGATGCTGAAGGAGGAGGCCGGCCAGCCGGCGGTCATGAAGCCGGAAAGCCCCACGCAGCCGGCGGTCCCTGCCGGCCTCGGCTTCCATCGAAATGACTACTATGAGCTGGTCGTCCAGTCGGTTGAGGCTGCGGGTTCCCAAGCAAAGGTGGCCGTGACGATTGAAAATCGCGGCGCGCGCGACTTGAAGATCCTCTGCCGCTTGCAAGACACGCTGCTAAAAGACGATCATGGGGCCGCATGGCCGCAAGGGATCGAAGACAATCGCGACGGATTGTGCGTCAGAGGGCTCGAACTGTCTCCGCATCAGAAGGCACACCTGGTGTTGACGTTTACCGCACCTTCGGACACCCTCTCGTCGCACTTCACATTCCACTATCATGAAAAAGCGCCGCGGCCGGACGCCCGGTTTACGATCGACGGCTTGCACGTCGGCCCGGCCGGTTCACTATCCCTTTACTGAGACGATGCCTATATGACACCCATCTTAAAGCAAGTCTTGACCATCGCTGGGTCCGATTCCGGGGGAGGCGCCGGCATTCAGGCCGACATCAAGACCCTGTCGGCCAACGGGGTCTTTGGCCTGTCGGCGATTACCGCCGTGACGGCGCAGAATACCGAAGAGATCACGGAGGTCTTTGAGCTGCCCCTGTCCATCATCGCCGCGCAGATGGACGCGCTCTTCGACGACTTCGATGTGGCGGCCGTGAAAACCGGCATGCTGTCCTCCGCCGCCATCGTCGAGCTGGTGGCGGCCCGGCTCAAGTCGCAACATGTGGCGAACCTGGTGATCGATCCCGTCATGATCTCGAAAAGCGGCCACCCGCTCCTGACACCGGACGCCATGGAGGCCGTGAAGACACAGCTCTTTCCGCTCGCCCTGATCGTGACGCCGAACATTTACGAAGCCCAGCAGCTCGCCGGCATTGAAATCACCTCGCTGGCCGATGCGCGGCAGGCCGCCAAGGCCATCCACCGCTTGGGCTGCAAGCATGTCGTCATCAAGGGGGGGCATCTGTTGTCCGAGCGCGCCACCGATCTGCTCTACGATGGACGCTTCTTCAACGTGTTGAAAGGCCACTTCATCGAGACGAAGCACACCCATGGCACGGGATGCACGTTTGCCTCCGCTCTCGCCGCGCATCTCGCCCGCGAGCGGCCGGTGCTGGATGCCGTGCAAGCCGCCAAGGCCTACGTCACGGAAGCGATCCGCCACGGCCTCGCCATCGGCCACGGCCACGGGCCGACGGACCATTTCTACTTTCTCGAACGGTAGCGCACCCTCGTCCTATGTACCGACGGCAGGTTCCTCCCACAGCCTTTCTTCTGACCGGGTTCGCCTGGCTGGTGATCGCGTCGGTCCTCGGCCTGGCCATCCTGATCGGGCTCGTCCGGGGCACGCCGCTGCCCGCGTGGATGCGGCTGGTCCATGTGCACGCCGCCCTGGTGGGCGGGGTCGCGCAGATGATCCTCGGCGGCTTCCTCACATTTATTCCGACGTTGCTGATGACCGGCCAGAAACAACGCGAGTCTCATCCGCTGTTGTTTGCCGCCATCAACGGCGGCGCCATCGGCATGCTGGCGGGCTTCGGGCTGCGCCAGTACGTCATCGTGGGCCTCTCGGGTTTCGTGGTCGTCGCCGCATTTCTCTGGATGGCGGGCTATGCCTGGACGCAAACCCGCCGCAGCCTCAATTCGCCGCCGCTCAATCTGTGGTACTACTTCGCCGCCTTGCTCGCGCTGTTTGCGGGACTGGCCGCCGGGGAAGCCATGGCGCTGGGGTTCGCGCAACAAACCTACGGCCATGTACGGCTCGCGCATATCCATCTCAATTTGATCGGATTCGTCACGTTGGCCATCATCGGCACGATGCACAACCTGCTGCCGACCGTCTTGAACACCCCGTTGGCCAGTCCACGGCTCGGGCGCCTCGTGCTCGTTCTCATGCTGCTGGGCGTGGCCGTCCTCATCGGCGGATTCCTGAGTTCTTCCCTCTGGATCGAACTGGCAGCCGGTGGCGTCCTGCTGATCGGCACGTCGCTGTATGCCGCCAATTTATTCAAGACCTGGCTGGCCTCCACTCATAAAGGAAGCGCCGCCTCGGATCATCTGTTGCTGGGGACGTTCTTTCTCCTGTTCACCATGATCCTGGGCATCCTCGTGGCCGCCAACAGCCTCTCGACTCCTCCCCTGATGCCCTACGGCACCCTGCATCTCGTCGCGTACACCCACATGGCGCTGGTCGGCTTTGTGGTGAACACCATCATGGGTGCCTTGTCGCATCTGGTGCCCGTCACGCTCGCGGTCAGCCGGGTGCCGAGCAACAAGAAACGGGGGCCTTATCTCGATCGTCTGACCGCCATCATGAATCGTTGGCGAACCGTGCAAATCGGCGGGCTGAGTCTGGGCACCATGGGACTGGCGCTGCTGGCGTCGCTGACGTGGAATGTGCCGCTCGCCTCGCTGTCCATTCAGATTACCCTGTGGGTCTGCTTCGTCTTGCTCCTCGGAAGCCTGGTCGTCTTTTCCGCCAAACTCAGTCATGCCCTGACCACCCGGCCGTCGGAGTAAGGCATGACCGTCCACGAAGAGCCTCTCCCGTTTCACGACTCCTTCGGCCATCGCATCGCCGCGGTGCTGACCGCGCCGCCTCAGCCGACTGAGAGCATCGCCGTCCTGTGTCATGGATTCCTGTCCGGCAAGAACAGCACGACCAACCGCACGCTCACCCGCCTGCTGACCGACCGGGGGATCGCCACCTTCCGGTTCGACTTCTTCGGACAGGGCGAGAGCGAAGGCCCTTTTAAAGAGCTCACTAACACTCTGGCCGTCGAACAAACCCTGGCGGCGCTCGATCTGGTGCGCCACAAAGGCTATCGGCGCCTGGGATTGATGGGCTCCAGTTTCGGGGGACTGGTGGCGCTGTTGACCGCGGCCCGCCGGACGGATCTCGCCTGCCTCGCGTTAAAATGTCCCGTCGTCGATTTTGCGGAGGAATTGCGCTTGGAGTTCGGAGAAGGCGAGATGGCCCAATGGAAGGCCACGGACACGATTCCCAATATCATGGGCGGTGCAGGGCGTATTGCGCTGGCGTATGCGTTTTACGAGGACAGCCTCCGGCAGGTGGCTTATGAGCCGGCTCGAGCGATCACCGCGCCCACGCTGATCGTACAAGGCGACCGGGACGAACACGTTCCGCTGCACCAAAGCCGGCAACTCTATGACGCCCTGCGAGTGAAGAAGCGCCTCGAAATGCTGCCCGGCGCGGACCACCAATTTACCAAAGGCGAAGACTTCACGCGCATGACGAGCCTGATCGCCGACTGGCTTGCGACCTATCTGGCATGACGCCCGCCGACGACACACGCGCCGTCTTGCTCACCCTGTACCCTCTGTTCAAAGAGGAAGTGTACCGGCGCCGCGAGCAGATGATGCGCTGGACGGCCATCGGGGCCGGCTCGTTAGTATCCATCCTCCTGCTGTTGGTGCTGATCCGAACGGGTCACCGACTCACCCTCGGCCATCGCACGTTGCTCGGCGGAGGCATCCTGTTGCTGACGTCGACCTTCATCACACTCATTTGGCAACAGCGCGAACGCCACCGGCAGGCAAAGCACACCTTGATCCAACTCGAACAAGCCTTGGGCCTCTTTGATTCCAATGCGTTTCTCCACGATCGCGCGCTCTACCCCAATCAGTGGCAAACCGACTGGAAGCAGGACCGGAGCACGCTGGTCTCCTGCACCTTGTTGGGACTGCTCACCCTCCTCGTGTTGCTGGCCATCGCGTCTGTTCCGTAACGGCGTGCGATCTGGGAACGTCAAAGCCGTTTTCAGCAGTCATCCACAATACAGGCTGCTCAATACAGGCTGCTCAATCGGCGATCCAACAAGGCCGCAGGAAGGCGCACGGCGCGACGAATAAGGAGCACCAAGTGTGTGCGCACCGGCGAGACGGTGAGCCGGCAGTTTCCCGCGACTGAGGCGGCGGCTCAAAACGGTCATCCAACTAGGCCGCAGCCGGCGGCCACACCGCAGGCGTACCCCCTGGGTACGTTGAGGATGTGGCCAAGGCGAGAACGCCGTTGGGGACCGTTTTCAGTCGCCGCTAGGATTTGGCGCAGCGGAAACCCGTATAACTATTCCTGGTCTCCGGCAGCAGTTTAAACCGGCCATAGGTGAGGAGGTATTTCGGGAGATCCGACCAGGAACCGCCGCGGAGCACTTTGAACTGACCCTGTTCGGGTCCGGACGGATTCTTGTCCGGGCTGTGCTCGTAATAGCCGGCACTGTACCAGTCGGAGACCCACTCCCATACATTCCCGGCCATTTGATACAGGCCATACGGACTCTTGCCGGCCTCATAGGATTGCACCGGCATGAGCACTTGGCTGTAGCTGAACCGTGCGCCTAAGGCGAAATTGGCCAGCTTGTCGGTTGGCACCTGTCCGCCCCAGGGATAGAGACGCCCGTCACTGCCTCGCGCGGCTTTCTCCCATTCCGCTTCGGTCGGCAACCGTGCATCCTTCCATCGGCAGTAGGCTTCCGCATCCGCCCAATTGACGCCGATCACCGGACGATCCCCATGGAGTTTCAAGTTGACCGTCTCCCAGAGCCACGGAGCCGGTCCCGGCCGGGCCGCCAGGAACGCGGCATACTGAGCGGTGGTGACTTCGAATGGGTCGATGGCGTAGGCCTCCAGCCACACGCGGTGCGCCGGCCGTTCATCCTCCAGCGCCTGCGTGCCGTCAGAGCCCATCACGAACGCCCCGGCCGGAATCTCGACCATCGGCCTCTCGGCCGGCGCAGTCTGTTCAATCCCTTTATTTTTTCGTAGCCGCTCAAGCTGCGCGTGGCTGATCTGAGCAGTAATCCCTGTATCCACCACCAAGAACAACAACATGCTCAAAAAGGCCATCCAACGCGGCCGCAGGCGAGAGAAAACCGGAGGCGTAGCCTCTGGGCTACGTTGAGGATTTTGTCGAGCCGAGAACAAAGTTGGGGGCCTTTTTCAGCATGCTGGTCAATAAAGGAGGCCGCCGACGACCCAATGCCGATCATCCGGCACATCAATCAACAGCCGGGTGAGGTTCATCCGGGCGAGCTGGGCGCCGATGTCGTCTTCTGTGAAGGCGGCCAGGAGCGAGTTGTAGAAATCGCGCCGCAACACGGCCGGCTCGTCGGCGGCGTATTGATCGACGATGGCCTGCGCGGCTTCCGGCGATTCCGGCCGCAACAGATCCATCACCAGAACCGGCGACCCCGGCTTTACCAGCAGCCTGAGCCGGTGCCAAAACTGAAGCGGGTTGGGCACGTGATGCAGCAGGCTGTTGGACACGGCCGCATCCGCCTGGCTCGCCCCCGCCACATCCTGAAACCGCTCGCAACGAAATGACACGCGGGCAGTGAGCCCGGCCTCGGACGCTGCCCGCTCCGCCAACCGGATCATGGGCGCCGAGGCGTCAATTCCGGTCACCCGGCACAACGGGAGCGCACGCGCCAGACGCAGGGGGATGTCGCCGGGGCCGCATCCCAGGTCCATGATATGGCCCTCGCTGAATTCGGGGAAATACTCGCGGAACCGGTCGACGAACCCCTGATTCTCCTCCGCGAAATCGGCTTGCGCATAGGCGAGCACCTGCGCATCTTCGTCCATCACTTCGGGTTCCAGCACTCGGTCCATCTTATTCAACCCAGTTTTAAGTTTTGAGTTCTACGCTCTTAGCGTTGAGTTCAACTAAACACTCAACACTAATAACTCACAACTATTCCATTCGAACTTCATCTCCCGGCCGAACGATGCCGCCTTGCAGGACTTTGGCGTAGACACGGCTCCAACCAGGGTTCTTCTTTTGGGAGATGCGCAGGTAGTCTTCGTCGATAAACCACCGCCCGTTATGGCTGCAGGGCGCGGTGTAGCTCGTCACTTCCAGCCGGACCTCCGGCCCGACCGACAGCACCGCGCCCGGACGCACCTGCTCCCAATCGACACCGGCCAAGGTCAGATTTTCTCCCGAGAGCCCCGCATCGATGGAATGGCCTTCGTCCTGAAGCCGTTCGATCAGTTCGGCCGAATAGAGACAGACGGCCCGCTCAGGTCCGCCATGAAACCTGAGATTCCGCTGGCGATCTCCCTCCAGCCCTGCCGGAGTGATCCTGCCTTCAAGCACGGGCCGCTTGGGCACGCCTCCGTCCGACACGTTGATTTGGTGGACATGCGCATAGGGAGGACGGCCGTGCTCCATTACAGAAGACCCTCGCAGGGCTCGGGCTGGATCAATGCCAGCGCCACCCACCCCTCTTGCTCCCGCCGCTCGACGCAGGCCAAGCCGCCGGCCGAGAACCGGTCGATGATCTCCGCCGCTTGATCGAGTAGGATCCCCGACAACAGGATTGTCGCCCCGGCCCGTCCATAGGAAGCCAGTTCCTCGGCCAACTCCAGCAGCGTCTGTCGATCGATGTTGGCGAGCACCAGGTCTACCGGAGGCCGTCCCCGCTTCATGAGGTCATCCAGGGTTCCGCAGATGAGTTCCAGCCGATCGTCGAACCCGTTGTCCCGGACATAGTCCCGGGCGCATTCCACGGCGACCGGATCGCATTCCACCCCGATCGCCGATCGGGCGCCGAGCCGGACGGCAGCCATCGCCAGAATCGCACTGCCGGCGCCCACGTCCAACACCCGCGCTCCGCCGGTCATATCCTGTTGCAGCCATTCGAGCAACATGCGGGTCGTCGCATGGTGCCCGGTCCCGAAGGCCTGTTTGGGGTCGAGCACGATTTCAATGTCGTCCGGCGCGAGCGCGACCGGCTCCCAACTCGGCCGGATCACCACCCTCCCGATTCTCAGCGGCTTGACCGATTGGGCCCACTGTCGATTCCAATCCTGCCAGGGGACGCGATCGACCCGGATCGGAGGCTCCCCACAATCCAACTTGGCCAGGACCGTTTGTAGAGCCGCGAGCCGATCCCCGTTCCAGTAAATCCCGGGCCAATAGAGATGCACCTTGCCGCCCTCTTCCCACGCCCCTTGGACCGCAGGGTCGTCCAGCATCCCCAACAACTCTCCGGCATCCATTTCAGCCTCAATACAGACATCGACCCACTCATGCGCCATCGTCTTCAACGCCCCTCGCTGCGGATGACCACGAAATATGAACAGGGATCTCGAGCGTCTCCGCCCACAGAGTCTCACCGGCCACGCGGGCCGTTTGACGGATGACAATCGATCCCAGTAAGGTCGCAGCTACCATGACACGTTCCCGCCCCTTGCAGATCGAAACCCTCATACGGCGCGCCGACCGTCTCCTTTTGCGCGGGACCAAGGCCAGTGCAGGGATCACGCGCTGGCGCCTGGTTCTGTTTCTCGTCGGCCTGGCCTGCACCGTCACGTTCTATAAGCTGGACCGGTTCAGCGCCGGCAATGGAGCGCTGGTGCTGTTCATCGTGCTGTTCGTCGCCGTGGCGGCGTATCATAACAGGCTCGAAAGCCGGATTCATCGCCTTCGGGTGTGGACAACGATCAAGAGGGCTCATCTGGCGCGCATGCGCTTGGATTGGGCGGCGATTCCGTTCCGAGCCGCCGAACCGCCGGTGTCCCATCTCTACGCCCGGGACCTGGATCTCCTCGGTCCTCATTCGCTGATGCATCTCATGGACACCTCGGTCTCGGACCAGGGCCGGGAACGCCTGCAGGCATGGTTCCTCGACCAGCCGCCCGGTCCGTCCCTGTGGCAGGCCCGCCATAATCTCGTGAAAGAACTCGCGCCGCGTTCCTTGTTTCGTGATCGCCTGGTGCTCGAAGCGCAGTTGACCGGCGAGCAGGAGCTCAACGGCCGACGGCTTGCCGCCGTCGTGGCCCATTCCCTGGACTTACCCCATCTGAACCTGATCCTCGCCATCCAGAGTCTCCTGGCTGTCTCGACAATCACCCTCGGGCTCGGCGCGCTCCTCAACTGGCTGCCGGGCTATTGGATGTTCTCCTTCGGCGCCTACGCGGTGATCTATTTGATGACGGATCAAGGGGAAGAGTTGCTCGAGCATGCGGTGGGGCTCCATCATGAGATGGAGCGGCTGGGCACGGTCCTGCGTTATCTCGAACGGCATGCCCAACGACGAGGCTCCTGCCTGGCCATGGCCTGCGCAGCGCTCACGAACAGCACGGCACGGCCGTCCCGGCACCTGCAACGAGCCGCCCGGACGCTGCACGCCATCAGCATCAAGGCACATCCCCTGGTCCATTTGGCGATCAATGCCCTCGGGCCCTGGGATCTCTGGTTCACGCGGCGCCTGCAACAGGTTCAACGGGATATTCGCAACCATCTGCCGCAATGGCTCGATTGCCTGGGGGAAGTGGAAGCGACGGCCGCGTTGGCGACCTTCGCCTATCTGCACCCGACCTACGTCTGGCCCGTTCCGCAAACGTCCAAGGAGGGAA
Organism: uncultured bacterium; assembly: GCA_965285945.1. Classification (GTDB taxonomy): domain Bacteria; phylum Nitrospirota; class Nitrospiria; order Nitrospirales; family Nitrospiraceae; genus Nitrospira_D. The sequence goes on along the minus strand of CBDIWP010000002.1, from coordinate 176,936 downwards.
ACGGCGCGCCTGCCGGCATCCAGGCCACCGCTCTGGGGCATCCGCTCCTGCCCGACCGCACCCGGGTCCCGAATGACCTGACCCTGCGCGGGCTCGGATCCCTGTTTCTGATCACCGGGTCGAATATGTCGGGGAAGAGCACCTTTCTGCGCACGCTGGGGATCAATGTGTGCCTCGCCCAGGCCGGCGCCCCGGTCTGCGCGACGCACTTTGCATGGAGCTGGAGCCGGCTGGCCTGCTGTATCCGGGTGGACGATTCGCTGGATGCGGGGTTGTCGTTTTTCTACGCGGAAGTGAAGCGGCTCAAAACCATCCTGGACGCAACACGAATGGACCAGACGCCGCCCGTCCTGTTTCTCATCGACGAGATCTTTAAAGGCACCAATAACCGCGAACGCCTGATCGGCAGCCGCGCCTACATCACCGCCCTCGCCCGTGGCAACGGCTATGGCCTCGTCACCTCTCACGATCTGGAACTGACCGATCTTGAGAAATCGATTCCCACCCTCGCCAATGCCCATTTTCAGGAAACCGTCGCCGCCGGCGCGCTGACGTTCGACTACAAGCTCCGTCCGGGCCCCTGCCCGACGACCAACGCGCTTCGCATTATGGAATTGGAAGGATTGCCGATCTCGGAGAACGCCGGCCGGTCCTGAACCGCAACATCCGCGCCTCGCCGGCTAGTGGGCTTGCCGGATCGCCGAATAGAGCTGTTCGACGGCCGCTTCCTTGGTAATCAGCACGGCCGCCCCGGCCGCCTTCATCGCTTCGTGATTTTCCCGGCTCGCGTTGACGGACAGGCCGACGACCATGGTGTCCCGATAGTGGCTCGTAATGGTTCTGGTCGCCTCGATGCCGTTCATCCTCGGCATATTGATATCCATCACCACGACGGCCGGCCGCAATTGTTCGGCTAGAGACAATGCCTCTTGTCCGTCTCCCGCCTCGCCGACCACTTCCACGTCGGGATAGCCCTCGAGCACCGTTTTCAAGCCTTGCCGGACCATCGCATGGTCATCGACCAACAGAACCCGAAGACGCTCAGAGCGGGAGCCGCCATCCGGCACACGGAGCGCGGAGGGCGGAACCGACGGGGGCGGCTGATCCACCGCTGCTCGAACGACCCCGCCCGCCGCCGTCCGGGCACGCGGCAACACCAGGACGGCTCTCGTGCCCTGCCCCGGCGCAGACTGCAATTCGAACGAGCCGCCCAGTGCTTTCATCCGCTCAAGAGGATCTTTGACAGAGTCGTGGAAAATATTGGTACGGGTGGGCGACTGGGACATAATTAGTTCTCTCAATTTAACACACCGCTCCTGAAGGTCCAGGAGACCTGGAACCGCTGGGGACGTAACCGGCGGAATCACACCACGATCTGTATGTACGATGCCTTGTTTTCCATGCCGTTCGGCAAACCGGCCATCCTTCTATGGGCCGGCAGGCGATAGGGCGAAAAGTCCGCGAACTGTACAGGATTCGGTCACATACGCAGCTGGGGCACCCCCTAGTTCAAGGCTCCGCCGGAACACATCAATCCTTGCCCTTGGTTTGACCTTTGGATCCAGTTCCTCCATATTGTCAGGCACCTACGTACAACACTCAGACCTACCCCTCATGACATCAGAATCCCGACATCCTCTTCGAGGCTTGCTGATCACTCAGTTCTGTGACGCGTTTAATGACAACGCCTGGAAGCTGATGGTGGCCCTGCTGGCCATACGGCAGGCGACGGCCGGGATGGCGCCGGGCCCTGAAGTGGAAACGGTGGCCCAGACCCAGGCGGCCACCACGTTCATCCTCTTTACATTGCCCCTCGTGTTGTTGTCGCTGGTGGGCGGCACCCTGGCCGACCGCCTCAGCAAACGCACGGTCATCATTGTCCTCAAGGTCGTTGAACTGGTGCTCATGGCAGCCGCCACCCTGACGCTCTGGCTGAACCCGGCGGGCGGCATCCTGATCATGAGCATTCTTTTTGCGATGGGGGTGCAGAGCGCGCTCTTCAGTCCGTCGAAATACGGCATTCTCCCCGAGCTGGTCCCCCATGAACGCCTTGCCGCAGCCAATGGTCTCCTCGAGATGTGGACCTTCGCCGCGATTCTCACCGGCACGGCGGCGGGCGGATTCTTGCTGCAAAGCGCGGGCGACACCCTCTGGATGGCGCCGATGGCTCTCGCCGTCTTGTCGATCGTCGCGCTCATCGCCGCACTGGACATCCCGGCCGTCATACCGGCACGGCAAAGTGGGGGCGTCGGCGCGACCGTTCGAGGCGCGTGGAGCGCGATTCAAGCCGAACGGCTCTTGCGCATGGCCATCGCCGGAGAAATCTTCTTCTGGACCATCGCGAGTCTCTTTGCCCAAAACGTGCTGGTCTACGCAAAGGCGGTCCTCCAGCTCTCTGATGCGCTCTCGGGCCTGCCCATGACGGTGCTCTCGGTCGGCATCGGTGTGGGCGCCATGTTCGTCGGCCGGCTGTCCCAGCACCGGGTGGAATACGGCTTGATTCCTCTCGGCGCCGCCGGCGTCTTCCTCTCCCTTGGGCTGATCGGCCTATGGACGCCCCAGCTGCTAGGCACGTTCGCCCTGATGGCTCTCCTGGGGATCGCCAGCGCCTTCGTCTTTGTCCCGCTCAACGCGATCCTGCAATGGAAGTCGCCCCCCGATCGGCGCGGTGCGGTCATTTCCTTGTCCAACACCTGCGTGTTCACCGGCATTTTATTGGGCTCGCTCGCAGGCGGATCGCTGGCCAACGCCGGCCTGTCAACCGGCAGCATCTTTCTCGCCACCGCCTTGGCGACGCTCGGCGGAACGCTCTGGGCGCTCCGGCTCTTGCCGGACGCCGTCATCCGGCTGGTCTTGGTCATCCTGACCAACACGCTGTACCGGGTCCGTATCGTCGGGGACCACCACGTACCCCAGTCCGGAGGAGCACTCCTGGTGCTCAACCGGCTGTCGTTCGTCGACGGCTTCCTCTTGCTGGCGGCGGTCGATCGTCCGATCCGCTTTGTGGTGGACGCAGCCTATGCAACCCATCCCTTGTTGAACTGGCTGATGCGGGCCATGAAGGTCATTCCCATCCCGACGGCCGGCGGGCCGCGCCTGATCCTGAGCGCGTTGCGTCAGGCGGGACAGGCGCTGGACGACGGCGAACTCGTCTGCATCTTTCCGGAAGGACAGAGCACCAGAACCGGCACGTTCTTGCCGTTCCGCCGCGGCTTTGAACGCCTCGTGAAGGGCCGCCCCGTGCCCATTCTGCCCGTTCACCTCGACCGCGTGTGGGGCAGTCTCTTCAGCTTCGTCCACGGCCGGTTCGTGAGTAAATGGCCGGATCGGATTCCGTATCCGGTCACCGTGTCGTTCGGGGCTCCGCAACCCTCCACCACCCCGGTCTCTGAATTGCGCCGCCTCGTTCGTGAACTGGGAGAAGCCGCCTGGTCCTTCAGAAAAGCCGATGCCGAGCCCTTGCATCGGCCCGTGCTGCGAGGCTGGCGGCGGAAGCCGTTTCTTTTTGTGATGGCCGATGCCTCGCGTCCGAATGTGCGCGGCTTCCAGGCGCTGACCGGCGCCATCGCGTTGGCCCGAATTCTGCGGCCCCATTGGGGCAGCCAACGCCATGTGGGGCTGCTGCTGCCGCCCAGCGTGGCCGGCGCCCTGGTGAACATCGCCGCTTCGCTCGCCGGCACAACCAGCGTGAACTTGAACTACACGGTCGGACGAGCCGGTCTCGAATCCGCCATCAAACAGGCGTCACTGGCGACCGTGCTTACGAGCCGGCAGTTCATTGAGAAAGCGAAGCTCGAGCTGCCGGCCGGCGTCACGCTGCTGTGGCTGGAAGACATCGCGAAGACGATCACCGGCCGGGACAAACTCATCGCGCTGTGCCTGGCGGTTCTGGCGCCCCTGCGGTGGGTGGAACGAGCCTGCGGCCAGACCCATCCAGCGGCCGTCGACGACATCGCCACGATTATTTTCAGCAGCGGCAGCACGGGCGAGCCGAAAGGAGTCATGCTGTCCCATTTCAGCATCACCTCGAACGTGGAGGGAGCCGCGCAGGTCATCCATATCGGCGCCCACGATCGTGCGCTCGGCATCTTGCCCTTCTTCCATTCGTTCGGCTACATGCTGCTCTGGTTCTACACGCGGCATCATGCGGGCATCGTCTTTCATCCCTCCCCGCTGGACGTCGGCGCCATCGGGGAGCTCTGCAGCCGGTATCGCATCACGCTCCTGGTCGTTACGCCGACCTTCCTGCAACTGTATCAGCGGCGCTGCGCGCCGGAACAGTTCAACACCTTGCGCGTCGTGATCACCGGCGCCGAAAAACTGCCGCTCCGCCTAGCAGAGTCCTTTCAGCAGAAATTCGGCGTGGCGCCGGTCGAAGGCTATGGAGCCACCGAATGCGCGCCGGTCATCGCCGTCAACTGCCCCGACCACCGCGCGTCCGGTTTCTGCCAAGTGGCGTCGCGCCGCGGCACGGTGGGACAACCGCTGCCCGGCGTGTGCGTCCGCATCGTCGATCCGGACTCCTTTGCCCTGCTGTCCCCCGGCCAATCGGGCATGCTGCTCGTCAAAGGCCCCAACGTGATGAACGGCTATCTCGGCCGAGGCGACCTGACGGCCCAAGCGCTGCGAGACGGCTGGTATATCACCGGCGATATCGCCACATTGGACGAAGACGGCTTTCTGACGATCACCGACCGGCTCTCGCGATTTTCCAAAATCGGCGGGGAAATGGTCCCGCATGGACAAGTTGAAGAAGCGCTGCAGCAGGCGGCCGGCGAGGAGCAACCAGTCTTCGCCGTCACCGGGCTTCCCGACGAGAAGAAAGGCGAGCGGCTGGCGGTCCTCCACACGCTGGACGACGGACGGATCCCCGAGATCCTGGAGAAAGTCGCCGCTCAAGGATTGTCGAATCTCTTTATCCCGGCTCGCAATCACTTCGTGAAGGTGGAGGCGCTGCCGGTGCTCGGCACCGGCAAGCTGGACCTGCGCGGAGTCAAACGCCTGGCCCTGGAACGGCTGGGGGAACGCGAGCCATGACCGCGCTCCGCTAATGCGCATTCGGGACGCCGCCACGACAGGAGCAACCCGGCAGCACAATGGCCCTGACCGAACAGACCCTCATCGATTGCCATGTGCACCTCGCGGCCCTGGCCGAGGGGGACAACGGCTGTTTCATCTCGCCCAGGATGCTGAACAGCTGGCTCTTCCGGTTCCTGCTCTGGAAACATGGCCTTGCCCCGGAACGGCCCAGGGAGGCCAATCAAAAATACGTGGACGACTTGCTCGTCGAACTCCGCGCCTCACGGCATGTGGGCCAAGCGGTGCTGCTCGGCATGGATGGCGTCTATGACCGCAGCGGGCGGCTCGATGAGGCGCAGACCGACTTCCTGATCGGCAACGACTACCTGTTCCAAACCGTCCGCGCGCATCCCGATGACTTCCTCGCCGGCGTCTCGATCAATCCCCAGCGGAGGGACGCCGTGGAAGAAGTGCATCGCTGTGCGGATGCCGGCGCGGCCCTGGTCAAGGTGCTCCCCAATGCCCAGCAATTCGACCCGGCCGACCGGCGCTATACCGCGTTCTACCGGGCGCTGGCGGAACGGCGGCTCCCGTTCCTGAGCCATGTCGGCTACGAGTTCAGCTTGATGGGCACCGACCAATCGGCCGGCGATCCGGCCCGCCTCAGACTCGCGCTCGAGGAAGGCGTCACCGTGATTGCCGCTCATGCCTGCAGTGCCGGACTGATCGTGTATGAAAAATTCCTGCCGGTCTTGCACGAGTTCGTCGCGCGCTACCCCCATTTCTATGCCGACATCTCCGCGCTGACGCAACCCAACCGGTTCGGCATGCTGCTCCATCTTCGCCGGCATCCGGAGATTCAATGCCGGCTCCTGTTTGGAACCGACTACCCCTTGTCCGTCTTCCATGCTGCCGCCTGGGGCCGAGTGCCCTTCAACACGTTGCGCGGCATCGTGCGCACCAAGAATCGCTTCGATCGCCAAGTGGCCGTCTGCGAAGGGCTCGGTCTGCGCTTCGGCTCGCTGGGTGATCTGCTCTCTGCGCGCAGGTTCGACCGGCCGCGGTAGACCGGCGCCTTGCGCTAGCTGGGGCGGCCCTCGTCGGTTCCATGCATCCGCGTGAAGACGTCCCAGTCAAATTGTTTCGGGGTGACGGCGTGCAGCGGGATCGGCCCGATTAACCCGCGTTCGCGGTAGGCCAACAGGCAGCCCACGATATCTTCCGGACACTCCACTAACCGACGGACGGTTTCATAGGCCAGGTGCTGGGCGATCGCCTTGTCTTCCGGAATCGGACGGGCCCCCCGCAGGGTATGACCCAATATGGTCGCCTTGGTGGCCAAGGTCGGGGGGTAATGGCCGGGCCGCGGCTGACGTTCTGGCCATCCCGCAATGACGCGGCCCACATAATCGACCAGGCCATGGACCCCACCGTCTTTGTGATGGCGGTGGGGCGTCCGTTCGGCGACCACGAAGAGGTGGCTCTTGTTCGGGACCCCCAGGGTGCGTTTCAACGTCCCCAGGATGACGCCGTCGATATAGGCGTCGGGATCGGGATGTTCATTGACGAGCAAGCCTTCCGCCCGCGCTTGATAGGCGCAGGCGAGCGCCAGGTGTCCGGAGCCCGCCCCCATCACTTCAACGAAGAACACGCTCCCCATGGCGGCGCTGGTCGCTTTGAGCGATTCAATGGATTGATCGGCCAGGGCCACGGCGGAATGAAACCCCAGCGACACGGTGCCTTCGATATTGTTGTCGATGCTGCCCGGAATGCCGACCACCTGCGCCCCGAAGGCTTCGTAAATGGCCCGCGCACCCCGGAGGCTCCCGTCGCCTCCGAGGACGATCAGCGCCCCCTCGTGCAGAAAGGGTTCCAGATGCCGCATCGCCGCCTGTTGCACGACCTCCTGTTTGAAGTCCTCGAACCGGCTGCTGCCGATCGGACTGCTGGGATGGCTGCTCATGCCGCGCGTATGCTCCTCCGTCACCCGTTCGATCCAATTGTTCGCCAGCCCCAGAAACCCGTGCCGCACGAAATACAGCTCCAATCCCCAGCGCTGTCCGGCCACGTGCAGCTCTTTGAGCGCCGCCCCTGCGCCGGCAAAATCTCCCCCCGAGACCAACACCACCATCCGCTTGATGACCCGGGGCTTGAGCGTGACGCGATCTTTCCGCACCGCTTCCACCGCCACCCAGGTGTTGCGGGCGACCCGCTCCCGTTCCGACAATCCGACGGCGGTGGAGTAGCCCGACAACCGGCCCTGCTCGAAGGCCAGCAGCACCACATTGTCCTGGCTCTCTTTGTAGTCGCTGAACTCGGTGAAGGCTTCGTGAAAGGGGCGCGGGTCCAGATAGATCATGAGCGCCCGCAGCGTGGAGCTGTGCGTATAGAGGCAGGCGACTTTCCCCTTCTGGGCGGCGCCCAGGCGGTGGAGCCCGTCGATCACGTCGACATAGAGGTCGAAAAAGGAATTGCCGCCGGGATAGCAATAGAGGGGATCCTTCATGAGCCGCTTCGCGGTGGCCGCGTCGACTCCGAAGGCCTTCGCGGCTTCTTCCGCTTCGACGGTTTTTTCAAGGCCGGTGACCCACCCGAAATCCGACGATTCCAGCGCCGGCTCGAACAACGGTTCGATCGACGACGCTCGGCCTTCCTGGAGCAGGGCCGCCACGACCCGCTGAAATAATTGCCGGGTATTGGGGCTCCGGCTGATGAAGTGCAGGAAGGTCCGCGGATCGAGATAATTGGACAGATGCAGAAAGTCGAGTTGCTGCCCCACCACGCCGACCATCCGGGCCAGCGCCGCTCCCACTGCATCGGCGCGCGCCACGCCACGGTCGGGATCCAGCTCATTGGCCAAGCGGCTTCCCACCCGATGGGTCTTGCTATCCACTTTGGACACGCCATGGCGCATCGTAAAGAACAGGGCCCGGTCCGCCAGGTCGCGCGGCAGCAGCCAGAATCGATCGTCGCCGAGTTCCAGCACGATCCGCCCTTCCGCCAACTGGGCCGTCAACTGGGCGCGCGGCACGATCGCCACAGGGCGGCGGGAGGTCGGCTTCGCGACCGATCCGATGGCCGCCCGCAGCAACGGCTGGAGCCGGCCTTCCGCCAGCACACGACTCCAGGCGGCAAAAAAGATCAGATCGTCTTTGATCAGCGCCTGACGGGCCGACCGGTACGTGTCGGCACCGGAGAATCCGCGTTCTGCCCGTTCGACAAAGGCGGCAATGTCGGCCATGGAGGCTTTTACCCGGGCCACACGTTCATCGGTGACAGGGGGCCCGGTCGGCGGTGCAGGCTCGGCCCTGCGCGCGGCGATGGCCGCTCCATAGGTCAACAGACCTTCGATCGTGACGAAATCCGGCAGCGAATGGCTCATGGCGGCGTCTGTTCCTTTCAGTCCCAACGACCGGAACGGCACGGAGCCGGGAGGGCTCTCGTGCACCGGCCCGCTATTGTAGCAAGAGAAAGTCCGATGGAGGGATGGCAATTCATGCGACGGCAGCAAAGGACGAGTGCCCCGGAACAAGAAGGCCGGCTGTCCGATTACGCCGATTCGTGCAGAGGAGCCACGCCCTCTGAAGAGGGTATGGCATGGCGGGTGATCGCGGCCAGCAACGTATCAAAGGAGCCGCCCTTCGTCAGGTAGTGTGAGGCTCCCGCCGCCAGGATGGCGTCGGCAATCTTCGGATCTTCATGCATGGATAAACCGATGACGGTCGTGTGGGGAAACTCGGTCTTGACGATCTTGGTCGCATCGATGCCGCTCATCTTGGGCATATTGATATCCATGAGGACGACATCAGGACGAAGTTGCCGTACGAGATCCACGGCCATCTCGCCATCCCCGGCCTCACCGATCACCTCGAGACCTGCATCGTCTTCCAACATCGATCGGAGCCCCTGTCGCACAAGGGGGTGGTCGTCGGCCAGGAGCACGCGGATCTTGACGGAAAGGGGGTGGCCGGATATCCCGCCGGCCCCTCCGGTGTCGCCCGTGATAACCGCATGCCGGAGGTGCTCCGTTTCGACCAAGAGCGGCATCATCAAAGTCGCACGAGTCCCCTGTCCGGGAATGGATGTGATCTTCACCTGGCCACCCAGTGGAGCGACCCGCTCCTGCACATTGAACAGGCCGAATCCTCCTTCCTGGGAGGGCTGTCTAACCGCCGTCACATCGAAGCCCGCGCCTTGGTCCGTCACCGCGATGTGCAGCCCATTGCCCGTTCGCTCCAGCTGCACCGTCGCGCTGCTGGCCTGCGCATGCTTCACCACGTTGTACAGAAACTCTTGCACGACCTGGTACGTGACAGTCAGCGCTTCCTCTGACAGGAGTTTCCGACTCCCATCGTCCTGGATCATGACCTTGAGCCCGTGGCGCTGCATTTTTTCGGCCACCCAGGAGATGGCCCGGGTCAGATCCTGTTCGTTGCCGAGCAGCGGCGGGCCGAGATCGGTCATGAGTGTGCGAGTATAGCGCAGCGCGTCATCCAGCAGATTCTTCACATCCCGATAGACGCGGGACCGGTCGGTTTCATCCTCGCGCATCGTCGCCAGCTTGAGCTTGGAGAGAGCCAACAGCTGGGCGAGATTATCGTGGAGATCGGTGGCCAGACGTTTTCGTTCCCGCATTTCGGCGCGGCTCAACTCGGTCGCCAACCCGCGGAGCTTCTCCTTCTTCTGGAGGAGGGCGGCCGTGCGCTCCTTCACCTGCGCTTCCAGAGTCTCATTGAGCTCCAGCAGCGCCGTCTCGGCCCGCTTCCGCTCGGTGATATCTTGAAAGACGCCGTCGGCATAGACGACGCCATTCTTCGTGTAGGTCTTGAAAGACCGGTCATGCAGCCAGATCCATTGACCGTCTTGACGCTGAATGCGATATTCCACTTCGAACCGCTCATGCTGATGGAATAGCGCCTGGAATGCGATCCGGACCTTGTCCACATCGTCGGGATGGATGCGTCCCAGCCAGATGCTGCTGCCCCCCGCGCAGACCTCTTCCGCCGTGAACCCGAATACCTGTTCGATGCTGGGACTGATGAATCTCGTCTTTCCTTCTACATCCGCCGTCCAAATCACATCAGGGATATTGGTAACCAGTGACTCATATTTTTCAATGCTTCCTTGCAATTCGGCCATGGCACTCCGGTGTTCCAGCGCCACGCGCAACATATCCGCGAGTGAATTGATGAGATACCGCTCTTCGATTAGAAACGGGCCTTCATCCGCCTGCGGACACTCGTTGAGATACACGACTTCAATCAGGCCTTGCGTCCCATTGCGGAGTTGAAAGGCAGCCTGTTGACTTTGGCCGGACGACCGATACTCCTGTGTGGCATAGATCTGGCCATCATAGGTGATGCGGGCCGCCGCTCGCTCCGGATACTGCCAGGCAGCCGGGAGGATCGACACGACCCTGTCCAACAAGGAAGGGATGCTCGCCTCCTGATTCAACAACATCTGCGCGCAGGTATGCAGGGCCGTTAATTCTTTGACCCGTTCGCGAAGCGCATGTTCGACACGTCGCCGTTCTTCCACTTCATGCCGGGCGGTAGCCGCTGCCGCAAGGGCTTCCAGGGCCGCCGTACGTTGATGCTGCGAAAGCCATGCGATCAAGGACCCGACGACAAGATAGGCCGCCAATTCGGTGATGTGCTCAAGGGCATGGATGGAAACAAGACCTCTGGGGGGCACGAACAATACGTCGCCGGCCCAAAAGCCGCCCACAAGGGCGAACAAGGCCGAGCGGCCGCCTTGCCGAAGCCCGCAGACCAGAATCGCGGGGTAATAGGTGACGAAAGGAATATGGTCGCCTAACCAGGGGTCCAGGAGCCATCGGGTCGCTGTGGCCAGGGCTGTGGCACTCAGGGCGACCGCGATCGAACGAGACCAATGCTCAGTCATGCGTTTCATGCTCAAAAAATGTCTGCGGCGGGTTACTATAAATGCTGATGCGATTCAATGGTAGACTGGGAAATCCCCTAGCCCCCTCTCACCTGCGGGATCAGGGCCTTGGGTCTCTGTTCCCGCGGTCCTCACCATCGAGAAATGAGAGCCGCGCTGATGACTCCACATGCCCCTGTGCCCGCATCTTGTATCTTCTGATTCTTCCACCTGCAATCTTTGCAGGTCGCTGGCCAGGGACGGATTCCAGACAGCACTCGAGCCACGTCCGGTCGGTCGGCTGCCGATCAACTGCTTAGTTGTTTCAACGACATACAACTTGCATCCATAGGCTCTCGCTGAGGCACCGGCGTTGCTATGCCCAGTGGCAACGCAAGGGAAGTTGAATCTTATCAACAAGAAAACACCGTATCCGGACCGACATCACGGAGGTAGATAAGTGGAAGCATTTCGTCATGTGGTTGGCAGCGTCCAATCACGGGCGGTGCAATATTGTGACCGTTGCGCCAGGCGTTCTTACATGCTCGCCTTCGACGCCCTCACATCGCGGGAACTGTGTCAGGATTGCTCCGATCGGTTAAAGCGCCGGCGCGATCTTGCGCCCCATCCCGCGAACCCGAAACTGTAACGCACCTCCTCGGCCGCCGGCACGGGAGGCTGGACGTTGCATCGCTCGGGGAACCGCCTTCCGACGAATGGCCATATGATTGTGGCCTCGGTCGACCGGAGAGTCATGGTGGGCAGCGCGGAGGACCCATACCAACGTGTGAAAAACCGCCGGTATACAGCCTCTAGCCGCCGTGGTAGCATGATTCAATTCCCAGCCATGTGGGTGGTCAGTCATTATGTTTCGCCCCTCTCCTGAGACGACCGTCTTTCAAAAGATCCCCCTGCGGTTGATCGGCGCCGTGCTTCTCATTCTCGCGACCGCAGTCTCCGTGCTGTTGCTCTTCAGCCTGCAACATGAACAATTCGTCCTGCAGGGCCTGACCGAAGGCAAGGACATTCCGACCGAACTCATCGGGGGGCACCGGCAATCCCGTTACGACCTCATTGCGATGACCATTTTGCTGTTCCTTCTGAGCGGCATCGGGATCTCGGCCGCCATTACCTTTCAGCATTACAGCTCCACCCGCCGGACACTCGAAGAAGTCAAAGGCCTGGCCAGGAATATTCTCGAAAGTATCCCGACCGGCGTCGTCACCGTGAACCGGCTCGGCCACATCACGGCGGTCAATCCCTCGGCGGTAGCGGCCTTGAAACGCTCGGCGGATGCCTTGCTGGGGCATGGCTATGACGCGGTGTTTGATCAAGGAGACATGATCCGTATGGTGATCGACGGAGCCCTCCACAAAGACCGCCATGTGGATCATCACGATATGCCCTATGACACCGGCGATCAGACCCGGACGATCCGCGTCACCACGGCGAACTTGACCGGAGACGACGGCCGACGGGCCGGCGTCATTGTGCTGCTGAAGGACGTCACCGATCTGCTCGATCTGGAACGCCGCGTCCGGGTCGCGGACAAGTTGGCGGGATTGCACACGCTGTCGGCAGGGGTGGCCCATGAGCTGCGGAATCCATTGAGCGCCATCGATTTGAACCTCCATCTCCTGGAGGAGGAACTGCGGGGCGGTCACGCCCGGTCGGCCTCTCAGGACAAGTATGTGCAGGTCTTGAACGCGGAGACTCGCCGACTCTCGGCCATTCTCGACAATTTCATGAAATTCGCCCGCCCCGGTTCGCTGCTCCTTCACCCCATCGATACGAAGCCCCTGCTCTCCCACATCCTCTCGCTGTTGCGCTATGAAGCGGAGGACCGTCGTATTCAGCTCATCACGAAGTCGCCGGACTTGCTGCCGCCTCTCATCGGTGATGAGACGGAGATCAGCCAGGTGTTGGTGAACGTCCTCGTCAATGCGTTCCAAGCGATGCCGAACGGCGGGGTGTGTCACGTGATCATGAGAGATGTCGAATCGGACGAGCACACCTGGGTGGAAATGACCGTGCAGGACAGCGGGGTCGGCATCAATGCGGAAGATTTGTCCCGTCTCTTCGAACCGTTTTACACCACCAAGACCGAGGGGACCGGGTTGGGGCTGGCCATCGCCTATCGCATCGTCCAAGACCACCATGGCACCATCCGGATTGCGAGCCAGCCCGGCCTGGGCACTACGGTTATCGTCAAGCTTCCTGCCGTCCGAGCGACACCAGAGACAGCGGTATCCGAACGATGACCCCGAACGCTCGCATCCTCATAGTCGAAGACGAAGTCAACATCCGGTCGGCCCTCCTGACCATGCTTGAAAAGCTCGGGCATACGGTCCGCGGGGCGGGAACCGCGGAGGAGGCGCTCGCGCTACTCGACGAGAGCCCCGCCGATTTGGTGATTACCGATCTGCGAATGCCGGGTCTGAGCGGCATGGAGTTCCTCCGCCGTTTGAAGGAACAGTGGCCGGACACGGAAGCCATCGTCATGACCGCCTACGGATCGATCGACACGGCCGTCGAAGCGATGCGGTGCGGCGCCTACGACTATCTCACCAAACCAGTCGATCGTGAGCGATTTCCTGTGGTGATCGAGAAAGCGCTCGAACGGCATGTCCTGGCGACGGAGAACCGGCAGCTTCGCGATCGCCTCGCCACGCGTACGCGCTTCGATCAAATGGTCGGTGAGAGCGAACCGATGCAGCGCGTCTATCATCTGGTCGAGATGGTCGCCGGCAGCGATGTCACGGTCCTGTTGACCGGCGAGAGCGGAACCGGCAAGGAAGTCGTCGCCAGGGCGATTCATCATAAGAGTGCGCGTGCCGATGCGCCCTTCATCACGCTCAACTGCGGAGCGCTTCCGGACAATTTGTTCGAGAGCGAGCTGTTCGGATACGAGAAGGGCGCGTTCACCGGGGCGTCGGCGACGAAAGCCGGCCGATTCGAATTGGCGCATGGGGGCACGCTGCTGCTCGACGAAGTGGGCGAGCTGTCCTTGAAATCGCAAGTCGACTTTCTCCGGGTCTTGGAGACCAAGGAATTCCGGCGTTTAGGAGGAACCAAAGTCGTCAAAGTGGATGTCCGGATCATTGCCGCCACCAACCGAAATTTGGAGGAAGCCGTCAAACAAGGCGACTTTCGCGAAGATCTGTACTATCGGCTGAACGTCGTCCCGATCACACTGCCGCCGCTGCGCGAACGCGGGGAGGATATTCCGCTTTTGCTCGAGACGTTTCTGCGGGAGTTTAGCTCCCGACATCAACGGGAGTTGAAAGAGATATCGCGGGACACCATGCGACTGTTGCGGCTCTATGCCTGGCCGGGGAATATTCGACAGCTCCGCAACCTGATGGAGCGGCTCGTCGTGACAGTGCGCGACCACACGATCCAGCCGCAGCACTTGCCCGATGACATTCAAGCCTGCAAAGAGGATGTCCGCACCATGGTCGTGACCCTGGGAAGCAGCCTCGAAGAGATTGAAAAGGAAGTGATCCGCCGCACCCTCGCGGAGGTCACCAACCACCGTGAAAAGGCCGCCAAAGTGCTCGGCATCAGCCTCCGCGCCCTTCAATACAAGATCAAAGAATACGGAATCCGAGAATAACCGTCGTTCATCCTTCCGCCGACCCTCGCCGTTCCCCGCTGGCCCTTTCATTCTGCCCTGCAATTCTTGCAGGCATGGATCTGTCGACCTCAACGGGACAACCTGCCGATCTCTCAGCGCAAATCTGTAAGACCCTGCATCGCTCAAAGAACTCGCGGCCTGCAGTTTTTGCAGATGGTGCTGCGGATCATGCGCGACCGCTTGCCTGGGCATTCCCTTGACACTCCCCTGCTGAGAGAAAAGCCCTGATGGGATCACGACTTTCCGTCGAGCATCCTCACGCGGCATCGACCATGCATTAGGCCTTGCAAGGCAATGAATGAATGGAGACACACCGTGTTGGAGATCCTCTGTGCCCTGATCGTGATGGCCTTGCTGTCTGCGAGCCTCTCCGGAGCATGGAACCTGAATGCTGTTGTGATCGTCGTGATGGCGATCGCCGTCTACGCCGTGCTGCGTGATCTGCGAAGTCTCTGGCAGTCGAAACAGCGGCCGTCCCCCGAGCATCGGGCGCAGGGACGCCAGCGGGACACGACGATGGCGTCTTCGTCCGAGGCTGTCCACGGTCAGCATGACTAGTGGATCGAGCGTCTTCGTTCCGGTCGGGCACCGGCGCGTGCCCCTGTGGTGGAGAACATCTGATGGCAAGTGAGACTCCACATTCCTCTTCGATGCGGCCTGAATCACTGTCCGCCCGGGAAAGAAGTGCAGAAGTCCAACGGCTCCGGGAACTAGTGACGCTCTGTCCGACGGACAGCCAGATGCGCTCCCAATTGGCGACCGCATTGGAAGGAATCGGGCGGGCGGAGGAAGCGTTGCTCCAATGGAAAGCGATCTTGATCTCCGATCCGAATAACTTGAACGCCTGGGAAAGATTGACAGCCTGTCGCAAGCTCTTGCAGACCTCCGAGGACTAAGCGGCACAGGTCGGTCCGGTCTCAGATCGTTCGACATGCGCTCACGTTCGTCCACAATAAGTCTGACGGGCGACTGACGCATGTCCAGTCATGAGCTGATAGCAACGGATGCGCACAGTCAGATCCTGCCGGCCTTGATTCAACAGGAGCGCTAACCGAACGAGAGACATGCTGACCTTATTGTGGCTTCTGCTGGCCGGTTATGGGATCGGCATCCTGCTCCCGCTGGGCTTCCGTCGGCGGAAGGCGCAAGGCCTGGCCGCCGGCATTGCGGCCATCATCGCGACCACCGCGGGGATCGCCTTGGGCCTGTGGGGGCTCACCGCGCCGGAGCCTCTGGCGGCGTCCATCCCGTCGACCGTTCCCCTGCTGACCTTTGCGATCCGCCTCGATGCGCTCGCGGCCTTTTTCGTGCTGACCATCTCTCTCGCCGGGCTGGCCGCCGCCATCTATGCCATTGGATATGTCGGGCACTTTGAGCGACGGGTATCCATCGCCGCCCTCGGGTCGTTTTTCAACGCCTTTCTCTGCTCCATGACGCTGGTGATCCTGGCGGACAACGGATTCTTGTTTCTCCTCCTGTGGGAACTGATGTCCCTGACGTCCTATTTCCTCGTGGTCACCGAGCATGACAAGCCCGAAGTGCGGTATGCCGGCTGGTTGTATCTGATCATGACGCATGTGGGCACGGCGTTCATCATGCTGACCTTCCTGCTGTTCTTCCAGGGAAGCGGGTCGTTCTCCTTCGAGGCCTTCCGTCATCCCGAGCAGCCGCTGGCGGACCATCTCCGCACGGTGGCCTTCCTGGCGGCGCTGATCGGCTTCGGGACCAAGGCCGGGATCGTCCCCCTGCACGTATGGTTGCCGTATGCCCATCCTGCCGCGCCGTCCCACGTATCGGCCCTCATGTCGGGCGTGATGATCAAGACCGCTATCTATGCCTTGCTGCGCATCCTGTTCGATTTCCTCGGCGGAGAGTTCCCCTGGTGGTGGGGATTCGCCGTGCTCGTGATCGGCGCCGTCTCCGCGTTGCTGGGTGTGATGTATGCGCTCATGGAACATGACCTCAAGAGCCTGCTCGCCTATCACAGCGTCGAAAACATCGGGATCATCCTGCTCGGCATCGGCGCCGGGATGATTTTCCACACGTATGGGCTGGAACAATTGGCCGCGCTGGGTCTGCTGGCGGGTCTGTATCACACGATCAACCATGCCATGTTCAAGGCCCTGCTCTTTCTCGGGGCCGGGTCGCTGCTCTATGCCACCCACACCCGCAACATGGAAGAATATGGAGGCCTCCTGCGGCGCATGCCCTGGACGGGGGCCTGTTTTCTCATCGGGGCCGTGTCCATCGTGGCCTTGCCGCCCACCAACGGGTTCATCAGCGAATGGCTGGTCTTTCAAAGCCTCTTCCTGAGCTTTCAGGTGCCGTCCTTGCTGGTGAAATTCGCGCTCCCCCTGGCGGCCGCCATGTTGGCGCTCACGGGGGCCTTGGCCCTGGCCTGTTTTGCCAAGGCGTTCGGCATCTCGTTCTTGGCGCTGCCGCGGAGCGCGCACGCGCGGCATGCCGAGGAAGTGCCCTGGCCCATGCGAATCGGCATGGGCCTGCCGGCCGCGATCTGTGTGGCGTTGGGACTGGCGCCGATGGTCGTGGTGCCGTTATTGGACCAGGTGACGCGGCCGATGACCGGCGCGTCGATCGCGCCCACGATGCTGGCGTTGGATGGATGGACCTTGGCGCCGGTCAGCGTCGAGTTTTCGAGTCTCTCCTCCCCGGTGCTGGCATTGGTGCTCATCGGGACCGCCGCGGTCGCGCTCGCCCTGGCCGGGCTCTACGGCGGATTTCCGGCCAGACGCTATTCCCGGACGTGGGGCTGCGGGCTCCGCCTGTCCCCGCGCATGGCCTACACGGCCACCGGCTTTGTGCAGCCGATCAAACGCATCTTCAGCACCATCTACCGGCCGACCGTGAAGCTCGAAACAGAATTCCTGCAGGAATCGAAATATTTCGCCAAACGCCGGCATTTCGCCTTTCATATCGAACCGGTGTTCGAGATCTACCTCTATCGGCCGGTGGTCCGATTGGTCACCGGGGTGGCGGACCGGCTGCGGGTGATTCAGGGAGGCAGTCTGCATCTGTATCTCGCGTACATGTTCATCACCCTGGTGGTGTTGTTGCTCGCGCTGTAACGGAGGTCCGAAGACTGTCGCCATGATGATCCTTCAAGCCATCGCCCTCACGGTCGCCCAGGTCCTGGTGCTGCTGGCGGTCTCGCCCGTCATCGTCGGGCTCATCCGGAAGGTCAAGGCGCGGTTTCAGTGCCGTCGCGGGGCCGGTCTGTTGCAACCCTACGCCGATCTGGCGAAGCTGTTCCGTAAACAGCCGGTGATCTCGACCACCACCTCCTGGATCTTCACCGCGACGCCGTATCTGGTCTTCAGTTCCACGCTGACCGCCGGATTGCTGGTGCCGGTGTTTGCGTCCCAGGTGCCGCTCAACTTTGCCGGCAACATCATCGCGCTCGTCTACCTGTTTGCGATCGGCACCTTCTTCCTGATGCTGGCCGGGCTCGATGCCGGCTCGGCCTTCGGCGGGATGGGCAGCAGCCGGGAAGCCATCGTGGCGTCGCTGACCGAGCCGGCCGCCATCATGGCCATTTTCGCCATCGCGCTCACGGCCGGTTCCACGAACCTCAGCACGATCGTCCACAAAACGGCCTTGCTGGACGGGATCGTCACCGCGCCCTCGCCGCATCTGATGGCGTTCGCCGCGCTCTTTCTCGTGACCCTTGCGGAAACCGGCCGCGTCCCGGTGGACAATCCGGCCACGCACTTGGAACTGACCATGATTCACGAGGCCATGGTTCTCGAATATTCCGGACGGCATCTGGCTCTCATCGAGTGGGCGGCGGGCATCAAGCTGACGGTGTTCCTGACCCTGCTGGCCAACGTGTTCGCGCCCTGGGGCATCGCCACCACGCTGACGCCGGCGGCGCTCACCATCGGTCTGACCGTTTACTTGATGAAGATCGCCGGCCTGGCCGCCGTGATCGGGACGATGGAATGCATGTTCGCCAAACTGCGCCTCTTCCGCGTGACCGATCTGCTGGGCGCGGCCTTCATCCTGGCGTTGCTCGGCTTGTTGTTCTTTTACATCCTGGGAGGCTGATCGTGTCCTGGCTGACGCCCCACATCGGCTCGCAAATCGTGGATCTCAGTTCCGCGATGCTGCTCCTCACCTGCTTCGCCATCGTCGCGCAACGCCGGCTCTCCGCCTGCGTCGATCTGTTTGCGCTGCAATCGCTGTTTCTCGCGCTGACCGCCGCCTTTGTCGCCTTTTTGACCGGCACCCCGCACATTTATTACGCCGCCGCGCTCACGGTGGTGGTGAAAGTCATCGTGATTCCCCGCGTCCTGCGGCGGGTGATCGAACGGCTCAACGTGACCCGCGAGCTCGTCATGAACATCAACGTCCCGGCCAGCCTGCTCATCTGCGGCGCGCTGGTGATGGTGGCCTTTTTTATCACCCAGCCGATCATTCCCTTCGGACACTTGCTGACGCGTGATTCCCTGGCCATCGCCCTGGCGATCGTCCTCATCGGCTTCTTCACGATGATCGCGAGACAAAAGGCCGTCACGCAGATGATCGCCTTCCTCGTGATGGAAAACGGCCTGTTTCTGGGGGCCACCGCCGCGACGTACGGCATGCCGTTAATCGTGGAGCTGGGCGTATTCTTCGACGTCCTGGTCGCCGCCTTGATCGCCGGCATTTATACCAATCGGCTGCAGGATGCGTTCGACAGCGTGGATACCAGCCATTTGAGCGAGTTGAAAGAATGAACGCCGACATCGCTCTGTTGGCCGTCAGCGTGCTGCTCATCGCGCCCCTTGCCGCCGGGGGGCTGAGCCTGCTCATTTACTCGTCGCGCTGGCTGCATCTCGTCAATTTGACCAGCATGGGCCTCCTGGTTTCGGCGGAAGTCGTGATCGGCCGGGCGGTCCTCGCGCAGGGTTCGCTCACGGCGCTGCGCGATCTGGTCTACATCGATGCGCTGTCCTCGTTGATCCTGTTCATTATCGGCACGGTCGGGCTGGCCTGTTCCCTGTATATGCGCTCCTACATGGACGAACAAGTCGCCCGCGGCGTGATCGCGCCGGGCCGGCTCAATCTGTTTTTCTTCCTGTTTCACATGTTCTTGCTCGCGATGGTCGTGGCGACCGTCGCGAACAGCCTGGGCGTGCAGTGGGTGGCCATTGAAGCGACCACGCTGGCGACGACTTTTCTCATCGCGTTCTGGCGGCGCCGGGAGTCGCTGGAGGCCGGATGGAAATACTTGATCCTCTGCTCCGTCGGCATTTCGCTGGCCCTGTTCGGCGTGGTGCTGATGTACTATTCCTCGCTGCGGGTCCTGGGCGACGTCAGTTCGGCCCTGAATATCACCCAACTGCAGCAGATCGGCGCGCAACTGGACCCGCACATCCTCAAACTGGCCTTCGTGTTTCTCTTTATCGGCTACGGCACCAAGGTGGGGCTCGTGCCGATGCACAGCTGGCTTCCGGACGCCTACACGGAAGCGCCGGCGCCTGTGGCGGCGATGCTGGCCGGGGTGCTCGAAACCGTCGCCGTCTATGCAATTCTGAGGACCCGGGGCATTGTCGACCAGGCGGTGCCGCCGGAGTTCTCCGGCAGCTTGCTGGCGCTGTTCGGCCTCGTGTCGTTTGCCGTCGCGGCCTTCTTTCTGCTCCTGCAACACAACTATAAGCGGCTGTTGGCTTATTCCAGCATCGAGCACATGGGATTGGCGATGATCGGGTTGGGCGTCGGCGGGGCGATCGGCACGGTTGGCGGCCTCTTTCATCTCATCAACCATGCTTTCGCCAAGTCGCTGGCCTTCTTCGCTGCCGGGAACATCCATCGGCGATACAAGTCCGTCGAAATTGATCAGGTGCAGGGGCTCGCGACGGTCCTGCCCGGTTCCGCGCTGGCCCTGATGATCGCGGGACTGGCCCTGGCGGCACTGCCGCCCTTTGCGCTCTTTGCCAGCGAGTTGCAGATCATCACCGCGCTCGGCACGTCAGGACTCCCGGGAGAGTGGGGACACGCGGGCGTGGGCCTGCCGGTCGTCATCCTGCTCCTCTGCAGCCTCGTGGCTTTCGCGGGCTTTCTGTATCGCATCACCGGCATGACCTGGGGAGGGGCGCCTCCAAGGATGACGGTGGGCGAGCCCTGGTCGGCGGGACATCTCTCACTCATCCTGCTGAGCCTCCTGCTCCTGGGCTTGTGCTGGGCGCTGCCAATGCCTTTGCAGCAATTGCTGGATCGCGCCGCCGCCATGTTGGTCCATTGAGAACATCATGAGGACGTAATGCCGGATTGCCCATCCGTCGAACAGCTACTGCTCGCCGCCTTTCCGGCCCTGGCGCCGATCCGGTCATCCGGCGGCCAGGTCATGCAGTATCGCGTCGATCCCCTGCACTTGCCGGAGATTGCCCGGTATTTGCACGATAAGCTGCGGGGCCGCCTGGCCTCGATGTTCGCCGTCGAGGCTCGTCCGCGGCAGGCCCTGTCGCAGGTGCATTACCTGTTCGCCGTCGGCACCGGCGAGCCCTGGGTTTTGCTGACGCTGGAATTGGCGGGGTCCGATCGCCTCTTTCCCTCCCTGACGCCCTCGATTCATTCCGCCCAATGGTATGAGCGCGAAATCCGGGATCTCTTCGGACTGATTCCCCACGGCCATCCCGACCTGCGCCGTTTGGTCCGGCACGAGCATTGGCCTAAAGGCACCCATCCGTTGAAACGGGACTTTCCGTGGGACAAGACGCTGGGCCGGCAGCCTGGCCAATACCGCTTCCGCCACATTGAGGGCGAGGGAGTCTTTGAAGTGCCGGTCGGGCCGATCCATGCCGGCATCATCGAACCGGGGCATTTCCGCTTCTCCGTGGCAGGAGAGCCGATCATGCAGCTGGAAGTGCGCCACTTCTGGAAACACCGCGGGATTGAAAAGCTGTTCGAGCAGCAGTCTCTGCTCGGAGCCGTGCCCCTGGCCGAACGCATCTCCGGCGACACCACCATCGGGCATGCCCTCGCCTACTGCCAGGCCGCGGAGACGTTGACCCGGAGGGACGTGCCCCGGCGAGCCCGCTATCTCCGCTCCTTCCTGCTGGAACTCGAACGGCTCTCCAATCATCTGGGCGATGTGGGCGCCATCTGCAACGACACGGCCTATGCGCTGGCTCATGCCCACTGCAGCCGCATGAAGGAACAGGTCATGCAGCTCAACGACCGGTTGACCGGCTCGCGTTTTTTACGGGGAATGCTCTGCGTCGGGGGAGTGACTGCGGACGTCGCGATGACGTCGCTCGAAGAGGCCGTGGAAGAGGTGGCGCGGATTGAGCAGGACTTTACCGAACTCGAGGCCATCATCTTTGCGAACGCATCGCTGACCGATCGATTGGAGACGACCGGCGTGTTGGCGGAACGCATTGCCTGGGATCATGGCGTCGTCGGGGTCGTCGGGCGCGCGTCGGGCCTCGATCAGGACGTCAGGCGCGATCGACCCTTTGCCGCGTACGACGAGCTGTCGGTGAAGGTGCCGTTGTACCGCTATGGCGACGTCCGCGCTCGCATGCGCGTGCGTATCGATGAAATCCATGAATCGATCCGGCTGATCCGTGACCTCTATCGCAAGATGCCGGTAGGTCCGCTCCTGGGAGCGCCGGGGGACGTCCCGGAACCGGGGGAGTGGGCCGTCTCCGCCGTGGAGGGCTGGCGGGGAGAACTTCTGTATTTCGTCATGGCGGGAGAGCAGGGCCGGATTCATCGATGCAAAGTGCGCGATCCCTCCTTTGTGAACTGGCCTGCGATCCAGTGGGCTGTGGTGGGCAATATTATCCCCGACTTTCCGCTGATCAATAAGAGCTTTAATTTGTCGTATGCGGGCAACGACTTGTGAGGAGAAGCAGCGCTCAGCTGTCAGCCGTCAGCCAGAGTTCCGGAACTGAGAACTGAGAGCTGACAGCTGACGGCTAAGCGCCACAGGAGGTCCCATGTTTCGCATTCTGAGCAAAAGTTTGAAGACCGGCGTGGTGACGGGCCGGCATCCTGCCGCCGAGCGGCCGGCGGAAGGCCTCACACTGGAAGCGCGAGAGAAGGCCCAACTGTTCCGCAAGTCGCTCACGATCCGCGAAGTGGATACCGGCTCGTGCAATGCCTGTGAGATGGAAATGAATGCCTTGACCAATCCGGTGTATGACATGGAGCGGTTGGGCGTGCATATTGCGGCGTCCCCCCGGCATGCCGACGCGCTGGTCGTGACCGGCCCCGTCACGGTCAACATGGAACAGGCGTTGAAAGATGTGCACAAGCAGACGCCGGATCCGAAGCTGGTGATTGCGCTCGGCGACTGTGCGATCAATTGCGGAGTCTTCAAGGGCAGCTACGCCGTCACCGGGCCGGTCGATCGCCACATTTCCGTCGACGTCCGCATCCCCGGCTGCCCGCCGAGGCCGGCGGAAATCTTAAACGTCCTCCAAGCGCTCTTGAACAAGCAACCGGCGGATTGAACCCCGCGGACCTTGCCCCGGATTCCGAACTCAATGAACAGCAATCCTTGAACAGCAATCCTTCCACCGCCCGCACATGAGCGTCCGGACTTCCATGTCTCCCTTCGCGTATGAATCCAAATCGATGCGACGACGGCGCGGCAGCCTCGCTGCCCCCAAAATCCCGGCCTTCGTCTAAATTTCAAAACATGACATATGTCATATTATAGTCCTTGTGCCCTGCTCTATAGTCTGCGTGCCAAGTCAGGGTTTCTTTTAACAAGGAGGCAGTAATGGTAATGGGGAGTCAGAGACTCATCTGGGCGGGAGCGGCGTTGCTGGCCATGGCGACCATGGCGGACGCCAAGACCGTCAAAGTCGATATGACAGCGGTGGAGACCGAAGTGGTCATCGACGGAGAGGGCACCACCTATAATGCCTGGACCTTCAATAATCAGTATCCCGGGCCGGTCATCCGGGTGCAGCAAGGCGATACGGTGGAATTCAGCTTGACCAATCCGGAGACTAACAGCCGGCCGCACTCCATGGACTTTCACGCCGCGCAAGTGGACTTCCTCACGCATTATCGGGAACTGCGCCCGGGGGAGTCGCTGAAGTACACATGGGTCGCCAAAGAACCGGGCATCTTCGTGTATCACTGCGGCGCCTCGCCCATGATTCAGCACGTGGCCCGCGGCATGATCGGCGCCATCATCGTGGATCCCAAGGACAAGAAGGCGATGCCGAAAGCGGACCGCGAATATGTGCTGGTGCAGAGCGAACTGTTTAAGGATCCGGATGACGTGCAGGGTATGTTCGACCGGAAGTACGAACATGTGGTCTTCAATGGCGGTGTCTTCCGGTACGATCCGGTCCATGCCAAGAGCGGGGGCCAGTTCCTGGAAGCCAAGCCGGGAGAACGTGTGCGGTTTTATTTTGTGAATGCCGGCCCCAATAACTTCTCTGCTGTCCATCCGATCGCCGAGTTATGGGAAGACGTGTGGGAGAGCGGCAATCCCGCCAATCGTCTCCGCGGCGTACAGACCTTTATGGTGCCGCCGGCAGGAGCGGCCATTATGGACATGGTGCTGGACAAAGGAGAGGGCGTGATTCCCATCGTGACCCACTCACTCACCGATGCCTTGCGGGGCGCGATCGCGATCCTCAAGGTTCATAAGGAAGCCCAGGACCTGCCCTTGATGCCGTTCATGGTGCCCGGCAAGGTCCAGACCTCTGCTCTCGATCAGAAATAGCGACCGCGCAGGCGGTGGTGCGGTCATGCCCCTCACCCGGGAACGGGTGAGGGGCATCCGGCCCGGCCGAACCGGGCAGCCACTAGCAGGGTGTTGCCCACACGACTTGGGCAATTATGGAAACGTGGGAACTGGGACAGTCACAGTCTCCCTCAGAATCGTTCGCAGGCTGTTCAGAAAGGCCGTCCAGCAAGGCCGCAGCAAGATCCGCGACGCGAGGAATAATGAGCGTCACGTGTGCGGACGGGCGCGAGCCGGTGAGCGCCCAGTATCTTCGAGGCGAAGCGTACTCATTTTCACCCGCCCACCCGATCTGCCAGAGGCAGCTCTTTCCTCGTCCCGTACGTTGAGCCTCTGAGGTTCACGACGCGCCGAATAAGGCGCGGCACGCTTGTGAACGCCGCCGAGATGGTGAGGCGGCAGTGTCCCCGCGAGAACGCCGCTGGCGGGCTTTGTCAACAGCCTGCTAGAAGTCGGCTTGCCGGGGCGCGAACATGATGATGGCCATGCCGCAGAGACAGACCGCGACGCCGAGCCAGTCCCAAGGAGAAGGCCGCACAGCATCCACGACCCAGAGCCAGATAATGGCGACCGAGACATACACGCCCCCATACGCCGCATAGACGCGCCCCGCGGCGGCGGGATGCAAGGTCAGCAGCCAGGCAAACAACGCCAGGCTCCCGGCAGCGGGAAGCAGCAGCCACATCGGGGCCTCTTTCCTCAACCATAAATACGGGAGATAGCAGCCGATGATCTCGGCCACCGCAGTGGCCAGGAACAGCGCAAGAGTTTTTAGTTCCGCCATGAGTACGTTGACGACTCCTTCCTCCTGTTCACACCACACCAGCAGCCCGTTATGGCGCAGCTGTTCAAACCCATGATGCCTGGCATCGTAGTCTGTGCCGGGTTCTTTTGCATCTATCCGGGGCTCTTTTCCAACCGGCAGGTCCTGGCTTGACTCGCGTTGGCCCGCGGCGTATACAGGCCTAGGGCATTGTGGACGCACAACTTACTAGGAGGAAATATGAAGAACATGTGGGCAGCAGGGGTTCTCGGCTTAGGCGTCATCGCATTGACAGGCTGCCAGCCGGTGGCCTCGCCATTGGCAGGTCTTATCTACAACGATACAAAATTCGGATGGGAAACGACCCGGAACACCGACGTCAGCAAAGAGGGTAAAGCCTGCGCCAACACGATCCTGGGCCTGGTCGCCCAGGGGGATGCCAGTATTTCGGCGGCGAAAGCAGCCGGCGGCATCACGGAAGTTTCCCATGTGGACCACTCGGCCAAGAGCATCCTTGGAATCGTGGCCGAGTATTGCACCATCGTCAAGGGCAAATAACCGGCTCTTCTTTCCTTCCGAGAGGCCCAATGCAGTCGGGCCTCTCGGTCTTGCGCCTCGTCTTTACAGCACGGCGTTCTGCCTACCAAGAGAAGACCAGTCGATTTAGACAGTCTGACGCGACTCCTCTTGCATCAGGTACTGATCGCATTCGTGAACGTCAACCGATTGCCAAAGGGATCGATCACGGTCAGATCCCTACTCCCCCATGGGGTCTCCGTGATGCCCGGCCTCGCATACGCATAGGCCTTCTCCAACAGATATCGCTGAAAGGCTTCCAGGTCGTCCGTTTCGATGCGCATCGCCACGCCGGGGCAGCCATCCCCGTGATGTTCCGAAAGATGAATCACGCAACCGTCCTTTGAGACTTGCATGTACAATGGCAGGCTGCTCTCAAAGCGGTGTTCCCAATCAAGCGTAAACCCGAGAAATCCGAGATAGAATTCTTTAGCCT
The DNA here is from genome assembly GCA_965285945.1 of uncultured bacterium. Taxonomy (GTDB): domain Bacteria; phylum Nitrospirota; class Nitrospiria; order Nitrospirales; family Nitrospiraceae; genus Nitrospira_D. The sequence continues at coordinate 150,910 of CBDIWP010000002.1, read as the reverse complement.
TCCGTTCGTCGAAGATCCGGAGGATCGGAGTCGTCTTGCCGAAGCTCATGGGGACTCCCCTTTTTAGAATGCCCTCCCGGCACTATTCACCGCGACTGCGCCCGCTCCGTCATCCCGCATAAGCCCGCCTCAGCTGCTCGATGTCGAGTTTCTTCATTTGAAGCATGGCCTGCATGGCTCGTTGGGATTTGTTCGGATCGGGATCGCGGAGCATATCAATGAGGGCGATCGGAACCACCTGCCACGACAGGCCGTATTTGTCTTTGAGCCAGCCGCATTGCTGGGCCTGCGCATCCCCGCCCGCCGAAAGTGTCTCCCAGTAATGATCGACTTCCTGCTGCGTCTCGCAATGGATCTGGAAGGAGATGGCCTCGTTGAACGTGAAGACCGGGCCGCCGTTGAGAGCGGTGAAGGGCTGCCCGTTCAATTCGAAGGCTACGGTCATGACCGTTCCGGCGGGCCTCCCGTGCACCTCATAACCTGCTTCTCCGTACCGCAGGACTTGCGTAATTGTGGAGTTCGGAAAGACGCCGATATAGAACCTGGCGGCCTCCTCGGCCTGATCGTCAAACCACAAACAGGGGGTAATCGCCTGCAGCTTCGGCATGATGTTCCTCCGGTCCCTTGGCACAGTCGACATTGACCGTGCCTACCTCTTAGTCGGCGGAAACGGCTGGAATCGACAAGAGATGGAAATGGCATCGATCCAAGCCGAACACTTCAAACCTTCCTGACGATCACACAGACGTGGTTCTCCGGATACTGATCGTATTCAAGATGTCGGATTGCGCAGCCATAGCGCCAGAGCAACCGGACGAACCCGGGAACTCCCAGGGTGCTATATCCGAACTGCTGCCCGGCGAATTCCCCTTGGACCTGGCCCTTGGCTTCGCCGCCGCCGCAAGTAAACAGGAGCACTCCGTTGAGGGACAAGCCCTCACACAATTTATGAAGGACCGGCTCATGCTGTTCCAGCGGCAGGTGAAACGTGCTATCCCAGGCGGTGATTAAATCGTACCGGCGCGGAAGCGGCCACGTGCAGATATCGCCGACCGCAAAATCCGCCTCCGGATATCGTGTCCTCGCCAAGTCGACCATGGCGCCGGAGATATCCAAGCCCGTGCAGTGAAATCCGCGCTCCAGCAGAATCCGGATAAACCGCCCCTCGCATCCGCAGCCGACGTCCAACGCATGCCCAGGCTTCACAAACATGAGCGCGCGTTCGAGCGCCGCCACGCCGTATGTCGACTCCCGCATCTGCTCCAGCCACCACGCCGCGATGGCATCGTACTTTTTGCCGGTTTCTTGAGGATCCATCCACCGATAGGGGCTAGTGCTGAACGTCCGTGCGGCTAATCGCCTCGGCAAGCAGGACGTGCCGATGTTTGTCGACCCAATATCCCCACAAGACAAGGAGCCATTGCAACTGGCCCGCCCAAGCGATCGCTTCAATACTGGGAGGCGGACCGCCGAAGATGTTGCCCGCATAGATGACGAGTAGAAAGCAGACCAGGCCCCGTAACCCCCACTTTCCGGACGCGTCCATAGGAGCAGTGGTACGGACATAGAGCCACACCCCGAACACGAACAGAGGAATTTCGATGGCCAGCGTGAGCGGCAGCGAAGACCAGACATTCACTCCAACGACGAACGTATTCCCCGGGATGATGGGCAGGTCCGGCTGATGAACGAGGGCGTCCAGCACCCAATGGCTTACGACGAGCAGGCCGACGACGATGGCTCCTGAACGGTCACGACGCACGGAGAAATACGCCGCGCCTATCAACCCGGCCCAGAGCAGCACCGCCAGCAGACTATGGGAAACGGGGTAATGGTCGAAGACCAGCGGAGTCACTGCCGTCGCACCGGGGGCAATCCGCACATGTTCGATTCCGAGCAGCAGGAGCGTCGGCCAGAGCAGATCCAGGAATTGAGCAGCCAGGAACAGCGAGCCCAATGACACTCGCGGGGCGAGCGGTTTTGCGCCGAACCCGACACCAAAGTGGCCGATGAACATGGATCCCGCTACGGGTTACATGCAGCCGCGCCGGAGCGCCTTACTTCTTGTTCGATCGAATCATCAAGTCAGTAGACGACCCGCCCAATAACCTGGCCGCCGATGGTCGGGCGTTCTGGCCAGGATAAATACACCAACTGGCTTTAGCCCATAGATGAGGGAGCGCCGGAATGTCCCAAGCGTACGCTTTCAGATACCCGGCCGATTGTGATTCTTGCGCAGCCTCAATCAACTGTCAATTATCATCAATCCGGCCGGAGCGAATATAGCCTCAACGTTGGCTACATTCCATGAAAGGATTCCAACCCTGACGCCATGATAGATAGCATCCCAACCCACCAGTACCAGGGCTACACCTTGATCCTTGATGGAGAAGTGGACGGCGTGTCCCGCAGCCGGTTCAAAGTTGCCATCGGCCCCAAAGCGCATGAGCAACACCAATTTCGCATCGGCGATACCATTAAGGGTCGGCTGTCCCTGTCCCGGATTCCAAAACAGAATGGGCGGAGTTCTATAAGGTGAATGGGCTCAAGCTCATGGAGCGGATACAGCCCTATGGTGAAGTGGCGCTTCGAAACCCACTGCTACGGCCCTCGAGGCTGCCCGCGTTACAAAGCCGGCCCCGCCTACCGCGTTCCCGGCCGCAAGCCCGGCATGGTATACGTGGATGACGATGTAGAAAGAGCGCGGCGCGAGAATTGAATTCAGAGAGGCGGACCTTCACATCTATATTGCACTGAGGAGCTGCAACCCGTGATCGGCCGGCGATACCACTGGCTTGCTTACCGTTGCCGCTTCTTCCAGTCGTCCGTCAGCAAGCCGGAGAAGCCCCAGTTGGCCTCGTCGATCTCCTGAATCACGACATGCGTGTGCTCAGGTTTCTTGCCTAACACACGCACCAATGACTCGGTAATGTCTTTCACCAATTGAGCTTTCTGCTCCCTCGTAGCGCCTGCGGTAATTTGAACATTGACATAGGGCATGGGTAACCGCCTTTGCTAGCCAGGCAACCATTGTTCCACTCCTGGCGGTTTGCGGAATCTGCGTACGGGAAGAAGCGCGCCCCCAACTGTGAACGTCGGAATGCCTCACCCGAGATTGCTCAAGCTATACTCTTTCAGCCGCATGATGCCGCCGGCCTTATAGACCTTTCGATAATATTGTTCATCAGCCGTCACAAGCGTGGCTCCCGGTTCGGTCAAGGCCACCGCGTGATAAAGCGTATCGAATAGGTGTTGGTGGTGTGAAGCGGCGAGTTCACATGCCTTCTGATACACCTCCGGCCCCGTCGCGACGGGAAGCTCCAGCGCATGAAGGAGTAAGACGGCCTGGCGAGCCCGTTCATCGTCCAGGCGCACGACAACCGCCGCCGTTTCAGCGAGCCAGTGCGGCGGTTGAAGCACCGATACGCGAGATTCCCGGATGTGGTGGAGAATGTGGAGCGCCTGAAGGGAGTGGGGTTCTTCGGCCCGGTCCGCAAAGATCCATTTCACGACGACGCTGGCGTCGAGAACCACCGTCGTCACGGCCGTCCACGTCTCCTCGCCGATCGGACCTCTCGCTCCGAAACAGACCGAGCCTGCTTGCGCAGCGCCAGCAATTTTTCAACGGCCTTCGCTCGCCGTTGACGACGCCGTCGCTCCTCCACCGCTTGCCGCATCAACTCTGTCAAGACCGCGCTTTTGTTCTGATTGGCGAACTCTTTGTCGAAGGCTTCTTTTACATCAGCCGGCACACTAAAATTGACCGTCGCCATCGTCTCGCTCCATTGTTGAAATATTCAACAGAATGGCAGTCACTGATTACTCTGTCAAGGTCTGGAGAAGCCCGGTACATGACCCGCCGCCCCGACAGTAATGCCAGATCGACCGGTCAGGGCGGACGTAGACGGCATGACTGACAGCCGATTCAACACTGCGGTCGGCCAGCAGCGGACACCGCTATAAAATGATCGCCACGTCGGCCAGATTGACAGGAAGTGAGTGAACCAGTAGCCTGGGCCCGTCCAATGAAGCGGCGCCTAAGTATGAGCGACACACGACTGATCGAATACATCAGGCAATCAGTCCCAGGTCTGATTGCACTGTACCGCTTTGGGTCACAAGCCAAGGGAACGGCTCGTCCAGACAGCGATGTGGATCTAGCGGTCCTCTCGAATGAGCCCATGACCAACGTGCGCCGATTCGAACTCGCCCAGGAGTTGGCCACACAGTTACATCGCGACGTAGATCTTGTAGACCTGCGAACGGCGACAGCCGTCATGCGGATGCAGGTGCTGTCTACGGGAACTTGTCTAGATTCCCGCGATGAACGGGCACGCGGGGAGTTCGAAATGTATGCCTATTCGGACTATGCGCGACTGAACGAAGAACGGCGAGAGATTGTGAAAGGAATTACCAAGCGCGGGCTGGTGTATGGCTGACGACGTGATCCTGAACAAAGCCGCCAGCATCGAACGCTGTCTTCAGCGGATTGTCGAAGAATATGCGAACGAGAAGCAGAACCTCGTCGGAAACCAGACCAGACAAGATGCGATCGTGCTGAACCTTCAGCGAGCATGCGAGACGGCCATTGATCTAGCCATGTATGTGGTCAGCCAACGCAAACTTGGAGTGCCGCAGGACAGTCGCGACGCGTTTACGCTGCTACAAACCACCGGCATCATCCCAACTGACCTATCGACGCGCATGCAGCACATGGTCGGCTTCCGCAACGTGGCCGTGCATGAATACACCCGCCTGAACCTGGATGTCGTCCATGCCATTATCACCAACCATCTGGACGACTTCCGTGCGTTTTCCTCGACGATCGTCAGGATGGGCTCCTAATAGACCATGCAAACCCATTTCGATGAAGCATCGTATCGAAATTCACCGCTCAAGATCGGCAGCGGGACGAGCCCACCTACAACTGACGTGCATCGTGACTTCTGATTGACCGAATACACCCGCCGTCATCGGGGGTGATTTCAATGTAGCCCCCGAAGATAATCGATGTATGGGATCCCCAAGCCTATCATGGAGGGACGCACGTTTCGGAACGCGAGCGGCAGGCTTTTGCGCGGCTTTCAAGCTCGGGATTCGTCGACGCATACTGATTACATCACCCGGAACCCGGGCGGTACACCTGGTGGGACTACCGTGCCGGCAATTTCCATAAAAACGTCGGCATGCGCATCGATCACCTGCTCGTGACGGCGCCATTAACACACCGCGTTGTCTGGGCCGAAATCGATCGCGAAGCGCGGAAGGGGAAAACCTGTACCCTCGGATCACGCACCGCTGGTCATACGACATCGACAGCCCCGGCTGTCCCTTCGATGCGGGCTGGGCTTCGGCAGAGCCGCGAATTGCAGGGCGCCCGCATAAGCCGCGCCGCTCTATGGAAGAGTGACGGGTGAATGGCTGGTTCTGCGTCTTGACCGGGGCCAGTTCAGGGCGACCCCTTTGTTCCCACTCTCGTTAAGATTTGTCTCGGAACGGGACCAACGTCACCGGAATCTGATGAGGGCGGAGGATGTGGTGAAATTCAGAATGACACTGAGTTGATGCTCCGAACTTAGTCCAAACCACTTGTTTTCTCAGACAGAACCGTTTTCACATCTGCCTTTATACATGAAAGACTCATCGACATCTGACGAGCAAAGGCTTCCCAACTCCGGTATGTGCGAATGCTCGAGTGCCTTACCATCAGGCCCCCAGGCGTAATCCGCAATTTTTCCGTCAAAAGGTACATCGCTTGTCCTATTTCACGTGTACAAGGAAACTCTTTCCTTAAGGGGATCATCTCTGAGTCTATAAAGCCCCGGCCAAGAATGTCCGGCCCTCTCTTGATATTGTCCTCCCAAAAACGTCGCTCCCGGTCGTTATGGGGAATCATTGATCCACTTTCATATGCGAAAGCCCAAGAATTGAACTCCGAAGCTAGCTTCTCAAAGAGCATTGAAGAGACGACCGTGAAGTCGAGATCTGATTCCTTGGAAAATACCGACCCAATTGGATTACTAAACAGCGACTGCCCTAAGCGCGCACTTCCTATTAGCGTTATGTCTTTCGGATCGATCCGAAGGCGAGAAGCAAGCCAAACTCGAACTACTTCGTATAACGCAGGATTCTGACGGAAGGCAAACGGAATGCCTTCGGAGAGCCACAGTCTGGCCAATGTGAGCCTGGCCTGATTTCCACCCACGAGACAAAGACGAGCCACGTCTGCCGCAGACGGATAGATTTCACAAAACTCGGAAAAATGTGCTGACACGCTAAAGGGCCGCATACTCTGCTGTGCTCATTAGGCCACGATATTTCTTGCCTATCACATGTCGCTTGTGGAGGGTTAGAAGATAATCGGTTCGTCTTGCCAGCTGTTCACGCCTCATATCTGAAAGCTGGCTTGGTTCAGGGTACTTAAGCCGCGCGACCAATGTCGCCGCCTGACGAGGGCTCATCGAACCAGGGACAAGACGCAAACCTGCACAGGCGGCAGAGAAATTCTCCATCCCAGTCCCGTAGTATGCGATTCGCAAGTACAAAGCAGGAAGATCGTGCTTGGGAATAGCAGAGCCAAGCATCGTAGCTAAACCAATCTCTCGAATCTTTCGAGTGCACGTTCGCTCGAATCGACCTGTTAGGACCCTGACCAGCTGCATTTCTATTGTGCTGGCTCCCTCCCGACGCCCTAGCACACATCCACGCCAAACAGCGCGACACAAAGCGATGAAATCGACTCCAAAGTGGTCAAAAAACCGGTGATCTTCTCCAGAAATCAAGAGCGCTTGAGCGATCCAAGGCGGAGCGCTATCTGGGTCTTGTAAGTGCGCGCGATACAAATTAGCCAACTGCGGCTGCAGCGCTTGCCATTCCTGACGTAACAAAACCCGAGCGATCTTAGAGATGATCAATCCAAGTCGCGACATATAATGTGCTAGAAACAACCGGTTAAGGTTGAAAACAGTAGTAGACCTAAAATGACTTTCACATTAATCCTCTGTTCAAAACCTCTTCCATTGTCCTAGTGGTCATCGAAAATTTTTATCTTCTGCTTAGCTATCTTTAGTTTTTCGAGGTTGTTGGACCCTAGCTTTACATCTACCCAAAGTCAATCGGACAGCGACTGATTTCTTAGTCAAAGCATCCTACCCAATTCAGGCGACTCCCGTACCGACCCTCCTCTTCGGTAATGACAAGTGATCCCGATTAGGCGCATACTACCGCCCACTTCCCATAGGCGCTGTTCACGCAGGACGCTCCGCATGACGACTCGAACGCATCGCGGCATCCTCCTCCTAGTGATCCCGCTCCTTCTGTGCCTGCCCCACTGCAAACCGAAAGACCCCACGCCACCGATTCCAAAAGCTGCCTCCGTCCCGTCCGTCAGCATCCCCTCGCCGGTACAAGCGGGCACAGGCCCCGGCTGCGTCGGCCTCGGGTGCAACAATAAAGGATGTATCGGTATGGGCTGCGACAAGCGCTCGCCCAAGTGCATCGGAATGGGGTGTGAGCAAATTGATCAGAGCAGTGCCAAAAGAAATCCCCCAACAAATTGATGACCGAATGGGAGACGAGACACAGTCAATGTCTCGATCCTCATGCATCGTGGTCAGCGGCCTAATACATGATGCCGATTCATAGCGCACTCACGCAGAGGTGACGACGGAAAAGGCAAGGTAACCAGTTCCAGCGAGCCACGAGAGGAGACACTCATGCGGCATAGGATACGTTCCTCGGTTGTCACAGCGACGGTCATGACACTCTTGGCTGGTTCCCTATCCGGATGCCAAGACGTCATGAAACAAATGCCGGCCGGGACCGACCGATACTTGAATACCGGCATGTCAGTGGGCGGCGCCATCCTGAACCGGCCGACTTTTTCGGAGGCCGACGAAGAGCGCATGGCGCTGGAGAACGCCAAGAAATATGACAGCGGCCATACGATGTGGGAGGACCCGCTGCTCGATGCGTATCTCACCGACATCGTGCAGCGCCTCGTCGCGCAGGCTCATCCCCGCCCGTTTATCTACAGTCTTCGCGTGGTGAACGACGGCAGCGTCAATGCCTTCACCTTCGGCGGGGGCTTGCTGTACGTCAATGCCGGATTGATCGCGCGCATGGACAACGAAGCGCAGCTCGCGATGGTGCTGGCCCACGAGATCGCGCATGTCACGGAAAGTCATGTGACGAAAGGCATCGAAGGCACCTACGGCATTCAGCTCCTCGGCGAAATCGGCCGGATCACCGCCACGTCGACCGGCGCCACCGCGCAGATTCCGCCCGCGCTGCTCCAGAAAACATACGACTATTCGATGAAGGCGGCCACCAGCGGGCATGGGCGAGGCAATGAGAGCGAGGCCGACGTGGTGGGGATGGAGTACTTGGTCAAGGCAGGGTACGACCCGCGTGAAGCGCCGAAGACGTTCGAGCAGCTGATGAAGGAATATGGCGATCAGTCCACGCTCCAAAACTTCTTCTACGGCGACCATCCGACCAACCAATCGCGGATCGAAAAGCTTACCGGCCTTGCGACGTCCAAGTACAGCCGGGATCTGGAAACCCGCAAACTGATCGTGAATACGGCCGAGTTCAAACAGCGCACCAACGTGCTGGTGTCCGCCGCCGGCAAATCGGACTACGAGCGCAAACGGTACAAGACCGCCACCGCCATGTTCACCAAGGCCCTCGCCACCAACCCCGACGACCTGCTCGCCCATTACTACCTGGGAAAGATCGCGCTCGAAACAGGCGGGGTGCCCGGCGCCGACCAGGCCATTACCCATCTCACGGCCGCGATCAAGACCGACGACACGTATGCCGATGCCTACCGGGAGCTGGGACTGGCCTACTATAAAAAACGCGACCGGGCCAAGGCGACCGACGCGTTCGAACAGTATCTCAAGCTCAATGGCAGTGCAAAGGACGCCGCGGCGATCAAGCGGTATCTCGACGAACTCAAACGCTCCTGATCTTCGGCACTCCGTGACCGAAGCACCTCTGCCTGGATGGGTGAGGATGCTTCAACAACAAGGAGAACGATCATGCGGATACGAATCATGTGGCTTCTGGCGGTCGCTGCAGGAGTGATCGTGACCATGGGACCTCAGCTCACCGTTTTGTCCGTTCACGCCGCGAACACACCGCCAGCCACCAAAGAATCGAAACCAGCCGGCAACACGATGTCGGGAACAGAACAGAAGGGCAACAACACGGGCCGCAACGCCAATACCAAACCCACGGCTCCGCCGAAAAAATAAGCCATTCCCTCCAGGCATCGTACCGAGAGGGGCGCTCATGCAAGGCTTACGAGCGAATAGATCCGGGAGTGTCTTGTCATCGCAGGCCCGCTGGGCTGCGCTGGTTTTCCTGCTTGCCGGCCTGCCTGGTACCGGGTGGACCGATGCGGACACCACCCCTCCGACTCTGCGCATTGTCGAACCGGCCACCGGCACCGAAGTCGGAGGTGACACTCTGACGGTAGAGATCGAGTATCGGGACGCAGGCAGCGGCATCGCCGCCCACACCCTGCGCGTCGTCATTGACGGGAAAGACTATGCCGGCCAATTCGACCAGCATAACCTGGGAGCCAGCGGATCCATACGCTTGACGAAGTCGCTGCCCACGGAAGCATACCGCGTGACCGTGGAGGTCGCGGACCAGGCGGGCAATGTGGCGCACGCCGAAACGCTGGTGAAGTATGCACGACCGGCAACGCGGCAAGACACAGTCCCATCCCATGCCCGCTCCACCGACCCCTATAACGACGGCATCGAGCATCTGACCGCCGGACGCTGGAAGGAAGCCGCGGCTGCCTTTGAAAGCGCGGCGCACGCGGATCCTAAGGATGTCGATGCACGCGTCAAATTAGGCCGGGCCTATCTTGAGGTGGGACAGTTCGCCGACTCGATCACCGCCTTCCGTGCAGCGAGCCTTCTCAACAATCAGGACGGTGAGATCTATGCCGGGCTCGGCACCGCGCTCGCGCAGGAGAAACGATGGAAGGAAGCCGCCGAAGCCTGGGGTCATTGGGCCAGGCTTGATCGAGACAATGCGCTCGCGTTCTTTCGGCTGGGGTACGCCCAGCTCGTTCTGAAGCAATATGACCAAGCGGTCGCTAATTTCCGGCAGACGCTTGCCATCAATCCGAGGGCCGATGGGGCCTACACCAATCTCGGTATCGCCCTCCATGCGCTGAAACAATACCAAGAATCGATCGCCGCCTACGAACAAGCCGTGGACCTCAAGTCTGAATTGCCCGAAACCTATTTCGGACTCGCGGCGGTGTATACCGCAGTGGGGGAACAATCAGCCGCGCGGCAGCAACTCTCCATCCTCCGAGCACTGGACCCTGGGATGGCAAAAGAATTAGAGGACCGGATCAAATAAACGGGAGGCACTAGGGGCCGCTTCCTCACCCGCGACCGGCCGAGGCGATGGCGGCTGTCGGGCGCTCCGTAGGTAAAGACGAATCGAGGGGCTTCGTCATTCTCGGCACTGGATCCCCCGGCCGGCTACACACCAGGTCGCTTCCTCTCATCCAGCCGGATGGTCTCCCGGGCGGGGACACATGAAACCACGTTTCTCCCTTATTCTCCCGCACCTCCTTGTACACCATTCGCGTGCCATTCGGATGCGTGCCGATTATCTGCGAGTCTCCGGTTGCATCACTATAGACAATACCGACGACGGTCGTCGGTGATCCGGTAAACAAAGCCCCCGGCACTTTCGGATTCTTCTTGCAACTGTGGTCCGGTGGCGGCGGGGAAGGGGGAGGGGGCAATTCGCAGAAGACCTCCTCTTCGCTGATCCACCCTGCCAGATGGGACGGCCTAGCGACCTTGTACCACGTAGTCCCGTTGACCTTCTTGACCTCTTGATAGACCAGTCGTCCGCCCCATACCGGGCTGCCTGTCACTTCCGACGTTGTATCCGGCGCGGAACGAGTTCTCGCGCCCGGCACGCCGGCATAGACTGAACCGGGAGGCGTTGGATTTTCCTTGCAGTCTTCTTTACCGCAATACTTTTTTTTGGCTTCTTTCGGGAGACATTGCATCGCGCAGAGTTTCCGTCGGACCTCCGAATTCGTACGGGCGTACTCTTCACAATTCGCGCTGTGCAGGGCCCCGAACCAATTGCCTCTGACACCAATAATCTGATTGCAGCAAATGATTCCGCCCTCGCCGGAGGCCTGCCCGCACACGGGACGCGGGATGTCGGCAAAGGGTAATAGCGTGCCCAACCCCAGCGCTGCCACTGTGACGCCGAATCGAGAGGGTCCCTTCAAAGTACCTTTCCGATCGACCGGACATTGTCCATGCTGTCACCCGCGTGGCGATCTTACGCTCAGGCAGCTGTTGGAGCAAGGGGAGGCAAGTGATTGAGTCTGCGGCACACAAGATAGAATGATCTCGAAGTACGCCGACGGCCGCTCCTCGTACTCACCAGAACGGTATCCAGATGACACCGCATCATCCGATCAGGCATAATACCTCCCGCTTTGCCCATAGGGACTGCTCGCTCCGGAGAGGCTCCGCATGGCGACTGTCACTCATCGCGTTACCCTGCTCCCGCTGCCATCGCGCTTCTGGTGCCTTCCCCATTGCACACCGACGGTTTCTTTATCCTATCTGGTCTTCGCTGGGCTCCTCTCCTCGATGCCCATTTTCCTACCTGGTACGGGGTTCACCGGTGCGGACACCAGCCCACCGACCCTGCGCATTATCGAGCCCGTGACCGGCACCGAAATCGGGGGCGACACACTCATGGTGGAGATCGAGTATCGGGACGCAGGCAGCGGCATCGCCGCCCACACCCTGCGCGTCGTCATTGACGGGAAAGACTATGCCGGCCAGTTCGATCAGCATAACCGCGGGGCCAGCGGGCAGATGCGTTTGCCGAAATCCTTGCCGGCCGGTGACCACCAGCTGACCGTTGAAATTGCCGATCGTGCAGGCAATGTCGCACGAGCAAACACGTTGGTCCTATACGGAGGTTCGCCGGAGGAGCAATACAATGCGGGGCTGCTGCATGCACAGGCCGGACGATGGAAAGAGGCCGAGGCCAGTTTCTCAAAGGCGGTGACGTTCAATCCGAAGGACGCCGATGCCTACGTCCAACTGGGCCACGCCTATCAGCATGTGAAGCGCTATCCCGACGCAGCAACCGCCTACCGGCAGGCGACAACATTGCGACCGGATGACTTCGAGGCCTCTCTCTCGCTGGGTGATGCCTTGATGCGAATGAATGACTACACGGGAGCCATGAACGCCTATCGCCGGGCGACCGACATCGCGCCCGAGAATGCCGAGGCCTATAAGTCACTAGCCATCGCCTACCGCGCTGACAGGAAATACCCCGAGGCCAAACACGCATTGGAGAAAGCCCGTCACCTCAATCCACAGGATTCCGACACATATTCCCATATCGGCATCCTAGAACTTGAACGAAGGAACTATCTGCTCGCGGAAATCAGTTTCAAGCGGGCGCTGCTGGTGAATCGGAAAGCCACGCCGGCCTACATTGGACTGGGCCGTGCCTATCTGGAACAGGCTCGTTACGATCAAGCCGTTGAGGCCTTCACGCAGGCATTGCAAGTCAATTCGCGGTCAGCCAAAGCCCGGTTCGGGTTGGGACTGGCCTACTTGAGACTAAAGGATCAAGCCAGAGTCAAGGAGCAGATCGGATTGTTGGCTGAGATCGACAAACCGCTATCTGAGGAACTGAACCGGCGATTATCGGAATGAGACCGGGTCCGACCCGATTGAATCCGGCTGACACCCCTCTGAGGCAAAGCCACGGGCTCCGCCTTGAGCCGAAGCGCTGTCAGCGAGGGGAACGTTACAGTCATTAACCCGGTTCGGCCGAGGGACTGGCGGTGCTTGAGGTCTGGCACAGGCGACATCCGACGAGGGAACCCAGCCCTGTGCAAAGCCGGGGGTATTGATGTGATACCAACGTTCTTCACCACTAGTCACGATGCGATCGTATATAAACCGACCGCCACGAGGAAGATCTCCCACGGTAGTGGCGCGGGTCGTTGGATCGGAACGCACATCCCCATTACCACTGGAATACACAAAACCTTTCTCAGGAGGATTCGGTCCGCATGGCGACCGATCTGGCCCGCCAGGATCCCCCGGCGATCCGGCAGCGTTGGAGCTCTTGTCTTTGTCGATCCGGCAAGATGCCAACGTCTTAGGGTCGCAGAGATGTGGCCTCTCTTTACACAGCGCACAAATGTCGGCCCGCACTTCTGCTACAGGACAGGCCAATACCAACAGACCAAGGAGTGCGGCCAAGACGAGCGTTTTCCGACCTCGAACCGTGCTGTCAATCTGGCCAATTGGCTGGGAGCATCGCATATGGCGTAAATCGAAGACCTCCGACCGGGTGGGATGATACCTCCGGAGGAAAACGTTTGGCAACCGGAACGAAATTCAGAGTGAAGTTAATCGAGAGGTGATATGGCACCGGTAAGGCGATTGTTTCTTTCCGCGTTGATGGCAACTCTGGTCCTTCAATTTCCCACGGTCATGGCCTTCCACGAGCCAGGCCACATCCCGCCCACAGGAACCTGTCGCGAGGAAAGCTGCATGGAACCGAACAAGGACCGGGACAAGGAGAAAGATACCGCCAAAGACAAAAACAAGAAGAAGAAATGCGACAAGAGCCTCATGGAAGAATATGAACGCAAGAAAAAGATCGGCCTGGAGTTGTGGCGGCACAGAGGCGAACTGAACTTGGATGCGCAGAGGGAAGTCGGCGAGTTTCTCGGGATGGAAGCCCAACGCTACGGGGGAGACGTCGCCACAGACATTGGTGTCGATCAAGGATGGCAAATCGGATCCGGCCTAGCGAAGAAATACATGAAGGGAGAACGAGCCGCATGGCTCGCGAAGCTCGCGCAGTACGGCGGCGCCGCCGAAATCGGCATGGTCATCGGCGGCTATCTGACCTTCATCGACGGAGCGTACCGCGCCTATGATATCAGCGGCCGTTACAAGGCGTACCAGGACGAATCGCGTCACGCCGCCGAGGAAGCGCAGCGGCTCCTCAAGGAGGCGCTGGACGCATTCGAAGCGGCGCTCAAACAGGCGCCCGAGTGCCTGGAAGAAGCACGCAAAGCCGCCGCCGATGAGAAGCTGCTGGATAAAGCCAAGGAGCAGATCGACGAATGGGAGAATAACGGCTACTTGTATTACGATCCGGTCAAGAAAGAAGCCGTGGTCTATGAAACGGCGCTCAAACGAGCGAAGCAGCGATTGCAAGGCGGCTCGTCACACCACGGGTTAGAAAGCATCCTCCATCTCGCAACCCTTCTTGCCGCCGCTCAGCACGGTGACATATCCGTATCAAAACCCGATCTGGAGGCCGCCATCAAAGATCTCGACGAGGCCATCCGTTCCTTCGACATGTTGTCTTCGAACCTGACGTCTTACCTGCGATGGCAAGTCGGCATTCATGGACGATTGGACCAGCTGGAACGGCAACTTGCCCGCTAACCGCCTATTTATGAATAGCCCTATCATGATCGAACGACCAGGACCAGATAAGAGAACTTGATGGACTGCTAGATGATCACGCCCAAAAACTTCTGGCTCTGGTTCGGCGGCATCTGGCTGTTTGTGGGAGCGCCGTTTTTCGTGCTTGGGCTCTATTTCGGCTATCACCATGCCACCGTCACACAGCGCCTCGATGACGGAGGAAAGACCGTTGAGGGAATGGTGCTCACCAAGGCCAGGAAGACGTCCTCATCCAGTAAGGGAGGGAACCGGAGTACCACCTACGAGGTGACATTCCGATTTTTGACTCGTGATGGTGTCATGAAGGGCCGTGCAGAAGTCACAGGAGAACGGTGGGACCAGTTAGTGGAACGCGAATCGCTTCCGGTGACCTATCTTCCCGAGGCGCCGCAGCACTATCGTATCGAAGGGGAAACCAGCGGCTGGTGGCTGCCGGGCGCATTCACGGTCATAGGTGGAATTTTTGGCGGCCTGGGCGGTGTCATCCTGGCGCGGGCGCGTGGACGGATGTTGACTGATCGACGGTTGCAACGCGAGGGCGTCCCGACGACCGCCATCGTGTCCGACGTGAATGAGAGCACCATACGCATCAACGGCATTCGACAATGGGCCGTTCACTACCAGTACCAGGACGAGCGTGGAAGGGCACACAAGGGGAAGGAACCGGTTTCGCCGGAGGAAGCGATGCGATGGAAGGCCGGAGATCGCGTGACCATCCGATACGACCGCCGAAGACCTGACCGGAGTTTGTGGGTGGGGTCGTGAGGAGAACGGCCGCTCCTGCCTCCGGCCCGTCGTTGTGGACGATCGCCGGCCGGTCAGTCCTGCTCTGGGTCGGCAGTGTGTTCCTGGTTCTCGGCCTTGTGTTGCTGACCATCGGCGTCCGGACGACGATAGAAGAACATGCCTATCGTACTCAGGGCCTGTCCGTCGATGCCGTCGTGCTCAACAAATCGTTGATTCGGGCCGACCGGACGGATCATGCCGTCACTCAGTATCTGATAACTTACCGCTTCATATCATCGCAGGGTGAGGGCCTCACCGGAACGGCCGATGTCGCGGTGGAGGAATGGGAACGCTTGGAGGCCGGACAGACCTTCGCCGTGACGTACCTTCCTGATGACCCGGCTTCAAATCGACCGCCCGGAGGCGATGAGTGGATCGCGGCGCTCGTCTTCAGTCTGGTCGGCGGCGTCTTCACCTGCATCGGCGGCGTGTTGGTATTCGCTGATGGTCGAAAGCTCGTGCAGGCCGCGCGGATCTTGCGTCATGGCCTACTCACGGAAGGCACGGTTGTACGCGCGGAACCTACGGCCACCAGCATGAACCGCGTGACACAATGGCAGATCCGTTACCGTTATCGAGATCACATCGGCCGAGAACAGGAGGGCGTTTCGCATCTCATGTCGCCGGACGAAGCCGCAGGCTGGAAAGAGGGCAATCAGGGAAGGGTCCGCTTTGACCGAACCCATCCTGACGTCAGCCTCTGGATGGGGAACTGATGCAGGGGCTGCTGCAATGGATCAAAACTCTGCTGTGGGCCTTCGCCGCCATCCTGACCGCAGCGGTGGTCAGTGCCATTCCACCGCTGCCGGGCTGGTTCGCGATGGTGGACGCGCACCAGACGCCATGGCTCGTCGCCACCGCCGGCGCCGCCGGCGCCGGATTGGTCCTCATGATAGGCGGAATTCTGGATCTTTTGATGGCGCAAGACCGGTCGCTCAACCATACAGAGGCGGAAGACGTCGAACGGAGCGTCCGCATGGCGGCGCAACCGGTCGCCTGGCGCGCGTCGTCTTATCGCGTGTGGGGCCGCGCAACCGGACGGGAAGGATCGGAGTCATTTACCCTGCGTGAGGTGAAACAAGCCTGGCGCACCGGCGCCTGGCGGCGCGAGACGATCTGGCGGCGACGGTACGTCACCGCTCTCGGCGCGCTGTTCATGACGATAGGAATACTCGGCCTCGCCTTCACGCTGGCTCCCCCGCCCGTGAAGGTGCTGACCGGGGGCGCACTGTTCTATGCCCTGGGGATGATCGGCCGGGGGCTCTGGAAAGGCTGACTGACTTTCGCGTCAGATCCGTAACCGCGCCGGGCGCCGTCATGACACGGGCCGAGTCATCTCGCGAGCCGGAGACAATGTCATCGTCCTAAATACCCCGCTGAGGTTGACAGCAGAATCCTTCTCGCCTCCCCACCCACCGACCGTGTAACAGGTCCCTTCCTGGCCTGATCTGGGTTCGAATCTGAGTGTGTCACCCGTCCTTCCTATCACTAACCAGGGGCTTCCCTGGTACACACGCGAATCGCCCACACCTTACCATCGCAATCAGCCTGCCTCACTCGTCTTTCCTATCAGTGCACAGGTCCAATCGCATGGCACCTGTAGGGGTCACGTGGGCACCGGCGTACCGATGGCGGTCAGCCGGCATGAAGGCGGATATCATAGTCACCGAAGCCATTCATTCTAGGAGGACGCATGAAAAAGAAAGACGCCTCAAGATCCGGCGCCGCCGGTAAGACAGCGAAGTTCGCCGATCAGACGGTTTCCACCGGCGCCGGCGGGGAGGTGCATCAGACAGCCGGCGGCGACACGCCCGTACTTACGACACAGCAGGGCATCCCCGTCGCCGATGATCAAAACTCGCTCAAGGTGGGAACGCGCGGCCCCACGGCGCTCGAAGATTTTCATTTTCGCGAGAAGATTTTCCATTTCGACCATGAGCGGATTCCCGAGCGGGTCGTCCATGCCCGCGGCTTCGGGGCTCACGGCTACTTTGAAACGTACGAGTCGCTCGCCGACGTCACCAAGGCCGACCTGTTTCAACGGGCCGGAGAGCGAACCCCCGCGTTCGTGCGCTTCTCCACCGTCGCGGGCAACAAGGGTTCGGCGGATCTCGCGCGAGACGTGCGCGGGTTCGCGGTCAAACTCTACACCAAGCAAGGCAACTGGGACCTCGTCGGCAACAACATTCCGGTGTTCTTTATTCAGGATGCCATCAAATTTCCAGACGTCGTCCATGCCGCGAAGCAAGAACCGGATCGGGGCTTTCCCCAGGCCCAGACGGCGCATGACAACTTCTGGGACTTCATCTCGCTCACGCCGGAAAGTATCCACATGGCCCTGTGGATCATGTCCGACCGGACTATTCCCCGTTCCTTCCGGTTCATGGAAGGCTTCGGCGTCCATACGTTCCGCCTGATCAATGCCGAGGGCAAGTCCACCTTCGTCAAGTTTCACTGGAAACCCAAACTCGGCCTGCAATCGGTCGTCTGGAATGAAGCCGTGAAGATCAACGGCGCCGACCCGGACTTCCATCGCCGGGATCTGTGGGACGCGATTCAGAAGGGCGAGTTCCCCGAATGGGAATTGGGCTTGCAGCTGTTCGACGACGAGTTCACCGAGCGCTTCGACTTCGACGTGCTCGATGCCACCAAGATCATCCCGGAAGAGCAAGTGCCCATCCGGCGGGTCGGCCGGCTCGTGCTCGACCGCTGTGTCGATAATTTCTTCGCCGAGACCGAGCAGGTCGCCTTCTGCACGCAGAACATTGTTCCGGGCATCGATTTCTCCAACGATCCGCTCCTCCAGGGGCGCAACTTCTCATACCTTGATACGCAGCTCAAACGGCTCGGCAGCCCGAACTTCACGCACATCCCGATCAACGCACCCAAATGTCCCTTTGCGCACTTCCAGCAGGACGGGCATATGGCGATGAGCAATCCGAAGGGCCGGGTGAACTATGAGCCGAATTCTTGGGACGGCCAAGGCGGAGGGCCGCGCGAGTCCCCGGACACCGGGTTTCAATCTTATCCATCCCAGGAAGAAGGTCCCAAACAGCGCAGTCGCTCGGAGACCTTCGCCGACCATTACAGCCAGGCCCTGCAGTTCTACAACAGTCAGACGAAGGTGGAGCAGATGCACATCGCCAACGCCTTCGTCTTTGAACTGAGCAAGTGCGAGCGGCTCGCCATTCGCACCCGGATGGTCGCTCATCTCCTGAACGTGCATCCCGACCTGGCGAAGCAGGTCGCCGACGGTCTGCGTCTCAAATCGATGCCCGATCCCGCGGACGCGGCGCGCCCGACTCGGAAGGACCTGAAGAAATCGCCGGCTCTCAGCATCCAACTCAACGGCCCGGAGAATTTCAAGGGACGCAAAATCGGGGTGCTCGTCACCGACGGGGTGGACATGACGCTCTTCAAATCCCTCAAAAGCGCCGCCGAAGCGGAAGGCGCCATGCTGGAGATTGTCGCTCCCAGGATCGGCGGGGTCGAGGCCAGCGACGGCACCTGGATTGAGGCCGCACAAAAGGTGGGGGGCGGACCATCCGTCTTGTATGACGCGGTAGCACTGTTGCCATCGGATGACGGCGTCCGGATGCTCATCAAGGACGCCGCTGCGCGTGATTTCGTCGCTGATGCCTTCGCGCACATGAAGTTCATCGGCTATGTCGAGGCGGCCGTTCCCCTGTTCAGCAAGGCCGGGGTCGAGGACCATCTCGACGACGGGTTCATCGCACTCGCCGGCTCGAAAGGGTGCACCAGGTTCATCCAAGCGTGCCGACAGCTTCGCTTCTGGGCACGCGAAGAAGCCATGGCGAACGCCTAAGGATCCATCACCGGCAACCACCCTCGCAGGTCGGCCGTAACCATCGACCGGATATCGGGAAGGCAAGCTATGCCCTGTTCCGTGCGGACTGAGAGGACATCGACGCCGGCGGCGGCCAACAACCTGACCACCTCGTCCGGTCTCCGAGCACGAAGAGTGCGCGCAGGGCCCCGGCGGCACGTGAACCGGCGGGCCGCCCAAGCATCGCCACCTGATCCCCATGCGCCGGCGTGCGATCGAGGGAATTCCACACCGCCACGGCGATTTGTCCGCCGAGGCGCCGGACTCGCAGCATCTCCCGAGCGCCTGTTGCCGATTCGGGAAGAACATGAGGCCGAACTGGCGGGTGGCTGCGTCGAAGGATTTAGCGGCGTAGGGAAGCGCCGACACCGAGGCCGGCGTGGCCTGCACTAGCCAAAAGAGGACCCGGAAATCCTTGCGCCCCTGTTTTCATCGGCACAGAATCGGGCTGCACTTGAGCGGCCCTGTGCTATAGTGGCGTCGGCTGGCTCATGTTCCGCCTACAACTACGGAGGCTCCATGCGACAGATTGCCTGGTTCCTTGCCCTGCCCCTCCTGTTCACCACCGGTTGCTCTCTTCGCGCCACGACGGACCAGATCCTGGACACGACATCGAACGTGACCGGCACCACGTCCTCGGCCCGCAGTTGGTTTACGGAAGACGGCCTCGTCAAACCGGAGTTTAGAACGACGGCCTTTGTGTCGTTCAACCATGCCAACTTGAGCCAGGACCTTGCGGCCGGACAGGGCGAGTATCTGGCGGCCACGAGCGCCTTGCTCGGTGTTCCCGCTGAGCGCCAACCGGCGTTCTTCGCTGCCGCTCAAGCACGCTATGCCGGGATAACCACGTCGCCTTCACCCGCTTCCCCGGCACTTCTGGCGTTGCTCCAAGACGCCGCCGGGCCCTTTGTGGATGCGCCTCACTCCGGCCTTCGGACCGCGCAACCATGACGGCATCCGGCTCGACGCTGCCATTCCGGACGATCTTTCATCCCACGGACTTTACCGACGATAGCCACACGGCGCTCATTCACGCCCTGAAGCTCGCCCTCACCGCCAAAGCGGAATTGTCGATGATGCATATCGATCCCGACGTCGCCCGATCGGACTTCGAGGATTTTCCGCGCATCCGCCCGATTCTCGAACAATGGCGGCTGCTGGACCCGGGCAGCACCAAAGAACAGGTGACGCAGCTTGGCCTCTCCATCAGGAAGACGCGGGCCGCGGCAAGGAATCCGACCCAGGGCTTTCTCCATTACCTGGCTTCTCATCCGGCGGATCTGTTGGTCATGGCGACCCATCAATACGACGGCCTGGCGCGCTGGCAGCACCAGACGGTGGCGGAGCCGATCGCGCGGCGCAGTCATGCCCCCACGCTGTTTGTGCCGACCCATGTCGAAGGATTTGTCGCCAAGGACACCGGCCGGTCGCAACTGCGGCGGGTGCTGGTGCCCGTCAGCGCGAAACCCGATCCTCAGGTGGCCATCGACATGACGACGAGCCTGGCTCTGGCGCTGGGCTCCGACAGCCTGACCGGCGTCCTGGTCCATGTGGGCGACGACTCCGCGTTGCATTCCGTCCGCTACCCCTCGCGTGAGGGCTGGCTCTGGCATACCCAAACCTGCCAGGGGAACGTGGTGGATGTGATTCTCGGCATGGGTGCGGACTTCGATGTGGACCTGATCGTGATGACCACCGAGGGGCATGATTCCATGTTGGACATGATGCGCGGCAGCACGATGGAACGGGTGTTGCGCGGCGCCCGCTGCCCGCTCCTGGCGCTCCCGGTTTAGCGGGCTGCGCAAAAGCTATTTGCTTCAGTAGAAGTCAACAGCGGAACGTGTAGGACACGAAAACACAATCCCCGCAGGATGCTCAAAATGGCCGTCCGGCAAGGCCGCAGCGAGTGAAGGTCCGAGGCGTACCAGGGGTACGTTGAGGGGCTGAACGATGCGAGGTGCGCGAGGCGACGAATAAGTCGCCTCATGTCTGCGCACGGGCGCGAGATGGTGAGCGCCCCGTGTCTTTCGCCGCTGGAGGACTCTTTCAGCATCCTGCTAGACGCCGGCCTTGGCGCGGCGTAATGCGCGCGCTTCCCCGCCCCGTCCGATCACCGTGCGTACCACCATTCCGTCTTTCACCACGAGGAAGTTCGTCGAGACAGCGGGAATACGCGGGCCGGGCAGGATGACGCCGGCGAGGTTCAACGGATCCACGGCGGAGATCTTCACCTCCTGCGACAATCCAAACCCGCTCTTGCGCAAGGCCCGCATCGCTTCCACGGCTTCCGGCAGCGCAAATTGCTCACCGACGAAACCCGTCACGAAGCGCCCGCCCCTGATTTCACCCTGCAACTCCATGCGCCGGTAATGCACGAGGAGATCGCGCCAGGCCGGGGAAGACGATTCCCGCCCCAATAGATCGCGAAACACCACCCCGTAACGGCGCAGGAGCTGCCGGGCCATGGGCTCAATGAGACGTGATGCGTGATGCGTGTGTGATGAGCCGGGCGAGAGGGCAGGGGCAAGGGGCGAACCATTCAGTTCTCTCCTCGCCTCTTGCCTCGCACCACTTGCCATCCGTAAGAGCGACCATCGTCCACCCGCATGGCGCGGGCGCCGCAAGCGCTCGCGGCCTTCCGCCCGCCGGCGGTGCGGATCCAGCAGCGAACGCAGGTTATCAAATCCATCGGCGGTCACGAACCCGGCGGCCACCAATTCCCACAGCCCCTGTTCCACTTCAGCCGGCAGATGCCCCGTCTCCAGGACCAAATCGCTAAAGAAGCTGGCCCCGCGTTCATGCAAGGCCTGGAGCAACCGTTGTCCCACCCCGCTCAGATGCGCGGGGGGAAACTCAGCGGATGAGGCCACCAGCCACTCTGCCGCCTCACGGGGAAACAGACTCACGGGAGCCGCGCTCGTCGGCACCACGCGTCGGGGGCCGTCGTCGCCGAAAGCTCGAGCTGGCGAGGACAAGCGTCCCCACGCCACCGCACCGCTGAGGCACAGCCGGTCCAGCCATTCCGGTGCGTATTTCGCCAGGCGCGCCCGCAACAGATGCGGTTCCCAGGCCGACGCCGCCGCTTCGAACCCGGCGAGCTGCGCAACCACCTCGCCGAGTCCGGCCTCCCCATGCAATCGCGCGCCCGGCGCCACATGCTGCCACCGGAACAAAAAGGACATGAATTCGGCCGCGGTGACGGGTTCGATTTCCTTCCGGAGCGCGCCCAGCGTGAGCCGATGAATGCGGGCCAATAATCGGCGATGACACCACTCGACGGCATCCGGCGAGGCGTGATCCGCGGATGATACGCCTGGACGGAACCGGCCGCGCAGGACCAGGCCCTGCGCCTCAAGGCGGATCATCGAGGCATTCACCTCGCTCGGGTGAAGATGCAACCGCTCGGCCAATTGCCCCGCCGTCGTCGGCCCGAGACTCTCCATCCAGCCCCGGACGACGGCATCCAGAGCCGGCTCATCCCCCTGTCCAAGCAGCAGCTCGACCGATTTCTGATTCTCTGTCGCAACCCACCCTCTGCCCTCTCGCCCCTCGCCTCGCGCCTGCAGTTCAAGGGCGCGCCCCTCCTCGATTAAGCGGGGCCAATAGACACGCCACTCTTTCACCTGTTCAACAGGCACCCAGACGAGCGTGAGCAGCGCATCGTGAAGCTCATCGGCATCACGCACGACCGGCCAGACTTCGCTCTCGACTTCCTGGATCGCCGCCGGATCCAGCGCGCCGACTTGCCCGAGCAGCTCCGGCGGCAGCGTCCGCCGCATTTCCACGGCCCGCGCCCGCCGCTCTTCCAACGGCGCATCGTCCAGGAACGCATAGGGGTTGGCGTTGAGGATCTCATGCGACAGGGGCGAGGGCGCCGGCGTGTCCACGGCCACGCAGTCGATCTGTTTCTGGTCAATCGCC
Organism: uncultured bacterium; assembly: GCA_965285945.1. Classification (GTDB taxonomy): domain Bacteria; phylum Nitrospirota; class Nitrospiria; order Nitrospirales; family Nitrospiraceae; genus Nitrospira_D. Next base: position 127,831 of record CBDIWP010000002.1, on the reverse strand, counting down.
CGCAGTACCGCCGTCAGCCCCTCGAGGTCCATCGCTTCCGTCAGACAGTCCTGCAGCGTTTCCCGGACGAGCGGATGGTCGGGGATCTCTCGTTCGGCGCGCGCGCCGGTGAGGTTCTCCTGACAGGCGATGGCGTCCGGGAACACGGCCGCCAGCAGATCTTCCGACCGCATGCGTTGAATCTGCGGCGGAACTTTCTTGCCGTTGGAAAACCGCAGCAACGCCAAGGCGCGCGAGGCGTTCCAGCGCCAGCGGGTCGCAAACATCGGGGCGAGCAGCACGGCTTGGATGAGCACCTCGCGCACGGAATTCGGATGGAGATAGCCAAAGACCGACTCCAGCGGGAAGCTGTGCTTCTCGCCCAGCGAGATGACGATCCCGTTGTCCGTCGCGGCCGCCTGCAATTCAAAATCGAACGTGACGCAAAAGCGCTTGCGCAGCGCGAGCCCCCAGGCCCGATTCACCCGTCCCCCGAACGGCGCGTGAATGACCAACTGCATGCCGCCGCTCTCGTCGAAAAACCGCTCGGCCACGATGCGCTGCTGGGTGGGTACGGTTCCCAAGACGGCTTGGCCGGCCGCCACGTACCAGGCCGCCTGCTCGGCCCCTCGTTGATCCAAAGCGCATTCTTGCTTGAGCCAGGTGATGAGTGATGCGTGGTACCGAAGCCGCTCTCCTTCACCTCTCCCCTCAGGGGAGAGGGAGGGGTGTGGGTTTTGACCCAACCGATTCGCAATCGCCTGCCGCAACGATGACACCTCGGCCGACAACTCGGCGGTCCGGGAGGGCGCTTCCCCGCGCCAGAACGGAATGTTCGGCGGCGCGCCCTGCGCATCCTCCACCCGGACCTTCCCCGCTTCGATGCCTTTGATCCGCCAGGACGTATTGCCCAGCAGCATGATGTCACCGGCCAGACTTTCGACGGCGAAATCCTCATCGACCGATCCCACCACGATGCCGTTGGGCTCGGCCACGACGGCATAGTTGGCCGTATCGGGGATGGCGCCGCCGGACGTGATGGCCGCCAGCCGGGCCCCCCGCCGCCCCTTGATCCGATGATTGATGCGGTCATGAAACAGATACGCATGGCCGCGCCCGCGATTGGTCGCAATGCCGTCCGCCAACATGCACACCACCTGATCGAAATCGGTCCGGGCCAACTCCCGGTACGGAAACGCCCGGCGGCAGAGCGCGAACAACTCGTCCTCGGTCCAGGTCTGGCTGGCGGAGGCCGCCACGATCTGTTGCGAGAGGATGTCGAGCGGCGCAATGGGCACCTCGATCCGGTCCAGCGCACCCGCCCGGATGGCGCGCACGAGCGCGGCGCATTCCAGCAGCTCGTCCCGCGTCATGGCGAACAGACGGCCTTTCGGAATAGCCTTAACCCAGTGACCGGCGCGTCCGATCCGTTGCAGTCCCGTGGCGATGGCCCGCGGCGACCCGATTTGGCAGACCAGGTCCACGGTGCCGACGTCAATGCCCAACTCCAGCGAGGCGGTGGCGACCACCACGCGCGTCTTGCCGGTCTTCAGCCGCTCCTCGGCAGACAGCCGAATCTGCCTGGAGAGACTGCCATGATGCGCGGCCACCGCCTCAGGTCCCAAGTCCTGAAGCCGCTCTTCCAGATAGTGCGACACGCGTTCGGCAAAACGGCGCGTGTTCACGAACACCAGCGTGGACCGATGCTCCCGGACGAGCTCGGCCACCCGATCGTACACGTCGGACCAGATCGCGTTGGTCGCCACCGCGCTGAGTTCATCCTTGGGGACTTCGACGGCCAGGTCTAATTCACGGCGATGCCCCACATCGATGATCGCCGGTTGAGGCCGGTCGCCGACGAGAAACCGGGCGACGAGGTCAATCGGACGCTGCGTCGCCGACAAGCCGATGCGCTGCGGTTTCCGGAAGGTCAGCGCCTCCAGCCGCTCCAGCGACAAGGCCAGATGCGAGCCTCGCTTATTCGGCGCCAGGGCATGGATTTCGTCGACGATCACGGTGTGCACCGTTTGCAGCAGGCGCCGGCTCTTCTCGGCGGTCAGGAGGATGAAGAGGGATTCGGGCGTCGTGACGAGAATGTGCGGAGGGCGCTTCAACATCTGCTGCCGCTCGGACATCGGCGTATCGCCGGTCCGGACCAGCACGCGCAAGTCCGGCATGAGCAGCCCTGCCTGCAAGGCCGCGTCGCCGATTTCAGCCAGCGGCTTCTGGAGATTCTTCTGCACGTCGTTGCTCAAGGCCTTCAAGGGACTGACGTACAACACCTGCGTGTGATCTTCGAGTGCACAGGCGAGCGCTTGCTGAAAGAGGCTGTCGATGCAGGAGAGAAAGGCCGCGAGCGTCTTCCCGGAGCCGGTCGGCGCCGCGATCAATGCATCCGCGCCGGATTGAATCGCCGGCCAGGCGGCCTGTTGGACGTCGGTCGGCTCACCAATGCGGGATTGAAACCAGTCTGAAATGAGGGGATGGAAACGGGACAGCGGCATGGCAGGTGATTCTAACAGCCACAATAGAGTATGCCCAGCCCGAGCTTGACTATTGGGACTTCCTACTCAAAATCGAACTTCGGCCCATGGATCATCGGCTCTACCTAGTGCCAATGCGCACCGGGCAGACATCACTCTAACTATTATATCGCCTGGACTCCTTTTCTCTACCAGCAGTGTAATACGGCGAAGGGCGCGTGCAGAAGAGCGCCTGCCGACGCGTGGCCATACACACTCCAATAAATAATTCCATGGCAATTTGAGAGGTGCGCCTCAGCAAGCTACGGTTTCGATAGCTTTATGACTACTCTTTGAGGGGAGACGGACTATGAAGCATACAATGGGGGCATGGATGCTGAGTGTAACACTCGCTGCCGGCGTGGTGGAAATTATAACCTCGCAGGTTGACGCTCGGGAACTTGATCAAGAGACATACCGAATGTTGAGCCATGGCATGACGGAGCCTGAAGTGGTCGGTCGCGCCGGCCAGCCGGATCGACGCCTGGACCAATTCGAACCGACGTCGCTCAATCAACGACTCGTCAGCTATCAATACGTGTGGGGCGGCGAGACAAACCAAGGAGAATGGACGACGACCATTACATTCTCAGCCAATACGAATAAGGTGATTCGCATAGATCGGGACCGGAGATGATCCACGCGCAAGGGAGGATGGTAATCTGCACAAACACCGCCCATATTGTTTCAGAGATAATTTGTTATCACACCGCTTCAAAAACTACGGGCGTCCAGGAGTAGCAATTCCGATCGGGACATTGGGCGCTACCGAGAATGTGGATGGAGTCGTCGCTGCTAGGATACCTCCGACTCCAATCGTGAAACCTGCAACTTGATTCGCGCCACTATTCGCGACATAGAGAAACTGGCCCGTTGGATTGACGGTAATGCCAATTGGAGCTGATGCTGTGCCAGTAGAGAACGTCGCAGGGGTCATTGGTGTCAGCAGGCCTCCAGATCCTATTGTGAAAGCTGCTACCTCGTCCAGCCCACTATTCGTCACATAGAGAAAAGAGCCGTTCGGCGAGATCGCGATCCGTTGCGGTATTGACCCAACCACCCCTGTAGAGAAGGTCGGCGGCACTGTCGGCGTTAACAGACCTCCAGATCCAATGATAAAAGCGGCCACTTCATGAGTTCCACTATTGGCGACATATAGAAATGACCCATTGGGCGATATCGCAATTCCTTCAGGACTTGATGCTGGACCTGTTGTAAATGTAGCTGTCGCTGTCGCAGTCAAGACACCGCCAGCCCCAATGGTAAAGCCCGATACATTGTTTGTGCCGGCATTCGAGACATAAAGAAATTGTCCATTGGGAGACACTGCGATTCCCCTTGCTGAGGTACCGCCCGTTGGGAAGGTTGCGGGTGCAGTCGGGGTCAATACCCCACCGGTTCCAATGGCAAATCCGGCTACCGTATTGGTTGTGCTATTTGCGACATATACGAATTGCCCGTTTGGTGTGACCGCAATTCCTCTTGGCGAAGATCCAACCCCTGCACTAAAAGTCGGAGGAGACGTCGCTGTAAGAACACCCGTTGAATTAATCGTGTAGCCCGAGACGTTAGCGGAACCTTGATTCGATAAATATAGAAACTGACCGTTTGGCGAAACCGTAAGCCATTCGGCATTTGTGCCCCCTGATGAGAAGGTAGCCGGAGACGTTCCAGACAGTACCCCGCCTGTTCCAATAGTGAATGCTGAGGCATTGTTGGAACCGTCATTCGCAGTGTAAACCACTGCGGGGATAAGACCACTGCCTTCATTTCCATTGCCTCCGCCTCCTCCATCCGGACATCCAGTCAGGAGCAGCGGTAGCGCCAACGTGAACCAGATCAGGTTTCGTATCTTCATGATCATCCCTTAGTTCGTATCCCGCAGTTTGACCAGTCGTTGTTCCACTTATAGCACCACACACAGCACGCGCCAACTGAAACGCATGATTCTCATGGACTCTGCACGATGATGACTGGCACACTGTCATCCGTTCATCCGTTTCAGAAGGAGCCTTGCGAACACAGTGGGACACGCCACGCTCGTCATCCTCGGATCCGGCTATACCGCAGGATTCGTCTTGTCGGGGGGATCACACCGCTATGCACGCATGGTGGCGACGAGCCGCCGGCCGGACGCCAACTTAAGCCGGGTCGCTCCTGACCGGCGGATCGCATTCGACCTAGAGCAACCATCGACCTGGGACCGCATTCCGAACGATGCCGATCTGCTCTGGTGCTTCCCCGCTGCGCCCGTGGAACTGGTGAAGGAATTCGCCGCCACAATAAAGACCGGGGAGCGACGGATGGTCGTGCTCGGCAGTACCTCGGCGTACGACCTCCAGAATTCACAGGACTATCCGCCCCGGTGGATCGACGAAGCGGCTCCGATCGATTGCACCCAGCCGCGGGTGCAGGGGGAAGAATATTTGCGGACCGAATACAAGGCCATCCTCCTGCGGGTGGCCGGCATCTATGGACCCGACCGCAACCCGGTCGACTGGATCAAAACCGGCCGTGTCGGCCCCTCACGCAAGTACGTGAACCTGATTCACGCGGAAGACTTAGCCGCCATTTGCCTCGCCGCATTGGAGCGCGGAAGAGCAGGTGAAACCTACAACGTGAGCGACGGCACGCCGCGAACCTGGCAGGACATCTGCGACGAGGTGCACTCCCGCTGGGGCGTCACCTCGCCAAAACCCGCCCCCTCCGACGAAACCGGCAAACGCATCTCCAACGCCAAACTCATCAAGCAGCTCGGCTACACCATCCAACATCCGGATCTTTTTCAGGAGCTGTCTTGTCTTGGTTGAACCAACGCAAGTGCTTCGAGATGTAAGGGCGTTCAAACTGGCTTGATCAACAGCGCAGGCTTGTCAAAACGTCCATCCAACGAGGCCCGAGGCGAGAAAGGACCGCAGGCGTACCCTCTCGGGTACGTTGAGGTGCGCGACGCGAGGAATAACGAGCGTCACGTCTGCGCACGGGCGCGAGATGGTGAGCGCCCAGTGTCTTTATCGAACCCAGAACGCCGTTGGAGGCAAGTTTCACCGCCCGCCTATCTTAGGAGAGCCATGACGGCGAGGCACACCAGCAAATTATTCAGCGCATGCGCGATCATGCCGGGATAGAGACTGCCGGTTTTCTCGTAGGCCCAGGCCCAGAGGAGACCGCTCCAGAGCACGCTGATGAAACCGATCCATCCGTAGCCATGGGCCAGGGCAAAGATGCCGGCGCTCAGCAACGCGGCGGGAACAAACGCCAGGCGACGGCGGAGCAGGGCAAAGAGCAGTCCCCGGAATGCGAGTTCCTCGAAGACGGGCGCAAAGACGACGTACTCCACTAGACTCACCGCCAGCACCCGGGGCGGCGCCCAGACCAGATCGGGGTCAAACCACTCGGTCCAGTGACTTGTCAGACCGAGCGTGTCAGCCGCCCGGCCCATCATCCACTCACCCCACAAGCCGGCCGCGGCGAGGGCCAATACCAGGCCTGCCAGCCGGCCCAGCTCTCCCCGATCTATCGTGAGGCCGAACCCGTCTTGAAAGCTCAATCCCGCCGGCTTCAGCAGATAGACATAGGCGAGCGCCAGCAGCGGCACATTGGACAACGGGATGGCCAAGGCGCGGAGGGAAACCGGCTCGGCCGGAGCGAAGGAGAGAAAGGCGAGCGTCAGCACGGCTCCGAGGGCGCCACCTCGAAGCAGTACTGCGGCACCGACCGTCCCGGGCCAGGGCGGCGGCACACCGGGCACGGGCACCTGCAGCAGGCCGGCCCCGCGACCGGCACGGTGAAGCAGGCGGACCAGAATGACCGACCCGATGACGAGACAGATCAATTCCACCACGATCAGCAGCCGGGCCCGGCGCTGAAGCGCGTCGCCACGGAGGACACGCTGCGCTTCCACCGTCGAGAACAGGGTCTCGTCGCCCGCGCGTTGGGCCAGTCGGGCCGCAAGGGCATGATAAAACCATCCGGAGGGAAGCCGTTCCGCCAGGGCCGACTGCAGTTCGGCCTCTCGCTCTTTTGCAAGCGGATGGGCGCCATAGGCTGCGTCGATCAACTCTCCATAGAGCGGCAGAGGAGCGTTCATGGTCTGCCAGGCCATCGCGGCCGCGCGGGCGTCCTCGGCCCGGCCCGACTCTCCCTGAAGGATCGCCAGCCGCAATCGCGCGTCGGGCCGGTCGGTTTCCTCGACCAGCTCCCGGTACCACTCCATGGCCTGAACCCGCTCCGTCTCACGGCTGCTCGCCATCCAGGCCATGATCCGTTGGTGCCACTTCGGGGAGCGGGCGAGCCCCTCCTGCGCTTCCATGGTCCGGCTGACCATCAGATCCAGCGCGCGATCCGGGTCTTCAAGCCGCTGGAGCCTCGGCAACGTGGCGGAAAACCACAGAATCGCCAGGAGCGAAGCCAGCAGCACCATGGCGGAGACGGCGCTGACAGTCTGTGAAAATGGCGAGGCGAACGGCTGGGGTAGAGCGCCTCGTCCATCGGCCTCCTGAAGATCCTGAGCCGGGGGCGAGGGCGTGATCTGATCCGTCATACATAGCGACTATAGCATGGGCGTTTTGCTCATGGCCTCTCGCGGCGCACTTGGCTATACTCTCCCCGCGATAGACGAGGACGCGGTCATGGATGAATTCGTTCCGCCCCCACGACTCCTGCTCGGCCCGGGACCCAGCATGGTGCACCCCCGCGTGCTCAAGGCCCTGGCGGCTCCGCTCCTCGGGCATCTGGATCCCCTGTTCCTGTCCATCATGGATGAGATTCAGAGCGGCTTGCGCCAGGTCTTTGCCACGGGCAACCGCTTCACCATTGCCCTGTCGGGGACGGGATCGGCCGGCATGGAAGCCGCCGTCGTCAACCTCATAGAACCCGGCGAGGCGATGATCGTGGGAGTGAATGGCGTGTTCGGCGCCAGGCTGGCCACCATCGTGGAACGCTGCGGAGGGAAAGCCATCCGGGTGGAAGCGCCCTGGGGCCGGATCATCGAACCGGATGCCGTGGAAGCGGCGCTGCGGCGGGCGGGTCCTGTCAAAGCCGTCGCCCTCGTGCATGCGGAAACTTCTACGGGCGCCTGGCAACCCCTTGAAGCCGTCGGCAGCCTGTGTCGTGCCTACGACACGCTGTTTCTGGTTGATGCCGTGACATCGCTCGGCGGGGTCCCGGTGGAGGTCGATCGTTGGGCCATCGATGTCTGTTACAGCGGCACGCAAAAATGTCTCAGCTGCCCTCCCGGGTTGGCTCCCTTGACGGTGAATGAACGAGCCCTGGCGGCGATCCAACGCCGGCGCACGCCTTGCCAGAGTTGGTACCTGGATTGGTCGCTGATTGCGGATTATTGGACGGAAGGCTCCCGCGCCTATCATCACACAGCGCCCATTTCCATGCTTTATGCCTTGCGGGAGGCGCTGCGCCTGGTGGAGGAGGAAGGCCTGCCCGCGCGCGTGGCCCGGCATCACCGGAATGGCCGGGCGCTGGCAGCCGGACTCTCGGCGCTCGGTTTCCACTCCCTGCCCGCGGCCGGCCATTGCTTGCCGATGCTGATCTGTGTCACCGTCCCGCCGTATATCGACGAGGCCGCCGTCCGGGCCACGTTACTGCAAGAGTTCGGCATCGAAATCGGCGGCGGGTTAGGTCCCTTGAAGGGCAGCGTCTGGCGGATCGGCCTCATGGGGGAATCGTCCACTGAAGCCCACGTCCTGACATTGTTGCATGCACTCGAGGAGATCGGCCTTCGAGCCGGCTGGCTGTCGTCGCCAGGCATGGCCCTACGCGAGGCGACTGGAATGTATCATCCCGCGGAGCCGCATTAAGCCTGGAGGAACCGTCCCATGAATCGCCTATTGTCAGTCGTACTCGGAGCGGCCACGTTTGCGTTTCTCGCCGTCACCTTTTTCTGGATCTTCAAAGTGGGCATGCATGACCGCATGAAGACGGACATGGTGCCGGCGGAAAAGGTGGCCGCCTTCATCCATGCCGTCCTGGAAGCCAACCGGAATAATTACACGGACAATGTCGTCGTGAAACTCCAGCGCGACGGCATCGAAGCGCATGAACATTGGAAAGATGAACGGGGCGTCCCGCTGCCGGCCCAGTATCTGATGGAGTCGGGTCGGCTGGTGACCTTGAAGGGCTTGAGCCTGAACTTCCGTCTGTCCAGCCTGACCCCGATTTACGTCTGGAACGGGGCGAACACCGACTTGGAGCGGCAGGCCCTATCCGCGGTCGAGAAGGATGCTTCCAAGCCGCATTTCGGCTTTATCAAGAAGAACGGCGTTCGCATGTTCCAGGCGGTGTACGCTGACCGGGCCACGTCACAGGCGTGCGTGGATTGTCATAATACCCATCCCAACAGCCCGCGCCGGGATTTTAAGCTGAACGATGTGATGGGCGGCATCGTCATCACCTTCCCGGTCGGGGAATAAGCCATGACCATCGCGATTTGTTACACGCGTCTCATCGACGGGACCGGCGCCTCGTATGATCGGGCGACGGTGCTCATCCGGGGCGCGAAGATCGTGGCCGCGGGACCGAGTAGAGAGATTCCCATCCCGAAGGGGTGGACGCGCATCGATGGGCGGGGACTGACGGTCCTTCCGGGTCTCATCGATTGCCATGTCCATCTGTGCCTGGGCGCGGAACCGGATGTGGTGGCGACCGTCGAGATGGAGAGCCCCTCGTACACGCTCTTGAAAGCGGCGCGCCATGCGAAACAGACCTTGGAGGCCGGTTTCACCACCGTGCGTGACGTCGGATCCCGCGATCATTCTATTTTTGCGCTGCAACGCGCCATCGCTGCCGGGATGGCCCCCGGTCCCCGCATCGTGGGAGCCGGACTGGCCATCTGCATGATCGGCGGCCATGCGCGCTTCATCGGCCAGGAAGTCGAAGGCCCCGACAAAGTCCGGCAGGCCGTCGAGGCGCAGCTGGCGGCCGGTGCCGGGGTCATTAAAGTGATCGCCTCAGGAGGGGTCCTGACGCCCGGCACCTCTCCGGATCAAGCTCAAATGACGATCGCGGAGCTGACGGCGGCCGTGGAGACCGCCCGGCGGGCGAACAGGAAAGTGGCGGCCCATGCCCACGGCTCCTCCGGCATGAAAAACGCAATCGAAGCGGGCGTGCATTCCATTGAACATGCCACCTTGCTGGATGAAGAAGCCCTCGGCTTGATGAAACGGCACGGCGTCTATATGGTCCCGACCCTGTCCGCACTGGCCACGACGGCGGCGGGACGGCCGGGCTGCGGCATTCCCGCCAGCGCCCTGGACAAAGCGAAAGCCATGACGAAACGCCATCAAGGCAGCTTCAAAAAAGCCCACGCCGGCGGGCTGCTCATCGCCATGGGCACCGACGCAGGCACCCCCTTCAACTACCACGGCGACAATGCCCAGGAACTCGATCGCATGGTCGCCCTCGGCATGACGCCCATGGAAGCCATCGTCACGTCCACCGCGTCGGCCGCGCGGCTAATCGGCGTGCATGATTCCGTCGGAATGCTAAAAAAGGGCATGCAGGCGGATCTGGTCGTGTTGAAAGGAAATCCGCTTCGCCGCATCGATGTATTATGCGACCGCAGCCGGATTATGGGCGTGATGCAAGCAGGGCGGTTCGTGGCCGGTCCGATGGCGGATACGCGGTGACCGCTGAGGACGACCGACCAGCGGCAGACGCCTCGCTGTCGCCCGGCTGTCACCGTCTTTCATAAAACAACTCCAGCGCCGACGTGATGCCGTGCACACGGCCCCGCCGGAATGCCGCTTCCAGCCGGTTTCTGAGCGACCGGATGCCGCCTTCGTCGCCGCGTCTCGCGACGCCTTGCGACACCATCATCTCCGTGGCCACTTCAACCAGCCGTTGCTTCCGTCCCTGCATCTCCTCGGTGACCAACTCATCCATGACTTCGTCCGCGCGCTCATGGACGATCTTCTCGAGAAATGAATCGTAGCCCTGCGCCGCCACCGTCCGCTCCCGGATGATGTGCAATTCGGCCTTTACCCGCTTCACGTCCTTCATTAAGATTGCAAACAGCTCCTTGCGGCCTTCATCGAAGAGCTTCTGTTCCATCTCCTCGAGAATGACGCCCGGATCGATCGTCTCGGCCCGCGGTTCATCTCCCCAGAAGAGGCGATCGTAGCTCCGGCGCTTGTCCGCATCGCCCACGATCTCGTAGGCCGCATTGATCTCGCGGATCTTCCCTTCGGCGTCTTTGCTATCCGGGTTGCGATCCGGGTGATGTTGAAAAACAAGCTTCCGGTAGGCTTTCTTGATGTCGTCTTCGGAGGCCTCCCGCGAGACCCCCAGGATGCGATAATAGTCCATTCGAGCCATGGGGAAGGACTATAGCATGGGTCCGGGCCGGCTTCACCATGACAGCCCGGATCAGGCCGCTCAGCTTGGCGTGGACCCGGAACGTCTGTTTTGTCTCTCTGGTCTCTTTCGTACAGAATCTGGGGCGTACCGGACTGAGGTCGGCTCCGCCCTTGACTTCGGCGCCTGGCGTCTTATTTGATAGGGTATGGAAAAACAAGACACCCCCAGAGCATTGACCCACGACGAGCAAAAAGCCGCGGACGCCGCATTCGGAGGCCGGCCGTTCAATCCGGCTTGGTCCGCATCCGCCAAGAAGATCTATGAGGGCTTGACCGGCGCACTTCCCAAGAAGCCGGAGGAATCCGAGGCTTCGACAGAGACCGGCGCCTCCCAGGCCGAGGACACCGTCACGAGCGTCGAGTCCGAAGCTGTGACCGAGTTTCCTGAAGAGGAAGCGGGGGAAGAGGCGCCCACCGCCACGAACAAGCTCATTGCCAGCCGGCAGGAAGCCATTGAAGCTGGTTTTCTGATCGACGTGACAACCGATGCCAAGAGGCTGGGCTTGACCTTTCCCGTCACGATTACCAAGCCGCTATGGGAGGTCGGGATCGCCCCGGACCAGGTCTTGTCTGACGATGACAAATCTGCGCGGCTTCGGGACGTCCTCATGGCGTTCCGGCTCCGATTGGCCGGCCAGGGCACGCTCTCGCCGCTGATCGATTTTCCGGCGCTGCTGGAGTTACCACCCGGTTCAGTCCCGCAGCCGGTGGCGCTGTTTGCGCTCATTCAACCGGACGAGCAACAGCGCACCATGGTGACGCTCTTGCTGCCGAACGAAGTTTCGGCCACGATGCTTCCGATGAACTAACGCCCGGGCCCTGGGGCCGGCCCTCGCACGACGCCAACGCCGGCACGCCGGCCCTTCGCATCCGAGTCAGAGAGGCAGCCATGACGCGCCCATTCCTGTTGAGCAGGATTCTCGGTGGTCGACTCGGCGTCTCTCTCCTCGTCATGGGGTTGCCGTTCAGTTGGGCGGCCTGCGCCAATCTGGCGTACTCGCCGGCACCCGTGGTTCCGACCAACCAGCCCTTGCCTTATTCAGCCACCGTCACTCTCGCACAGGTCGAAGCCTATACCATCAGGCCGGGAGCCATCATGACCCCCGACCCGGCCCTGGCCCATCAGGTCACCAGCTTTAGCAACTCGGCTGGGCCGTCCCGGGCCGATTGGGAGCATGCCATAGTCCGCTACCTCGAAGCACGCCACACGTTCGCCCGCGTGGCGCCCCCCGGCCAGGCCGATGTGGAGTTGGTCATGCATGTCAACGTGTACATCGATCCCAGCGTGGACGATCAATTTAGAGAGGTCTATGTGGCGCGGGTCGATGCCTTGGTCACCGATCCGCGTACCCGTGTGGTCTACCTGTCCTTTACCGGTGACGGCAAAGCCCCCCGCCATGATCGAGACAAAGCGTACCAGCCCGTCAACCAAGTCGTACAGGCGGCCCTCAACGATCTGTTCGGCAAGATGGAGCAGGATGCGGGCATGCTTCGACTCGGAGCGGGATTGAGTTAGGCCGAAGTCCGCTTCGCAAGCCGGCTCGCCAGCGCGCGCTCCTCCGACTCGGTCTTCACGTCGCCATTCAAGCGCGCGTCGAGGAGGCGATCGAGGATGCGTTTGAACTCAGGGCCCGGCTTGATGCCCAAAGCCTTCAGGTCGGACCCGGTCAAAAACGGCTTCACGTGCCGGTAGGTGGTGACATAGGCGGAGATCTGCCGCTTCGCCGCTTCGCCTTTGCTCTTCGCCATGAGTCCCACGAGCGTTTCGTCCGAGAGCCCGCAGAGCAACCGATACACTTGCGCCGGTTTCAAGGGGGGCCGTTTGACCAACTGTCGCATCACCGAGTGGGCGGCCACCCCGGTGGCTTTGAGCATCGCCGCTTCCGATTCCGAGAAGGGAAAGCGCTTCAACACTTCCGTGACCGCCCGCGCGGGCAGCATCTCCAGCAGGCCCATCATATAGACCAGCCACACCTCCATGGTGCGATCGAGAAACAGGAGCCGATGCCAATCCACCGCTTCTTCGATGGCGGTGAGCAGGCTCTGCAACCGGTCGGACCACTGAAGTTTCGGATGGATAAACCGCAACAGACCCAGTTCGGCTAATCGCCGGATCGCCTGTTTGCTCTCCCGTTCGCTGAAGAGCAGCTTCAGTTCCTCCAGGAGACGGTGTCCGGACAGGCGCTGAAACAGATTCATCTTGACGGCGCCGTCGATCAAGGCGGCCGTGTCCCGTCCCAGATGGAACCCGAAGCGGACCTCGAATCGGATGGCGCGAAACACCCGCGTGGGATCTTCGACGAAACTGAGCCCGTGTAAGACGCGCACGACCTTTTCGTTGAGGTCGCGCTGGCCTCCATAGAAATCCAACACGTCTCCGAACCCGCGGCCGTTGAGGCGAACCGCCAGCGCATTGATCGTGAAGTCGCGGCGATACAGATCTTTCTTGATGGAGCTCTGCTCCACGGTCGGCAAGGCCGTCGGATATTCATAGTACTCGGTCCGCGCGGTCGCCACATCCAGCCTAAACCCGTCGGGCAGCAGAACCACGGCGGTGCCGAACCGTTCATGGGTCTTGACGCGAGCCTGCGTCATCTCAGCCAGCTGCCGCGCGAACGCGATCCCGTCTCCTTCCACCACCAGATCAAGATCGAAATTGTCGATGCCGAGCAGCAGGTCCCGCACACACCCGCCCACGACAAACAGGGGAACCTGCAAGCGATCCGCCAAACGGCCCGCCTCTTCCAATAACGAGGCCAAATGACGCGGCAAACGATTGCGCAACAGCCCTTGAATGTTCCGATGCGGCCCGCCGGCCGCCGTACCATCGCGCCCCGGCTCGCGGGAGCGTAATCGCGCGGTTTTCAGCACATCATCATGCAGGGTGCGCAGCAAATCGGTCCGCGTGATCACGCCGATGACCTTGGTCCCCTTCACCACCGGCACGAAGCGCTGGTTCCGCTCGATCATCGCCGCTTCGATGTCATGAAAGGGCGTGTCCGGAGCGGCCTGGTAGGCATCGGTCTGCATGATCTCGCGTACCGGGCGCCGGCCCAGCCGATGAAACAACGCCTTCTGGATGAGTTCCCGGCTCACGAGACCGGCATACCGCTCCTTCTCGTCCAGGATCGGAAAGACGTTCAGGCCATAGTTCGTCATCCGTTGACCGGCCTCCGCGATGGTGGTCTGGAGTTCGATCGCCTTCACCGGCCGGGTCATGACATCCTGCGCCAGCAACGTGGGCCGATAGTGAGTAGTCAGCAATTGCACGAGCCGCTCTTTGACTTCGGCCAGGGGCCTGCCTTTCACGCTGGCGGCGGCGGCCACCGCGTGGCCCCCGCCGCCGAACTCCCGCGCGATCCAGCCGACATCGATCTCGGGGCGCCGGCTTCGTCCGATGATTTGGACTCGCTCATCCATGGTCACCGCCACGAGGACCGCATCGACGCCCTGAAGTTCGGCCAGCATGTGGACCACTTCCGCAGCCTCGCCCCGCCGGCGGTCCAGCGTGCTCGTAGCCACGAGGATTTTCCGCCCTTCGAGGTAGTGTACGTCACTGTGCTCCAACAGATCGTTCAACAGCGCCACGGCATCCGGGTTGAGCGGACGGCGCAAGGTGTCGGCGACGAGGTTCAAATCCGCACCGGCCTCCACCACGAAGGCGGCGGCGGTCAGATCACGGCTGGTCGTCGACGAAAAGAGAAATGACCCGGTCTCCTCATAGAGCCCCAAGGCCAGGACGGTGGCTTCAAACGGTGTCGGTGTGATCTGCCGCCGGATGAGTTGCTCGATGAGTATGGTCGCGGTCGCGCCGGCGGCTTGCACCACCGAATCTCGGGAGCGGCCCGTGCAGACTGATGCCTCGTCGACATGGTGATCAAAGACCACCACTTCAACGGATGGGTCCTCGATGCAGGCGCGCAGCGCACCTACGCGGTTCGGATCCTGTGTATCGACCAGAATCAGCCTGGTCACCAGGGAAAGATCCAACTCCTTCAGCTTGCTGAGTCCGAGCTCATGCTGACTGAGGAAATTTCTGACCGTCTCCTGGCCGCCGGCGGGGAGCACGAGCTTGGCCTCAGGATAGATTCGTTTCGCCGCCACCATGGAGGCCAGCCCGTCGAAATCCGCATTGCTATGGGTGGCAATCACATCCATGGGCGCATTCTAGCAGGGTCCTGGGGGACACGACAGGCAACTGGATCTTCGCCGCGAAGCGATGCGCCCGCGGAGGCGTCTGGCTACCCGAAGGGCCGCATCAAACGAGGCGCTTTCCGACGGCTGCGGTTCTTAGCGCCTGCTGCCCGCTATTACTGATGCCGCTTGCCTTGGCGGTCATGCTTCTCACGGGCAATGTTGCGTGAGACGCGATCCTGGGCACGACCGAGCCTGGCGCGTTCTTTCCGGGTGACGACCCCGTCGGATTTCGCTTTGTCTTCCATCCTATTGATCTGTTGCTGTTGTTTGTTCAGGCGATTCGCTTCCCGCGCAGTCAACTGACCGCTGCCAATGCCCTGATCGATCCGCTGCTCCTGATTGGCCTGCCGTTGATCAATCACCGGCGTCTCTGTCTGGGCCAACGCCGTTCCGGCCGTCAACAACATCATGGCGCTCACCGCGAGCAACATCTCTTTCATCATTGCCTCCCTCCGATGTGAACATATCGGTCCCTTGCCGTCCAACGCCCGTTGCGATGCCTGTGTACCAGGCCACTCGATGGACGTCCAGTCCTTTGAGTGATCATACGCGCCTATGACTCAGCGTACGTCTTCAAAAAACCCGCGTGGGAGGACCGGCAGGCGGAACTGGACATGGAGAATAATGAGAAGCACGCGGAAGAAACTGCGCCAGACGCCCATCTTCAGAAACTTGCGGCCATCGGTGATGACGGGGGGAGAGAGCAGCACCGGGCTGGTGGCTTTGACGAGTCTTTGGCAGAAGGCCACGTCTTCAAGAATCGGCTGAATGGGAAAGCCGCCAAGCTGTTCGAAAAGCATTCGGCGCGCAAACAACGCTTGGTCCCCATAAATGATCCGGCTCCGGACACAGCGGAAATTGTCCAGGGAGGAAATCAACGTGAGCCGCCAGTCATTGCCGGAGAACCGGTGCATGAATCCGCCGGCCTGTATGCGTTCGTCCGATTCCCAATCGTTCAACCGCTGTATAGCGCCGGCGGGCAACACCGTATCCGCATGGAGAAAGAGCAGCCATTCGCCATGCGCCTCTTTCGCGCCTGCGTTCATTTGAGAGGCGCGCCCTTTGGGAGCGCTCAGGACCACACGGGACGAGTGACGCGTCGAGGACGAATCAGTGACATCAAAACCATGCTCCCGGAGCACCTCCCGCGTCCGATCGCTGCTGCCGCCGTCGACGACGATGACCTCGAATCTCCCTCTCTGGCGAAACAGCTCATCCAACGTTTTCGGCAGCGCCGTTTCTTCGTTATAGGCCGGAATAATGACCGAGACCATCCTGTCCCTGCTCCGGCTCACCTGCCGGTCGCACTCGGCTGGTGAGCCAGCCAGTCCGGGAGAAACTTCCGCACGTCATTGGTCCAAGCGGCGGGATCTTCGGCGATCGACTCAAAGAGGTCGCTCAAGGTGAGCACCATCTGATCGGTGAGCCCGAGATACCCCTCGGCCCGACGACGTAACGTCGCCGAGTCCACTCGCCCGTCGGCCATCGCCCGTTCCAGCGTACGCCGGCCGAATTGATGATGCGCTTCTTCCTGATGGAGGAGGACTCGCCGCAGTCGCCGAAACGGCGCCTCCCGCTTGACCAATCCCGCTTCGATGCGGCTCAAGATCGCTTCCCCCAGTCCTTCGAGAATGACTTGTTCGGCCAACAGAGTTTCGAGGAGATCCCGGCGATGTAGCGCGTCGTTGACAACCGTTCGATACTCTTCCAGCGCCGGCAGATATGGCGCATAGCCGAGATGCTTCGGCGCCAACCATGCGATCGCGCCCTGAAATACCAGTGCATGCGCCGCCTCCTGACGGGCCTGGCTCAGCAGAAAGCGGCGCGATCCCCCATCCGGCGTCAACGCAGCCTGCGATTTTGCGCACTCATGTGCCATCCGCTCGCCATGTTCGAGGAACGTCAGCAGCCGCGCAATCGGCACTTTCTGATCCGGGCGCACCAGCACGGACTATCTCCTTGGCCCAATGCCGTTGAGGCTCCAATCGTACTCCAAATACTCGACCCGATACAGGCCGTCGCGCAGACCACGAGCCAGCTCTGCGTCCTCCACATAGCGCGCGAGGAACTGCTGGACGGAACCGGCGGCGGCGAAGTCTTCCTCGAACCAGTCAAAGATCTTCGAGAGCGCGGCCACTCTCTTCCCTGGATCGAATCGATTTTTCGCCGGATCGTTGACGAAGCGACGCGCCGCCTCATCGAGCTGGCGATCGAGTACGGTTCCCTCGTACGCCCAGGGTTGCAACGCGGGGCACGATATCGAAGCACAGACAATGGCGAAATGGACTCGTGGCTCCTGGAATTGCTTTCGGAGAATCTCATGCTCCAGGTCGTACAGGTTCACCCTTGCCCCCCCGACGACATAGTCGCGAGCTTTGAAGTAGCGATACCATCCCAGATAGGGAGCGGGTGTGAGGCCGTCGAGGATGCCCTTGATCGCAAACGCGTTGTAGGCGTTTATCCAGAAGGCGAGTCGATCAGCGTCCGTATCAAGGCCGCGCGGATCAATCCGATCAAGCTGAGCGAGGTAGGCGCCAAACTGGGGATCCGCCTGGAATGCGGGATAGTCGACCTGTCCATCCCGTACCGAGACTTGCAAAAGGTTGTGAAACGCCGCGTGCGTCATCTGTGCCGGATCAATCCGGTGTGATGGGGGCCATCGCTCGGGGAGAGAGGCGCATCCGACTTGAATACATCCCATCATGAGCAGCACGAGGGCCCATTTACGGGAATGATCAGATTTGCACGGCCACCTGACGTTTTTTTTCCCTTCTTCCATTGGCGACCTCTCCAAGGATGACGCAGCTGATACTTCTCTGCAAAACGACCGCTCCCACGGCTGTGAAGACTGGCATACGGCTTGCTGAGGAAACGGGAAGAACCTACGTGATTTCCCAATAAAGGAGGCTCCGCGATGACAATGAAGAAGAATCTCCTGGTCATGGTCAGCGCTCTCGCTGTGTGCGTCCTGGCCATGACACCGGCCTTGGCGAAAGACAATGAGAAGAAGGACTCGAAAAAGCCGAAGAGCCACGCCTCAGCCAGTGCAGCAGCCGTTGCGGCAGGGGCTCACATCTCTGATCCGGGCCCGGCCCTCAAGGGCGGCCAGCATGATTCAAAACCGGGGCCGGCCTGGAAGACCGTCGGGGGAACCGTAAAAACCATTCATGGGGATGTCTACACGGTGGAAGATTACGAAGGCAACCAGGTCCAGCTTTACGTCGGTCAGGGAACCAAGCGGATCCGTGGCAATAAGAAGATCGGTGATACGGTGCGCGCGGAAATCACACGGGGCGGCTTCGCCAATTCCATTCAATAGCCCCTCACCATACCGTTATCCCCTCCGCAAAACCTGTCTTCAATATGGGCCGGCTCCTACAGCCGGCCCTCTGGCCGTCGATCGGCTTACCCCTAGGTTCACTCCTTCACGAATGTAATATCTCCATAATAGGCCGTGGCCCGCTCCTTCGTGTTATCGGTGTCGGTCATAATGGCGACGCCGTTAATCAGCGGCGGCTCTTCTCCGAATGCGCGCTGATAATCCTTGTAGACATTCCGCTCCTCGTCCATCCAACGGCCGACTTTTTCCGGACCGCTTTCGATCACGATCATCCGGGCAAAATCGGTGTAGGCATTCTCCATGATCGTGCCGACCGGCGTTCGCGTATCCCAGATGTAGTTGAGGGCGGCAATGGGAATGTCGCCGAACAACGCCCGCCCCGCCTTGTACTTCAGTTTTTTTGTGACGCTCACTTTATCCGGCTCGTACTGAAACGTAATGTAGAGACGGGCAGGATAATCATCACCATCCTTACGCCGCATATCGCTGCGCACGAGCACATTGTCGACCTTCCAGCGCCAGCGGACGATCGGGTATTCGCCCGGGTCGATCGTGACCGCTTTTGTCAATCCCGATGCCGAGGCCTCACTGCTGGCCTTGATCACGATCGCCCCGTCTTCTTTGACGACTTCATAGGTCGTCTGTCGAGAAATGTTCTTGAACGTCAGCGGTTTCCAGCCGGCCGGCGCGGCCTCGCCTGCCGAAGCGGCGGAGAACTGACCGACCTCCATGATGGAGTCACTTTCGGCTGATACGGCCACTGGCATGGCAGCGAGAAGCCCACCGATCGCAGTCGTGATGATGGCGCAATTGTGGCTCACCGTCTCATCCACGCAAACAACTTCGTTAGAATATTCTTCGTTCGCTGCGTAAAATGCGCCTTCCGCCAGAGGTTCACCACTTTCTTGTTCACTTCGGCCTGAGTCGGATACGGATGAATCGTGCCAGCAATGGTTTTGGCGCCGGCTCCGGCTTTCATGAGGACAGAAAATTCGCCGATCATGTCGCCCGCGTGCGCCGCAACAATGGTGGCCCCCACGATCTTGTCGGTGCCTTTCTGAACATGAATCCTGGCGAAGCCGTTCTCGTCTCCATCGAGAATCGCCCGATCGACCTCATCGAGCTTATAGGTATAGGTTTCAACATCCATGCCCTTCGCCCTGGCCTCATGTTCATATATCCCGACGTGCGCCACTTCCGGCTCCGTATAGGTACACCACGGCATAATCAAGGATTGCATGCTGGCATAGCCTAATCCGAACGGATGGGGAAACAGCGCGTTTTGAATGACAATCTGTGCCATGGCATCGGCTGCATGGGTGAATTTGAATTTGGAACAAATATCGCCCGCAGCGAATATGTTGGCGTTCGTCGTTTGGAGCCTCTCATTCACCTTTACCCCACTCTTGTCATATTCCACGCCCACCGCCTCGAGACCCAGCCCCTGGACATTGGGAGTCCGGCCCACACCCACCAACAATTCATCGACCGTCAGATCGTAATGCTCACCGTGTGAATTAACGGTCAGCCGCTTGCCGCCATTGGTCTTCTCGATTCTCAAGTCCTTCCCGCAACACAGGAGTGTCACCCCGTCCTTCAGCAGGGCCTGTTCCACGATCGCCGCCGCATCGCGATCCTCGTTCGGCATGATGCCGTGCATCGCCTCGATCAAATAGACTTGGCTGCCGAACCGGGCAAAGGCCTGCGCCAGTTCGCAGCCTATCGGACCTGCGCCGATGACGCCGAGCCGCCGCGGCAGCTCGGTAAGCGCAAAAACCGTTTCATTGGTCAGATAACCGGCTTCCTGCAACCCGGGCGTGGAGGGAGCGGCCGCCCGCGCACCCGTGCAGATGGCGGATTTCACAAACGTTAACGATCGACAACCGCTGTTTCCTTCGACCATCACGGTCTCGCCGTCGATGTACTTCGCATTGCCGATATAGACATCGACGCCGAGGCGTGTGTAACGATGGGCGGAATCTGTGTGGCTGATCCGTGCCCGCAATTTTCGCATGCGAGCCATCACGGCTCCGAAATCGTACTTGACGCCTGGCGGAATATGAACCCCAAAGGTGTCCGCCTCTTTCAGGTCAGCCCATGCCCGGGCGGCTCGAATGAGCGCCTTGGAAGGCACGCACCCGACATTCAGACAATCGCCCCCCATCAGATGACGCTCGACCAACGCCACCCTGGCCCCCAGCCCTGCCGCGACCACGGCAGTCACTAATCCCGCCGTGCCTGCGCCGATCACCACGAGATTGTACCGTCCAGCGGGCTCGGGATTGATCCAATTGGAAGGATGAACATTCCCCACCAGCAAGCGGTTATGCTCGTCGTCAGGCAGCACCAGGGGATGGTCTTGCAGGCTCATCGATTCTGTCCTCGCCGATGGATCGGAATTGATTGCCACGTGCTTGGGTCCCGCTTATCTCGACAATCGCACCCCGTCACGCCTGTTGGCCGGCAAATTTCCTATAGACCGCGGGGACCAAGGCCAGCAGACCGAGGAGCACAAACGCCAGGATCACACTCGGTGACGCTATCTCCTTGAGCGAATTGATCGTCCCGAGTTGCTGGCCCGCATAGGCATAAACAAATGAGCCGGGAATGATGCCCAGGGCAGTGGCAGCCACGTACGTGCCGAGATTCACCCGGGTCAAACCTGACACGAGATTCACCACAAAAAACGGAAATAAGGGAATCAGCCGCAACGTCATCAGGTAACTGAAGGCGTTCTTGCTGAAGCCGTCCTGGAACGGTCCCAGCCACCGGCCGAATTTTTGTTCCACCGCATCCCGCAGCAAATACCGCGCGACCAGAAAGGCCAGCGTCGCGCCCGTCGTCGCGCCGACGTTGACCAGCAGCGTGCCGAATAGTCCGCCGAAGAGGAATCCGCCGGCCAGTGTGAGGATGACGGCTCCGGGCAATGACAGCCCCGTCACGGCGATATACGCCACAACAAACAATCCGACCGCGACCGCATAATTGGCTTGCGTAAAGGCCAGAAGTTTATCCCGATTGTCCTTGAGCACCGTCAGCGACAGAAACTGAGCCAGATCAAAATAGAAAAAGGCTCCCAGAGCCGACAGGAGGAGAACGGCAATCAGGATCTTGCCTGGGCTGGATTGGGATGCATTCGGCACGGGTATAGAGGTCGACATGGTAGATTCGTGACGTATCATGGAGTGCTCCTCTCGTGTCTGTCAATCGGACATGCTTCTTACTAGTCCCGGTGACCACGGGATTCTTACAACCGAGAAAGAGTCTGAACTACATGCCGCTCTTCACACGAGAGTGTTGCGGGCATGGGAAACAACAGCCGGCACGAAACTACCTCTCCAACAAGAGCGCACAATCAAAAGCGCACAATGTGCTGCGCGGGATACTGGCGGCGGGCGCTACCAATTACCCATTCTATATCCTTACTCCTCTTGTAAGAGCCCCCTCGGCTTGCAGACAGACCTCCATGCATTGGATTGCCTGATGTCGACCCGAAACGCACGGCGTGGCTCGCCTACGATGTGAAAGAAGACGGCACGATCACGAACGGCCGTGTGTTCTTCGACGCGACCCGCTGGCACAGAGAACCGTTTTTTGGGCCGGACGGGTTCAAAGTGGATCGACAGGGCAACCTCTTCGGCGCTCGGCCCGGAGGAATCAGCGTCATTGCGCCCGACGGCACGCTGCTCGGCACGATCGAAACCGGCCAGCCGGCGTCCAACGTCGCGTGGGGCGAAGACGGGAGGACGTTATTCGTGACCGGCGGAAGTACCGTTCATCGCATCAGGCTCTCGACCAAAGGCGCGGGATACTGAGGCGCTTCGAAACATACTGAGATAACCAAGGTCCTGTAACGGACCTCGCCGGCTTGGTTACTCGCGATGTTCCACCGTGCGCGGGGAGGCTGTGGCCGACCTGGCCCTGGATCGATACCGTCTCACGTCGCAATTGACGATGGGCGCGCGAGAGTTTAGCCTCTGCTGTAAGGAACCACGGGATACGCCGACTCTCGTCTTAGCCCACATCGTGAAGGAGTCGTATGGCCTCTGAATCTCAATTCGTCCCGCCATCCGCAGCCCCGACCCTCGCGGAAGAACAACGCCTCGATGAAGACGCGCAACGTCGGCAGCATTGGAAACGGTGGGGCCCCTATTTGAGCGAGCGGGCCTGGGGCACCGTGCGCGAAGATTACAGCGCCCAGGGCACGGCCTGGGAAGACTTCCCGCACGATCAGGCGCGTTCGCGCGCCTACCGCTGGAACGAAGACGGGCTCGCCGGCATCTGCGATCGCCATCAATACATCTGTTTTGCCCTGGCGCTGTGGAATGGCCGCGATCCGATTTTGAAGGAGCGCCTGTTCGGCCTCACGGGGAACGAAGGGAATCACGGCGAAGACGTCAAAGAATACTACTTCTATCTTGATTCGACGCCGACCCATTCGTACATGAAGTTTCTGTACAAGTACCCGCAGGCCGCATTCCCCTATGCCCGGTTGGTGGAGGAGAATCGCAGGCGCAACCGTAGCGCCGTGGAATTTGAACTGATCGACACCGGTGTCTTCAATGACGACCGCTATTTCGATATTTCCGTGGAATATGCCAAGGCAAGCCCCGAGGACCTCTGTATCCGTTTGCAGGTGATCAATCGCGGACCCGAGCCGGCCGAACTTACCCTCCTTCCCACCCTGTGGTACCGCAATACCTGGTCATGGGGAAAAGACATCAGGCGGCCGCGCCTGAAACAGGGCCCGGCGCAGTCGGATCTCAGCGTGATTGAGACGAATCACGACTACTATGGCCTGCGCCGGCTCGTCTGCGAGGGCCAACCGGCGTTACTCTTTACGGAAAACGAGACGAATACGCGCCGCCTCTACGGCGATGCGCAAGGCGCCCGTTATGTGAAAGATAGCTTCCACGACTATGTGGTGCAGGGGGACAAGGAGGCCGTGAATCCGGACCAACTCGGCACCAAAGCGGCGGCACATTATGTGCTGACCCTTGCGCCGGGCGCCACAACCACGATCCGGCTGCGGTGGACCAACGAGGAGCAGGTGGAGGCATTCACCAAAGAGAACTTCGATGCCATCTTTACGCAACGCCTGCAGGAAGCCAATGTGTTCTATGACAGCCTGGCGCCCAGCAGCCTGTCGGAAGACGCGCGCCTGGTACAGCGGCAGGCGTTTGCAGGCCTGCTCTGGAGCAAACAGTTCTACCATTACGAAGTCACCCGATGGCTCAAGGGCGACCCGAGCATGCCGGAACCTCCGCGGGAGCGAGTGCAGGGCCGCAATGCGGACTGGTCGCATGTGTATAACGCGGACGTCATCTCGATGCCCGATAAATGGGAATACCCCTGGTATGCGGCCTGGGATCTGGCGTTTCACTGTATTCCGCTGGCGCTGGTGGATTCGACCTTCGCGAAGGATCAGCTCATCCTCATGCTGCGCGAGTGGTACATGCATCCCAATGGACAGATGCCGGCCTACGAATGGGCGTTCGGAGACGTCAACCCCCCGGTCCATGCCTGGGCCGCCTGGCGGGTGTATAAGATAGAAAAGAAACGCAAGGGCAGCGGCGACCGGGTGTTCCTCGAGCGCGTCTTCCACAAGCTGCTTTTGAATTTCACCTGGTGGGTCAACCGCAAGGACGCCGAAGGGAAGAACATCTTCCAAGGCGGCTTCCTGGGCCTCGACAACATCGGCGTATTTGACCGCAGCGCTCCGCTGCCCACGGGGGGCCACCTCGAACAATCGGATGCCACCAGCTGGATGGGCATGTACTGCCTCAACATGCTGACGATCGCGCTCGAGCTGGCGAGAGGCAATCGCGCCTATGAAGATGTGGCCAGCAAATTCTTCGAGCACTTCGTCTATATCTGCCACGCCATGAACAACCTCGGCGGCCAAAAGATCGAGCTGTGGGACCGGGAGGACGGCTTTTTTTACGATGTGCTGCATCTGCCCAACGGGGACACCAAGCACATGAAAGTGCGCTCCATGGTCGGCCTGATCCCGCTCTTCGCGGTGGAAACCCTGGACTCGGAGCTGATCGACAGCCTGCCGCGGTTCAAGCACCGCCTGCAGTGGTTCATCGAAAACCGGCCCGACTTTGCGCAGCATGTGGAAACGGAGTCTCGGAATGGAGAAGTCCGCCGCTTTCTGTCGTTGGTCAATCGCGACCGCTTGCGCTCCGTCCTCCGCTATATGCTCGACGAACAGGAGTTCTTGTCCCCCCACGGCATTCGCGCCCTCTCCCGCTATCACCAGGACCATCCGTACGTCCTATCGGTGATGGGCCATGAACATCGCGTGGATTATGAGCCGGCGGAATCCGGCACGGGACTGTTCGGCGGCAACTCTAATTGGCGGGGACCGATCTGGTTTCCGGTCAACTACCTGCTGATCGAGTCGCTCCAGAAGTTCCACTACTTCCTTGGCGACCAATACACCGTGGAATACCCCACGGGCTCCGGGCATCGCACGACATTGTGGGAGGTGGCGGGAGAACTCTCCCGGCGGCTGACCCACATTTTTCTTCAGGATACCGTAGGCCACCGCCCGGTATTCGGGGCCACGGCCAAGTTTCAAATGGACCCACACTGGAAGAACAACCTGCTCTTCTATGAATACTTCCATGGAGATAACGGCGCCGGGATCGGCGCGAGCCACCAGACCGGCTGGACCGGCCTAGTGGCGAAACTCATTCAACAGAGTGGAGAGTGAGCGCGTGGCGCGGGAGGATCGCACAGGTCACGCGGTGAGGATCGCAGCTGAACATTGTCGGGACCTCGAGCATGCGCTGAGCCTCGAATGGCTTGAAACCAACGGGCGAGGCGGATTTGCGTCCGGCACAGTGGCCGGGGCGAATACCAGACGATACCATGCGCTCCTGCTCGTCGCGCGAACGCCGCCCAGCGAACGAGTGGTGCAGATCAATCACCTGGACGAATGGGTGGAATCGGCGAGGCATCGGACTCCCCTCTCGACCAACCTGTATCCCGGCGCCGTCTATCCAACGGGATATCAGTCCTGCAGCAGTTTTGCGCTCGCCCCCTGGCCGACCTGGACCTATGCAATCGGGGATCTGGTCATTCAACGTGAGCTCTTCATGCCCCATGGACGGGACCTGGTGGTATTGCGATGGCGGCGGCTCGATGTCCGTGAAGGGAGCGTGACCCTGCAGGTCCGCCCGATGCTCTCCGGGCGCGATTACCATGCAACCCATCATGAGAACCCGGCGCTCAATTCCACGGGTGAAGTCCATGAGGGTGACGTCCGGTGGCGGCCGTATGGCGACCTGCCGACCGTGCGGGCCTTGCACAACGGCATCTACCGTCATCAGCCCGACTGGTACCGTCATGTGCAGTTCCCTCTTGAAGCGCAGCGTGGATTGGACAGCGACGAAGATTGGTGGTCTCCCGGCGAACTGTCGTGGCCACTCGCCCCCGGCGCCACGGCGACCTTGATAGTGACGACCGAATTGAAGGGAACAGCGGATGCGGACCAACTGGCGCAGGAAGAGTACCGGCGCCGCACAGCCATCCGCACGTCTCCCGCCAAAGATGCGTTCGTGGGGCAACTCCGGGAAGCCGCCGATGCCTATCTCAGCGTGCGGGGGTCCGGCCAGACTATCGTGGCAGGTTATCCCTGGTTTACGGACTGGGGCCGCGATGCCTTTATCTCGTTGCCCGGCCTCTGCCTGGCGACGGGCCAGTACGAGACTGCCTGGCAGATCATTGAAGCCTTCGCCCAGGTCATTTCGCACGGCATGGTGCCCAACCGGTTCCCCGATGTCGGCGAGCAGCCGGAATACAACACCATCGACGCGTCACTGTGGTTTATCTACGCACTGGACCGGTATGCGGCCTATACCGGCGACCACGCTCGGGTCGAGGCCATCGGCTGGCCGGCCGTCCAGGCGATCGTCAAGGAGTATCGCGAAGGGACGAGGTTCAACATTCACATGGACGGCGACGGGTTGATCGCCTGGGGTGAGCCGGGCGTCCAACTGACATGGATGGATGCGAAAATCGGTGATTGGGTCGTGACGCCGCGCCAGGGCAAGCCGGTCGAGATTCAAGCGCTCTGGATCCGCGCGCTCTCCGTCGCGGAGACGCTGGCCGCACAATTTGGCGACAGCCGGTATGCCGAGGCCTGTGGCCGGGACCGCAGAAGAGCCATCCGCTCCTTTCAACAACGGTATTGGTACGACGCGGGCGGCTACCTGTATGACGTGATCGATGGTCCCGACGGCGAGGATCCGGCCCTTCGTCCCAACCAGCTGTATGCGATTGCGCTCTGCGAGGACCTGCTGACGCCAGAGCAAGCAAGCCGCATTATCCAGGTCGTCGAAGCGCAATTGCTCACACCGGTCGGCTTGCGTACCTTGTCGCCCACCGATCCACGGTATCAGGCTCATTGCGATGGCGGCGTGGCCCAACGAGACGGCGCCTATCATCAAGGCACGGTCTGGCCGTTTCTGCTGGGCCCCTTTGTCACCGCATGGTTGAAGGTCAACGGAACAGGGCCGGCACAGAAGATTCAAGCGCGTCAATTCTTCGACGGGTTAGCCGAGCACCTCCAACAGGCCTGCCTGGGTCAGATCTCCGAAATCTTCGATGGTGACGCGCCACATGCTCCCCGGGGATGCATGGCGCAAGCCTGGTCAGTGGCCGAACCGCTACGCGTGTTGATCGAAGAACTGGGGATGGGATCGTCCATTCCACAACGGCGGCCCTACCAACCGGCTAAGTCGTTGCCCAAGGCCGTGAATTAGAAGGCCGCCTGCTTGCCGCCGGAAGGTTTGAGTACACGATAACCCTTCCCCTCACTGCAGTGTGGATTCGTCCCGCATGCAGACGATCCTCTTCTTGATCTTCATGGCCGATCCAGGCAGGAGCAGTTCTCGGGATTGTTGTACTTTCCGCGGTTGCCCTCGTGTTGGGGAGAAGGTGCGCACGGCTCTCAATGGCTCTGCAAGGATACAACCGCGTTCTGAAAGACGAATAGCGGTTTCACCCCTCGCTGGAGCAGAGCGGGCCCGCCATCCCGATACACGTCCGCATTCTTGTAAGACTCCGCCTCTTTGCCCGACTACCGGCCATGCCATCTCATTACGACATCATCATCATCGGCACCGGCCCCGGCGGCGGGACACTGGCCTACAAGTTGGCGCCGTCGGGGAAGAAGATTCTCCTGCTGGAACGCGGCGGCTATCTGCCGCGCGAAAAGGACAATTGGAGCAGCCGCGCGGTGTTCATTGAGAACCGGTACAAGGCGAAAGAGACTTGGATGGATAAGCACGGGCGGCCGTTCCGCCCCGGCATCCACTACCACGTCGGCGGCAATTCCAAGGTCTATGGCGCCGCGTTGCTGCGCATGCGGCCGCAGGATTTTGGCGAAGTCAAACATCACGGCGGTCTCTCACCGGAGTGGCCGATCCGCTATGAAGACATCGAGCCGTCCTACACCCAGGCCGAACACCTTTATCACGTGCATGGCCGGCATGGAGAAGATCCGACGGAGGGGCCGGCCAGCGCCCAGTACAAATACGCGCCGCTCAATCATGAGCCGCGTATCCAGGAATTGCACGACGATTGGATGAAGATGGGCTATCACCCGTTCCATCTGCCTGTCGGGGTGATGCTCGACGAAGAGCGGCAAGATCACAGCCCCTGCATCCGCTGCAGTACCTGCGATGGCTTTCCCTGTCTGGTCGGCGCCAAGGCGGATTCCCAGGTGGTGTGTGTCGAGCCGGCGTTGCAGCATGGAAACGTGTCGTTGGTCACCGGTGCACTGGTCAGTAGGTTGGAGACGAGCGTCTCAGGAAGGGAGGTCACCGGAGTGGTCGTCGAGCGGAACGGTGAGACGGAGAACTATGCTGCCGATATTGTCGTGGTCGCGTGCGGTGCCGTTAACTCGGCTGCCCTGCTGCTGAAGTCCGCCAACGACCGGCATCCGAACGGCTTGGCCAATGCCTCTAATATGGTCGGCCGGAACTACATGTGCCACAACAATTCGGCCATGCTGGCCATTTCGAAGCGGGCCAACATGACCGTGTTTCAAAAGACTATCGGCTTGAACGATTTTTATTGTGCCTCGCCCAACTGGGACTATCCGATGGGCCATATCTCGATGGTCGGCAAGCAGGATTTGGACATGCTGCGCACCGGCGCGCCGGCGTTTGCTCCCGGCTTGGCGCTCGACGTGCTGGCGAAACATTCGCTGGATTTTTGGCTGACTTCGGAGGATTTGCCCGACCCCGATAATCGGGTGGTGATCGACAAGCAGGGGACCATCTGCCTGCACTATACGGAAAACAATGTGGAAGCCCATCGCAGGTTGGCCGCCAAGCTCAGAAGCATGCTCAATCGACTCGGATGCGAGGCGGACCGGCTGATCCCGCAGCATCTCTATCTCGGCAAGAAGATCCCCATTGCCGGAACAGCCCATCAGTGCGGTACGGTGCGCTTCGGACGCGATCCCAAAGCGAGCGTGCTCGACGTGAACTGCAAGGCGCACGATTTGGACAATCTCTACGTGGTCGATGCGAGCTTCTTTGTCTCCAGTAGCGCCGTCAATCCGTCGTTGACGATCATGGCGAACGCGCTCCGCGTCGGCGATCATCTGCTGGCGCGGCTCGGCGGGAAGTGACAAGTCAACAATAAACAGGCAAGAGCGAGAATCAAGAAGCGACATGATGCCCGGGCAGCATAATCATCGGAAGACCCACGTCAATCATCTCCTCCGATACTTCTTACTTCTACCTTTTTACTTTGTACTCGCGGCGTCGGCTGCCGCGGCTCAGCCGCCCATCGTCGTGCAATCCATCGCCGCCGTCGGGTTTACCGTGTCCGACATGGAACGGTCCGTTGAGTTTTACCGCGAGGTGTTGACGTTCAAGCCGGTCAGCGACGTGGAAGTGGATGGGGCTGAATATGATCGGCTTTATGGCACGTTCGGCGTCCGTGCGCGTGTTGTCCGCATGCAGCTGGGCGAGCAATACCTCGAACTCACGCAGTTTCTTGCACCTCCCGACGCCAGGCCGATTCCCGTGCCCTCATACAGCCACGATCTTTGGTTTCAGCACATCGCCATTGTCGTGCGCGACATGGAGGACGCCTGGGTGCAGTTGCGGAGACGTCACGTTCGGCAGATCTCGCCGCGCCCTCAAACGATTCCTATCTCGAATGCCGCCGCCGCCGGCATCAAAGCCATCAAGTTCCGGGATCCGGACGGCCACAATCTCGAATTGCTCTGGTTTCCTTCAGATAAAGGCAATCCTCTCTGGCGGCACCCCGGATCGCGACTGTTTATGGGCATCGACCATACGGCCATGACGGTGCGGAGCACGGAGAACAGCATCAAATTCTACCGCGATGTTTTGGGGCTGGCGGTCTCAGGCGGTACGCTGAACATGGGGGTCGAGCAGGAACATCTCGACAGTTTGCCAGGCGCGCGCGCCCGCGTGACCGGTCTCACTGCCGGCACGGGGCCGCCCGGCATGGAATTTCTCGAATATGAGCTGCCGACCGCAGGACGGCCGATCCCCGCCGATTCCCATCCCACCGACCTCTGGCATTGGCAGACCACGCTGGTCGTTCCGGATGTGGAAGCCGCTGCGGCCGCGTTACAGGGCGCGACGCAGTGGCTCTCCTCCGGCGTCGTCACTCTTCCGGACAAGACCTTGGGGTTTGCCAAAGCCCTGTTGGTTCGCGACGCCGACGGCCATGCGCTGCAATTGGTCCAACCGGATTAACCCCTCGCGCCGTGGTACTCCAACTTGCCGGTTCTTAGGCGAGGGTGCTAGGCTTGCTCTGCTGCGAGGCCGCGCATGACCCCACAGGTCGTTCATCCCGAAAAAGAGCCTCTGAAATCCGCGTTGGAATCCCTCCGCGAAAGCGAAGAGTTCAAAACCCGCCTCATTGAAGGCAGCCGCGACTGCATCAAGGTACTCGATCTCGATGGCCGGTTGTTGTCCATGAACGCCGGTGGCATGGCCGTGCTGGAAATTTGCGACATGAGTGCCCTGATCGGCCGATCCTGGATCGATTTCTGGGCAGGCGACGATCGTATCCGGGCACACGCCGCCGTGGCCGCCGCGCTCGGGGGCGGGGTCGGCCGGTTTATCGGCTACTTCCCCACCACTCAAACCCAACAGCCGCGTTGGTGGGACGTCGCCGTCAACGCGATTCTCGACCACCAGGGCAAGCCCGAGAAGTTGCTGGCCGTCTCGCGTGACGTCACGGATGTGAAGCAGGCGGAGCAGCGACTGCGCGAGTCACGCGATCTCCTCGAACGGGAGGTGGCGGAACGGAACAGCCACTTGGCGCGGACGAGCGCCGCCTTGCGGGAGATCGTGGAGGGCGTGGAAGCGAAGGTCGGAGAGCAGTTCTTCCCCGCGCTCGTCCAACAACTGGCGACGGCGCTTAACGTCACCTACGCCTTCGTCTCCGAGTTCTGCGTCGACCGCACCAAGGTGCGGACGTTGGCCTTTTGGGCCGGCGACCACTTTGAGAACAATCTCGAGTATGCCATCGCCGGCACGCCCTGCGAAAAGGTGCTGGCGGGCGAACTGTACCACTGTGTCGAGGGTGTGGCCGACCGGTTCCCGCTCCATCGCAAAGAATTGGAGGAACTGGACGTGCAGAGCTATCTCGCCATCCCGGTGACGAGCGCGAGCGGGCACGTGCTGGGGCATTTGGCCGTCATGGATCGGCGGCCCATGGCGCTCGAGCAGCTGGATCTCTCCATCTTCAAAGTGTTCGGGGCCCGGGCCGGGGCGGAGCTGGAGCGCATGCACATGGTCGCCGTCATCAAAGAAAACGAGGAGCGCTTGCGCGATTTGTTCGACGAAGCGCCGATCGCCTATGTGCACGAGGGGCTGGATTCCAAGTTTATCCGCGCCAACCGCGCCGCGATGAGGAGTCTGGGCATCACGCCGGATCAAGTCGAGGGGACCTACGGCAAGTCCTTCATCCCCGATACGCCGGATGCCCAGCGCCGGCTGCGCGAGGCTTTTGAATCCATTGGCCGGGGCACGGATACCAGCGGTGTTGTGTTGGAACTCCGACGGAAGGACAACGGCAAGCCGCTCTGGATCAAGTGGTGGTCGAGGCCGGATCCGAGCGGCGCCTGCACGCGGACCATGTTCATCGACATCACCGAGCAGATGTTGATGGAGCAGGACAAGGCCCGGCTCGAAGCCGAAAACGTCTACCTGCAGGAGGAGATCAAGACCTCGCATAATTTCGAGGAGATCGTCGGGACCTCGACGCCGATCAAGAAAGTCCTGCAGGCGATCGAACAAGTCGCCGCCACCGATGCGACCGTGCTCATCGCCGGCGAAACGGGAACCGGCAAGGAATTGATTGCACGCGCGATTCATCATCTGAGCAACCGGAAAGACGGCGTGCTGGTGAAGGTCAATTGTGCGGCGATCCCGGCCGGCTTGATCGAGAGCGAGCTGTTCGGGCACGAGAAAGGCGCGTTCACCGGCGCGCTCGCCCGCAAGATCGGGCGGTTCGAGCTGGCCGACAAGGCGACGATCTTTTTGGACGAGGTCGGCGAGATTCCGCTGGAGCTGCAAACCAAGCTGCTACGGGTGTTGCAGGAAGGAGAGTTCGAGCGGTTGGGCAGCACCAAGACGTTGAAGGTCCATGTCCGGGTCATTGCCGCCACGAATCGGGACCTCGACAAAGAAGTGCGGGAGGGGCGGTTCCGGTCCGATCTCTACTATCGGCTCAAAGTGTTTCCGATCCAGCTGCCGGCCCTCCGCGAACGGACACAAGACATCCCGCTGTTGGTGTCCTACTTCGTCAAGAAATATTCCGGCGCGATGGGCCGGAAAGTGGAGTCGGTCGCGGCCGGCGCCATGGACTTGTTGAAGCGGTATCCCTGGCCGGGCAACATCCGCGAATTGGAACACGTCGTCGAGCGAGCCGTGATTCTGAGCCAGGGCCCGCAATTAGAACTGGGCGATTGGATGCCCATGAGCGCCGGCCCGACCGGCGCGGCTCCGGCGGCCCCCCTCGAAGACGTGGAACGGGCGCACATCGTCTCCGTGCTGACCCACACACACTGGCGCGTCAGCGGCGACAAGGGCGCGGCAAAAATTCTCGGCCTCAATCCCACCACCCTCGAAGCCCGCATGAAGAAGCTGGGCATCTCAAGAAAGAATGCCGGACTCTCATGATCTGTTGATCAATTGAGTGAAAGGCAACAGAGCCCCTCGGTCACAGCACATCCGACAGGTGGTTCCTATACCACTTCTTCGCGGCTCCTCGCATTTCTTGATCTCAGTAACTCGGCAGGTCGCCACAAATTCCCAACCAATTGTGACTGTCCCAATATTTTGGGAATTGCCTTGGGTACTTCCGTTCGACCTGCCTCCACTCTTTCTGCCTGACAACCCCCTAAACCGTTCGTTCCTCAACGAGTTAGGCGCTTCTTCTCCTGTGTATCGCAGGTGGCATTGCTGTTGCTGAATACCCTGGCATCACGCGAATCACAGAGGACGGCCAGATGCTGAAGATCACGAAGATGGCAGAGAAGGGATCGACGGTGAGGCTCAAGTTGGAAGGCAAGGTTACGGATCAGTGGGCGGCCTTGCTGGACGGCGAGTGCCGCCTGTACCTGCGTCGTCACAAGAGGCTGTTGTTGGACTGCGCGGATGTGAGCTTCCTCGATACACGGGGGGTCGAAGTATTGCGGAACCTGCCCCTCGGCGAAGTCACCCTTATCGGCGCTCCTGAATTTGTGAGGGAGTTGCTGCAGACAGGAGGTCGGTTATGAATGTACTGGCGTACACGCAAACAGAATCCCTGCGGGCGCGGCCCTCAACGGACGCCTCGGCGGCGCCGATCGATCATGAATCTCCTGCCACGGCCGAGGCCTTGCTGCTGGCGCGGCTCAGAGCAGGTGAAGAAGGGGCCTTCGACGAGCTCGTCACGAGACATCATGGCGCCCTGGTTCGCATGGCCATGGGCTATGTGTCGGATCGCGAAGTGGCCGAGGAGGTCGTGCAGGACACCTGGATGGCGGTCATCGAGGGGCTCAAACGGTTTGAAGGGCGCTCGTCCCTGCGCACCTGGGTCTTCGGCATTCTCATCCACAAGGCGAAGGATCGCGGTGTGCGCGAAAAGCGCCACATGACTTTCTCCGACTTCGAGCCGGGGGACGACGAGCAGGAGGATGTGGTCGATCCCTCGCGCTTCCATCAATCGGGGGAATGGGCCGGCCATTGGGCCTCCCCGCCGAAGCCCTGGGATGCGCACACTCCGGAGACGCTGTTGGCGTCGCATCAGGCCGTTACGGCGATGAACAAGGCGATCGAAGCCTTGCCGCCGACGTTGAAGGATGTGCTGGTCATGCGGGACATGGAAGGGATGGACTCCCAAGAAGTCTGTGCCTTGCTCAAGATCACCGAGACGAATCTGTATGTCCGCCTCCACCGTGCACGGGAGCGGGTGCGCCAAGCGGTGGAATGCTACCTGGAAGGATCAAAACGAGTCCTATAAGAAAAGGCCGGGAGAATAGACTCAGAGTCAGTCAAGGACCACTGGAGACGCGCTTGCATGGAACACGATTCGGCGGAACAGCTTGAGGCGGAAATCACCTGTCGAGAGGTCGTCGGCTGGACGTCGGCCTACATTGACCAGCATCTGGACGACGCCATGAACGTGCGCATGGCGCTGCACCTGGCCGCCTGTGCCGGATGCGAGGCGTATGTGCGGCAGATCGCATCCGTGCGCGACCTCCTTCCCTTGCTGCCCCGCGCCCCATCACCCCAGCGGGATCGATTGCGTCACGCGTTTACCGCCGGCCGGCAACGTTCGCCTGCCGCACCCTGACCCGCCTCTTGCCTGTAAGGAATGGGCGCGAAGAGAGACTCAGGGGTGATGCCATCGGAGGCTTCCCCATGACAGACCATCCGTCGCAATGGATTGCGAGGGGACTCACCTGCCGCCACGTCGTCGAGCGGACGTCCGACTATCTGGACGAACGTCTGCACCTGCTCACCAACGTGCGCGTGGCGCTGCATCTCGCGTCCTGCGCCGGGTGCCGTGCCTACGTCAAGCAGACAGCGTTGGTGACACAGGCGCTGTCGTCCCTTCCCCGCCGGACTCCATCTCCCATCAATCGGTTGCGGTTACGGCACCAGTTTGCCGCCTCCCATTCCCACTGAGCTCACCCGACTCCCGCATCTTCAGCGCCGGCTGTAAGGGATTGTCCTTCGCTTCGACTATCAGGCTATGGAGCCTCATTCACCCATGACCATGCTCAGTCCGGAACAATTGCGGATCGAGGAAGCGAGGACCTTGTCGCAGCCGGAGCGGCGCTATGGCGTGCTGGCACAAACTCTGTTTGCCGTCATGGACATGCTCTACGGCCGCCCGCGAAGCTGGAGTAAATTCAAAGTGCTGGAGGTCATCGCCCGCGTGCCCTATCAAGCCTGGGAACACGTCGCCTATATCGCTATCACCCGGCACTACGAACAGGAAGACTTCGCGCGCCGGATCTTCGACCGCGTGCGCGAGAGCCGGCATCAGCAGGACAACGAGCAATGGCATCTGTTGATCCTGGAGGAGTGGATTCATCGCCGGCGGATCCCGGAGCGTTTTCTGCTGCATCGCCTGATGCCGCAGGTGATCGCCTTCTTCTACTATCAGATCAGCTGGCTGCTCTACCTGCTGAAGCCGGAATGGAGCTATCGGCTCAACATCGATTTCGAGGCGCATGCCGAGCATGAATACATGTCGTTTGCACGCGAGCATCCGGAGTTGGAGCAGATGCCGTTCGAGAGCGCCTTCAAGAAAGACTACGGCAACTTTGCCACGATGGCCGACGTCGTTCGCCAGATCGGCTACGACGAACGGGTGCACAAGAACGACAGTATGGCCAAACTCGGTATGGCCCGATTTGCGTGAGTGCCGACCAGGCGCCCTCAGCGCACGCTGAACCGCACACGAGAGTCTTGAACGGTGCGACATCAGGGTCGGTGCTCGCTCCGTGCGCGCGGTGCGAGCGAGTCTGGACGCCACTCATATTGTTGGATGTGAAAAGAGGAGAGCGCGATGAAAGCCGTTGCCGTGATTCCAGGACAACCCGACTCTCTCCATCTCGCGGAACTGCCCAAGCCGGCAGTCCATGAGATCCCGAACGGCCGTGGCGTACTGGTGCGGGTGCTGCGGGTCGGCGTCGACGGCACGGATAAAGAAATCAATGCCGCCGAATATGGCATGGCTCCTCCGGGGTACGACTTTCTCGTGATCGGCCACGAATGTGTCGGCCGCGTGCTTGAGGTCGGACCGAACGTGACCGAATTCCTGCCGGGTGACTATGTCGTCCCCACGGTCCGGCGCCCCGGCGGAAGCTTCTATGACCAAGTCGGGCAATATGACATGACCTTGGACGATATCTATTACGAGCGGGGGATCAACCTCCGACACGGCTATTTGACGGAACTCTTCGTGGACGATCCTGAGTATCTGGTGAAGATTCCGCGGGGACTCAAGCACGTGGCGGTGTTGTTGGAACCGACCTCGATTATCGAGAAAGGCATCATCCAGGCCTATGAGGCGCAGCGGCGCTTCAAGATCTGGCGCCCTAAGAGAGCCGCCGTTTTGGGTGCCGGCACAGTCGGGCTCTTGGCCGCCCTCTCGCTGAAGATGAAGGGGTTCGACGTCACCAGCTTCGGCAAACAGAGTGGCTCGTCGCGCAATCTCGATCTCCTCGCTCAGCTCGGCGTGCGCTATGTCTCCACCAATGACCTCTCGATTCGGGAAGCGGCGAAGCGCTTCGGGCCGTTCGATCTGATGTTCGAAGCGACCGGCTACTCGCCGGTGGTCTTCGAAGCGATGGAATGTCTGGGGAAGAACGGCGTGCTGGTGCTGGCGAGCGTGACGGGCGGTGATCGTGCACATTCGGTGCCGGCCGACAAGATCAATCTGGACTTCGTACTCGGCAACAAACTGGTGGTAGGAACAGTCAATGCCAACCGTGACTATTTCGAGGCAGGGGTCTACGACTTCGCCAGAGCCGAATTGGAGTATCCGGGATGGCTTCCGAAACTGCTGACGCATCCGGTGTCGGGATTAGAACACTATCGGGAGATGATGTCCACGCTGACGACGGAGAAGAACGCCATCAAAGTGTTTGTGAACGTCGCGCGCGACTGACGGCGGAGTGGACACGTCGATGGTCGTGCGTCAAACATGGGATCTCAACACAGGAGGGGGTAGTCATGATGCGGAGCTTGCGGCGGGCTTTTCTCACCCTTGCGCTCCTCTTCGCAAGCATCCCGGCAATTGAGGCCGGTGATTTCTTCGAGCGGGACGGCGTCGCGATCGCCGGCTATGATCCGGTCGCCTATTTTGCGGAGATGAAGCCGGTCAAGGGTTCGGAGCGGCATCGCGCCGAGTATCACGGTTCCGTCTTTCTGTTTTCCTCTGCGGACAACCGCAACGCGTTTGTGGCGCATCCTGACAAGTTTGCTCCGCAATATGGAGGCTTCTGCGCGTTCGGCGTGGCGAAGGGCTACAAGGCGGCCATTGATCCAGTTGCCTTCACCGTGGTGGGGGACAAGCTCTACCTCAACTACAATGGCACGGTGCGCGCCCTCTGGGTGCTGGATATTCCGGGCTACCTGAAGAAGGCCGATGCCAACTGGCCTGAAGTCCGCAAGACTTCAGACGTCACCCAGTAAGTACCGCTTCCTCTTCTCTCCGTAAGAATCGCCGCTGATTGCCGACAGAGTCTCATGAGGGTGAGATCCGGATGTCACTGAGATCGGCACATGGAGAACATCATGGCCAAGTTGATGGAATCGCAAGCCCCGCAGATCGAAAAGAAGAATGAGGGGGGAGCCGGGCCTCCTCCATCGACGGCGACGGGACTTGATGTTTCGCCAACGCTCGCGCCACACAGGACCGTTGAGCTGGTCTACCGCCATACACTGCCGGTGCGCCTCGGCCATTGGCTCAATGTGGTCTGTTTGTTCATTCTGATCATGAGCGGTTTTCAGATCTTCAATGCCCATCCGGCGCTCTATTGGGGCGATCGATCGGACCGGGACGAGCCGTTGCTCTCGATCCGTTCGATGACGGCCGACAGCGGCGAGGTGCGAGGCATCACCACGGTCCTCGGTCGTCCGTTCGACACCACCGGCGTCCTGGGCTATTCCAATGGATCGAGCCGCGCCTTTCCTGCCTGGGCCACGATCCCGAGCGCGCGCTGGCTTGCCATGGGCAGGCAGTGGCATTTGTTCTTTGCCTGGATGTTCGTGATCAACGGACTCACCTTCGCGGCATACGGATTCATCAGCCGACACTTCAAGAAGGATCTGCTGCCGACAGGACGCGACCTCAAGCAGATCCCCCAAGCGGTGACAGATCATCTCGTCTTGCGCCATCCAAAGGGCGATGACGCAAAGCGGTACGACGTGCTGCAGAAACTGGTCTATGTCGGCGTGATCTTCGGCCTCGCGCCGATCATCGTCTTGACGGGGCTCACCATGTCGCCGACCCTTGATGCGGTGTTCCCGTGGCTTCCGACCCTCTTCGGCGGCAGGCAGGCGGCTCGTACGATCCACTTCATCGCCTGTTTCTCATTCGTGGGATTCATCGTCATCCACGTGGCTCAAGTGATTCTGACCGGATTCTTCAACAACATCCGCTCGATGGTGACCGGATACTTCGTCGTGAAGCATGAAGGAGCCTCCTCATGAAAAGACGCCAATTGTTGAAAGGTACGGTGGGAGCAGCCAGCCTCATCGCGCTCGCGGGCTGCGACCACCTCACGCAGAGCAGTTGGTTCCCCGGCATACTGAACAAGGCCGAAAAGCTGACGGAATTGGTGCAGCGGGCGGTCACACCGGCCAACGCGCTGGCGAAGGAATACAGCGAAGCTGATATTTCAAAGGTTTTTCCTGCCAACGGCAATACGGACCCCGGCACGCAGGACTATGCCTGGATAGCGCGGAACGGATTTGCGGAATGGGACATCATGATCGACGGACTGGTGGCCACTCCGATGATGGTATCGCTGGCCGCCATCAAGGAGATGCCGGCCCGCACCCAGATTACGCGGCACGATTGCGTGGAGGGCTGGAGCGCCATCGGCAAATGGACCGGCGTGCCGCTGGGCGATCTCATGCGCCGGGTGCAGCCGCTGCCGAACGCCAAGTACGCCGTCTTTCATTGCGCCGACGTGGATGACGAGGGCATTTCATACTATGAAAGTATGGCCGTAGCAGACGGCTACCATCCGCAAACGATTCTCGCCTATGCATTGAACGGCCGGCCGTTGGACATCCCTCACGGCGCGCCGCTGAGGCTGCGCTTCGAACGGCAGCTCGGCTATAAGCAGGCCAAGTACGTGAAGCGGATTGAATTGGTCGAATCACTGAAGGGCATCGGCGGGGGCAACGGCGGCTATTGGGAAGATCAAGGGTATGAATGGTACGCGGGAATTTGAGACAGCATGGTGAAACCAGCCGCCGGCTGCGTGCTCGCGTCGTTCAGATCCTCAACGTCCCCCCCCGGGAGAGAGCTGCTCT
Source organism: uncultured bacterium (assembly GCA_965285945.1). Classification (GTDB taxonomy): domain Bacteria; phylum Nitrospirota; class Nitrospiria; order Nitrospirales; family Nitrospiraceae; genus Nitrospira_D. The sequence goes on along the minus strand of CBDIWP010000002.1, from coordinate 88,866 downwards.
TGGCAGCTCGGGGTGGGCGGATGAGAACAGTGACGCCTCGCAAGATACTGTCGGCTCACCATCTTGCCCGACGGCGTCTTTGACCATTCTGCCGGGGTCAATCCAGGCTTGTGAAAAGACACCTACATCAATTGCTTCTCATGTTGGCTCTGGCAGGTCTCACCGGCTGCCTTTCGCCCATCGCCATGCATCGAGCAGTGATCGAGTATGACCGGACGGTGAGTTACGTTGAAGCGGATCTGTTGCTTTTGAACATCGCACGCGCCCGCTATCATCGGCCGGTGCATTTCACGGCGGTGTCGAGCGTGGCGGCGACGTTCGATTTTCGGACCAGCGCGGGAATTCGCGGTGGGTTCGGACCCGTGACGGATTCTTCCGAACGGCCGCTGAATCTGGAATACAGCGCGAGCGTGGCGGAGAACCCAACGATCACCATCGTCCCGATTACCGGCGAAGAGTTTACAAAGCGTGTTTTGCGGCCGCTCGACGAGGATAAGTTCGAGTTTCTGGTCCGCCAGGGCTACGACATCAATATGATCCTGCGCCTCATGGCGCGGGGGATTGCAATCGACGACGAGCGCGGTCCCATCGTCCTGTTCAACGCGCCTTCGCAAGGGGAGCGGTATTTTGAATTTCGTCGCCGGCTGCTGCATCTGGCCGGGCTCGATGCGGAGCGAAAGCTCTTCGTCGGGCCGATCCTCTTCGAAGAGAGTCATACGGTCAGAACGAATCGCGCTCCGAATCCGGATGAAGTCGTGGCCGCGCTGAAAAACGGGTTTCGGTGGGAAGGCGATCCGGAAGGACAGGTCCATACGGTGCGCCGGAAGGCGGTCGGCCGGCTGCTCATCGCCAACTACGATCCGGCCCGCCTGTCGAACGAGGAGCGGCGGCGCCTGCATGAGGAAGCGCAGCGCTTGCCGACGGAGTTCATGCAGGTGGACATTCGGCCGGGATTCCCGGGCGGCGACTATCCCTTGCACGGTTCCATCATGCTCCGTAGCATGAACGCGATCATCGGATTCGTGGCGAAGAGCATCGATGAGGAGCCGGAGATCATGGTGGCGCCCGATCCCAGAACGAAGACCGTCGTCCGGAATCCCGCGAAGACGCTGGAGATTGAAGAGTCGGCCTCAAAGCCGGACGACTACGAATTCTCGGTCCCCTTCGACGGGCGCCATTACTCGATCCGCAAATATCCGGTGAGCCAGGGCATGGTCCCGAGTTGGAACCAGGAGGCGTTCGGAGTCCTGGCAAATCTCTTCCAAATGACGGTGACAGACCTTACGAGGTATCCGACGCCGGCGATTGCGATTGCCAAGTAAATTAAGGGGGCCAGGCGAGCGCCCGTGGCATATCAAGAGAGCGAGGGGCATGTCAGGTGATGACTTGTCATCAGGGGCGGCTCTCCCGTACCCTACTCACAGGAGGCCACCCCATGGATCAGAACGACCGGCTCATTAAAACGAAAGAACAGTGGGCGAAGGCGCGGCGCGGCGGAGAAGAACGTGAAGTGTTTTACGAGGGCGACAGCCGCCTCCCTCCGGGACAACATCTGGTGGAGACCTTTCCGGTGCTGGACCTCGGATTCAAACCGGAGGTGCCCCTGACCGAATGGAGCCTCACGATCGGGGGGGTCGTGGCGACCCCGGTCACGTGGAATTGGGACCAGTTCCTGGCGCAGCCTCCATTCAAGGACATGTCCGACTTCCACTGTGTCACCTCCTGGAGCCGGTACGATAACGACTGGGAAGGCGTCAGCTTTCGGCACATCCTGTCCGTGGTGAAGCCGCTGTCACTCGCCAAATTCGTCCTGTTCAAATCTTACGACGATTACACGACCAACCTGCCGCTCGACGTCTGCGACGATGAGGACGTGCTGATCGCCTATAAATGGAACGGCAAGCCTTTGACCAAAGAACACGGAGGGCCGGCGAGAGTCATCGTACCCAAACGGTACGCATGGAAGGGTGCGAAGTGGGTGAAGGCAATCACGTTTTCCGACAAAGATGAGAAGGGCTTCTGGGAAGTGCGCGGTTATTCCAACACGGCGTTGCCTTGGGACAATGACCGGTATGGGTAAGGCCGCTATTTCTTGACCCATCCGCCGGGCCCTTCCACGAACAGCCCCGGCTTGGTGTTGTGGATCGCTTTTTCACCGGCCAAGGTTTCCACCGCCTGCAGCGGTGTTCCGTTGCGGCGCGCGATGTCTTCATAGGCCTGGCGGCGCTTGCTGTTTACCTCTTTGACCAGCGCCTGCGCCGCTTCGTGCTCCGGCTTGACCACCCCCAGGTAGCCGCTCGTCTGTTCCCCCACCAGACCTTGAGTTTTCGCTTCCTCCAGTGAGAGTGCCCACAGGGGCGCCGCGCTCCCGATACAGACGAGCACGGCGGGCAGAATCACCAATTTCCACGTCGTCATCGTCGTGTTCCTTTCGGACATGTCGTCAAAAATAGTGTACCCCGACCGCTCTCACGAAGAGGCACAACCTGCTGGCGTGTCGCCCTTATGCTCCTTCGAAACAGCGGCGGAGGCACAAACCGTCGCCCTCGGGCTTCAAGATCGCGGCTAAAATAATCCGCTGTCGTCAGCCAGCACCCGCTCCAAATCCTTCTGCACTTGCACGCGGACCTCATGATCGATCTTCACGTTGAGATTGATCGTGATCGGCTTGTCGGCGCTGAGATCCACCCGCGGCGTACAACCCGGAGTCAGGAGCGGCAGAACTACAATGCTCCACGGAAGGGCTGCGTACGGCTCCGTCCTCCGCTCGCCAGATGGCAGGACTGTGCTCGTTGTCATAGCGTATTGGCTTTCATCTGTAGAGCCTCTTCAATCTCCTGAACCAGGCGCAGGCTTTTCAATAAGGTGGGCACATGTTCCTGGACGGTCAGATTGACATGAATCGGAGGAGTGGCCTTGAGATCCGGATTCCGCCCCTCCAGCCGGACGCTGAGGTCAAGCGTCCCGGTTTCGGCATACTGCACACGGACGCGCAGAACCGTGTAATGAAAGTTCGTGAGCGCTTGCCCCACCAGCCGCAAGTGATTATCGGATTCCGTAATCACCCTGGACGGATCCTGGACCGATGCATAGCGGAAGACTCCCCCGGGGGGTTGCGCTTCCAACACCCCGTCTTCCACCGTCAGGCCTGACGCCGTCATGGTGACCGGGAGTGTCCCGTTGAGCAGACCCGTCCCTTGCAGGTCCTTCTGTTGCTCGACACTGAGAATCTTGCCCAGATCCAGGTTCCGTAACGAAAATGTGATGCGGCGGGACGGCTGGATCCAGTCGAGGTGCACGCCGGGGCTGGTGGCCGCGCCTCCGAACAGGCCGCACTGAATATCCTTGAGATCGATGACCGGCCAGGCATCCGACGGTTTCCAGACCGCCTGCATCGTCATGCCCACGTTGGTCACTTCCACCCCGGCCGCGATCGAGGCAATCTTGAGCGCGGTTGGCTCGAGCATCATGATCGATTCGGCGCCTTCGGCATGCAGCCTTGCGGTCGTACTCAAGCCGTTGACGGCATACCATCGATAGTAGCCTGACAGAGCATCCGCCGTCAGAACCGCGCCTGCGGACATCATCCTGAAGCGGCGCTGAGGGTCCGCCGCACTAAACGACCAGGACAGATCCACCGTGGCGCTGAATTGACCGTCCGTTAGGTCAAAGGGAACGGGTAATCCCGTCACCACGCGGCTAAAACGTTTCTTGCCGGCATCGAATGTGACCGGGCCGACTTTGGCATGCAGCGAGCCAAGGGAAGTTCCAAAGGATTGCTCGATCGCCGCCGTGACGACCGCCCCATGGGCAGGGGCATCGGCCCTGATGTCGGCCTTCACACCCGCTTGATTGGCCGCCAGCTGGACCTTCCAATCTGTCGGAGACAACACACCCGTCGGCAGATCGACGGTCACGCCCAAGGCCTGGAGTGTGGCCTGAACATTCCATGAGGCCTTCGCGGCCTCCGCCTGCTGCAGCACCAGCGTGCCCTGCGCCAAACGTGCCTCCCGGCCCAGTACCAGCAGCGACGGCAGGCGGATACCCACGGAGGCCGGGCCGGCGCTACAGCGGCTGGAGGCGAGCTCACACCGCACGGGAAGCGCATCAGCCAGTTGCAGCGTCACCCGGGAGATCGACAGGGCCCCTTGCTCCAGCTGCTTGATCGTGAGCGAGGACGAGGGCAGCACCGCACCCTCCACCCGGCCTCCGAGAAGCGACAACGTCCCATGAAGCCCGCCCGTCGCCTCTTTGGCGGACAGCATGTCGGTCACCCCTTTGGGCAGCTCCCCCTCGGCTCGAAAGGTCCCTTCCGCCGAGACCAACTCACGCCCGATGCCTTCCGCATGGCTTGCGACGAATTCGACCGCCAAGGGTCCCGGGGTGATCCCATAGCTGACATGGATCGGCCCTTCCGCCGTGATGCGATAGGGCGGCGCTCCCCAATACAGCGTCCCTTGCACCGGTTCAGTCTGTGCAATTCGCACCGGTTGATCACCCCGTGGAAGAATCGCGCGGACGACCTCGGGAATGACTTGCGGCTGAGCGTTCACGGTGGCCGTGACAAGGACGCCCGGGTTTAGCGTCCAACCGACCTGCGTCGTATTCGCGGTGAAGGTGCCCTCGCCGGCGAGCGACAGATCCTTCGCCACCCCCTCGAGCGCCGGCAGCGTCATGCGGGCTTGAATCTGGCCGTTCATCCGGGTTTGAGGATCATCCCAAATGTCGGCCAGCGTGGCATCGACCGCCGCCGTTCCTGTCCAGCGCATGGCGATTTGGCCGGTGACTCTGCCCAACTCCGGACCAATGGGAACCAGCAAGGCGATAAACGGCGCCAACTCCCGGACATTGACCTCCAGCCGGCCTTCCATCTGAATCTGGGGTCCATTCGGCTGGGCATGAGACTGCCACGAAATAATGGGCGCGGCTTGCGGCCGCTGCGACACTAACGTGGCGGACCAGGTGCTCGCGGAGTGTCCGGTCACGGTCAGACCATAGGCCGCGGTTTCCTGGCCTTGGAACGACAGGTGCCCGCCGAGTTCGCCTGCGTCCTGCGCCAACAGGCCTGCGATGGTCACCTTCCGCAAAGGACCGGTCGCCTGTTCCCGGAAGACGTGCACGCGCTGCAACTCTAACTCGTCAAAGGGAAGGATCGGAAGACGCCGCAACAGATCGCCGGCCGTCAGCAAACTCCAGGGCGAGGTTTCACGCGACACCAGTTCACGGCTCCCGCCGGGATCTTCAGCCGTGCCGATCATCGCCGTATTGAGGATTTGGACCGCGACATACGGCAACACCACCCGGTCGATATGTCCTCGTAGCAGGGGCAGCAGCCGGTAGCGCAGTTCGGCATCGGTGAGAGAGATCATCAAACTTTCGTTGCCGAGATCCTGTTGGAACGAGACCACCGGAATGCGCATGCTTCGCCATCCGGGATAACCCAGCTGAATAATGACGTGCTGATAGCCGTAGTGACGAAGTCCTTGGGCAAGCAGATAGGAGGCCGTGAGCGGCAGGAGGAGATAGAGCGTGACCCCGAGCATCAGCCCGGCGAGCAGCCATCGTTGATATCGGTAGGTGAGCATCATGGCGTGCGCGAGTTGTCAAACAATTGAACTGGTGCTGTCAAGGCCCGGCTCAGGGACCGGTTCCAAGGGTTGCGGCTGAAGCGGTTCAGGCACCATCCGGCTCACCGGGCGAAATGATGTGCTATCTACAGGAAGGCGGCTTTCCGTTGACAGTGCCGGGACCCGCCGGTATCTTGGGCGCGCGTTCGCTGATCATCCACGGCCCTGAGTGATACGTTGGTCCACACCCGGTTGCTGCCTTACCTGTTCCCACGATTTCCGTTCCCCTTCCTCAGGCGCGCTTGGCAGGGCGCCTGCCTGGTGGCGCTCTGCGCGTTGATCCTCGAGGTCCCGGCGGCGATCGCCTCGTCGGAATCCCGGGAACGTTCGAGCGACCGCTACATTCATCAGTTGGATGAACTCTCGGCCCTCTGGAGTTATTACAAGCAGAAGTACATCGTCGGCGGACGGGTCGTGAGTTGGGATGAGCAAGGCATCACCACGTCGGAGGGTCAGAGCTATGCCCTGCTGCGGGCGGTCTGGTCCGGGGATCGCGCGACGTTTGACCGGACCTGGATCTGGACCAAAGAGCACCTTCAAATCAGGAAGGACAAGCTCTTTGCCTGGAAATGGAAGGACAAGGTCCTCTCCGCCAATTCGGCCACGGATGCCGATCAGGATATCGCGCTGGCCTTGATCCTCGCCGCCCGGCGCTTCGATCAGCCGGCCTATCAAGAAGAGGCGCTGGCCATCCTGACATCGATCTGGGATGTGGAGCTGCTGCATGCCGGCGGTCACAGCTATGTGACGGCCGGGAACTGGGCGCCCCATGAAGAGGCTCCCGCCATCCACGTGGCGTACCTGGCCCCCTATGCCTATGAGATTTTCGCCGCCGTCGATCCCCGACATCCATGGAGCAGGGTCGTGGACGATGCCTATGCCGTCCTCCATTGGCTCTACGATCAGGAACACGTCGTCCTGCCCCCGGAAATCATCTATTGGGACAAGGCCCGATCCGAGCTCACGCGCCGCCATCCGAAAACCGGGGCCGTCTCAGGCTTCAGCTACGATGCCTTTCCCATTTTCTGGCGGGTCGCCCTGGACGCCCGGTGGTTCGGCCGTGCGGAGTCCGCCCTCCGGCAGACCATGCTGGCCTTCTTCGAACGGGAATGGCGCGCGCACCGCCGGTTCCTCGACCATTATTCGATCGAAGGCGCCCCCCGTTCCGCGGTAGAAGGCCTTCCCCTCTATGCCACCGTGTCCGCCCTGGCCCTCGTCGAACAGCCGGATCTCGCCGGACAGCTCAGCGTGCAGAAACTGTCCGGGCTCCAGCACAACGCACTGGCGGGGAAGGGCACTCCCTACTACCTGCACAACTGGCTATGGTTCGGCCAGGCCAGCGCCCTGCAACAGACCCGGCACTATGATGAGTTCCTGGGCTTTCTGCGCCCGTTCGACTTCACGGGATTCTCCGCCCATTTTCCGTGGGAGCTGTTCGCGGTCAGCCTGGCGCTTTTTTTCGCGGCGCCCGTGCACCCCGTCTTCAGGCTCGGCTTTCTCCTGTGCGCTTGTTCCCTCTGTGTCCGGTATCTGTCCTGGCGACTGTTCAATACCCTGAACGTCATAGAACCCGGAGGCCTGGCCATCAGTCTCACGCTGTGGCTGGCCGAATGTTATGCGTTTTCGACCGTCCTACTGCTCGTGATCCAAGTGGGACTCCGACGGCGTTCCCCGGCACCCACGGCATCGGAAGTCCCGGCCGGGTTCGCCCCGTCCGTCGACGTGTTCATCCCGATCTATTCCGAGTCCTGTGTGATTTTAGAAAACACGCTCATGGCTGCCTCCGCCATGGCTTACGCGAACAAGCAGATTTATGTGCTCGACGACAGTCATCGCGAGGAAGTGGCGCACCTCGCCGCGCGCTACGGGGCCGTCTACGTCGAAGGACCGCGCCGCCATGCGAAGGCGGGCAATCTCAACCATGCCCTCTCCCGGACGGGCGGCGAGCTGGTGGTGGTCTTCGATACCGACCATATTCCCGTCACATCCTTTCTCAGCGAAACCGTCCCGTTCTTTGCCGATCCCCGCATGGGATTCGTCCAGACGCCGCATCACTTTTACAACCAGGACATCTTCCAGCGCGCGCTGCACACGAGTCCCCGCATCCCGAACGAGCAGGACATGTTCAACCATGCCATCCAGGGTGGGCGTCAGCATTGGGGCGGATCGTTTTTTGTAGGCAGCGGCGCGGTCTTTCGTCGCTCCGCCATCATGGAGCTGGGCGGATTCAAATTGATGAGCATCACCGAAGACATTCACACAAGCCAACATCTGCACGCGCGCGGGTGGAAATCAGTGTTTGTCGACAAGGATCTGGCCGTCGGCCTCACCGCCGAAAATCTGGCTTCCTATCTGGTGCAACGACGCCGTTGGATGCTGGGCTGCCTGCAAATCTTCTTCAAGGACAATCCCCTGCTCTGTCGCGGCCTCTCGATCCGCCAGCGCCTGGGGTATTTTGCCTCCCTCTGGTACTTTTTCTTTCCCATAGCCCGGGTCATATTTTGGATCACCCCGCTGTATTTTCTGTTTTTTCATCTGCATCCGATCTTTTCCGATGTGTCCGTGCTGCTCGCCTATCTGCTGCCGTTCCTCGTGCTGCTCCCGCTCATTTCGTCGGTGCTGCTGCCCGGCTGGCCCCGCCTCCTCTGGTCGACCGTCTACGAAACCACCGTATGTTTCCCACTCTTTCGGTCCATGTTCGACCTCCTGCTGCCGAAAAAGCTGGGCTTCAAAGTGACGCCGAAAGGACTGATGACGCACCGCCGGTCCTTCGACTGGCGCTCATCCGCCAGCCTCCTGGCCGTGACCGTCATCACCGTAACAGCAATGGCCAAAGGACTGTGGGAATTCTGGTATTTCGGCATCGAGAAAGATGCTTACTTCTTCAACCTGAGCTGGGCCGGCGTCAATCTCATCGGGCTGGTTACCGGCCTGCTCATGGCCTGGGAACGGCCGCAGCGACGGGCGGAAGAACGCATCCGGAAACACCTGCCGGTGCAAGTGCGCGGCGAGGCCTTGCTGTTCGAAGGGTTGACTGAGGACGTCAGCCTCAGCGGCTTCTCGTTCACTACGCCGACGGACGAAGGCCTGCCGGCCGTCGTTCTGGTCACCTTTCCCACCGTGGCTCCCTTCACCTGCCAAGCCCGGGTTATTTACCATGAGCGCCGGTCGGCACGCCGCACCTGCTGCGGCCTGGTGTTTATCGATCCGGCGCCGGACTTCCGGCGCCGCCTGCTCCTGAGCGTCTTTGCCGATCCGGCGACCTGGGCCGATGCCCACAGAACCAGAGTTCGCACGAGCCTTCTGATGGGGGCCCATCTCTTGGCCGGCCTGGGTAAGAGCCTGCTGCCCCTCCGCCCCAGTCGGCGCCGGACGCCTCGCCGGCGATGTGTGCAGATTGTCTCTGTAGCGAGCGGCAGCCATCGACGCAGCGTGATCCTCCGTGACCGGTCGGTCGGAGGCATCGGCCTGCTGGTCTTCGGAGCACCACTGGCGGGTCAGCCCCGGTGGAAGCTCGATCACAATGGTCGCACGGAACAGTACGAGTTGTGCTATGGTGCCCGCCTCGCGCCGGGCATCTGGCGTTATGGGGCCCAACCGGAATCCAAACCATCTCCCGGATACGAACCCGCCCCCTTGGCAACACCAGTCGTCGAACTCTCATAATCGAAAGGTTTTTCTGTAATGACACCACGCATCGTTGTGCTGTGCCTCAGCCTGCTGGCTGCCTGGCAACCCCTGTCGATTTCGTTCGCCGCGGACCTCGTGGAATCATGGTACCTGTCGCGCGGCCGGTCGAACATGGAGATTGAGAATTACAAAGCGGCGATCGAAGCCTACGAAAAGGTGGTCGAGCACGATCCGAATCACCGGGAAGGACTTCGCAACCTCGGAATCGCCTATGAACGTCAGGGACTGAAGGACAAGTCGATCGAGACGTTCGACCGGTATCTGGCGAAATACGACGACGATTACGAGATCGCCTTCAAGCAGGCCCAAGCGCTGGAATGGTCGCGGTATGCCTATCGGGCAAAGGACATGCTGAAGTATTACCGCATGGGGCTCAAACGCAAAGACGACCCGGCGATGCGATTGAAATACGCCACGCACCTGGCCGGGCGAAAGGAAACCGCCCAGGAGGCGATCGCCCAATACGATACGATCCTGGCGGCACAACCGCGCAACACGCAGGCGCATCAGGGCCTGGCCAAAGCCTATGCCTGGCTGGGCCAGAATGACATGGCGCTCTATCATGCGAACCTGGCCCGACAGGCGTCGCGGCGGGAAAACGGCGATATGACCTCCTTGCGCAAAGATATGCTCAAGGGCCGGGAACCGGCGGTGGAGGGCGTGCTCTCGATCCTGGCGCAGCCCGAAAAGCCGTTCGAGCTGTACGGACTTCGCCTGGGTTCGCGCGGCAAGATGGACCTCAGCCCCTTTACCACCACGACGCTCGAGGCCGGCGCCGAGCATTTCTGGAGTTCCCGTGAAAATCGGAGCGGCGGCTATCTCTCCTTCGGCAATCAGCTCCGGATCAACCCCTCGAACCGGTTCGACCTGCTGCTCGAATATCATGACGCGCCCCGCGGCGATGGCTTGGCCTATAAGTTCGAATACGTCTACGAGGGCGCCTCGGTGTCCATCCGGCCCGGGGTGAAACGCGAATTCCGCTACGATTCATTTGCGGCCCTGGTCGGTTCGCGGACCAGCGGCCAGTTGGTCGGCCTGGCCCGGTCGACGCAGTTCTATACCGATGTCGCCTTTGATGTGGGCGCCGTCCACCTCGAGGTCACGCCCTTTGTCGGCTGGGTGACGGCCGAATCCTTGAGCTCGAACGACCAGGTCGGACTCGCGGCGAAAGCCTCCATGCCGCTCTGGCAAACGGGCAGCTGGGACGTCTCCGGAGAATATCTCTTGTATCTGACCCATTATGGCGAGAATCAGAGCGGCTTTCAGCCTCGTGCCACTGAGCCGCTGGCCGGAGGCTACTTCAGCCCGCAGGCGTTTCTCAACCAGATCCCCCGGCTCGCCGCGACCTATACGATCGACGAGAAGCAAGACCTCAGCTTCGCCGCCGGTCCGGCGATCCAATATATCGACGAAGCGACGCAGGCCTCGGTTATGCGCATCGGCGGCGATGCCCATGCGACGTATAGCACGCGCCTCTCGAAGCCCTGGCTCGTCAAAGTGATGGCCGACTATACGCAGGTGGCCAGTGTCTACACGCGCTTTCAGTGCAACGCCTTGTTGGTCTATACCTTCTACTGAGATGGCAATGCCCGCGCACCGGATCTCCGAAGTCATGGTCTGGCCTGTCGATGCGCCGATCAGGGATCCGTTCATCGTGGCGACCGGTGCGCGGGTGGTCGCAGAGAATGTCTTCGTGCGGATCACGCTCCATGACGGGACCCAGGGATACGGAGAAGCGGCGCCCTTTCCGGAAGTGGGCGGAGAAGATCGACCGACCTGCCTCCAGGCCTTCCCGCAGCTTGCCGAGTCGATCATCGGCCAATCGGTCCTGAACTATCTCGCGCTGGCGCAGGGGATGGCCCGCCTGGCCCCCGCCCGACCCGCCGCGCGCTGCGCGATCGAGACCGCTCTGCTCGACGCCTACTGCCGCGCCCGCCAGATGCCGATGTGGCAGCTCTGGGAAAGCCCCGATGTGCGGCCGCGTGAAACCGACATTACCATCCCCATCACCACCCTTGAGGACACCATCCGACTGGCTCGTGGATGGTATGCGCAAGGCTTTCGGTTGTTTAAAATGAAAGTGGGGCGCCAGGTGGACCTCGACATCGCCCGGCTCGAAGCCCTCCACCGCACCCTGCCGGGCTTGTCGTTCATCGGCGACGGGAATCAAGGATTTACACGCGAGGACTGCCTCGCCTTTGCCGCCGGCGTGCACCGGTTCGGCGGAAATCTGGTGCTGCTGGAACAGCCGGTCGACCGGGAGGATCTCGACAGCATGGCGGCCATCCGGCGGGAAACCGGCATCCCGGTCGCAGCCGACGAATCGGTCCGTTCCCTGGAGGATGCGCGGCGCGTGGTCGAACAAGGAGCGGCGGATTACATCAACATCAAGATCATGAAGACAGGCGTACTTGAAGCGGCTGACATTGCGGCGTTCACCCTCCGGTCGGGGCTACGGCTCATGATCGGCGGGATGGTCGAAACCAGGATGGCGATGGGCTGCTCCTTCAGCTTGGTCCTCGGCTTGAAGGGCTTTGACATCCTCGACCTGGACACCCCCCTCCTCCTCACCGCCGATCCGGTGCAGGGAGGCTACCGCTATCACGGCCCCCAGCTCCAGCCCTGGTCAGAACCGGGTCTCGGGATGCGCGCCGACATCGCCCCGGGAGCCCTGCGCTTCGTTTAAACAGCCCCCTCGTCGCACCGTTTGCAGTTCAACATGGTCCCTTTGTGTTGCTCCCGGCCGGCTGCGTTCAGCACCCAGGGGCGATTCATGAACGGCGGCTGATGCCGCACATGCTGCCCGTGCCCGCAGGCCAGATCCGCCACCCAGTCACCTTGCTCGTCTTGATGATAGCCCACAATCGGCTGCTTCATACGTTGGGGTTCCTGCGCACCGCTACCGTTCAGCCAACGGCAAGGGTCTGATGCATTAGGAGTGTACTCATCATGTGTTCTCCAACAATCGCGACATCTCAGGACCGCTTTTCGAACGGCCGCTCCGGACGAACGTCGGACGGGAAATAGGTCCAATGATGCTGAGTATCCTCGTCGAAACTTCCGAGGAACGACACATTGCGGTCGAGATGGCGGAACTCGGACAGCGTGATGCGGCATGTTTTGGGATCGATGATCCGCGCGTCGAATTGGCCCACGATGTACACGTCGCCCTTGGCGGTGACATACACATTGCGCCGGCTGGCATAGCCGGTATCCGGAAACAGTTCTGTAGAGGCCGAGCAGCCCTGCGCCCCCTCCACAGACATCGTCACGTTATGCCGGGACAAAAACGGATCGGTGGCCATGCGCACAAGAGTGAGGCGCAATTTCAGAGCGGGCAGGTGAAGGGAGGCCGGTTCTGGTACGCCGCTGTTACAGGACATCCAGAACAACGCCGCCCCCCCCAGAAGAACTGGCTTCAGGAGTCGAGTCACTTGGCGGCAGGCACCTTAGGGGCCGCCCCGATGGCATCGAGACCCGCCTGGGCACAGGCATCATCAAGATGGGCTCCCGGTGCCCCTCCGACGCCGATTCCTCCGACGATGTCTCCCGCGATATCGATGGGCAACCCTCCGCCCAAGATCAGCATGTGCTCATTCATGTCGCGCAACGCCTGCAGCGTGGGCACTTTGCCGGCGAGTTCCGCCAACTCCGTCGTCGGGCGCCGCACGCTGGCGGCTGTATAGGCCTTCTTGCGGCTGCTATCAATTGTATGAGGCCCGGCCCCGTCGGCCCGGCCCATCGCACGCAACGCACCGGCCCGGTCCACCACGGACACGCTCACCCGATAGCCATCCTTCTTACAGGCTTCCATGGCCGCATGGATAGCCTTGTTCGCCATATGGAGGGGTAAGACGGATTCTTTGGGAAAATCTTCGGCCGTCGCCACCGGCGCCGTCGCGCCCATTCCCACCACTATTCCGAGCAGGCACTTCGCCAGAACCGATTTGTAGTTCGCCATTCTGCTTTTCTCCTTGTGAACCGCCACTGGACGCACCTGACCTGTGGACGAGGGTACGAAGGCCCCTTCCATGGTGTCAAGCTATGGGATTAGAGAGACCGGGAAACCGCTGGACTGCGATCAGCTGACAGGAGGATTCAAAAGACAAAGGCAGAAACAGAGGACAAGGGAGGCACGAAACTTAGCTCCAAACCACCCGTTCTTGGTTCAGCAGGTAATCGATCACTTCAATGCTGTTACGCATTTGGGTTTGCGCGTGCTCGGACATCGGGAGAACGGCGCCGACCAATTTGCCGGATTCCATGTCTTCCAAAGAAGGCATGCCTTCGTCGGAACCTTTTTCGAGATCCTTTCTAAAACTAGCCAAGGTGACCTCCTTGTTGAGTCCTTCTCGGTCCGTTCAGCGGGTTTCTTGAGCCGGAGAAAGACCGTCTCCCTAAGAGAGCATACCACACGCATTCCATGGACCGGTCAAGCCCTCTATCTCCTTGTTAAGAGAGCTACTTCTTCTGGGGATTAGCAGGATTCTGAGACACAGGAGGCAAGGCGCCGAGATAAGGAAACACTCCTTTGTTGCGAAGCGTGGTATCCGCTCTCAACCGAAAGTCGTCCCGCTCCGCATCCACAAACCGCGGGTCGGCCTGGATGTCCGATGAGGAGGTCAGCTCGGGAGCCGGCGCAGATCCGTCCCGCACATAGTTGCCCGCGCTGTTTTTGAAAAAGGCATTGAAGGATGCGGTGGCTCGTCCTGAGGAGGCAAAGAGAAACCCGACTTTATTGAACCCGACGACGTTCCCCGAAACATCACTCTGAGAAGATCCCAAAAACGCCGCTCCGCCCCCGTTTTTCACAAGCGTATTGCTCACGAGAACGGCTTTCGCCTGGTCGGTCACCACGACGGCCTCGAACAGACTCCGCGTGATGACGTTCCGTTCCAGCCGCACGTGAGACTTGCCGGCGACATTGACGCCATGGTCATTGTCATGGATGACATTGCCCACCAGCACGGCCTGGGAGTCGGCGAACTGGACGCCCGTGGTCTCGCTTCCGCCGATCACGCAATTCTCGATACGGACGTCTTCAACCTGCTGTCCGAAGAGCATGCCGTTGACCCGCAGGCCTTTCAGCGTGATCCCTTTGCCGTTGAAGATCCCGAGCGCATGCCCGCCATGCTCATTGATCGTGAGACCGCTGATCTCGATATCGGTGGCCCCATAGGGCCATTTGCCCACATGGAGGACACCGACCACTTCTTCCCGGCCCAGCATGGTGACTTGGTCCACTCCCGCCCCGACCAGCTTGATGTTGTCTTTGCTATGAATCGTAAGGTCCTGCGGATAGGCGCCGGGCTTCAGGAACACCGTGTCGCCCTTCCTTGCACTATCGACCGCCTCTTGGATCGAGGTAAAGTCCCCCGAGCCGTCAAGCGCCACGGTGATTGTCCTCGGAGCGGGCACGACCCCGTCGCCGGATAAGCTGGCATAAGCGCCTTCGACGATGACGGCTGCCAGAGCCAAAATGATGGCAAGTCTACGCATGCAGGAATTCATACAAGCGCCGGAGCCGAGAAGTCAATCGCGACTCGCCGTCCCATCGACGACTTTTTCAGCGCCCTCCTGTATGCTCCGCATCTATGATCCTCGTGGGCCTCACCGGCGGCGTCGCGACCGGCAAGAGCACGGTCGCCAAAATGTTTCAGCAGTGCGGTGCCGTGGTCATCGATGCCGACAGATTGGCGCATGCGGTAGTCGAACCAGGCAAACCGGCCTGGCGAGACATCGTCCATGCGTTCGGCCGAACGGTCCTCCACCCCGACCGCACGCTCAACCGCCGCGCATTGGGAGCCATCGCGTTCCGGAACAAGACCATGCTCCGCCGCTTAGAGCACATCATTCATCCCCGGGTCGCCCGCGAGCAGGCCCGACTGACCCGGCAGGCCGTGCGAAAGAATCCTCGCGCGGTGGTCGTCTACGACGTCCCGCTCCTCTTCGAAGCCGGCATCGATCGCCGCGTGGACACCACCGTCGTCGTGACGGCGGACCGCGACACCCAAATCGCGCGCCTCAAGAAGCGCAATGGCCTGACACGCGCCGAGGCGCTGCGGAGGATCAAAAGCCAGATGCCCCTGTCCGAGAAACGCCGCTTGGCGGATTACGTGGTGGACGGCAAAGCATCGCCCGACAAGCTCGCGCGCGACATTGCCGGCCTCTACAAAACCCTGCAATCCCGGTCTTAGACCACTCGGTTTGCCGGGTCCCGTGCAATTATCCGGCAGGGCACGGCCTTCCGTCACGGCTCACAGATGAAACCGTCTCATGCTGCATGATAAGGTGAATGCATGCGTCAGGTTGTGATCATTGGATCCGGGCCGGCCGGGTTGACCGCCGCCATTTATACGGCGCGGGCCAACCTGTCACCGCTCGTTCTCGAGGGGTGGCAATCGGGCGGGCAGCTCACCACGACGACCGAGGTGGAAAATTATCCCGGCTTTGCGAAAGGCATCATGGGCCCGGACCTCATGAAAGAAATGCGGGCGCAGGCGGAGCGGTTCGGCACCGTATTTCAGACCGGTGAGGTGACGGCGGTCGACGTGACGGCCCGCCCGTTCAGGATCGTAGTCGACGGTGAGCAGGTGGTTCACGGCAAGGCGCTCATCGTTGCCACCGGCGCCTCTCCCATTACGCTGGGCCTTCCGAATGAAGGGCGGCTGTGGGGATATGGGGTCTCCACCTGCGCCACCTGCGATGGCTTTTTCTTCAAAGGGAAAGACCTGGTGGTGGTGGGCGGCGGCGACGCCGCCATGGAGGAGGCGATTTTCCTCACGAAGTTCGCAACGAAAGTGTCCGTCATCCATCGGCGCGACAAGCTGCGCGCGTCGAAAATCATGCAAGACCGAGCGATGAAGAATGAACGCATCTCGTTTCTCTGGAATACCACCGTCGAGGACGTGCTCGGGACGGATGTGGTCACCGAAGTGCGGCTGAAGAACGTCGTCACGGGAAAGGTCTGGGATCTTCCGTCCGCAGGTCTGTTCCTCGCCATCGGCCATCGGCCGAATACCGCGCTGTTCTCCGGGCAGCTCGAAATGGACGCCGCAGGGTATGTCCTCACGCACCACGGCACCCATACCAGCGTGCCGGGCGTGTTTGCAGCCGGAGACGTCCAGGATGCCCGCTACCGCCAAGCCGTGACCGCCGCCGGCTCGGGCTGCATGGCGGCCATGGATGCGGAACGCTATCTCGAAGCGCTTGAGTGAGCGAAAGCCTTTTTCAGCATCCTGCCATTACATGAGAACCGCCATCGTCCACTACCATGAGCTCGCCCTCAAAGGCCGGAACCGGGACTATTTCGAACAACGCCTGGTCCGCAACATTCACCTCGCCCTCAAAGGCCTGGGCGTCAAGCGGGTGGAGAACCTGCGCAGCCGCATTCGGGTATTGCTGCCGCCCGACGTGGCGGATGCGGTGATCAGAGAACGGCTCGCGCGCGTCTGCGGCGTCGCCAATTTTTCACTGGCCCGCGGCGTGCCGCTCAATCTAGCGGAGCCGAATTTGGACGACCTGAGTGCCGCGTTGATCGAGGAACTTGGCTCGAAATCGTTCTCGACGTTTCGGGTCACGGCCAAGCGGGCCGACAAACGACTGGTCCTCACGTCGATGGACGTCGAACGAACCGTAGGAGCCAACATCTGTGCAGGAACCGGCAAGGCCGTCAGCCTCAAGGACCCCGATCTCACGGTCTACATCGAACTGCTGACGAAGGAGGCTTATTTTTCGATTGAAAAAATCCCCGGCCCCGGCGGAATGCCGGTGGGAGTCAGCGGCAAGGTGGCCTGCCTCATTTCGGGAGGAATTGACTCCCCGGTGGCCGCCTATCGCATGATCAAGCGGGGCTGCCGGGCCCTGTTCATCCATTTTTCCGGCCGCCCCCTCGTCAGCCGGGCCTCGGAAGACAAAGTGCGGGAACTCGTGCAGGTCCTCACCGCCTATCAGTATGATTCGCGGCTCTATGTCATTCCGTTCGGCGAGATTCAGCGCGAGATCGTCTTGAACACGCCGGCGCCCTTCCGAGTCGTGCTCTATCGGCGGATGATGATCCGGATCGCCGAAGAATTGGCCAGAAAAGCGGAATGCTGGGGCCTGGTGACCGGAGACAGCCTGGGCCAAGTGGCCTCTCAGACTCCCGAGAACCTGTCCGTGGTGGAAGACGCGGCCGAACTGCCGATCCTGCGCCCGCTGATCGGCATGGACAAACTCGAAATCACCGATGAAGCGCAACGTATCGGTACCTACGAGACCTCCATTGAGCCGGATCAGGATTGCTGTAAGCTGTTTACCCCTCCGTACCCCAGCACCAGAACCCGCCTGGATGAATTGCGCAAAGTCGAGCGCGTACTGGATGTCACGGGATTGGTCAAGCAAGGGCTGGACAAAGCGGAGCCGTCAACGTTCACTTTCCCCCCGTCGTAACGGTCAACGCTTTCTCGCGCACCATGCGGAAATGCGCTTCCAACTCTTGCCGCATCGCGATCGCAATCATCCAGTCCGGCACGACGGTCTCAATTTCAACCATCAGCTCAAAATCCGCCTTCGTGTGGCGCCCGCCCTCTACCGGAGCCAGCTTCCACACACGGCGATATTGTTTGAAATCTCCTCCGTTCAGTTCAGTGAGCAGTCCGCCGCCGGCGAGGGGCCGGGTTTCGCACATCAATCGCCGCTCCCCCGGCAACAACGAGTGCGCAATCCGGATATCCGTGAAGGCGCTTCCGTTCTCTTCCCGCGAATCCGCGATACGCATTCGAACCTCAAAGAGATCAGGCCAATGCCGATAATCGCCCAGAATGCGTTGAATGACAGCCGGCTCCACGGGAAAGACGAGACTGGCGATTGCCTTGACCCCGCCTCCGGATTGCGGCTGCACGTCGAGGGCCATAACCTCGCCGCTCCAAGACCATGCCGGGCAGAGGAGCAGGCAGAGGCCGATCATCGGTGCACATCGCGGCAACATGACGCCGATTATACCGACGCCCGCGCGGCCAGGAAACCTGATTGACCGCGGCAAAGAGCGTTGTGCTAGGATGCGGCATGCGTCGACACTGGGCTTGCCTTTGGGGTTTCATGGCCACCAT
The DNA here is from genome assembly GCA_965285945.1 of uncultured bacterium. Classification (GTDB taxonomy): domain Bacteria; phylum Nitrospirota; class Nitrospiria; order Nitrospirales; family Nitrospiraceae; genus Nitrospira_D. Next base: position 70,460 of record CBDIWP010000002.1, on the reverse strand, counting down.
CACAGGCTGCCTCCTGTGCGCCGACCTTGCGTCCGCTCAGCCGATGGAGGAGTCGCTCGCCACGACGGAACAGTCCTGCAGCTTCGGGATGGGCAAAGGCGAACCGTCCCAGACGTGCGTGGTCCCTTTTCCGACTGGCTGCCGCGTCGCCCATGCCCCCGGCTCCACCAAGCCCTGGGGCACCATCTCGAAGGGCGGCCGGCTCCTGTGCCGCTTCGACGAGAAGAAGACCGACTGGAAAACCAGAATCACCGGCGCCTGCGGCCGATGCCAATCCGGGCATTGCTCGGCCCAATTCAGCGTCCGCTTCGACTGTTCACCTGCTCAATAACCCTATGGCCCTTTCCAGGGCGATCAAACAACAAGCCTTCGAGCTTGGCTTCGATGCCGTCGGCATCGCGCGCGCGGAGTCTCCGGCCTGTGAGCAAGGCACCCTCTTCACTCGTCTCTTGAACTGGTTGGAACGCGGGTATCACGGCACCATGGCCTGGATGGGGCGGGCGCCGGAGAGGCGCGCGGACCCGCGCCTGGTGCTGCCTCGCTGCCGTTCCATTATTTCAGTCGGCGTCAACTATCTGACGGACCATCGGGCGGATGAAGGTCCCGGACAAGGGCGGATCGCCCGCTATGCATGGGGAAAGGACTACCACAAGGTGCTCGAAGAGCGCCTCCGGCAGCTGGAGGATCGTATCCGTACCCTCGCGCCAGCGGCGGTGACTCGCTCTTACGTCGATACCGGGCCCGTCATGGAAAAAGCCTGGGCCGAGCAAGCGGGACTGGGATGGATCGGCAAGCACTCGAATCTGGTGTCCTCCCAGTTCGGGTCCTGGCTCCTGCTGGGAGAAATTCTGACGACGCTGGAATTGGACCCGGACGAGCCGGGCACCGATTTATGCGGCAGCTGTACCCTCTGCATCCAAGCCTGTCCCACGAAGGCCATTGTCGAGCCCTACATGGTCGACGCCACACGCTGCATTTCCTACTTGACCATCGAATTACGAGATGACGAATCGGCGATCACGCCGGAACTACGACAAAGGATGGGCAATAAAATTTTCGGCTGTGACGATTGTCTGGACGTCTGTCCATTCAATCTTCGGGCCGAACCGACTGCGGAACCGGCATTTCAACCCACTCCTCTCACCATCGCCCCCCGCTTGGAAGCCTTGTCCGGGATGGACGAAGCGGCCTTTGCAGCCCAATTCCGCCACAGTCCCATCAAAAGGGCGAAACTCACCGGATTCCTGCGCAATGTCGCCATCGCACAGCGCAATCAGTAGGACACCTTTCCACCACCCTGTGTCGTCATCCAAGCCACTTTCTTCCTCACCTGGAGGGGAGTAGGCTATACGAGTCACGGCGGTTCGACAGGAGCCCTGCACAAGGAGTCTTCCGATGAACCCTCCGCTTATCCTGCTCATTTCCCCCCGCTCCGAAACGAGACGCCTTCTCGAAGAAGCGTATCCTCACGTCAGCCGGCGGACGGCACACACGATTTCTGAAGGCCTGCGTCTGTGGAAGGAGATGAGCCCTGCGCTGCTCGTCTGCGAAGGCACCGCCGGCACACTGTCCCCCCTGTTCGACTACGCCCCCCATGCGCCGGTTCCGATTGTGGTCATTGGAGAACACGACTCGGCGAAAGAAGCGGTGGCACTCATGCGGCTCGGAGCCGCCGATTACCTGCCTCAACCGGTTCACCCCCGCGAACTCCGCGCGTCGATCGAGCAGCGGTTGCACGCCCAGGCCTCCAAGCGGCCTACTGGTGCTGCGGGCGACGGATTCAGCCGGATCGTCAGCGTATCACCGCAATTGAATCTCATGAAGCAGCTGGCCCGGGAAGTCGCCCAGACCGATGCCACGGTGTTGATCAGCGGTGAAAGCGGAACAGGAAAAGAATTGCTGGCCCAGGCGATCCATGCCGCGAGCCTCCGAGCAGCCGGTCCCCTCGTCGCCCTCAATTGCGCCGGCATACCCGAGAACCTACTGGAAGCAGAACTGTTCGGATTTCAACAAGGCGCCTTTACCGATGCCAAGCATATGAAGCCGGGCCGGTTTCAGATGGCCGAAGGCGGAACCCTGTTCCTGGATGAAATCGGAGAGATGAGTTCGACGGCGCAAGCCAAACTCCTGCGTGTCCTGGAAAATCACACCGTCGACATGCTGGGTGACACCAAAAGCCATACCGTCAACATTCGCGTCATTGCGGCGACCAACGAGGACCTGCTCGCTCAGATCAAGGCTGGTCGGTTCCGCCTGGATCTCTATTACCGATTGAACGTCTACCAGCTGCGAATCCCGCCCTTGCGAGAACGCCCGGAGGACATTGAACCGATTTTGCACAGTTTTCTGGAACGGGCCAGACAGGAGCGGGGCTGCCGTATCCAGAGTCTGGCTCCCGACGCACTGAGCCTGCTTCAACGCCATGACTGGCCGGGGAATGTCCGCGAACTGCACAACCTGGTCGAGTGGCTCACGATTACCTGTAAGGAGGCCATCATCCACCCGCACCATCTGCCGGCGTCCGTCAGAGCGGTGCTGCCGCCCGAGGCCGAACCAAAACCTTCGCTGCTTCCCTTCGGGCTTTCCATTCATGAAATGGAGAAGAACATGCTGGAGGAAGCCCTTCGAAAAGCCTCCGGGAATGTCTCTGAAGCCAGTCGCCTGCTGAAAATCAGCCGCAACACCTTCCGCTACCGGATGGCGAAGTACCACCTGACCTCTTAGAGAGCCGTCGTCGACTTCTGCCACGAAGGCCCGGCTCCTCCTATAGTGAAAGGCCGCGTCATCCCATTATTGGCCGGTAGCAGCCGCTCGTACCCATTGCCGCATCGCAGGCGCGAGGCTCAAGTCCCGCCACAGACAGCCGATAGACAGATGTATCCTTTCGCTATGTCAGGACGACGTCGAGCACGCCGCATGTCATACCGCCAGCATCCAAGGAGCACCCGTGCCTCTGCATCACGTGCCCTCTTATTCCATCCGGCTCTGATCGCGCTCTGCGCCACCTGGCTCGCGGCGAGCGGTGCCTTCGCGGCCCCCCAGGAACAACTCATCCCGATCCTCAGCCATGCCATGGAGTCGCGAAGCTCAAAAACTCTGGCCTACCTTATTGCCGCGTTCGAGGCCAGACGAGATAGATCGGGGCTCGTGCTCCGGTTCAACGATGCTCCCGGACGATTGTCCCGTGTGGCGCAAACGTCTATCGAGCAGGCGATTCGCCGCACGGCCCAATCGCTCGACTTATCCACCGACTCCTGGACGGTGACCCTGACCGTGCCCTATCCGGACATGACGATCTATGGAGACGATTTATCGGCAATGGTAGGGCTGAGTGTGGCAGCCATGGCCACAGGCCGTACGGTAGCCCCCGGTCTCGTGATGACCGCCACCATTACGCCGGACGGACAGATCGGTCCCGTGGGGTCCGTGCCGTTGAAGGTGCCCCGAGGCGGGCGAGGTCACTTGCGGCGGGTCTTAGTGTCGAAAGGCCAAGCCATCGCCACACCCGAGGAGCCGCCGACATCGGCCGTGCAGATCTCACCGATGAGTTCCATCTCCCAGGCCTTTGAAGAGCTGACTACCCCATCGCCTCAACCGTAGAATTGCGCCCGTGAGGCTCCTCTACCGCAGCCGCACGATGGTCACCCCATCGCCTCCTTCCGCGCGGTCGCCCGGGCGGAAGTCAGCGACGTAGGGCGATTCTTTCAGATACTGCCGCAACACGGACTTGAGCCGACCGGTCCCCTGTCCGTGGATGATGCGAACCAATGGCGCCCCGCATACAGTCGCGCCGTCCAGTGCAGCCACCACCTGGTCGAGGGCGTCATCAGCCGCTCGCCCTCGCACATCCACGGCGGTTGGTTCCTCTTCCCACGATGCGGTCTGTCTCGGCTGAGCCGTCCTTGGCGCAGTGGGCGGCTTTGGACGTGGACCGGCACTGGCCTCTGCCAGGCCGACCAGGTTCGCAACCGACGCCAGCACCTCTCCCTCGCCGACTTTCACACGCACGCGCTTTTTGCCTTGCGGCGCCTCCAGCAACCTGCCGGTGACGCCAAGACCCGTCATTTCGACCGGCGAACCGACCGCGAGCTGGTCAACGGGAATCGGCTCTTGGCGGGGGACCAGTTCCGACTGCGTCTGCCGCTCCAGTTGCCCCAACTTCTCCTTGGCCTCTTTCGCCTTGATCAGCTTTTGATCGCGCTTGAGCGCATCCACGGTGGCCTGGACCTCGGCACGGGCCCGCTGGAACTGTTCGCCCAGCTTTTTCTTGAGGCCTTTGCGCTCCTCCCGCTCGCTGTCTTCCAGCCGGCTCTTCAGCGCTTCCACGTCCCGAGCTGCCGATTCAACCCGTGCCCTGGCTTCGGCCGCCTGTGCGACATCGTCAGCCAACTGGCGTTGTTTGGCATGTAAATCGGCCAGGAGTTCATCAAGCCGGCGATCGTCCTTCTGTACGCGCCGTCGGGCATCCTGCAGCACGGATTCGTCCATTCCCAACCGAGCCGCAATATCCAAGGCCGACGACCCGCCCGGCACGCCGAGAAACAGCCGATACGTCGGCGCCAGGCGCGATACATCAAATTCCACGCTGGCATTGAGAAATCCCGGCGTCGTCTGAGCCAATTCCTTGAGGCGGCCGTAGTGGGTCGTGGCGACCACTTTCATATTGAGCGATGCCAGATGGCACAAGAGCGCCTCGGCGAGGGCCGCACCTTCCTGGGGATCGGTGGATGTCACCGGCTCGTCCAGCAGGACCAGCGATTGCGTGCCGCTGGCTCCGTCGACCGTGTCCGCGGTCTCAGAGAGAAGCCGGACCATTTGCGTCATATGAGCGGAAAAGCTGGATAGGTCCCGGCTGAGATCCTGCGCATCTCCGATGTCGGCATACAGATGCGTAAACAGGGCCATCTCCGATTCGGGTGCGCAAGGCAGATGGAGCCCGGCCCGGGCCATGAGGGAGAACAGTCCGACAATTTTTAGGGTGACCGTCTTCCCGCCCGTATTGGGACCCGAAATCACCAGGCAACGGATCGTCGCATCCAGCAGGATGTCGTTCGGCACGATCCCGGTTTTGGTCAGGATCAACAAGGGATGACGCGCCTGCTTCAAGAGGATCCGGCCTTGATCGTTCAGTGCAACGGGACTCGCCCGGAGACGACGGCTCAGCAAAGCCTTGGCCTTGATGCAGTCCATCGCGGCCAAGAGGTCGAGGCCGCCGCTCAGGTGCAGCGCCCTTGGTGCCAGCAGACCTGTGAGTTCCCGCAGGATGCGTCGGATTTCGCGCTCAATTTCAAGATCGGCGACTTTAATGGAATTGTTCAGGTCCACCAGTTCCCGGGGCTCGATGAACACCGTGGCGCCGCTTGCAGAGACGTCATGCACGATGCCGGACACTCTGCCACGCATATCGGCTTTCACCGGCAGCACATACCGCCCTTCCCGTTCGGCAAAAAATGATTCCTGTACGACACCCTCATACCGGCGTGAATGCAGCATGTGATCGAGACGCTGCCGCATGTCTTGCTTGAGGCTCTGCGCATGATGGGTCAGCCGGCGCAACTCCGGTGTCGCCGATTCCTTCATCGACCCGTCCGGTTGGATCGCCGCCTCGATCGCAAGCCTGAGGACTCGAAGATCGTTCATGGAATACAGAGGCTCTGCCAGACCGGCCAGAGTCGGGGCAGTCCTCTGATGTCGCCTCATATACAAGGCCAACTCCTCGAGCAACGCCAGGACGACTCCACAGGCATGCAACTCCTGCGTCTCCAGCACGCCCCCCTTGGCGGCCCGCATCACGAGCTCGTGAATATCCTGAAACACGAGAACCGGAAACGGTTCGCTGCCTTCCATGAGGGCAACCATCTCGGTGGTTTCCTGCTGGCGTACGCACGCCGTTTCGAGGTCGAACGCTAGGGTCATGGCGCGGCAGAGACCCGCCCCCCTGGAGGAGTCCGCATAGTCAGCCAACGTCTTAAGCAGCCGCGGCCATTCGAGCGCGTCCGCGGCTTTCTCCGATAATGTTTGATTCATCCTGACCTCGTGGAACCCACCGGACTCTAGCGAACGGCCGGCAACCGAAGCAAGAGAGATTGAATCCCGCCGCGCACAACATCTTTTTCACAACGCGTTGAGACACAATAGGTATTGGACCTTTTCGACAGTGGAGAACCTTGACATGGCCAGGGGGCGTCGATACTATCGCAGTCATATTTGCCGGTTTTCTGCAACCGGTTTGTTTTGCTGTAAAGGACATTGGCTATGACCATTCGCATCGGTATCAACGGGTTTGGACGGATCGGGCGCAACGTGTTTCGGGCTTCACTGGGGGATCCAGACCTGGAATTCGTGGCCATTAACGACCTCACGGATGCCAAAACGCTGGCCTATCTTCTGAAGTACGATTCCGTGCACGGGACTCTCAACGCGACCGTCGAAGCGAAGAACGATCAGATTGTGGTGGACGGAAAACCGATGCAAGTGCTCGCCGTCAAAGACCCGAAGGAATTGCCGTGGAAAGCGCTCAACGTCGATGTCGTCATCGAGGCTACCGGCCGATTCACCGATCGGGAAGGGGCCGGGAAGCATCTTTCAGCCGGCGCCAAACGAGTCATCATCTCGGCTCCGGCTACCGATCCCGACGTGACAGTCGTGCTCGGCGTGAACGACGGTAAGATCGATCACAAATCCCATCAGATTATTTCCAATGCATCCTGCACCACGAACTGTCTCGCTCCGGTCGCCAAGGTGCTCCTCGAAAACTTCGGGATCAAGCACGGGGTGATGACGACCATCCATTCGTACACCAATGATCAGCAGCTATTGGACCTTCCCCATAAAGACCTCAGGCGCGCCCGGGCCGCCGGCATGTCGATGATTCCGACGAGCACCGGCGCCGCCAAAGCTCTGCACCTGGTCATACCCCAACTCAAAGGCAAACTCGATGGACTGGCCATCCGCGTGCCGACGCCCAACGTCTCCTTGGTCGACCTGACGGTCGAAACCGAAAAGGATTGCGATGTGGAGTCGGTGAATGCCGCCTTTAAAAAAGCGGCCGACGGGCCGCTGAAAGGCATCCTGAAATACTCCGAAGCCCCCATTGTCTCGATCGATCAGAAAGGCGACGATGCTTCGGCGACCGTCGATGCTCCGTTGACCAACGTGGTGGAGAAGCGCATGGTGAAAGTCACGGCCTGGTACGACAACGAGTGGGGATATTCATGCCGCGTACGTGATCTCATCAAGCTCTTGGCCAAACAGACAGCCGCCCAATGAGCGGCATGTATCCGTCCGCTCAAGCCAGTAGCGCACTGTTCTAGCGCTACCTCTTTCGAGAGCCATGAAGGAGCGTCCATGAACTTGCGCAAGAAGACCATCGACGACGTGCCTCTGCGCGGGAAGCGGGTCATCATCCGCGCTGACTTCAATGTGCCCCTCGACGAATCCCTTCAAATTACGGACGATACGCGCATCCGCTCGACCCTGCCGACCATCAACCGGGTCGTGGACGAGGGGGCCAAGGTCATTCTCTGCTCCCACTTAGGCCGTCCGAAGGGGGCCTTTAATCCCAAGTACAGTCTGGCCCCGGTCGCGAAACGGCTGGGACGTCTGCTTGGGAAAGCGGTAGTCTTTGCGCCCGACTGTATCGGCCCGGTTGTTGAAGAACTGGTGGCGAAGATGAGTCCGGGTGACGTCCTGCTGCTCGAGAACCTTCGCTTCCACCCGGGCGAAGAACAAAACGACGATGCCTTTTCAAAGGCGCTGGCCTCTCTCGGCGACGTCTTTATCAACGACGCATTTGGCGCCGCCCACCGGGCACATGCCTCCACCGTCGGCATCACCAAATTCATCAAGGACGCCGCAGCCGGCGCCCTGCTGAAAAAGGAAATCGAATACCTGGAAGGTGCGGTGGAGAACCCTGTCCGTCCCTTCGTGGCCATTCTCGGCGGGGCCAAGGTTTCGGGCAAAATCGGGGTGATTGAAAACCTGGGGAAGCGGGTCGACAAGGTCATCATCGGCGGTGGCATGGCCTTCACGTTTCTGAAGGCCAAGGGGTTGGAAATCGGCAACTCGCTCGTGGAACAAGACATGCTGGATTTCGCCCGAGGCATCGAGGATCATGCCCTGTCGCGGGGGGTGAAATTCTATCTCCCCGTCGACTGTGTCGTCGCGGCGAGCCGGGAACCCGGCGCGGAAACGAAGATCGTCCCCGTGCAAGAAATTCCGAAAGGCTGGTACGGCCTGGACATCGGGCCGGCATCGGTGAAGTTATTCAGTGAAGCGCTTCAGGACGCCAAAACGATCCTCTGGAACGGGCCGATGGGCATGTTTGAGGTGGACGCTTTTGCGCGCGGCACCTTGTCGGTGGCTCACGCGGTCGGCAATGCCTACGCCCTCACTATCGTGGGCGGCGGCGAAACGGCGTTGGCCGTCCACCGGGCGGGCGAATCAGACAGTATCTCGTTTATCTCGACCGGTGGCGGCGCCGCGCTCGAGTTACTCGAAGGGAAGCAGCTCCCGGGTCTCGTGGCATTACCCGATCGCGCCGCTTAGAAGTTATCTTTTCCCATGCCATCCGGAACGGCTCAATCGTGCGCAGACCTCTTATCGTCGGCAATTGGAAGATGAACAAGACCGCCTCGGAGGCGGTGCCGTTCGTCCGCGAACTGGCCGGAAGGATTCCGGCGTCTCTCTCGATCGAACTGGCGATTGCGCCGCCCTTCACATCACTGGAGTCAGTCCGCGCGGCGCTCGGATCTTCCTCCATCCTTCAACTCGGGGCGCAGAACCTTTTTTGGGAAGATCAGGGGGCCTTTACCGGAGAGATCTCGGCCCCGATGCTGCGGGACCTCGGATGCCGCTACGTCATTGTCGGTCACTCTGAACGGCGTCATCTGTTCGGCGAACAGGACGAGGCCGTTTTCAAAAAAGTGCGCGCCGCGGTGGCCCACGGACTTCAGCCGATCGTGTGCATCGGCGAGTCGTCAGCCCAGCGGGAACGCGGTGAGACGGAAGCCGTCCTCATGCAGCAGTTGAAAGGAAGCCTCGCCAGGCTGTCATCACAGGACATGACTGCGGTATCCATCGCCTACGAACCGGTCTGGGCCATCGGGACCGGCAAAGCCGCCACCCCCGAGCAAGCCGTCGACATTCACCGCGCCATCCGGAGGTTTGTCTCGACGACATGGAGTCCTGCCATCGGCGAGGCGACACGAATCTTGTACGGCGGCAGTGTGACACCCCACAATATCGCGTCTTTCTTGGAGTCCAACCATATTGACGGGGCCTTAGTCGGCGGGGCTTGTCTCCAGATTGAGGCCTTTGCTACAATCGCCGCGATTGCCGAACAGATTGGAGTGTCACGACAATGCTCTACACCCTAGTAGTTATCCTCCACGTCTTTGTATGCTTCCTGATGATCGGGGCAATTCTATTGCAGTCCGGCAAGGGAGCCGAAATCGGCGCGGCGTTCGGTGGCTCAAGCCAAACCGTGTTTGGAAGCCGGGGGCCGGCCAATTTCTTGAGCAAGCTCACCGTCATTGTCGCAGGCGTCTTCATGCTCACCTCGTTCACGTTGGCCATTCTTGCCAAGGAACGGAACTTCGCTTCGACCGTGATTGATCTCAAACAGAAGGCCACCCCTTCGACATCGACGACGCCTGCACCGGCCACAGACCAGCCCAAAACAGAATCGCATTCAGGGGATTCGTCGTCAGCCGGCCATTAAGTGCCCTCAGGCACGGCAGTGTCCCGGCAATGATCTGTTACAGGCGGGTCAGCCATGCGTCGTGTGCGGAGTCTTCCCCGCGCACGATGGAGAAGAAGGCCTTCTGGAGGGCGAGCGTCACGGGTCCCGGCTTACCAGTCCCGATACGTCGGTTGTCGATTTCCCGAACAGGCGTCAGTTCGGCAGCGGTTCCCGTCACAAAGACTTCATCAGCGATATACATTTCATCTCGCGTGAACCGTTCCTCCACAACCGGAATCTTCCGTTCGCGCGCCAGTTCGATGACGGAATCCCTCGTGATGCCTTCGAGGATCGAGGTGAGAGGGGTCGTTTTGAGGATTCCACGCCGCACGATAAAGATATTTTCCCCCGTACCCTCAGACACGTAACCCTCCGGGTCAAGAAGAATGGCCTCGTCGTATCCATCGACCTTGGCCTCCCGCTTGGCCAAGATCGAGTTCACGTAATAGCCCGAAATTTTTCCCCGGGTCATCGATACGTTGACATGGTGCCGGGTAAATGAGGCCACGCGGGCGCGCATGCCATTGACCAGTGCGTCATCGCCCAGATAGGCCCCCCACTTCCACGCCGCGATGGCGATCCGGATGGGGTTATCCCCCGGATGCACGCCCATGGCCCCGTACCCGATATAGACGAGGGGCCGAATATAACAGGCATCGAGCCGGTTGATGCGCACGGTTTCAACAATCGCGTCGGCGATATGCTTCCGGTCGTAGGGCATCTCCATCATGGCAATATGGGCGGAGTCGAACAGCCGGTCCACATGCTCACGGAGACGGAATATCGCGGACCCCGACTTGCCCTTATAACAGCGAATGCCTTCAAACGCCGCTAACCCGTAATGGAGTGAATGGGTGAGAATATGGACATTGGCATCGCCCCACGGCACAAACTTGCCGTCCATCCAAATGGTATCGACCGGTTCCAGCATCGCAAACCACTCCCTGTAGAACGCTAAAGTAGAGGCGGAAAATCAATTTCGAACTATAACGTTGGGCCTCCAAGTGCGTCAAGCAATGGACCGGAGGAGAGGCAGGGCGTGCGAGAAGCGGAGGAGAGTGCCGCTACGAAGACGCGCAATAGGCTCGGAGGCGTGAGCTGAGGAAGCTTCCAATGCGGTCGTCGCCGCTGGGATTCAATCTGATTACTATGGCTCCGAATAACAAACCGCGAACCCATCGAACCACCACCCGCTCAATTTCGACCGGCTCCTCCTTATCGGGAAGGGACAGCCGTACGACGAGTTCCATGCCGGGCACCACCTGATGATCGCCCAGCACCCGGAAGCCGTTGCGGGACAAGTTCATGACCGTCCCCTTGCCGAGGAATTCGCCGCCCATGTAGTAGAGAACACAGCGAACCGGAATACGATGGTACGTACGGATCACAAATTTGCTTTGAAGGAGCATTCGTTCCATCCTTGCCGTGCCAGGGTCACCCATGCCGTTCCGGAATACGAGGTACAATACTTTCATTTCCCGCCGCCTCCAAGTCCCCGAAAGAGGGGGCCTCTACAGACGAGCGCTTCACGATAGAAGCGCTAGGGATACGCTTGACACTCCTCAAACCTCTATGTTAAATCAGCCGTTCGCCGTTGGAGGAGAGACACATGTACGCGATCATTGAGACAGGTGGAAAACAGTATCGAGTCGAAGCCGGCTCGACGATTCAAGTCGAAAGCTTGCCTGGGGATGTGGGGGCTGTGATTGAATTGGATCATGTGCGGTTGGTTCACGGGGACGCCGGTCTTGTGGTCGGGCAACCTCTCGTGACAGGGGCCAAGGTGACGGCCGAAATCGTCCGTCACGGGCGGACCAGGTCCATTACCGTGTTTAAGAAGAAACGCCGCAAGAACTATCGCCGGACACGAGGCCATCGGCAGGGCTTTACCAAGCTCCGTGTGACCGGTATCGAAACCGCATAGCAGACAGAAGGAAGATCGACCATGGCAACAAACAAAGGCGGCGGATCGTCCCGCAACGGCCGGGACAGCAACCCGCAATATCTAGGCGTGAAGGCCTTCGGCGGACAAACCGTGAAGGCGGGCAGCATCATCGTCAGGCAGCGCGGCACAAAGTTCTTTCCAGGCTTTAATGTGGACCTCGGAAGAGACCATACCTTGTTTGCGCTGGTGACCGGCGTCGTAAAGTTTGAAGGCGGAGAAGCCAGACGTAAGGTCAGCGTGTACCCTGTCCCTGCCAAGTCCTGATCCTCTCCGGTCGTTTTCGCTCACAGCCATAACGCAGATGCGGCGCGTATTTCTACCCTCCCTCTCTGAGGGCGGGTAGGATATACTACCGGCTCTGTTCATTTACCTAAGATACGGCAATTGAGAGCATACATGTTTGTCGATGAAGTACGGATCGTGGTCAAGGCCGGTCGCGGCGGGGACGGCATTTGCAGCTTCCGGCGGGAAATGTTTGTGCCCCGCGGCGGCCCCGACGGCGGAGACGGCGGCGATGGAGGCAACGTCGTGTTTACGGCCTCCCATCGCCTCACGACCCTGCTCGATTTGCGCTACCAGAAGCATTATGACGCGGAGGACGGACGGAACGGCGGTGCCTCGAACTGTACGGGCCGATCAGGAAAAGACGTGGTCGTCACCCTGCCGGTCGGCACCGTCATTTTCGATGACACGACAGGAGAAGTGCTCGCCGATCTGGTGGCCGAGGGCGACCGGGTGGTCATCGCGCGCGGGGGGCGAGGCGGACGGGGCAACAGTAACTTTGCGACGTCGACCAACCGGGTCCCGACGCGGTGCGATCATGGAACCGAGGGGGAAGAGCGGCACCTACGACTCGAACTGAAGCTGCTGGCTGATGTGGGCTTGGTCGGGTTTCCGAACGCCGGCAAGTCGACGTTGATTGCCGCCATTTCAGCCGCGAGGCCGAAAATCGCCGATTATCCGTTCACCACGTTAATTCCCAACCTGGGCGTTGTGCGCTGGGGGTCAGACCGCAGCTTCGTCGTCGCCGACATTCCGGGTTTGATTGAAGGGGCCCACGAAGGCAAGGGCCTGGGATTCCAGTTTCTGCGCCACATCGAACGCACGGCATTCCTGCTTCACTTGATCGATGTCTCCGATTGGGCGCCCGATGAACCGGTTGCCAGCTTTGAAATCATGCGGCAGGAGCTTTCGGCCTACGAAGAAACGATGAACAACCGCCCGTTCGCCGTTGTCGCCACCAAAATAGATATCAGTGGAACGGGCGACCGGTTGAAACAGCTTCAGGCCTATTGCCGGCGGCGGAAATACAAATGTTTTCCTGTATCGGCTGCCACGAGAACGGGGCTCGACGAACTGGTCGCCTTCGTCGGAAAGCAGGTCGATACCCTCCGGACCCACGCACCATGCGAGACGAACTCTTAGCGCACGCCAAGCGGATCGTCCTCAAAATCGGGAGCAGCCTCATCGCCTCCCGCGCCTCAGGACTGCGACCCGAGCAGATCGACCGGCTGGCTGATGAAATCGCTGCACTGCGGTTGAGCGGCCGGGAAGTGTTCGTAGTGTCTTCCGGCGCCATTGTCTCCGGCATCAAGAAGCTTCAGCTGAAGGAATACCCCAAAAGTCTGCCCGTCAAGCAAGCGGCCGCCGCCGTGGGCCAGAGCCGCCTCATGTGGGCCTATGAAAAGGCGTTCGAGCGGCTGGGCATTCAGGTCGCCCAGATCCTATTGACGCACCAGGACCTGGCCGACCGGCGGCGCTTTTTGAATGCCCGCTATACCCTCGCCGCCCTCATGGGATTCGGCATCGTGCCCATCATTAATGAAAACGACACGGTCGCCGTGGATGAAATCCGGGTCGGCGATAATGACACGCTGGCCAGCGAGGTCGCCCATTTAGTCGACGCGGATTTGCTCGTGATTCTGTCCGATGTGGACGGCCTGTATACCGAGGATCCCCGTAAGAATCCTTCAGCCACATTGATTCCCGTTATTCCGGAAATTACCCAGGACATCGAGCACCGGGCCGGCATGTCGCTCACCTTCGAAGGGACCGGCGGCATGGCGACCAAAGTCCGCGCCGCTAAGAAGGTCGGCGCCTACGGCATCTCGACGCTCATCGTGAACGGCGAACGAGCCGGACTGCTGGCGAGCGTGTTCTCCGGCGGCGAGGGCGGAAGCCTCTTTCTCGCCAACGAACGACGCCTCACCAGCCGGAAGCATTGGATCGCGTTCACACTTCGGCCTCGCGGACATGTGCGTCTCGACGACGGCGCGGTCGACGCCTTAAGAAATCGAGGCAAGAGTCTTCTGGCATCCGGCATCATACAAGTGAGCGGGCTCTTTGAAGCCGGTGATCCGGTGAGTTGTTTGGACAGGGATGGCAAAGAATTTGCCAAGGGACTGGTCAATGTTTCATCCGATTTATTAAGCCGGATGAAGGGGCTCAAGACACAGGACATTCAGCAGCAGTTCGGACCGCAGGAATACGAGGAAGTCATTCATCGAGATAATCTGGTCATTCTCTAGACGAAATCATGCGTTTTTCAAACACCCACCGCTCCGGCTCCCCATGCGTCTTGGACTATTAGGCGGCAGCTTTAACCCCGTCCATTACGGTCATCTGGGCATTGCCCGACACGCGTGTGAGAGCCTTCAGCTTTCCAAGGTTCTGTTCATTCCGACCGGAGATCCGCCCCACAAACGAGGAGGGGCGCTGGCGCCGGCCGTCGATCGTTATGAGATGGTCCGGCTCGCGATTGCCGACGATCCATGCTTTGGCATCTCGGACATTGAACTGCGGCGCAAAGGGAAATCCTATTCCATCGATACGGTGCATGAACTCCAACACCGATACGGCGCCGGCACCGATCTGTACTTCCTTATCGGCCTGGACGCCTTTCTCGATTTCGCGACGTGGAGAGAACCGCACGCGCTCTTACGCGCCTGCCGCTTTGTGGTCCTGTCTCGCCCCGGACGATCGTTTCAATCGCTCCAGACCCTGCCTCTGGTGTCCGTCCCGGATCCCGAGGCTCTTGCCGAACTGGACGCAGGAAAGAAAACGCGGGTGGATATCGCCGTACCATCATGCCCGGGCATCGTCTGCCTGTCTCTCCCCCCCTGCTCCATTTCTGCATCCGACATCCGACAGCGGATCCGGACCGGCATGCCGCTGGCAAATCTGTTGCCGGTCACCGTTGAATCTTATATACTTCGGCGTCAGTTGTATAAGGAGGACTCCGATCACACGCACATCTAAGGCGACCGCCCTCGCCATCGGCAGGGCCATGCTCGATAAGAAAGCCCTGGATGTACAGGTTCTGCACGTCGCTCCGCTCACGTCTGTGGCGGACTATCTGGTCCTCGGATCTGCCGAGTCGGATCGACAAACTCGCGCCATCGCCGATCACATTCAAGGCCTCCTCTCACGCTCCGGCGAAAGACCGCTGAGTATCGAGGGCGCGTCGTCGGGACAGTGGGTCCTACTGGACTTCGGGGACGTGGTGGCACATATCTTCCGGCAGGATGTTCGCAGTCACTATGCCCTTGAGCGACTGTGGAGCGACGCCAAGGAAGTCACCATTCCCGACGAGGCACCGGCCCCTTCCCCACCGAAGAAACGGATCGTCGCACGGAGAGCCAACGCACGAAAGTCGGTGTAGGCCATGCTCAGGCTGCTCATCACCATTTTCCTCGTCAGCGCAAGCGTCTTCATCTACAGCTATTTCCGGGAACTGAACCCCGGGCTCGTCACGATCCGAACCAGTTCGGCCGTCGAATTTGACCTCAGCCCCGTCACGCTCGTCTTGATCTCCATGGCCCTTGGCGCCGTGATCGTAACCTTCATCGTGGGGCTGCAGCAAACCGCCTACGTGATCCTCAACTGGCGCAGCAACCGCTTGGTGCGGCGCAAAGAAAAAGTCGATGCCCTGCACCGGGACGGCACACATGCCTTCATGTCAAAGCGCACCTTGGAGGCGATCGGCCTGTTCGAAAAAGCGCTCGCCATCGATCCCAATCGCGTGGATTCCTTGCTTTGGCTGGGAAACATCTACCGATCCGAGCAGAATTACGCCGAAGCCATCCGTTTGCACCAGCATGCGCATCGAGTGGACGACCGGGATATCGAGGTGTTACTGGAACTGGCCAAGGATCTCGAAGGGGCGAAACGGTACGAAGAGGCGCTGCAAACCCTTCAGAAGATCTTGAAGCTCGAACCGGACAATCTCACCGCGCTGATTCGCAAACGGGACCTGAACATCCGCTTGGAGAAGTGGAGCGATGCGCTCGAAATCCAGCATCGTTTGCTCAAGGCCAATCTGCCTGAACCGGATAAACAAGCGGAAGCGGCGCTGCTCGTCGGCTGCATGTACGAAGTCGGCCGCCAATTGCTCGAACGAGGGCACCCGGACAAGGCACGCCGGTACTTCCGCGGGGCGATCAAGAAGGATCGCACTTTCCTGCCTGCCTATATCGGATTGGGGGAGATCCTCATTCACGAAGGCAAGACCAAGGACGCCGTTGAAATTCTCAAAAAGGTCTACACCCGAACGCGCAGCATCATCATCCTGCACCGTCTGGAAGAGTTATTTCTGGATCAAGGGGAGCCCAGCGAGATCATACGTATCTATCAGGAGGCGCTCCAGCAGGATTCTCAGAACCCGGTGCTGCAGTTCTATCTGGGCAAACTCTACTATCGGCTGGAGATGGTCGATGAAGCGTTCGATGTGCTGTCCACCATTGAAGGGCCGCAGGATCATCTGCTGGATTACCATAAGATCATGGCCAATCTGTATCTGCGAAAGCAGCATTTCGAGCAGGCCATCGTCGAGCTCAAGAAGGCGCTGAGCTTTAAAAAGCGAGTGGTCGTCCCCTACATTTGTACTCAGTGTCAGCAGGAATCGCTTGAGTGGTCGGGGCGCTGCCGCCGTTGCGCGCGCTGGAATACGCTGACGGCCCTTCCCTGGCTGGAAGCCGCCGCACAAGCCGCCGCCGGTGGCAGTGCACCCACGCCTTCCGTCCGCACAGTGCCGTATCAAGGGATTGCTTCTCCGTTTGAAACCGTGTAGTTTTTCCCTCATCCGGTTCCCGTTCACCGCCCATTATTCCGTTCACGAAGTGCGTATGACCACTGAAAGGTACCTGTGATGACCGACTATATGGCTCTGGCGGGCAAAGCGCTCCGCGATGAACCGCTGACCAGAGCGGAATCTCAGTCCGTCCTGGACACACCGGACGACGAACTGCTGGCACTCCTGCACGCCGCCTTTCAGGTCCGCGCCAAGTACTTCGGCCGCACGGTCCGGCTGCAGATGCTGCAAAATGCCAAGAGCGGCGCGTGCCAGGAAGATTGCCACTACTGCTCGCAGTCCGCCGTCTCCAAGGCGCCGATTGAACGGTACAACTTGCTGCCGCAGAGTCAGATGGTCGAAGGAGCCCGCCAGGCCGCCGCGTCGAAGGCCCAACGTTATTGCATCGTGATCAGTGGCAGGAGCCCGCTGGACCGGGAGATCGACCAGATAGCCGGCGCGGTCCGCGCCATTAAACAAGAAGTGCCCATTCAGATCTGCTGTTCGCTGGGTCTGATGAGCGCCGAGCAGGCCACGCGGCTGAAAGCCGCGGGGGTCGATCGAGTGAACCATAATTTGAACACCAGCGAGGCGTATCACGCATCTATCTGCACCACGCATACGTTTCAGGATCGCCTTGCGACCATTCAGAATGCGAGGGCCGCTGGGCTGGAGATCTGCTCAGGCGGCATCGTCGGCATGGGAGAGCAGGACGAGGATATCATTGATCTTGCCACGGCCCTGCGTGACGTGAAGCCCGACTCCATCCCTCTGAACACGCTCCATCCCGTGGCGGGCACGCCCTTGGAGAATTGCGATACCCTGACGCCTCAGCGCTGTCTCAAAGTATTGAGTCTCTTCCGTTTCCTCCATCCCCGCACAGAGATCCGCATCGCCGGGGGCCGGGAACATAACCTCCGCAGCCTTCAACCGCTCGCTCTCTACCCGGCCGACTCCGTCTTCGTCAACGGCTATCTGACGACCCCGGGTGCGCCAGCCCCCGAAGTGTGGGGCATGATCGAAGATCTCGGGTTCAAGATCGAAGTGGACTATCAGCAGCCGGTAGCCCACTGAAGACACGTTTTTCTAGATCGCCGGCCCTCCCCTAGTCATCTCGCAACCCGTCTGCTATCGGCTGTTCGGCTGCCCAGCGGGCCGGGAGATAACCGGCGATCAACGTGGCGGCCGCGGCCAGTCCAACCGCTTCCAGAATCGCCCCGAGCGGCACGATCATTTGAATGGTCCAACCGAAGGACTGCTTATTGATCACTTCAATCAGCAGGAGCGACAGACATCCCCCGCCGACCAGTCCCAAGGCGATCCCTACTACTCCAAGATAAGCGGCTTCCCACATGACGAGTTGCCTGATCTGTCCTGCGCTGCCCCCGATGGTCCGCAGCGTGGCGAACTCGCGTCGCCGTTCCAATACCGACGTAACCAGCGTATTGACGATGCCCAGCATGGCGATGATGACGGCAATCGCTTCGAGCACATAGGTCAGCAGGAACGTCCGGTCGAATATCTCAAGAATTTCCTTACGCAATTCGGCATTGCTGATCATGAGCGGCGGAAATCCCTCGCCCCGCGCGTCAAGCTCGTCCGCAATCCGGTTTCTCACCACATCGACATCGGCTCCTGCGGCGAGGTACAGGGGAAACACCGTCACGCGGTCGTCGTGCCACAGCGACTGATACAGAGCCCGATCCATGACGAGCTTTCCTCCGTCGGTCGCATAGTCATAGAACACCGCGACGATCGGAAACTGCCGTGTCCCTTCGGGCGTGGCGATCTCCAACAAGCGGCCCTCATGCAGCCCCAGCCGATTCGCCAACACTTCAGACACCAGGACCCCGCCAGTGTCGGCGGCACGGTGCAGCCGCTCGGATGATGCGCCCTGCCGTACCAGGTAGCGGCTACGCTCGGCATGCAGGCGCAAATCGCGCGACACGATGGCGACGCGCTGGCCATTGACGTCGAGACGGACATCACGATAGGTATCGACTGCCGCAACTTCCGGGATCGACGACAGCAGGGAGAGCCAGGATGGCGGAAGACTTCGTCCGACGCTGCCCGTTTCGGTGCCCCGCAACCACGTAGAGGGCGCCACGACGATGTCGGCCACCACGGTGTCCTGAATCCATAATTCCACCGTATGGCGAAAACTCCGGACCATGATCAGGACGCCGATCATGATCGCCAGCCCGACCATGAGCGCGGATACCGTCACGCCGTTTCGACCGGGATTTCGCGCGGCGTGATCGACGGCAATGCGGCGCATGACCCCCTGCGTGCTCACGATGCGAGCCGGGTCGCGCCGCGGCTCGTTCGCCCTCCATCCCGTCACACATATCGGAGCCAGACAGGACAATCCCGCGAGCAGACAGAAGGTGGCCAGATAGCCCGGCAGCGGCACGCCATTGATCGGGCCGGTCAGGCTCAATAATCCTGCAGTCGCCAGTAGCGCCAGCCCCATCATGCCGAGCATGCCCACACGGACCTGCCGGCTCGCTTCATAGTCACCCGGAGACAGCGCCCGCACGGGAGCCGTGCGGCTCGCGTCCACACTGGGTCCGATCGCTCCGATCATAGCGACAAGACACCCGATCAGGACGCCTTCGAACGACATGTCCCGAAACTGGCTCAGGCCCAATAGCTGGCCTTCTTCTGTGCCGATCGGCACATACAAATCTGAGATCGTCCGGCTTACAAGCCCGACGAGCCGGTGCGCGAGCAGCGTTCCCGCCATGCTGCCCATGATGCCCCCCAGCAAGCCCAGAAAAGCCGCCTCGGCGAGAAAGAGCGCGGCGACCCGCCCTTGGGTCATACCGATCGCGCGATAAATTCCAATCTCGCGCCGGCGCTGAGCCACGGCGAACGCCATGGTGTTGTAGATGAGGAACATGCCGACCAGGAGTCCGACCCAACTGAGCACGGTCACATTAAGGCGGAACGCACGGACCATGTGCTCCACCTGTTGTGTGCGACTCGTCGGTCGTTCGACCATCACGTGAGGCGGTACCAGGGCACGCACGGCCTGAGCCACCTCGTCCACGGAGCTGTCCGCTTCGGTGACGAGATCGATCCGGTCCAAACGCCCCACCCGATCGAACGCGATCTGCGCGGCGGCGATATCCATGACGGCCAGGCGATCCCAGGACGATGCCCGCCCCGCGGAACCTTCCAGAATCCCCGCCACGAAGCAGGTCATGCGCCGCGGACCGATTTGCAGGTCTACCGCATCGCCGGGACCCACTTGCCAGTCGGCGGCGAGTTTCGCGCCCAGGAAAACACGATCACCGGCGAGAAGGGTTTCAAGCGGCCGCTCCGCTGGTCGCAGCGTCAGCCGAAACCCGCGGTCCTCCGCCTCGGCGAGCAGGTCCAGGCCCAGCACTGGTACCGCCTGGCCCGTCTGATGTGCGCCATTCCGAACGGCGGTCTGAAGAATGACGGGATTGGCAGCTGCGACACCGCGGACGGTCCGGACACGCGTAATGAGGCCTTCATCCAGCCCGAGCTCCCCGCCTGACACCTCGAGAGTGGTGGGGCCCGCCACACTGAGGACCGCCTGCTCGAACGAGCGCAGGACGTCGACGTTGGCCGTCCGCACCGCGACGGATGCGGAGACACCCAGCGCCACCCCGATGACCGTCAATATCGTGCGTAGCGGCCGCTGCCGCAGATGCGCGCCGAGGATGATCAGGAAAAAGATTTTGACCGTCGACAGCATGCCAGAGCCTTGCCACTGAGATGCGAAGGGGCTGCGCATATCGGTAGTTTCGTTTACACACTTTCCTTGCTTTGTTAGACTGGCTCGAACCCGCAGAGGAGCACAGGATGGCGAGAACCAGAGGTAATGCGGTACTTCAGCTCGAGCGCAATCACAAACCGGAGCTGGACATTACGCCCCGACAACGCGAGATTTTAAAGATGGTCGCCATGGGTCACACCAACCGGGAGATCGGCGAATCGTTGAAAATCAGCGTGCGGACTGTGGAAGTGCATCGCTTTAATTTGATGCGGCGGCTGCACGTCCGCAATGTCGCGCAGTTGCTGCGCCAAGCCCTGCAACAACGCCTGCTGCCTCGTAATTTCGGGGTCAAATAACGTCACAGCTCTTTGAGCTTCCCCCGGCAATCGGCAATCGACCCATAGCCTTTCTTCGACAAGACCTCACCCAGTTCCTTCTCCAGCCTGCCAAACACCTCCAGCCCCTCTTCGACGAGGGCCGTGCCGATTTGAACCGCCGAGGCGCCACACAAGACATGCTCGAAGGCATCCGTCCCATGGACGACCCCTCCCGTCCCGATGATCGGAATCCTGCCCTGAAAGATCTTATAGAAGGCGCGAACATTGGCTAGCGCCACAGGCTTTATCAAGGCCCCCCCCAGCCCGCCAAATCCGCCCTTGGGCTTGATGACCACGGTTTCCCGCTCGGAATCGACGACGAGGCCATTGCCCACCGAGTTGATCATGTTGATGAAGTCCACTCCGCACCGGCCGATGACCTTCGCCATCGCCTCATGGTGCGCCGGATCAAAATAGGGCGGCAGCTTCACTCCCATGGGGACCGTGATGACCTTGCGCACGCGCGTCAGCAGGCGCTCGGACGCCTCGGGGTCATAGCCGATCTGAGGCTTCCCGGGAATGTTGGGGCAGGACAGATTGACTTCAATGAGATCCGGGCCGGCGGCATTGATGGTCGTGGC
Organism: uncultured bacterium; assembly: GCA_965285945.1. Taxonomy (GTDB): domain Bacteria; phylum Nitrospirota; class Nitrospiria; order Nitrospirales; family Nitrospiraceae; genus Nitrospira_D. Next base: position 48,999 of record CBDIWP010000002.1, on the reverse strand, counting down.
AATGGTGGGGAAATCATCTTCACAGAGTCCGGCCACACTCGCGATCACCGGCTTCCCGAACGACTTTAACTCGGGGATCAGCTCCGCATACACCTTGTAGCCGAGATTGGGCAATCCCATGGAGTTGATCGATCCACCAGGAAATCCGTAGTAGCGAGGCTCGGGATTTCCTGAGCGGGATTCCACCGTCATTGATTTGGTGACGATCGCTCCGGCCCTCGAACGCCCCAGGGCTAGCAACTCCTCGCGCGTCACACACAACGCTCCGGCGGCGTTCATGAAGCAGCTGGGCAATGTGACGCCGGCAATCGTGGTGGATAGGTCGGTCATGGGGCCACCAGTTCCGACCGACGTGGCGCGCGCGACATCAGCCTGCCGTCCTGCATGGTCCAGACGTAGTCAGCCGTCTCCGCCGCTTGCCTACTGTGGGTTACGAGGAGGACCGTCTGTTCGCCGGCCTTGGCCAAGGTCCTGATCAATGTCATGATGTCGCTTCCCTGATGTGAATCCAGATTGCCCGTCGGCTCATCCGCCAGCAATAAGCGCGGGCGATGGGCGAGCGCGCGGGCAATGGCCACCCGCTGTTGTTCTCCGCCCGACAGTTCGCCGGGCCGGTGATGGCGCCGCCGCGTCATGCCGACCATGTCCAACACTTCGTCCACGCGGACGCGCAGGGCATCCCCGCGATCGCCTCGGAGCATGAGCGGCAGCGCAATATTCTCTTCAGCCGTGAGGCCCGCCACAAGGTGAAAGGCTTGAAACACGATCCCAATGGTTTCGCGTCTCATGGTCGTCCAGTCATCACTGCTGAAATGTCTGGTGGAGCGTCCGTCTAACAGCACCTCTCCATCTGTCGGCACATCCAGTCCCGCCACCAGGCTCAAGAGCGTGCTCTTCCCGCAGCCGCTGGGGCCCACAAAGGCACAAAATTCACCCGGATTAATTTCCAAGCTTACGTCATGCAGCGCCACCACGGTGGTGGCACCGCGCACATAGGTTTTGGAGAGGTGTCTCAGTATGACCATGGTGGGTATGGACCAGTGCTACGGAAGGCATGATCGCCACCCCTCCTATAACACAACCCCCGAGAAGCGGACAACCTTGACAGGGCACTGCATTTCACCATAATGAACCTTCTACGGAGGATGGCACGACTCTCATGGCAATCCTACGATCCAGGGCGATTCCCGGATTCATGCGGCAGGCGATCCGCTTCTGCATCCCTGTCGATTGTACGGCGTGCGGCGTACCGCTCAACCAGGATCCGATCCCGCTCTTCTGCTCGGACTGCTGGCGCATGATTGCACCATTGCGCCAGCCCGGTTGCGCTCGATGCAACCGGCCTTTCGCATCCCCCATTGCGGCGACCTATAGCCCAAACCATGTTTGTCAACCGTGCGCCGAAAGGCCTCCCGCTTATGCGAAAGCCTGGACGCTGTATCCGTATCTGCCTCCGCTGCAGGACGCCATCTGTCTGTTCAAATACCGGGGCAAGATCGCCCTCGCCTCCGCCCTGGCGCAGTTGATGATCCATCGGCTGTCCTTACTCCCCGCCGTCGATCTCATTATGCCGGTGCCGTTGCATCCTCAACGCCTGCGGGAGCGCGAATTCAATCAGTCCCTGCTGCTCGCCGATCGGATTGGCGCTTATTTGAAACGGCCTGTTTCCTGCACTAATCTGATCCGAAACACCCCCTCGCCGGCGCAAACCACGCTCTCCCGCCGAGGCCGATTGAAGAATCTCCGCGGCGCCTTCTCGCTCCGAGAGCCCCGTGCCGTCCAAGGGAGACGCGTGCTGCTCATTGACGATGTGTACACGACCGGCACAACGGTCAACGAATGCGCAACAACATTGCGCAAAGGCGGCTCCAGCGACGTGTTCGTCCTCACGCTGGCACGAAGCATGGACACGCAGCTCGTGCCCGACCGGATCCTCGCGCAACAGGCACCGCCGGCCACCGGATTGCTCGGAGGGTAATGTAGATGCCCATTTATGAATATCAATGCCGGCATTGTCGTAAGCGCAGTACGGTGCTGGTCCTCGGCTCCCGTCATCCTGCTTCGTCGGCCTGCCAGCATTGTGGCAGTCCCGACCTGGACCGGCTCCTCTCGCGGTTCGCAGCGCCCAAATCGGAAGAGGCGCGGCTTGAGTCGCTGGCTGATCCCGACAGCCTCGGCGGGCTCGACGAAAATGATCCCCATAGCGTCGCGCGCTTCATGAAGAAAATGGGGGAAGAGATGGGAGAGGATGTCGGCGATGTCGACGCGATGATGGAGGGCGGCGGAGACGAGAGCGGCATCAAAGACGGCACTGACAGTCTCTGACCGTCATTGTCATATATTTACGCTTGACATTCTACCGATCAGCCCTAAAATAAGTCCATCGGCGGGAGGGGCATGATTCTGCACTACGATGGCAACGGGTGGCGAGATGGGGACAGCCCCGAAGAGCGAATTGATGACCGCGTTGGAAACCTGCCGCTACCTCAAGATCACCCAGCGCACGCTCTATCGCTATCTACAAAGCCGGCAGATTCCCGCCTTCAAATTGGGCAAAGAATGGCGGTTCGTACGTTCGGATCTGCAACAGTGGATTCGAGACCGCACCAGAAGCGCCGCACATTCCTAAACTAGGACCGGGTGCATGTTCGCTGGCGAGTACCTCTGCAAAGTCGATGAAAAGGGACGTTTCATCGTTCCTTCGCCGATTCGCGAGCAGATCGAAGCGGATGGCCAGGCCGTGGTGTTTCTCAAGGGACCGGAACAATCCCTCCTCATATATTCCACGCGGGAATGGGAAAAGGTGCTTGAACGCACCAAGGCCACGCTCGACGAGGATCAAAGCCGTTTGTTTATGCACCATGTGGTCTCAGAAGCCGGCACGTCGGATATCGACAAGACAGGCCGCATCCTCATTCCAGGCCGGTTGCGCAAGATGGTGCCTGTCGATGAAGACCAGGAAGTGATCTTACTCGGGCTGTACCACCGCATGGAAATCTGGAATCCGAGTGAGTGGCGCCGCTATATTGCCCGCACAGAGGACCGCTACGAACAGAACATGGCCAAAATTTTAAATTTATTGTAGATTCGGCCATGTTTTCCGGCCGACGTCGAGCAGCCCCCCGCACATCGAAGCTTCCCGTTCGCGTTACCTCCTACCGCCCGTCAGACCAGCGCAACGGCGCAGAAACGCTGAAAGCCCCACCGCCGCCGGATCGCGCCTCGATCCTGGCCCAACTGAAATCCGGCAGGAAACACGCAGTCCTCCAGGGTCCCCTCTCCATAGCGGCCACCCTCACGGCCGAATGTCTCCTGATCACCCTTCCTCTTCCGCCGAGCGTCAATCATCAATATGCCACGGTCAACGGCCGGCGACTCCTGTCCTCAATCGGACGGACCTACAAGGCCCATGTGGGACAACAGCTCTGGGTGGCGCTCTCCCGATCACCGGCTCGGACTGAGCTGGTGCATCGGCTGCAGTCCGGGCCGCTGGCACTCTCCATTCGCTTTTTCTTTACCTCCGCCTTGCGCCGGGACGTCGATGGCGGGCTGAAGATCGCGCAAGACGCGCTCTGCCAAGGTCTGGGGCTCAATGACAACCGCATCATTGAAACCCACCTCTACAAAGAGGTCGACAAAGCCCATCCGCGCATGGAAGTGTCTTTATCTCCGGCCGTGTCCCGGGGCCGCCCGGCGGGCACCTTTTCGCGCTCCACGCTACAGTAGAAGTCCCTTCTTGCCGATACCATAACGCCGCCCTGCAACGTGCAGGTGTGATGCTCTATGCCAACCAAGCGCGTGCCCGTTTACGAACTTGAAATCGGAATGTATGTGGCGAGGATCGACCTCTCCTGGCTCCGCTCGCCGTTTCTCCGGCGATCCTTTCTCATTGAACGCCTGTCACAGATTGAGAAATTGATCCGCGCGGGCGTCAAAGCCGTGGAGATCGATCCCGCGCGAGGACGGCCTGTGCCGGACACGAAGGGCGCGACCGGACTTCTTGCCAGGCCGACCCGGGTTTCTTCGGCGGCGATCATGCCGCCGGCACGCGGGATCAAGTCCTTGGCCGAGCTGAATGAAGAGTATGCACAGGCAAGAATCGCCAAGGAACAGCTCAGTCGCGCCGTGAGGTCGGCGTTCTCGGCCTTCATGAACAACGGGACCATCCAGGCTGGGCACGCCGCCGAAGCGGTCCAAGAAATTACGATTGTCACGCGGACGCTGTCCAGCGCGGCCATTTTCATGGCCTTGAGCCAGCACCGTGCCGGAGATGCCACTTTCACCCAACATGCCTTGACGACCTGCACACTATCATTGGTCATGGGGCAACGGTGCGGCTTGAATCCGCTGGAACTGCAGCAGTTGGGAACAGCGGCGCTCCTGCATGATATCGGCCTGTCGCAGGTTCCCTCGCACATCGTTCAACGCGCGCACACGACTTCGCCGCCGCTGTCGCCAAGCGATCAGCGGCAGCTCCAGACCCATCCCCGGCTCAGCATTCTCATGTTGGAGCGACAAGGACGGTTTGACACGGCCATCCTGCATCTCATCGAAGAGCACCATGTCTATCTCGATGGAAGCGGCTATCCCCCGGAGACGCGAGGCGAATTCACCTCCGAGAGGACCCGTATCCTGATGATTATGGATCACTATGACGAGTTGATCACCGGGTTCGGCGGAGCCTCTCCTCTGGTCCCTCACCAGGCTCTCCAGCGGCTCTACCAAGAAGCCCGTGAAGGCAAATTCGATGTCAATGTTCTGACGCGCTTCATTCAAGTGGTAGGCATCTATCCGGTGCATAGTTATGTCCAATTGAATACGAAGGAAATCGCCGTCGTGACGGACTTGAATCCGGACGCGTTGCACCGGCCCGTCGTCACCGTCACGCATGATCCGAACGGTGTAGGATACCAGCCGCCGATTGTCATTGATCTGGCCCGCCAGGAAGACCAACCAGGGGAGAGAACCATCGACACGGTTATTGAAACGCTGCCGCAGCCCGCCCCGGTGTACCGCGAACGCAGCGTAGCATGACCACAGGGCCGGCCCCGCCATCCATTCGTCCGCGACCGTATAGAGCCTCGGATGGGCCGGTTCGCGCAAAAGAAGACGTCACCGCCGGCTACTCATACCGCAAGGCTTCGATCGGGTTGAGCCGGGACGCTTTATTCGCCGGGTAAAGTCCAAAGAACAAGCCGACGGCGACGGAAAAGACAAACGCTGCAGCGACCGTCTTTCCAGAAATGATCGTCGGCCACCCGGCGATGACGGTGGTCATCCGGGCCCCCAGAATGCCGCAGACAATGCCGATACAGCCGCCCACCAAACTGAGCGTCATGGCTTCGATCAGGAATTGCATGAGGATATGGCGCCGTTTGGCTCCGACGGCCATGCGCACGCCGATTTCCCTGGTCCGCTCCGTCACGGAGACCAGCAGGATATTCATAATCCCGATTCCACCGACGAGCAGCGACACCGACGCGATCGCAAACAACATGACCGTCAGTGTCTCGCTGGTCCCTTCCTGGACTTTTCCGATGTCGACCTGGGTCCGGATCGTAAAGTCGTCATCCTGATGCGGCTGGAGGCGATGGCGCGCTCGCAGCACCTCCCTGATCTGCTCCACTGCCGGAACCAGATCCTCCGGCCGCTCCGTTGAGGCGAAGACCGCTCCTACCGAACCGAGGAACTGCGTGCCGAACACTTTGCGCTCCGCCGTACTGAAGGGAATAAAGATGACATCGTCCTGGTCGGAGCCCTGCGCCGACTGCCCTTTCGGAGCGAGGACACCGATCACGCGGAACGGGACGTTTTTAATGCGGATCACAGCTCCCACTGCCTCCTCACCGGGGTCAAAGAGGTTGTCCATCACGGTCTGCCCAATGACAGCGACTCGGGCGGCCGCCTCGATATCCGCTTGAGTAAACGGACCTCCACTGACGAAGAACCAATCCCGAATCGACAGATAACTGGGAGAGATCCCGTTGACGGGACCGTTCCAGTTCCGGTTGCCGTTGACGATTTGCATGACATCCCGTTTCGCCCAGCCGGTGTCACGCAAGAGCGGCACCCGCCTTTTCAGGTCCGTCCCGTCCGAGACCGTGAGCGTGACCGCCCCCCCCTGCCCGCCGCGCACACCACCCGCCGTCGTGGCTCCCGGCAACACGATGATGACGTTCGTCCCCATGCTGGCGATACGCTGGGATACGGCCGCTTTGGCGCCTTCTCCGATGCTGACCATTGCGATCACCGCGCCCACTCCGATCACAATGCCCAGCATCGTCAGGCCGGCTCGAAGCCGATTGCGGCCAAGGACGCGGAGTGCCGTGAGCAGCGTCAGAAAAATAAAGGCAGGCATCAGGCTTTCGCCGGCAAGAGGCCCGAGTCGAGATGCGTACGGCGATCGGTCAACACGTGACCGTCCTTGATGACAATCTCACGCCCGGCGTAGGCGGCGATATCGGACTCATGCGTCACCAGGATGACGGTGATGCCCTGCTCTTTGTTCAAGCGGTCGAGGATCGTCATGATTTCCCGGCTGGATTCTGTATCCAGGTTCCCGGTCGGCTCGTCGGCCAAGAGCAACGACGGAGAGGTCACCAGGGCTCGTGCAATAGCGACACGCTGTTGTTGCCCGCCGGACAATTGAGTGGGATAGTGATGTTCACGGCCTTCGAGCCCCACGCGAGCCAATGCGGCGGTGGCCAAGGCCCGCTGCTCGCGAAGCGGCATGCCTCGATAGAAGAGCGGCAGTTGCGCATTCTCCAGGGCACTGGTGCGGGGAATGAGGTTAAAGCTCTGAAACACGAACCCGATTTGACGGTTCCGAATGTCGGCCAATTGATCCGGTGTCAGAGAGGCCACCTCGATGCCGTTCAGGCAATACCGGCCTTGGCTGGGCTGATCCAGACAGCCGAGAATATTCATCAAGGTCGACTTGCCGGACCCCGATGATCCCATGATGGCGGCAAACTCTCCCTGGTTGATCGAAAGGTCCAGCCCCCGGAGAGCCTGTACCTCCACATCGCCCAACCGATAAATCTTCCACAGTGCTTCACACAGGATCAGTGGCGCCATGAGAGCCGTTCTTCCAGGCCTATTCGTCGTGATCCGGTCCAAGACCAGGGGAGACGCCGGAACCTACGGACGAGACGACCGGCGTTGGCCGCTGCCGAAGCCGGGAGGCAGGTCGCCGGATTTCCGTTCCCCTCTCGGCGATTCAATCCCGACAATGACCGGATCGCCTTCGGCCACGGGACCGGCCATGACTTCGGTCGACACCCCGTCTGAGATGCCGGTCTCAATCAGCCTCGGCTCCGGTTCTCCGGCCGCGGTCAGGATCCAGACTTTCCGAGTCAGGGCGGCCGGCTCCAGGGAAGTCGTCGACGAGTGCCCTACGCCTGAGCGGCTCTCCGCCTTCATGGCTTGTCCGTACCCCTCTCCGCGATCCGTCGCGGGAGGCGTAAACCGTAAGGCTGCGCTGGGGACTTTCAGCACGTGATCCCTCTGCGCCACCACCATCGACACATTTGCTGTCATGCCCGGTTTCAGACGAAGATCCCGGTTGTCCACGGCCACCACCACGTTATAGGTCACGACGTTCTGCACATTGATCGGCGCCAATCTGATTTGACGAACGGTTCCCGCGAACCGCACGCCGGGATAGGCATCCACGGTAAAACTCGCGTCCTTCCCTTCGAGTATGCCGCCGATATCGGACTCGCTCACATTGGTATCCACCTGCATCTTCGTCAAATCCAGAGCGATGAGAAACAAGTTGGGCGTCGCAAAACTGGCGGCCACCGTCTGGCCCACCTCCACGTTACGCGCCACCACAATGCCGTCCACGGGAGACTTGATGGTCGTATACTTGAGTTCCAATTCGGCGGAGTTCAAGGCCGCCTCCGCCTGCTTCACCTGCGCTTCAGCCACCTTCAGTTGCGCTTCAGCGCTCTGGTGGTTGGTCAGGGCGACGTCGACATCGTTCTGAGACACGAATTGCTGCACAATGAGGGATTGGACGCGGTCGAGTTCCCGCTTTCGTTGAGAGAGATCCGAATTTGCCCGCGCGACATTGGAGCGCGCCATTTCCAGATTGCTCGCCGCCTGATCCCGCCGGGCTTTAAACGGTTCGGGATCGATGATGGCCACCGTGTCGCCGGCCTTAACGCGCGAATTGAAATCCGCATGAAGACTCTTGATCATGCCGGAAACCTGCGTTCCGACCTGCACCGACACGACCGGATTAATCGACCCGGTTGCGCTCACGACAGACACGATGGCGCCCCGATCGACGGCCGCCGTCCGATACCGAACGGGCGCCTTGCGTTCTCCGGTAAAGAACACATAGCCGCCGATGGCCAGACCGATCGCCACGATGGCCGCAATCATCCCCAAACGTCGCATTCGTTGGCAGTCCAGTCCTAGGGCAATGGCGGTTATTCTATCAGGAAGAACCAGTCGAATCACACCATCGAGGGACAGCGCTCAAACAGGACGGGCCGTTCTCCCGGGGAGAACGGCCCGTTGAACACGCCGGACTGAGGTCTTCACTAGGGGCTGACCGAGATCCGATCTTTGATCATGTCGAACGTTTCCTTGGGCACTACGTTCTTGGCGACCAATTCGCCTTTGACCTTGTACGGACGGTTACTGATGATGCGATCCGCTTCCTCTTTTTTCAAGCCTAAGAACAGCACCAGGTCGCTGGCCGAGACTTTGTTGATATTCATCGTGGACGACGCCGCGGCAGGCGCACTCGGGGCCGCCATCGGCGGCGCCGGGCTGGGCGTAGACGGAGCGGACGGCGCCAACCCGCCGGAGGCGGAATGGGACCGGTCTTTCAGTTCCTTCTGATACCGCGCCACCAGCGACTTCAGCGTCTCGTTATGCCGCTTCACGTCTTCGAATTCCTGCCGCAGGTTGCGGTTCTGAGCGGACAACGCCTTGACCTTATCCTCCAGCTCCTTGGTCCGGCTCTCAATGCTGCCGCGTTCCTTATCGCGCCCGTGCTCGATGCGCTGCAGTTCATCCCGGGCGGCCTGCGCTTCGTTGCCGAACTTGACGTTCAAGTCCTTCAGCGTGCGCACCTGCTGTTCCATGGCGGTCTTCTGCTGGCGGGCCTTTTCCAATTCCATCTTGGCGTTTTCCGATTCGCTCAAGGCCTCTTCATATTTCTTGGTGGAGACACACCCGGTCGTGAGCACTGCGCCAACCACAAGGACTGCGATCCACTCCCGTCTCATGCGTTCCTCCCCCCTCGTTCCATTCCAAAGATCGCTGCGCCATCGCAGTCGATGTAAACCGGGATTGTACTCCGGCCTCTGACCCGGCGCCAGTTTTCTCAGCTGTCTTATTTGTGTGTATGCCAAGTCCGATTCGTTGTCAATCTATTTGCTTGGCCTACACGAATCTTCCTACGTTACACTGACGGGCCTTCCGGTGCTTGACGGATGGGCCCCTCTCTGTGATGATCGCCGGCACAACAGTCGCGTCACATCCTTCACCGCGCAAAGGCAGACATGAACGAATGGGGCCCGGCGCTCGCCGTCATCTTGGGAATCGTGGAGGGACTCACTGAGTTTTTGCCCGTCTCCTCCACCGGCCACCTCATCTTGGTCGGCCATGCCTTGGGCTTCACCGGGGACGTCGCGGCCAATGCGGAGATCTCGATCCAATTAGGGGCGATCCTGGCCGTGATCGTGTTTGAACGGGAAAAGATCGGCCGACTCCTTTCCGAAGCCTGGCAGGAACAGGCCGGGGTTTTCCAACTGATCCGCGGCGGACAGCAGCGGACCTGGTCCACGCTGCTCCACACGTCCATGAAAGCCCATCCGAATCTCTGGTTCTTGCTCGGCCTGGGCATCGCCTTCGTGCCCGCCGCCGTGGTGGGCCTGCTGGCCCATAGTTGGATCACCGCTCACTTGTTTACTCCTCAGACCGTCGCCCTCACCTCAATCCTCGGCGGGGTCATCATCCTCCTTGTGGAGGCCTTCAAGCGGCCGAGCCGGACCATGAGCCTTGAGCAGGTACCCGTGTCCACCGCTTTCTGGGTGGGCATCGCGCAATGTGCGTCGCTCATTCCGGGCATGTCGCGATCGGGTTCCACCATCATCGGGGGATTACTCGCCGGCCTTGACCGTAAAATCGCGACGGAATATTCGTTCTTCTTAGCATTGCCTACCATCATTGCCGCCACCATCTATCAAACGTACAAAGTTCAGGCGACGTTCACAAGCCAGGATCTTGTGGCGCTCGCCCTGGGGATGATGGTCTCATTCCTGGTGGCCTGGGCGGTAATCGCCGCCTTCCTGACCTACGTCCAACGCCACACCTTGCGGGCCTTTGCCTACTACCGGATCGTCCTCGGCATCGTGGTGTTCATGGTGGTTCGGTAGCGTAGCGCTTCCAGTCATGTCCGGGCTACGGCGGGAACGGAGCGCGTGCAACTGAGCCGGAACTGTAGGCTTAAACGGCAGAGGCGGAGGAAGAGGTCTCGTTAGGGACGGCCGGATCTTTTTTCTCGAACGCAAAGTGGATAATGAGGAAGATGACCCCGATCGTGATGGCCGAATCCGCCACGTTGAACGCCGGCCAATGGTAGTTTTCGACATACACATCCAGAAAGTCGATCACTTCCCCGTACCGGAGGCGATCGATGAGGTTCCCCACCGCCCCGCCTAGGATTCCGGCCACGCTCAGCCGACCAAGCCAGTCCCGCTCCGGCATGCGAAACAAAATCGTGCCGAGCAAGACCAGAGCAAAAATCGACGTCAGCCCGAAGAACACCATCCGGAACGCATTGCTGCTCCCCGCCAGGAGTCCAAAGGCCGCGCCCGGGTTACGGATGTAGGTCAGGCTGAACAGGTTGGGCACAATGGGAATAGACTCATGCAGCCGCATCGTTTGCATAATGTGGAGCTTCGTCACCTGATCGAGCACAATGACTGAGCCGGTGACCAGCGCCAGCAGCATATTGCGGAGCGAGAACCCGTTCACCTGACCGCCTCCACACAACGGTCGCACAGCGTCGGGTGAGTCGCGTCCGCGCCCACGGCCTCCCGGTAATTCCAGCAGCGTTCGCATTTGCCGGCCTTCGACTTTTCGACCGAGACCGTCAGCGGCCCCTCCCTATCCGATGCTTGACTAAGCGTCACGGTGGATACAATGAAGATGGTGCCGAGATCGGCCTGATACCGCTGTAAAAATTCATAGGTGCCGAGATCGGCGATTAAATGCACATGCGCCTCGAGAGAAGACCCGATCACCTTGTCTCGGCGGCTCGCCTCTAGGACTCCCTGAACCTGGCTCCGATAGATCAGCAACTTGTCCCAGCGCTGCCCGAGTTCCGTATCCTGCCACACCGGGTCGACTTCAGGAAACGGCGCCAAATGGACGCTGGCATGAGGCAGCCCTCCGGGCACCTGCGCCGCCAGCACACGCCAGATTTCGTCGGCCGTGAAGCTCAAGATCGGAGCCATCAGCTTGTTCATCGCCATGATGAGGTCGAACAGCACGGTTTGCGAAGCCCGGCGAAACGGAGAATCCGCCCGGAATGTGTACAGCCGATCTTTCAGGATATCGAGATAGACCGCGCTCAGGTCCACCGAACAAAAGTTGTTCACGGCATGAAAAATCGCGTGGAACTCACAGTCCTCATAGGACTTCCGGACACGTGGAATCAGCTCGCTCAGCCGCAGCAGGGCCCAGCGATCGAGTTCAGGCAACTGCGCATAGGGGACCCGATGTCGGGACGGATCAAAATCATAGAGGTTGCTGAGCAAGAACCGGCTGGTATTGCGGATCTTGCGATAGGCTTCGATGAGATGGTTCAAGATCTCCTGCGAGATGCGCAGGTCTTCCCGATAGTCTTGCGCCGACACCCACAGCCGGAGGATTTCGGCCCCCGATTGCTTGATGACATCCTGCGGCGCCACGACATTCCCCGCCGACTTCGACATCTTTTTACCTTGCCCGTCGACCACAAAACCGTGCGTCAGCACGGCTCTGTATGGGGCGCGCCGATCTGTGGTGACCCCGGCAAGCAACGCACTGTGGAACCATCCCCGGTGCTGATCGGAGCCTTCCAGATAGAGATCGGCCGGCCACCATTTCCTTGATTTCAACACGGCCGCATAACTGACCCCCGACTCAAACCAGACATCGAGAATGTCCCGCTCTTTCTCAAACGCGGTGCCGCCGCACTGGGAGCAGGCGGTGCCGGCCGGAAGCAGGTCCGCCGCCGACCGTGCAAACCACACATCCGCCCCGTGGGACTCCATCAACGCGGCGATGTGCTCGATGATGGCCGGATCGGCCACGACGGTCCGGCAGCCGGCACAGGTAAACGCCGGGATGGGCACGCCCCAGACACGCTGGCGTGAGAGGCACCAATCCGGGCGGTTTTTGATCATGCCCTCGATCCGGTCTCGGCCGTAGGCCGGGATCCATTGCACCCGTTCAATTTCAGCCAACGCGTCCTTCCGAAGATCGTTCGTCTCCATCGACACGAACCACTGCTCGGTGGCGCGGAAGATGACGGGGCTTTTGCAGCGCCAGCAGTGCGGGTAGGAGTGGCTCAAGGACCCGTGCCCCAGCAACCGGCCATTGGCCTGCAAATACTCCACGATTTTCGGATTGGCCTTGAACACATGCTGGCCGGCAAATTCGGGCACCACGTCCGTAAACCGTCCGCCATTGTCGACCGGCGCGAGAATCTCCAGCTTCTCGCCGGCGGACGCCCGGGCGTTGTGGGTCAACACCAGCAGATAGTCTTCCATGCCGTGACCGGGCGCAATGTGCACGCAGCCGGTACCCTGATCCAGCGTGACAAAATCGCCGAGCAGGATCGGCGACAAACCCGTCGTCAGCGGACGCTGGGTTTCCAGTCCCTCGAACCCTGCTGCGCCTTTCTTCACGCCTACCACGCGGTAGCCTTCCAATCGGCAGGCCTTGGCCATGCTCTCCAGCAGTTTCTCCGCCACGATGAGCAGCTCGTCGCCGACCTGAACAAAGGCGTAGTCAATGTCCGGATGAAGGCAGACCGCCTGGTTCGCCGGCAACGTCCAGGGGGTCGTGGTCCAAATGACGACCGAGACGAGCTTGATGCCCTCGGGGAACGACACGCCGGGGAACGCCGCGCTGAGGACGGACGGCGAAGTGACCACCGGGAACTTGACGTAAATCGAGGGCGAGGTGTGATCATCGTACTCGACTTCCGCTTCGGCCAAGGCGGTCTGGTCCTGCGTGCACCACAACACCGGCTTGAGCCCCTTATAGACCCCGCCCCGCTCGACAAACTTGCCGAACTCGCGGATGATCGCGGCTTCGTACGACGGAGCCATGGTCAGGTAGGGCTCCTGCCATTGGCCGAGCACGCCGAGTCGCTGGAACTCCTCCCGCTGAATGCCGACGTACTTCCCGGCATACTCGCGGCACAGCCGCCGGATCGCCGAGGCATCGAGATCTTTCTTCTTGTCGCCCAGTTCCTTCATCACCTGGTGTTCAATCGGCAACCCATGGCAATCCCAACCGGGCACATAAGGGGCCTGGAATCCCGCCATGGTCTTCGACTTGACGATGATGTCTTTGAGGATCTTGTTCAGCGCATGGCCGATATGAATGCGCCCGTTGGCGTAGGGAGGGCCATCATGCAGGACGTACCGGGGCCGGCCCTGCCCCGCTTCCTGGATCCGTTGGTAGAGCTTGTGCTCCTCCCACCAGGCGAGCATCTCCGGCTCCCGCTGCGGCAAATTGGCCTTCATCGGAAAGTCGGTCTTAGGCAGATTCAGTGTCGATTTATAGTCCATGCCTTACCGGGGTCAGAGATTAAGGGCCGAATATACCGAAACAAACGGCGGGGTACTAGTCCTTGATGCTGGGAGGATCGTCAAAAACGGTTCCCGGCAAGGCCGCAAGGAGAGCGGCGACTGAGGCGTACCCTTGCGGTACGTCGCAGGGAGTCGCACGACTAAGAACGAAGCTGGAGGCGTTTTTCACGATCCGAGGTTAGCTGATCGCCATCATGCGGTCTAAGGCCACCTTCGCCCACCGCTTCTCGTCTTCGGGCACGACGATGTGGTTCACGACCTGCCCGTCTGCGAGATTCTCCATCGCCCAGCAGAGATGGGGGGCATCGATGCGGAACATGGTGGCGCACTGACAAATGGTCGAGGAGAGGAAGAACACCTTTTTATCCGGCATCTCATGCTTCAGGCGATTGACCAGATTCAACTCGGTCCCGACCGCCCAGGTGGTGCCGGCGGGCGCGGCCGCCACAGTCTTGATGATGAATTCGGTCGATCCGATCAAATCGGCTTTGTTGACGACATCTTCATGACATTCCGGATGGACGATGACCCTGCCCTCCGGATAGCGTTGCCGGAAGTTGTCGACGTGCACCGGTTGAAACATCTGGTGCACGCTGCAGTGGCCCTTCCACAAGATGAGCCTGGCCCGCTTGATGGCTTCTTTCGTGTTCCCGCCGTTCGGTTGATAGGGGTCCCAGACGATCATCTGCTCGCGGGGGATTCCCATCTTGTTGGCGGTATTGCGGCCGAGGTGTTCGTCGGGGAAAAAGAGAATTTTTTCCCGTCGCGCCCAGGACCATTCGATCACGGCCTTCGCATTGGACGAGGTGCAGGTGATCCCGCCATGTTCCCCGCAAAAGGCCTTCAACACAGCGGCGCTGTTCACATAGACCGCCGGCATGACCGTCTCCTCGACCGGGATGACGCGTGCAAGTGATTCCCAACATTGATCGACCTGCTCGATCGCCGCCATATCCGCCATCGAACAGCCGGCCGCCATGTCCGGCAGAATGACCGTCTGATTCGACCGGCTCAGAATATCCGCCGTTTCCGCCATGAAGTGGACGCCGCAGAACACAATGTACGGCCGTTCCGATCGTTCGGCGGCCAATTTGGCGAGTAAGAGTGAATCGCCACGAAAGTCGGCATGCCGGATCACTTCATCACGTTGATAGTTATGCCCTAGAACCATCACTTGATCGCCGAGCGCTTGCTTGGCAGCCACGGTCCGGTCGAACAATTCCTGTTCGGGCAGCCCGAGATAGTCGGTGATCGGTCGAGGTACAGTCATTACAGTCTTCATGTATGTCATTCCCTCTCAGGGAGCCTCTGATTCTACGATAGCCATACCGCACAATCAACGAACGGCGCACGGAAATAAGTCCCATAGAGGCGCCCATTCGCGTCCCCGATGCTAGGCCTAATAGCCGGTTGACTTCGCTTCGGCCCAAGCTTACGATTTGAACGCAATAGCTAGGGGAGCCCTTGAGGCTGAGATGTCCGGAGAATCGGACGACCCTCACAACCTGACCTGGGTAATACCAGCGTAGGGAAGCCGGAATACAGCGGTCATTGTGAGCACTCAGCCGCACCCCTCTGGCTTCAGGGTGCGGCTTTTTTATGTCCGCGCGAATGAACATCCGAGCGAAAGGACCCCCACATGGGTGACCATACCAATCCTGGTTCCGCCAACGGAAACGGCGCCGGCATCCCGACTTCCACGCTCTCCACGACACCGTTTCCCGCTTCCCAAAAAGTCTATGTCGAGGGCAGCCTGCCGGGCGTTCGCGTGCCCATGAGAGAAATCCGTTTGACGCCGACCAAATCCATGAACGGCGGCAGTGCCCTGGCCAATGCCCCTGTCACGGTCTATGACACCTCGGGTCCCTACACCGATCCCGGCATCGCCATCGACGTGCGATCCGGCCTGGCGCCCTTGCGGCGCGAGTGGATCGACAGCCGCCAGGATGTGGAAGAACTTCCGGCCGTCACGTCGGCCTATGGCCGCCAGCGCGCCAGCGATCCCAAGCTGACCGAGCTGCGTTTTCAGCACATCCGCAAACCCCTGCGAGCGAAGCCGGGTGTCAACGTCACGCAGCTGCATTATGCCCGCAAGGGCCTGATCACGCCGGAGATGGAATTCATCGCCATTCGTGAAAACCAATCCCGCGAAGTCGCCCGTGAACTGGCCTCGCGGAACGGCCATGGGGGCGGCATGGCGCAGCATCCCGGACAATCCTGGGGGGCCAGCATTCCGTCCGCCATCACGCCGGAATTCGTGCGCGACGAAGTCGCCCGCGGGCGGGCCATTATCCCGGCCAATATCAACCACCCGGAAAGCGAGCCGATGATCATCGGCCGGAACTTCCTGGTGAAAATCAACTCGAACATCGGCAATTCGGCGGTGGCGTCCTCGATCGAAGAAGAGGTCGAGAAGATGATCTGGTCCATCCGCTGGGGCGCCGACACCGTCATGGACCTCTCGACCGGGAAGAATATCCATGAGACCCGCGAGTGGATCATCCGCAACTCTCCCGTGCCGATCGGCACCGTGCCGATCTATCAGGCGCTCGAAAAGGTCGGCGGCAAGGCCGAAGACCTCACCTGGGAAATCTTCCGCGACACGTTGATCGAACAGGCGGAACAAGGGGTGGACTATTTTACGATCCATGCGGGCGTCCGGTTGGCCTATGTGCCCATGACCGCCAGGCGGATGACCGGGATCGTGTCCCGCGGCGGATCGATCCATGCCAAGTGGTGCCTGGCGCATCATCAAGAGAATTTCGCCTATACCCATTTCGAAGAAATCTGCGAGATCATGAAGGCCTACGACGTGTCGTTCAGTCTCGGCGACGGCCTCCGGCCCGGCTCCATCGCCGATGCCAACGATGAGGCGCAGTTCGCCGAACTGGAAACGTTGGGCGAACTGACCAAGACGGCCTGGCGACATGACGTGCAGGTCATGATCGAAGGCCCGGGTCACGTCCCGATGCACATGATCCAGGTCAACATGGAAAAGCAATTGAAGGAGTGCCATGAGGCGCCCTTCTATACGCTCGGTCCGCTGACGACCGATATTGCGCCGGGCTATGATCACATCACCTCCGGCATCGGCGCCGCCATGATCGGCTGGTACGGCTGTGCGATGCTCTGTTACGTCACACCCAAAGAACATCTGGGCTTGCCGGACCGGGAAGACGTCAAGACGGGCGTGATCACCTACAAGATCGCCGCGCATGCGGCCGACCTGGCCAAGGGGCATCCGGGCGCACAGATTCGCGACAATGCGCTGTCCAAGGCCCGATTTGAGTTCCGGTGGGAGGATCAGTTTCACCTGTCGCTCGATCCGGATACCGCCAAGCAGTTCCATGACGAGACGCTGCCGGACAATGCGGCGAAGGTGTCCCACTTCTGCAGCATGTGCGGCCCGCATTTCTGTTCCATGAAGATCACGCAAGACGTGCGGGACTATGCCGCGCAGCTACAGGTCGACGAACAGCAGGCAATCCAAATCGGCATGAAAGAAAAAGCCGAAGAGTTCAAAAAAACCGGCTCCGAGATTTATCGATAAGGCAGCTCAAAATGGCTTTCCGGCGAGGCCGCAGGCGAAACCAAACCGCAGGCGTACCCTCAGGGTACGTTGAGGATTTGGTAGAGCCGAGAACAAAGCCGGAAGTCATTTTCAGCTGCCGCCAGGGAGAAGAGAGATGGGAAAGCCAAAGCCAGCGCCGTTAAGAGAACGCGATATCACCCGGCAAATCGCCCGGGAATACTATAAAGAATTCGACCAGCTCATCGAGAGCGACGTCATCATCGTGGGCGCCGGACCCTCGGGCCTCATCTGCGCGCATGACCTGGCCAAGATGGGGTTCCGCACGCTCATCATCGAGCAAAGCCTCGCCTTAGGCGGCGGTTTCTGGCATGGCGGCTACTTGATGAATAAGGCCACCATCTGCGAACCGGCCAATGAAATCCTCGACGAGATCGGCGTGCCCTGCAAGAAGATCAAGGAATGTGAGGGCATGTACATGGTCGATCCGCCGCATGCCACCGGCGCCTTGATAGCCGCGGCCTATCGGGGGGGCGCCAAAGTCCTGAACCTGACGCGTGTAGTGGATTTGATTCTCAGAAAAGATGGTATCCTGGAAGGCGTGGTGGTGAATAACACCACGGCCGAAATGGCGGGCCACGACATCATCCACGTGGACCCGATCGCGCTCGAAAGCAAGATCGTCGTGGATGCCACCGGCCATGATGCCGTGGTGGTGGAACTGCTGCACAAACGGAATCTCTACAAACCGGTGCCGGGGAACGGCGCCATGTGGGTCTCGCGGTCGGAAGAGGAAGTCATGGACCGGACCGGCGAAGTCTATCCCAACTGCTTCGTCATCGGTCTTGCCGTCGCCGCCGTGCACGGCACCCCGCGCATGGGCCCCGCGTTCGGCTCCATGTTATTGTCCGGGCGCTACGGCGCCGAATTGATTAAGAAGAAGCTGAAACAGGAGTAGAATCTTCCATCAGCACCATCCCTGCCGGCTGATCAAACAGGTCGCCCAGCTAGGCCGCAGGGAGTGCAAACCCACAGGCGTACTTCTCAGTACGTTGAGGAGTTTGCACGACTGAGAACGACGCTGGAGGCCTGTTTCATCAGCCGATCATGGATGTTCAAGATTTTTTGATACAAGGCGAAGGCCGCGAAGAAGACAAGCGTGAAGCCTGGTTGCTCTTTCAGCAGGCCTATGAGCGGCAGATGAAAGGCCAGCTGGAAGAAGCGGTGAATTTGTACAAGCAATCCCTGCACGTGCATCCGACCGCCGAAGCCTATACCTTTTTAGGCTGGACCTACAGCTTTATGGGCCGCCTGGACGAAGCGATCGAGGAATGCCATAACGCGATCCGGCAGGATCCTGAGTTCGGTAATCCCTATAACGATATCGGGGCCTACCTGATCGAAAAGGGGGAGTTTGACGAAGCAATTCCCTGGTTCGAGAAGGCCATGCAGGCCAGACGCTATGAAAGCCCGGCCTTCCCCCATTTAAACCTGGGCCGCGTGTATGAGCGAAAGGGCCAATGGTCCGAAGCAATTGATTCGTACAAGAAGGCCCTCACGCTGAACCCTGATTACGTGCTGGCCAAAAAAGCGCTTGGCCGGCTCATCAGTTCGCTGAATTAAGGAGGTTTGTTTGGTTTATCTCGTTTCTTTTGTTGCGAGCAAACCAACCAAATAAACCAAATGAACCAGACAAACCAAATAAACCAGAAAACAGTCCTGGTCGCCGTGACCGATATCTTCTTTTACACGAAGGTGCGCGATGCCTTGCTGCGTGCCGGCTACCAACTCGAAAAGGCCCGCACGCAGGTAGAAGTGACGGAGAAAGCGGCAGCGTGCCATCCCGCTGCCCTGGTCCTCAACATGAACGACGAGATCGTAGATGCCTTCCAGGCTCTGGAGAGCCTGAAGGCCGATCCACGCTTAGCGACGATTCCGACCCTCGCCTTTGCCAATCATGAGGAAGTGGACACCTGGAACCGGGCAAGAGCACTGGGCGTGACCAAAATCGTCTCGCGCAATGAATTTTCGGCGCGTACGAAGGAATTGGTGGAGGCAGTCATCGCGGTCAACAGTCATCCAGCAGCCGCCAGCAGGGAGAATGCATGAAACAATCCCGCCTCCACAGCCAGCACGTGCAGCTCGGGGCCACCTTTGAAGAAGTGACCGGCTGGGACATGCCGGCTCATTATGGTGATGTGGAAGCGGAGCATCGCGCCGTCCGGCAGTCCGTCGGGCTCGCCGACCTCTCTCATCGCGGCAAGCTGCGGGTGACCGGTGACGATCGGGTGAAGTGGCTGCAGAGCGTGATCAGCAACGATATCCTTCCCCTCCAACCGGGTCAGGGCCGGTATTCCAGCTTCCTTACCCACAAAGGCAAGATGCTCACGTACTTCCGGGTGTACGTGCAGAGCGACGCCGTGGTGATCGAAGACGCAGGCGAAATCGGCGAGACGACGTACCAGGCGTTGCGGAAGTTTTTGCTGTACGGCACGAAAGCCAAAATGGAGAATTGCGCCGAGAGCTGGGGGCTGTTGCTCCTCAGCGGACCGAAGGCGGCCACGGTGCTCAAGTCAGCGTTTGGCGTGGACGTAGGCGACCTCAAACCGGTGAATTTTTTGACGGCTCAGATCGGCGGACAGACGGCTCTGGTCATGCGCACGGAAGAAACGGGTGAAGTCGACCTGGAGATCCTGCTCCCCGGCGACGGACTACCGGCCGCCTGGAACAGCCTGCTGCAGGCCGGCGCGGCGCACGGCATCAAGCCGATCGGCAGCCAGGCCCGTGAAGCGTTACGTATCGAGGCCGGCATTCCGAAGGCCGGACCTGAGCTCAATGAAGAGATCGTTCCGCCGGAAGCAAACCTTGAAGACAAGGCGTTCAGCCTCACGAAGGGCTGCTACCCCGGCCAAGAAGTCGTCGCCCGCATGGACACCTACGGCAACGTCCGCCGCCACTTGGTCGGCCTCATCCTCAAGGATTCCACCGTCCCGCCGAAAGGCTCAAAGCTGTTCAGCGGCGACCGCGAGGTCGGCTGGATCAGCAGCGCCGTCCGCTCCCCTCAACTGAAACAGGTCATCGCCCTCGGATTCCCTCTCCGCGACTTCAGCAAACCGGGTACACAACTGACCGTCGACATCGACGGGAATAAGCACGCCGCAACTGTGCAGGCGTTGCCACTCTATCGCCCGGTCTAGCGCAAGAGGGCCTTACGCGCCTCGTGCCCAGCCCTTGCCATTCTCTCTCAAATATCCTCGCTACAGACAGCGCCGTGACGAGTTCATGTTATTTGCTCAACCACCAGGCCAGTGCTATATAGCCGTGAGAAGGCACCTAGGATACAAAAACAATAGACTTGTCCATCATGAAGACTGACCTTCTCCAACGTATCACCATCGAGCCGGGAAAATGGGACTTCCTCGACATGCTGGCTGCAGGCACAGCCGAAGAAGAGATTCTGCGTGATTACCCCTACTTGGAGCAGGACGACATTCGAGCCGCGATCTCGTACGCCGCTGCCTACTTGAACCATACGATCGTGCCGGCACAGACCAGGTGAAATTTCTGGTAGACGCCAACCTCCCCCCAGGCCTCGCCGCATGGCTACGCGAGAGTGAAACAAAGGGGTCTGACCCCTTTAATGTTTTAGGCCTGGGGATACTTGGTCTTGGTCCATGCAAGACGATTCTGCGATCTAGCCTCAAACGCCGTGCAGTCATAACAATCCAAGGAGGACGAGTCGTGGACCTAATAGAAGGACTTCGGTACGTCCATCTTCGTCTCGAGATATTGCAGGACATCTTGCGTCGTCCAATCCTTGAACGAATAGCGGTATTCGATCCGGCCCACCACTTCATATTTTAGTTGAGCGTTGAGGTGGCCTTCGTCGCGCCGAGCCACCCAACAGCGGATCGGACGGAGGAGCAGTGTGTCGGGTTTGTCGGGTTACTTTCTAGCTGGAGGCTAGGAAAACAGGGTTCACCGGTTTGAGGATGTGTCATCAGCGACACGGACAGGAAAACGGACAGTCCGATATTCGTCGGCAGGAGTTCTGGCGTGGGTGGGGATCCGGACTAGTTAAAAAGCGAAGTCCGTGAGTCCTTCCTTGCGCGGGGGCTCAAAGGAAGTCACGCCGGATGGAAAAACGGCCTATTCGGCAAGAACCATCCAGACTAGATCAAATTCAACTATATGACCGTCATCGGGCTGATAACCTTAGCTTCCGCCGGAAGGCTACCGTCCCTAACATTCCTGAGCCAACAAGCAGCAAGCTTGAAGGCTCAGGAACGGATGCAGTTGGCCGAGAGGCTTGGACGCCTGACGCGGAGGTGAACGAAACGTCATCACTGAAATCGAAGCTAAAGCCTGCGCTATTAGAAAAGCCGACACGAGATCGGATGACAGCGTCTTCATTTTCCAATAGATGGGTAGACAGAAGTTGTGCAGAGGCAAACAGCTCCACTGTAGGCGTGAGACTTACGAAATTAAAATGGCTTGGTATAGTCCATGTCCAGACTCCAGTCTCATTAACTGTCTGGTCTCCCTGCCAAATATATGTGGCGCTGATGTTATTAGACCCGACTTGAGTGGCATTCCCAGCAAAGGCTGTAGGAGCAAATCCACCCCAGTGGACTTGATACGTCGCTCTCGGTGCGACGATTGAGTTTGAATCAAGGCCGCCAGTAATATTCGTGGCAATCTGAAAGGTCCAGGACGTTGTGCACGGTCCCCCCACACAAGCCCGTGAGAAGTTCCAGGTGTCCTGAATCCCAGCCATTGCGTGTATGGTATTCGAAACCACGCCTTCATTACCTGGACCGGTGGTCTTATGGGCTATTCCTCCTGCATCCACTGCAAGCACCCGATCGGTATTGCCTCTTAAGTCGGCCTCAGCAATTGCCTGGAAATTGGCTGCTTCCGCTATTCCGTAGGGACCAATGTATCCACGGGTAGTGATGGCATGGCTTGTGCCAGAGTCACTTGCGAAACCGGATGAGCCATCAGGCCCCGTGACGCCATGGTTAGCGTTCGTGTAGGCCAATGCATAAGTTACAGCCGGCAAACAGGCGATCATAAGAGTGACTTGCAGAACAATTGCTAGCCTAGCCTTGCTCATGCGGCCTCCTAGTCAAATATCCGGTGCGATTACCATAGAACGTCCTAATAGCTCTTCCGAACTAATGCAACCCCTACAGAAGTAGCCCCTATTGTCCTGGCTGTTTTCGGCCGGGGGCGGGGGATTCGTACTGAAATGCGATGTCCAAACGGAAGCCCAACCGGGGGTCTTCCTGCTGGGCCTGAATAACAGAAAAATTCCCCGGCTCACCGTTAGATTCGGACGGGATCGCCAGGAATGCGAGAAGGATGACGCTCCCAAACACGGGGTTTTCTTTTGCGGTGCGGAGAGGGAAAGAGAAGCCGCCCCATCCCCCTTCTCCGGGTTAGCGGATCGCGTGTGTGTCTGGCTACTGGTGGGTGCCCTGAATGACGTACCCTCCTGCCCGAAACCCGGCGGGGGCTTCCCCTGGCTGATGGAGAGGAAAACATTTTCCGGTTCCTGTCACGGTTCGGACTCAGAATTCCGGTTTTAGTCACGGTTGCCCGTGCGTCTCGGTGAACAAAACAAAGGGGTCAGACCCCTTATTAGACCTTGGTGCATACAGCCATAATAAACAAACGCCACAAACGCCACCAGATCGCCAACGGTGGCGCATTTAATTTTGACTGTGCCCCACCAAGCTTTGGTCATTCCCGTAAGACTGCGCTGCCTTTACGACCCCTGTCTTGAGAGAATCGCAACTGGAGCCCACCACCTCATGCAGCCCGAGAAGCGGCCTTCTCCAACAGTTCGTGAATGAGCGTCTGATACGGCTTATGCTGCTTCGCCGCCATTTTTCGTAATTGGCTCAACAGCCGCGGCGAGAGGCGGATCGCGATGAGCTGTTTCGCCGTGCCGCTCGGCGGCCTGCCGACTCGCCGCATCTGTCGCAACTGCGCCTCGGTCGCTTCCGGGATATCGGAGAAATCAATCTGTGAGTCGGGAATATGCCGCACGCTCTCGCCGGCTCGCTTGCCGGGCGCTGATGATACGGATCGTTTCTTTTTCATGATCATCTCTCCTCACTGTATAGACGACGAATACGATTCTTCCTCCAACCGATCGGCCTATACGCTGTCGCCGATGTTCGTCCGCTGAGTGCTCCTCATCCTCCCCGTCCAACGCATTGACCTCGCCGAAAACAGTCGCGGCCTCTTCAAATGAAATACGATGCTTTTCGAAATTCGCAATCGCCTTCCGAGCGTCCCACGTAAACACGCCGGTGTATATACAGCAATTCGGCTTCTCCTGCAATTCGCCGCACACAGCCGCAGAGACGCGCTAGGAAGATCGGAGTCTGTTGCCTGCATGCCTAGCTACCGAGCGGAACGAGAGCATACAATCATCTCAAAGTGGTCAGCAGAGTCTTTGCGGCGGACGCACAAGACAAAGGGGTCGGGCTCCTTAGCTTGGTCAGTGAATTCCTACAGTACGCATGAAGATGCTCCATCCCATACTTTCGTTCGTTCTGCTGCTCGGGACAGTCACTTCTTCCTACGCTGCCGAGCTCCCACTCTTCGACGCGCACATTCATTACAACCATGATGTCTGGGACTCGCTGCCACCGAACGAGGCGGTCCAGCGATTGCGCGAGGCCGGAATTGTGCGGGTGCTGGTGTCGAGCTCCAGCGATGAGGGCACGCAGAGACTTTACGCCGCCGCGCCGGATTTGATCATTCCCGAGCTGCGGCCCTATCGGAAGAATGGAGAAACCTCGACGTGGTTCCACGACGAATCGGTCATCGAGTATCTGCAGGCACACCTGGCACGCTACCGCTACGTCGCCATCGGGGAGTTCCATGTGAGTGGCGCCAATGCCGATTTGCCGGTCGTGCGCGGTATCGTCCAACTTGCGAAGCAACATGGCCTCATGCTGCACGCCCATTCTGATGCGGACGCCATCGAACGCCTGTTCCGTCACGATCCGCAGGCGCGTATTCTGTGGGCCCATGCCGGCTATGAGGCACCCTCGCGGGTGCGAGACATGCTGCGTCGCTACCAGCACCTCTGGCCGGAACTGTCTTCCCGCGATGACGTGACCGTGAACCGTCGCCTGATGTCTGACTGGCGGGAACTTCTGATGGAGTTTCCGGAGCGCTTTATGATCGGAACCGACACGCACGCGGCCGACCGCTGGCACCTGATCGGCTCACATGCCGCATCGGTGCGCGCATGGCTGGCCGAGCTGCCGGCGGAGCTCGCCGAACGGATCGCCTACAGGAACGGTGAGACTCTTCTCACGACGGCATATGTCCCACGCTCAGCGTCCACACACTGACTTGCCTGCGCATCGAAAAATTCTATAGGATGTCTGTCGTTCTGAAGATCGCACCTACGTGATTTAGGCTGCCTGAGCGGCATGTGCTCACTATGAAGACCCAGTACTACACCGCCACCAGTCTCGACGGATTCATCGCCACGGAGGATCATTCGCTGGAGTGGCTCTTCCAGCTCGGCGACATCAACGACACCAGTTATCCGGAGTTCATCAAGGAGGTGGGCGCCCTCGCAATGGGCTCGTCTACCTACGAATGGATGCTTCGACACGTCGTGAAGCCCGAATCCGGAACAGGCAAAGCGTGGCCCTATGCTCAGCCGACCTGGGTGTTCTCATCGCGTGCGCTGCCGACTGTACCAGGCGCCCTCCTGCACTTTGTACGCGGTGATGTGCGTCCGGTTCACGAGCAGATGCGCCAGGCGGCTGGAGACCATAACATCTGGCTGGTCGGCGGCGGTGACTTGGTCGGGCAGTTCTATGACGCGGGGTTGCTGGACGAGATCATCGTGCAAGTCGGCTCGGTCACCCTGAGCGCCGGCAAGCCGCTGCTTCCGCGCCGCATTGCCTTTCCCCCACTGTCATTGACATCCGCTCGAGCCGTCGGTCCCGGCTTCGCCGAACTCCGGTACGACGTACCGCGCAAATGAGTGCTGCACAAACCCGGCCCCGCTGCCGTCACAGCGATCAGGCTTAAGCGTCTCTTCAATTCTCCGATAATTCAAAATTCAACACTAAACATTCAAAATTACTGACCTCGCCGCCACCGCTGAGGCAACCTTGATCAGACTGGGTCCATCGTCGGGCGCCAGCAACAAGGTGATTTCATCGCCGTACAGAGACTCCTCGGGTCTTCCCATTGAATTCTTGGGCATCTTCCTAGGCTCGCCTCTGTCCCGCTTGGCGTAGCTAGACAAGATACGAAAGGAGCGCGACCCATGCCGTGGGAAACATCATCTTATAAAGAGATCAATATGAGCGCCGAGATCGGAGGGTATCAGGACGAGTTCGATGAACGTGCTCCCCGTCCCGATCACCTCGGCGCCTCACCAGCCGCCGATGAGAAAGGCGAACACTGAATCGTATGCGCGTCCCTGTGCTAGGCTCGGCGTCGGGCGGGGATTTCCTCAGTGGAACTGCGGATGCTTCAAGTGTCGTGGCCTGGAGGCGGGATCCATTCACGCCACTGCACGGAGTCAATCCTCCGTCGCCATCGCCGCACGCCAGACGTGGTTCCCAATCCATGCGTCCCCCGAATTCGAACACAATTGCTGTCCTTCCGGCCTCTGCATCCCCGGGAATTACGCCACTGCCCGGTCGCGGGAATCATCCTGACAAATGCCGACCTCGATCAATGCCTGGGACTGCTGTCTATGCGGGAGTCGCAGCCGCTACACGTATATGCCACCGAGACCGTCCGCCAAGCCTTGCCCCACCTCTCCGCTCTCAGCGCAGGCCTTCATCGACGTCTTACAACGAGAAGGGCAGGCCCGCTATCACCACCAGCATCCGTTTCATGTGCTGATGCATAACGGAGGGTTGAGCCGGGACCAACTGCAGCTCACCGTCATAACGCTCCCGGTCAATGAGAAAGGACCACCATGCGTCTGACGGCCGTTCCGATCCTCCTGAGTGTACTGTTGATCACCTGCTCGCTCGGCCTCTCGCCCAGCGGCCCGGCGCCGAAATCGCCGACGCCTTCGTCACGGGACGGCATACTCCGCGTCGACACGGTCGCACGCGGTCTGGAGCATCCCTGGGCCCTTGCCTTCCTGCCGGACGGCCGCATGCTCGTGACCGAACGGCCGGGTCGCATGCGGCTCGTCGGCCCGGACGGAGCACTGTCTCAGCCATTGACCGGCATTCCGGAGGTGTTTGCCGGCGGACAGGCCGGACTCCTGGATGTGGAACTCGCTCCACAGTTCCGTGACAATCATCTCGTGTACTGGTCGTACGCCGAGCCGGGCCGAGACGGGATGGCGGGCACCGCGGTCGCGCGGGGCCGCCTGAACGATCAGAGAATGGAGCAGGTGGAGATCATTTACCGGCAACAGCCGAAGGTGAAAGGCGATAAGCATTTTGGCTCCCGCCTGATCTTCGCCCCCGACGGCACCTTGTTCGTCACTCAGGGCGAACGCTTCCAATACCGTGACCACGCGCAGGACCTTTCGTCTGACCTTGGAAAAATCGTCAGGATCAACCCCGACGGTTCCGTGCCGACGGACAATCCATTCGTGAAGCGAGACGGCGTACGACCGGAAATCTGGTCCTACGGGCACCGCAATGTTCAGGCCGCGGCCATACACCCGGACACTGGACAGGTCTGGACGGTGGAGCATGGCGCGCGGGGGGGCGATGAGTTGAATCATCCTGAAGCAGGGAAAAACTACGGATGGCCCATCATCACCTACGGCGTCGATTATAGTGGCCTGCCCATCGGAGAAGGCGCGGCGAAGGACGGCATGGAGCAGCCCGTGTACTACTGGGATCCGGTCATTGCCCCGTCGGGTATGGCCTTCTATACGGGCGATCGGTTCCGCGGGTGGACAGGCAGCATACTGGTCGGCTCTCTCAAGCCCGGTCTCCTCGTTCGGCTCACGCTGAAAGACGGCGCTGTTGCGACCGAGGAGCGATATCTTGGCGAGCTGGGTGAACGGATCAGAGAAGTCCAACAGGGTCCGGACGGCCTGTTGTACCTGCTCACTGATGCCAAAGACGGCCGGATCCTGCGTGTGTCGCCGAAACAGGACGACACGCGCTGACCATCCCCGTCAGCGCCCCTACGACCGAGGCCGTCAGACCGGCGTCTCGCCGGCTATTTTTCCGGATTCCTTGCGGCAGCAACGGCTCGCGCAAAGGCCAGTAGGCTCTGTCGTTCGTCGTCCTCCAACGCCAGCAACAGGTGGGCTTCCTCGCCGTGCATGAGGCGCAGGCTCAAAAACGGTTCTTCCCGGCGCTTCTCCTTGTTGTCCCACATGGCATCGATCACCTGGACCTTGTCCAACTGCCCGACCGAGACCACGTCGTACCGGAAATAGGAATCACCGATGACCATGTCGAACACGACGTTCCCGGCCGTGAGCACCACCAGGTTGAACCGGCCCTGGTCTTCGTAGCCCTCCGGCAGAAATTTATTGATATGGCACAGCGCGACTTTCCGGTCTCCCAAGGCCGCGCGGAACTTGTCCTTCAAGGCTTGGTAATCGATCTGTAAGGCTTTTTCATCCGGACTCGTGGCGGCCACGGCCGCCGCTTCCGCTTTCGAGAACACTTCATCTGCTGACAGTAACCCTGGCATATCCTCTTCCCCCTTTGCTGTCCTGTAAGAACCCGACTATGAGATGGCTTCGGTCGACTTGCGTGCTTTGATGGCCCGGGCGACCCCGATAAAACCCAATCCTGCCCAGGCAAATTCCAACAGAATGAACCCCACCCGCTGATCCGCGATGGCGACAATGCCCAGGAGCAGCGAGCCGATGATGTTGAGGGCCAAGTACCCCGGATCCAATTCGCGCCAGATGCCGCCCTGAATCAGCGCGTACGCCGTGAGGACCATCAACGCGCCGACCACCGACAACACCTGTAACAGCATGAATAGGTGACTCCGTCACACCATCCGAAAAGACTTGGTACCGTAACTGGGCGCCAGGCCGGAATGCAAGCGGATACTCGTGCGTTATTTGGCGAGCACCTTGTGGGAAAACCGCGTGCGGCCGGCCTCATCCATCACCGTGACTTCAAGCGCCGACCGGGTGACCCGCACGACTCCAAAATTCTCAAAGCCGCCTTCATTGAACAATCGAGCAGGATGTAGCGTCTCGCTGGCCGGCGCAAGCCGGCCCGTGCCGGCAGACAGCGGACCGGCCACAAATTCGTGAAAATCGACCGCGCCATTCTGATCCGGATCGTAGGCGTTGGCCTGGACCCAGTGCACATCCGCTCCGAGAAAAACCACGTTCTTCGTCTTGTGCTGGAGGATCGCATCCACGATCGCCTGCCGTTCGACCTCGAACCCCGTCCCGTCCGGCCCTCCGGCCCAGCCGTCGTTTCCCGGCTCGCCGGCTGGCCCGCCCTTGGGCACGGACAGCGGCACGGATGTGGCGATGATCTTCCAGGTGGCCGTCGAGCGCTTCAATCCGTCCAACAGCCATGCGAGTTGCGCCCTACCCAGCATGGTTTTACCGGGACCGTCCTGGTCGGCGTTTCGGCTGCGGTATTGCCGCGTGTCCAGAATGAACAACTCAAGATCTTTGCCGTACCGGACGCCCCGATAGAGCCGGTGCGGATCCGTCGCGGGAGAGCCAATCGGCCAATATTCGCGCAACGCTTGGCGGCCAACCGGCATCTGTGATTCAACGGGACCGGCGAAATTGTTGCGCACCTCGTGGTCGTCCCAGATCGCATAGACGGGCACGACTTCCAAGAACCGGCGGAGCGACTCGGCCCCCCGCTGATAGCGATGGCGCACCCGGTACTCATCTAGGGTCGTGGCGATAAAGTCCGCCCCCGGTTCGTTCGGCGGGGCCGTACAGGCGCTGTCGCTATAAATCATGTCTCCCAAAAAGAGGAAGAAATCGGGACTCTGCCGCAGCATGACATCGAAGATCGGGTACCCGCGTGGACCTTGCCGGCATCGCTGTTGTCCTCCCAGATCGCCGCTCCAGGCGAACGTCACAGGGGCCGAGGTGGCGGCATCAGGGAGTGTGGCGAACTCGCCTCTGGCGGCCAGTTTGGCCTGGATCGGATCCTGCGTGCCTCCTCCCCGTCCCACGAGGAGGTGATAGCGGTAGCGCGTTCCAGGCACCAGATGCTCGAGCGGAATGGAAACGGTAAAATCGCTCTCGGGCGTCGTGGCGAGACGCGGCGTCCGCGCCACCGGCGACATCACCGTAGCCATTTTCGAGGCGGTCTCCCACACCGACGGCGGCGCCCATTCCACCTGCACCGAGGCGGGCCCGTCCGTGCGCACCCACAACAAGGCACTGGTGGCCGTCACCTCACCGACCGCGATGCCTTGCGGCAACAGGTCCGCGGCAAGCACCACGGGATCCCGAAAGGGACTGTCCGGCGGAAGCCCTTCCCGTGAAGGCGACGTACAGCCGAGTAGCAAGAGCGAACCGCACACGAGCAGAGAAGAGAAACGCATACAGCAGTCCTTACGCTCCGGCGCGGAACACGTCAAGGTTGGGACGCGAGGTCACATCAGGCGGTTGAAAATCTGCCGGACCATCCGGCATACTGACCACCAACACACGAGGCACACCATGCATGACATTCATTGCTGCGTTCAAAACTGCAAGACTCAGCCTTATGCGCCCGCCGGCACCCAATCCGTGTGCAAGGATCATTTCATCAACTTCCTGACCTGGCGCCGCCGTCGGGGCCCCCAAATGTTCATGAAGTACGCCGCCATGACGATGCAGGAACGCGACACGATTGCCGCCGAATGGCAAAAGACCATCCGCGTGGACGAAGTGCCGTCCAACTCGCCGAAGACCTGAACAAGACACACCGGCGCCCTGCCCGGGAACGATCCTGACGAACGGCTCTTACTGTCCCATCACCGCACTGCCGTGATGATGGATCAGCAGCCACTCATCCCCGATGCGTTCGAACAGATTGGTGGCGAGCACTTTCGCATGCTGCGGTTCTTCCGACTGCTGGGTGGTGATGTTTTCGATGCAGATCACCCAGGCCATATCCCCGGCCACCTGGACCATGACTTCGGACAGCTCGAATTTCATGGAAAACGTGTTGTTGAAAATCAGCACCCAGGAGTCCCGCACTTCCGGCCACTCGGTCCGCAGCGACCAGCCGGGGTGGACGCACGTCACATATTCTTGATGCGCCCAGACCCGGTCCATTTGGGTGATGTCGAGACTCTCAAACGCTTCGTAGAATCTCTGATTGGCTTTATTGACTTCGTCTATCCGCTGTTCGAGCATGAAGACTCCCTAGAAAAAAGAGCCGTATGATACTGCAATCATGGAGAGGAGCGCGAGGGGGACGGTATCGGCGCCAGTTCACGGTCCAACATGGCGGTCTGGCGATTGACCACCCACACACCGGCCAGGATCAACGCGATCCCGATCAACTCTACCAGCCCGACTGACTCCTGCAGGATGAGGGCGGAAAGCGCCACTGCAGCGACGGGTGTGAGATTCCCCACAACCGCCGCGCGCGATGGACCGATCCCCTTGACTCCGAACAACCAGGCTTGCTGCGCCATTGCTGTCGCAAACACCACCAAATAACCCAATGCCAGCCAATCGCCGGGACTGACCGACTCCATTCCTGCATTGAGCATTTTGCGATCGATCCACAACAGCGGAATCTGTAGGACCGTGGCGACGAGCAGCGTGGTCCAGTTGACTGTGAGCGCAGAGACGCGCTCCATCATCGTGCGACTGCCAATGCTATAGAGCGCCCAACTGACCACGCCCAGAAACACGAGCAAGCTGCCCAGGAGCGGCTGCTCCCCCGCCGCCTGAAACCCGGCAATCGAGACAAGCCCGACCCCGGCAAACGACAAGAGGCCTCCCATCCATACGGCCCGCAGCGGCACATCCTGAATGAACAGGGCAGACAAGAGGGCGGTGACGACCGGGCTGGATCCGATGATGATGCCGCCCACCGCCCCGCTCACGTATTTGAGGCCGAGCAGAATCAACAGGTGATTGCCCAGCACCCCGAGCCCCAGCAGCGCCAAGCCCCGCAGGTCCGCCCTGGTGACTGTGCCAAGCGTGCCTTCTTGCCACCACCAGGTGGCCAGGAGAATGGCCAAGCCTCCGATATCGCGCAAGACTGACGCTTCGACCGCCGAAAATGAGCCGAGCGCCATCTTCTGGGCCACAATGGACCCACCCCAAAGGACGGCCGCCAGCCCAACGGACCCGTACGCGATAGTGGAAGAAGGCCGAGCCATGCCAACGGGATACCGATCTTTTGTGCTCTCCGTCAAGGAGATTCATGAGAGGCCGCCATACCGATGGCTGTGAGGGACAGTCGGAGACGAGACCTGGCCCGTCTGGAGGAGCCGTCATCCTTGGCAGGCGACCGCTGGAATGTTAGAGCCTAGGGAGGAGCGATCAGATCCGTGATCTTGAATGAAAAGAAAAACAGGACCGTATACTGGTCGTAGTACGTGGTCCCCCTGAGGATCGGTGTCGAATTGACAAAGCGGCCGGTCGCCGCGTCGAACATCTGCACGTGAAAGCGCACGTGAGCCACTTGATTCAGTTTCTGATAGAGCGTGAGTTGAGGCAGCGCAAAGGGGATGAGGACACTCTGAACCGGCGGAATGCCGAAAAACGTCTTCCCCTGGTTCGTGCCCATAGCCTGCACAAGCACCCGCACCACATGGGTCGCCTCTTCCTTGTCGCGAGTCTGGATTCGGTATCCCAATTCCCCGAGGCGACCGGCCACCAAATCGCGGACGAAGGCCAAATCCCACGAGGGACTGTCGATCACACCGAACTTGTCATCCTGTTCGTCGATATGGAAATGCGCTCGATCGGTCTGCAAACCGCTCACTTCGAGGGAGACC
Organism: uncultured bacterium; assembly: GCA_965285945.1. Lineage (GTDB taxonomy): Bacteria > Nitrospirota > Nitrospiria > Nitrospirales > Nitrospiraceae > Nitrospira_D. Next base: position 16,722 of record CBDIWP010000002.1, on the reverse strand, counting down.
GCCGTGCCCTCGGGCAGGGACAAGGCGAGAGGCGCCAACGCCTGTTCTACCGCCTGACTCAACAACAGTTGCTCGGTCGCGGTCCTGGGCGTTTTGGACATTTCCTGAATCAAGGCGCATCCAGCCAGCCCGCAAAGACACCAGGCCGCCAATCCCCATACCGCCGTCATGTGCATCCACGTTCGACGAAGGCTGAAGCCGCCATACTTCCCGAGCGTTAAATTCATACACGGTTTCCGGCAATGGTTGCGTGAAGCTTCCTGAGAGTAGAGAAAACACGGAAGAGAACGCAAGCCCGGACGTGAGCTGGAGACAGTAATGAATCCATCTTGAAGCAAGGTTCGTAACAAGTCTCCTTGGCTCCGGCGTCCGGCCACGAGGGAGAAGCGAGACACCTCTACGCAGACCCCTTCTTTCTCACTACTAACACTCCATCTCGCATGGTGACGAGAACGGCGCTGACGTTCCGATCGGCGGACACCACCTCGTTGAGTGCCTGAATGGCGGCGGTGTGTTCGTCGGGCGGCGGTTGTTTCAGCACCTCGCCGTCCCACAGCACATTGTCGATCAGCATGACGCCTTGCGGAGACAGCAGGTCCAGCGACAGCCGATAGTAGTTGAGATAGTTCAACTTGTCCGCATCGATAAAAATGAGATCGAAGGGATCGTTCAGCGTACGCAGGGTGTCCAAGGCCGGTCCCATGCGCACGTCGATCTTCTTGCCAACCGGCGCCTGTGCAAAATATCGCCGTGCCACCGCTGCCGGCTCTTCGTCCACCTCGCAGGTGATGACCCGGCCGTCATCCGGGACCGCTTCGGCGAAGCATAGGGCGCTGTACCCGGTAAACATCCCGATCTCGAGCACCCGCTTCGCGCCGACCAGCCCGGTCATCATCTTCAGAAAGGCCCCTTCGAGCGGGCCGACGAGCATTCGCGCAGAGGCCATCGTGCGCTGCGTTTCTTCTCTGAGCGCCCGGCAGATGGCCGACTCCGGCATAGAATGAGCCTGGGCATAGGCTTCAATGTCCGGAGAGACGAGCGTCTTCATGTGGTCCTCCTGATTTGAAAAACAGCGATGCGGTTACGTAGACTGACCATACCATGGACCGGGGAGGATTGAGGTCCTTGCTCCGGCCTTTCTATCCATAAGGAGCCCACGTGAAGACCCTTGCGAGCCTGAACGCCCTGACAACGAGACTGCTGGAAATCCAACGCATCAATTGCGCCGCCTCCGTACTGTCCTGGGATCAAGAAACGTACATGCCCGCCGGAGGCGGCGAAGCGCGGGCCGAACAGATCGCCGTGCTGCAAGGTCTGGCTCACGGGAAACTGATTTCTCCCGAAATCGAGAAATTACTGGTTGAATGGGTCGACCCCGCCACCGGACTGCCGGTCGAGCAGCCGGGGGAGGCCTGGGATGAGCCGTCACGGTCCCTGCTTCGGGAAGTCTGGCGCGACTACAGCCGCGCGAAAAAATTGCCATCCGATTTCGTCATCACGCTCAGCCGGGAATGTTCCCTCGCGCAGCAGGTCTGGGCACACGCCAAGGAACAGAGTAAGTTCGCCCTGTTCCTCCCGCATCTCCGCACCATCCTCTCGCTGAAACGCGAAGAAGCAGCGTATCTGGGATACAAGGACTCGCCCTACGATGCGCTCTTAGATGTCTATGAACCGGGATCGACCATTGCGGGGCTCCGGCCGGTCTTTGCGCAGCTCAAAGCGCGCCTGATCCCGCTGCTGAAAAAGATTACCGAGAGCCGAGTGCGGATCGATGACAGCATTCTTCGCCAGTCTTACGATCAGAGCCGACAGTTGGAGTTCGGACGGCTGGTCCTGGTCGCGATGGGCTATGACTTCGAACGGGGACGACTGGACCTCTCGACCCACCCCTTCACCACGTCCTTTCATCCGACGGATGTGCGGGTGACCACGCGGGTATATGAGCATGAATTGCAGTCCTGTCTGTTCAGCTGCATTCATGAAGGCGGCCACGGGCTGTACGATCAAGGACTCGACCAGCGGTATTTCGGCACGCCGTTGGGTGATTCGGTTTCGCTCGGCATCCATGAAAGCCAATCACGGTTGTGGGAAAACTGCGTCGGACGATCCCGCGCGTTTTGGCGGTTCTTCTATCCCCTTCTGCAACAAACCTTTCCCGATCAATTGCGCCATGTGGACGGCGAGCACTTTTATGCGGCGATCAATGGCGTGAAACCGTCGCTCATACGCGTGGAAGCCGACGAATTGACGTACAACCTGCACATTATGCTGCGGTTCGAGATCGAACAGGCGCTGATCGAAGACCGGACCCAGCCGGACGATTTGCCCGGTCTTTGGAATCAGAAGATGGAAGAGTATCTCGGGATCACGCCCAAGCAGGATTCCGACGGCGTGTTACAGGACGTGCACTGGTCGCTGGGGGCATTTGGCTATTTCCCCACCTATACGCTGGGAAACCTCTATTCCGTCCAGTTCTTCGAGCAGGCCAAACTGGAGATGCCTCGCCTCGAAGAGGACATCGCCGCCGGGCACCTGCTGGGGCTGCGCCGATGGTTGGAACAGAAAATCCACCGGTGGGGCCGCACGTTTACGCCGGACCACCTTGCCCGGCGAGTCACGGGCACCAGCATCAGCCCCGAGCCGTTCCTTGGCTATCTGGAAAAGAAATATGGCGAGCTTTACCAGCTTTGAGTGCTTAACCCTGCGGTGCCATCGTAGCCCATCGCCGCATTGACCCTCGCGAGCATCACCGGCGGAAAGACAAACTCGGCCTGCACCTCGATCCGATGCGGCACGAGCAAGGTCGTGTGGAAGACAATGTCTCGAATGGGAATCTTAAATTCAGGTTGCTGCGGGGTGCTTAGCTCCACCGCTTCGACGGAATTCGTAATGGCTCCGCTATCCTGAGGGCCATAGGTCGCCACCACGGCGTCGATGATTTCCTTGACCTTTTCATTCGCCTCTATGCCCTCCATCCCTTTGAGCACTAGGGGAATCACGTCCTCTTTGGCTTGATCCGACAAGGTAAAATTCTCCACCCGCTCTTTCCGCCGGAGCGACGTGAGATCGTTATCGAGATCCTTGCTGAATGCTCCATACGCAAACCGGAAGAATTCGAAATGCAATCCCTTAAAGCCCTTGCCGAACATTTGAAGCTCGCACAGGAAGCAGAGCTGCTGGAGCTTCACATCGCTGAGCAACCCGTGGGGCTCCGCCAGGTGAAGGATGTAGAGCAGGAGGGCGCGATCGACGGTGATCTGATTCGGTTTTCTCATCGCGAACCTCCGCTGAGGTGGCAACCGCCGCCACTATAAACAGCGAAGAAGACTGCCGTCAAACCGAGGTCACCCTGCGGCGCCCCGCGACCGCCCTTGACCCCGAGCAGAGGTTTCGTCTTTAATGGGTTCTTCTGGGAGAAGGCCGGTGACCATGAGACATGCGAAAGAAATGGAGGCGCTCAAGGAGCACCTTGGCAAGCATCAATTAAAGTTCACCCGCCAACGGGAACTGATCCTCGATGCGTTTTTGAAGCAGGAGCACATCACGGCCGAGGAAATGTATCACCAACTGGCAAAAAAAGACCCCCACTTGGGACTGGCGACGATCTATCGCACCCTCAACCTGTTTTGCGAAGCCGGGTTGGCCCAAGCGCGGCACTTCGGCACGCAGACTCAGTATGACAACGTTTCCCATAAGGGACACCATGATCATCTCATCTGCACCAGTTGCGGCAAGATTGTGGAGTTCTCCAATTGCGACATCGAACGCCTCCAAGAGGAGGTCGCCACAAATAACGGCTTTACCATCCAGACTCACCGGCTGGAGCTCTACGGCCTCTGTTCCCGCTGCCGTCATTGACCCCTACCGTTTTCTTTTGGTATCTTTTTGAGACAATTTATCAATTTCAATAATGTGCTCAAACAAGGAACGACCGATGCCTCACTTGCCTCGTGTGCTCCCTCGACTGATAGGGATGGGGGCGGTAGTCGCAGGCCTCTATCTGGCTGCCTGGCTGGCGACGCCGGTTCAGGCGCCGGCGGCAGACAAACTGATTATCTATTCGGGGCGCGCAGAACGGCTCATCAAACCCGTGTTGGACGCATTTACCGCCAAAACTGGCGTCCAGATCGAACTCCTCTCCTCCGGGACGACGGAATTGGTCAATCGTTTGAAAGCCGAGGGCGAGCGCACCCAAGCCGACTTACTGATCACCAACGACGCCGGCAGCCTGGAATTGGCCCGTGCGGCCGGGCTGCTCCGTCCGTTGAATATGCGGGAGGTCGAACGGGCCATCCCCGCGCAGTTCCGCGCCCCGGACAACAGTTGGGTGGGTTTATCAGGCCGCTTTTGGATCGTCGTCTACAACACCACGATGGTCAAGCCTGAGCAAGTCAAGTCCCTCCTCGACCTGGCAGACTCAAGATGGAAGGATAAAATCGCGATTCCCAATTCGGGCAGCGAATACCTTCAAGCCGGCGTATCGGTCATCCGCGCGTCGGTCGGTGATGACCGGACCAAGAAGTTTCTCACAGGTCTGCGAGACAATGCCGGAACGCAGGTGTATCAAAAGAGCTCCCAGATCGTCGAGGCTGTCGCCAAAGGTCAGGTGGCCATGGGCATCGTCAATCACTATTACGTCTATCGTCACCTGGCCACTCAACCGTCGGCGCCCATCGCCGTCCTCATGCCGGACCAGCAGGAAGGCGGCATCGGCGCCATCATGAACGTGGCCGGGGTCGGCATCCTGAAACACACCGCCCACCTGGACAGCGCCAAGCTGCTCGTCGAATTCCTGGTGGCTCAGGCCGGTCAAAAGATGTTTGCGGACCTCGACAAGGAATATCCCCTCCATCCGGACGTCAAGGCCGATCCGGCGCTGATCGAGCGAAAGAGCTTCCGTGCGGCTCTGGTTCCTTTGACGAAGCTGGCGGAATTGCGCGAGCCGACCCTCACCTTGATCGAACAAGTGGGTCTTCGGTAACACACGAGCCTGCTTGTGATGACGATACGCCACCCACTTGCGTCACCCGTACAGGTCATGGCCCTGGCCAGTGCCGCACTGATTCTCTTGCCGCTGGGATACGTGACGACGCTCGCCTTGTCAGCCGATCCGGCGGTCTGGCACCGGCTGTGGGCCACCCGCATTCCTGAATTGTTGACCAATACCGTGTCGCTTGCCGGCGCAGTCGCGATGCTCACCCTTCTGCTTGGAGTCTCGACCGCCTGGATTGTGACGCGCTTCGATTTTGCGGGACGCCCATTCTGGGAGATGGCCCTGGTGCTGCCGCTGGCCATGCCGACGTATGTCCTCGCTTACGTCTACAACCATATCCTGGGCTTCGGTGGGCCGGTCGAACAACTCTGGCAATCCATAGCCGGCCCCCAAGCCAGGATTTTCTCTCCCCAGAGCTTTTGGGGCGCCACACTCGTGATGACGCTGGACACTTTCCCTTTTGTATATCTATTGACCCGCAGCGCGCTGCTGAGCTTAAACGTCTCGTTCGAAGAAGTGGCCCGCACGTGTGGCGCCTCGCGCTTTCAAACGATGTGGCGCGTCACGCTGCCGCTTTTACGCCCTTCGATCGTGGCGGGAGTCGCCCTGGTGATTCTCTATGTCGTCTCGGATTTCGGCGCCGTCTCTCTCTTGCGCTACCAAACGTTGACCTACGCGGTGTTTCAGCAAATGACCGGCCGCTCGGATAATATGGCGGCGAGCATCCTGAGTATCTTGCTGGTGATGCTGGCCTTGATATTCTTGGTCACCGAGCGATGGTTTCGCCACAAGAGCCGCTTTTATCAAACGGCCGGACGCTACCGGGCCCCACAACGAGCCGCCAGTGGATGGATACGGACGGCGGGGATGACGGCCTATCTGACGGCGATCGTCGCCGCGTCGTTCGGCGTGCCGGCGTATCTGCTGATTCAATGGACCTGGTCTCCGGAAGCGCAAGCTATCTTGGACCATCGCTTCTTCGGCTTTATCTGGAACAGCGCCCTGCTGTCTGCATCGGCCGCGACGGCCGGTGTCATCATTGCTCTCCCGTTAGCCTATTTAGCCAACCGGAAACCAACCATCCTGAACCTCGGGTGCCTGCAAGCCGCCTATGCCGGATATGTCCTTCCGGGTCCGGTGGCCGCACTGGCGGTCCTCGTGGTCTTTCTCAAGATCTTGCCTTTTCTGTATGGAACCGCGATTGTGCTGGTCGTCGCCTATGTCATTCATTTTCTTCCCGTCGGACTGCAGTCGCTTGAGCCCTCGCTTCAACAGATCACCCCCAATCTCGAAGAGGTCGCGCGCACGCTCGGGCTGGGCGTCCGGGAAACCTGGCGGCGGGTCACCTTACCGCTCATTCGAAACGGGTTTATCGTGGCCTGGGTGTTGATGTTTCTTCAAACGATGAAGGAGTTGCCGGCCACGTTGCTGTTGCGGCCGGTGGGCTTCGACACTCTGGCGATTCGCGTTTGGCTGGAAGCCAGTGAAGAATATTATCAATTGGCAGCCCCGTCGGCGTTGCTGATCGTGCTCGTGGGTTTGCCTGCACTCGTTCTGCTGCTCTCCCGTGATTGGCGCGCGGCCTGAGGAATCCATGGCGATCGATACGCAAGTGACTCATGTGAACACCGATCACCTGAAGGGACAGGTGCACTTGTACAGCCCCGAGTCTTCCATCCTGGAGTTGCGTTCGATGTCATGCGCCTATGAACCAAGCCGCCCGGCCGTGCGTGACATTTCGTTTTCAGTCCGGGAAGGGGAAATCCTCTGCCTACTCGGTCCCTCGGGGTGTGGTAAGACCACCATTCTTCGAGCCATCGCAGGCTTTGAACCGGTGCGCTCCGGCGAGATTTACCTGTCCGGACGGCAGGTCTCCTCATCACGGGAAACGGTGGCGACCGAACAGCGCCGCGTCGGCATGGTGTTCCAAGAGTACGCCCTGTTTCCTCACCTGCGGGTCGCTGATAACATCGCGTTCGGACTGCGACATCTGTCGCGCGCCGAGCGCACCGGCCGTGTGGAAGACATGCTACGGCTCACAGGCTTGGAAGGCTTTGAACGGCGCTATCCTCACGAATTGTCTGGCGGACAACAGCAACGCGTGGCCTTGTCCCGGGCGCTGGTTCAAAATCCGGTCGTCCTCTTATTGGATGAACCGTTCAGCAACCTGGACCCTGACATGGCCAGCCGCATGCGGCAAGACCTGCACGGGCTCTTGCGGCGCATGAAAACGACGACGATTTTGGTGACGCATGACCATGAAGAAGCCTTTGCCATGGCTGATCGAATCGCGGTCCTGAACAAGGGCTATCTTGAACAAATGGACACGCCGGAACTGATTTACCATATGCCTTCGACGCCATTCGTCGCGGATTTCGTCGGGCAGGCGGACTTTATTCCCGGCCAGGTTCGACAAGGCATGGTGCAAACGGAACTGGGCTCATTCCCTAATACGCTGAATAAGGAAGAAGGTGCGTCTGTAGTGGTGATGATTCGCCCGGACGACATCCATCTCATGCCGGATACGTCCGCTCAGGCCCGCATTGTGGCACGCCAGTTCAGGGGGTCTGAAAACTTGTATACCGTTCGGCTCCCATCCGGTCAACTCCTGCATAGCAGCGAAGGTTCAACCAACGTCTACCAGGAAGGCACAGCGGTTGAGCTACGGGTCTCGGCAACACATACCGTCTTATTCCCCGATACAGACCTTTCCTCCTGATACGGCCGTTGTACGGCGATTGACACGTTTCATGAGTATCTGGCATTGATGGTGGCTCACACAGCCCCGTCGTTTTGTAAGGAGTTGTTATGGACGCGTTGAAACACGCAGTTGATTACGGGATCATCGGTCTCCTGCTAATCCTCAGCGTATGGTCGGTCGCCGTCGCAGTGGAACGCTGGCTGTTTTATCGTCAAGTCGACGTCAAGGGGTTTACGAATGCCTTACACCTTGAAATGGCGCTCACGAAACGCCTCGTGATCATCGGCACCGTGGCGGCTAACGCCCCCTACATCGGTCTGCTGGGCACGGTGCTCGGGATCATGCTGACCTTTCACACCATGGGAACGTCCGGAACGATGGCGGTCAATACGATCATGATCGGCCTCAGCCTCGCGTTGAAAGCCACTGCGGTCGGTCTCCTCGTGGCCATTCCTTGCGTGGTGATGAACAATGTGCTCCGTCGGCGAGTGGCCGAATTGCTGACACAATACAAGGCGGACCATGGAACGGGACATTGATCAGATTAACGTCATCCCATTAGTGGACGTCATGCTGGTGTTGCTCGTCATCGTCCTCACCACGGCCACCTTTATCAGCACGGGTCAGGTCCCGGTGAATTTGGCGAAGGCCAAGGCTGCCGGCGACCGAAAAGATGTGCCCCTCGTGATCACGCTGACATCCGAGGGCGGCCTGTTCTTAAATGACCGCCCTGTTGAAGACGGCGGCTTGCCGTCGGCCTTGTCGAGCGAGCCTCGTGACTCGGCGGTCGTCGTTCGGGCCGATAAAGTGACCATCCTTGAAACATTTGTGGCCGTCGTCGACGAGATCCGTGGTTTGGGATTTCAACAGGTGAGCCTCGAAGTCATTCGATTGTAATCATCCATCCATAGAACGCTCATTCCATGCGACCGGGTGACCACGCAACGGGCTGGCTCATGTCCTTTCTGTTGCACGGAAGCATCGCGCTGGCGGCGCTCTTTTTTCTGCAGCGCATCCAGCTCGAGCCTGACCTGCCGCCGTTTACCTGGAATGTCGCGATGGTGGCTGAGCCGCCGGGACTATCACCGGTCAGCCGGCCGTCCCTCGTACGTCCCCCGTCATCTATTGAATCGTCTCCCGCAGCGGTTGGCTCGGATACAACCGGAGCCCCGAAACCAATGTTGTCGGCGCATATCGTCCCACCCGCTCCGGCGCCATCGGCACCGACTAGCCGTGCACCCGCTCCCCAGCCGTCTGCACCGCCTAAGGAAGCAACCCGCACGGCCCTCACTGAACCCATTGAACCCACCGCGTTATCTCCGCCCCTTCCGATGTCCAATGAAATGCTGACTGAGAAGCAACACTCAGCCGCACCGCCGCCATCGGCGCGGAGGCTTTCTGTCGGAGAGCGCCACACAGCGGTCCCTTCGCCTCAAGCGGAATCACAGCAAACCATGCCGCCGATGTCGCCGGCACAAGAGGAGCCATCAGCATGGACTCCGGAGCTTGCGGCGGACCTGCCTGAGCCGTCGAGCACACAGCCCTCAGCCGAGGAGGCGCCACAAGTGGCTGCCGTTCCACCCGCCGCTCAACCGAAGGCGACGAAGCCGGATTATGGCTGGCTGGCAGAGCTCATGGCCAGATGGATCCAGGATCTCGATAAGCGCTACCCCGCCATCTTGCGCACAGAAGGGGTTCAGGGGAAAGTCACCTTGACGGCGGTACTGCACCAGGACGGCAGGCTGAGCGACGTGCGCATCGCCAAGAGCTCGGGCAATCCCATGCTCGATCAAATAGCGGTGGAAGATGTGAGAAAAGGCCCGCCGGTTCGACTATCCCATGCGCTGGACAAGCCGCAGATGCCGGTGAAGTTTTCTATTATTTACGATCTGACGAGGACTCAGTAGCCGGACGGCCTCTTCCACTACAATCATCCTGCCGCCAATCACGGAGGACACCCTGCTGATCAAACCTCAGCACGTACGCCCGACAGTAACTCGATCGTGCGTATCCCGTGTACCCGCTGGTTCCGCTTCCCCGGTCGAAATAAGTCCAGATCGTCCGTCCGTCCTCCATCTCTTGCTTGTCGTGCGGCATGCCATATCGGCGTGCCACAACCTCCTGAGTCGCCTCGTTGACTCGTCCCTTGTAATACCCTGTTTCATACTCGGTGCATCCCATGACGCTGACGAATGCAACCGTGACAACGAACAAGGCGATCGAGAGATCGTGCCAATGCATCATTGCCTATTGGTCTGACGGAAGATGGAGCCGTCCAAGAAGACCAGACGAAACGGTCATGTTTCCCGCTTGATCGACAATGATCGCTTCGACATCCGGTAACCGCTCAACCAGGGCCATGCCTCGTTCAGGTCCTAGAATAAAGATCCCGGTATCCAGCCCATCCGCCACAGTACCCTCTCTAGCAATCACGGTCACACTCTGGCAATCCCGCGCCGGCTGTAAGGTCTGCGGGTCCAGGATATGATGGTAGCGGACGCCATTCTTCTCAAAAAACCGTTCATAATCCCCGGCCGTAGAAATCGCCTCGTTTTTCAACTCAACAACAGCTAGCACGGCACCGTCGTGACGCGGGTGTTTGATGCCGACGGGAAAGCCGGCCGAATCCGGAAGAGACCCGAAGGTCTTAATATCTCCCGATAGGGCAACGACACCAGCCCGGGCGCCGGCTCGTTTCATGACTTCGACTGCCATGTCGGCCGCGTATCCTTTGCCAATCCCGCCGACATCGATCCGCATACCAGGCAGAGGAAGATAAATAGTATGTGCCGCTTCATTCACCTCAATACTGGCCCAGTCCACGAGCGGCTTGAGTGCCTCCAATTCCTTATCATCGGGAATACGCTGCCGTTCCGTCACGCTCCAGGCTTCGATGGCCGGTCCAACGGCAATATTAAATCCGCCGTCGGTTAGTCGCGCCAGTTCCAGCGATTGAGACACCAATTCGATCGTTTCAGGACTCACGGATATGGCTCGCTGCCCGGCAGACTGATTAACCTGAGACAACTCGCTTTCGGGGATCCATGTGCTCAGCAATTGCTCCAGCCGCTTAATCTCTTGGAAACCAGCGGTGACGGCGGCCTGCGCTAATCCTTCGTTAGCAGCGACCGCCGTGATGCTGACCAGCGTCCCCATGTGCATCTGGACGCGCTTCACCACGACGGGTTGAGGGGCAGAAGGCATGCCGCTGCAACTCCACAGCAAGCAACTCAGAAGCGCGAGAATCAGCGGAGCAGCCATTTGTGTTGCTTTCATCGCAATCAGTGTCCTTACCACCAATGCCGCCGGAAATAACGCGGGTAGCGCGGATAGGGCATGACTTCATACAACCGTGCTTCGCTGTGCGATTGCTGCGGCAACACCTCGACCATCGGCTGGTTTGCCAGTTGAGGATACTCTTCTATGAGGAAATCGCGAACCCGTGAGCGCCCATCGTCGTCGAGGACCATGGAGACGACCACCATGCGTCCATAGCGGGGGGAGTCGATCCCGAATCGCCACGTCCCGACATAAGTGATCCGCTCAGTCCCGATCGAAAAGAAACTCGCGATATCGGCCATCGACATGAATGGCCCTTCACTGATCTGCACCCGATTAACTTGGTAATCACCGGCAGGGAGCGGCAAGGCAAACTGGGTGTCTTGGGCATCGATATCCACGGTGAACCGCTGATCCGTTTGCCGATTTTCAATCTCGATGAATCTTATTCTTGGCTCATACCGCCGGCTTGACTCTCCCGTAGTCACCACCATCACGCGGCCCATGACTATCGGGTCGGTCAAGTCAGACGAGCTTTCCATGACGGCGGGGACATGGTCCGAGCAGCCGGTCAGGATAACCGCGATCACCCAGATCACCCCGCGACGGAGGTCCGTCCTAATCGCTCTCATGCTGCATTATAGGCACCGGAGGGGTGATTGCACACCAAGAGCCACAGGGCCGTCCGCCATTTTCCCGTTGACTTCATCGCCCAGCTGAGATATTAATAATCGTTCTCAATTTCAACAGAAGGCGGCGTCATATGGCCTCACACGTACCGATCGCTTCGGCACGGCAAAACCGGGAAACCCGCTGCGAGTGCGGGCAACTCATCGCCAAAGTTTGCGGGATGGGCATTGAGCTGAAATGCAAACGGTGCAAGCGCATTGTCGTCATCCCATTCTCATCGATTGAAGGATGGAACACAGTCGCATCATGATTCGTCTAAGGAAAGGAGGAATCACAGAGGTATCTTCACCCACGAACTACGATGTGCCTTTCACATTATTGCCACCCAGACCAGAGACCATTGAGTCCCGAGTCAGACCATTCACCCACTTTCACTCATGGAGGATTCTAAGATGAGGATCAGGTCAATCCTCGGGGCTCTGGTCATTGCCAGTTTGCCGGTTGCGCCGGTCTGGGCGGAGATGACCCCGGATGAAATCAAGAAGATGGTCGACGACGCAGTGGAAAAGCGGATCCAGGAACGCGAACGACACCAAGCTCCCATGGAGCAGCGTGAGGGAGCGGCTCCTCCATCTGCTGCCCCCGGGCAATATCCCATGGCCACCGGACCCATGACAGATATCCGTGTGGAGCGCAAAGGTGAAGAAAAGGTGCCTCTTTCGTTCGGCGCCACCGGGTCAGGAAAACTGATCTATGCCAAGCCGTTCTTGAGCGCCCCCAAGGCGACCGTCGGCGGCTATGTCGATGTCATGTACAACAATTTATCGCGTGGCAATCTCGATAACCCGAGCCGCAATAGTTTCGGCCAGCAGCGGTTGGTGCCCTTTATCTATGCGGACATCACAGACCATATCAAGTTCGCCACGGAAATTGAGATTGAGCGTGGTGGGCCGAATACGGCTCAGGGTGATGGCTCAATGCAAATTGAATTCGCCCAACTCGACTACCTAATCAAGGAAGCGATCAATATTCGAGCTGGTATCCTGCTCATGCCAGTCGGCAAGTTCAACTTACTGCACGATTCGCCGCTGAACGACCTGGTCGATCGTCCCATGGTGTCACGAATTGTGATACCAAGCACCTGGTTTGAGGCTGGTGCCGGTATCTATGGGACTCTGTATCCAACCTCCCTCTCCAAACTCGATTATGAAGTGTATGTGGTCAACGGAATGACACAAACCGCTGGTGCCATCACTGACCTAGGGGTGCGTAACGCAAGAGGAAGCGTCTCGCGAGATCGCGACGACAGTAAGGCCGTCGTCGGCCGACTTGCCTTTAGCCCCATGCTTGGAATCGAAATTGCGGGATCGGGCTATCATGGTCAGTACAAACCGGCAGCGGCAGCGGTCGGGAGCGGGTATATCGACGTCTTTGCCTTGGACTGGACTCTCCAGAGAGGTCCGTTTGAATTTATTGGTGAATCGGCATGGACCAGAATCAGCAACAACAACACAACAGGACAGAATAATGGAGTTGGGCCCGCTGGCATGCATGGTTACTACGTCCAGGGCAACTATCACTTCATGCCAGAGTTCTTGAAGAAATGGGCGCCAAGCCACTTTACGGACGCATCGACCTTCACGGCGGTGGTGCGCTGGGAACACGTCGATACCGACACCGATAATCGGACCATTGTAGGCAATGCGTTTGGGAACCGAAGGGAACTTGAGCGATTGACGCTCGGCATCAATTTCAGGCCCATTGAAGACACCGTCTTTAAGTTCGACTGGCAGTTCAATACACAAAAGGACCCGGTCGGCCTAACGCCGGGAGGGGACTTCCTCAGTGGGGGTAACGGAACAACACCAGGTAACCCCATTAACGGGAACGGTTTTCTGATCCAAGCAGCAACGTATTTCTAGAATATTCCAAGCTGTCCTCGCCCTAGGGGCGAGGACAGCACTTATAACGGTGAAGAATATGGTTCGCTTGATCAACCGAATAAGTCCCTGCCTCGCGACCCTCTTTCTAACTGCCTGCGCCACGATGAGCGGCGGGCAAGAACGGTATGCCGTGTGCGACTACGATCACGCCTGGAACTCGGCGCTGGAGGCAGTCAAGGACCGCTCACTCGTCGTGCAGAATAAGGACAAGGGACTCATTGAAACCGGATGGTTGGAGATTCCTATGCCGGGACGGACCTTTGGTGCCCTCCAGCGGGACATGGGGGACAGCAAAGATCGGTCCAGGATCGTGATGACCGTGAAGCGCCTGAGTGACGTAACGAAAGTCACCTTTGTCGAAGATCGGCAAAAATGGGCGTTTCGCGGAGGATCTCGGTTGTTTGGCTGGACCTACACCGACCCCTCTCAAGAGGTCTTGTCTGATATTAATGCGCGGCTTGAAGGGAAATTAAAGGAGCACGGATGTACGCTCACTTAAGATTCATCCCGCTTTTGTTCGCATTGTCTTGCGTGATGTCAACGGAGGTGCTCGCTGCGGAACGGGTGTGGGACAGCGAATTGCGGCGATACCTGAAGGAAGACGACTTTAAATACGAAGAATTCATGACCGAATCGGAAGCCCTCAAGGTCATCCTCCCGAAGTCGGATCGTATCCGGAAGGAACTCATCCGCCTCACCCCCGAGAAGAAAGAGCTCATTGAGCAACGAATCGGCTGGAAATTCCCTGAGGACTCTTTTGAGGTCTATATCGGCGAGTCGGGAGACAGGACCGATGGCTACGCTGTGATTCACCACACTATCGGCAAGTATAAAGCGATGACCTATATGGTTGGGGTTGATACGAAGGGGAAATGCACCGACGTGGAGTTGCTTATATTCCGTGACGCCAAGGGGAGCGAAGTAGGGAAAAAACGATTCAACGTCCAGTACGAGGGGAAAACTGTCGCTGACCCGATCAGGATCAACAAGGACATTATCAACCTTAGCGGCGCGACCATGTCGGTCCGCTCGATGAGCGCGGGGGTCAAGCGAGTCTTGGTGTTGATCGATGAGTTCTACTTGAAGCCGGCCGGGCGGGGAAGCGACACATATGCCGCCCCCAAAGACAAAGGCATTTTTTCGTCCATTTTCGGAAATTAAACCTAAGAGAGGACCACGCGTCCCTACATGAGAAACTTCAATCAGCGATTTAAACTCCGTGATTCAGACCGCCATATCAGACTGCTTTACACGCAATTTTTATTGCTCATGCTGGTGGGGTTTTTGTTTTCATTCTTTTGGGCGCATAGCATGACGGGACTTTCTCCTCAAGGCGTAGCGGATCACTATCGTGGCTCCGATGCGACCTTCGGCGAGCCGATGTCCTTTCGGGAATTGGCTGAGGTAACACACTTTCATCTTTTTACGATGCCTGTTGTGTTTATGATCCTGGTGCATGTCTTGTATCTGACAAATGCCAGCCATGCGATGAAGGTCTGGATGACCTGGCTTTCCTTTGCCGGTGTTGCATTAGACCTCCTGTCGCCCTGGCTCATTAGTTATGTATCACCTATCTTTGTGCTGACAATGTTGACGGGTGACACGTTAATGATGGTGACTTTTCTGATCATGATGTGGATCCCGCTCTATGAAATGTGGGTCATGAAACAGCCCTTGATGGCAGGGAAGCATCCGGACCAGACATAAACCAGCTGTGCGGTTCAATATGTAGTTTCGGCCAGAGGTAGTTCACCCAGAGCCCAAGATCACGCAAGTGGTTTTGGGTTTCTTGTTTTTAAATGGAGCACGCCATGCAACTCAATATTACGGCACCTATCAATCCAGCCGTTTTACGTATCCAACGCTTGCTTCAAAAGATTGATCAACTGCGCCTCCCTGCCTGGTCTCGTCGTGATGTAGAAAGCCTTCTCGTCCGCCAAGCAAGTAAGGAGATCGATCGAGTCCTCCCCTGGCAAGCCGGACATGGGCGAAGGACTGCGATGATTGCCCTTCAACTGGCACAGGCTGCCGGCTTCGACGCAGATGCCTCGCATCAGGTCAAGCTGGCGGCTCTGCTGCACGATCTTGGCCTATTAATGCTGCCGGTCCATCTGACGAAAGGTCCGGACGGCCTTTCACCTGAAGCTTATGCCGCGGTCCAAAATCACTCCCGGTTGGGAGCACAGCTTTTGGAGCCGTTTTCATTCTTACAGGAGGCGTCAACGTTCATCGCTCACCACCATGAGCGGTGGGATGGGTCCGGCTATCCTTACGGCATCCGGGGTCAATTCATTCCGCTCGGAGCCCGGATTCTCTCGCTTGCAGATGCCTATGATGCGATTCAGGTTCCAGAGGTTACAGACCGCCTGTTACGAAACCGGATTGCCCTCAGGATTCTCCGTGTCGCCTCCGGCACTCAATTTGACCCGGAACTGGTCGGCTTATTGTCCACCTGTTGTACGTCTTTGGGTGCGGCCACTCCTTCCCATTGACGAGTGGCACTGTTGAGTACTGGCCTTACGTTCCAGTTGCGGTTGCTCTGCGGGAGAAGGAGAGAATTGAATAGCGATGCGCGAACGGTCTTGCCCGGTGTCCGAGACACCGCGCAAGGGAGTGGAGGCATGCCCGCCCTTCACTCCGCACGGCGGGGGCCCTCACCTCCTGAGGCCCCCCGCCTTTCTTGTTCATGAGTGTTAGTTGGTACAGCGATGCCTTATGAGGCAGTGCGGAAGACTGCGACTTCCGCGCTCACCCCCCTGATGATTTCAGACCGAACACCGACATCAGAGCTCAATCCGCGTTCAGCTGCCAAATCCTGATCGGTACCGGTTGTCGGGTCAATCACATTGGCAAAAGTGGGGGGCCTGAACGTCGTGTGTACATGGCCAAACAGGGCCGTGTCCGCCGTGAAATCATATTTAATCCCCGTCCCATAGATGAGCCCCTGGGTACTCACAGTGTTCTTGAAGTTTGGACTGGTGACCGGAGGGATAGCATTCAATGTCTCGCGGCTTTGATTGACCTGCTCCCATCTGATACCTGGCGTCAGTGTCAGCGGTCATCCAATAATCCCCAGGTGTGGTCATTGAATTTTCCCCAGCCTCTACCAGAAGGAGGAGGGAGATGGGACTTGACGAGACGAGTGCGTCGACGATCATGCGCGCCCAGGAGGACCA
>CBDIWP010000001.1:0-6912 GCA_965285945.1 uncultured bacterium | reverse complement strand
GATGCAGACCGGGGCCTCTTGCCCTTGGAACTTGTCGACGCTCCCCACGCGCGCGCCTTGTGGAAGCGCGGCTTGCAGCGCGCGGACCTGCGCGTTGTAGGGTGCGATAGCGAATACTTCCAGGGGCGGCAGGCTCGCCTCAGCGTGTGCGGGCCGATCGTCTCTGTCGTTTGAAATAGGCCGCGACTTTCTCCCGGTTGCCACAGAGCTGCATGCTGCACCAATTGCGCGCGTGGTTCTTGGTCGTGTCGTAGAAGTACAGCACACAAGCCGGGTTTTTACATTTTTTGATCAAGGCCGCATCCGCAGAGCTCAGGAGATCACTCGCGGCCATCGCCAGTGAAGCAAGGAGCACGTCTTTCCTATCCGCCGGGACGAACTGCTGTTTGAAGCCTTCACCATCCTTCACCACCTCCCGATAGCCTGGGCATTGTTGCAACAGTTTGTTGATCGCTGCCACTGCGGTGCTCGGCGCGCCGTGTCCCCTGGCCATCTGCTGAGCCATCGCTCGCAAGGTCGTGCGGAAGGCCTTCGCCTGCTCGAGCATCGTGCCTTTTTCCACGGTACTGAGCTGCCGGCTCACCGCCACCGCCTCCTGTTTCCGCAACAGATGGCTCTCGATGAGCCATGCCGCGAGATCGTCGAACGTCTCCAGGAGATCGGTCGGAGTCTCTTTCATGATGAGGTCTGTGTTGATGAAATCCAGGCAGGGATGATTGCCGATGAAGAGAAATTTCTGACTGCGCTTGTCCTGTTCCACGGTCGCTCCTCCGAGCCATACACTACACCGGCTAAACACACCTTGACAAGTTAGATACTCGAACAGTATAACCCTCAACACTACTGTTTGGTGGTTATCCTATAACCGATCACTGGGAGGGCTCTTATGAAAATAGCCATTGTCGTCATGTCAGATCCGAAGAGTGGCTCTGAAGAGGCGCTCGGGCGAGTGTTTAATGCGCTGGCTGTGGCGTCGGAGTGCAAGGACAAGGGCGATGAGGTGGAAGTGGTCTTCAATGGGGCCGGCACGCGATGGCCCGAAGAATTGGTGAAGCTGACGCATCCCGCGCATGGTCTCTATGAGGCGGTGCGTGATGTCGTGACCGGCGCGTCAGGCGCCTGTGCGGCGGTCTTTGGCACCACTGAGAGCATTCGCTCCTCTGGCGTGCCGATCGTGAAGGATAATCCATTGCCTGGAACCGCCGGGGTGCTCAGTCTCCGCCGCTATCTCAGCGAAGGCTGGAGCGTCATGGTCTTCTAGTCCACACCTACCGAGCATGCGCGGAATGATCCTTATGGAGGATCGTCATGACACAACATTATCTTTCAACTGCGGTGACCGATTCCGTGCGCCGGGCGCAGCAACACTACTATGGTCGCTCTTTCGCTATTCCCGATGTGCCGGACCGCGATGTCCTTGGGGAGGATGAGGCCGCGTTCATTGCTGCCCGCGATAGCTTTTATCTCGCGACGGTCAGCGAAACGGGATGGCCGTACATTCAGCACCGTGGCGGCCCAATCGGTTTCCTGCGCGTCCTAAACCCGGGAACCCTCGCCTTTGCCGACTACCAGGGGAACCGCCAGCTGATCAGCACGGGCAACCTGCTCGCGAACGACCGTGTCAGCCTATTTCTGATGGACTACCGACAGCGGCAACGGCTGAAGATCCTGGGGCATGCCCGGATCGAAGACCGGCGGGATGTGGATGAGCTTACATTCCACAGCCTGGGCGATATGACACGGGCCAAGGTGGAACGGGTCGTGTTTATTGAGGTGGTCGGGTATGACTGGAACTGCCCGAAGCACATCATGTCGCGCTATTCGACCAGGGAGGTCGAAGAGCTGGTCAAAAGCCTTCGCGGACGCATCTCGGAACTCGAGAACGAACTCAGTCTTTATCGGCAACCCACATGAGAAACGCTGTAATTCAATATGCGAGCGGACGCCTCACCTTCCAAGCCGTATGGTTGGGGCGTCTCGTTTTGGGTCTGACTGTTTGCTGGTTATTCGTTCATCTAGCCAGTGAGGCTGTCATTTTTCGGTCGGTCTCATGTTGGCTATCCATACCCAGTTGCTTCCGTATAACCTGTGAATCGTAGGCCGCTGCTCCAGGAATTCGAATGAGCGGCACGTCGGCTTGCTTCAGCACTTGTTCGACAAAGGCATCCCGGCGCTGCGTCTACCCGTTTAAGATTAATTTTTGTTTTTAAAGGAGACTGTGGCTCCTGGATCGTTGGAGCGGGTTTCGATGAACGTCCACAAAGGCAATTGAGGCCACACGAGATACTCCTCGTCCACGGCACTTTCCAGGCTCCTGAAAAATCTTGCTTCCGCGTCGGAAAGGACCGGCTTGGAACGCAGAGAAACACTGTTGGGAATCCGCTTTGCCCCAACGCTGCTACCTGACCAGCCTGTCAGACAGCGATCTATGAGATATCGGATAGCCAGCACGATCAGCAGTGCCGACACCGCCCACTTTATCAACCTGGAGAACCCGGCAGGATCTGCCGAAATAACTTCAGCTGGGCTAAACATGAGGATGCTCCTTTATGTAGTAATGAGGCAGCGTAATATTGAGCAGTCCTCTTGTCTCGCCAAAAGTGGATTCGACGGGTCTGTCTGGTCTATCCGGTCTGTTTGGTCTGTCCGGTCTGTCTGGTCTGTCCGGTCTGTCTGGTCTGTTTGGTCTGTCTGGTCTGTTTGGTCTGTTTGGTCTGTTTGGTCTGTCCGGTCTGTCCGGTCTGTCTGGTCTGTTCGGTCTGTTCCGTCTCTGGTACCCTGACGAGATAGACGGGATAGACAAGACAGACTTCTTCGGGTCATAGGTTTTTATGCGTCCCTGCTATATAATCCTTCCATCTTCACCTTGCTTCACCTTGGAGGCCGCTATGGAATATCCCATTGTCATGGAACAGGATACGGAAGCCGGGGGATATGTCGTCTATTGTCCGACACTCAAAGGCTGCGTCTCTCAGGGCGAAACTGAAGAGGAGGCTCTTGAAAACATTAAGGATGCGATCAGGACGTACCTCCTCAGTATCGAGGATCTCAAACGTCTGAATAAACTGAGGACGGTCGAAGTCAGCGTATGACCAAACTGCCTCAGGTCTCTCATGAGCGCATCGTGAGAGCCTTGAAGCGAGCCGGCTTCTATGTCCTTCGTGAGGGCAAACATATCGCAATGACCGACGACAAACACCTCGTCATCATCCCCCGACATCACACGGTCAAGCTAGGCACCCTCAGGCAAATTCTCGAAGCCGCTGAGATATCACCCGAGCAATTCAACGATCTGCTCTGATACTCCCCATCCGTCTCGTCTGTTCGGTCTATCTGGTCCTGTTCGGTCTATCTGGTCCTGTTCGGTCTCTGGTGCCCTGACAAGATAGACTGTATAGATAAGATAGACATTCTTTTGGGTCTGCTTGGTCTATTCGGTCTGTCTGGTCCGGATCGATGGGTCTTTTTCGGCCCTCTTTACCAGATAGACAAGACAGACCAGAAGGACGAGATAGACCGTCCCTAATAACTCCACTCATGCAGGTACTCAGCCTTATTTGGGGAATTTTCGCGCTGGTCGGCATGTTGGTCGCCTTCATGCCTCTCTTCGGGGCGCTGAACTGGATCAACATTCCTTTTGCGATCATCGGCATCATGATTTCTTCCGCTGCGCTGGGACGATCGCGGGAGGAACCGAAGGGCATGAGCATCGCCGGGCTCGTCTGCTGCACGCTCGCGGTGCTCGTGGGGATGATCCGGCTGGTGATGGGGGTGGGGATGGTTTGAAGAACGTTGGTTTGGTTGGTCTGGTTTGTTTCGTTTGTCTGGTTGATCTGATCTGACATCCGGTTCGTAAGACCGACCAACGAGACAAACAAAACAAACCATAGAAACCAGAGAAACAATCTGGTCTGTCTCGTTATCTGGTCTATCTCGTTCATCTGGTTTGTCTTGTTTGTTTCGTTTGTCTTGTTCGTCTGGTTGTCAGCAACGAACCAACTAAAGAAACCAGAGGAACCAGAGAAACCAAACAAACCAAAGACGTCTTGACTACGATTCACAGCGGAACGCAGACTGGACCATCGCCCTGAGGTGTTTGTATGAACCTGGGCACCGAGAACCTGTCGTTCACCTTTCCCTTCTCCTCTTTCCTCGTTCCTTGTGCTCTCGCCGGCGTCATGCCCGCGAGGGCGGGGCTCTTTCTTGCCCTGACCGGGAGGTCGCCATCGTGAGACTCTTTCTGATCCTGCTCATCATATTGGCGGTCCAGATCTTGATCAGCGCGCCTACCGCGGCTCACCAAGCGGCGGTGCCTTAGCCCCCGGCTATCACAGGCCTGTCAGGCTGTTGTTCACGTGACATCCAAAGGAGGTTCGTTATGGCGCTCTACATCACCCTGAATCATTTCACCGATCAAGGCATTCGCAACTTCAAGGACACGGCGAAGCGGGCCGATGCCGTGCGGGAGCTGGCCAAGAAGTTTGGCGTGACCGTGAAGGAGCTCTACTGGACGTTAGGCCGTTACGATAGTGTGGGTGTCTTTGACGCGCCGGACGAGGCGTCCATGGTGGCACTCCAGGCGAGCATTGGCGCCTTGGGCAATATTCGCACCCAGACCTTGCGGGCGCTTTCACAAGCGGACATGTCCGGGATTCTGGCCAAGCTGGGATAGACTGGTTTGTTTGGTCTGTTTGGTCTGTTTGGTCTGTTTGGTCTGTTTGGTCTGTTTGGTCTGTTTGGTCTGTTTGGTCTGTTTGGTCTGTTTGGTTTGTTTGGTTTGTCTGGTTTGTCGGGTCGGTCTGGTCTGCTCGATGCGGTCCGCCTATCCGTCACGCATCACGCGTCACGCATTACGGCTGGTCCGGTCTGATCGGACGTCTCCCTGGGAAATGGCGTGAAGCCCGTTGGTCTGATTCATTTGGTTTGTCTTGTTCGTCCGGTTGCAGAAACGAACCAACGAAAGAAACAAAGGACGTCCGGTCGCCTTATCTCCATTCACAGCTCCATCATCACACCTCCATCGTCTCCCATACGGATAGGGGCTCCTCTCCTCACTTCCCCTCTCCCCTCAGGGGAGGGGAATAAGGAGAGGGGTGCCGGACCGCACGACAAGAGCCGGCGGAACAACAGAAGATCGTCTATCTGATCTATCTTCTATGTGGTCCGCCTAACCGTCACGCGTTACGCATCACGGCTGGTCTATTTGGTCTGTTCGGTTTATTTGGTTTGTCTGATCTGTTTCGTTTGTCTGGTTGATCTGGTTGTCGAAGACGAACCAACTGAAGGAACCAGAGAAACAACATAAAGCAAACAACGAACTGGCCTTCACGCAGCCCTGGAGGCAGCCTTTTCCAACAACTCATGAATCAGCGACTGATAGGGCTTCCCTTGCTTGGCCGCCATCTTCCTGAGCTGGTTCAGCAGTTTTGGGGATAGCCGAATGGCTATCAACTGCTTGGCCATGCCGCTCGCCGGCCTGCCGACGCGTCGCATGCGCTTCAATTCTTCGTCACTCGCCTCGGGAATATCTGAAAAATCAATCTGTGAGTCCGGCATATGCTTGACGCTCGCGGCGGCTCGCTTGCCTGGCGCCGATGAGTCGGATCGTTTCTTTTTCATGTTTGTCTCTCCGTACTGTGTACACGATAAAGAGGATACGCCTGGTCACCGATTGCCCAATGCGTCGGCGGCGCGTCTCGTGAGTCGAGTGTGCCTCATCCGGTCCGTCTAATGCCTTGGGATCATCAAAGATGGTCGCCGCCTCTTCAAAGGAAATGCCATGCTTTTCAAAATTGGCAATGGCTTTCGCAATGTCCCATGTGAACACATTTATGTATATACATTAACAACCCTCTCCTCGCAAGCCTGTGCGGGCTGAAATGATCGGGTTTATGTGGTGTGTGGGAATGGTGTGAAGAAGGTTGGTCTGTTTCGTTTGGTTTGTCTTGTTCGTCCGTTGTCAGAAACGAACCGACGAAAGAAACAAGAGACGTCCGGTCGCCTTACTCCATTCAAACCTCCATCGCCTCCCATACGGTTTAGGGCTCCTCCCCCTCACCCTTCCCTCTCCCCTCGGGGGAGAGGAATAAGGAGAGGGGTGCCGGACCGCACGACACAAACCAGATAAACCTCGTTTGTCCTGTGCTACACTACCGCGCATGTCGGGACCCGTACCTTCGCAGCCGCTTCTTCTACTCCCGGCCTACCTGGGCGTCGCTTCTATTGAAGAGGCCATCCGAACGGATCGTGGCCGGCGCGTGCTGTGGTTGGAAATATTATTAAACGAGCGACTTGACCTGACGCCGTGGCAATCCGAACCCGGAGTGCAGCAGGCGTATCAGACCGCTTGCCGCTGGTACACTCAGTACCGGCGCTTGCTGACCCACATGTTTCACCGCACCCCGCTGCCGGCCGATCCCGGTCCCATTGACTTCCGGGAGTACCGCGCCTTTGCCGAGGCCGTCTACTTTGCCTACGCTCACCACTGACCACCTAATCGACCTGTTGACCCAGTATGTCGCGGATGAGGCCGCGTCGGTGGATCTGCTGCTGGTCGGTGCGCTCGCCCTGCACGCCTATGGGTTCTCCGACCGGGCTACTCGGGACGTGGATGCGGAACTGGACGGCCCGCTGAAGCCGCTGGCGGATTTTTTGCGGCAGCAGCACATTCCAGCCGATTTGACGCAGAATTTTTCCGGATGGTCCGTCGTGGCGATGCCGCCCGGCTACCGCGACCGGGCCATGACCCTGGTTGATCGTCCGCAGCTTCGGGTCCGGGTACTGTCTCCGGCTGACTTCGTGCTGGCAAAGCTGCGCCGCGGGACCGATCTGGATGTGGACGATGCGTTGCTGGTTGCGCGGCGCTACGGTCTCACGCCTGACGACGTTCGCCGCAGTGCCGAAGCCGCCGTG